>CAVXBN010000013.1:0-168213 GCA_963760045.1 uncultured Chitinophagaceae bacterium
GCAGTAATAAAACGAGCCGTACTCAAAGACAAATTTGGCGAGTTTGAAGTGGCATCAGAAGAAGCTTCAGCAAACTTTCTCATTTTATTCAACTTTAAAATGATGAAGGTGGATATGTACTCTCCAACTGAACAACATTTTGATCTGGTAAATGAAGTTGCATCTTATACGGACAAAAATAACAATTCCTGGTTTGTATGGAAGTGTTTGGATAATGACGCAATACAGTGCAATTTAGAGAGAAGGTTTATAGCAAACCTGATTCAGATGGAACGACAGTGGCCTTTTATATTGACTATTCCAACATTACTTACCAGTATGTTGCGTATAAAGAATAGTCATGGCAACAGATTACATTCCGTTAAATAGGCTTATCATTCTGATTAACCCTTTTAAGGAACATTCATTTGCATGATTTTTTTATGACTTACTGAGGATGTTTGCCATTGATGGTTCCCAAACATACTCTTTTAATTCCATGTATCATCATATGTAGTCAATTGGAATCCTCCTGCAATTTTTGGTGTAATTGCACGGGCTGAGATAAAATTGACAGTTTGTAATATAGTATATCACTAAATCGTCCTTTATAATGTTCTTTCCATTTAACAATAGGAATTTGCACACTGTACAACTTCATGGCGTTGCCAGTTAATACTTAAACATGGTATAAGATTAACCAGCCAAATTGGACTGCGCCAACATAAAATTTTTTTTTATTTTTTTTTATGTCTGTGTATTGGTTGGCGCAGCTTCCCTCCTCCAAACACCACCCCGACCTTAACCTCGAAGTTGGGGTAACCCCGTCACATATTTAATTATCTTAAAACATTTTATTACCATGGTAAGAGTTATTAATGCCCATCTGAGAGAGGGCGCTAAGGGAAGCTTTGTCTCTTTGGAATTGCAAGGCGATTTGGTTATGCTGCAATCGCAGTCCACAGGACGTTTCTATGCAACTGCTAAACGTTGTTTTATTTCTTCCACTTTTGATCATGAAACAGCCAAAACGCTGATTGGTCAGCAGATTCAGGGCACAATTGAACGGGTAGAATGTGAGGCTTATGACTACACTGTAAAAGAGACAGGAGAGGTTATCAAGCTTGCTCACACGTATGCTTATATTCCTTATGCAGGGGCTGTCCCTCAACAGGTACGCGATACAGCCCGTTAAGCAAAAGCGTACTCTGATGACCACACCATCTAGTTTCTGTGGGTTAGTAAGTATAAAGGGCAGCCTTCGAGCTGCCTTTTTTTATACATTATAAATTTTTAAATTGTTATACATGCAACTACAACAGGCAAGCCGTAAGAATGCAAGAATCAAGATGGCAATCCAGGGACCTGCAGGGAGCCGGTAAAACTTATGGCTGCCTTATTGGTGGCCTATGGCTTAACCAACAACTGGTCAACCATTGCAGTTATCGATACAGAAAATCATTCTTCTGAACTATATGCTCACTTAGGCTCTTTCCGGGTGCTACACCTACAACCTTCCTTTTCACCGGAACGGTACATAGAAGCCATCAAAGTATGTGAAAAGGCAAAGATGGAAGTAATCATTATAGACAGCATCAGCCATGAATGGGAAGGAACAGGAGGCATACTGGAAGAACACAGCAACATGATGGGAAACAGTTACACCAACTGGTCTAAGCTCACCCCCAGGCACAACGCATTTGTACAATATATCCTGCAAAGTCCTTTACACATTATTGGAACCATCAGAGCGAAGCAGGAATATATACTGGCTGATAAAAACGGCAAACAAGTCCCGGAAAAGGTAGGACTGAAAGGTGTCACCAGAGAAGGTATGGATTACGAGTTCACGCTTCTTTTCGAAGTAGACATCAAAAATCAGGCAGTGGCTACCAAAGACAGAACGTCCTTGTTTCACGGCAAACCGCAAAGAAAACTTTCCGCTGAAATTGGTAAACAAATACTCTCCTGGTGTCATCTCGGAGTGCCGGATGACCGGGAAGTGAAAGAGCCAACAGATTTACAGCAACGCATCAATGACTGCAGGAGCATAGAAGAATTACTCAAGTTGTATTATGCTCATCCTACTTCTGACACTTCCCTCCTCCAAGCCTTTACGAACCGTAGAAACGCTTTAGAAAATTCAGTCGAATCAACATTAATAAACATTCAAAACACATCTAACAATGGAACTTACAACAACTGAGCAACCACTGATAAATGGTACAGCCAATAACATGACAGAGAACAAAACTGAAGCCGTATCAACTGATAAATTATTCATACAGGCAAATACAATCGGGGCTTCTCTGGAAGAAGTGAGAGATGGGCACATTATTCCTGTATTCAGTAAAGACAATGAGCCGGTTATCAGCCAGGTGGAGTTTATAGAAACGGTTCAGGAGGTAGCTTTGAACATTCGGCAAGGAAACGATTTTAAGCCCCTCTATCAGGCTTTCACATCCTATTAGGGCTAGAGTACCGGAAGCAAGACACAAGGCTGCTATCGAGCTTTTAGAGCATGAAAAGACCATCTATTATGAACGTATGGCTTTTGCAATTGAGATACCCTCAATATATGATGAAATAGATGGTAACATGCTGTCTCTTACCATTGGTGGCATTAAGGCATACAACCTTGATAACCTTTATAACCGCAAAGGGGCGGACGAGCATTTTAAAGTATTTATTGGCTTTAAGAATACAGTTTGCACGAACCTGTGTATCTGGACAGATGGTTATGCGGGAGATATCAAGGTGAAGTCCGTCTTTCAATTGAAGGCTGCTATCAGAGAGCTCGTTGAGAAATACAGTGCTACCAGCCAGCTATACCGGATGGCTGAATTACAAAAGGTATCCTTAACAGAACAGCAGTTTGCTACAGTAATCGGCAAGTGTAGGATGTATCCGCATCTGCCCAAAGAAATGAAAGACGGCATTTATCCCATTGCTCTTACAGACAACCCTATCAGCCTGGTAACAAGAGACTTTTATCATGACAAAAATTTTGGTTGTAACACGGAGGGCAATCTTTCCTTGTGGAGGTTATATAACCTGCTGACAGGAGCTAATAAGAGCAGCTACATTGATAATTTCCTTGACCGGAGTGTCAATGCTTACCAATTTGTAGAACGGCTTAGATATGCACTTCAAGGCATTGCTCACAACTGGTATATAGAATAACAAACAACAATCAATCTTCATAAGCCTTGGTTTCTACACAATGATTCCAGGGCTTTTTTAATCTTTTACCATGGACAGCAAGATGCATTATCAGTATTATAACAGCAGTACGCTGTTAGTGGTGAACTTAAAAGGACAAATTAGAATAGTCTACACGCCCTTTAGAGTTATATGTACGGAAGCAACCAATGCGATTTTACCTAATACACAGGTGTACGTAGAGGAAATCATAAGCAATGATCGTGATCAGCTCCATTTCGTTATCAATGGTCAGGTGTATCTATATAGCTTTTTCTATCTGCCTATTAAGTTTCAAATAGCTTGTTTATAATTTCATTAGTATTTCCATATAATTTTTTGTGAACGAGCTAAATCATTATAAGTGGAGTTCCTTACCATTGCAAGAAGTGATAAATATTAAAGTTTTTTAATTATAGTGCGCTTTATATTAGGACAATTAATATATATTTTATATTTTTAATTGTACAAAATACTTTTTGAAGTGGCATTTGTAAAAGGTGTAATAAATAAGCAGTTTTCTACTTAATATAGATATACAAGTATTCCCCACATTTTAGAGTGCCACCTGTTTAAAAACAGTCCTAAAGTGTTGGGGAATTCTTTTTCCTGCCAGTTTTGTTTTCTTCTGTGCTGTACTCTCTAAAAAGATAATCCGTAAAACCGGATACAGCTCATTGTATATTGAAACGTTGATTAGAACGAAACAAAAATCTATGCTCTGCTTGAAACCTTTGCAACATAGTCCTGCACAGCAAAATATTTAAATGCTGATTTTCTAATCAATGGCTACAAGCCTTTCCCGATATGAAATAAAGGGTGAATACATAAATATAAGGTCCAGGAAGTACTGTTCAATATGCAAGTAATTACAAGGGAAGTGATGACAATCAGCATAGCTATCTATGCAGGATAAAAGGGACGGTGTGCCTATTCCAAATTCAAATTAACCAACTTAGGAGTTACGCTGTATTTTCTTTACAGTTTAATGAATGAAGTATCCGCTTTATTTATTGAACTGTTTTCTTTTGAACGGCTTTATTCTCCTCAACTCAAAAGCCGATGAAAAGAAACTTCTTTTATTTGCGTATGATAATATTTGACAGATTAGAAATATTTGATACGATTTGGTCCACTTGTATAGAATATTCTTAATTAGCTGTTTGATTGCATAAACACAAAGAATTTTTAGATTGTTTTCTGTTTTTAAGGCAGACATAATTTTGGGCAGAGACTTCTATTCAATGCTTCTAATTATAATTTGGTAGTTAAATTTAAAGATTTAAATTGCTCGCAATAAGAAGCATTATCATACGATTTAAGCTGCGTTATAATATTTTTTCACCTAAACTAGCTGTTTCAATACCGCCAAAACACTCAAATTTTCGATACAAAACAAAGTATTTGAATTGTATAAGTCGATGGTCAGATATTCAGTTTATCAAATGTGAGAAAAAGCTAACTACCACTTTTTAAATAGGTTAGCATTTAATTTCTTTAATGAATATAAATTATTAAATTTTAATAATTTTTAATGAAGTATTTGATTGAGGCGAGCGATGAGGATATAGAGGTTCCCATCAATTTTGCCGAGTTAATGATAAACACAAGATTAAAGTATCTATTTAGCAAAATTCCGGACCTGACAGATAGTAATGGTAAAATACATTTTATACTTAGTGACGATTATGAGTGTTTTACAGCTTATATACCAGTATTGATATTACTCAATAATAGAGCAGCTATAATTGAAGAAAAGTATGGTGTCAGCCCTTTTGCCTTTGATTCAAGAAAAGCTGTCGGTGAAAGAAAATGGAATACTGAACTATGGGAATCCAACTCCATGCTGGTCGTGAGTTCTACAAGTACTGTGGATGGAACAATATTTAAACACCCACCATTAAAACTAAACAACTTCACACTTTCTTTATTCTCGAGATTCAAAAAAAATAATTTTTTGTTTGATTATTTAGATGATCAAAGTGTTATCTTTTTTACAAACTCAGGCTTTCAAGCAGATTCATTAATTCGGAGGTGTACAATTAATAAAATAATGGCTGAGCGCCTATTCAAAAAATGCAAAGTGGATTTTGTTAACCCATGGGATAACGAATCTGGATTGATTGTCACAAAGACCGACCTATTTGAATCCCCTGAATCCTTTGGAATCATTGCCGAAGAGAAGCCTATAAAGGCAATAGTAGTGACGTGTGAAGTTATAGAACAACTTTTCAAACAAATTGAAATCAATGAAAAAAAGAACGAAAGTAAGCTGGAGAAACTTTGGGCTTCTATCACAGCTTTTGCAGATTTGCTTGGTAAACCAAATATAATTTTATCAATGCCTGCACAAAAGGCAATTATATTAAATAAACATTTCGAGTACATTTCCCATCAAGCAATAGAATTGAACGGATACGAATTCGGCATAAGCGATTGCATACTTAAAGGAGACTTCGAAATTAATTCAGACCAAAGTAATCTAATCAAATGTTTTTTGAAGCATCAAGATAAAGATAACACCATATTCAATTTCTATGATGGTATTGAGACACTATTTAATCTGATATATAATGAGATGATGCAGGATTTCGAAGGACGAAAGAAGCTGCGGCGCTTATTCAGAGCTTTAAAAGAAGAGCTTTTTTCCCTTGTCCCATTTCGACAAACCTTAGACGAGTTTTCCAAAAAATTCATTAGTTATTTATCAAGCTTGGTTCTTCCCGACCATTTGAAAGAACTACAAATTGAATTCTCAGATGAAATTTTTTATCTAAATCAATACATTCAAAATACAAACCTTGATGAAGAATATTTAAAGTCACTAAGCTTTATAAAGAACGAACGAGTATTGATATTAACTGACAACGAGCGGAACCTTTCTAAGGAGAGCTTGATTAGAAAAGAGTATCCAGGTGTTTCAATTAAGTTGTTTTCGTGGGAAAGATTAGAAGAAGCTCTTTATGGAGATGAAAATTTAGTTTTGTCAATTTCCATTTTGTATAATGGTTCTATCAGATATAACGTTTACGATCAACTCTTTTCCCTTGTTTTAAAGCATTATCGTAGTAAATGCAAGATAAACCTGTTAATGTCAAAGGAAGATATTATTGTATTTAAGAATTTAGTTATTGCTTTTCAAAATAGTATTGAAAATTTAAGGAGTAATCATGACCAGCGGTATGTTTCGAAAGAAGTTATAAACCCTCGTGAGTTCCAAGAACAAGTTAATCTTGCAAAACACGAAACACTTAGGGATATAAATAATCTTATACAAGATGAATTAGTTCGCTATACATCGAGAAACACTGGGGTAAAACCTTCAATGATCAAGCGCAATGGCATAGAAGCAGGTAAAATTACCATACATTTTGAAGAAGATGAAAGTATGGAAGACATACCTGCTGGCAGATCGTATTATCTGTATAGAAGTACTTTAGGTGTGGATAATAATGAGGATGAAGATAAGTATAAGAAATGTGCTGAAGATTTGGAAGCCGGTGATAGGATTATTATAATTTTTGATGACCGAGGTAGCACATATCAGGAGATACGGGATCTACTAATTGAAAGAAATATAAAAGGCTTTCGGGACAGATATAATAAGGCTCAGGTTTGGATAGATGTTATTGCTGACTTTAGGTCCAAATTTGGTGCAATATCATTGAGATCTAAGCTGATAGAATATAAAATGCAGCCTGTGATTTCTGCAACCATTAACAACTGGATCAACGATAGAAATATTCTACCGGACAATTTTGAAAGTGTAGTTTCAGCGGTAAAAAAGCTGGTAATGACTTATCAGGAATTTTATAGCGGTAAACATCATTTAATAGGAGACATAAGGAGTTATGTGGAAAATTATGAGTACATCTATAGAACACCAAGACTTTTATATAAAAGTATATTGAACAAAGTAGTAAGCAATGAAAATATTGATTACTCAATTAGAGAATACAGAGATATATTCAATGAACTCTCTGAGAAAACAAGAATACTAACAGTAAGAAATATTGAGTAACAATGGCAATAAGTCCTATTATAGCCCAAAGGCATGATTTTGCGTCAGATGGCGAGTACGATATATTTCTCCTTTTTAATCAACTATTTGCAAATGATACAAGTGTTTGCATTCTCGCTAATGTTAATTATGTCCAAGCCAACCGCAAGTTAAACGGGCAGGTTGATTTCATTTACATTGACAACCAGGTAGTGCTTTTTATTGAAGTTAAAGGTGGAAGCATTTATTTTGATAAAGATCAAAGGAAGTTTTTTAAGTCTTATACAAATAGTGAAGAAAAGGATCCCTTTAAACAGGTAACAGATTATTTATATGATTTCAGGGATAAAAAAATCAAAAGAAGATTTTCCAACCTTTACTTAGATCAAAAAATCGCTCTTGGCTACTGTGTCCTCTTGCCCCAAACATTGAAGCCTCAGCACTTTAAAAAATTTCAAAAAGGTGAAGGAATATGGACTATCGAGTATGATCCTGAAGTAACGGGGGATTTGAACGACGTTCTATCACTTGACACTTTTTCAAAATTTCTCGAAAGAGTAAAACGGTACTGGCTAAAACACCCACATAATAAACATCACAACGGAATTAACTCAGATGAATTTAAAATGTTATCTACTTACATAAGAGATGATCTGAAGTTTGAAATTCCGTTGCCTAAATACTTTGAAATTAGTGATGAAGAAACTAAATTTTATACACGTAAGCAAGCAGAAGTTATATTGAAACTGGTTTCCTTCAATGAAGGATTTGGATTTGCTGTAATGGGTGGACCCGGTACCGGTAAAACTCTAATAGCCAGGGAGCTTCTTGTAAAGCTTAGGGGACAAGGAAAAAAAGTTTTGTTTGTTTGTCAAAATAAATCTCTTGCCGACTTCCTGAGAAGTGATATTCGAAATGAAAATGCTTCTCTGCTTGATGATGCGAATGTGGTTCATTTAGATAAGCTATTTCAAGATATTTTAATAGAAAACAACATCCCGTGCGATGTAAAAAAACTTGATACTTGGAACGAGCTGCCATCTGCTTTACTTAGCAATAGAACTTTGTTGAATATAGATTCATATGACTATGTAATTGTTGATGAAGGGCAGGACATATTCTATGAAGCTAAGATGTTAGCAATCGAGCTGTTTTTGAAAGGGGGATTTGAGTCCTACAACTTTTCTGTGTTTTTAGATAAAGATGCTCAAAATACGTATGGCACTTTCGATGAAGATTATTTCAGATTATTCAAAAAGAAATTCCATGTAATTGTACAGCCACTATCGGAAAATTGCCGAAATACGCAAGGGATAGTAAGAACTTCCACGCTTTACACAGGTATAAGTGAAGGCTCCTGTATGAAGAAAGCAAACACAATTTTCAAACCTGTTTTTTGGAACTCTGAAGACGAGCTTATTAACTTAATTCAAAATACAGTTAATGATTTAGATTCTAAAAATGTGCCTTTGAGAATGATTAGTATTTTATGTGAAGAAGATATGGTTGAAAAGATAAAATGTATTGATACTTATAAGTTTTCAATTTGGCAGTATGACAAAGATTTTAAGTTTGAGAAAAACAGGATTATGGTATTATCAACGCAGCACTTTAAGGGCTTAGAGAATAATATAATCATTTTCACCGGTACAAAGGAGTTTGATTCAAATAGCCAAATCCATAAAGCTATTTGGCATGTAGCCTTCACAAGAGCAAAAGATTTACTTTATTTATTTCTCCCTAGTAGCATAAAATCTCAGTTGACTGAATCCTATTTTAAAAACGCAAAACCCTTAATTGTTTAATAACATGGTTAATGAATTAGGAGTCAGAAGTCTTATACATAAGAACATTATTGAAAAATTCCTTCTGGGACCTCAAAATGGTGATGAGGAAGTTATTAAGAATGATTCACCTTTAAATTTTTATGTTACCGGAGTTTTATATCCGCAGGAACCAGCAACATGTAGTGATGAAATGTTTAGTGATGATGATACATATGCTGTCACACCAATGCAACATACGAATGATTACAATGCATCCAAAGGTGAAGATGGAAATGAGTCAGGAGATGAGATTCTCCTTAGTTCTGATTTTAAGCCTTCTGCAATTGGTCTCAGCACTATAGTTGGGGCTTCTGCTAAAATTAATATCAAACTGCAGCTTGGAACGTATAATAAAACTGCAGATCCGGATAGACAAGATAAAATTGCCCTGTTGAAAAGTAAGCATCCGAAACTAACAGACGAAGAATTGCCTCCGAAATATAGTCTTTTTAAGCGTAATCCAATAGTTAGGGACTATCAGTTGGATCTAATTGGAGGTGATGATTTGAATCTGTACGATTCCGAAAACAAAAAATTAGTAAGCGGAGTCAATAAGATTTATATCGATACAGATAAAAAGAATAGTGAGCCTTGGGTACGTCTATATATCAACAAACGTCCATTGCCATCTGACGCATCCAAATGTATTATTACGGTTACGTTAACCAATGAATTGATAAGAGAGAAGAAGACTCAGAAGGCTCCTCAGTTTTGTCTTTTTCAACCAAAAATCAGGTTAGAAACTTCACCTGCAGATTTCCATGCCGGAGAGGACCGAACAGATTTAGAGAGTCGACCTGAGGAGATAAAGTCACTTCATTTACAATACTTGAAGTACGCGTCTTTTGCCACAGGTCACGGTTGTTCAGTTAGCTGGGAAAATTCTGAAAAGTCGGAACTGCCCACATCGGAATGGTTAAAACCTAAGCGGTTTGTTCAAACGGAAATCATCCCCTCTTACGAAGTTGCCATGAGTGATGTAGATTTTAAAGACTCCTCAAGGTTTGAAGGAATAAAACAAGTCTTTGATTTGAAAAGGCTGATTCCAGAGCATTATGGGGGAATATCGTCAAAAATTCTTTTACAGGAGTTGACGGTTTTTATAGACCGATATAGATTATGGATTGAGCAACAGAGGAGTGGAATTAGTCAGTATTTAAATGATCTTGGATTTGATGCAATAATACAAAGTTCGATATTCTTAAAGAGCAGGCAGAAGAAAATCTGGATACCTGCAAGGAATTATTCCTTCGAATGGATCGCGGTATTAAGATATTAAGCGATAATGCTAATAATAATGCTTTAACTGCATTTAGGGATGCTAATTTAAGTATGTATCTGCAGCGTGCTTTTTCCGAATATATCAAAGGGAAAAAGGCTGCAAAAGGGCAAAAGCTATTTACTCATTTATCACAAGGCTTGAAATGGATACAAGAATATAATGACTCGTTACCTGGAATTCAGGAATTCATTAGTGCAAACTATGAAGTTATGTGGCGACCGTTTCAATTAGCATTCCTGCTTGCGCAAGTAGAGGGAGCAGTTGATGATCAGTCAGAAGATCGGAATACTACAGACCTTATCTGGTTTTCTACAGGAGGTGGTAAAACTGAAGCTTACTTAGGTCTGATTACCTTCACAATTTTCTTTAGGAGATTAACTTTTGATAATTCGTCTGGCGGGGTGACTGCAATAATGAGATATACCTTGAGATTGCTGAACAAACAACAATTTGCCCGTGCCGTTCCGCTTATCTGTGCATGCGAAATGATTCGCAAAAATTATAAGGTAGATAAAAGTAAAAATATGGCTAATCATCCTGATTATGGGGATGAAAGAATTTCTATCGGTATTTGGGTGGGAAGCGGGCTAACTCCCAACAAATGGGAAGATGAATATGGGTTTTGGCGAAATTCCCAGATTCAGACATTGGATATTAGTAAAGGAAATAATGAAGAGAAATACGGGCTGCCTTTTTCAGAATGTCCATGCTGTGGAGCCAGGTTGATCATTGAAGAAAATGGCAGAAACAAAAAAGGATTATGGGGTATTGTTGCAAATGTTTCTTTCCCAAATCAAGGTAAGCCGAGATATAGCGGCAACGGCTGGCTTGCTTGTACAAATTCAAATTGTTACTTCGGAATTGGTGGTATAAGCCCGAATTATTATTTACCACAAGGTAAAGAAACAAGATCTCAGAAAGACCAGCGATTACGACAGCTAACTGAAGATGCACAACAAAATGGTTTTCCTGTTTATTTTGTTGATGATACAATTTACGAAATGCAACCAACTCTTTTATTCTCAACTGTTGATAAATATGCCTTTATAAATTGGAGGAATGAGTGTTATCGACTTTTCAACCTTGAGGAAAACCAGAATGGTGAAGGAATGATTTATACCAAAAAGACCTCCGGAGCTTATTATTCAGGATGAAATGCATTTGATAACATCTTCTTTGGGGAGTATCTATGGGGTATTTGAAATGGCTGTGGATGAGCTATGTACATCCAGAGAAAACGAACATACAATAAAACCGAAAATTGTAACAGCAACAGCAACAGCAAGGAATGCATTGACTCAATGTGAAATGCTGTATGGGAGAGAGCATTTTATGCAATTTCCTCCACCTGGATCCGACGCTGATGATTCATTTTTTTCACGTAAGAAACCTATTGAATATAATCTTAATGAGGAAAAATACAAAGCTCACGGGCGATTATATCTTGGACTAATGGCGTCAGGATTTACCAACACCGTTACACAAATCAGGTTAATATCAGTCTTAACTCAGCTAATTCCCAGTATAGATGTTGAATCTGAACTATTGGATTACTATTATAACGTTCTGGCATATTTTAATACTTTAAAGGAGCTTGGTAAATTCAGAACACTTGCTCAAGATGACATTCCTGCCTACAGAAAAGTTCTCGGAGAATGGACAGGAACAGTTTATCAAGACTATGAGGATGAAAGATTTATCGAATTATCAAGTCAACTTACCGGTGATCAAATTTCTCAAAACTTAGATCATTTGGAAAAAGTTTTATTGCCTTCCTTTCCTACCAATATTTCTGAATCTCAGAAATCCGCATTAATTCAACTTGGTATACGCAAGAAGTCAGATGTAATTAAAAACGATGGAACTTTAAAGCCATCTTTACAAGAGCTGCTGAAAGTGAAGTTCAATGAGAATGAGCGTAACACATTATATGAACGTCTGACAGGCAGTAAATGGGATGGAAGCTCTGAAGATTTGGTAAGTGAAACTGTCTCAAGGATAAAAATACTTTTTAGCGCTGAGAATGATAAAGCAGTATGTCAAATTACCGGTGCTACTAACATGATTTCCGTAGGAGTGGATATTGGCAGATTGAATGTAATGCAAGTTACAGGACAACCGAAAATGCATGCAGAATACATTCAAGCTAGTTCCAGAGTAGGCAGAATAAAGCCTGGTCTCGTAATTACTACTTATAATTCAGCTAAGAACAGAGATCGTTCTCACTATGAGAGATTTACCGATTATCACCGTGCATTCTACAAGTTTGTTGAAGCTACCTCTGTTACGCCTTTTTCAGAACCGGCATTAGAAAAGGCACTTGCAGGTGTTGTATTTGCGATAATGAGAAAGAAGTTTTTCGGTATAGGAACAAATGCACAAATTACACTTGAGAATGCAGGTACTATCCAAAATCATTTATCCGACACTTTTGATTTGCTCAAGGAACGAATCCAAAGTGCCGGTGGTGAAAACAAATTTATTGAGAATTTACAAAAGGTTTTTGACTCTATAGTGTCAGACTGGTCAAATTTATCATCAAATAACCCGGTCTTGTCATTTCCTGATTTCAGAACAACTATTATCAATAGTTGGGACGATAAATTGTATTTGTCGCCGGATAAACGAGTTGAACTTTTAACCAAAAATGCTGATGAACTTAGAAGAGGTGTTATGACAAATTTAAGAAACGTTGAAGAAAGTACAACGGTTCAGGTTGCTAAGTATAATTAATTGAGTAAAGAAACAATTAGCAAAAATGGCAGAGTTAAAAATCAGGAAATCACAAGCTGTAAATTCATTTGGGGTAGGTAATATAGTGGATTTTCCCGGAATGTCTTTGATGATATTGAGTCCTGATGCGCAATATCAAGAAAATGAGCCTGAGAAAACAAGTTGGGGATATAGAAATAATGTAGACAATAGGCGTAAAATATATGATGATAGGCTTGCCCAATTATTCGGTATTGAGTTTTTTGTCTCACCACCGATTGCAGGTAAAAAACAAGATAAACAAGCTGCTTTTCCTGCTCTGAATGCTACAAGGTTTCCTGGTGCATTGTTTTGTCCAGATTGTAAAACAATTCACTTTGTTCCAAAAATGGAACTACAGACAGACTCATGGGAAAGAGATAATAACAATGAAACTTATGTTTGCCCTTCTCAAACCTGCTTAAATTCTCATCCGAGACCAAAGCTTGTTCCAATGCGTTTTGTTATAGCAACTGCTTATGGGCATATTGATGATTTTCCTTGGGATTGGTATTGTCATAAAGACAATCCTGGAAATAGAAACGTTTGCGCTGCAAGAGCAAATCAGCAACACTTATATTTAGAATTTGGAGCAAGTGCCTCAATATCTGACGTTAAGGTTGTTTGTAAAGTTTGTGATGCAAGAAAAGATTTGGCAGGAATTTTTGAACAAAAGAGTACTTTCATGGATCCTACTGATCCGTTTTTAGGCAGAGGAAATAACAGATTGAGCACACCATGGTTAGGTAAATTTGGTGCAAGAGGAACACAACTTCAATTTAAGAATGAAGTTGCATATCATAATCACCCTGATAAGGTAAGAATATTGTCGGCAAATCTAAGAGATCCGCAGACGGTAGAAGAACTTAAAAAATACTTCCCCATAACGCTTCAGCGTGGTGCCGGAAATGTTTACTTTCCGGTTAATCACAGAGGTATTAGTCTCCCTTCAGGTTTCAGCCATAGTGGAACAAATCAACCTAATGCCAATAATATTAGAGCTGAACAGATAATTTATACCATTCAGAATTTTCCGGATTTTTCGGTAGCAGATGAAGAACTCGCTACAAAAGATAGAATTTACTTGATTGATGAGATCATCCAATTCATGAAGTTGAATGAGGAATTCAATAAAGATATTAATGTTGCGGATAAGTTTGAAATGATAACTATTCTAAAGAATTATAAAACTAATATTCAGCCGATTGATGTTGTTGATATGAGTGTTAAAACGAGGTATGAAGAATACCAATGTTTTCTAACATATAGGACAAATGAAAAAGATTATAACTCGGAATTAGTCGATGGATCTGAATACGACGGATTAGGTAGCTTTATAGAATGTGTCGTATTGATACATAAACTCAAGCAGTTAAACATCCAAAAAGGTTTTACAAGAGTGCGTCCACTCGCAATTGAGGAGTTAAAATTTGCTCCAAATCCAGACTTAATAAAACAGTATGAAGAAGAGTGGCGCCGTATAAGAGATGTAAGGTATAAACCTGGTATCTCTAGCTGGCTACCGGCAGTTGAAGTGCAAGGAGAAGGAGTTTTCATAAAGTTTAGAGAAGAGGCGCTAAATAATTGGCTGCATCAAAACGAATTTGCGATTAATAAGAGAATAAAGAAGTTAGAAGCAAACTATAGATCTTCATTGTTGAAATTTGGTGCTATAACGGAGCGAATGCCTTCTCCAACTGTAAATCCGCGATACATTTTGCTACATACCTTATCTCATGTGTTAATTGATGCCATGGCTCAAGACAGTGGTTACAATGCTGCTTCTCTTTCAGAGATAATATATAGCGATAAAGGTGCTGAAGGTTTAAGGATGGATGGTATATTGATTTATACATCTACAACAGATGCAGAGGGAACATTAGGTGGTCTTGTGGCTCTTGGTCAGCCAAGTAAATTTGAAGAGCTCCTAAGAACGTCTTTAGAACGAGCTTTATGGTGTTCATCGGATCCGTTGTGTATAGAACATAATAAGGGGCAGGGGTTCATGGGACTAAATATGTCTGCCTGCCATGCATGTTGTATGCTCCCTGAAACCAGTTGCGAGAATATGAACAAGTTTTTGGACAGAGCCTTATTAATCGGAGAGTTGAATAATCCATCTGTCGGATTTTTCAAACACATAGGATTCTTATCTTAGTGTAATAACCAAGACATCATCTGATCTGACTTAAAACGATTTGCTATGGTCAGTTTAAGCGGTTTTTCCAATCTGACAATCAATATTTGAAAGAAATAGTATTTATAGCTACTCCTAAGGAATGGATGGTGCTAAAGATTAAAAGTTCTGTAATAAAAAGATACCTATACATGAACAGGCAAATCCCTGATAGTACTTATAATTTGAACAATAATAGTATAAGCCTCATTCTTTTGTGTTAACCAGTTTGTTAAGAACGTTTTCTCACTTAATTCAATATTTCTCTTGTCTCCAGTCATTGCCTCAGCGATTAACAAGAACTTTTTTTTATAACTATTTACTGCATCAATCCTTTCAATGTAATCTGCTTTATTTACTACATTTAATAACTGCACAGCTAATTGTTGATTCCAAATTATTTCTTCAGGAACTGATAATGGCAAATAATAGACATTACGCAAGTAGAATCTCAAGTAATTTATTCTTAATTCCCTTTCTTGATCTTCTCTCGCTCCTGCATCTTGATTACCATCGGGGTAAAATTGAACATCAACACCCGTTTGATTAACAATCTCTTGTCTAAATCTCTCGTTTGTTTGATCTGCAATAATTAATGAATCAGGATTAAAATGTTGCGCAACTCTATTTTGGTCACCATCGAACAGAATGAATTTATTCAAATCATTTGCATGACTATAAACATTGATAAAATGCTTCTTTATTACAGATTCACCACCACTATAAAAACTAATCTGAAAGAGCGACTCTGTATCTGCACCCATTTCTTTTAACACACCACTTACAATTTCTTTCGCTAAAAGATCCTCAACAATAATGGTTTTCTTAACCGGATTTGTTTGTTCTAAATGAAAAAAAGCTTCATCAGGTGTGATGCCATTTCGGACGCTAAATTTACCGGAAGGAAGTTGTGAGAAAACTTTGATGGCATTATAAGGTAAATCTTCTATGATGCTTGGCGAGTGGGTTGAGATAACTACTTGTAATCGCTTACGTCTAGTTTGTTCCAGAAGGAAATGCTTGAGTCTTTTTTGTGCTCCCGGATGAAGGGATACTTCAGGTTCATCAAGCAATACAAGAGAATATTCTTCTGCTCCTAATACGTCGAGAACCAATCTAACAACAGCCATTTCGCCACTACCGGCAAAAGCTTCGGAATAGGTAAAGTTATCTGTTTCAAACATTACAGAATAACCCCATTCTTCGAATAATTTATGCCGGACTATTTTACCTGAAACATATTTTTTACCAAGAATAAATGAAATATGAAAAAGCTCTTCTGCTGTAAAAGTTTTAAGCGGTTCATTTTTATCCTCACCATAGCGATGAATAATTACGTTATCTCCGTCAATAATTCGCCTTAAAAAGACTGAATACTTTCTTAAGTAGTCTTGCCGATTACTTATAGTTTTCGTTCTTCGTGGTTGTTTAAAGTAGAAGTATTTATCAAAAGCACTTAGTTCAGATCTAAAATCAATATAAACAACACTTTTTTCAAGAGGTTGGTTTCGTTTACCACCAGCAATTCGTTTCATACCGTAACTTAAATTCGGTCTGGCTGTTTCCCAGTAATCAGGATTATTCCTTTTGAATATTCTCAATTTCAGCACTTCTAATTTATTACCCCTGTTGTCTTTATACACATAAAAAAAACTGTGGCGATCTCCACCTTCTGAAACTTCTTGAATAGGGTCTACTGCTGTCGAAAACCAAAATTCAAAAGGCGTATTCCTTTTTGGTGCTCCATATAATGCGTGTAATGTTGAACTTTTGCCGGAACCGTTTTGCCCGACAAAAACAGTTAACGGAAAATCAAACGTTATTCTGGTATTCTTTTCTAAATTTCTGAAATAGGGAAATTGGATATATTCAATATAATTTCTAAAAGCATTCTTTACTTTCATTTTTGCGATTGCAACTAGAAGAGTTGGGATATCCATAAAGTTCTTGTAAGAGATTCCTACTTCGATCTTAAAAGTATTACAATTAAAATCCGTTATTTATTAATATTTCTTGCACTTTTAAATTTTCTAAAAAGGTATGATATCATACTTAACAAATCTAAACAATCATTATCATCAAAGATGGCAGGATAAATATGCCCTTTAGGATTATGCATAGCAGGATTTCTAAAACCAGACATTACACCCATAGACATAAGCTTCTGACCTTTTTCTATATTTTTTTCTGTTTGCGTAATATTATTAGTAATTTTTAGTGGTTCATGGTCCGCCCCAAATGATCTACTCATTAATGAAAAAAGCCAACTTTTTTAAACCTTTCTTTCCGGTTGGAATTCTTCCGCAAGGCGATTCTTGCTTTTCATCTCTTCTATTTCTTCCTATTCTAAGAAAATACTAATTTATCTGATCAAACGACATTCCTACACCATTGTCCTCTACAATCACCTTCTTCTCATCAAAGTCATATAAACTAATATGCATTTCAGTTGCACATGCATCATAAGCATTTGCAATTAGTTCCGCTAATGCGGGTGGCATATTAGAATACATTTTAACCCCAAGATGTTGAATCGTATTAGGTTCAAAGGTCATGACAAGCTTTTTGTCATCCATATGGCTATAAGTTTATTAACGAAGCAGCAATAGATTTAGCTAAGTTTGGTGGCACGGCATTCCCTATCATTCTGGCAATAATCACTAAGCTGTCAGAATAAAATTTATAATCTTCAGGAAAAGATTGAAGTAAGGCACCTTCTCTTAACGAAATGGCTCTATCTTGTTCAGGATGCCCAAACCTTCCATTGGAGATACTATGAAATTTCGTAGTTATAGTTGGGGCAGGTTGATTCCAATACATTCTTCCATATACATCAGGAAAAGTATGGTCTTTATCTTTATAACACTTTAATTGAAGCTTGTCATTATTCTTCCAATCAAGTCTTGTCCCTCCGTTATGTGATGTTTGTTTTATTCTTGCTAAGTTAATCGGTTTTAGTACGGCTGTCCAATGTTTTGAATCACTGTTATCTCTAAAACCTGCTGGTATTGGCTTTAAATTTCCAATAGCGTGCTTTACAGTTTTTATACCCTCTTTATTCCCTTCAGGTACAGTTATGTTTTTATTTAATCGTGAGGCAATCAGAACATACCGCCTTCTGTTTTTGGGGAACACTGTAATGGGCTGCATTTACAACTTTATCATCAAAATAATAACCTTTGCTCCCAAGGAACAATTTAAATTTAGCTAACGGGCTTCCTTCTCTCGTTTCAAGTCCAGGAACATTTTCTACAAATATGTATGCAGGATTAAAATAATCTACAAACCTTTTAAACTCTTCTAGTAAGAGTTTAGTTTCAGTTGATTTGGTTTTATCTGTTTGTATAGTTGTATAGTATTGACAAGGACTGCACCCTACAAATATCAGGTTATCCATATCTTTTTCTATTCCTAACTCCTTTTCTAGATCTTGGGGTTGTAACTCAGAAATATCAATTTGAATAAACTTTGAGCCTCTGTTATTCTTCTCGTAAGTCTCTTTGTAATTTCCATCAATATCAATCCCTCCCAATACATTAATACCAGCTTTACGGAAGCCATGTGTTACGCCGCCCGCGCAACAAAAGAAATCAACAGCCACTAATTGTTTCTTTTCTGTTTTTGCCACAAATGCTTTTTATGCTAAAAAAATTAAAGATTTTCTTTTAACTCTGGACTTTTAGTACACAATATATAAACAACGGAGGCATCTTTTATAGCAGTTCTTGAAGCAACATTTCGAAGGTCTCCATTGTATTTTTATTTTTTAACTGGCAAGTCCATATTGTTATAATCTTCCACCCTTTGTCCCGTAAAGCTTTTATAACTTTTTCATCATTAACGATATTACCATTAATTTTATCTTTCCACCAATCAGTTTTAGTTTGCGGCAAAGCGGCATATTGACACCATTCATGTCCATGCCAGAAACAGCCATGAACAAAGATGACTTTATTGTGTTTTGGCAGCACAATATCAGGCTTGCCCGGCAGGTCTTTTACATGCAGGCGATATCGAAAGCCATGTGCATGCAGAAATTTACGCACCAGCATTTCAGGCTTCGTATTCTTGCCTTTAATGCGGCTCATATTGTAGCTTCTTACTGCCTTACTATGTACATCTGCCATACACTAATACTTTTCTATTTTCTTCACAACAGCAATATCAAAGTCCAGATACCATCCGAATTTAACGAGATAGTCAATAGTTATGGCGAACTTTCCTGTCTCAACCTTTGAGATAGTGGAATGCTGCACATCCATGATCTCTGCAAGATCATCCTGGCTCAAGCCCTTTTCTTCACGTAAAGTGCGGATTTGTTTACCGATGGTCTCTCTGTTGTTTTGCAGATAATCTTCAGGAGGTCTGGAATTTGCTTTCATGTTATTATTATAGGTATATCCTTATATTCTGGCAGTACAACAAGGTACTTTGTTGGTATTGGCAAATCCCAACCGTCCGGATAGGAAACAGTGGTAAGGGTAGCGCCAGGTTCTTTTACCACTCCGACCTGATTAATACCGGCAAGCACCAGTTTACGGTATTGCTGAATGTCTTTGTTATCAAGGTTTGTTTCTGCCCTGAAGGCTTCGATCCTGTCATTGTCAAAAGTGACCTTATCACCCGCTTTAATAGTTTTGTTTGAGCTCATATCAATGTGCAGTTTATATAGCGTTGCCCCCGCTTTAAGTGCAATTTATAAATATTGATGATTAGTGTGCAATATATTGAACCTTATTTACGCACAGTTACACAATCCCAAACCGTAGAAAGATTATATAGCTTTCTATTGCGCAAGTTGTCTACATTGATTTGTTTCGAGGTGCTCCTAGTAACCCATATGGTAACCTCATTACTATCGGTTCTTAGATTGTAATAATAATCAATGCTTTACCTCTTTAAAACATTTCCCGTACGCTCTACAAAAGCCGGAATCATTTGATATCCGGCTTTTTTATGCTTGTAAGTAGCCATAGAATTTAAGTGTCAGAATGTTGGCTATTCATTTAGACAAATAATTCCATTTTAGTGATAGCTAAAACAATCCAAGATATCACACACCCATTTACTAGAAAGAGTCTCACTCGTAACACCGAGAGAATAACTATTTTGCCAAATGCTAATTTGCTTATCACCTTAAACAGCAGCATAGCGCCAATGACAACAAAGTAAAAGAGTGCTGTATATCTCTCTTGTTTCACCCATTCTTTTTTCTGCTTTGCCAACCTTCCCACAATCACCAAAAGCAGTATACTTTTGCCCCATGTTTGAAGTATTTTTTACGCATGTAGCCGAAAAAGTAGACTTGTCACCTGAGGAACAGGTAACAGTAAAAACTTTTTTTTCACCTAAAAAGCTGCGCAAAAAACAATACCTGTTGCAGGAAGGCGACGTGTGCAGATACATGGCATTTACCGAACGGGGACTTCTTCGCTCCTACAATGTAGACGACAAAGGTCTTGAACATATGATACAGTTTGCCTGGGAAGGCTGGTGGATTACTGATACTTTCAGCTTCCTGTCGGGCGAGCCGGCGGCATACAACATAGACGCCATTGAAGATGCGGAATTATTGCTTCTTACACTTCCTCATTTTGAAGAAATGATGCTCACCGTTCCCAAAATGGAGCGCTATTTCCGTATTCTTTTTCAACACAATATCATTTCCAAAGAACGGCGGCTTATCAATTCCATTACCTATTCGTCGGAAGAGAAATATTTAAAACTTACTGAAAACAATCCTGAACTGATACAGCGCATTCCCCAAAACCTCATTGCATCTTATCTCGGCATTACACCCGAAACGCTGAGCCGTATTCGCAAAAACCTGCTTCACAAAAAGTAATGTCACTTGACATTTATCAAGCCTCTTTCTTAGCATATGTCAACCATCTGTGCTATGCACTCTTCGTAAATTTGTGTTTCAAATCGAGAGAGAAATGGCATACAAAAAATCACTTGCAATTATCGGAGCTGCTACCCACACGGGTGCTGCTGTTGCCAGGAGTATGTTTGCCTCTTATCGCCTGTTGCTGATGGACTCATCTGCTGAAATGCTGGCTTCATTGGAACAACAGATACTGCACCTAAACAAAAGCGCGGAAGTAGAAGCGGTGCTTTGCAGCAAGGAAGCATCGTGGGAAGCTGACATAATAGTTGTAGCGGTAAATAAGGAACAACTGCAGGCAGTAGCCGAAAAGGTAAAGGATGTAACTACCTGCAAACCGGTTGTTCATTTTATCTCCGATACCGGCGATACTACGGATTTACAAACCTTGCTGCCACATGCAAAAGTGGTGGATGTGTGGCTGAGCAATCCATTAAATACAACAGCCGAACAAACCGACGCTGTGGTGCGTGGCACCGATGCCGAAGCATTGGCTACAGCGCAGGAAATACTTACACAAACGGGTTGTCAATCATCAGCTGCTTAAACAACGATGTATCATGCCTGTGCAAGGCGGGTAACATAAAAAAATCGAAAACATAAAACATATTCACATGGAAAGCTTGAAAGGAAAAATTGCTTTGGTAACAGGTGCTGGTAAAGGAATTGGTCGCACTATCGCAATCGCGCTGGCAAACGAAGGCGTACATGTTGGAATCATAGCACGTACAGAATCAGACCTGCAGCAAGTGGCAGAAGAAATAACAGCAACAGGCAGTAAAGCCGCCCTTGCTACCGCAGATGTAAGCGATATAGAGAGTGTGAATAAAGCCGTGCAAAGCATAGCGCAAGAGCTTGGAAATATAGACATCCTCATCAATAATGCGGGTACTGGAAAATTTGGAAAATTTCTCGAACTAACCTCTGAAGAATGGGAAAACCAGGTAAAAGTAAATCTCTTTGGTGTGTACTACGCCACACGTGCCGTATTGCCACAAATGATAGAGCGCAAAATCGGTGATATTGTGAACATCTCATCTACCGCAGGTTTAAAAGGCGCTCCCGCTACCAGTGCTTACAGCGCATCCAAATTTGGCGTGATGGGACTTACCGAATCGCTGATGCTTGAAGTGCGCAAACACAATATCAGGGTAACGGCGCTTAACCCAAGTACGGTGGTTACAGAACTTGCCAAAAATTCAAACCTCATCAACAATAATGAAGACAAACTCATTCATCCCGAAGATTTTGCTGAACTCATTATTGCGCAGTTGAAACTGAACCGCCGCGTGTTTGTAAAAGAAGCTTCCTTATACGCTACCAATCCATAAGGGATAGCAAAAACCAATTGCATCAAAACATTGCCATATCGCAAGAAAGGCAAACAAAAATCAGAAAGAATGAAAGTAGAAATATGGAGTGATATCGTTTGCCCGTTCTGTTATATCGGCAAACGAAAGTTTGAAATGGCTTTGGAAAAGTTTGACGCGAAGGATAACGTGGAAATAGAATGGAAAAGCTTTCAGCTCGATGCTGAAATGGACAACAGTGCCGGGCTAACCGTGCATGAATATTTGGGCAAACGTAAGGGCGGTACCACTGCCGATGGCAAACGAATGAACGATGGCATGACTGCTATCGCCGCAGAAGTTGGCTTGCAATACGACTTTGATAATGCCATCATCAACAACACGCTCAACGCTCACCGCCTGCTGCATTTTGCAAAAGAACAAGGTGTGCAGACTGCGCTGAAAGAACGCTTGTTCAAGGCGTATTATACCGAAGGTAAAGACACAGGCAATATAGATACGCTGGTGCAACTGGCAACAGAAACAGGCCTGGATGCAGCAGCAGCAAGGAAAGTATTGGAAGAAAATCTATTCGAAGAAGAGGTACGCCATGATCAGTATGAGGCGTTCCAGATAGGTGTGCAGGGCGTACCCTTCTTTGTTTTTAATGGGAAATATGCCGTAAGCGGCGCGCAGTCGCCCGACATCTTTGCCCAGGTTTTGGACAAAGTATGGCAGGAAGAAAAACCGCAGTTGATTGTATCGGGAAGCGAAGGCTTTTGCGACGTCAACGGCAATTGTAATTAGACCAGGTAAAAAAGCAAACCTATGAAAGTATTAATGGTATTAACCTCGCACAGCGAGCTTGGAAACACAGGAAAAAAGACAGGATTTTGGGTAGAAGAATTTGCTGCCCCTTATTATACGCTCAGCGAAGCCGGTGCGGAAATTACACTCGCATCGCCACAAGGCGGTCAACCACCTGTTGATCCCAAAAGCACGGAACCCGATGCGCAAACCGAAGCCACAAAAAGATATTATGCCGATAATGAATTGCTTCAAAAAGTAGCCAATACCAAAAAGCTGGCTGATGTATCTGCCGCAGATTTCGACGCGGTGTTTTATCCCGGCGGGCATGGTCCGATGTGGGATTTGAACAAGGATGAAAACTCTATCCGGCTTATACAGAATTTTATCAAAGCAGGCAAACCGGTAGCAGCCGTTTGTCACGCACCGGCTGCCCTTATCCATGTAAAAGATGAAAACGGCGATCCACTGGTGAAAGGCAAAAAAGTAACCGGCTTTACCAACAGCGAAGAAGAAGCCGTACAGCTTACTGATGTGGTTCCTTTCCTGCTGGAAGATGAACTGACAGCCCAAGGCGGTGAATATTCCAAAGGCGCCGACTGGTCGTCTTATGTAGTAAGAGATGGATTGCTGATAACCGGGCAAAACCCTGCAAGCAGCGAAGAAGCAGCAAAAGAATTAATCGCTTTATTATCCAAATAAAGCATCAATAGACTGGTAGCCTGGCGGGTTGAATAGAATGTGGAGATGACAGGAGGCAAAGGAAATGTGAGAAGGAACAACAGCTCCAACGTGAGATCGGGCAATGTGAGAAAGATTAAGAGCTATATCGTGATGTTGAGCAGTGTGAGTGAGAACAACAGGAAGGAAAGAGGACAACCATAGCCAGCTACCATTTTTTTATAACAACAATACACAGAAATACAAATGAGCAATATAGCAGCGAAAGAAACTTTATTTGAAGGTTATAACCTGTCGGGCATAGAGTTGAAAAATAAAATGGTAATGGCACCTATGACACGCAGCCGTTCCAACAACGAAGGCAATGTAGCCACCGAACTCACAGCGGAATATTATGAGCAAAGAGCATCGGCAGGTCTAATTATTACCGAAGGAACATTTGTGAGCCCGAAAGCTATTGGATTTATCAACGTGCCCGGTTTGTATACCGATGCACAGGTAGAAGGCTGGAAGTTAGTTACAAAAGCCGTTCACGACAAGGGCGGCGTAATCTTCAACCAGCTCTGGCACGTAGGACGCTTATCGCATCCCGATTTGTTAAACGGCGATCTGCCCCATGCACCATCTGCCATCAATCCTCATTCAAAAGCATATACCGATAAGGGTTTTACCGATACAGTTACGCCGAAGGAAATGACGCTGGAAGACATACAGCAAACCATAGAGGCATTTAAAAACAGTGCTGCCAATGCCGTAAAAGCAGGCTTCGATGGTATAGAGCTGCATGCTGCCAATGGCTATTTGCTGCACCAGTTTTTTGTAGGCGCATCCAACCACCGCACTGATAACTATGGCGGCTCGATTGAAAACCGCGCCCGCATATTGTTCGATATTCTTGATGCTTTCAAAGGTGTGATAGACTACAACCGTGTGGGTATCCGTTTCAATCCTTCTGCGCACAATTTATTCGGTATGCAAGTAGACGAACTCACCATTCCTACATTTGAATATATCATCAAAAGGCTGAACGATTATGGTCTTGCCTATGTGCATTTAACCGAGCCGTTTAGCGATGTAACCAAAGTACCGCATGCAGTAACTGAAGTAGCCAAACACTTCAGACCTTTGTATAACGGCACACTGATTATCAATAAAGGATTCACAAAAGAAACCGCCATTGAAGTGCTGCAAGCCGGTGATGCCGATCTTGTTGCATTTGGCGTTCCATTCATCGCCAATCCTGACCTTGTGGAAAGGTTTCAGACAGACGCGCCGCTCAATACCCCTGATCAGAATACATTCTACACCACGGGCACCAAAGGATACATAGACTATCCGCGCCTGACGGCGTAATAAGTTTTGGTAGCCAGCGCCAGTGCTGCTATCAGCATCCGTTGCGTCGCACGCTTGTACGGTTGATATGCTATTGGTCTTTGCCATAGGATACCAGCCGTATAGTGTGCTTCGCCGCTTTAGCACGACCTATTTATTTCAAAAAAAGAAAGTACATGAGCAATTACCAGATAAAATTAAAGGCGATAGACAATACAACAGCCAACGAACGCAGCAAGCCTATATTGGATGATGTGATCAAAAAAAACGGGGCAGTACCAAATATGTATGCCAACATGGTCAACTCGCCCGGGCTGCTGGAAACCTACTTGCATGGCTACGATGTGTTCCGCAAAGAAAGCGGTTTCACACCCGTAGAGCAGGAGGTGGTTTTTCTTACCTTGAGCTATGAAAACGCGTGCGATTATTGTATGGCAGCGCACAGCGTGATAGCTGACAAAATGAGCAAAGTGCCTGCAGACGTAACCAACGCCATCCGCGAAGGACAAGCCATTACAGACGACAAACTCCAGGCTTTATCCCTCTTTACCAAAGAAATGTTCACCACGCGCGGCAGACCTTCTGCAGAAGCAGCAGCACAGTTTCTGGAAGCAGGCTATACCGAACGCCAGGTACTGGAAATTATTATTGGCGCTCGCTGTAAAAACATTGAGCAACTACAGCAACCACGTGTTTGGAACAGAACTCGATCCCATGTTTAAAAGCAGGGAATGGAACAATAAAACTCAAAATGTGGTAGAAGAAACTGCATAAAACCATAATTTAAAAAGGTGTAATCAGCAATTGGTTACACCTTTTTCTATATAAACAACACAATGATATGGCAAATACAAATCAACCGGTATGGTTCATCACAGGATGCTCTACCGGCTTTGGAAGAGAACTGGCAAAACTGGTATTAGAAAGAGGCTGGAATGCAGTGATTACTGCACGAAAAACAGAACAGGTACAGGACCTTGCAGAAGGGTATAATGATACTGCGCTGGTGCTGCCGCTGGATGTCAATAAGAAAGAACAAATAGCATCTGCAATCGGCAAAACAATAGACAAATTTGGAAAAATAGACGTGCTGGTAAACAATGCCGGTTATGGCTATTTCAGCAGTATAGAAGAAGGGGAAGAAGAAAAGATAAGAGCACAGTTTGAGACCAACTTTTTTGGTTTGGTAAGTCTTACGCAAGCCGTGCTGCCCTACATGCGTAAGCAGCGCAGCGGTCACATTATCAACTTCTCTTCTATTGGTGGATTGGTGGGTTTTGCAGCTACCGGTTTTTATCATGCTACCAAGTTTGCGGTAGAAGGTTTATCCGAATCGTTATCAAAAGAAGTAGGCCCGCTCGGCATCAAAGTATTACTTGGTGGAGCCGGGTCCTTTCCGCACCGATTGGGCAGGACGTTCTACAGCACGCACCGAAAGCAACATTGAGGATTACAAAGACACAGTGGGCACCCGCATGAAAACAAGCTTAGAAGGTAGCGGCAAGCAAAAAGGCGATCCGGTGCGTGGATGCGAAGCCATTATAAAAGTGGTGGAAGAAGGCACGCCGCACCTGCGTTTGTTGCTGGGGCAAATGGCACACAACCTTGCCATGGATAAACTCGGCAGCATGAAGGAAAACTTTTCCGCTTTGCAGGAAATTACAATAAGCGCTGATTTTCCGGAAGGCGAATAAGAAGTTTTATTCTCCTTACAAAAGTGATTTAAGCTTCAATCGCACTTTGCAGAAGAGCCTTCAAGACAGAAGGCTCTTCTTTTTGAATCACCTGCACAAAATGAAGGAATACTGAAAACGGGTACATCGTTTTATTAAGTGAGAAAAAAAGTAGAACTTGTTTGTTGCAATCCATGAATCTTCGGGAGTAAGGGAACCATCATTACCGGTTTCACGTACATCCTTCAGCCTAAGGCAGTACCAAAGGGAAAACGAAAAATGCCATGATGAACAAAACATTTAAAGCCATAATTATCGGGTCCGGCCAGGGTGGAACACCATTAGCTAAAAAACTGGCGGAAAAAGGATGGAGCACCGCGCTGGTAGAACGAAAGCATATGGGCGGCACCTGCATCAATACAGGATGCACGCCTACCAAGGCCATGATTGCTTCTGCAAAGACAGCTTATACAGTTGCATCCGCCAGCAAACTTGGCGTTTCAGCACCAGAATTCAAAGTAGATTATCCTGCAGTCATAGCGCGTAAGAACAAGATCGTAGAGCAATTCAGAACCGGCTCGAAAGAAGGCGCAGAAAAAACGGAGAACCTCGAAGTAATATTCGGAGAAGCAACTTTTAGCGGCGAAAAAACATTGTCCGTAGTGCTCAACGATGGCTCTGCGCAAAGCCTGACGGCTGAATATATTTTTATCGACACCGGCACGCGCCCCCGTATTCCACAGATAGAAGGATTGGAAGAAGCAGGTTATTTTACGTCAGCTACCCTAATGGAAGAAACCAATCTCCCCGAGCACCTGCTCATCATTGGCGGCAATTATATCGGGCTCGAATTTGGGCAGATGTACCGGCGCTTTGGCAGCCGCGTTACGATACTTGAACATAATGATAGGCTGCTACAAAGAGAAGATGAAGACATAGCCGCAGAAGTCGTAAAATTTTTAAGAGAAGAGAACATTGACATAAAAGTAAATGCAGTAACAAAGCGGGTAGAGAAGAAGGAGAATGGGCTGCATGTTACCGTTTCAACAGGCGATAAAACTGAAAATATACACTGCTCACATATACTTGTGGCTGCCGGCACTACGCCAAATACGGAAGCGCTCAACCTCCCTGCTGCAGGTGTGGAAACAGACGATAAAGGATTCATTAAAACAGACGAATTTTTACAAACAACGGCTGCCGGCATTTATGCCATTGGCGATGTAAAAGGCGGTCCTGCTTTCACGCATATCTCATACAATGACTATCTTGTTTTATATAAAAACATAGTGGAACATCAGCACATCAGCATCAAAAACAGGATGGTTCCGTATTGCATGTTTACCGATCCGCAATTGGGCCGCATTGGGATGTCGGAAGAAGAGGCAAAGAAAAAAGGAATAAAGATTAAAGTTGCGAAACTGGAAATGTCAAATGTAGCGCGCGCCATCGAAACCGGTCGCACCAGCGGGCTGATGAAAGCGGTGGTAGACGAAGAAAGCGGACGGATTTTGGGCGCATCTATATTGGGTGAAGAAGGCGGCGAAACAGCAACCGTTATAGAAATGGCTATGCTGGGAAATATACCTTACCAGGTTGTAAAAGACATGATCATAGCACACCCGCTGTATGCCGAATCTCTCAACAATTTATTTATGTCGCTCGATACATGATAGCACTCAACCATATAAGCAAGCAGTTCGATGATAAGATAGCGGTGAATGATATATCCTTTGAAATAGCAGAATCCGAAACGCTGGTATTGCTTGGCACAAGCGGCTGTGGCAAAACAACCACTCTACGCATGATCAACCGGCTGGCAGAGCCAACATCCGGCACAATCTCTATTAATGGAAAAAATATACTGCATGAACCGGTAGAAGCTCTGCGCCGGAATATCGGCTATGTGTTGCAGCATCATGGTCTTTTCCCGCATTATACCGTGGCAGAAAACATTGCCGTAGTGCCACAGTTGCTGCGGTGGAACAAAGAGAAAATAAATCAGCGCGTTGCCGAACTGATGCACAAGCTCCAACTGCCCCAAAGCAGTGCAACGGCTTATCCATCGGCGCTAAGCGGCGGGCAACAGCAGCGCGTTGGACTTGCACGTGCCCTCGCAGCAGACCCAGGTATTTTATTGATGGATGAACCCTTTGGCGCATTAGACCCCGTGACACGCAGCAGCATCCGCAAAGAACTGAAGGGATTAGACGAACTGAAAAGAAAAACCATTGTGCTCGTTACACACGATGTGCAGGAAGCCTTTGAACTGGGCGATCGCATTTGCCTGATGGATAAAGGCTCTATCGTTCAGATGGGCACACCTGCCGATTTATTGTTTCATCCAAACAACGATTTTGTAAAAGCTTTTTTCAACCAACATCGTTTGCAGCTCGAACTGGCTTCTGTTTCCCTGCACGATGTGTGGCAGCACCTTCCAGACGCCGTTCCGTCTCACAATGGCGCTATGCCGCACACCAGCAGTTTGTGGGATGCGATGGAACAAATAACAGAACAGAACCACAACATGACCGCAACGCACGCAGACAGCGGCGAAACGAAAGAAATCAGTTTTTCTGCTATCCAGTTTGCCCTACACAACAAAAAACAAAATTAGCATTATGCCCGATCAGCAAAATCTATGGCAGTTCATGGCAGAACAATCCGATAAACTGTGGAGCCAGACGCTTACGCACATTGGTCTCACGTTTATTTCGTTGCTCATTGCAATTGTTATTGGGTTGCCGCTTGGCATTTTTATCGCCCGGAAAAAACAATGGGCACCGGGAGTTTTAGGATTTGCCGGTGTTTTGCAAACCATTCCATCCATTGCCCTGCTTGGCTTCCTAATTCCCCTGCTTGGCATTGGTCCATTGCCGGCAATTGCAGCTTTATTTCTATACGCTTTGCTGCCTATTATCCGAAATACTTATACAGGCATAAGGGAAGTGAACGCAGCCGTGACAGACGCAGCGAAAGGCATTGGTATGAGTGAGAGACAAATCCTGCTGAAAGTGGAGTTGCCGCTTGCCATGCCCGTGATACTGGCAGGCGTGCGCACCGCAACGGTCATCAATGTAGGTGTGGCTACACTGGCGGCTTATATAGCGGCAGGCGGACTGGGCGAATTTATATTTGGCGGCATTTCCCTAAACAATACCAACATGATCCTGGCGGGTGCCATACCGGCTGCGCTGCTGGCTATCCTGTTTGATTTTCTGCTTTCGCTGGCGCAAAAAACAGATCTCAAAAACATCAGGAAAACAGCATTGGCGCTGCCTGTGCTGCTTCTTTTGTTTTCTTCTTTTTACCTTATTCCGGCCACGGGCAATAAATTGCTGGCAGGCTTTACGCCGGAGTTTATGGGCAGGGAAGATGGCTATCTGGGCTTGACGTCTGTCTATCATTTAGAAATACCCAACGTTGTGATCAGTGATGCGGTGATGTATAAGGCAGCTTATGAAAAAAAACTCGATGTCATCAGCGGGTATAGCACCGACGGGCGCCTGAAAGCTTACAATCTCGTAACACTGAACGATGATAAACACATCTTTCCGCCTTACTATGCTGCGCCTCTTATCCGTACGGAATCCTTGCAAAAATATCCTGAACTGGAAGCAGTGCTGAACCTGCTTTCCGGAACCATCAGCGACAGCATTATGACGGAACTGAACTACCGCGTGGATTATGAAAAACAATTGCCCGAAACGGTTGCAAAAAATTTTTTAACCGAAAAAGGATTATACAAAGATCCGCGCAATGGCAATGGCGGAGTCGTGCGGCTGGGATCAAAGATTTTTGGTGAGCAATATATTCTCATCCAGATGTATAGCATGCTGATAAAAGGAAATACAGATCTGAAAGTAGAGACAAAAACCGGTTTGGGAGGCACAAAAATCTGCTTTGACGCACTCACAAATAACAACATTGATATGTATCCGGAATATACTGGCACGGGATTATTGGTGCTTTTACAGCCATCTGCACAGGAACTCAAAAAGCTGGGTGGTGATAAGCAGGCAGTGTATAAGTATGTACAAGAGCAGTTTTTACAAAAATATCAGCTGCAATGGCTGCAGCCTATTGGTTTCAACAATACCTATGCACTGATGATGCGAAAACAACAGGCTGCGCAGCACAAAATTGCATGCATTACAGACTTAAAAACTTTTTTAGACAAAGAATGAATTTAGCAGATACATACAGGCAGGTGCGCAGCCATACAGAACAGATTTGCGCACCACTGCAAATAGAAGATTACGTGGTGCAACCGGTAGCAGATGTAAGTCCGCCCAAATGGCATCTTGGGCACAGTACGTGGTTTTTTGAAACCTTTTTGCTGAAGCCTTATGCCAAAGACTACCGGGAGTATAACACGGAGTATAACTATGTGTTCAACAGTTATTATGAAACCGTAGGCGCAAGAGTCATCCGCACGGACCGCGGCAACCTGAGCCGCCCCACGGTTTCAGACATTTACAAATACAGGAAGTATGTTGATGTAGCCATGCTGGAATTGCTGAATGAAGAATTAAATGACAAGACGATAGAACTTGTTGTATTAGGCTTCAATCATGAGCAACAACACCAGGAGTTACTGTACAGCGACATCAAATACATTCTGGGTCACAATCCATTATTTCCTAACTATAATCTTACAGGCATAGAACCCTCACAGGCTGCAGGAAGCAATGAATGGATGCCTATAGAACAAGGTGTCTATGAAATAGGGCATACCGGCGATGAATTTTGCTTTGACAATGAACTGAACCGCCACAAAGTGTACCTCAACGAATACAGCATTGCTCAGAAACTGGTCACCAATGCTGAGTATCTCGAGTTTATAAATGATGGCGGGTATTCCAATTTCCGCTACTGGCATGCAGAAGGCTGGAACCTGGTGAAAACAATTGGTTGGCAATCGCCGCTTTACTGGCACATTATTGATGGTGAATGGCACAACTATTCCTTATCAGGATTACAACAGATAAACCCCGAAGCACCGGTAATGCATGTCAGCTATTTTGAAGCTGCCGCCTATGCCGCGTGGAAAGGGGCACGCCTTCCGTACTGAAGCCGAATGGGAAGTTGCCGCTACCCGCTTTGGCTGGGGGCAGCTTTGGGAATGGACCAACAGTGCTTACTTGCCCTATCCCGGTTTTAGCAAAGCCGAAGGAGCCGTAGGCGAATACAACGGCAAATTTATGGTGAACCAGATGGTGCTTCGTGGCGCATCGGTAGCCACACCTAAGGGGCACAGCAGAATTACTTACCGCAACTTTTTTCAAACTCATTTACAATGGCAATTTACCGGAATCAGGCTGGCGAAATAGCAATAGACAGGCAGCAAAATACTTTTTACAACGATGTCATCCGTGGACTTACATCAACGCCCAAGCGCCTGCAGTCCAAGTACTTTTACGATGAAACAGGCGATGCTCTTTTTCAGCAAATCATGAACAGTGAAGAGTATTATTTAACCAATTGTGAGCTTGAAATTTTTTCGCAGCAAACACCTGTATTGGCACAAACGCTGCTTGAAAAATATAAAGACTTTGATGTAGTGGAACTTGGTGCCGGTGATGCCACGAAAACGGTTCACTTGCTGCAGTACCTTGTAGAAACCGGTGCCCGTTTTACATATTATCCTGTTGATATTTCGGGAAATGTAATCCGCTACCTTGAAAAGGAATTGCCTGAGAAAATTGAAGGTATCAGCGTAACAGGATTGCAGGGCGAATATTTTGACATGATTAAGCAGGCAAACCAACTGTCCGACAAACGAAAGCTCGTTTTATTCTTAGGTTCAAATATTGGCAATTTTTCAAAACAGGAAGCCATCGAATTTCTAACATCGCTTGGACAATGTTTGCTACCCGGCGATGTGATGCTCATTGGGTTTGATCTGAAAAAAAATCCTGCCCAGATATTGGCAGCCTACAATGATGCAGCCGGCATAACGCGTGCATTCAATCTCAATTTGCTGCACCGGATCAACAGGGAGTTGGGTGGCAATTTCAATGTATCACAGTTCAGTCATTATCCTACTTACGATCCGATGACGGGTGCATGCAGAAGTTACCTCATCAGCCTGTGCGATCAGGAAGTAACCATTGCAGATACCGAAACCATTTACTTTCAGAAAAATGAGCCCGTGTATATGGAATTGTCGCAGAAGTATTCTGTGAGCGAAACCGACTCGCTGGCATCCAAAACAGGCTTTACACCCGTGCATCACTTCTTCGATTCAGAACGGTGGTTTACAGATGCAGTGTGGCAGAAAGTGTAAGGATATTTAATGCAGATTCAATAAAAAGAAAAGCGAAGACGCAACCCTATCAGGTTGCGTCTTCGCTTTTCTTTTTTGCCCTATACAATCAGGACAACAAGAGATCGCGCACTGTGAGAAAAGCATTTTTCAACACATCCATATCCCGCTCGGCAGACATAGCAATCCTGATGTAGCCTTCATGTTTACCCACTGCATATTCATGGCTTCCATTTACAAGGATGTTTTTATCCTTTAACTGCATGGCAATCTTTTGCGAACAATGATTGTTGGGTAAGGTTATCCAGATATGAAAGCTGGTTTCAAATGTTTGATAACGCAGCCCATCTAATAAAGGAAGCATCATGACTTGCAACTCTCGTGCTCGCTGCTGTTTCTTCTTCACCAATTCTTTCAGCCGTGAATGCTGTGCGAGATAGAGCATGAGATGTTTTGATACCGCAGACGGCGCTGCACCTGCATGCTCTGCCAGGCGCGGCAAGCTTGCAAGAGCGTCTTTTGGATACACGATAAAGCAACTGTTGATAAACGGATTGTAAGGCTTGGAAAGACTGAAAATATGGATTGTTTGCCGGGGCATCATTTCTAAAAACGTGACCGGTGGTGACGGATGAAGAAAGCGGTATGCGTCATCTTCTATCAGCAAGGCATCGCTGTTGCGGAGAATGCTGGCTATCTCTTTTCGGCGGCTTTCGCCCATTACGCGGCAGGTAGGGTTGTGTATGGTAGGCTGCACATAAAACAGCCTGATACCTTTGTCCACCGCAGCTTTCAGCGCCTGAGGCAGTATGCCTTCGTCATCGCATGCAAGGCTTTCGAGCTGGTAATTTAATTGTTCAGCAGCCGTTTTAAAACCGCTGTAAGTATAGTCTTCCACACCAATGGTGCTAATTTCACGTTGCATAGAGAGCAGCAATAAAAAAATGGCCTGGGTACCATTGCTGCAACTGAGAACCTGGCTGTTATCTGCAAGCCATTGCTGCGGAATATTGATAAAGGAAGCTGGAACAATAAGCGCATTGTGAGGTGATAAAAATGTGCCGCTGCGCAATGCATCATCGGAAGGCAAATATTCTGAAAGAAAGTTTGCAAACAATTCTTTTTCGGCTGGTATTCCCGGGTAATTGGTTCGTAAATTTACCATACGATCTGTCATAATTTTATTGATAATATAGTTGCTGCATTTGAGTCTTGCTTACCTTGTCGCTTTACCGATAAATTGCCGGAGAGTAAATGTAGATTTTGCTTCCAACTACCTTCCTTTCCGTATCTTCAAATCTTCTCACCATATGAAACAATTACAGACAACGATTGCCGGTTTGCTTTATGTACTGATTCCTATTTCTGAACATCCAATGCAAAGAACAGGCTAAGGATACAGAAACGCAGCAATTGCCGCAGGCAAAACTGACAGCATCTCAACAATTTGTGTTCAATTCGTTTGTCGATTGCAATATGGCTACGGCGTGGGTACAGGATACGTTTCGTATTTTTCCCGGCAAGTATGGCGAAGACCCGCTGTGGGGCGATTCGCGCGAGCTGAAATTTGCCGGCGGCAAAACAGTGGACGAAGCCTTTTTGCAACCTGCAGCAGCATTTACAGAACCTGCCATGCCGCCTAATGCGCCAGCGGGCAAGCCCGGCTTGCATGGTGCCGTGTGGTTTGAAACAATGTATAGCGATCCGTCCGACACAACAGGAAAATCCTTGTTTGCACTATATCACAATGAAAATTATCCTTCTACCCTGCCATACGACTCATCTACAGGCATCGGCTACGCTAGATACAAAATGGCCGGAAGGTTTGCGCGGTCCCAAAACCAAAACAGCGGTTTGCCGCATTGGCATCATGCAGTCGGCAGATGGCGGACATAGCTGGAAAGACAATGGCATTATTCTGCAGGATCTGCAACAGCGCATGATACTTCGTCCCCACAATACAGGAATCAATTTTGCAGGCGGCGTGGGCGATCCTTCTGCCGTGGCAAACGGCGATTATCCTCTACATATTCTATGGCGAATATGGCTACCCGCACCGTTATGATTCTGCGCGCTACGATACCGCAACAGAATGGAGCGGTCAGTGCATCAGCATTGCGCGCATCAGTCTCTCAGATCTTCCCCATCCTGCAGGCAAAGCCAGACGATGGAACGGGAAGGATTTTCTGCTGCATGCCTGACAGCACCGGGAAGCCGGTTGCTGTCGTTGCAGATACCACTGGAAGAAGGTGGCGGACCCGCATCTTCGCCTACTGCAAAATATTATTGGGGACCATCGGTAAGCTGGAATAATTACTTGCAAAGCTGGGTGATGCTGATGGCAAAAGCAGAAGGTCCGTCGTGGAAAGGAAACAGCATATACATCTCGTTCAATACCAATAAAGATTTGGCGAAGGCGAGCATTCCCAGCAATGGTCTACGCCCACGTTGCTGCTGCAAAAGCCCGGGCATACCATCTGGTATCCTTCGCTTCAGCCCCTCAACACTCCGGAAGACATAGCCGGCCGTTATACATCAGTCAACCTGGGTGAAAAAGCCCGATTATTTTTCAAGGATATGTATGACGACAAAAGTCCTTATGTATCGGAATACATCGTGGGGTTTACAAAATAAGTGCGCGTAATTATGAAGACGAGCTAAAACATAACGAAGTGCAAAGAATGGCTATAAGAATAGTTTTTAGATTGCAGCCACGGTTATACTATGGTCCTTGATATAAGTGGTGAAATAGGCATAGCTTCAGAGATAGAATAAATAAAATATTACATAAACACGATAAACAACTTGCCTGTGATGTCTTTTTATTTGCAAATTGACCATGCATCCGGTTTAAATGATACACTTTAACGTGCACTTATTTAAAAAAAGGCGTCCTTTGAAAGATTGACTTGCAATTGGTTTATGCTATAAAACTGTCTCAACAGTTACATGGAACAAAGAACTTCAGGTGCAATTTGACTACCAAAACGAACCAATGAATCAAGCAGAAAAAGAAGTATTCTTACCCCAAAGTGAATTGAGCAGGCTATTAAAACTATCTTCTTTAGATCTGGATTATACGTCGCTGCAGGATAAACTGAAAGATCTTGTGTTGCTGGCTGCCAAAATTGGTGGCACCGATATATCATTGGTAAACCTTATAGATAATTACACACAATGGTCGGTTTCGAGTCATGGTTTAGCCATTGACCAAATGCCGCGTACCGATTCGGTATGCCAACATACCATTAACGGAAACAGAGAACTGGAAATTTCAGACCTCAAAAGCGACAGTCGTTTTAAAGATAAATTTTATGTGGCCGGCAGCCTCGACCTCCGGTATTATTTTGGAGTGCCGCTTACTACCAATGATGGTTTCAACCTGGGTGCCTTGTGTTTGCTCGACAAAAAAACGCACTCACTGGAACCGGAAAGAATAGAAATGCTGAAGATTGTGGCCAATGAAATTGTGACCCGACTTCAACTGTTGCATCATATCAATTCTATCAGCAACAACCTCGATGAAGCCAATCAATCGGTATTAAAAGCACACCATGATATCCGCGGACCTGTTAATGGCATTCTCGGGCTTACAAAGTGCATTTTAGATACGTCCGAATCCAGTTCGCCCGAAGAAACATTGGAGTTTGTAACGCTGATTCACCAATGCGGGCAATCGCTTCTCACTTTGATAGATGATATACTTACCGCAGAAAAATTTAAAAAACCAAATTGACGGCGATGCACAAAATGATGGCTTTAACACTCTTGATTTTCAGGCAAAAACTGTTAACACTGTTTGATCCGCAGGCAATTACAAAGCATATACAGTTTGATGTGCAAATTGCAGAAAACCAGCAGGAAGTACCTGTTTCCAAAAGCAAGCTTTTGCAGATAAGCGGCAACCTGATTTCCAACGCAATTAAATTTACACCAACCCATGGTAAAGTGAATGTATTGCTGGACTACAGGAAACGAGAGACAAGGCCAAGATGCTCAGGATCCGTGTGTGCGACAATGGCATAGGAATGAGCAGCGACGTCATCGATAAAATACTATCCGACAAAGCGTCAAGCACGCAAGGCACTACCGGCGAAAAAGGTTTTGGCTTTGGTATTTCGCTGGTGAATCATCTGGTGCAATCGCTCAATGGCACCATTCATATTGATTCGGCTGCCGGGCAAGGCACTCTTAATCGATGTTTGCCTGCCACAGCATGGATGCAATGATCTGTAATTGACATCAGAATGCTGATTTTGATTCAATAATGGATAAACAGCTAAAAAAACAATCGTCTTTCAGGACGTCCACATAGATAGGTTTGTCTATCTGATGTGTGTGCTACAGGCAACCGGTTCTTCCGCCATCTACCGGCAGGTTGATGCCGTTGATATATGCCGCTGCAGGCGAACAAAGAAATGCAACCGCCGCACCAAATTCTGATGGCTCGCCCAGCCTTCCCGCAGGAATAGAAGCAATGGTTTGCTGCAAAATCACATCTTTAGATACACCCTTTGTTTCTGCCTGTTTTGCAAACAGGTAGTCCGAGCCTGTCAGTATCGGTAAAACCAGGCAAAACATTATTGACTGTAATACCTGCATGACTGATTTCATTGGCTAAAGTTTTTGCCCAGTTGGCTACGGCAGCACGCACAAGATTAGAAATTCCAAGCCCATTGATTGGTTGCTTTACGGATGTGGATATTACATTCACAATGCGACCAAAGCCAGCTGACTTCATGCCGGGAACCAACAGTTGCGCCAGCACATGACTACTGATAACGAGTGTTTGAAAAGCCTTTTCCATTTCAGCAGGATCGGTATCTATCATGGGCGCAGAAGGCGGACCGCCTGCGTTGTTTACAAGTATATGAACAACCTTTCCTTTATTGAGAAATGAAGAAATGGCTTGCTTTACTTCATCCGGACGTGATAGGTCGATAGCCAGGAATTGATGCTGCTGTCCCTTAGATACATCCAGCCTCTCTATAGCAGATCTGAGCTTATTTTCACTGCGGCTTACAGCCACAATATCAGCGCCGAGCAATGCAAGTTCAGCCGCACAGGCAAAGCCAAGACCCTGCGATGCGCCGCACACAATTGCGGTCTTATTAGTCAGGTCTATGTTCATTTTTTAAAATTTATAATCTTCCCGTTCGGGGTTAAACACATCCAGAAGTTCGCACTCTGTAATAGCACGGCCACCATGCGGCACATGCGGCGGAATTACAGCTACTTTTCCCGGCTCAATGATCTGCGTTACGCCATCAACGGTTAGCTCAAACCGTCCTTTCAGCACATTGGCTACCTGCTCGTGCAGGTGAGAGTGCATCGGCATTTCGGCACCGGCTTCTACTCTCCAATACATGAACGTCATAGTGCCGGTATGCACCGTTCGTCCCCGGTAGCCCGGAATAACTTCTTTCTCGTTTTGCGCGTTGATATCTATAAAAGACATACTGAAAATTGAAGTGCAAGTTTACACCAAAAAATATTGCCGCTGATGTGAAAACAAAGCCGGCAGAAGAGTAAAGTGATGAGGATAGAGGCCAATAAAAATAAAGGGAAAAAAGAGATTATGAATGAAACCTACACGCCCATCTTCATTACAAGAAAAAGCTCCTGTTAGAAGATGATACACGGATATTATGTTTCATTTTAACGGGTTTATCTGAGTTGAATGTGCTACGCAGCATTGCATCCGTTAACATGTAAGGCTCGTAACTCCTGCAGGTAGCGCATGTGTTTTACTTCTTATATGGCGCCGATAGATTCATTCATAAATAGCATATAAAGCATAGAGCGGTTGGAATGGAAAACCCGGCTTTTGAATGTGCCAGTCAACCGCCGGGTACAGCATGAAATTAACGATGAATGAGCTGTTCAGACCGGGTGAGATTCTGAACAGGATATTAAAATGTGCCACATTCATGAAGGTGGTAAAGGTTTCATTGATGAATGGTTCAACAAGATTGTCGAATTATTGGAAAAGATGGAAACAAAAATGGATCATTGAACAGTGTACAGGCTAAAAAGTGGGATTGGTTTTTTGACATTACAATAAGCCTATCATATAGATATGGGCAACACTTTTTTTGTGTAAACAATACGCAGTTGGTTGATAGCTTACATGGATGATGACATTACGCATGATTCTTTATGATCTGAAGAGTTGTTTTATCTTTTTCACCACCAAAATACATAGTGAGCACTTGCTGAAAAACGGGATGCGCGCCAGGCACTGATGCAAACAAGGTCATAGAAGATTTGAGTTTTATATCATCCGGGCTGCCAAATATGTGGCTGGCATTTGGAGAAGGCAATTGCAGCAATGCTTCACAAATATCTACAAGCCTTTGCCCGAGAACCGGGTGTTGCAGATAAGCAGCGGCTTCGCTCCCATTTTGGATGGCATAATACCGCGATGTTTCGCTGTAACCAAGACCTTGCACCTGCGGAAAAATATACCACATCCAATGGCTTCTTTTTCTTCCGTTTTTTATTTCTGCCAGTGCAGTGGAATAACTTTTATCCTGTGCTTTTACAAAACGATCAAGGTTGTATTCTTTGCTCATTTTTATCTGCATTGAAGAGTTGAAATATAATAAGAACAATGCTTTGCATGTAGAGCACACAATCAGCACACATAGCTCGTGATCCCACTATGCGAACCTTAATTGGCGCTTGTTACGCTTTTCAGGTCGGCTCTTTTTTCCACTAATAAGGAACTCACTTCTACCAAAAAATTTCCGGGTGCCATCACATAAAAAGTGAGCCTGCCATGTTCTTCCCGCATGTGTTCGGGCTCCAAACCACCAGCTTGCAGTTTTCCGTGTATTTCTTTTACTTTTTCGGTGTCAGACTGCATAAAGCCCACATGAAAAATCTTGGGATACACGGCGTCGTTCACCTTGAAAAGTGTAAAAAAACTGCCATCATCATCCAGCAAAAAAGCCATCTTTTCCGTACATGGCAATCCCGGCGCCTGCACAAGCCCGAAGTAGGTTTCAAACATCTTCTACGGTTGCCAGCACATGTGTTACGCCAAATCCAATGTGATTAAGTTTCATTTTGTCTGTATATCAGTTAGCAAACATTTGCCTGGAGGCTAAACCTGCAAAAACTCCGCCCATCTTCAATAAATGTCAGATAATAAAGCCACAGAGTTTGTCAGGGTTATTGTTTTTCGGCTACAAGAAACAATTGATCAGCTCCCAATTGATAAACATCTTTTTGCGTAGAGCTATAAAGAGCAATTGTGTGTAAATCAAACTGGTTTAACAGCCGGATGAGTTCCGCTACCGTATACACGTGATGTTTAAACCGGTGGCTTTCCTGGATGCCGTTTTTGGTGTAAGAAAGCGTGGTGAGCAAACAACTGTTCCATTCATCATAATCGTTATGAATGTCCATCCGGATACCCTGTATGTTGTAGCTTTTTTCTGTAATAAATTTTGAAAGAAAACTTTCTGCGGCTAACCCTGTATTGACAATCCATTTTCCGCCTTTTCGAAGGCTGCCGGATACTTTGCCCACAAACGTTTGCATGCCTGTATAATCAAAATATCCAAAGCTGTTGCCAAGGCAAAACGCACCATCGAATAACTGGCCTAGTTGCACAGTGAGGATATTGTCTTCAACAATATGGATGTCGAGTTTTTCTGATGCAACTGTTGCTCTCATGCTATTGAGAAAATCCTTTGACAAATCAACAGAAGTAAGCCGGAATCCTTTACTGGCAAGCGATACAGAATGTCTGCCGTTTCCGCATGGCATATCCAATATTGACGATTCAGGCGGCAATTTCAGCACATCCATTATAAATGCGACTTCCGATTCTGTCCATTCCTGTGTTACTGCTTTTTCCCATATTTCGCAATTGATCCCTGAAAAAAAATGTTCGTACCAGTTATCGGGTATAGAGTTGTTCATGGTGAGGTTGTTTGTGATAGTAAGGTAAGAATATAAAATTGTAATGTAGCTTTTGCAGAAACCTGATGTAAGAAATGCATCGGTTGCTGCCGAATGGCAAACAGCTGCAAATGTTGAAATATGGCAACGAGTAAAACATGTTTTTTTGTTTACCTATCCTTTTCTGCAAAGCGCTGTTTACGCAAATACAAACTGCCGTTTCAGCTTTGATTCGTTCTATAAAAGCACTCAAAAGAATGAACTTCTTTTTACAAAAAAAGGCAGAAGCTATTACCACTTCTGCCTTCGCCATTACTATGAGAATTAATTTTTAATGCAGGTAAAACTGGTATTGCAGTAAAAACGAACCTTTCCGTTCCAGCAAAGACGCTTTTGCATCGCCGGCGCCGGTTTGGTACACAGGGCGGTTTTGGTAGCCAAGAGTGAGTTTGCTGGTTTGCTCGTGCAAAAACCAGTTGATACCGCTTTCCCAAAAGATCATATCATCAGCCAGCCTGTCGTAGTGCGCGTATTGCAGACTGGCATAGGGCATAAGGGTGGTTTTGCCTGCCAGGTTATCTTTAAATTTATATCCCAGCTGTCCATACAGCAGGTTGCCTGTACCCAAACGAAGGATACCCGTTGCCACTACCATTGAGGATGGTGGGCTGCTGCGATCCATTTGCAGGATTCATGGTAGCCTGGTTGCGCAGGTAACCAGGACCATAAAACATGTTCATATACACAGCATACGCGCTGATGGCCGAGCCGCTGGCTTTGTTGAGTGGCGCATCATAGTATACATCCACAGCTACATTGCGCATATCAGTCTGTATGGTATCGGTGCCGGAAGCGCCGCCAAGGTGCCACTGCGCGTCGGGCTGGTATTGAAACCCTGCTCCGATATTGAACACTTTTTTCGATCCCAGGTAGGTGCCCGTATTATAAGCCGTTGTGTTGGCTTCTGCATCTAAAAACTGGTACGAAAAATAGCCATGGGTCTGCATCTTCGCCGGCGTAGGCGAGAAAGAAGAGCGATTGGATATCGTTCCATTGTAGTTTGCTGATTTTGTAACAGACAACGGGCTGCTCATCACCACGCGGTAGTCGAGCTTGCCCAGTTTACCTTTGGCATATACGCTCAGTTTTCGTAAAAACTGGTCGGTCACATCATTTGTGTTTTGTTCAAACAAAGGGGCGTCTACGCCAAGTATAGAGCCTACTGATGGCGCTGAAAACCTTGATAACCCGCTCCATGCAGTAAGCCCGGTTCCCAGGAACAATTTTTTACGCACCACTTCATAGTCGCCATTGATATCATGAATGAAAAAACCTGCTTTACGGTCAGCGTTGTAGTTAAAATTGTTCATTCCAATCTGTGCATATACAAACACGCGGTCTTCTATTTGCCCGAAAGCCTGCATACGCGCGCGCCGAATACCGATGTCGGTAAAATTCTCTTTTGCAAAGCCGTTGATCGTAGTGCCAGGATTCATGTCGGTATTGCGTATCCACACCTGCCCGAGCAGTGTAGCTTTAAAGTAGCGGCTGCCGTCTTCGTTTATCCAGAATTTACCATCTTTAAACTGCTGCGCCTTTGCACCCCATACCATCATTACCGCAACAAACAAGGTTGCATACGTTTTCAAATTTTGTTTATTCATATTCACCTGATTTTGTTTTCAACTCTTGCGCAGTGCGGGTTTCACCGCTTTTTAAGGGAAAAATCCCATGTACCCGCTCCTCTGCCAAAGCTGCAAATAAAAAGGAATTTTGGCTTCCCGTCCAAAGTGGCGGCGCTTCTGCGCCCGTTTTCAACATCGATGACAACTCTTATTCCGACACTTCCACTGCATCGCAGAGTGATAAGCCCGCCGTGCATAGCAAATAATATTTTGAAAGCTAAAGCAGCCCTTGCCCTACTTTTGACCACCTGATCTGATAAGCTTTAAGATGAGTATGATGAATAAACGGAGGCTGGCTGTTATTGGTCTTGGCTATGTAGGGCTGCCGCTGGCAACGGAGTTTGCAAAACACTATGCGGTTTGCGGTTTCGATACAGATGCGGCACGCGTGCAAGAACTGCGCAGCGGGCACGATGCAACACTCGAAGTACCTGCGACGGTGCTGCAAAGCGTGCTTGTGCAGAATGACAGTTTATCAACCACAGGTTTACAGATATCGGGTAAGGTGGCAAATATTCGTGATGCAACCATCTATATCATTACCGTTCCTACACCGGTTGACCGTTATCACCGTCCCGATCTTGCGCCGCTGATAGCCGCGAGCAACACAGTTGGCACTTGCCTGAAGCGGGGCGACATTGTAATTTATGAATCTACCGTATATCCCGGCGTTACAGAAGAAGTGTGCGTGCCGGTGTTGGAAAAAGTATCGGGACTTTGTCTGAACAAAGACTTTTATGTTGGCTATTCGCCCGAGCGCATCAATCCCGGCGATAAAGAACACACCATTACAAAAGTTGTCAAAATCACCTCGGGCTCTACACCCGAAGCAGCGGTTGTGATAGACGAATTATATGCGGGCATCATTACTGCCGGCACTCACCTGGCACCTTCCATCAAAGTAGCGGAAGCGGCAAAAGTGATAGAAAATGCACAGCGTGATATCAATATCGCTTTCATGAACGAATTGTCCAAAATATTCCGGCACCTAAACATCGACACCGGTGAAGTACTGGCTGCCGCTGCTACCAAGTGGAATTTTCTGCCTTTCAAACCTGGTCTTGTAGGCGGTCATTGCATTGGCGTAGACCCTTATTACCTCGCACAGAAAGCCATGGAAGTGGGTTATCATCCTGAAATTATTTTGGCGGGGAGGCGTCTCAACGATGGCATGGGTGCCTACATTGCCGGCGAAGTAGTGAAGCTGATGGTAAAAAAAGAAATACAACTGGTGGGCAGCAAAGCGCTGGTGCTGGGCATCACATTTAAGGAAAACTGTCCCGATGTGAGAAATACAAGGGTAATAGACATTGTGAAACAACTGGAAAGCTATCATATCCAGGTAGATATTTTTGACCCTTGGGTGCAGCCGGATATGTTGCAAAAGGAATACGGCCAGGCGTCGCTGGCAGCGCTACCTGCCAATAGCAACTACGATGCGGTGATTGTGGCGGTGGCGCATCAGCAGTTTACCTATGAACTGGTAAAAAGCGTAAGCTGCGAACATTGCGTGGTGTTTGATGTGAAGTCGGTGCTGGGCAAACATGAAGCTGACGGAAGATTATAACCAATCTCTGCTTCTTACCCACGCGTGAGAATTTTCATGAATATTCAACAAAATGTCAGCAAAATAAAAAACAGGTTCGATAATTGATGAAATCAGGAGCAAATCGTCCGATAGATTTAAAATCCATTGTATCAAAATAATAAATCATAATCCATATTACACTTTACAACAATGATTGTCTTTATTTTCCGTTTTAATGATTTACTATCATCGACAGGCGATGTTGCCGGCAGCAAAACGACTCACTAAATCAAATATTCACTGCCTGAAAGCGACACCCGCTGACGAAAATTGGAACAAGAGTACAAAGTAAGCGTTGAAAAAAAGGACAAGAAACATTCATTTATAAAAAATATTCATAGCCGATCGAAGGGACAACGAGTAGAAAAACCGGTAAGCAGAATTTACATAAATTCTATGCATCTGTGAGCATTCCCGTTTGTTTGCCTATCTTTAGCGCACTCCCTTCCTGGCGTTACACCCGTATTGATAACCAATAATCGCGATACTATCAATTTCTAAATGAATGAACCACAGCTTGCTTTACAGCAATTTCTATAAGATAAAATTTATACTAAACTATTTCTTACCAAACAGTTATTATGAAATGCAGATTTTGTAAGTCAGAACTTTCTGATGTTTTTATTGATATGATCAATTCGCCGGCGTCCAACTCTTTTTTAAACAAAGAAGAACTGAATGAACCGGAAACTTATTATCCGCTGAAAGTGTATACCTGCAATGAGTGCTTTCTCGTGCAGATAGAAGAGTACAAAAAATCTGATTCCATTTTCAATAACGAATATGTTTATTTCTCGTCCTACTCCACCACAGCATTGAAACATGCAAAGCAATACACCGAAAAAATGATTGACCGCTTTCATTTCAACGGTGACAGCCAGGTGGTGGAAATCGCCTCCAACGATGGTTACCTGTTGCAGTATTTTAAAGAAAAAAATATTCCGGTGTTGGGAATAGAACCTACAGGAAATACAGCAGATGTATCGCGCAGCAAGGGCATCGAAAACATCAGCGAATTTTTTGGAACTTCCCTCGCTGCAAAGCTTGTGGCAAATGGCAGAAAGGCAGACCTGCTGCTGGGCAACAATGTACTGGCGCATGTGCCCGACATTGTAGACTTTGTAAAAGGAATGAAAATGGTGCTGAAAGATACCGGCGTTATCACCATGGAATTTCCGCACCTGATGCAGTTGGTAGACAATAACCAGTTCGACACTATTTACCACGAACACTTTTCTTACCTTTCGTTCTATACGGTAAAACAAATATTTAAAGCCCAGGGTCTCGACATGTTTGATGTGGAAGAAGTGCCGGTACACGGAGGCTCACTGCGCATTTATGCCAAACACGAAAACGATGATTCGAAAGCCATTTCAAACAACGTGCAGGCACTGCTCGACAAGGAAATTGGCAAAGGCATGAATACGCTGGACTACTATAATGAGTTTGAAAGAAATTCGTTTGCCATCAAGCTCGATTTTACAGAATTTCTGCTCACGCAAAAAAAAGACGGGAAAAAAGTAGCGGGCTATGGTGCCGCCGCCAAAGGCAATACCCTGCTTAACTATTGCGGCGTGAAAAGCGACCTGATAGACTTTGTAGTAGATGCCAACCCGTATAAGCAAAACAAATGGTTGCCGGGCAGTCACATTCCTGTGGTAAATGAAGCCCACATCAAAACAGAAAAGCCTGATTATATCATCATTTTTCCCTGGAATCTGAAGGAAGAAGTGATGAAGCAACTCGAGTATATAAAAGAATGGAATGGTAAGTTCGTAATTCCTATTCCTTACGTACATATACTGGAAGCAGAGCCTTCGCTCGTATAACGGAGATCAGCTTTACAGTATCCTGCATCGCGCAGTTGCCCAAGCATTATTTACAACCAAAATTATAAACGATTATGAAAGCAGTCATCCTGGCAGGAGGTTTTGGAACACGCATCAGCGAAGAAAGCGGCGTGCGGCCAAAGCCTATGGTAGAAATTGGTGGCAAGCCTATTTTGTGGCATATCATGAAAATCTATTCGGCACATGGTATCAACGATTTTGTGATTTGCTGTGGCTATAAAGGCAATATCATCAAAGAATATTTTGCCAATTATTGTCTGAACAACTCAGATGTTACATTCGACATGCGCAAAGGCAGCATGGAAATTCACCGCAACAATACGGAAGACTGGAAAGTAACGCTGGTAAATACAGGACATCGATTCGATGACGGGCGGCCGTATGCTCCGCGTAAGAGATTATATAGGCGACGAAACCTTCTGCATGACCTATGGCGATGGCGTAAGCGATGTGGACATTACCGCATGTATAAAGTTTCACAAAGAGCAGGGCACACTGGCTACACTTACCGCTGTGCAGCAGCCCGGAAGGTTTGGCGTGTTTAACCTGGCACCCGAAGACACTGCTATCAAAAGCTTCCAGGAAAAGCCAAACAGCAATACCGAAATGCCATGGATCAATGGCGGCTTTTTTGTATTGGAACCCGAAGTGCTCAACTATATAGAAGACGAATCGACCACTTGGGAACGCGAACCACTCGAAAATCTATCGCATGTAGGTGAATTGTCTGCTTTTCGCCATGCCGGTTTCTGGCAGCCTATGGATACGCTGCGCGATAAAAATGTGCTGGAAGATTTGTGGCAAAGAGGTCGTGCGCCCTGGTACATCTGGAATGAAGCCGTTGCAACGTCATACTAAACATACTCTTCCCTTTTCCGATTACCAGCGATTCCGGATGATGGAGAAAAAATATTCTCCTTCACCGAATCTGCAGATTGCATAATCGAAATGCAGAGAAGAAAAGCAGTAAAAACATGTTGCACTTGTTTTTACAAAAGTCAAAAGAGACGTCATTTAAAAAATAATTACTCTCACAGTATTATATAAACATCAATAATGAATATTTTAATTACCGGCAACATGGGCTATGTAGGCCCGGTAGTGGTTGCACATTTGCGACAGGTATTTCCCTCCGCAACTCTTATCGGCTACGATATGGGTTATTTTGCTGCCAACCTTACCAATGCTGTTATACTTCCGGAAAGCAAACTTGACAAGCAGTTGTTTGGCGATGTGCGCACCATACCACAGCAGGTTTTGGAAGGTATAGATGCCGTAATGCATCTTGCTGCTATTTCGAACGACCCGATGGGCACCGTTTTGAAGAGGTGACCATGGATATCAATTATAAATCGAGCATCCGGGTGGCACAAATGGCAAAAAATGCAGGCGCTAAAGCGTTTGTATTTGCATCCAGCTGCAGCATTTACGGAGCAGCCGGCGACGCACCGAAAACAGAAACATCCCCGTTAATCCGCTTACCGCTTATGCCCGTCCAAAGTGTCTACCGAAAAAGAACTGTCGCAGCTCGCCGGCGATGATTTTACAGTAACCTGCCTTCGTTTTGCAACAGCCTGCGGCATGAGTCCGCGGCTAAGGCTCGACCTTGTGCTGAACGATTTTGTAGCAAGCGCATTAGCCACCAAAAAAATCAATATACTGAGCGATGGCAGCCCGTGGCGTCCACTGATACATGTGAAAGATATGGCTCGGGCGATAGAATGGGCGATTGTACGGCCAGCAGCGAACGGAGGAGCTTTTTAGCCGTCAACACCGGGTGCAAAGAATGGAATTACCAGATCAAACAACTGGCCGAAACCGTAGCCAGGTCATAACCAATGTGGAAATGTTTATCAATAAAGATGCAGCGCCCGATAAGCGTTCCTATCTTATAGATTTTAGCTTGTATGCGTCGCTTGCGCCCACATCACCAGCCAAAAATCAGCCTTCGAGAAGCTGTAGAAGAACTGGAAAAAAACTTGCTCGCTATGAATTTTAAAGACGCGAATTTCGAGCTTCCAATTTCATGAGGTTGAAAGTTGCTCGACAGCCTGCAGACCAGCCATTTGTTAAACAGCCAGTTGAATGGACAGATAATCTGGATGCAAAGATAACCGTAAAGGAAAAAACAGCATTGGCTGTATAGTGGCAAACAACTTCATCTGTATGATAAAATTCATTTACTTCTCATCTTATAAAGTTCGGCGAGATATCCACCGTATTAGCTGTATTACATTTTGATATCTTTACAAACAGGCAGCTCATGATTTTTAATAAAACGCGCTGGCTGATGCCTATAAATAGAGATAGAAAAGCGTGAAGACGAGCGTGGATATTTTGGCAGAACCTTTTGCCGGCAGCGAATTTGAAAGGCAAGGAATTGATTTTGCCATTGCGCAAAGCAATATCAGTTACAATCAAAAAAAGGTACACTGCGTGGCATGCATATGCAACTGGCGCCACACAAGGAAGCCAAGCTGATTCATTGCGTCAGTGGCAGCCTTTTCGATGTGATAATCGACATGCGAAAACAATCGCCTACTTCCTGCAGTGGACCAGCGTTGAACTATCGGCAGAAAACGGCACAATGATTTACATTCCCGAAGGGTTTGCCCATGGTTTTATAACGCTTGAAAATGATACAAGGGTTATTTACCAGATATCAGAGTTTTATGCGCCGGGCGCAGAAATGGCAATCCGCTGGAACGATCCTTTTTTCAATATTCAATGGCCGATGGAGCCACAGGTGATGTCGGAAAAAGATAAAACGCATCCGTCTCTTCCATCCGGGTATTTACGATGAACATCAAGCAAACATATTCTCACAACTTTATTACATTCATGTTATCATCGATCACTTTCTACAACAGAGCGCCGAAGACAAAATCCTGTAAAAGTGGCCATTATCGGCACTGGCTTTATGGGCGGCGCAATCGTAATCCAGATCTGTAAATACAAGCCGGGAATTAAGGTGGTGGCTGGTATCAAACCGGCACATCCAAAAAGCAAGAGAAGCTTATCACAAAAGCGGGTATCGAAACTTTGAAGAACCGGAAACCAAAGAAGAACTGGAAGCCAATATAGCAACCGGTAAATACAGCATTGTTGAAGATGCCTATACTCATTTGTGATGCCCAAGGCATTGATGCCATTGATGGAAGTAACCGGTGCTATTGAGTTTGGCGCTACCATAGTTTGGCGCGCAATTCATAATGAAAAACACTTTATATCAATGAATGCAGAACTCGATTGCACGGTGGGTCCGATTGCTAAAAATGTATGCCGATAAAATGGGTGTGGTTTATACCAATGTTGATGGCGATCAGCCGGGCGTTATAATGAATATTTACCGCATGGTAAAAGGCATGGGTTTAAAACCTGTGCTATGTGGAAATATCAAAGGCTTGCAGGACCCTTACCGAAACCCTACTACTCAGCAAGCTTTTGCCACGCAATGGGGACAAAAGCCTGATATGGTGGCCTCTTTTGCCGATGGCAGCAAAATGTCGTACGAGCAGGCTATTATTGCCAATGCAACAGCTATGCGGGTTGCCAAACGTGGCATGCATGGACCCACTGTGCCGCCCAATACAACCATTAAAGAAGTTGTAAATTTGTTTCCGCTGGAAGACGTACTAAACGGATCCCGGCATTGTAGATTATGTAGTAGGCATAAGCGAGCCGGCGCCGGGTGTTTTTGTACTTGCTACTACCGACGACCCGGTCCAGCAATGGTTTTTGAAATTGTATAAATTGGGCGAGGGTCCGCTTGTATCTTTTTTACGAGCCTTATCATCTTTGCCACTTGCTGGCACCCAATACCATTGCCCGTGCTGTATTGTTGGAGATGCTGCTGTTGGCACCTATAGGCAAACCTTATGTAGAAGTGGTAGCAACCGCAAAACGGGATTTGAAAAAGGGTGAAGTGATAGATGGAATTGGGCATTACATGACGTATGGCGAATGTGAAAATGCAGATATCAAGACGAAAGAAAACCTGCTGCCACATAGGGCTGGCAGAGGGATGCATATTGATGCGGGATATTCCACGAGATGCGGCATTTCTTTTGATGATGTAATAGTTCCGGAAGGAAGATTTGCCGACAAATTGTATAAAGAACAAGAAGATATTAAAGAAATATTTTTCTTGCTAAGACGATTTTAAAAATCAGGAAAAAATACAAACGGGGATAAACACAGTGCAGCTAAAACCGGATCTCGAAATGCTGCTTTTCCTTATTTTCCTTTCTGAAAAATACAATCCCTATAAAAAATAAATCAATAGTAAGGTTACATCGGAAGATTTGTTTTATTTCTGCCCACGCTCCGTCCATTTCATGACTCCAGTGAATATCATCAAACACAAAAACAGAATTTTCCCCCTCTTTTTAAGCAGTTGCCGGAAGTAATCGAGCGTTGGCGCTTTGCGGTGATTGCCATCAACAAAAGCAAAATCCACAACTGGCAATTTGGCAAAACAGGGCGGTAAAGTATCATCAAAATTGCCTGTAACAAACTCGATATTCTCCAGACGAAAGCTTTTTAAAATTTTGCTCTGCAATTTGCGGCGACGGCTGATGCGCCTTCCATTGTAATACACTTGCGCCTTGTGTATTTGCACTGGCGAAGTAAGAGGTCGTAATACCGAGCGAAGTACCCAATTCAAGAATGGTTCGCGGCTGATAACACATTTACCATCCGAAACAACAACTGGCTGAATTTTTTGGGCTTTAAGCAGAGTGGCGAAGACCACTCACACTGATCTTTGTGTATGCGATGCCACGCGCGAACCTGCACCAAAGTCTTCTATCGTATGGCATTTCATTGCTTGCTGAAGCTCTCTGCGCAATTTTTCGATCTGTTTCGTAGCAATAAAAAGGGACGATTATCATTCAGAATCTTGTGTAACAAATTCATATACAAACGGGGAATGTATGCCATGACCTTTTCCATTCGAAGCCCGCCACCAATAGCGCAGGTATGCATGTTGCCATCTGCCACTTACTATACATAAGCGCAATGTTAGATGAATATTATCAATGTTGAAAACGCGTAATGCCGGAGGCAACGATGTCAGGGACAAATTATTTCATTTCCATACTTCGAAGCTATAAGCATAAGCGTGTTTGCATCTGCATTAAAATTCCGGATGCTGGTTAGTTTCCATTTTTTCTCATCGATAGCCGGGAAATATGTATCTGCATCTGTAAAAGATTTGGTGCACGCGGGTTAAATAAATATTGTCTGGCTTTGGGCAGCAGCAAATTATAAATTTCGCCGCCACCTATAACCATCAGTTCCTTGAAATCATTTTCCGTTACAAAAAAGAAAGCATCTTCCAGATTGCGCACTACCACGGTGCCTTGCGGCTGATAGTTCTTTTTGCGGGTAAGAATAATATTGGCTCTGCCCGGCAAAGGCTTTCCATTGCCAAACGACTCAAAGGTTTTCCGACCCATCAGCACAGGCAATCCCCAGGTAATATTTTTAAAATATTTGAGATCGTTTGGCAGGTGCCAAAGCATATCATTGTTTTTACCAATGGCATTGTTTTCGGCGGCTGCCACTACAAGAGAGATGTTCATAAGGGACAAAGTTAGAGGGAAGTTGTATGGAAATGAAGCTATTTGTGCACAAACAGCCGTCATCGATCATAATGACACAAGAAGAACACAATGTGAAACAAAAACATGCCTGCTACACGGCAACCGGTGCTTTGATATGTGGATGAAACTGGTAGTTTTCCAGTTCAAAATCTTCAAACTGAAAACCAAAAATATCTTTTACAGCTGGGTTTATTTTCATGGTTGGCAATGGATAAGGCTCACGGCTTAGTTGCAGTTTTGCCTGTTCAAGATGATTGTTGTAGAGATGCACATCACCAAACGTGTGCACAAAATCGCCACATTCGAGATTGCACACCTGTGCAATCATCATTGTTAGCAAAGCATAAGACGCAATATTAAAAGGTACGCCCAAAAACACATCGGCGCTGCGCTGGTACAACTGGCAACTTAAGCTTTCCGTCTGCCACATAGAACTGAAACAGAGCATGGCAAGGCATCAGCGCCATTTGCGGCAATTCGGCTACATTCCATGCACTTACTATAATTCGGCGGCTATCGGGCGTTTCTTTATTTGCCGGATGGCTTCACTGATCTGGTCGATGGTTTGCCCGTCGGCACCCTGCCAGCTACGCCATTGTTTGCCATAAACAGGTCCGAGATCGCCGTTTTCATCAGCCCATTCATTCCAGATACTAACATTATGATCGGTTAAGATATTGAATATTGGTATCGCCCTGCAAAAACCAAAGCAATTCGTAAATAATACTTTTGAGATGCAGTTTTTTGGTGGTTACCATCGGGAAACCTTTGCTCAAATCAAAACGCATCTGGTAGCCAAAACAACTGCGCGTTCCGGTGCCGGTGCGATCTGTTTTCACGGCGCCGTTTTCCAAAATATGCCTGAGAAGCTGCTGATATTGTTGCATGAAATAAAAAGTAACGAATAAAAAATTAGGATCAATGAAATGATAAGTTGACAAAAAAAGCCGTTGGTTATTTTCTTTCCTTTTATCTGCAACTCATTTTCCGGCTTACTATTTTCCTCTTCTCCGCTTTAGTTCTTTACTGATAAGAACGAGTTCGCGGCTCGTTTGCCCGTTGATGCTGCTGTTTTCCTGCGCGCGGCGCATAAGGTAAGGAATCACTTCGCGGATAGGACCAAAAGGCACATATTTACTTACCGAATAGCCGGCTTTTGCAAGATTGAACGTGATATTATCGCTCATGCCATACAACTGGGAAAAATGCACATGCGGATGCTCGTGTGGAATGTCTTTGCTGTCCATCAGTTCGGCAGCGCGCAGGTTGCTATACTCGTTGTGCGATGCAATAACGGATGCTACAGAGTCGATATTATTGATGCAAAATTCAATAGCTGCATTGTAGTCGCCGTCTGTAAACGATTTATCCTGCTGTATGGGCGAAGGATAGCGTTTTTGCGAAGCACGGGCACGTTCTTTTTCCATGTAAGCGCCGCGCACAAGCTTTCCCCGAGAATAAAGCCTTTTTGCTTGGCTATGCGGTGCGACAGTTTCAGGAAATGCAAGCCTGTCGTGACGGTAGAGCTGTATGGTATTGTACACAATGGCTTTTTCTTTATTGAAAATTTCCATCATTTCCATCGTCAGCCTGTCTACCGGGTCCTGAATCCAGCTTTCTTCAGCATCTACCAATACGCCAATGCCTTTTTCGGCAGCATCGGCACAAATGCGGTACATGCGGTCGCGCACTTTGCCCCATTCCTCATTCTCCAGCTCGTGGTCGTGAATACCGCTGCGAAGTCGCGGTGCTTCGTTAAGTGTTTCCAGCAACCCGAACCGTGCAAAACCGGTGACTTTTATACTGATAAAGGGAATATTTTTTTGTGAAGCCGCATAGTCGATTACTTTGATGAATTGCTGCGTAGCTTCTTCAAAATTTTCTTCGCCCTGCTTGCCTTCCACGCCATAGTCGAGAATGACATGCACGTGATATTCGCCCAGCCGTGCCACCACATCTTTGGTTTCTTCCAGTGTTTCGCCACCTACAAACTGCCGGAAAATGGTACTGCGAATAACGCCATGAACCGGCAAACCGGTTTTCATAAGAAAAGGTGTAAGACGCACGCCAATTGCCGAAAACATAGGATAGTTCATGGTGCTGAACAGAAACCGTCCGCCCTTGAGTTCTTTGTCGTCTTTATAGGCAAAAGCTACTTTCGTATTGTCAAATGATAAATCCATAACTAACAAGAGTTCGTTATGCGAATATCGGATAAGGCGGCAAGAGTAAGAACACGTATCACACGATTGTTGAAAGAATGTACATTACGCAGCAGAAAGAGAAAATCCGATAACAGGTATAGACTCCATTGGCGATGACGCCTGCCTGCAAAGGGACAGAAATGCGCAAAGTGTCGAAACATCAACGTAATGTACCTGCAACTTCCGGGGAACTCTATACGATAAGCATCTATACATAAAATAGCCACATAGCAAAATGCCGGCAACAAAACATAATATTGCACGCACCAAAACAGTTCAAAACAGGTATTATGCTTCGTACTCTCGCTTATGTCAGTGTTATCAGTTCTTTATTCTTTTACGTTTCCTGCAGCAAAGACTCAACACCGTCGCCTCAGCAGCCACCTGCCGATACCATTGCAACACTTCCGCCACCGGTTGCACCAGGTACAATTTATTACGACAACGACAATTTATTGCTTGGCAATCCCTCAAATGCCACAGTTGCTAAATGAGAATAACTATTTGATGGTAAAGCCTGCCTACACTGTATCCTATAGCCGCGAACGTGGTATTCCCAATTGGGTAAGCTGGCATTTATACACAGCCGATTTCGGTAGCGTTTCCCGCCAGGACGATTTTATGCCAGATCCTGCCCTTCCCTACCAGTGGAACGCCATTACATCAGCTTCTTATACGAACAGCGGGTTTGACCGCGGTCACGACTGCCCGTCGGGCGACAGAACATCTTCATCAGGCTTAAACAGCAGCACATTCCTGATGACCAACGTGATTCCGCAGGCACCTAAAGTAAACCAGGGCTCATGGAACGATTTTGAAAACTACATCCGTGCACTTATACAAGGTGGAAATGAAGCCTACATCATCATGGGCAATTACGGAAAAGGCGGCACCGGCAACAACGGGTATAGTCTTTATATCGACAATGGAGCCGTAACCGTGCCCGCTACCATCTGGAAAGTTGCAGTCATTTTGCCAAATGGTAATAATGATACAACACGCATCACTGCTGCTACAAGGGTAATAGCGATGCAAATGCCTAATGACAACGGTGCAGGAGCAGACTGGAAAAAATACAGAACGAGTATAGATGTGATTGAAAATGCTACCGGGCTTGATATTTTGTCAAGACTGCCCGTAAGTGTTCAGGCAGACATCGAAGCAAAAGTCGATACACAATAGAGACAATCACACACCGCAAATATCTGTATTACCCATCATTGTTTCAGGCAGGCAGTAAGCTTGTCACCAAAAAGGGAAGCTTTGCCTTGGCAATGCTTCCCTTTTTGGTGACTCTATCAAATCAATTTGCAGTAATGTTTAAAACAGGTTAATGGTAGCACTCAGGTAATACAATCCGCCGATAGATGGATTGGCAAATGCATTCACATAATAATGATTGAGCAGGTTGGTGCCTCCCAGTTTCAAAGCAATATTGCTTTGGATAAGTTTGTAGCTTACCTGTGCATCGACTGTGCTGAAAGCAGATACTTCGCCAACGGCAAGATCACCTTCGTAATACATATGATCCTGCCAGCGGTAAACAATATTAAAGCCCAATTGCTTGCGTTTCAGCAAGCCTGTATTGCCAAAGCTGATGTTGGTTCTGTATTTAGGCGTGTTGAACCCGGAAATAAAATTGGTTGACACATCTTTTATCCTGTCTGAATACAGATTTCCGCCAATGGTATAGTTGTGTGGCAGCAAATATTGACCGGAAATACCCCAACCTTCCGTCCGCACCTTGGAAGTACTATTGACCGATACGGAAAAAATACGCGGTACTGCCAGCCCTGCCGGTGTGCCGTCAGCAGACTGCACACCCACTATGCGACCGATAAAATTATTGTAAGAAGCGGTGTAAGCATACGCATCTATTAAAAAGTTTTTTTGAATTAGCCCCTTATATCCAATTTCGTAAGAATTACAGGTTTCAGGTTTGTATTCGTCAAACGGCTGCACAACAAGTTTGGATGGATCGCCGGTAGCGGCAAATTCGCCAAAGCTGGCAAGTGTATATAATGGGTTGGTATCGAAATCATAAAACTGACGTAGCTGAGGCAATCCGCCAATGAGCCTTGTGTTTCCTCCAATGGTAAGGTTAATCCACTGCTGCTGCGTGGTAGGAAAACGATAGGCTGTCTGGTAAGATAAGCGCAGGTTATGATTTTTTGCCATAGTAATCACGGCAGAAACGCGCGGCGTGAAACGACCTTTAAAGTTTTCGTTTTTATCATACCTGCCCGATGCCGTAAGCTTGAGCACGTCGTGGAGCAACTTTTGAGATACCTGCAGATAGCCTCCCACTTCGTTAATGGGAATGGTGCCTGCGGTGTCGGCGAATAATGTGCCGTGAGAGTTGAGCACATAACGTTTAAAGTCGCCGCCAATCAATATGTCTGTCTTGTTTACATCCTGGTTTTTCATCAGTAATTGCCCAAGGTTGTATTGACCTTCCGCCACATACAAGGCTGTATTATCAGTAAACAGTCCACCGGCAGGTATGGGCTTTAATCGTACCGTATCAAAAATGGTGTTGAAGGTAGATGAACCGGGTAATGGTCTGCCATCGTCAGCGATGCTTCTTGCAGCAGTCAGGTAGTTTGAAGTTTGCGCCAGCATTGCCGCCTGTGCCGCAGCAGCCGCAGTTGCCTGGTCGCTGCCGGCACCGAGTTGCGTTGCATACACGGTTTGCCATGTAGTAGCGGCAGCCGTAATAAAAGCGCTGCCAAATTGCGGGTACCAAACCGGCGAAGGCTTCCACGCTTCATTCAGCAACTGCATGGTAACTGTTGCGTTGAATGATTCTCCCGCGTCTTCCTGCGTGGTATAAGCACGCACAAACCAGTTTTTACTTTTTGCTTCGAGCTTGTATTGAGAAATAGTCAGCGCTTTCAGCGAATAGCGGTCGCTTCCGGTATACACGGTATTGCCATGCCCATAGTTGGCAATCAGCGACAATTCGGTATTGGGAGTTATCATATAATATACTCCACCGCCTAATTTTAAATTATAAGTTGTGGGGTCTATAACGTCCTGTTCTTTATAACCGGTTCTCGATACATTCAACGGGCCGGTAAGATAAGGACTGAGGATAGGTGTAAGATCGGGATTGGCGGCAATAGCTCCATTAAATACAGCGCGCAAATCGGCTGTGGTTTCGTCACCATATACATTTACACCATCGTAATTGGCATCGGTAGCGCGGCTGCCCGGCTTGGTGAAACCGGCAGAACTTGACAACCGTAAATAATTGGTAGTATCCTGTGCTACCCAGTCTTTTGCATACACAATTTCAGAACTGAGTTTAAACGCAAATTTGTCTGACACTTTTTTACCCCACCGGATAGACGCATTGTAAAACGGCGAAGCACTGCGTGCATAATCGTTGATATGATTCACGCCGCCTTTCAACTGGATACTAAGCCCCTGGAATTTGAACGGGCTTTTGCTATTGATCAATAAAGTGCCATTCATACCGCCCGGACCATACAAGGCTGATGAAGCACCGCTCAGCAATTCCATGTTTTCTACGTCCAGCTCGGTAGGACCCACAAATGCGCCCACGGCAAAATTGAGCCCCGGTGCCTGGTTGTCCATTCCGTCTACCAGTTGATTCAGCCGTGTATTGCCGCTGATATTAAAGCCGCGTGTGCTGGGTGTTTTATACAACAATCCTGAGGTCACCATATCCACTCCTTTCAGGTTGCCTACTAGGTCGTAGTAGGAAGCAGAAGGTGAAGCCATGATGGCTGCATTGCTTACCCGCTCCACCGTAACGGGAGATTCCAGCATACGCTCCGGTGTGCGGCTGGCCGATACCACTACATCCTGCCCCAGCACATAAGCAGGTTCGAGGCTGAGGATAATGGTCTCCCCTGCACTCGATATGGTAGTATCTTTTGCACTAAATCCAACGGAACTGATAGTGAGAGTAATAGGAAAAGATGGTTTTACAGATAATCGGAAGTAACCTTTATCGTTGGTGAAGGTACCGGTGATAGTACTACCTTTTACCAATATAGACGCTGCAACAACAGCCTCGCCGGTTGCTGCGTTGGTAATAGTGCCACTAACAATTACAGAATTTTGCGCTATCACATTCAATGAACACAATAGCGATATCAGACACGCAAACAGATATCTCATAATAGCTTCGTTTACTGGGGTAAAGAAAAGCAGATATTATGAATAAAGCAGCAAAAACATAACCGATCTCACTCATTTTAATTTTTGAGAAGCTGGTAACTGTCACAACCAAACAAAATCACCTGTTAGCACTGATGCCTTTCCAGAAGTAAGTTGCAACCAATGTGTATTGTGTAGATTTAATACCTCCATCCTGATTCAAAAAGCAGGTAAAATATTCTGCATACTAATGAGTAATCATCCTGTTTTATTTATCCAAGTCTCATATCCCTATCCCAAACATTGCTGTGTTCTGCTATTTTTGCAGCATGAAGCCACACCAGTTTCCCAACCAAACCGCCTTTTATAAGGGCAAAGTAAGAGATGTTTATACCATTGGCAGCGATACGTTAGTGATGATTGCCAGCAACCGCATTTCTGCGTTCGACGTTATTTTGCCGAAACCTATTCCTTACAAAGGGCAGGTGCTCAACAGCGTTGCGGCATTTATGCTGGAGCAAACAAGGGATATTTGCCCCAACTGGCTGCTGGCAACACCTGCCCCCGTAGCTGCCGTGGGCAAACGCTGTGAGCCTTTCAAAATAGAAATGGTAGTTCGTGGCAATCTTACCGGTCATGCGTGGCGCACCTACAGCAGCGGAAAAAGAGTGCTGTGTGGCGCACCCATGCCCGATGGCATGAAAGAAAATGATTATTTCCCCACGCCCATTATCACTCCTTCTACCAAAGCCGCCGAAGGACATGATGAAGACATTTCAAAAGAAGAAATCATCAGCAGCGGGCTGGCTACTGAAGCCGACTGGAAAATGCTTGAAAACTATGCCCTGCAACTGTTTGCCCGCGGCAAAGAGATAGCCGCCAAACAAGGGTTGGTTCTTGTGGATACGAAATATGAATTTGGTAAAATTGGCGACGAAATCTACCTCATGGATGAAGTGCACACGCCCGATTCGTCCCGCTACTTTTATGCAGACGGTTTTGAAGAACGCCAGCAAAAGGGCGAACGCCAGAAACAACTGAGTAAGGAGTTTGTGCGCGAATGGCTGATCGAAAATAACTTTATGGGCAAAGAAGGACAAACCGTTCCTCACATGTCCGACGATTGGGTGGACATCATCAGCCAGCGATATATAGAACTTTACGAAAAAATCACCGGCAAAACGTTTCAACCGGTAGACACTTCAGACGAAGAGGTTTACAAACAGGTAGAACAATGGCTTCGCGAAAATGAAAACGTATAAAAGAATTAACGAAATCAGCCAATTACAAGTACCCGTTTATACATAAAATCGCCGCCAGATGAAATCATTCTGGCGGCGATTTTGCAAAATATCACTATTCCTTTTCATTGAGCCTTGGTCGCAGTCTCACCTTCGATTTATTAAACACATTCCTGCCTTTGTCAATTCCCTTCCGCAGCTCTTCCTGCCGCTCAAGCGGCAGATGAATGGTGTCTTTACATGCCTGGCTACAGCAGCCATCGTATTGCGCAGCACATTCGGCGCATTGAATAAACAATAAATGACAGCCATCATTTTTGCAGTTGGTATGCACATCGCACGACTTACCGCACTGGTGACAGTTGGCAATCACATCTTCTGTAATGCGCTCGCCAAGCCGGTTGTCAAATACAAAGTTTTTGCCTATAAAACCGCTGTCTAAATTCTGCTCTTTTATCTCTTTTGCATAATTGATGATGCCGCCTTCGAGATGAAACACATTGGAAAAGCCATTGTGCAGCAGGTAAGCGCTTGCTTTTTCGCAGCGGATGCCACCTGTGCAATACATGATGATATTTTTGTCTTCCTTTCCTTTTAGCATATCCACGGCCATCGGAAGCTGGTCGCGAAATGTATCGGAAGGCACTTCGAGCGCGTTTTGAAAATGACCTACTTCGTACTCATAATGATTGCGCATATCAATCACAATGGTGCCGGGATCTTTCAGAAAATCGTTCATCTGCGCAGCATTCACATACTTCCCTTTCCGGTACATGTTAAAGGCATCATCGGTGATGCCATCGGCTACAATTTTGTCGCGCACTTTCACCTTCAATACCCAAAACGATTTGCCGTCATCGTCTACTGCAATGTTTAGCCGCAGATCCTGCAAGCCTTCCGTGTTTTGCAAAAATTCTTTGAAAGCTTCATACCGGTTTTCGGGTACGCTCACCTGCGCATTGATGCCTTCTTTGGCTACATAAATGCGCCCAAACACTTTTAGGTTTTCCAGATGTTTGTATAGAAAATTGCGAAATTCAAGCGGGTTCTGAATTTCGAGATACCGGTAAAAGCTAATGGTAACGCGCTTTTCTGTTTCCTGAAGCATGCGCTGTTTCAGTTCTTCACCGTTCACCCGGTTGTGTAATACTGCCATAAATTTATCACTATTCCAGACATCAGAAATTGCTTTCCAATGTTCCCTTTTTTAAAAGTGGATTCCGTTGCAGGCGGAACAAAATATACAGCGGCAAAGATAACCGCCCGATGATAGACAAAGACAGCATTTTGCTTAAAAAGCTTGTAAAAGTATGGCTGCCGAAAGGCTGCATGTACACCGGATGAAGCGCAGACCGGCAGGAAATAAATGTAACAGAATATTGCGCCCAGTTTCCTCAAAAACTGCTTTATATTTACCTCCCTTTTTAATTTTTTTCTATGAACGAAACTAGAGGTTCAGATCACGTCGTTGCTTGCATCTTTTTATCACGAGCCAGCCGAACGCATTGCCAAACTGCCGCAAAGCGGGAGCGACAGGGTTTATTATCGCGTGTTTTGCAACTCGGCCAGCTTTATTGCAACCTTCAATCTGAATGTAAAGGAAAACAATACGTTTCTCCTGTTCACCCGCCATTTCGCGGGAAAAGGATTGCCGGTGCCGCAAATATTTGCGGTAAATGAGGAATGTACGTTGTACATACAGGAAGATGCCGGAACCACTTCGCTGCTCGACAAACTGATGGAACAGGGACATACAGATGCTGTGTACAGCTTGTTTCAGAATAGCCTGCAGCAATTAGCGAGCATGCAGATACTGGGCAACGAAGGATTGGATTATAATTTGTGCCTTACGGCAAAGGAATTTGGCAAGCAAGCCATCTTGTCTGACCTGTTGTACTTTAAATATTATTTTCTCGATACCTTAAAACTGCCTTACGATAAACAGGCGTTGTATGAGGAATTTGAGAAACATGGGCGAATTTCTGTTTCATGCAGACAGCCAGTATTTTATGTTCCGCGATTTTCAAAGCCGCAACATCGTGGTAAATGAAGACAAGCTTTGCTTTATCGATTACCAGGGCGGCATGCGCGGCGCATTGCAATACGATGTAGCAAGCCTTTTGTGGCAGGCAAAAGCAGAACTGAGCAATGAGTGGAAAGAAAGCCTGTTTGCTTATTATATGGATGAAGCCGACAAACTGCTGCCACAACCTCTTGATCGTGCTTTGTTTACAAAGCAGTTTCATGGCTATGTGTTGCTCAGGTTGTTGCAGGTGCTTGGTGCCTATGGTTTCAGAGGTTTGTTTGAAAGAAAGGCGCACTTCCTTACCAGCATCCCGCTGGCGCTGAAAAACCTGCGCAGCTTTATAGAATATCATCCCGGCATTACCGATAAAACGCCGCATTTTTCGCAGATACTCGATACCATTACAAGCGACGATATCATCAGCCGTTTTGAGAGTATACAGGCAGATGAAAACACACCGCTGGTTATAAAAATCAACAGCTTTTCTTACAAGCGCGGTTTGCCGGTTGATGAATCGGGGCATGGCGGCGGCTTTGTTTTCGATTGCCGTGGTTTGCTCAATCCCGGCAGGTATGCCGAGTATAAATGCTGCAGTGGTCTTGAGAAAAACGTGCAAACATTTTTGGAAGAAAAAACGAGAATGAACGAATTTCTAAACAGCGTTTACAACCTTGTAGACATTTCGGTGGAAGATTATATCAAACGGGGTTTCGACAGTTTGTCCATTTCATTTGGCTGCACGGGCGGTCAGCACCGCAGCGTATATTCTGCCGAGCAAACAGCACGACACCTGAGAAACAAGTATAAAGTAGCTGTAGAAGTCACGCATCGCAACAGGGAAAACTGGGTGAAACCGACGGTGACAGATCTTGTACCGGAAGCGTCAAAAGCAACCGAAATTGTGTATTCATAATGGAAGCAGCAGAGCAGATCCGAACCAACATACAACAGCCCATCAGCAAAGCCATGATACTGGCAGCCGGACTGGGCACAAGGCTGAAACCCTTTACCGACAAGCATCCCAAAGCGCTGGCAATGGTAAACGGCAAGCCTCTTCTTCAGCGGAATATCGAATATTTGCAGGCAAATGGCATTTATGATATCGTCATCAATACGCACCATTTTGCGGAGCAGGTAGAAGAAGCGGTGGTGCAAAACAAAGGCTGGGGAAGCACCGTAACTATTTCTTACGAAGCAGATGTGCTGGAAACAGGTGGCGGGCTAAAAGTTGCCCAACCTTTTCTCAGGAATGAAGAAGATTTTGTACTGATGAACGCAGATGTGCTTACCAATATGCCGCTGCATGCCATGATTGATCAGCACAGGAAACACAAAGCGCTGGCCACGCTGGCAGTCAGCAGCCGCAGTACATCGCGGTATCTGCTGTTTACACCTAGCAACGAGCTTTGCGGCTGGCGAAACGTAAGCACCGGTGAAGTAAAAATTGCCCGTTCATCAGATCATTACAACGAACTGGCATTCAGCGGCATTCACGTTATCAACCAGCGCCTGTTTACACTGATGGAATCTTTCAGCGGCAAATTTTCCATTATTGACGTATACCTGCAGCTTGCCAAACACCATAGCCTGCAATCCTTTCAGCATGATGACTATACCTTTGTGGATGTAGGAAAACCCGAAAGTATTACCGTTGCAGAAACACTTTTCGCATAGCCGTTAATCACTTTATTTATGCGTGTATTCTTACTTTATAAATTCAACATAAAGCCGGGCAGCTATGCAGACTATATCCGACATGCATGGCTTTCGTTTTTTTCAGAGCAACAGTTTTCTATTTCTGAAACAGGCAGTTTTTCAGAAGCGCGAAAATTAGCACTGAACACCCACAACACGGTAATCTCAATGGATGCCAGCAGGCAATCAGTCGATTTCATTCAAAGCTTGCGACTTCGCTCGCTGATAAAAAAACAAAGGATTAAATGGACAGTTCAGTTTACGAAGTCACATTTTCTTTCCCTGCCACGTATACCCCAGTTGATTGTGCCTCATGACCTGTTGCAATTGCCCGCCAAATTCAAGCTTTCGCCAGCTTCATATCTTGCTGTTAGTTCTGAAGCAGAAAAAGAAATGGCTGTACAAAAATGGAACCTTGCCGATGACCACGTGCTGGTAATACAAGCATCTGCCGGCAACATCTACTCGCCCATGCCATGGACAGATAAGCAATCTGTAAAAATGAAGCACATGCAGGGAAGAGAATATTTTCTCATAACGGCTAAAGGAAAAACGCAGGCGTCGTTCCTGTCTTTTCTAAAAGCTTTTTCAGGTTTTAAAAAATGGCAACACAGCAGTATGAAGCTGGCAGTATCGGGCAGCCTCACGTTTGCACAAACGGATGACTGGAAAGAGAAAATAAACTCGTACCGCTACCGTGAAGATGTGATTGTTTTAAAAGAAGAGGAAGAGCCATTTTCCACCTTATTAGCCGGCGCTTATGCGTTTATTCATACACCATCGCAGGACAATGATGTAATACCTCTGTTACAATCGATGCAGTGCCAAACACCCTGTATTTCGTTTGCCACCGCACCCATTAAGGAATATGCAGGCGATGCTGCCGTGGTGATAGACAATCTGAACTATGAGGAGCTGAGCGACAAAATGATACTGCTGTATAAGGATGAAATAATGCGCAGCCGCCTGATAGAAAACGGCACACAACGCATGAATGTCTTCACGCCGGAAAACACCCGCCTCAGCCTGCAGCAAATAATGCAGCAAAGCATTGGAACATAAAGAAAATATAGTCGCTACTTTTGCCGACTAATCCGGATACACATATGTACAATTCTAAGATAACGATCGACGTAACAAGGGATGAAAACAAACTGGTAGAAAACATCAGCTGGAATGCAACCGACAGCACTGCCGAAGAGCGGCAGGCGGCCAAAGCCATGATGATTGCCTTTTGGGACAACGCTGAAAAATCCGCGCTGCGCATTGACCTTTGGACAAAAGACATGATGGTAGATGAAATGACCGACTTTTTTTACCAGACCTTCATTACCATGGCAGATACCTACAGCCGCGCCACACGATATCCCCAGCTTTCCGGCGACATAAAGAATTTTGCCAAAGAGTTTATGAGCAAATTCAGGCAACTGCAGGCTCGTGAAGCCAAATGACAGGCTTTAAAAAATTAATTGGTTGCAGGCAACAGGCATTGAAGTCACTTTCGTGCCCGATTGATCTATGCACGGGAAGTGCATTTTATAACACAATAACTTTAACTTAAAAAGAAAATATATGAGTCTGGAAACACAGGTGATGACAGAAATGAAAGAAGCCATGAAAGCAAAAGATGAAGCCGCTTTGCGTGGCTTGCGTGCGATAAAGGCAGAAATTATAAAAGCCAAAACAGAACCTGGCGCCAACGGCCAGATTTCGGAAGATGGCGAAATGAAACTGATTCAGCGTTTGATCAAGCAAAGAAAAGATTCGTTACAGATATTTACCGAGCAAAACCGCAACGACCTGGCACAAAAAGAACAGGAAGAGATTGCGGTAATTGAAAAATTTATGCCGGCGCAGCTCAGCGATGAGCAACTGGAAGAAGCGGTGCAACAAATCATTGCCGATACCGGTGCAAAATCGCCTGCCGATATGGGAAAAGTAATGGGCGTAGCTACCAAACAGCTTGCAGGCAAGGCAGACGGCAAATCTATTTCTGCAAAGGTGAAGGAACTGCTGGCAAAGTAAACTTTAGTCAACAAAAGCAAAAAGGTCTGCAGGTGTACCGATGCCACCGCTGATCTGTAGATCACGTTACCCTTTACCTGATTTTCATTATGCTGATCGATATTCTGTATTTAGGATTTTTACTGTTTGCAGTATTCAAAGGTTACAGCAAAGGATTTGTGGTAGCTGTCTTTTCGTTCCTGGCCATTTTTATCGGTCTGGCTGCAGCGCTCAAGCTGTCGGCGGCAGTAGCAGAGTGGCTGGGAAGAAGCACCAATATGGGTGAACGGCTGCTACCCATACTTGCCTTTGGACTGGTGATGCTGGCAGTGGGTCTGCTGGTGCGGATAAGCGCGGTGGTTATCGAAAAATCGCTGCAACTGGTGATGCTGGGATTCATCAACAAACTGGCTGGCATACTTTTGTATTTGTTATTGTATACGCTTGTGTTCAGTATCCTTTTGTATTTTGGACAAAAAGTTTTCCTGTTCACAGACGAAACGATTGCCGACTCTTACTTCTTCGATTTTGTGCAGCCTTGGGGTCCAAAAGCCATCAGCCTCCTGGGCGATATGATCCCCTTGTTCAAAAACATGTTTGAGCAATTGGAAAACTTTTTTGGAAGAGTAGCCGGAAAAAGCAAATTCACATACTTACAATAAAACCAGTATTTTAGCAGCACTTAGACATTTTTCAAAATCCGGTTATCGGGTTTCATTAAGAAAAGCGCACATGGCATATCAAATCAAACAACAGGATAAGTTCAGGTTTATAGAGGAAGGCAGCGGAGAGCCGTTGCTGCTCCTGCATGGCTTGTTTGGCGCTTTAAGCAATTTCCAGGACCTGATAGAGCATTTTAGAAAACAGTACCTGGTGATCGTGCCAATGTTGCCACTATTTGAACTTGATATTTTTCATACGTCAGTGGGCGGCTTGGAAAAGTTCGTTCATAAATTTGTAGAAGCGCGCAATTACAATAATATTCATGTGCTGGGCAACTCGCTCGGCGGGCATGTGGCTCTTGTTCATATTTTGAAACACCCGGAACGCATCAAGTCTTTAACACTTACCGGCAGCTCCGGCTTGTTTGAAAACGGTATGGGCGACAGTTACCCCAAACGTGGCGACAAAGAATACATCCGGACGAAAACGCAGCTTACATTTTACGATCCGAAAATGGCAACGGAAGACCTTGTGAATGAAGTGTTTGAGATTACCAACAACCGGCTGAAAGTGATTAAAATTATTGCGCTTGCCAAAAGCGCCATCAGAAATAATCTGGGTGAAGAATTAAACCAGATACGCCAGCCCACACTCTTAATTTGGGGAAAGAATGACACCATTACGCCCCCCTTTGTAGCAGAAGAGTTTAAAAAACTGATTCCCAACAGTGAACTTCATTTTATAGACAAATGTGGACACGCTCCTATGATGGAAGTGCCTGTTGAGTTTAACCACATCCTTGAGGCGTTCTTAAAAAAATTAAAAGAGCCTGCTGCAACAATGGCGTAATTTTTTTTGTCTCTCTTAAAAAATGTGCAATGCTTGTTAGCCAGCTTCCTATAGTGAACTACCCCGTAGTTCAGCAAACAGATAAAATCTCTGTCGTCCTTCAATTTATGGAAGACTATGATGTGCTGCACCTCCCGGTGGCAGATGCAGACCGTTATGCAGGCATCATTGCAAAAGATGACATTATCAATGAAAACGAATCAGCAACCATAGCAAGCCTGCAACTGGATTTGCCAAAATTTTCTGTGCAGCAGCAGGAACATTTTCTTTCTGCACTGAAACTTGCGTCTGCTCACGACCTTACCGTGCTGCCCGTTGTGAATGCTGAAATGCAACTGCAAGGCATCATCACCAGTTTGGAGCTGCTGCATGCTGCTGCCGCTTTTCAGAATGTAGACGAGCCTGGTGCCATCATTGTTCTCGAAATGCAGCGGCACAACTATGCATTTGGCGAACTGTCGCGATTGGTGGAAACCAATAATGCCAGCATTGTGCAGCTGAATACGTTTACAGAAGCGGGCAGCGGGTTGTTTATTGTTACACTAAGACTGAACAAAACGGAAGTATCTGATATTCTTGCCACTTTGCAACGCTACGATTATACCATCCGTTACTTTTTTGGAGAAGAAGCTTATGAAAACGAACTGCGCGAGAACTACGATTTGCTGATGGCTTATCTGAAAATATAACCCGCTCTTTCATCCTGTTTATTCATACAGGTTCAATGCAGCTTACTATTTTGTACTAAAAAAGCAGGTTTCTGCGAGATATCGCGTGCAATAGCATCACAAGTTAGTAGCGTAAAACACATATCATTCTTTCATCCGCATCCCGCTAAATACCAACTACACTATGAGCGAATATCACATTGGCAGCGCGCTGAAAAACTTTATCAGCAAAAGCAATATTAAAAACGGAATCCGTTCGGTACAGATCGAAGAAGTGTGGCTGAAACTCATGGGTACAACCATTGCCAAATACACAGATAAAATACAGATTGTAAACAGCACGCTTTTTATACATACAGCCGTTGGCCCGCTCAAAAATGAACTGATGTATCAGAAAGAAAAAATTGCGGACCGTGTAAATGAAGCGCTTGGAGAGAAAATCATCACGAGTGTAGTGATTCAATAATTAATATTTCTCAATACTCCGCTGTTGATTTATAAATACTCGTTGAAAGAGTTGAATCAGGTTCAGCTATAGATCAATATTCCTCTGCACCACACATTTTCAAAAAGCGTCCTGATGTTCTGGCATTTATTCTATTGCTTCACAGAACTGCGAATATTGTTACACATAGAATTTCAGCCATTCATGTCATTTACATGGCGAGCTTATCAGACGCTGTGCCTCATCAATGATATTCATTCAGATAATTGATAATTTTTTCGCTGGCAGCGTAGCTTTCTTTCTTCTTGATTCCAGAGGTTTCCATTACAAAATAAGTCGTATTCACCCGTGCTGCCGTTTTAAGAACCGTGGCATCGCAACGCAACACTGTGGTTCCGGAAGGCAATACCTGTAGTGCCTGCTGTGGCGCTGGTGTAACTACAAAAAGCGGAACCTGGTGAGCCTGGCAATAATCATGAATTTTTTGGAAGGCATCAGACTTTTTTTCCCAGTGATTGAAGTTTTGCGCAAAAGCCAACACGTATTTTGGAAGGTTCAAGATAGCATTAGTCGTGTCGGTTCCGCTGAGTGTCTGCAAGGCAAAGTCGGTGATGGGTGGAGTAGCAGTGCCCTGCCTTACCATTTTGTCAAACCTGTCTACAAATTCATAAGTACTGTCGAAATCATCCGGAAAATGATCGGCATCAAATTCCACTTCCCTGCCATCTTTCCTGTATGTAAACATTAGCGAAAAGCTGTCGCTCACCGCGCCTTCGGGCACTTTCATCTGTTCCACAATATCGTTGCCTTCACGATATGGAAGGCAATCGAGAACGGGCAGATAAGTGAGCACATAACTTTCGAATAATGAAACACCAACCACCGTAAACAACATGATGAAAAACGACAACATCTTGATGCGGAATGCCTGTTTTATTTTGTGTCGGTTTACTACAAGCACAGCGATAAGTATAAGCAGCACAATGTCTTTGATAAATGATTGATACGGAGATAGCGGTACACAATCGCCAAAACAACCGCAGCTTTTAAATTTGCCCGACAGCGTAGCATAACCGGTAAGAAACGTAAAAAAGATGATAAGCAGCAAAAGCAGCCAGCTAAAGATTTTCATGCGCCAGCCCACAATAATGGCTACACCTGCCAGCACTTCAAACACATTCATCACAAGGGCAAGCGGCAGCGCCAGTTCATTAAAGGAGGTCATATGCCAGGCTTCAAAAAATTCCTGCATTTTATAGCTGAGTCCAAGTGGATCATTTGCTTTGATGAGACCGGAGAAAATAAACAAAATCCCTACTATCCAACGGATAATAAGTAATACGGAATTCCTTTTCATGCAATGTGTATTGTTTGCCTACATCAATATTAAGGCAAAAGCTGCATAGTTGATAATATCTATATAATTGGCATCTATTCCTTCGCTGATAAGGGTTTTGCCATCGTTAAGCAGAATTTGTTTGATGCGTAACAGCTTCACCAGTATAAGGTCGGTAAAGCTTTGCTGGCTCATTTCGCGCCACGCTTCGCCATAGTCATGGTTTTTGGCAAGCATGGTTTGTTTAGCTGTTTCTATTTGCTGGCTATACAGCTCCGAGGCAGTTTGTGGAGACAGGTCTTCAATGGCATAAGGCATTTGCAATTGTATGAGACCAATCACGGCATAGTTGAGAATACCGGCAAACTCGCCCGGAATATCATCGCTTACCATTTGTGTTTTCAATTCCTGCAGGTTGCGGATACGAAGCGCTTTTATAAATATCTGGTCTACTACCGAAATGGTGCGCAGCACACGCCACGAAGTGCCGTAGTCTATCGTTTTTTTGTCGAAAGTATCTTTGCATTTTGCAATGGCGGCATCGTACTGGCGGCTCGTTTTCGCTGCTGTATCCTCGGTCATCATGTTAGTCTTATGGCAGATTTTGAAATAGAAAAACAGTCGCAAGATAAGGACTGTGTGCACAGCAGCATCTACCAGTCTTTTTCCTGTTCCTGCGGGTTGACGCGCTGCTTCTGCAGTTCTTTCTGCAGTTGCTTTTCCTGGTTTTGCAATTGTTTGAATTTTTGTTCCATCTGCTGCTTATCCATTTTTGGCTCCTGCTCACGAGGTTTCTTTTTCTGGTCCTGCTGCTGATCCTGCGACTGCTTTTTATCCTTATTTTGTTGCTGTTGTTGTTGCTGTTGCTTTTGTTCGTTGATGGCTTTCTGGAGGTTTTCGCGGGCATCATTATCTGCCGGCGCCAGTCGCAGCGAATGCTTAAGCGCATCTATGGCTCCCGGCAGGTCTTTCTGCTGTAGCATAGCGATTGCCTTGTTATAATAAGCTTTGGAACGAAGGTCTTCATTATCCGTACGGGTAATGACCTCATCGTAATATCCGGCTGCTTTGTCGGCACTATTGTTCCGTTGCAGCGCGTTTGCCATATTGAAACTGGCAATGGCATTTTTATCATCTTCAGCCAATGCTTTGGTATATTCCTTTACAGCAGCAGAAAAATCATTTTTTCGATAGGCTTCGTTGCCTTGCTGTATGGCTTTGCTGGCGCGTTGGGCAAACGTGGAAAAGGTAACAAACAAAAAGGTTAACGTAAATAGTACAAACTTTATAACTAGGTTTTGAAACCTGTTTGCAGAAAATTGATAGCAGAAAGTTGCTGACTTATACTTTCTCATACAGTCGCTTTTTTTTGACTTCAGGAATAAACACTTCTCCAATAAGGATAAGCAGCATAAGCGCCGCAAACAATGGATAAAATGAAGTGTACTGATGACTGCCGCCCTCGCCGTTGATGAGTTTTTTCTCCATACCGTTCAGTTGCGAAGCCAGAGCGCCGGCTGTAACAGCCGAGTTGGTCAGTTGGTAGTAATCGCCGCCGGTTTTGGAAGCAATCATTTTCAGCTCATCCTCGTTGAGTTTCGAAATCACGGTTTGCCCGTTCACATCTGTTTTATACACGTTTCCGCCTTCTATAATAGGCGCTCCCTGCGCAGTGCCAATGCCAACGGTATACACAATTACGCCATTATCATACAACTGTTGCAATACAGCTTTTGTTCTCGGGTCGTGGTCTTCACCATCAGACAAAAGAACTACGGCTTTGTATTTTTTTTCTTTTGTGTTCAGAGAACTGTTGCACAGTTCAAGCGCTTTCCCAATCACGGTTCCCTGCAGCGATACGGCATCGGGTGTAGCATTGCTGAGGTACAGCTTCGATGCAGCCACATCTGATGTGAGCGGCATTTGCAGATATGCCTGCCCCGCAAATACTACGAGTCCAAGCCGGTTGTCGCCCAATTGGTCAATGAGCAGGCTGATGCATTGCTTTGCCTTGTCGAGCCGCGTAGGTTTTATGTCCTGGCTCAGCATACTTTTACTCACATCCAGCGCAATCATCACATCGATGCCTGCCCGCTTTTCGGGAGCGCCTGATGAAGGTTTGCGCAGGTTTGCCACGGCAAAAATGCCAAGTGCCAGGGCGATGATAACAGCCAGAAATTTTGCCCTGTACAGCTTGGGTGAATAGCTTCCGGTCAGCTTGTCTATCAGTTCGGGGTCGCCCAGTTCTTTGCGCACTTTTGCTTTCCAGCGCAATACGCCGGCAAACATCAGTGCCAGCGGCACAAGGACGAGAAACCCTGACAGGAATATGTTGTTTTCGAATGAGAACATGTGATGTGCGGGTGAAAAATTAAAAGTAAACCGTAAACATGTGAATGCGCCAACAGCGCTAACTTTTAACTTTTTACCGTTTTCAAAATTATTTTTTACCCAGGAAAAAGCCAAGTTTGGAAAGAATTCCTTTCAGGATTTTCATCCGTACGTCAGACATGTTGGTACCCGGTGCGCCTTCCACGTTCAACACAAAAAAGTAAGCATGCTGGTTTTCTTCTATCCAACCTACAACCCAGCCCAGTTCGTCCCCATTTTCAGTATTGCCCCAGCCCGTTTTATAGCTCAATTGATAGTTGGCGTTATTTTCCTTCAACATCAGTTTTTTCACTATACCCTGCGGGCGTTTGTCAAAAGGCAATTGTTGAAAGTATAATTTCTTCACCAAACCCAGTTGCTCGTCAGGCTTTACTTTCAAAGAATTGTCGAGCCAGAAAGTATCGACACGAGTCGTTATTTTTTGAGTTCCGTATTTTAAGCTGTCGAGCCAGATCTGCATTGTGTCTTTACCAATGCGGCGGGCTACTTCCTGATAATAAGGAACGGCAGAAACGCTGAATGCCTCTTCCATGGTCAGGTCTTTGTTCCATGCCGTGGCAGTGTCGCCACCCGGAAAAGTTCTCACCACTCCATCCCATTTAATCACCATCTTTTCATTGGAGATGCGGCCCGTTTGCAAACCAATGAGTGAATTGACAATTTTGAAAGTTGAAGCTGGCAGGTAAGCAGAATCGCGGTAGCGCGACAGGTTGTAGACTGTAAACTGCGCCTGCGCATTGTCGAGCAGGCTAAAGGTGCCCGTCACGTGGTTGCTGTCGAAAAAAGACTGCAAGGAATTGTCTTCCTTTACATTATTTGGTGTGCAGCCACTGATCATTCCCAAAACGAGGATCAGGACAATAAAAAATACGGGACTCTTCATTTATAAATATTGAGGTGTAGAATACAAAAGATAGCGGGCAAAACTAACGGATACTGGTCAATCTGTACCGATGCACCATGCCGCTCGATGCAAACCTAAAGACAGGCAGGCAAAAGAACACCATATTTGCTGCAGGATGCGGCGCCTGTTTATACTTTTACCATTTTATATTTCTGCATTGGCTGCACTTGTTTGATTTTTGCAATTCTATTGTTTCTTATGATTGATGTCTTGGGTGAGGCGATTCACGATTATTATTTTAAAACCAATCCTTCTTCTTTGTGGATTCACAATACGTATGGCGAAAAGGAAAGCATGCCGGTGAAAGTGTATTTCAGGAGAAAGGAAAAAATGCCTCGCCTCGAGCAGATAGCTCTGCAGGAGTGCACAGGAAAGGTTCTCGATATTGGCGCGGGCGCAGGCAGCCATGCATTAGCGTTGCAAAAAGCGGGTTTTGACGTTACGGCAATGGATATTTCAGCAAAAAACGCAGCCGTGATGAAGAAGCGCGGCGTGGCAAACGTGGAAGTGGGTGATGCATTTCACTTCAATAACGGAACTACTTACGATACACTTTTGTTGCTGATGAACGGAATAGGACTGGTAGGCAATGTGGCGCGGCTGCGAACCTTTTTGCAACACGCCAAAACACTCCTTAACAAGGACGGGCAAATGATTTTTGATTCATCCGACGTTGCCTATTTATACGATTACAGCCCGCCAAAAAAAGAAAAATACTACGGAGAAGTATTTTATCAATACGAATACAAAGACCAGAAAACAGAATGGTTCACATGGTTGTATATCGACAAGGCATTACTTTCCGGCATTGCAGACGAAGAAGGCTGGGATACTGCCTTGCTATATGAAGACAACCACGATCAATACCTGGTAAAATTGACCTTAAAAGCCTAAACTTCAACCATGAAAAATGTCATTTTCACTATAATAATATGTTGGCTCATCACATCCTGCGCTACTTCCGAGTTGCCTCATCCGCACGTGCTGATACAAACAGAAGCTGGTGATATAGAAGTAGAACTGTATACCGACAAAGCGCCGGCAACTGCAGGTGCTTTTCTTCGGTACATCGATTCCGGTTATTACAGGCACAGTAATTTTTACCGGATATTAAATCTGGAAAACCAGCCTTCCGACGCGCCAAAAAGCGAACTGATTCAGGGTGGATTGTGGAAGTCCGATTACAAAAGAGCCTCCACATTGCCCGGTATTCCGCACGAGTCTACCAAACAAACCGGCATCAAACATACTGACGGTACACTCTCCATGGCAAGAATGGAACCCGGAACTGCCGGTGCAGAATTTTTTATTTGCATAGACGATCAGCCGGGTTTTGATTTTGGTGGGGCAAACAATGCAGACGGGCTGGGCTATGCAGCTTTTGGCAGGGTAGTGAAAGGAATGAAAGTGGTGAAAACCATTTATAACCGCCGCGAAAATAACCAGGCATTCACGCCACCGGTTTTGATTATCAATATCAAACGCCTCTAAATGTTTTATGACAAGATTGATATTACTCCGGCTTTTTTCTAAAAAAGCAGGTTTGGTGTCAGAAACTCAATCCATATCAATATAATAAGAATAGCAGGCAGTTGCCACATCACGTTTTCGTTTACTGCACACAATTTCATTCCTTTTTATACCCAGGCTCCTGTTATGCCCTCATTCGCATTAGCGGTAGATAAACCTGCAAAAAACACAAAACTGAAATCAACCGTTACAAATCGTGAATCGCATTTTACTTTTGCCAAATGACTAATACAAATGTGCGGGTTCGTTTTGCGCCATCGCCCACTGGTGGGTTGCATCTTGGTGGCGTAAGAACAGTGTTGTTCAACTACCTGTTTGCACGACGCCACGGTGGCACTTTCGTAGTGCGCATAGAAGATACCGACCAAAACCGGTTTGTACCCGGCGCGGAAGAATACATTTTTGAAACGCTTGCCTGGTGCGGGCTCGAGCCTGACGAAAGTGTAACTCACGGCGGCGATTTTGCGCCATACCGGCAAAGTGAGCGCAAAGCCACTTACCGTTTATACGCGGAACAGCTGGTCAATAACGGGTTTGCCTATTATGCGTTTGATACGCCTGAAGAGCTGGAAACCATGCGCAATACCTACAAAACTGAACATGCCACTGCCCAATACAGCGCTGCCACGCGCGGCTTTATGCGCAATTCGCTTACGCTTGGAGAAGACGAAACACTCAGACTCATTAATGAAGGCGTGCCTTATGTAATCCGAATAAAAATACCGGAGATACCTGAAAACATTGTGTTTACAGACATGATTCGCGGAGAAGTGAGTTTTCACACATCAACCACAGACGATAAAGTGCTGCTGAAAGCTGACGGCATGCCGACTTACCATTTAGCCGTTGTAGTAGATGATTACCTGATGCAGATCAGCCACGCGTTTCGCGGTGAAGAATGGCTGCCAAGCGCGCCGGTTCACATTCTGCTGTGGCGCTACCTGTTTGGCGAAGACAAAATGCCGCAGTGGGCACATTTTCCTTTGATTTTAAAACCCAACGGTCATGGAAAACTGAGCAAACGCGACGGGGCGAAATTTGGTTTTCCTGTATATGCCAAAAACTGGACAGACCCGTCAACCGGCGAGATTATTACCGGTTTTAAGGAATCTGGCTTTTTGCCGGAAGCATTTATTAATATGCTGGCAATGCTCGGTTGGAACGACAGCAGCGGACAGGAGATATTTACGTTGCAGGAATTAACCGAGAAATTTTCGATAGAGCGCGTGCACAAAGCAGGCGCAAAGTTCGATTACGAAAAAGCGAAATGGTTCAACCATGAATGGATAAAGAGATTGCCGGTTTCGCATTATAGCAGCCAGGTAAAAGAAATGTTTGTGCAAAAACACATAGCTGTTCCCAACGATGAAGCGTTTGAAAAAGTGCTGGACATGGTAAAAGACCGCTGCACACTGCTCACCGATTTTATAGAACAAGCTTCATACTTTTTTCAGCCGCCGCAGCAAATTGACATCAGTTCAATAAAGCCGAAGTGGACAGAGCAGAAAACATTATTTTTTGTGGAACTAATGAAAGCGATTGAACTATCAGAATTTTGGGAAGCAGAAAAACTCGAAAAAATGTTCAAGGAAATTGTATCGGTGCATTTGTTGAAACCCGGCGAATTGATGCTTCCTTTCCGCATTATGCTGGTGGGTGGAAAATTTGGTCCCGGTGTGTTTGAAATTGCAGAATCTATCGGCAAAGAGCAAACCATCCAGCGCATCAGGCACACGCTGCAATTGCTTTCTTAACTCTTTTCCAGTTGAAGCCGGCATTCCAATCATACTGTGCAATATTGGGAAATTGGTAAATTAATTGTAAAAACAAAGCTGCAAAAGGCTCCATTTCATGTCCGTTTTGGGAATACAGGCAGAGAAAATAGCACAACTATACCAATTGCCCTGTTCCCGGAATGGAAAATTAAATCCGCTATCTCACTGCAAACCAACGCATAACTGATTTTTAGTGAAGCGTTTGGAAAAATGGTACTTCGTTTGCTAATTAGTGTTTTCGAAAAGTCCAAATGTCTGCATGAATTCATCATGTAATAGGGAAAGGCGCTGCCTCTCTCTTGCTTTGATACTAAATTATGAGAGATCGTATAATTTTGCCACTGGCTAAGATACATTACAAAATATTTTTATCTGAGCATTTGTCAGTTGCCGGCGCAAAGCAGCTTCTCACACTCGGGCAATCTTTCCTGCAAATGAAATTTTCTAATGAATCATATCATCACAAACCAACCAGCATTTATCCTTCCTTTCAACGTTCTCTTTTGGGCGTAAAAACAGGTTCTGTTTGTGTTAAGAAAATTACGTAATCAAACAAAAAACAAAACTTTTACGTTACTTTATATGGATACGCTCATAAATACAAACTTTAACTGCTGCAGAACAACACATTTTATTCTTTCATCATTAATCTTCGGTTGAGGATAACACTCTTATAACCGGTTTTAATAGATTACACGCAAGAGAAGTACAAACACAATCAAAACTAAAAGGTCCTTAAATACATAAGCATGCAAAAAAATCAAAACAGTTTTATCGGTTCAGTAAAATTCAGATACCTGCCGTACTGGCCTTTATTCGTGTTTCTGATGATCGTGTGCCTGATTTGCGCATATTATTATGTCGCCATCACGCCGCCGGTTTACAACGTTTCTGCCACCATGTCTATCAAAGACGAGCGGAAAGGTGTGGAAGATTCAAAATTGCTGGAATCGCTCAATATTTATACGTCCAAAACCATTGTGGAAAATGAAACTGAAGTGCTTCACTCCAAAACATTGATGCGCGAAGTGGTAAAAAACCTTCATCTCTACGCGCCGATTACGGAAGAAGGACGTTTCAGGGTATCTTCAGCCTACACCACGTCGCCAATTGCGATAGAAGCACAAAATCCTGATAAAATCAAAGAAACAAATAAGGTTTATTTCACGTATGACAAAAGCACCAACGGCAATGTAAAAATTGGCGGATCGGAATACCCGCTCAACCAATGGATCAACACTCCGTATGGCGTTTTAAAGTTCAAGAAAAACGAAAACCAGACCAGCAAGTCAAAAGGTCCGCTGTATTTCTCGCTCCTGAATGTAGGCGCAGTTACCAACGGTTTGGTACTTGGATTGGAAGTGAGCACATCCAGCAAAGGCTCTACCGTGATGGACCTTGTATTTAAAGACGAAGTGCCGCAAAGAGGCGAAGACATTCTGAATACACTGATTGAAACCTACAACAAAGCAGCCGTTAAAGAAAAAAATGTTCTGGCATCTACCACGCTGGCTTTTCTTGATGACCGCCTGAAGCATGTGGAAGAAGAACTGAACGATATAGAAAACAGGATTCAGAAATTTAAAGCCGAAAAAGGCGTGGTAGATCTTGGCGAACAGGGCAGGCTTTACCTCTCCAATGTGGGACAAAACGACCAGAAAGTAGCTGATATAAACGTGCAGATGGCTGTACTTGACCAGGTAGAAAAATATGCAAAAGCAACCGGCACACAGGGAAGCATCGTTCCTTCTACCGTTGGTATCAGCGATCCTACGCTCACCACACTGATCGAAGATTTGTATGCTACAGAGCTGGATTACGAAAAACTAAGAAAAACAACCGGTGACAATAACCCGCTGGTAACGGCACTGAGCGACCGCATTAATAAAATAAGACCCAACATTCTCGAGAATATTCAAAGCCAGAAAAACGGGCTGATCGCCAGCCGCAAAAACCTGGCAGCTACCAATGGTGCTTATTCGTCTACCCTGCAAACCATTCCTAAAAAGGAAAAAGAATTGCTCGAAATCAGCCGTGAACAGGCTATTAAGAGCAGTGTGTATTCGTTTTTATTGCAAAAGCGCGAAGAAACCGCCCTCACCTACGCTTCTGCAGTGGCAGACAGCCGTGTAGTGGATACCGCACAGGCAGACGATGCTCCGGAAAGTCCAAAAAAATCATTTGCCTACCTCGCAGCATTGATAGCCGCAATGGGTCTGGGTGTTGCTTTCGTAAGCGGAAAAGAGCTGTTCAGCACCAAAGTATTGTTTCGCAACGATATCGAAGAAATATCACCTATTCCTGTGGTGGCAGAACTCACCAATGTAAAAAGCTCCGACCCTATTGCCATTAATTCGCCCAACAACTTGTTTATCACCGAGCAGTTCAGGCATCTGCGTGCATCTATCGGGCTGTTTAGCAACCGGAAAATGCAGAAGAAAATGCTGGTGACGTCGAGTATTACCGGCGAAGGAAAAAGTTTTGTGAGCAGCAACCTGGCTGTTAGCCTGGCGTCAACACAGAAAAAAGTAGCCCTGGTAGATTTGGATTTGCGCAATCCGCGTACATCTGAAATTTTCAATGTTACGTCTGATATCGGCGCTATCAACTTCCTGGAAGGTACCTGCACAGTAGAAGAAATAGTGAAACAGACTAAATACAAAAATCTTTCTGTTATTCCGGTGGGTAGCGGCACTACCGACCCTACCGAATTGTTGCTCAACGATAAGCTGAATGATCTATTTCACTATCTCGAAACGCAGTTTGACTACGTAATAGTGGATACCGCACCGGTAGATCCGGTAGCTGACGCTTACCTGCTGACGGAATATTGCGATATGACACTTTTTGTTGTGAGACACGGCTATACACCAAAAGCCATGATCGGCGCACTGGAAGACAGCGGAAAAGTAAAAGATCTGAAAAATCCGGTAATCATTTTCAATAGTGTAAAAGGCAGAGGCTTTTTTAAGAAAGGCTACGGGCGCGGATATGGCTATGGCAACAGGTACCAGTACAATGATAATGTGTACAGGGCAAAAGCCATTACCGATAAAAAAGCATAAGCGCCATGTTTGCACAGTGCACAAACGAACTATCAATATTAAGGATCATTATGACAGCTTCCCTCAAAATACAGTTGAATGAACAGCTTCTTTTGCAAACATTCAACTGTATTGTATCATATCAAATGAAGATTCTTGACATCTTACAATATCAGTACCGTAGGAACAGTTTTGCGCTTTCCTGCTCTTTTTATCACAACCAGCACCGTTTATTCAGAGAAATAAAAGGACGGCGGCCATTTGCCGCTGACCGAAACAGCTTATGCAGATTGTTGAATTGAACCAAAGAATTGCAAAACTCTATTCTGTAAACAAAGAGGCTATCGTTGGCAAAATCAAAACAACGGGACTGTACCTGTTGGTTCCCATTATCAATTTTGCCATTTCTATTTTCACCTCTCCCTTGTTTGCCCGTTATCTTACGGCAGAGGAGTTTGGCTATTTTGGTTATTATAGTTCCGTTGCTACGTTTCTCATTGGATTTTACAGTTTATCGTTTCCTACCTACCATATGTCGGTATATTTTAAGGAAACAGAAGAAGGCAGGAAAAGTGTATTGGCTTCGCTTGTACTGTTCAACCTGATGTGGAATGCATTTTTCTTTCCGCTTAGCTGCGTTGGCATTTACCTGTATCTTACTTTATCACATTCAGTACTTCCCTTCTACCCTTTTGCGCTTCTTACTTTTGGCGCAGCCGTTCTCAGCACCTACAAAGGATTTGTGCAGGCAAATTACCGCCTCGGACAACAACCCTTAAAATATTTCCTGTTTGTATCGGGCTACCGTGTCATTACAACCGGCGCATCGCTCTACTTTGTGATGAATGCAGAAATGGGATTGTATGGCAGAATGCTGGGCATTCTCATTGGGGAAGTGGTGTTTTTCGTAATTTCTATCATTCACCTTCTCAAAGATCAGCCGCTTACATTTAAAAAAGATATTATCCGCAAAGCCTTTAAAATTGTGCTGCCTCTTTTTCCGGCTTCCTTTTTATACCTGCCTATTGTAAGCTACGATAACATTGTATTGGAAAGACTGCATCAGCCGGGCGAAATGGGATTGTATAATATTGGCAAAGGCATCGCCAACTATCTTTATACTGCCCTGTTTCCTTTTTACCAGGCATTTGAACCCGATATTTATAAAAATGCCGTTACTCAAAAATATCAAGGCGCTCAAAAAAACCAGTTTTCTGCTTGCTTGCCATTACAGCGTATGAGCCTTATTGGTTTTTGGGCGTTCTCGTCGTTTATGATTGATTATTTAACCGCAGGTAAATATATCGGCGCTACCAAATACGCCAATATCATTGCGGTAACCAGTTGCCTTACCATCGTATTCTCCATTTTCGATGCGATGATCAATGCACTGCACGAAACCAAAAAAAGCCTGCTGATTAATATTATTTCTGCCAGTCTTATGTATTTGCCTTTACACATTGGCAGCTAAATACTTCGAACAGACCGGCGTGGCGGTGGCAACGGTTATCACCTACATTTGCCTGATTGGTCTGCAGGCATTTTTTGTGATCAGGAAATTTAAAAGCGATTTGTCTCATCAAACTATTTAGTTATTGTATGACATCAACAACAGAGGCGCCTGTATTATTTATCACGTTTAACCGTACAGATACCACACGCGTGGTATTTGAAACCATCCGCAAGGCAAAGCCTAAAAAACTGTACATGTTTTCCGATGGTCCCCGCGCCAACAGGCACGAAGACGACTGGAGCAAAATATCGGAAAACCGGCAACTGGCGAATGAAGTAGACTGGGATTGCACAGTTTACACACGTTTCCTGGAAAAAAACCAGGGATGCGGTGAAGGTGTTTCCGGCGCCATCAGTTGGGCATTTGAGCAGGAAGACAGGCTCATCATTCTCGAAGATGATTGTGTGCCGGCACTGTCTTTCTTTAGTCTCTGCAATGAATTGCTTCAAAAATATCTTCATAATCCGCGTGTGATGCACATATCGGGTACACGCTGGAATGAAGAATTCCCAATGAATGATGGCGACTATTTTTTTATGCGGTATGCGCACATCTGGGGCTGGGCAACCTGGAAGCGCGCCTGGGATTTGTATGATTATCAAATGAAAGACTGGCCACAGTTTAAGGAAAAGAAGATATTGAACATTGTGGAAAAGGACTACGCGCCCATGATTAAAAGCTGGAACTTTTTGTTTACCAATATTTACAATCTCGAAAGAAAACATACCTGGGATTACCAGTGGCAATATTGCATTTTTAAACACGACGGGCTGTGCATCAATGCCGTGCAAAACCAGATTACGAATATTGGTGCTGAAGGCATGCACAGCAGCGAGGTATCTCATCATCACAACCGCGAAAGGCACGAAATAAGCACCCCGTTGCGCGAACCTCAGTTTATGCATCCGCCATACGGTTTTGAGCTTTACCACGCCAACAGCTTTTTTCTGAATAACAGAAGCAAGCTCAAATTGTTATACGATCACGCCAGCAGCAGGTTTCCTTTTTTGAGCAGGCAGCAATTTTAGTGTTCATTATTCATTCATTACCCAACCAAATCACTGCAGTTTCAGGAATTATTAGAATGGCAAAACAGAAAACAATCTACTACTTACCTACATCGGGACAACTGGGAAACCAATTGGCGATTATGGCGCACCTGCTTGCATTTGCAACTGCCTACCAATATACAGTCGTATACCCGGGAATAGATTATTTATTGAAAATACTGGACGAAGAAAAGCTGAAACGCAGTCGTTTTCATTTTAGCAAATTACTGGCAAACAACGCGGTTTCGCTGCCGGTAAGCAAACTGCTTCGGCTCTTGTTTGGCAACAAAAACCGTCCCTTGCTAAATACGCTTATTATCAATGATGCATTTACGGTAGATACTGCTTTTGATCGTAATAATCAGCCGCAAACCATCATAATCACACATTGGTTATTTCGCTTTTATGATGGTATCAAACAGCACCAGGATACCGTTCGCAGAGACCTGTATTTTAAAGATGGCGTGTATAACAATGCGTTGCAGATAATTGAAAAAACAAAACTGTCTTTGCCCAACTATACCTGGATTGGCGTTCACATTCGCAGGGGCGACTATGCTACATGGCTCGATGGCAAATATTTTTATGACAATGCCACCTACTATGCACGGATGAAAGACATAGCTGCTGAAACAGGCAACTGTCGTATTCATAATCTGCTCCAACGAAGAACTGAAGTTTGAAAATGAGGACAATCTGAATATTGTATATTCAAAAGGCAGCGCGGCAGATGATTTGGTGTTGATGTCGAAGTGCAGCTATATCATCGGTCCGCCAAGTTCCTTTTCCAGCTGGGCTGCGTTTTTAGGCAATCAAAAGTTACTGTTTTTGGAAACAAAAGACGAAGAAGTAACGCTTGGCAGGTTTCAGCATTATTATTTATAGCATTTCCTTTTGCAAAACAGTCGTAAACTCTCATCAGCAGGAAACACAAGGTTCAGTACCTATTCACGTATATCCGTTTATAAATGAAAAAATTAAAAATAGTTCACATTGCTACTTTGCAGCGCGGCGGCGCGGGTGGCGCAGCCATGCGCCTGCACGAGGCACTGCTTGCGGCTGGTGCCGACAGCAAATTTTTGTTTTTAGACAAAGGCACACCGTCTGCCACATCGGTACAGTATCGTAAAAAGATATACCTGTTCGACCTTATGCTGCGCATTCTGAAAAAGCTGGGAATGCCGCTGACGCTGGAACAAAAAAACGATTACTCCATCCGGAAGTATAAGTACAACTTCGAGATATTTTCCTTTGCCAAAACAGCCTATACAGAACTGCACGATCATCCGTTGATAAAAGATTGCGATGTGGTGCACCTGCACTGGATTGCCAATTTTATCGACTTCAGCACATTTTTCAACAATTTCAAAAAGCCCATTGTCTGGACGCTTCACGATATGAACCCCATACAGGGCGGATTTCACTACAAGGAAGATGAAAACCGTTTTGTCGCTTCGCTGCAAGCCATCAATGATGAGCAGTTCAACCTGAAGAAAAAGGCGCTTCACCAGTTGCCGTCTTCTTTGCTTACTGTGGTTACTCCTTCCAAATGGCTGTGCAATGTTTCCAGGCAATCAGAGATATTAGGCAGGTTTCCACACAGGCACATTGCCAATGGTATCGACGTTACCATCTTTACACCAACTGCAAATCGACAGGCAGAAGCGGGGAACAAACAAAAAATAAACGTGGTGTTTGTAGCGGAAAGCCTGCAGAACTACCGGAAAGGTTTTGATATCATTTTAGAAATACTAAAAGACACGGCGGTTACATCGGTATGCCGATTTACAGCGGTGGGACAGGTGAAGAAATCGGCACAGATTCCTGAAATTGACTATAAAGGAAGTATTGATTCTGAAACAGAAATGCGCGATATCTATAACGAAGCCGACATTTTCCTGCTGCCAAGCCGCGAAGACAACCTGCCGAATACGATGATAGAAAGTCTTTGCTGTGGCACGCCCGTAGTCGGTTTTGCCATTGGCGGATTACCGGAAACCATTACCAATGGTTTTAACGGGTTCCTGTCGGACGAGCTTTCGGTGGAAGGTATAAAAAGGGCACTGCTTACCTGCGTAAAAGCAGTGAGCAGCTTCGACCGCGTATCTATTGCGCATGTAGCGCAGGCAAAATACAGCAGTGCCAAACAGGCGGCTGCCTACAGCGAAGTATATGCACATTATTACGAAGAGCAGCCAGCAGAAACACTGGCATTGAAATCGTAAACATTTGAGAACTATATTAAATCACAAGTAGAGAATGGAAGCGGAATATGTGAGAAAGCAAATGCCTGCCGCAGCGCTGGCATCTGAGGAGCAGCCGGCTTCTGCCTGGGAGCTGTTTTTTACCATAGTCGGGTTGATTGTCTGCGGATCATTCACCTATTCTATTTACCCGGCGCCGGTAAATGCGGCTGCGCTTGGGCTGATGGTGGGTTTGTTTTATTACCGCCTGCAAAGACAACAACCAATCCTGTTTTTTATCCAACTCTTTATTGGCAACTTTTTTATATTCGGTACCAAGTTTGGCGGCAACTACAATATTGCAGCATTTGCGTCCATTGTGTTTTACCTGGCCATTCATGGAAAAATCAGTTTCCTGAAACCTTCCGTTTTCGACCGGTCAGTAAAAGGCGCCGTATTTATCTGGGCTGTGTTTCATTTTCTCAGCGTGATGGGTGGCAATCACTTTGCGCTTGCGCTCGAACTTCAGTCGGTATTTGCCTTTTTCATGGTATTGTTTCTTTTTTCACTTGTTTCCCGCATTCCTTTTACAGAAAATGATATTTATAAATTCGTGATTGCTATCTGTATTTTCTTTGGCTACGAGTTTTTGGTGGCGTTCAATCAGAAATATGAATTGTATGATTCACCGTTTCCCTTTTTCCCAAAAACCGATAAGACGATTGAATACGATATGGGAATTGTGAGAAGTGTATCTACCCTCAACGATTTTGAAGCATTTGCCGAATTCAGCCTTGTCCATAATTGCGCTTCTCATTCCCGGCATTCTGAGCGGAAGTTTTTTAAAGAAAAGCAAACCATTTTACTATCTCAGTGTCGTTACCGTGCTGCTTGCGCTGGCTTCTATTGTGTATTCGGGCACGCGTTCGTCTATTCTCCTGTTGCCGTTTGTGGTAATCAGTACCTGTGTGCTGCTGGGAAAACGGCTAAAAGCGGGATTAGTAGTGCTGATCATCACGGTGATTACAGGACTGTTTATGCTGAATACAGAGTATAAGTTTGTGGATTTTTCGGTGTTCCAGGAGCGAAGCGAGGGAATGGACTTTGAACACATGACGCTGGACAAATTGCTGAGTGGCGAAGAAATGAACCGCGGGGGTGTTTTTGCGTATGCCATCAAACAGGTGAAAAAGTCTAACGGCATTATTGGCAGAGGATATTTTGTGTCGGGCGAAGAATACCGGCTGGCACAGTTTGACAAAAGCGAAATGGTAGATGGCATCGCCGATTATCATAATCTCTATATGAGTTCCTATGTATTATGGGGCGGGATCGGCGTGGCTTGCATGCTTTACCTGTTTTTCTATGCCATTATCAATGGATTTCTTCTGTATTGGAAACTGCGAAGGGAAGACAAGTTTATGATCGATCTGCTGCTGGGTTTCACTATCCTGTTTGCGTTTATGCTTGTCAACCAGTTTAAGATTCAATTCATCAGAAATATCAACTATTTCACAATTGTATTGCTCATGTTGTCGTTTTATATATTCATTACCTGGCTGATAAAGCAAACTATGCTGAACAAGAAGGTGACAACAACGAAACATGACATTATTAAACACTAGTTTATTACACCTTAGTTTCAGTTTTCATTAATGGAAATCGCGATTCTTATTACCACATTTAACCGCAAACAAAAAACGGTGGCTTGCCTGCAGAGATTATCAGAGCAGCAACTGCCCGCGGACGTAAACCTGACTGTTTTCCTTACCGACGATGCGTCGAAAGATGGCACTGCGGAAGCGGCAGCCGCTGCGTTTCCACACATTCATATTTTTCATGGCAATGGTTCGTTGTTTTGGGCAGGTGGCATGCGCAGATCGTGGCAAGAAGCGCAAAAGGCAAATCCGGATTTCTACCTGCTGGTGAATGATGACACTGTTTTGCAGAAAGATGCCATTGCGCAACTGTTGCAGACCTACCGGCAGGCAGGTGAGCAATATGGCAGGGAAGCCATCTGCGTAGGTAGCACGAGCGATGCCGCAACCGGTAAAACAAGCTATGGCGGCCGGAAACTGGTATCGCCGAGGAAGATTATCAACTACATAGTGGAAAACAACGACAGCATTACGGAATGCGATCTTGGCAACGCCAACATCATGTTGGTGCCCCGCGCTATTGTAGAAGACATCGGTATTTTGTCAGAAGCTTATACGCACGGCATTGCCGACTACGACTATACGCTTACGGCTAAAAAAAGAGGCTTCCCGGTGCTGGTGGCGCCCGGCATCCTCGGCGTGTGTGTGGATGATGGACTGAACGGATTTAAAAAAGGAAACAAAACGCTCAAAGAAAGAATCCAGTTTCTCTATAGCCCCAAAGGCCTGGCTTACAAAGAATATTTATACTTTATCAAAAAGCATTTTCCTTCCCATTATCCTGTTGCTTTCAGCAAATTATGGCTGAAAACGCTGTTTCCTTTTTTGTGGAATACATAACCAAAACTTGCGGAGCCATGCGCCACTTAGGTATAATTAATGCATGATAGACAACAACGATTGGTGAAGATGGATAGTGCGTTTTGTATCGTTTGAGGAATATAACACGGAAAGAACATCTATTGAATTGATAGCCGTTCATTATTAAACAGTAACAGATTAATGAGAAAAAATTCTCCCAATGTAGTTTACCTGACAAATACAACAGCGCCGTACAGGGAACGCATGCACGAATTGATTGCCAGGCAATTGCCCACCTATTCAGTAATCTATTGCACCAAACTTGAGCCAGACAGGCTTTGGGATCTTGAGTTTGGCGACTACGATAAATACTTTCTTTCAGAAGCATCCGCACACTTTAATCACAATAATCCGGAAGTGTGGGCACTTCTCAACAAGCTCGATCCGTCGGCTGTCATTATCACCGGTTTCAAACCTACCATGCTGTATGGCGCACTTTGGTGCCTTCTTAAAAGAAGAGAACTGATTGTGTATAATGACGGCACTTATAAATCTGAGATGGGTTTTTCTTTTCTTCAGAAATTTTTCCGAAAGCTTGTATTTGCAAAAGCAAATGCCTTTGTGACGCCCTGCGACGGAGGTTTTGATTTATACAAAAGCTACCACCTGGACGAATCCAAAATGTATCGCAGCTGCCTTTGTATCGACAATTCCAGATTCACGCCTGGCCCGGTAGCCGAAAGGGAATATCACATTTTATTTTGCGGGCAGATTATAGAAAGAAAAATGCCTTTGTTTTTTGTGGAAATTGCCAAAAAGCTTCAGCAAAAAATTCCGGATCTGAAAGTGCTGATAGTGGGCGAAGGCGCCATGCGGAACCAGATGCTGCAGGAACTGGAAAATAACGGTATCCATCATCATTTTGCCGGCTATCTTAGTCAAAAGGATTTACCATCATATTACGAGAAATCGAAACTTTTCCTGTTTCCTACGCTCAATGACCCCTGGGGAGTAGTAGCGAATGAAGCTTGCGCAGCAGGAACACCGGTAATCGTGAGCGACAATGCCGGTGCGGCACACGACCTGATTATTCATGGCAAAAACGGGTTTGTGCTTGATCATGACGCCGATGTGTGGGCAGAGCATTGCTTGAAACTGCTGACAGACAATCGCCTGTTGCAGACTTTCTCAGACAATGCTGTGCGATTGGTGCAACCTTACAATCACCGGAATGCAGCAGATGGGATCATTCAATCTGTATATTCTACCTTGCAGTATAGCCCGGAAGTGCCGGTTGCCTGATAAACGGCCAGACTTATGGGTCTTTGCCCTGAAACGCAGGCAGAAGAGCGCCAAAGAATAAAGTTGGATAATGTGAATAACTGGTGCAGATTGCACAGCATTATCAACTTTGTATCTTATCTTTTCATCGTTCCGGTGCAGGTTCACAACGGCACCTTTCGATAAGGAATGTTTTATTTCAGGAAAAATGGTTCAGATAGTACACCCAAAATGTTTATGGAATGCCACTATTATGCTGTGAGAATTTGAACATGCTTTGTAAACCTGGTGCATGCAAACTGAATCATGAACCGGTAAAGCCTGCAACTAAACGTCCTTACCACTAAAAATCCTTTTCTATGTTTCGCAAAATTGCCAGACGCTTAAAAAGAATGTTCACGCGGATTCTTATTCGCAACAAACAATATAAACCGAAAGGCATTTATCCTACAATCGGCGATTATATTAACGCCGAAAAAAACGCTGAATGTGTTGAAGTTTTTCCTGCGGGCATCTCTAATCTCACGGTATCCGAAGAGTTTAAAAATAGCTTTATCGATTATGTGGAAACAACGACCGTTGCCGAAATTCCGGCTGCCCGTGTGGTGAAGATACCGGGCGGCAGGGTGCATACCGATAACAATGCAAGCGTTGCCGTAATCAGCCACGACAACAAACTGATTGGCGAACTCTCGTTCAACCTCGGCTTTGACGATCCGAAGAAGAACAACATTCTTCTGCAAAACTATTTTCATCCTCCCAAAAAATATAACGGTGTTGTGTTTACCCTGCTCATAGGCGAAGGTGGCATTGTGAATTATTCTCACTGGCTGGTAGACGCTTTGCCACGCATTGCGCTGCTTAAAAAAAGTGGCTGGTTTGATTCTGTTGATTGGTTTTTGGTGCCCAGCTACAACCAGGACTACCAGCGCGAATCGCTCCAAATGCTGGGGATAGATGAAAGTAAAGTGATAGACGGAGATATAGAACACCATATAGAAGCCGACACATTGCTGGCTACCACCTATGTGCGCTATCACGAGCACAATCCTGCGTGGAGTATTGATTTTTTAAGAACTCACTTTTTGACGCCTGAACATCATCAACACTTCTGCCAAAACAGCATCCGTATGTTTACATCAGCCGCAACGATTCGGCGAAAAGGCGTGTGCTTAATGAACCTGAACTCATGGCTATGCTCGCTACCTATGGATTCAAATTGTTTGTGCTGTCAAAACTGTCGTTTAAAGAAAAAATAAGCCTGTTTCACGATGCCGATGTCATTGTGGCTACCATTGGTGCCGGTCAGGCGAATATGGTATTTTGCCATGGCAATGCGAGTGTAATAGAACTGATGCCCAAAGATTTTGTGCAGCCATTCTTTAGCGACCTTGCCTATAAAGCAGGTGTGAGCTACGACTATCTTGTTTGCAAATCGGATGGCAAAGCAGAGAACTTTAAGCAAGGCGAAAAAATAAACCTTATTGTGGACGTGAAAGCAGTAGAAGAAAAGCTGAAGAAGATTTTAAAGCAAGAGAAAAAAGCAACCGCATAAGTCGCCTGGCTACTAGGCGATCTACACATTGCAACACCCCGGCAACATCTGCCGGTTGTTCATCCTTTTCCCGACAACCATGCATACCCCGCAAACTGCGTAATAAATTAAATACTTTATGAATGCTGCTTCTTACGACGCAGTACTTTTTTGGCGTAGTCTTTCAGCGTATTGATAAAATAAATCCTGGCGATTTTAGGCTTTAGAAAAGCGAATACATCATTGACCGGAAGCGTTTTTGGATCGATGGCAGACAATAACTTTTTATTTGATGGCAGATGCAGCAAAAAGCATTGCGGAATAAGTTTCGATATCAGGCTGGCTGTGCATCGTAGGATAACTCCAGTACCGTCCCACAATACTCATAGATCCTGCATCAAGAATTGCATATTTTTTATTTAAAATGCCGTTTTCTATCGCAACAGAAGTAAGAAATTCATCGCCCTGGTGATGAAACTGGCTGATATTCTCAAAATACTCCTTCGAAAAAGAATCTATCTGTTCGTACAATTGGCTGAAAAAGCCGGGCGTGCCTGCTATAAATTCTCCACCTGCCCAAATGCCTGTTTTGTTACCCGCATCTACACGCTGTTTGTCTTTCAAAATCACATCCTGGCCAAACACCGGATGCACCTGGTCTGAGATATCATAATACAGCGGAATTCCATTGTCTACACAATTCTGAAAGCATGCAGGCACTTCATTAATGCAGACCATGTCGTTGTCTACCAGCGCTACATAATTTTCCTCTACACTACCGAGGTATTTAAACACTTCAATTTTAAAATGTGCTGAATAAAAACTTGTTCCGGTTGGCACATGAATTTGAAAATTCAGTTCCGTAATGCTGATAGCATAAGTGCCAAACAACTTTTGCAGATAGGTTTTATTGTTGGTGATGAGCACCAGTTCTATATGCCGGTGCTGCAGCGTGGTATGAAAGAGCTTCACGCAATTAACATATACCTGCATCTGCTTTTCAAAAGAGGCAGCTTTATTATTATGCGTGCTGGTTTCGTTTTCAGCTACATGCAGCAAAGTGTAAAACTTCATAAATAGAATTGCTTGTTACAAATAAGTGATTCATGAGCGCGCCGCATACAGCAGTACCGGCAGCAAAGATATCCCGAACCAATTTGAATGTTGCAAAAATAAGTGCCGCTCAATGCGGATGATTCTCCTTTCACCAGGCTGTGCCTGGCAGCTTCATTGTTTCACCAAACACAAACTCCGGAGGCAGCTTTTAATACTGCACTTCCGGAGTTGGTTATTATTTTATATGAATGGAAATCCCTGTTTCCGGCATTACAGTTTCATAAATGGTTTGCTGATGGTTTTGCCTTCAGATGTAATGCTTAACATATACATGCCATGTGCTAAAGATGTTACATCAATATCCATTTTACTCACCATAGTGGTAGAAGAAAACTGGAGCGTTTTGCTAAGAGCACCTGCCATGCTGCGGATTACAATTTCTTTTCCCAGGTGATCGTCGGCTGTTACCGGCTGATCGAACATGAGATGAAGAACATCGCTTGCAGGGTTTGGATTCAGTTTGAAACTGATATTGTTTACCATTACCATTTTGCTGATGGCAGCGCTGCCTTTTTCATCGTATTGCTGAATACGATAGTAATTTTTACCGCTTAATGGTTTGGGATCGCTGTATTCATAACTTACTGATGAAGAGCCTGGTTTGGCAGACGCAGTACCAACGGTAGTAAAATGAACGGCATCAGGCGATCTTTCTATTTCATAATAATTAGCAGAAGCATTTTGGTTGTTTACCTGCCATGTAAGGTCGGTAGCTGTTGCGCTTACGAGGTTGTTGGTCGCATTGGTAAGATTGCCTTCCAGAGTCATTGCCTGTGCGGAAGCATCTGTACCGGCTACAAACGGAGTGGTTAAGGTTTGCTTGATCAATACTGCAGAAGCAAAAGGAGCCAGTGAAATATTGCCGGTATAAATTTTTCCGGTAGCATCGTAATAAGTACCCACAGGCAACTTAAAACTTTTATTCTTTTTGCTGGTGTTTGTTTGAAACACGATATAGTCATCCGGATTGGTTTCGGTAAGATTAGCTTCCTGCACCACCACGTTGTCTATCCACATCGTCGCATCGGGCTGGTCTACATCAAACATGATAGAAGTAGCATCGTCGCTGCCGGTAGCTGTAAATCCAAATTTGTAATCGGTACGGTTGCTGGTAATGGGCACTTTGCTTCTGGGTGTAAACTCCGTATACGGCCAGCCTGTTTTTCTAAGATATACATCAATGGCTTTTTTGCTGTTGTTGCCCATCAGGCTGAAAGACATAATGTAGCTTTTGCCTGCCACTACTTTACCTACCGGCATGTTTACGATAAAATCGTTTGACGAAGAATAGTTGTTGGCAGAAACCTGCAGCGTGCCGCCATCCAGTTTGCTGGGATTCCAGTTGGTGCTGATATCATTGGTAGGTGAAAATGTGTATACTTCGTAAATATTGGAATTGTAATATCCGTTGCTGTACTTGTTCGATCCTATAAGTGAAAACAAATTAAAAGAAGGAATGGTAATTGGCGCTCCTGAAGAGTTTACATCGTAAGAAAACTTATTTCTCCATCCATCAAGATTGTTGTATTGCTGGTTTAACTGGCCGTTGGTATAAGAAGCGTCGAAAAACAGGTAATTGTTATCGATCGGGCGGCAGTAGTAATTGTTATTAAAATTACCAAACTGGCGGATATCATTTTCAACGGTGGTCACATTGTTTGCAAGCTGTGATGCCGTTTTGGAAAACATGATATTGTTACTGATAGTCACGTTTCTTACCGGATTCTGTACAATATAATCGCGAACAACAAGCAACTGCTCTTTCTGATTGTTGTACATGGTATTGTTCGTAATCGTAATGTCGCGTGCGTTGTGGTTAAAAATACCAGCCTGTCCGCAATTGGAAATCGTGTTGCCGGTAACGGTTACATGGTTAGTATTGTCGTCAAGATAAATGCCGTTGGTAGCCGTATAGTTCACATCGTCTGTACCTGCCATTGCGCCAATGCCGTTTGCTACAATATTGCCGGTAATCAGGCGGTTGTTATACACCGTATTGTCATATGCACCCTGACCTGTGTAGATTCCTGCACCATCATCTTTCACAAAATCGAACGTGTTCACGATGTTGTTTTTAACTGTTGCGCCTTCGCCTTCAAAGTGAATACCATTGTAACCAATGCTATCTAACTGGTTAAATTCAAGCAGGTTGTTGTTGCCTACGGTATACAGAGCCTGGTAGCTGTTGGCATCATTCTGACCCATGCCGGGTATAATGGCTGTGTTTTTTATCTTATTGTTTTTGATAATGGCATTGGAGCAGTTGTACTGTAAGTGAATCGCGTTGTTGTTGGTATTGCTGATGGTAGAATTGATGAAAACTGAAATTGTTTGAATTGTTTGAAGTAACACAGTTGCCGCCGGAAAAATTTACGTTGCAAGCAGAAATCGTAATGTTATTGCTGAAAAGAATAGAAAATACGTTTGCGTTTGCGCCGTTAAACACCAGGTTATTGAACGTGATATAGTTTTTATAGCTGATAGAAACCAGTACTGGAATCACGCTTGCTTTTACCGTATAGGCATTCGGGTTGTTGTTGCTGAAATACATCTGCAGTTTCTTACGGTTGTTGTCGTAATACCATTCGCCGTTTTGATCAAGCGTGTTGGTATGGTTCTGAATAAAGAAACCCCATTTATCAGAAGGATCGTAGCCAGAACCAGCGATGAAGTTGAGCGTATTGCCGTTATGACCGGTAATGGTATTTCTGTCGAGTACCCAACGCACTTTGCGAATTACCACTTCGCCACCGGTCCAGTTGCTTGGTGAGTTAGACAGTCCGCTGCTTGCTGATCTGCGTGCCGCCCGAATGAGAATCAACCGTCAAGAATCCGCTGTTTGCCGCGTTTGTATTCGGATATCTGCCTATTGCTACTTGCTTGTCGTTCATTGTCACCATATTGGTGCTGCCGGTTTGCGGAAACGATCGATGCCTCCCAAACATTTGACCGCACTTGCGACCATCCTGTGAGCGTAGAAAAACCATTGATAACCGGCTTATTGCCGGTGCCGTATGCGCTAAATGTAATAGGCTGACCGTTCGCGCCAGACACCGTTACATTGATCGCGCCATCAAATACATCTCCGCGTTTAAACAGAACCATATCGCCTGGTCTCAGCGTAGTCATGATAGCATTAAGTTTGCCAATGGTTCTCCATGGAGTAGATGAGCTTTGCGCCTGAGTTGTCGTTCTTGAATCGTCTCCCGAACCGGAAGAGAAATAATAAGTAGCTGCATTTACCACCACAGCCAGATGAACAAGTAGAAACGGTAAAAAGAACTTTTTCATAAACGAGTGCTTTTAAGTTTGGTGTAGCGCCGGGCGCCACGATATTGGATTTTTTAAAAAAGTTGCTTTCGTGTGTCGAACATGTGGCGCTTTGGCTTGGCTGCCCTTATGCCTTTTGTAAGACTGCTTGAAAGATGGAATGAAAACGATTATGCGGAAGCTGGTTATTGATATCTGATGTTGTCAATAACCGGGAAACAGTAAAGTTTGTGGTTCATTCGATTTGTTGTGAAATTTCGACTTGTGATATATTGGACTTATGCAAATTTATTGTTTAAGGATAACGCCACTTTTTGTTATATTAAGATTAATTAAAATTTAATGATTTAACTTTAGTTTAAGTCCAAAGCCTTCACACATAGTCTGGTTGCACACATTTTGGCGGCTGCGCTTAGTCAACAACAATGCCAATTTCAATAATCGAGAAAATGACACTTATTTTAAGCATCTTTTCATCCAAAACAGCCATTTTTTTCAACGTATAGTGAAAATAAAAAATGCGATTTCAAATTCTGCTTACATTTTACAGACTAAGCTTTTATTAAGACTGAGTGGTGTGGTATACATTTTTCTAATCTTTCCCGACAGCCGGTCACCCGTTTACAGGCTGTAAGAGTTAAAGAGTATTAAATTTCGGAAAGGACACAAGCTGGCAATTATGCTAAAACGAAACACACACATAAAACTTCTGCAATTCGGATATTATGCTGCATATCAACGATCACTTTTGATAACATTTCAGTTGTTGGTTGAGATTTATAGTTTATACTCCCAGTGAGATTGCTTTATGACGGGTATGCAGAAGGCATTCAGGACAACATGTGTGCGAAAACATAAACATGCATGCAATAGATTTTACATGGCAGAATACAGACACACATACTTGGTAGATACAAGGTTTAGCAAACCATTTAAAAGGTAAGAGACACCTAATGTACGTTAACGAGATACCATGAGAACATCCTGCAAAACAACCATATCGATTCTAAGCAAACATGTCCTTTTATCATTCATCTTCAAGCATATACAATAATTTTCATACGTTTTGCGCAAGAGTATGACCGTTACTAGGTAGCATGTTTATTTAAGAAACAAGTAAAATGTTAAGTCAGTTGAAGGCAGCATCACAACAATACGTTGTACACTGATGAAGTTTGAAGTAAGACCTGTCAATAATCTCATCTTATGAAGTGGTAGAAATGGCATCAAAGTATTTATAATGCACAGCCAAACAGAATGTATGGTTAATGAAGCATGCTGAAATCATGAATTCATTTTTCTTTTCGGTAATTTTAAAAAAACAAATAACATTATGCGCAGGTATTGCTTTGCACTCGATTTGAAAGATGATGAACAATTGATACAGCAATACGAAGAACACCATCAGCATGTTTGGGATGAAGTGATACACAATATCCGGTTGGCGGGTATCTTTTCACTCGATATTTACCGCACAGGCAACCGGCTGTTTATGATTATGGAGGTAGCAGATGATTTCACATTCGAACGAAAAGACGAGATAGACAAAACAAACGAAACTGTTCAAAAGTGGGAGGAGTTGATGTGGACATTTCAGCAGGCCTTACCGTGGGCAAGCAAGGGGGAAAAATGGGTAAGAATGTCACCACTCTTTCATTTGCCAACTATTGGAAAAGAATAGGGTAAAACTTACATTTATTGTAATATGATATATTTATTTAAATTATAACTGTACATTATCTTTTGTCAACTTGTCACCCTATCAGTGCCGGGTAAAGTGCATGCAGACGCTGACAATTTCCCATTTCATGTTCATTTATATTTACGCTAACGTTTGAAACTAGCTTAGTGACCAAGCTGCGTAATGCAGATTGAAGAAGCCATAAAATTCTATTCCTCTATGTCTCATTTAGACGTCAAAGGCAAGTCACCATCTATTCAAGTCAATACATATCGTTGTCATTTTTAGCGATTGGCAAATCACCATAAGCTGCATAATTAGCTACTATTACTTTACCAAAAAGAAAACGCCGGACGATAACCGTCCGGCGTTTCTATCATTGAGATATCAAAAAGTACTATCTCGCTACAACTACTTTTGTTTCATACACAGAGATGCCTTTGCTGTCGGTCAGTTTCAGCAGGTAGCTGCCCTGTGCCAGCTGGTTGCCCGTGATGAGCTGTTCGCTCTGCACACTGCTGCCTTGGCTGATGGCTATTTCCTGCTGTATACATTCTGTCCGCCTGCGCTGTAAAGACTTACCAGGTACGTGCCTTCAGCAGGTTGCTCAGCTGAAGGTTCACTTTGCCTTCCTTCACAGGATTGGGATAGATCGTAATCTGTATGTCTCTCTTCTCTTCTCCCATCGTTACTTTCACGACAGAGGAATACGTTACGGCTCCTTCTTTTCCTTCCATGCGGATGCGGTAGAGATTATCGCCTTTCTGTGGAAGGGCATCAAAGATGCTGTAGCTCCCGCTGCTGCGCCGCTTGCGTTCTTCGCCGTTTGCTCTGCGATTGCTGCGTATGTTCTGCCACCATCGGTGGAGCGTTCTACCGTATAGCCTTTCATGTTCACTTCATTGCTCACTGTCCACTGTACGTTCACACCGCTGTTCTGTGGCGTGGCTTTCACCGATCGTAAGCGTTACCGGCAATACAGCTGATTGGTTCTGGAACACAATGCGGAAGCGGTCCTTTTCCAGGAAGCACTGTCGGAAGTAATGGTGAAGCTAAAGGTAGACACATTGCCGGTGAGGCTGATTGGTTCTTTTGTATTCAGGTAGCTGTCTTCGAGCCATGCATAAAGCGTGGCCACTGAATCGAAACGGTCGGCTTTCAGCTGCAGTTCGTAGGTTCTCTTTACAAGGTTCCACATCTTGAGCTGCAGGGTATCGGTTTTCACAATATCCGGGCGGGCTTCCACCATCAGGCTGGCAGTGCCATTCTGAATACCGAGGTTCTCGTTGAAGTTGGGTTGCTTCTGCGCGTCATCGGCATCGATGGCTGCAGAGTAAGCATTGTCGAAGCGGGCAAGAAGACCATCTGCCAGTGTGGAAGTTGAAGTGCTGTCCTTCAGGTTCAGGTTCACATACAGCTTCTTATCCAGGTAGGCATTCTCACGGAATGGATTGATAGCACCTGTCATGTCAGGATTCTTCGCTGCTTCATCAATCGTGAGTGTTCCGCCGTCTGCAGGGTAAACAAAGAATCCGGCTCCACTTGGGATGTAACGTGCGTTATCGTTTTCAACAACTTCACCCATTGGGAAAGGCACGGTTGTGTAATAACCGGCACCGCCTGAACCATCTACCAAAGTATAGGCACCATACGTTCCTTTGTTGGCATCCCACATCAGGAATTTATTCATGATCACAGAGGCATTGCTTTGGAATACCTGATCAAAATCAATGGTTGATGCAAAAGGATTCCCTACAAGTGTGTAGGCATATTCCGGAGATACTTCGATTGTTTGAGGTCCCTGGTTCAGTAAACCTTTGGCACGGAGTGTTGTAGAGCCTGACCCCGTAGTCACATGCCTGTCGCCACGTACAAATAACATATAGGCAGTGCGGTAACTAATGTCTTTTCCGGTGATAGATGGGAATGAACTCCATGTGCCGTTGGTGGTGCCCGGCGTATAGTTGCGAATGGATGAATTGTTGCGGGCAATCTCTGCCCAGAAATCATAGCCGTTCGCATTGGCATTTGCCGCAGAGCCTTGCGCATAACCGGTAATCAGTGTGCCTAATCCTGCAGGTGTAGGATCTGGTGTGATACCATCCCACAGGTGACCTTCCTGCCATGCATCATTGATGGTAGTGCCGGTAACCGGGGCAGTTAATAAACGCCATGATCTGCCGGGATGTGATGAGGTAGTATTCACCCCGATATATCTTTCAACCTGCACGTTGGTAGCATTGGCAATGGTTCCGTTGGTCATTTCACCGATCGCTGCCGTTGCTGTTTCATCACTCTGCAATACTACGAGGTTGTTGTTGAAGTTAACGGCGCCCGCAGATCTGAAATAATGCGTTGGAGCGATGGTCAATGTACCCGGAACCGTAACATCGCTTTCCACATGTCCCGTAATAACGAATGAGGATGAAGAAGAGCCGTTGAAGTTGGCATACAGCAAACTCACATTATGACGCACTTCAATGTTGCTGTTGTTGGTTGGCGGGTTTTCGGCTGGTTCCCACATGTCGGGAACACCGGTAAATACTTCCCAGATAGATACGTCTGTGGCATACCCGTCAGCTATCGTGCGGAAGCGTGCAAGAGACGGATCATACACATTGATCACCATGGTTGCCGTATTGGTACAACCAAAGCTGTTAGGTGCTGTGGTGTAGCTGATAGTTGGCGTACCGGCTGTTTCGCCATGAATCGTCACGGTAGCAGGCGATGTGCTGTTTGTCTGGTTTGAAATAGTTGCAGTACTGTTGTCAATGGTCCAGGTTCCGCCGATGGTGGCATCAGAAAGTGTAACCGTTTTGCCAACAGCTACGTAGTTGTTGCCAATAATCTCGGCTACTGCCGGTGCCGGGTTGATGGTAATAGTTGTACTGCTGCCTGCTGTGCCGTCGCAGTTGCCTAAGGTTACACCTGTAATGGTATAAGTATAGCTGCCTTCGTTTGATGGCGAGTTGATGGTTACATTATCTCCATTGGTATTGATGATGACAGCAGGTTGCTGCACACCGTTAAGCGTATACGTAATCGTAGATCCTGCTGTACCGCTAAAAGTTACCCCTACTGAAGAACCTTCACAAGCTGATGATGGCGACGTGACGGTAGCGGTTGGTGTTACATTTACTGTTACGCTAGCACTGCCGCTTGCTGTATTACTGCACGCAGTTGAGCTTGCATCTGTCACACTTACCAACGTATAGGTAATGGTACCAGTCGTTGAAGTTGGTACCGACACTGTAGCTGTATTACCGGAAGAGGCAATAGTGTGTGTTGTATTGTCGCCGCTGATGGTATAGCTGAACGTGTAAGGAGCAGTACCATTGGCGCCCGTAAAGGTTACTCCTGGCGCTGTGCTGTTCTGACAAACAGAGGTTGTTCCGCTAATGGATGCAGTGGGCAAAGGATTCACCTTAATTGCACCGGAAACCTGGCTAACCACAGATGTTGGAGAACAACTTCCCGATACAACAACATAATAGTACAATGTACCTGCAGTAGCTGTTGATGGTGTATAAGAATTGCTGTTGTTGCCAACGGCTGTACCGCCGGTTGTGGAAGCCGTTGTATTGCTAAACCATTGGTAGCTTACATTGGTTCCGATAGCCGTTACAGATAATGCAGTAACCGGAGCATTCTGACAAACGGTTTGTGGTGTTGCAGAAGGTTGACCCGTGATTGAGGTAGCAGGCGTTACGATAACGGTAGCGACATTGGATACTGCAGATCCGCACTGACCATCCACAACAACATAGTAATAAGTTGTTCCGGATGTTGAAGTAGCAGTAGGTGTGAATGACCTGCTGTTAGGACCACCCGGTACAGGTGTACCGCCTACATTGGAGTTAGTAGCATTGGAATACCAGGTATAATCGATGTCGATACCTGATACGCTGCTCACAGATATTGTAGAAGCTGAGGTATTTTGACAAATTGTTTGCGAAGCTGGTGCAGGACCGGCACCAATAACTGTAGAACTTACAGTGATTCTACCCGATACATTACTTGTAATCGTTCCGCAAACACTGCTGGTAATTTTTACATAGTAATAAGAGTTACCTGAAGCCGTTGTAGGTATTGTATAAGTAGAGGTTTGTCCACCGTTTGCCGCACCTACACTTGAACCGGAGGTATTGTTGTTTTGTGTTGTTTTAAACCATTGGTAAGACAGTGTTCCTGTGCCGGTTGCAGCAACAGTTAACGTTGCGCCGGTAGAATTTTGACAAATTTCCTGATCATTCGGTGTTGGCTGTTGCGTGATGGTTGTAGCCGGATTAACGGTTACAGTAGCAGTTCCGCTCACCGTTCCGCCCGCACATGCGTTTGCATCATTCACTGATACGAGGCTATAAGTGGTATTGGATGTAGGTGCAACAGACAGTGAATAGGGACTGGCTGTAATGTTGGCAACTGTATGATCTGTACCGTCATTATAAACGATCGTCCAAGGCTGCGCTCCGGTTAAGGTTACCGTTATATTGGTGGCATCACCGGCGCACGTGGTGGGCGTACCGCTCAATGCTGCCGTTGGTGCAGGATTTACCTTTATAGCTCCTGAAACGGTACTGGTTGTGCTTGCGCAATCATTACTTACAACTGCATAGTAATAAGTCGTACCGGCTGATGAAGTAACAGGAGTATAGGTAGATAGTGTGGCACCTTCGATCAGGCTGCCGCCACTGTTTGAGGCAGTTGTATTTTTATACCATTGATAAGCTGTTGCATTCGTAGTTGTAACAGACAATGTATTAGCCGGCGTGTTTATACAAAGAGTTTGCGCGGCTAATGAAGCTGCTGAAATAGATGGTGCGGCTGCTCCTGCCGTTACCGTTATGGTAAATGCGCCGGAAGTACCGCTGTATTTAGCTACTCTGATGTAATAGATTTGTCCAGCTATAACATTAGCATTTACAGTTTCTGTATTGCCGCCGTTTGTTGCGTTAGCAATGTTTGTGTTATTATCAGTAGGACAACTGGCATTAAACACAAATAAATCCAAATCCTGGGTTGTAGAACTACTGGTCGCAATTGTAGCAGTACCGGTGTTACAAGCCGTAAACCTATACCAAACATCCCCGTTTCCGGCAATCGCATAAGCTGTAAAGGCATCATTTGAAAGTGTGTATAAGTAGCGTTTACATCTGTTGTTGTTGTAGTAGTATTCAGCGCAAGCAAAGTAGCGCCTGAACATAAATCGTTTGCAAAGAAGTAGTAAATGATGATTGAGCAGAAGCCGTGCTCGTTCCGCAACTTGATGTATTGGCGGTATTATTCGCAACAACCACATAATAGTAGGTTGTTCCAATGATAATCCTGATATCGAAACCGGGCTGGTTACACTGGTCAATGTGGTGGTATAGTGCCTGATGTCGTGCCATATTTCACATCATAAGATGCAATGGCACCAGCCGGCGCTGTCCACGAAACCGAAGCAGAGTAGATGTAACGATCCTGCCGTTAACGATGTAGGCGCCGCTATACAGGTACTATTACTGTTGGTAGCTGCAGTACTGCTGTAAAACGGAGCACCGGCACAACCTGAATTATAGGAATAAACAAAATAATAATAGTTAGTGTTCGAAGCCAGTGAGGAGGCTGCCGTAAAAGATGTTAGTGTATTAACATACTGCACAGTGCCACCACCTAAAGAATTGCCCGCAGCGTAAGTAACCCCGTTAACAGGTCCAACAGACAAGGTAGGGCTTGTGCTGGCAACAACCATATAGCCGGTAGGATTAGCAGTCGGTGCTGTGATTGTTCCTGCCTGCGATGTAGAAGTTGATGCACCTAATGCTACTGCCGTGGAGCAGAAGGTGTAGTACAAACCTGAATTCCGTTACTGAAATGTTAGTCCAATATAATGACTATGTTCAGCATCAGTAAATTACGTACCAGCCAAGATACTGAACACCGGAGGATTGTGCAAAAGTTATATATGCGATTGTAAACGCGTATTAGTAATACTAGTGATTGTAAACAAATTAGTGCCCGTCATACTAGCCGTAAAGTAACTGTACCGGTTTTCAATTCCAACGTTCAGGAGAAGATGAACTACCTGCACGGTAATTAAAACTGATAGAATAAGTTGTTCCTATTATAACATTTATACCGGGCGTAAACCACCAATCATTGGCTGCAGATGCTGTGTTGTAGGAATATCTCAATGAATTGGGAGCACTGGTGTAATTAAGTGTTGTAGTACCCCATGTATAACCATCAGCATTCACGTCCTGAACTGACGTGCATGATGGGATAGCCGGAGCCGTGACGCCATCAAAATTCTGCGTATAGGGAACAGAAACTGCACTACATCCAGTAACAAAAGAGGCTTGCGCGCTATACGTAGTACCGCCACCATTGGTAGCATAAGCTTTATAATAGTAAGTAGTGCTTGCCGACAGTCCGGTAACGCTTGTTGAGAATGTGCCACCATTACTTCCGCTGAATCCTGTACCAGCCGCTGGCGTGCCTGTACCATTGGCAAAACGCTGGTCGTGCTGTATTCAATTCCATAGGCAGTAACATTGGTACAACCAATCGAACTGAAAGTAGATCCGCTAATGGTAGCAGAAGATAAGGAAATGCTACCTGCAGAACCTGCAGCAGAAACTGTTGGGGGAGAATTCAGCCCCGTACCCGATGCTGCCACGGTTATAGATGATGCGCCTCCGCCGCTAACGACAATATTGCCGTTATACGATTGCACTACCGTAGGTGTAAACTTTACATATAGGCCTGGGTTAGGGCACCAGCCGTTGGCGTCAGTGTTAATGTGGAAGTACGGTCCTTGCGGTGTAGAATAGTATACCCCACCAGTGCGTTAACTGTTACGTTACTGGTCAGGTTGGCTCCGGTAAGTGTGATGCAATTAGGACCCGCAGTTGAATTTGTACATCACTGCCAAATGCTGTTAAAGTAGTAGCAGAAAGTACAGGGGATGTTGCCGGAGTATAAGTCAAAGAAATATTATCTACTGCAGGATTTGAGTATGGACTTGCACCATCACTTTTGAATGTAAAGACCAATCGTACTGTCGTTCCTGCAAGAGATGTAAGATCAATGGCAGATATTGGTGTATAACTTGGTAAGCCGTTGCTGTATTTTGCAAAACGCTGCACATAACCTGTACTGGGAATTGTACCAGAAACTGGTGTATTTGCAGTAGTTGTAGTATATATATATATATAATCAAAGGTATTATCGATAATAGGTTGCTTTAAATAAAAGCTGAGTGATACATTGGTAGCACCTGCTGGTATAGCTAGCCGGTAAAAGTGATTAACCCTGGCTGTTACACCTGATCCGAATAAGTGGAGGAACTGGTGCCAATAAACGCAGCATTCGTATCCACCTTGTATGCCAGCAGCATTGCCAACAAACCAAGTAGGTGTACTTGTGCCAACCTGTACCCAGTTGTTAGCTGCAAACGTAACGCCTGTTTCAAACCCACCATCCCCGGTTGGAGAAATAAGAACCTGCCCCCAGCCTTTCACGCAGACGAGAGCCATTAAAAATAAGAGTGTAAAAATTTTCTTCATAAACATTGTTTCAGTTTGGTTGATGATTAGATTTTAAATAGTACATATATAGAGCAGTACCGGCATAGCAATGCAGCCGGCATTATGAAAAGTTTCCGTAGTAATTGTGGCTCTTATTGCATTAAGAAATGCAGTGAGCGGTGAAAAAATATTAAATAGGGGACTTTGTACACCTTGGGCAATGTAATAGCCCGGTAGTATTCACGATCAGAGGCACGTAAAAGTGGATTCATTTGTTTGGTCCGGTTTATAATCAGTAAATTTTTACTTACCGTTTGGGAGTAAGCTAAAATTCTAAAAGTTTGTTGTTTTGGTTGTGTTGGTACACTGATACCGGACTTATTGCTATCACATGTATACTTACATAGACGAGTAAAATTAGCATTCCCTTAAATATTTATGAAATTTATGTTAACAAATCAAAAATATTTATAAATTATATATTTAAGTATTTCGATAACATAGCATGTGTTTATTCTTCTACAAGTACGCGGAACTAAATCTAATTAGAGTGATTAAAATATATAGTATTTATTTAATTTTTTTCATCTTAATTCCTGAGAGATTTCGCGGCCACACTTGATTTTAAGCATCAATGACAACGTTTTTTTTTAAATGTACTATTTAATCATATGATGGCTTTGTTTACAGTAAGATTTTGTGACACTAAATAAGCGACAAAAAATGAATTTGTCAGTCAAAACAAGCCATTCTATTTGAGTAAAGTTCACGATTTCAGATGCATTTGTTTGTCAAACTCCGTAGATACTTTATTGCATGGCAGGCTACAATAAAAAACGCCGGACGATAACCGTCCGGCGTTTTTATCATTAAGATACAAAAAGTATTATCTCTCGATGATCACTTTCGTTTCATACACAGAGATGCCTTTGCTGTCGGTCAGTTTCAGCAGGTAGCTGCCCTGTGCCAGCTGGTTGCCCGTGATGAGCTGTTCGCTCTGCACGCTGCTGCCGGGGCTGATGGTTATCTTCCTGTTGTATACATTCTGTCCGCCTGCACTGTAAAGACTCACCAGGTACCTGCCTTCTGACAGGTTGCTCAGCTGAAGGTTCACCTTGCCTTCCTTCACAGGATTGGGATAGATCGTAATCTGTATGTCTCTCTTCTCTTCTCCCATCGTTACTTTCACGACAGAGGAATACGTTACGGCTCCGTCTTTTCCTTCGCATGCGGATGCGGTAAAGGTTCTCGCCTTTCTGTGGCAGGGCATCAAAGCTGCTGTAGCTGCCCGCTGCTGCACCGCTTGCGTTCTTCGCCGTTTGCTCAGCGATTGCTGCATACGTTCTGCCACCATCGGTGGAGCGTTCTACCGTATAGCCTTTCATGTTCACTTCATTGCTCACTGTCCACTGTACGTTCACACCGCTGTTCTGTGGCGTGGCTTTCACGCTTGTAAGCGTTACCGGCAACACGGCTGACTGGTTCTGGAACACGATGCGGAAGCGGTCGGCGAGGCTGGAAGCGGCATCAGCCGTTACAGAGAAGTTTACCGTTGTAATGCTGCCACTGAGGCTGATTTCCTGCTTTGTTTTCAGGTAGCTGTCTTCGAGCCATGCATGAAGCAGGGCAAGAGTGTCAAAACGTTCGGTTTTCAACTGTAACTGGTAGGCACGTTTGCTTACGTTCCACATTTTCAATTGCACCGTATCCGTTTTAGTCACATCGGGACGGGCTTCCGTTATCAAATCTTTGCTGAAACTGCTGATACCCAGGTTTTCATTGAAGTTGGGCTGTTTCACCGCATCGTCTTCATCAATGCCGGCGCTATATGCCGCGTCGAACCGGGCAAGTACACCATCGGCGAGCGTAGTTGTATTGTTTGTATTCTTCAGGTTCAGGTTCACAAACAGCTTTTTATCGAGGTAAGCATTCTCACGGTATGGATTGATGAGCGTTGTGGCTGTTAAGGTTGGCGCTTTTACCGACTCATCTATATTTACCACACCATCACCGCTGCCGTCAGGCTGCACAAAGAAGCCCTGGCTGGATGGTATAAACTGGTAATCAGTGGACACGTTGTTGTCAAAAGGAACCGGCACCAGCGTATAGTGTCCCGGACCACCGGAGCCATCTATCAACTGGTAGCTGCCATAGTTTCCAAGGCTGCTGTTCCAGATTAGAAAGCTGTGACGGATGCCCCTGCTGCCCTGATACACTTTCTCCAGGTCTAACGGTGAGGCATATGGGTTGCCTACAAATGTATAGGCAGTAGCTGCCGGTACCGTTATCGCCGGCTGAGCACCCTGTTTTAATGTGCCGGTAGCGCGGAGCGTGGTAGTACCAATGCCCGTATTCAGCTTGCTTCTGTTGCCACGCACAAACAGCATGTATGCCGGGTACGATTCAATGTTCAGGTTCTTCAAACCCGGATCCGGCAAAACGTTCCAGCTTCCTGATGGCGTGCCGGCTGAATAATAACGGATAGAAGTGGCATTGTTGGCTATCGCACTCCAGAAGTCGTAACCATGGCTGAAAGCACTGTCGGCAGTATGCTGCTGGCTGCCTGTAATGAGTGTACCAAAATTCGGATCGCCTACAACAGGCGGGTTGCTGGTAGATACCAGTCCTTCCTGCCAGGAGTCGTTGATGGTTACACCTGTTACCGGTGAGGTGATAAGGCGCCAGGCACGTTTACCTGAAAGATTGGCTTCGTTGCCAATAAAACGCTGCACCGTTACCTTGTCGGCTCCTGTAATCCCTCCATCGGCAATTTTACCTATGGCACCGGTGCCTGCAAGCGTGCTCTGCACAATGACGGACTTGCTTCCAAAGCTCACACCGCCATCTGAAGATAGATAACGATTGGGTGCTATTTCAAATACAGCATCAGTGCCACCCATACCCGATACAACAAGGGATGCGTTTTCATTGCCTGTATAATTTACATCAAGTGTAATATGATGACGTACTTCCACATTGGTGCTGTTGCCATCCGGCGCTGCCGAAGGGTTCCAGGTACTGCCATTGTTGGCCGTTTTTTCCCAACCTACAGTGCTCCAGTTGCCGTCGCCCGTGGTGCGGTAGCGCACATTCTCCGCATCATATACCTGCACCATCAGCTGGGCGGTATTCACACAACCCCGACTGTTAGGCGCCGTTGTATAAGTGATGACCGAAGTACCTACCGAAACTCCCTGCACCCTTGCTCTTGCAGGCGATGGGGTATTGGCAGAGCCTACAATGCTGAGGACCGAAGGATTGCTGCTCAGCCAGGTGCCACCGGTGGTAACATCGGAGAGTGTAACGGTTCTGCCGGAGGCAACGGGTAGATTGCTGCCGGTGATGGGCGCTACTTCCGGCTGCGCATATACCCCGATAGTGATGGCACTGTTAAGAGGTGTAACGCAGTTTGTTGGAGCAGGCCCCGTGATGTTGGTGAGAGTAAAGACAGTGGGTGTTGTCACAAGATCAGTAAGGGTAACACTGGCGCTTGCAGGAATACTTACCTGGTGAACCTGCGTACCCATCCCGTTTTCCTGCGTTGTATACGTAAGGATGCCGCCGGTGGTGCTCGCAACCATAATGTTGGCAGATGTGCCAGAACATACGCTATCGGGTGCAACGGTAAACGAAGCGTCAGGGGCAGGTGCCACCGTAATGGCGCCGGATACCTGGCTGGTTACCGTTGTGGGTGCGCACGTTCCTGTAACCTGTACATAGTAATACAATGTGCCCGCTGCAGAGGTTGATGGTGTGTAAACAGATGTTGTGGCTGCGCCAATGAGTGTGCCGCCTGTATTATTATTTGCCGTATTGCTATACCATTGGTATGAAAGACCTGTGCCGGTAGCCGTTACCGATAAGCTGCCAGCAGATGCATCTTTACAGACGTTAGTAGCAACAGTTGACGGATGAACGCTAATGCTGGTGGGCGTATTAACAACCACACTTGCCGTATTGGAAGTGACGGTTCCGCAACTACCCGTTACCGTTACATAATAATAGAGTGTACCTGCACTGGTGGTAGACGGCGTGTAGGTATTGCCGCCGGCGCCTACCGGTGTGCCGCCACTGTTGCTGTTAGCAGTATTGCTATACCACTGGTAGGTTAGGCTGGCACCTGACGCAGTTATGGATAATGCTGATGCCGGTGCTGACTGGCAATAGGTTGCACCAGTTGGTTGGGTATTGATGGCTGTCGTACGCTGCACTATGATTGCTGCTGTATTCGATGTTGCAGTACCACAAGTACCATTGATAATAACATAATAATACAGTGTTCCTGCAGCAGCGGTAGATGGTGTATAACTGCTGCTGTTCGTTCCCACGGCAGTGCCGCCACTGGTACTATTTGCGGTATTTCTGTACCATTGGTAAGTAAGCCCGGTGCCTGTAGCGCTTACGCTTAATGTAGCTGGTGTTGCAGACTGGCAATAAGTTGCGCCTGATGGCTGTGCAGCTATCACCGTTGGCGGATTAACTATGATCGTAGCTGTAGATGATGGTACGCTTCCGCAGGTACCGTTTACAATTGCATAATAATAAACAGTGCCAGCCGTAGCGGTTGATGGCGTAAAAGTGGATGCTGTTGCGCCACTGATGATTGTTCCGTTAGTATTGTTGTTTAAACTATTGCTATACCATTGGTAAGATACATTGGTGCCACTTGCAGCAACACTCAAAGCTGTAGCAGAAGCCGATTGGCAATAGGTTGCGCCCGCTGGCTGACTGCTGATAATTGTCGAAGCATTGATCATGATGGTTGCCGTAGCAGAAGTTGCACTTCCGCAAGTTCCATTTACAATGGCATAATAATACACGGTGCCTGCATTTACAGTAGACGGAGTGTATGAAGACGTTGTAGCACCATTAATCAGGCTTCCACCTGTATTGTTATCCACAGTATTGCTATACCATTGATAGGTAAGACTTGTGCCGGTTGCTGATACTGACAATGCAGATGCAGTTGCATTTTGGCAATACGTTGATCCTATTGGCTGAGTGCTGATGGACGTTGGCACGTTTACAATCACAGTTGCCGTGTTGGAAGTAACGTTTCCGCAAGTGCCCGTTACCACAACATAATAATAAAGCGTTCCTGTGCTTCCGGTAGTCGGCACATAAGTAGACGCAGTAGCACCGTTGATGAGCGTACCGGCAGAATTGCTGTTGCTTACATTGCTGTACCATTGATACGTAAGACTTGTGCCCGTTGCCGTTACAGACAATGCAGATGCTGTTGCATTCTGGCAATAAGTAGCGCCCGATGGCTGACTGCTGATAGCAGATGTAACATTGGTTACAATAGCTGCTGTGTTCGATGTGGCTGCGCCACAGGTTCCGTTTACGATGGCATAATAATATAGCGTGCCTGCAGTAGTGGTTGATGGCGTATAGGTAGCAGCCGTTGCTCCGCTGATAAGCGTTCCGCCTGTATTATTGTTTGCTGCGTTTTTATACCATTGATAGGTGAAAGGCGACGTACCCGATGCAGTTACAGACAATGCCGTTGCAGTTGCATTCTGGCAATAAGTAGCGCCAGCAGGCTGACTGCTGATAGCCGTAAGTGCATTCACTACAACCGAAGCTGTAGAAGATGTGACCGTTCCGCAGGTACCATTTACTACCACATAATAATACAGTGTTCCAACGGTAGCTGTTGATGGCGTGTAAGCTGATGCTGTTGCGCCACTAATGAGTGTTCCGCTTGTATTGCTATTGCCCGTATTACTATACCACTGGTAGGTCAATGTGCCGGTACCACTTGCTGTTACTGATAAATCAGAAGGCGTTACAGCCTGGCAATAAGTCGCGCCACCTGGCTGTGTGTTAATTGCCGTAGTTGCATTGGTAACAACCGTAGCTATGGCCGATGTAACAGTTCCGCAACTACCTGTTACCACTACATAATAATATAAGGTTCCTGAAACCGAAGTGGAGGGTATATATGTATTGCTGTTGGTACTAACCATTGTGCCGCCGCTTGTCGTGTTCACGGCATTGCGGTACCACTGGTAAGACAGGCTGGTGCCTGTGGCGCTTACACTCAGTGCCGATGCTGTAGCCGATTGGCAATACGTTGCACCTGTTGGCTGACTGCTGATAGTGGTTGAACATTGGTTACAATAGCTGCTGTATTTGACGCTGCACTTCCGCAGGTTCCGGTTACAATGGCATAATAATACATGGTGCCTGCATTTGCAGTAGATGGCGTATAGGTAGAAGCCGTTGCTCCGCTGATAAGCGTTCCGCCCGTATTGTTATTTGCTGCATTGCTATACCATTGATAGGAAACACTTGTGCCGGTTGCTGACACTGATAACGCTGATGCTGTTGCAGTCTGACAATATGTTGCACCTGTTGGCTGAGTGCTGATAGCGGTTGGTGCGTTTACTATAACTGTAGACGCAGAAGATGCCACTGTACCGCAAGTGCCCGTTACCACCACATAATAATACATGGTACCAACCGTAGTTGTAGATGGCGTGTAAGCTGATGTTGTGGCTGCGCCAATGATTGTTCCGCCTGTATTGTTATTTGCCGTATTACTATACCATTGGTACGTAAGATTTGTGCCTGTTGCTGAAACATTCAGTGCGGTTGCAGTGGCAGATTGGCAATAAGTTGCACCTGCAGGCTGACTGCTGATAGCTGTAAGAGCATTCACTGCAACCGAAGCTGTAGAAGATGTGACCGTTCCGCAGGTACCATTTACTACCACATAATAATATAGTGTGCCAACAGTAGCTGTTGATGGCGTATAAGTAGCAGTGGTAGCACCACCAATCAGGCTTCCTCCCCCATTGTTATTGTTGGTATTGCTATACCATTGATAGGTAAGATTTGTGCCGGATGCTGTTACACCAAGTGCGGTAGCGGCAGCAGACTGGCAATACGTTCCGCCGGCAGGCTGAGTGCTGATAGCAGTTAATGCATTGATCACAACCGTTGCTGTGGTTGATGTTGCGGTTCCGCAAGTGCCGGTTACTATTACGTAGTAATAATTGGTACCTGTTACTGTAGTTGGAGGTGCATAAGATGCAGCCGTAGCACCGCTGATGAGAGTACCACCTGTATTACTGTTCGTAGCCATTACTATACCATTGGTAAGTCAAAGTACCTGTTCCTGTAGCACTTACCGATTAATGGGGTGGCGGCTCATTCTGGCATAACGTTTGCATGGCTGAAGGCTGCGAACTGATGACCGTAGCAGCATTTACCACAACAGCGCTGCATTAGAAGTTAGTGCATCGCAGGTACCATTTACCACTACATAATAATAGATCGTTCCTGCAGAAGCAGTAGACGGCGTATACGTAGAAGCTGTAGCGCCGCTGATAAGCGTTCCGCCGGTATTGCTGTTGGCTGCATTGCTATACCATTGATAGGTAAGATTTACCCCTGAGGCAGTTACTGATAATGAAGAAGCGGCTGCAGACTGGCAATACGTTGCCCTGTTGGCTGGCGCTGATAGCAGTTGTTGCATTGGTAACAACCGTGGCAGTATTGGATGATGCAGAACCACAGCTGCCGGTATACAATCACATAATAATATACTGTACCAAGCTGTTGTAGATGGAGTAAACGTAGAAGCCGTAGCACCACCGATGAGGGTGCCACCTGTATTATTATTTGGCCATTGCTGTACCATTGGTAAGTCAAAGTACCTGTTCCGGTGGCGCTAACCGATAACGGTGTGGCAGCCGCATTCTGACACAGCGTTTGCGTAGCTGAAGGTTGCGAACTAATGACTGTAGCGGCGTTTACTGCAATAGCAGCCGTATTGGAAACAGCAGTAGAACAGTTACCCGTTACGCTTACATAATAATATACCGTACCCGCTGCAGTTGTAGTGGGTGTGTAACTATTGCTGTTAGTTCCTACAGCCGTTCCGCCGGCATTGCTGTTGGTTGTATTGCTATACCACTGGTAAGTTAATGTACCTGTTCCCGTAGCACTTACAGTAAGAGCTGTTGCTAAAGTGTTCTGGCAATAAGTAGCGCCTGCAGGCTGTGTATTTATTTTTGCCGAAGGCGTAACAGTAATAGCTCCCGACACAGAACTGGCTAAGCTTGTGGGCGAGCAGGAGCCCGTAACCACCACATAATAATAAAGCGTTCCTGCTGTTGCAGTAACGGGTGTATAGGACGAAGAGGTAGCACCGGAAATGAGCGTTCCGCCCGTATTGCTGCCCGTGGTATTGCTATACCATTGGTAGCCAAGTGTTCCTGTTCCCGTGGCAACGACCGATAAGGCAGTTGCTGAAGTGTTCTCACAAAGCGTTTGACCTGCCGTTGATGGCTGCGTGGTAATGGCTGTTGCCTTATTAACGTTAATCACAACTGTGTTTGACGTAGACGTTCCACAGTTGCTTCTTACAACTACGTAATAATACATTGAACCGGCCAGGTTTGTGGCCGGCGTATAAGTTGCGGAAGTGGCACCTGTAATGAGCACACCATTCGTATTGTTGTTTAAGTCGTTTCTGTACCACTGATAGGTAAGACCTGCGCCGCTTGCTGTTACCGACAACTGGGATGCAGCAGCATTCTGACACAGGGTTTGCGTAGCCGGTGATGGCTGTGCCGTAATAGGATTTACCGGGTCGACCGTTACTGCGGCTGTATTATTGGCAGTTATGGGCGAACTACATCCTGCACTGTTAGTAGATAAATTGGTAATGGTAATGGTACTGTTGCCCGCGTTAGAGAGATTGGCTGTTGTAAAAGAGCCTGATCCGGCAGTTGTTACATTCATAGTAGCCGTTTGGCCTGTGGCTGTATTGGCACCCGTAATATTATAAGTAACTGTATATACATCAACCGGAAGCGAAACCGCCGAAGAGGTTACCAAAACAGTAGGCGATGAACCGGAACAAACAGGTGCTGATACAGATGTAGTAGAAAGTGTGTAGGTAATGCAATATGTCAGCCTGATTTGTCCTACTCCACCGGCGGCGCCAGCTGTCGTATTTTGACCTGTAGTATTTGATGAGCCGCTCGCACCTCCACCCGGCACATTACCAACCCTGCCAGGTACGTTATCACCACTTATACCATCAACGCCAGCACTACCCCCTGCCACTGCCGTGCCACCCGTTGTACCATTTGCGGCGTTGCCGTTTGATGCGATACCAGCGCTGCCACCACCGCCACCACTTATTTTGGTAACTGTTGACCCTGCGCCGCCATTTCCGCCATAAAAGTTGACACTTCCACCAACATTGCCGCTGGTGGGAGCAACGCCACCCAAACCAGCTACAGGAGTATTTTGTGTTCCTGTTGTTACACTTTTACCTCCGGTGCCTCCAACTGCCGCTATCGTGTTTGCTGAACCGAACCAGGTAGTTCCCCCGGAACCACCATCTATAACGCCGCTACCGCCGCTACCGCCAGCTCCTACGGTATATGAATAGCCAGAACCGGGTGTTACAGAAATTATACCTTTCGTATAAGCTCCACCAGAGCCGCCGCCGGCTACTGACTGTTTCGAGTTTACGCCACCGCTTCCGCCGCCGCCTCCCCAACATTCTACTGTAACAAACGTAACACCGGCAGGAACAGTGAATGTTCCGGATGAATTAAAAGTTTGTACAATTTGCGAAAGAGCAGGCGTACTGTAAAATGCCCATAAAAAGAGGAATGATACAATCTTGATGAAAATTTTGGGACAGGATTGATTTGGATGTTGACAATTAGATACGGATTCCATGTTTGAATACTAAAATTATAAATACGAGATACCAATAAAATCTTTACACTGGGGGTATATAAAGTTTTGAAGAGAAAAGTATATATATTATTTATTAAGATGCAATGATGGTGTTTGTAAGTTATTTGCTGATAACGTCTCGTAAAAATACTGTGTAAGAATTGCATTTGGTTTGCCAGCCAGATGGATTTAATCATAATTTAATATGACTAAAATAAATTTATGTATTCATATAAATATGATTTTCAATCGTTTACAGCGCATAAGACTTTTATTGGCATTAAAACTTCCTGTAAGATTTTTATACTATAAGAACGATACTTTATGCTAGTTGAACTAAAAACTGCGAACACCTAACACAACGTACATTCAGACCATCACCCATATAAAATGAATTTATGTGTAATATTTATGATAGCTGTCAGCGACAATCACCACTCTACAGCTGACTTATATGCATTCGGGTTAAAATGAAGAAAATGAGCGTCATATGGGTTTGATGATATCCGGTTGTACCATGCTCCCTGTATATCAGGAAAAATTCCTCTTTTACTTTCCATACAGTGCATACAAGCCCATTCGTCCCCGGCAAATAGATTCCAATTGATTCAATACACAAATTTTCATTTACAAACTTCTATTCAACAAGACATGCAGATAGCAGGCAAATTCAACAACACCGGGAATTGACCAGTTACGTTCGTTGCTTTTTACCGTAATTCTGCTGACGCCAGGCGTGTATAGAATTGAAAAAGCAAACCCAGCGTTGAAAATTAGGAAGTCCCTTTATTCAGTTACCATACATATGCGAGATTACATTCCCTGCCGCAAAAAAAGACGACAATCGAAGCAACAGCAGATCAATACCAGCTATTATAAAAACAAAGAGACCGGACAATATTTTGTCCGGTCTCTTGCAATAACGATCCTTAAACGTATCGGATAGAAAAGGATACTTGTTTACTACCCGTTTGGTTATTATCTCTCGATGATCACTTTCGTTTCATACACAGAGATGCCTTTGCTGTCGGTCAGTTTCAGCAGGTAGCTGCCCTGTGCCAGCTGGTTGCCCGTGATGAGCTGTTCGCTCTGCACGCTGCTGCCGGGGCTGATGGTTATCTTCCTGTTGTATACATTCTGTCCACCTGCACTGTAAAGACTCACCAGGTACCTGCCTTCTGACAGGTTGCTCAGCTGAAGGTTCACCTTGCCTTCCTTCACAGGATTGGGATAGATCGTAATCTGTATGTCTCTCTTCTCTTCTCCCATCGTTACTTTCACGACAGAGGAATACGTTACGGCTCCGTCTTTTCCTTCCATGCGGATGCGGTAAAGGTTCTCGCCTTTCTGTGGCAGGGCATCAAAGCTGCTGTAGCTGCCCGCTGCTGCACCGCTTGCGTTCTTCGCCGTTTGCTCAGCGATTGCTGCGTACGTTCTGCCACCATCGGTGGAGCGTTCTACCGTGTAGCCTTTCATGTTCACTTCATTGCTCACTGTCCACTGTACATTCACACCGCTGTTCTGTGGCGTGGCTTTCACGCTCGTAAGCGTTACCGGCAACACGGCTGACTGGTTCTGGAACACGATGCGGAAGCGGTCTGTTTTCCAGGAAGCGCTGTCGGAAGTAATGGTGAAGCTGAAGGTAGACACATTGCCGGTGAGGCTGATGGGTTCTTTTGTATTGAGGTAGCTGTCTTCAAGCCATGCATAAAGAGTAGCCACTGAATCGAAACGGTCGGCTTTCAGCTGCAGTTCGTAGGTTCTCTTTACAAGGTTCCACATTTTGAGCTGCAGGGTATCGGTTTTCACGATATCCGGGCGGGCTTCCACCATCAGGCTGGCAGTGCCATTCTGAATACCGAGGTTCTCGTTGAAGTTGGGTTGCTTCTGCGCATCATCGGCATCGATGGCTGCAGAGTAAGCATTGTCGAAGCGGGCAAGAAGACCATCTGCCAGTGTGGAAGTTGAAGTGCTGTCCTTCAAATTCAGGTTCACATACAGCTTCTTATCCAGGTAGGCATTCTCACGGAATGGATTGATGAGCGTTGTAGCTGTTTGAGCCGGTGCTTTTGCAGACTCAGAAATGGTTAAAAAGCCATCTGTGCCATTAGGTTCTACAAAAAAGCCTTCTCCACTTTGAATAAAGCGTGCATTGTCATTCGGCTGCGGTGCTCCACCAATCGGGAATGGTATGATAGTATAATTACCTGCTCCGCCATCTCCGCTCACTAGCTGGTAACCGCCAAAATCGCCCAGTTTACTGTTCCATACAAGGAAACGGTGATTTATGCCAGCGCTGTTTTGAAACACAGCTTCAAAATCAATAGGTGATGCATACGGATTGCTTACCAACGTATAAGCAAATTCCTGCGGCACTGTTACAGAAGGTAATGTTCCCTGTTTCAGCTCACCGGTAGCTCGCAGCGTAGTAGAGCTAAAGCCTGTGCTCATCACAGAGCGATCGCCCCGCACAAACAGCATATAAGCACGGTAAGCATCTATTTGCAAATTCTTCAAACCTGGCTCAGGCAGAGAATTCCATGTTCCGGAAGGAGAACCCGGTGCATACACACGGATAGAGCCTGGATTGTTGCCTATCGCACTCCAGAAATCGTAGCCATTGCTGAATGCATTTGTCGCTGTACGTTGCTGCGGACCGGTAATGAGTGTACCAAAATTCGGATCGCCCACAACAGGCGGGTTGCTGGTGGATACCAGTCCTTCCTGCCAGGAATCGTTGATGGTAACGCCGGTTACCGGTGCGGTCAGCAGGCGCCAGGCACGTTTGCCAGGAATAAAGCGCTGAACCGTCACATGGGTAGCATTGGTTAAATTACCGTTTACAAACTGGCCAATGGCTCCAGATCCTGCATCGGTACTTTGCACGATAACAGATTTATCGTTGAAATTTACGCCACCTTCTGACTGAAGGAAATGATTGGGTGCTATTTCAAGAATTGCATCTACGTTATTATTGTCGGCTGTAAGTATCAATGATGCGTTCTCGTTGCCATTGTAATCTACATCCAGTATTACATGGTGCTTGATATCAATATTTGTGGAATTACCATCAGGCGCTACAGATGGCGACCAGCTTTGCCCATTGTCTGTAGTTCTTTCCCAGGCTAATTCACTCCAGTTTCCTCCAACGGTGGTACGGTAGCGGGCAAGCGTAGCATCATACACCTGCACCAGCAGTTCTGCCCTGTTTACACATCCGTTACCATCCGGCGCAGTAGTGTAGGAAATAGTGGCAGTACCCACCTGCATGCCCTGCACTCTGGCACCTGCAGGAGAAGGAGTATTTCGTTGTGCAACAATGTTCACTATAGCAGGATCGTCGCTGCTCCAGATACCACCGGTGGTGGCATCGGTTAAAGTAATAGTTCTGCCGGAAGCAATAGGTGCATTTACACCAATAATCGGATCAACAGCTGGTAATGGAAATGCTCCGATGACTAAAGAACTGCTGAGAGTGGTGGAGCACTGGGCAAGTCCTGTACCCACTATACTTGTAAGCGTAAAAGTAGTAGACTCAGAAACAGGATCATTCAGCGTACTGGTTTCACCAGGCTGGAGAATCACGTTGTGAGGTTGCGGGCTGCCACCGGAAACAGTAGTGGTATAAAATAACCGTCCGCCGGAAGTGCTGGAAACCAGGATACCTGCACCTGAACCCGCACATACAGTATTAGACCCAGATACGAAACTTGCATCTGGCAGCTGATCTACGGATATAGTAACAGATGCGCAGTTTGTATTAACAACACAAGGTGTAGGATCTTCGTAGCGACCAAAGTAAGTAGTGGTTGCTGTCGGGCTAACTACTAAATTATTACCCGAACCTGCCAATGTGCCGCCGCATGAACTGGTGTACCAGCGAATGGTTGCTCCTGTTCCGCCGCCGCCGCCATTCAGCGTAAGCGTAGTGCTGCTGCCGCTACAGATCGTTGTTGCCGATGCGGTAGCCGATGTAGGTGCTGTTGACCGTGGATTGATAGTCAGTGTTTTGCTGGCACTTTTTGGTGCTGCACAACCTGCCGATACAGTATAGGTAATATTCGAAGTGCCGGCTGAAACTGCGGTCACTACACCTGAAGGATTGACAGTAGCAACCGAAGTATTACTGCTGCTCCATGTACCGCCTGCAGTAGCACCGGTGGTTGAGTATGTTGTTGATGCACCAATACATAATGGTGATGCACCGCTTACTGTTCCGGCTGTAACATCAGGGCTTACTGTCAGTGTTTTGCTGGCACTTTTTGGTGCTGCACAACCTGCCGATACAGTATACGTAATATTTGAAGTGCCGGCTGAAACTGCGGTCACTACACCCGAAGCATTGACAGTGGCAACCGAAGTATTGCTGCTGCTCCATGCACCGCCTGCAGTAGCACCGGTGGTTGAGTATGTTGTTGATGTACCAATACATAATGGTGATGTACCGCTTACTGTTCCGGCTGTAACATCAGGGCTTACTGTCAGTGTTTGGCTCGCACTTTTTGGTGCTGTACAACCTGCCGATACAGTATACGTAATATTTGAAGTGCCGGCTGAAACTGCGGTCACTACACCCGAAGCATTGACAGTGGCAACTGAAGTATTGCTGCTGCTCCATGTGCCACCTGGAGTAGCACCGGTGGTTGAGTATGTTGTTGAGGTACCAATACATAATGGTGATGCACCACTTACTGTTCCGGCTGTAACATCAGGATTTACTGTCAGTGTTTTGCTGGCACTTTTCGGTGCTGCACAACCTGCCGATACAGTATACGTAATATTTGAAGTGCCGGCTGAAACTGCGGTCACTACACCTGAAGCATTGACAGTGGCAACCGAAGTATTGCTGCTGCTCCATGCACCGCCTGCAGTAGCACCGGTGGTTGAGTATGTTGTTGATGCACCAATACACAATGGTGATGTACCGTTTACTGTTCCGGCTGTAACATCAGGGCTTACTGTCAGTGTTTGGCTCGCACTTTTTGGTGCTGCACAACCTGCCGATACAGTATACGTAATATTTGAAGTGCCGGCTGAAACTGCGGTCACTACACCCGAAGCATTGACAGTGGCAACCAAAGTATTGCTGCTGCTCCATGTGCCTCCTGATGTGCCATCACTTGTATAAGTTGCCGTAGAGCCAATACACAAAGGAGATGTACCGGTTAGAGTACCGGCTGATACACTTGGGTTGACTGTTATTGTAACCGACGCACAGGCAGTGTTGACACTACAAGGTGCCGGATCTTCGTAGCGACCAAAGTAAGTAGTATTTGCTGTCGGGCTGACTATTAAGTTATTACCTGAACCTGCCAATGTGCCGCCGCATGAACCGGTGTACCAGCGAATGGTTGCTCCTGTTCCGCCGCCGCCGCCATTCAGCGTAAGCGTAGTGCTGCTGCCGGTACAGATCGTTGTTGCCGATGCAGTAGCGGATGTAGGCGCAGCTGATAGTTGGTTGACAGTTATTGTAACCGACGCACAGGCAGTGTTGACACTACAAGGTGCCGGATCTTCGTAGCGACCAAAGTAAGTAGTGGTTGCTGTCGGGCTGACTACTAAATTATTACCCGAACCTACCAATGTGCCGCCGCAGGAACCGGTGTACCAGCGAATGGTTGCTCCTGTTCCACCGCCGCCGCCATTCAGCGTAAGCGTAGTGCTGCTGCCGGTACAGATCGTTGTTGCCGATGCGGTAGCGGATGTAGGCGCAGCTGACTTTGAATTTATAGTAACATTTGTAGTATTATTTGCTGAAATTGTACTGGTGCAAGTGCTGTTAGGAGATGCAATACGGGTCACTGTAATAGTTGATATTCCCGAAGTATTTAGAACTGGTGTAGAAAAAGAACCCGCTCCTGCAGTAGTTACCGGGAGTGTTGCTGTTAATCCGCTTATTGCATTCGCGCCTGTAATATTATAAGTAACAGTATAAGAACCCAAAGGAAGACTCTCTGCCGTTGAAGTTAAAGTAACTACTGATGATGATCCAGCACAAACCGGGGTTGTAGCAGATGTACTTGAAAGTGAAATAACGGGGCAGGCATATGTAACAACTACTTTACCAGCTTCACCGGCACCACCCGCACGGTCATCTTGTCCGGTTCGGTTAGCAGCCCCCGAGCCACCTCCACCTGGAGGTGTAGCGGGCGAAATACCGGCACCATTATTCACTACTCCATTGGCACCAGGACCTCCACCGCTTACAGCGGTTGCTCCTGTAGATCCATTGGCATTATTTCCATTTGAAGTTGTACCTGCACTACCACCGCCGCCGCCTGAGATAGTAGTAGACATAGTACCCAATGTACCAACTCCCCCGTTTCCCCCAAAAAAACTGGCTAAATTACCACCAACATTTCCTGAAGTTGGTGCTGTAGCACCCGCTCCGGTAACACCATTACCAGGCACTCCAGGTGCACTGTTTCCTCCAATGGCTAATATAGTAGTTGTAGAACCAAACCAGGAAGACTGACCATTTGCAGCTGTAACAAAAGAGACTGGACCTCCATTACCTACAAACACTGTAGGAGTAGTCCCTGGCGTAACAGCAACGGTACCTTTCACATAACCGCCACCAGAGCCACCTCCGGCAACAGACCCTCTCCCTGTAATGCCGCCACCGGCACCACCACCGCCCCAGCATTCAACAGTAACAGAAGTGACGCCGGCAGGAACAGTAAACGTAAACTGCCCTGGAGTTGAAAATGTCTGGGAATTTTGCCCCCATCCTTTTAAAGATACAAGGGCAAGTAAAAAAAATAATGTAAACAATTGTTTCATACAGACGATTTATTTGGTTATTAGGTTTTGAGAGTGTTGCACGGTAGCCTGCAAATCCTGCATTGCGACAGGCACTAACGATAAATTCTCATTGATATACAGTAACTTATACCTGAGATACAGTAAATTACAAGTCATAACAGTTTTGATTGGTTGTAATAAAATTGGTTTTTAAAGAAGAATTTAAAATGAAAGGATGGGTTTTAACGAGCTAATTAATAAGTCCTGAATATGGTTTTTGGAATAAAAAAACTAGGTACCGTATGGCAAGATTCCCTGATTGACCCTTCATGTAAAATGCACACTATGGGTTTCAGAAAGTAAAAATAAGAGTATTATCCAATGAAACTTAAAAATTTATTAAAATATTTATTTGATTTAATTTATTATACATAAATATTTGATTTTGTTTCAGTTAACTGCCACTCTAGATTACCAAATTTGGAATTTTCTCACATTGGGAGATCATAAAAACAGGAATGATTGATACTTCCGGGCTAAAGATGTATAGGGGAAAGTTACATACACCTATTCTATGATTTACATGCTTTAGACCGATAACTAAGCTTCGGTTTTCGTAAAACGTTGACATTCAGCAACCTTAAACCTTTCAGCATGTAAAGAAATTCGAAACAAATCACGATCAAACGTAGCTGGCTTAAAGTAGGAGATACTTTACCAGTAAAGCAGGGCTGCCAGTTAAACAGCCAGTCAATCATCTAAAAAACACACGAAGAATGTATACAATAAATTTTAAATAAATAATTAATTGATTATTTTCCAGCAATTGGGCAGCTTATATCATTTCAAAATTAAAAGAAAATTAAAATTGATAATTATTAAGCCGCCATGTTACATTTTAACTACATATCATATTGAAGAACATATTTTCAACAACAGGGTAGTTCATAGGGAGTTATACAATTGGGGCGGTACGTGAGGTTGCAGGATTGAATCACATCTACAAAATATAAAATTTCATATTCATTTTATAAATACATTAAAAAACTTTATTTTTAGCCTCACTTATCTTTTACCAAGACTACATCACGTCAGATATAAACCAGCTAATGATACACAAAATTTACTGCTTATTATCAATATGCGTATTTTTGGTTTGCACCAATACTTATGCACAAGAAGCAGCATTTACGTATGAAAGAACCGACCCGGGATGCCCGGCTTCGCTGAGAATCAACTTTATCAACACATCGTCGGGATTTTCTTCATCGGCAACTTACGAATGGGATTTTGGCAATAATAAAAAATCTTCAGGCGAATCGCCCAGCACCACTTATGTAGACGGCGGCACCTACACCGTTACGTTGACGGTTATTGACAATAATGAATACATTTACCTACAGCAAAGAAATTGTAAAATACAGAAGTCCGGAAGTTGATTTTACAGCTGGCGCTTCATCATTCTGCCCGGGTTCCACGGTTACTTATACCAGCCAGTCTACAGCAGGAGACGGTTTTATCTCCAGCTACCTCTGGGAATTTGGAGATGGCAATACATTAGATACCTTTTCCAGCGAAGTAAGCCACCAGTATTTCAAATCCAGAACCGTATCTGCCAGCCTGAGTGTGACCAATAATTATGGTTGCATCACCTCCGTTACCAAGAACAATATTATCACGATACTGAAGCCACCGGTTGTAAATTTTACACCCAGCAGCGCATCGGTTTGCAGCGAAAACGATCCGATTACTTTTGAAAACAGCAGTACCAATGCGGAAACTTACGTTTGGGATTTTGGAGATGGCACCATTAGCACAGAACAAAATCCAACTCACAAGTATGAGCAAAAAGGCGAATATCTGGTTCAGTTGAAAGCTATCAGCAGCGAGGGCTGTTTTGATACATCCGAGAGCGAGCTGGTAACAGTAGCCAATTCGCGTAGCGACATTAAATTGCCTACATTACTTTGCCTGAACAGTAAACTGCTGTTTGAAGATAGCAGCACACCAAAAACATCTGGCGTTATATGGCTGCTCGATGATGAAGAGGTAGCCAGGAGAGTGAGCACGTTCTCTACCACATTTACTGATTTGCAGGAGCATAAACTGCAAATTGTGAATCTTTACGGCACCTGCAGCGATACGGCTACAAAATTCATCAGGGCGCAGGCTACACCGGAACTATTGCCCTTTGATACAAAAATTCAAGGAAAATGTGGCACGCCTGCAACCGTATTTGTTGCAGATACCGGTACCGGGTACAAATACATGGGAATGGGACTTTAACAATACAGACTCAAATACATTTACCCCTACTGCTTTTACCAAAACGGCTGCCACTACCTACACTTCCGAAAATACGTATTACATAAAACTAAGAGTTACAGATCCGGCGGGTTGCGTAGGCGAGCGACGACAGCCTGTAACCATCCGTAAAAACAAAGCCACCATTAGCAGTTCCGATGGAATATACGGATGCCAGACACTCACCACCACTTTTTCAGCCACTTCTACCAATCCGCTGACTCTCTACCGCTGGACATTCAGTGACGATGGAACCCAATCTTCTGATTCTACACCTACACATACCTTTCTGGAAAGAGGCAATTATACAGCTTCGCTGTATACCGAAACATTGGATGGCTGCAGCGATACTGCAGTTCTGAAAATTCTGATAGGCGGTGTGCCCAATTTTGACTTTAACGTAACAACACCGGCTAACGGTGCCGTAGTCTGCGGCAACAACAAAGTAACGTTTACAGTAACGGGCACCGATATGCAGGGGAAATTTTACTGGAACTTTGGTGATACCAAAGACTATGTATTGATAAACGGCGGAGGTCCGAAATTTACACACCAGTACAATACAGACTCGATATATACGGTATCGCTGGCTATTGACAACAACGGGTGTACCGATACGATTGTAAAGCAAAATTATGTAACTGTATTACCACCCTTTCCTAATGTTTCCACTCTTAGCTACGACTGTAACGATCGCACTAAAGTGATTGTGAAAGAAACTACCAAAAAAACAGACTTGTATAAATGGGATTTTGGAGATGGCACAGATACTACCTACACCACTGCGCTTCCACAATTAGAGCATCACTATGCAAGAACCGGCAAATATAAAGTGGTGCTTACCGCCTCCTACGAAGGATGCGTGGTAAAGGATTCTGCCTACGCATACATACTGAACAAGCAAAAGCCTGTATTGACTACGCCGAAAACAATGTTGTGCCTGAGCGACTCGCTGCAAACCACGATCTCCGGTATGGAAGCCAGCCCCTATCTATATAGTCCCACTGTAAAAGATTATACTGTAAAAAGTGTGGAATACCAGGACGGCAGTCCGTTTACCGGAATCTATTCATACCCGGATGACACCTGGCAAAATCCTTTTCATGTAAACATCAGCCAGCTGCGCCCGGGCGAAAAAATACTGCGCATCATTACCAATTCGCGCGGCTTCAATTGTGCAGACACTACCAATTTTGTGAATGTTCATATCAACGGGCCCGAGGCCGGTTTCATGATAGAAAACAATATAGCCTGCCTTTCTGACAACATCTCGTTTGTTGATACTTCCAAAGGCGATTCTACTTATCCTATCAATAAGTGGGAATGGTCTTTTGGTGACAGTACTTTTCAGACATTGACCACTACCGGCAACACTACTCATAAGTATACCCTTCCTGGCAACTACGATATAAAACTGGCAATTACTGACGGTGAAAACTGCACCGATACTGCTTATTACCCGGCAGGTAGCCTAACCATTAAAGGACCAAAAGCCAGATTTTCGATGTCTGAAAATCCCATTCTTCCCAACAACGATGAGATTTTTACAAATCTGACAGATTCCGGCAATATTCCTGATGCCAATAACAGCTACACCTGGATATTTGGCGATGGCGAAAGTCTTGCTTCCAATGAAACCAAGGTATCCCATATGTATCCGAAATATAGCGACGATACGGTGCGGCTGGTAGCCAGCAATTCCGAAACAGGTTGCAGCGATACGGCTATGGATGTGCTGCACATCAAAAACACAGACCTGTCGTTTACATATACCACTACCAACTTAATTCCTAACAGTAACTGCCCGCCAGTGCTTGTAAACTTTACCAATACATCATTGAACTTTGAGGTGGTGAGCTGGAGTTTTGGAGATGGCACAACAGCCGACAATCTTAATACGCCCAGCCATAAATATGACAAACCGGGCGATTATAAGGTAACGATTTACGGATATTACAATTCTACCACCTTCGATTCTACATGGGAGTACATCACCATTTACGGACCGCGTGCTATCGTTCATGCCGATGTGCTGAAAGGCTGCGGCAGCAGGGAAGTAACCTTTAGCGCTGAAACCAAAGACGCTACCGATTACACATGGGATTTTGGTGATGGCAACCTGCTCGACACGCAGGATTCGATTGTCAGCTACACCTATACACACCCCGATGTATATGAGCCTTCCCTTACCGTAAACAACGGACCCAAGTGCTCATTTTCCTATTTCCTGAATACGACACTTATTATAGACAGTATGCATTTGTCCATCAAAACAGATTCGATGCTGTTGTGTCATGAGATTCAATACAATTTCGCGCCTGAGATTGTGAGCGTTGCCAAAGACAAAGGACAGCCTATCAACTATACCTGGCACCTTTCAGGTATGGCAGATTCTCTGAAAACAGAAAATGCGTCAACCATTTACAACACATCCGGTGTTTACAACATTTCCCTTATTGCGGTGTCACCCTATGGCTGCGTAGATACTGCACATTCCGAAGTAATTTACACATCAGCCGATCACGTAAAGATTATAGGACCTACTGAAATATGCGAAAACACACCGGTAACCTTCCAGGCGAAAAAAGTAAACGAAGCCGATATCATCAATTACAACTGGCAACTGCAGGACATGATGTATACAGTGCAAAACCCTCCGGCACACCAATTCAGTGCTACCGGCAATGACACAGTGAAACTGATAGTGGAAGACAATGGCTGTCTTGATACCATTTACCACAAAATGATCATTCACCGCCAACCCAAAGTAGCCTTGCAGATGTCTGATTCTGTTATTTGTCTTGGCGGTGCTATCTTTTTCAACGCCCAACCGGATGAAACTACCGCGCTTGAACCTATCGACTATTTCTGGAATTTAGGCACAGGCAAAGATTCTGCAGCAGTGCAGAGCGCCTGGTTTACCTATAGCAAATATGGGAAATACCCGGTTGTAATGAGAGCTACTTCTACTGTCTTTGGCTGCCAGATTCAGCTAACAGACACAGCCATTATAGCCAGTGCACCCAGAGCTGGCATAAAAGCGCCGGTTGAAATCTGTGTTGGCAGTTCTGCTACATTGATGGCTACATCAGGGGTGGAATATTCGGGATATGAATGGCATTTTTCTGATCAAACTATCAGCACAGATCAAAATCCTGAACCTAAATTCTACTCAACTGCAGGCGTAGATAGTATTTATATGGTTGCCAATGTGGGTAGCTGCCGAGATACTGCCCGCCACACGCTCATTATTCATGAATTACCAACGGTAAATCTTTTGCCGGAAGTGCCCAGGATTTGTTTGGGTGATTCTATACAGCTTACTGCTCACAACGGAATAAAATATACATGGCAGTCAGCCGGCAATATAAGCAGCACCACGGTGGCAGATCCTTATGTGTTCCCGGCGACAGACACTAAATATGCTGTTCAGGTTACAGATATGTATGGATGTAAGAATACAGACTCTGCTATTGTATTGGTAACACAGCCGATGAAACTGACCACAATTCCTGTAGTGAATGTGTGTGCAGGCAACCGGGCTACCCTATCCGCATCCGGCACAGATGTATTCACATGGATAAACGGTGATGATCTGACAGCTACCAACATAGCCAGACCAACTACCCTGGATTCTGCACAAAACAAAACTTATGTAGCAATAGGCAGCGACCAGTTTGGATGCTTTACCGATACAGCCACGGTAGATGTAATCGTAAGAGAACGACCGGAAGTAGATGCAGGTGCTGATGTAGTGGCTGCGGCAGGCGTGCCTGTGCAACTGGCAGCTACCGCTACCGGCAACATCATAAGCTGGAGCTGGGATCCGGCATTGAACCTGAGTTGCAGCAACTGTGCAGCGCCTGTGAGCCGCCCAAGACAAAGCACCCGCTATACCGTAACGGCTACCAACAATTATGGATGCAAAAATTCTGATACCGTAGCTGTTTCAGTTGTTTGCAAAGAATCGCTGCTGAATGTACCGGAAGTATTTTCACCCAACGGTGATGGTAAAAACGACCGGTTCCGCATTACCACCTTTGGGGTAAAATCCATTTCGCACCTTGTCATTTTCAGCAGAAACGGCAATAGAGTGTTCGAAAGAAACAATGTAAGCCCGCTCGATATAGATGCGGCATGGGATGGCATGTACAACAGCAGCATGATGCCTGCCGGCACTTACGTATATGTGCTGCAGGTGGTGTGCGATGCCGGTGAAGTTTACAACATGAAAGGAACCATCACACTTGTCAGGTAAAACAACTTAAAAATCTATAATCAAAAAAAACCAGAAGCACACAACTTCTGGTTTTTTCTTTGGGGTGAATATTTTTAAAACTGCTATTTTATGGCTACTGCTTACACCAGCCAAAAACTGGCTATGTACATAATCCACTACATCTTTCATATCCTGCCGTTGGTTGTAAACTGCCAGTTGCCTGTCGGCTCCGGTACCATTTTCCATCATTTTGTGAATAAAATTCATAGCACTGCGGCTGCCAAGCTGGTCTACCACATCATCTACAAAATCGAGCAATTCATAAATGAGTACGCGCGTATTTACTTCCTGCTCTTTACCAAAATCTATCAGTGTTCCATCAATTCCATATCGCCCTGCACGCCATTTGTTTTCATTGATCAATGCACGATGATAAGTTATGAAATTTATATTCTGGCTACGCAGTTTGTAGAGTTTTGCACAAATAGCCTGGAACAAAGCGGCAATGGCAATGGTTTCATCAATATTCATGGGCACATCACAAATACGGAATTCAACGGTATTGAAAAAAGGATGCACACGCAGATCCCACCATATCTTTTTCGCATTATCAATACAGTTGGTTTTGATAAGAAGATTTACATAATTGTCGTAAGCTTCAATGCTTTCAAAATGGTCGGGAATACCGGTTCGGGGAAATTTATCGAATACTTTGGTGCGAAACGATTTATAACCCGTAAGTCTTCCTTCCCAAAAAGGCGAGTTGGTACTGAGCGCATACACATGAGGCAAAAAATAGCGGGCCGAATTGGCAATGTGAATTGCCATGCGGCGGTCTTCCATTCCTACATGCACATGCAACCCAAAGATAAGATTACTGCGGGCAGCTTCCTGCAATTCATTTACAATCTGGCTGTAGCGTGCATGATCGGTAATGAGCTGGCTTTGCCAGTTGCTAAACGGGTGTGTGCCCGAAGCGCCTACCCAAAAGCCAAGGTCGCCCGCAATTTGCGAGATGGTATTGCGCAGCGTAAACACATCGCGGTAAGCTTCTTCAATATTTTCGCAAATGTCGGTGCCTACTTCCACCACTGCCTGGTGCATTTCGGCTTTTACTTTATCTTTAATGACCTTATGCCCTTCGGTTACAATTTTTTGTTCATGACTGGTAAGCTCGCGGGTTTCCGGATTGATTACCATGTATTCTTCTTCTACGCCCAGCGTAAAATGTTTGAAGCTGAGGTGCGCCATAGGTTTATGTTTAATAATATCGTTGACAGTTGATTTTTTCTACCCGGCAGCGGAACGAAGAAACTAATTTGCCCAGGTAGAAAACTTGCTTGCGGTTGAGTTGTATGTATATGACTGTTATGGATACAATTTCTTTTTGGATGCGCTGCGTTTCACATATTCGCCCCAGGTCAGGTTGTCTTTGCCTGCTTTCCAGCTTTTTGCTTTTTCAATAGCAAAATTAGCAGCGTTTTCCACCACCCATTCAAAATTTTCTTCTCCCACATTGCTGCGTTCCGCATCGGGCGCGGGATTACAGAAATCAATGGCATAAGCTACGCCATCGCGCAGCGCCAGTTCCACGGTATTAAAATCATATCCCAAAAATTTATTGATACGAAGTACAATGTCTTCCAGATACTTCAGCTTTTCTTCAGAAGGAGCAAAATCGGCAGCATACCGCAGGTGATAAGGATTGCGTGGCTCGTAAGACATAATGCGCACATATTTGCCACCAATGCAATAGCAGCGGTAATATTCTTCAAACACAATTTCTTCCTGCAGCAGCATTACCAACTGTCCGGTTTGCTGGTGTGTATTGTAAAATTCTTCAAGGTTGTTCAGTTTATAAACATTTTTCCATCCGCCGCCCGCAAAAGGCTTCATATAAGCCGGAAATCCAACGTAGTTAAACATGCCTTCCCAATCCATCGGGTAAGCAAGGTTGCTAAAGCTTTCGCTGCCCGTATCGTCGGGCAACTGGAAATGAAGGCAGGATAACGGTTTTAGGAACCGGAACATCTATATTTACAGCAAGCGCATTATTGAAAAATTTTTCATCGGCGCTCCACCAAAATGGATTGTTGATAACGGCAGTGCCGCTAATGGCTGCATTTTTTAAAAAAGCACGGTAAAAAGGCACATCCTGGCTGATGCGATCGACAATAACAGCATAATCGGAAGAAGCTCCCTGCATCACTTTATCTATTTTTACAGGCTCTGCTGTTATATCTTTTACCTTTTTGCTATTGATACGTTCAACAAACGCTTCCGGAAAACTTCTTTCTTTTCCAAACAAAATCCCGATTTTTTTCATACGTTGGTTTTGAAAATGGTAACAGATAAAATGGTATGGCTCAAAGTAATAAAACAAATCTGAAATTATTATAAACTTTTCAGCAAAGACCATTAAGCCCATTTGCCTACTTTTGAATTTGTATGACGAATGAGATTAGGACAGATTCCTCTGTTTTGGTGAAGAGTGAAACATATATTCCGGCTTACTTGCAACGCGATGTTCTGGTAGATGTTTATCTGCCTGCCAACTGTAGCAGATTACAATCATCTGAGCTTACTGCTCATAAATGATGGTCAGGATTTGCCGGTAATGCCTTTTACGCACATTCTTGATAACTTATATGCCAGCAACTCGATCGACCCTATTTTTTGTGTAGGCATTCATTGCGGCACCGACCGCAAAAATGAATACGGCACTGCCGGCAAACTACACTACAAAGGGTTGGGAGCAAAAGCGGCGCCTTATACCCAGTTTGTGATGCAGGAATTACTGCCTTTTATCACCAAAACATATGACATAACTTCAGTTTAAAGACAAATCGTTTGCAGGCTTTTCGCTGGGTGGCTTAAGTGCTTTGGATATTGTATTGAATCATCCGCAACAGTTTGTAAATGCTGGCGTTTTCAGCGGTTCGCTATGGTGGCGCAGCCGTGGCTATGGCAGCAGTTACAACGATGAAACGGACCGCATTATACACTCGCTGGCGCGCGAATTGCCCTATTACCCATGGCTCAGCTTTTTCTTTGAATGCGGTGCGTTAGACGAATTGGCAGACCGTAACAACAATGGGATTATCGATTCAATAGAAGACACGCTTGGATTTATAGCATTCTGACAGACAAAGGATATAGCCAGCGATGCCATAAAATATATGGAACTGGCTGATGGCATGCACAACGTAGACACCTGGGCAAGAGCCCTTCCCGCTTATCTTTCGTGGAAATGGGGAAAATAAGAGTTGAACGGATTGATGGTCCGTATGTGCCAGTACGCACATCAGGATGATGAACATTTACGTATAAACATTAGCTATGGATTATATTCATATTGGAAAATTGGTCGCCACATTTGGCGTGAAAGGGGAACTGATTCTTCAGCACGGGCTTGAAACAAAATCGAACTTTAAAGGCGTGGAAGCCTTGTTTGTAGAAGAATCCAAAAACAACCGCCTGCCTTACTTTGTGCAGTCTGCCCGCGCTAAAACCGATACAGAAAGTTATGTGCAGTTTGAAGGCATAGAATACTAAGGAAGCGGCACATCGATTTATTCAAAAACAGGTTTGGCTGCTGCAGGCAGATTTTGAAAAAGTAGCCGGCAAAACGTCTGTCATCGGTCTCATTGGCTTTACAATATTCGAAAACAAACAACGCATTGGCATTGTAGAAGAAGTAATTGAACAGCCACACCAGATTTTGTTGCGCACTTTATATAAAGAAAAAGAAGCACTGATACCGCTACACGAAGAAACCATTGAAAAAATAGACCGCAAAAAAAAGGAAATTCACGTCGCATTGCCCGACTGGCTTTTAGACATTTACAGCTAAACGCAAAACTTTTCCGGAAGTTTTACATTTTTTTCCTTGCTCAAATCATAAAACCCCTTAATTTTGCGCCTCTAAATTTACCTGAAGGGGGTATCATTAAACTATGCTGATAATAGATTCGAAAGACTGCGAAAACATAGACAAAGCGCTTAAGAAATACAAGAAGAAATTCGAGAAAAGCAAAGCGCTGTTGCAGCTGAGAGAGCGTCAAAGCTTTACGAAGCCATCTGTAGTACGCCGCACACAAGTGCTGAAAGCCATTTACAAGCAGAAGCTCGCCAGCGGACAGATAGTAAAATAATTGAGTTACCGTTTTTTATAAAGCCGTGAGATGCTATATTTCACGGCTTTTTGTCGTTTCCCTAAAGTCTATCAGCAGTTATTTTTATCCTATTTCTCGCTACCAAAAACAACCCGAAAGCAACAGCAAATGAAACTGCCGCTACTGCGCAAAGAATAAAAAACCACATATCTGCATAAGCAAAAACGACTATGTGGCTGCCGGGTGCCAGCGCTACTGCCATAAAGGTATGGTAGGCTGTTTGTATCAGTTGTTGCTCTCCATCCACCGTAGCCTGCCAGTATTTATACCTGTTTTGCAGATACACCAGTGTATCAGTGCTGGCATTTTTCACCTTCACTACTATTTGCGTGGGGCTGAATCGGGCAACGCGAATACCGCTGTCCGGCTTATAGCTGAGCATATCATGGCTTTTTAAAAACAGGTAAGGCAAGTGGTTAACAATAGCAGTATCGCTGCTGGCAAAATATTGCTCTGTGCTGGTGAAAAATGATGGATAATCGGTAAGTGTTCGGGTCCTGATTTTTTTATTGTAATAAGACAAGCTGCCTGTCAATCCGGTCCATTCCTTTGGGAGAGTATCAATTTGATTGATTGGTACGAGCGGCGGTACCGGAATGCCATTGCGGGCTTGTATTGTAAACAGACTGTATTTGCTGAACAGTTGTAGTACCTACGCCTGTTACCGGCAGATAAAGCACACAATTTACAATAAGATCAACTACAACCAACAACAGCAATTCTGCGTTCACTCCATACATTTGCCTTCACTATCAATTACCCATATAGCAATTCCAATAAGCAAACTAATCATACAGTGCAACCGGCAAACTGAGGTATTCGTAAAATGACTTTGATACTGTGCACAATGGAACGAGCTCCTGCAACCTGGCGTATAAACAGCGAAATATCGCGGGAAAGAGAGTACAAAAATAATAATAACACAAATGCTGAAAACCAACAACAGCCAAACGCTTACCCGTTGAAAAGATGGCGGTAATATGAGTAAAAATGGCGGATATTCTTTCCAAACCAAAACCAGCTAGGCAACAGAAAGAAAGTAGGGTAAACACACGAAAATGCCCGTTGGTACGCACCATTCTTACAACTGGCAACTGGTCAAACAGCAATTGTTTTACGGGATAGCCAAGACTTAGCAGGAAAAGAAAGATGCCCGAAACCAACAAAGGCACAGCCAGTTTGTTTTGCCTGCGCACACCAAAAAACAAAGCGATAAAACCTGCCATTGAAATATAAAAGGTTCGAAAGCTAACATCATGTATGAAAAAACGTAGAATGACTGGCAGTGGCAAATGGGAACACGAAGGAAACAGTCCAGATAAAGAAGTAGAAGCAATGGGATTATAGGCAGTTTGTTGTGCATATCTCTCATACTCAGGCAAAATGGCCAGATAGCTGTAAACAGCAGGCAACAGGAAAAGAATCAACATAACAACGGCAAGCAGAAGAAAGCGTATGGCAGAGAGCAAACGGCGTTGCTCTGTTTTGTAGTGCAGTATTGAGTATGCCACCAGGAAAACAACAAAGAAATAAACACAGGCGATGGGTATTGCCGGATGTCCGCCCGTACATACCATATAAGCCGATACCGAACAAAGAAAACTATGACGATAGCAGGGCTTTTGCAGCACCAGAAGTGTGCTATGCAACAACAAGGGCAAAAAAGACGCGGCAGCCAGCATGTTGATGTGCTGAAGTCCGCCAACAAAAACGCCTGAACACATATACATGGCACCAACCGCAACCGCTACAGTCGTGCTGAAAGAAAAGTACTTTCCCAGACGATACATGGAAATGCCGGCGATATACAGGTAAACTAGCACTTCGAGCGTGAGTGAATAAGCATTGTAACCCAACAGCGCAAAGAGCCACACGATTGGATTATAAAAAGCAAAGCCCACATCGGCATAAGTTGGAAACCCAAAATTCATATAAGGATTCCATAGCGGGCTTACGCCGGCATGCAGGCACTCACTAAGAAAGAATTTCTGGGGAAAATTGTCGCTGAAAGCATCATTTTTCATCCCGAAAAAAAAGGTGGACAAGGGCAGGTAAGCCAAGAATAAAATGACGAGTAAGCAAAGAAGCGGCTGCTTTTTTCCCAGGTTCTACTCATTCATTTCTTTTTGGCAAATGTATAGGCGGTGCTTCTTGTTTGCCTAAATAAGATTTTTCAATCCCTGCTGCTTTTACTCAGCCTGCACAGCCACTTAACCATTCCGTAAAAGTTAGCAATGTGCTATCTTCATTCATTATTCGGTATCTCATGGCACAACATCAATATCCGGAAGTTCAGGACTTTCTGCAATACCTGCAGTTTGAAAAGAAATATTCGCAACACACCGTTGTTGCCTATCAAAACGATCTTGAACAATTTACGGCTTACCTCGCTTCGGCATATGATGCGCCTTCGTTGCCAAATATAAAAGCTCCTCTGGTGCGCTCATGGCTGGCTGAGCTGAAAGGAGACGAGCTGACAAACAAAAGTCTCAACCGTAAAATATCTACGCTAAAGTCGTTTTTCAAATATTTGCTGAAGCGTGGCATACTTCCGCAGACCCCCATGACCACTATTATTTCGCCAAAAGTCAACCAACGTTTGCCACAGTTTATAGACGAAACCGATATAAAAAATTATTTCGAAAACGCTACTTTTTCCGACGATCATACCGGCAGAACCGAAGAACTGGTGTTGAAATTATTTTACGAAACCGGTATGCGTCTCAGCGAACTCATCAACCTTACAGAAAGCAGCATCGATGCGCATTATTGTAGTTTGAGGCTGCTGGGCAAAGGCAACAAAGAGCGCATCATTCCAATTTCTAAAAAGCTGCTCGCACATGTTCATCAATATCTAAGTGAAAAGCCAGCCGTACAACCCGGCGTGAAGCAGGTATTTACTACAGAAAAAGGAAAACCTTTTGCTCCTAAAACCATTTACAATTTTGTAAAAGCCCACCTGACTGGCGCAACCACAATTGAGAAGAAAAGCCCTCATATTCTGAGGCACAGTTTTGCCACCCATCTTATGAACAATGGAGCCGAATTAAACGCAGTAAAAGAATTGCTAGGTCACTCCAGCCTGGCAGCTACACAGATCTATACGCATTTAACAATAGAAAAGCTGAAAGAAGCCCACCAGAAAGCGCATCCGAAAGGCTGATTTTCAGCGCATGCATTCATATGTGCATTTCCTTCATATTACCTGACGTTTTATCAACTATTTGAGAATTTAACCATTAAAATATGGTTAAACTGATTTTTTACTCTTGCAATGCAGTAACTTGAATTTGAAAAAAATTCACACATTTAGTGATTCTTAACCACATCATTTATTCACTTTTAAAAGTTAATGACTATGATTGTAAACCTTCAGGCTGTACACTTTAATGCAGATGTAAAACTGGTGGAGTATGTAACAGGAAAAGTACAAAAGCTGGAAAATTTCCACGACCGGATTATCAAGGTCGATGTTTATTTGAAGCTTGACAACCTGGTGCACAACATTAAAGACAAGATCGCCGAAATCAGAGTGCATGCCCCGAAACAAAACTTTTTTGTGAAGGCGTCCTCTAAGTCTTTTGAACAATCATTTGATGACGCGTTAGATTCCGCAATCAACCAGATAAAGAGAAAGAAAGAAAAACTTGCCGCCGCTTAAATTTTTCAAAACCCCGCGAATGCGGGGTTTTATTTTAGCCTCATTTCTGCATTTTCACCGATTTGTGCCGTCATTTTTAAATTTATCATGATTATTTGGTGTAAAAAAAATCTGTAATTGCTTATCTACCATACCCAAACAGATGCAGAAAAAGGTTTTTATAAAAAAGATACAACAGAATTTTGCCAGATAAAGTTTTCTCTTACCTTTGCCATCCCGAAAAAACGGGCAGTTCTTTAAGCGCCACTTTAGCTCAGCTGGTAGAGCAACTGATTTGTAATCAGTAGGTCGTTGGTTCGATTCCGACAAGTGGCTCAGAATATATTGGCAGTTGCAACAGCAATTGTCTGATATGGGCAGGTGGCCGAGTGGTTAAAGGCGACAGACTGTAAATCTGTTCTCTCACGAGTACATAGGTTCGAACCCTATCCTGCCCACTCTTATTGTTGATGGAAAATGTTCATTCAACGATCAACGATTACATGCGGAAGTAGCTCAACTGGTAGAGCGATAGCCTTCCAAGCTATAGGTTGCGGGTTCGATTCTCGTCTTCCGCTCACTACTGAGATGACAGATGATAAATGATGACGGACAGAAACTTTCTGTCCCTTACAACAGGTCAGATGTCACCCGACAGAAGCCGTTGTAGCTCAGGGGTAGAGCACTTCCTTGGTAGGGAAGAGGTCGTGAGTTCGATTCTCACTAACGGCTCCAGCAATTGATGATTATTTAATTTTCAATTTTTAATATTTAGATTAATGTTTGCAAGCAATTGTTTTACTTGCAGACTTTTATAATTTGTAAGAACAACATAAAACCGATAAAATGTCTAAAGAGACCTTTAAGAGGGAAAAACCTCACGTAAACGTTGGTACCATTGGTCACGTAGACCACGGTAAAACCACTTTGACCGCTGCCATCACCAGCATTCTTGCTTCAAAAGGTATGGCTCAGGCAAGAAAGTATGATGAAATTGATGCTGCTCCTGAAGAAAAAGAGCGCGGTATCACCATCAATACTGCCCACGTAGAATACGAAACCGCCAATCGTCACTATGCTCACGTAGACTGCCCGGGTCACGCTGACTATGTGAAAAATATGATTACCGGTGCTGCTCAGATGGACGGTGCTATCCTCGTAGTAGCCGCTACTGACGGTCCGATGCCACAAACAAGAGAGCACATTTTGCTTGCCCGCCAGGTAGGTGTTCCCCGCATGGTGGTATTTATGAATAAAGTTGATCTTGTAGACGATCCTGAACTGCTTGAACTGGTAGAAATGGAAATCCGCGAGATTCTTTCTAAAAATGGCTTTGATGGCGACAACACTCCTATCATCCAGGGTTCGGCAACCGGCGCATTAGCTGGCGAAGCACAGTGGGTGAAAAAAGTGGAAGAACTGATGGAAGCTGTTGATTCTTACATTCCTTTGCCTCCGCGTCCTATCGATCAGCCATTCCTGATGTCTGTGGAAGACGTATTCTCTATTACCGGTCGTGGTACTGTTGCTACCGGTCGTATTGAACGTGGTATTGTGAAAGTGGGTGAAGCTGTAGAAATCGTAGGTTTAATCCCAACTCCTTTAACTTCGGTTGTAACCGGTGTTGAAATGTTCAAAAAATTATTGGACGAAGGACAGGCTGGTGATAACGCAGGTTTACTGTTGCGCGGTATTGAAAAGAAAGATATCCGTCGCGGTATGGTAATCGTGAAACCTAAATCTATCACTCCGCATACAGAATTCAAATGTGAAGTGTATGTACTGAGCAAAGAAGAAGGTGGACGTCACACTCCGTTCTTTAACAACTACCGTCCTCAGTTCTATTTCCGTACTACAGACGTAACCGGAGAAGTAGAATTGCCATCAGGTACTGAAATGGTTATGCCTGGCGATAATATCGGTTTAACTGTTAAACTGATTCAGCCGATAGCTATGGAAAAAGGTCTGAAATTCGCTATCCGCGAAGGTGGACGTACCGTAGGTGCCGGTCAGGTAACTGAAATCATCAAATAAGAGAACGAAATTTCTTATATTTACAAATTAGCTAATTAGCCATTTGCTGATTAGCTAATTTTTCTTACGGGTATCGTACAACGGTTAGTATAGAGGTCTCCAAAACCTTCGATCTGGGTTCGAATCCTAGTACCCGTGCCAGCAAATTGAAGATGAGAAATGATTTGATTTCGAAATCAGACTCGTTTCTTATTTTCAATTTTTAATTTCTAATTTTATTACAGTGAATAAAGTATCATTATACCTGAAGGATTCGTATCACGAAATGGTCGACAAAGTAACCTGGCCTACGTCGGAACAGTTGCAGCAATCTACCATTATCGTGTTGGTAGCCACAGCCCTTATCACCGCTATCATTGGCATAATGGACCTGGCAAGCAGCTGGCTGCTGAAGTTGATATATTCTTTATTCCAATAAGGAGAAGCGTTATGGAAAACACAGTGCAGGAAACCGAACCTATTGTTCAGCAGGAAGCCGATACCAAATGGTATGTGCTTCGTGTAGTGAGCGGCAAAGAAAGGAAAGTAAAAGAATATCTGGATAAAGACATTAGCCGCAACGGCTGGAGCAATATCGTAAAACAAGTATTTCTTCCTACCGAAAAAGTATACAAAGTACAGAACGGGAAGAAGGTAATGCGCGAAAAAAACTACTTTCCCGGTTATGTGATGCTAGAAGTAGCTGATGGAAAACTGAACGATGATATCGTAATGTACATCAGCAATCTAACCAATGTAATGCACTTTTTAACAGATGGTAAAGGCAGCAAAGGCAACATTATTTCACTTCGCAAATCGGAAGTAAACAAAATGCTGGGACGCGTAGATGAAATGAACGATCAGGGCGTTACCATGAGCGAGCCATTTATCATCGGCGAAACCATCAAAATTATCGAAGGACCTTTCAACGATTTTAACGGCGTAATTGAAGAAGTAACTGACGAGAAAAAGAAACTGAAAGTATCTGTGAAAATCTTTGGTCGCTCCACTCCTGTTGAATTAAACTACATGCAGGTAGAAAAAATCAGCTAACAAGAACCGTAAATAAACGTATCGCGAAGCCACTCCTAACCGGGTGGCTTCTTTATTTTCTGAAAGTCTCCTTTAGCTCATAGTTTCGGCTATTTATCTTTATTATCATTCCAACATCCCGATTTCCAAGGCAGAAGGACAATATTTTAACAAGTTCAAGGATTAATTCTCATTTTAGGCAGAAAAACTAGGCTATCGGGCATGCTTTTTACAACTATTATTCATTAAACTTTTGACTGTTTTTCAGTCTATATTTTGGTAAACGCGCCGGATTTTCGATTGCAATGCTGCGTTTCATTTTATCAGTAACATAATTTAACTCAATAACATGAAGAAGGGAAGAAACTGGGTGTTAAGATACTTACCGGTTTTTGTGTTGGCTTTTGCAAGTCTCACAAACAACTCGTATGCACAGGAGAATGTATTTCAAAACAATGACAATGGTATCTACAATAACAATGACGAAGCCCTGATACAACCAGAGCAGGACGTTAACTACTCCACATTTCACGATGAACTGTCACCTTATGGCAACTGGATGAATTATCCAGGCTATGGCAACGTTTGGGTATGCAATGTAGCGGGTTTTCGGCCTTATTATTCGGACGGGCACTGGGCTTACTCCCGCTATGGTTGGACGTGGGTATCAGATTACAACTGGGGCTGGGCACCATTTCACTATGGTCGCTGGGCTTTCGACAATAGCTATGGATGGCTTTGGGTACCTGGCTACACTTGGGGTCCAGCCTGGGTAAGCTGGAGAACCGGTGATAATTATTATGGATGGGCACCGCTCTCTCCGGGACTGCATGTGGGAGTAAATATTGGAAGAGGAATACCTGCCAACAATTGGGCATTTCTTCCACAACAGTATATGGGTTACAACAGCCTCCATCCGTATTATGCCAACCGCCAGCAAAATGTAACGATTATCAGGAACACAACGATTATCAACAACACAAGTGTTTATAACCACAATCGCTATTATGCCGGACCTGAAAGACGCGATGTAGAACGCAGAACAGGACGCACTATACAGCAGCAAGACATTTATGTATCAAACGACAGAAACGGCAGCCGTGTAGATGGAAATGGGATTCACATGTATAGCCCCGTAGCTGCCAGCAACGCGAATACTACCAGAAGGCAAGGTGCTGTCGTAAACAGGAGAAACAATACTGTGGAAAATACGCAGAATAATGTGAGACAACAGCCTGTGAAACGCCAGCCAATGCAGAAAGCAGGCTTACAACAGGACATACTTGAACAGGACGACAACAGGAACATGCCTGCAACCATAGATCAAAGACGGCAGGTATCGAGAGAAAACAGGCAGCCGGAGATGCAGCCACGTGACAGGGAAAATAATAATCCATTGCAAAGTGAAGTGCAGCGCCAGCGCAATGTTCAAACCGATATGCAACAACAATTGGATGAACAGAGAAGACAGCAGGCAGACATTGTGCGTCAGCAACAACTTAACGACAGGAGATTGCAAATGCAGCAGCAGCAAGCTGAAGAACGCACCCGGCAAATGGAACAAATGCGCCAGCAACAAATGGAAGCCAACCGCCAGCAACAGCTGGAACAGCGGAGGTTTCAGATGCAGCAGCAAAACGAAGCCCGCCGCCAGCAACTCGAACAAATGCGCCAGCGGCAAACAGATGAGAGAAACAGGCAGCCCGCTTTCCAGAATAACCAGGCACCTGTACAGCAAAGACAGCAGGTGTTTCCACAAAGATCAGACAACAGCAATAGAACAGTGCCACCGCGTGTGATCAGGAAACCCAGCTAATGCAACAACCAATCAGTCGAATATAAAAAAGGCTGTCTCGCAAGAGGCAGCCTTTTGTTTGGCACAAATGGTATGCATTTATGTAGATAGTAATCTTACTATACAGCAAAGGAAGTTCCGCAGCCGCACGTGCTGGATGCATTTGGATTCTGAAATGTAAACCCACGGCTGTTAAGCCCATCATGCCAGTCTATCTGCATACCATACAGGTATAATTCATGACTTTGATTCATGATACAAGGTATATCTTCAATGCTGAATTCTACATCTTCAGGTTGCATTTCGTCGAAACCCAACACATAAGTAAGACCACTGCATCCGCCACCTTTTACACCTACGCGCAACTTTTGACGGGTGTCAAAATTTGGTTCATTCATCAGTCTTCTTAATTCTGCTACTGCACCTTCGCTAAACGTAACCGGGTTTGTTGCTGTCATTTCCATACCTGCAAATTTAATTAAATTAAAAACATCTGCATTCTATCGTATAATAAACGATAAAAGATGACGTTTGTGTTACATTGAAAATGTTACTTTTAAAATTTATGAATATCTCTTCTGGACAGGTCATTATTTTTATTGTCTTTCTTTTTGGCGCCATTGCCTATTACATATATACCTTGAAATCCAATAAAGAAAATACAGCATCCGATGTCTCTGGTCCAACCGCACAATTACAGCTTAGCGCATACGAACGTCTCATTTTGCTCGTAGACAGAATTGCGCTTCACAACCTCATCAGCCGGCTGAACCAACCCGGTGCAGGTGCAAGGGAAATGCAACTGCTGCTTACACAAAGCATCAAAGATGAATTTGATTACAACATCACCCAGCAGATATATGTGAGTGCAGATGCATGGAATGCGGTAAAAAACCTGAAAGAACAAAATATGCTGGTCATCAACCAGATTGCAGCTACACTTCCTGCGCAGGCAACCGGCCTGGATCTCAATAAGTTTATACTTGAATACCTGATGAACGACAAGAAAGGTTCGCTGCACGAAGTAGTAAGCGAAGTGCTGAGCTATGAGGCTAAAAAGCTACTGCGTTAGTCAGCTGTATTCTACTACCTGTATTTATTACAGATTCCCGATTTTAAACTCGCTGCAGACTTAGTTATTAAACTATTTCAAGGCATCACCCAAAAATCGGCTGATAACCGCTTCCGATTGGGCACATGCATCTTCGAGATTGTCATTTACAATTACTTCATCGAAAGCGTGCGAAAAAGATAATTCGTAAGCGGCTTTGCCAAGCCGTGTACGGATGCTTTCCTCTGTTTCGGTGCCGCGGCTCAGCAACCGCTGCCGCAATACATCTACCGAAGGAGGCTGGATAAACAGGGACAGCGATGTTTCGGGATATTGCTGCTGCACATGAATAGCCCCCTGCACATCCACATCGAGCAAAGGCGTTTTATTTGCTGCCCAGATGCGCTCAATTTCGCTCTTTAGCGTACCGTAATATTTTCCTTCATACACCATTTCCCACTCCACAAAATCATTTTGCTGAATATGCAACTGGAAGTCGTGCACACTGATAAAGTGATAATCTACTCCATCCTGCTCTTTGCCACGCGGGCTCCGCGTAGCTGCCGACACCGAAAAAGCCAGTGATGAATATTTATTCAGGAGAAAACGGGTGATAGACGTCTTGCCTGCCCCGGAAGGCGCTGTAATAATGATGATCTTATTTGCCTGCATGAAATAATTTATCCCGCACAAAAGTAACGGGTGAATTCAGAATATAAGGAACCCTTTTTTCAGTGGCTTCGCTGACATCAACGCATCAGGATAACAGTTCCTTTTCGCTGCACAGGTGCAGGCAGCCCCGTTCTCATGTATTCGCAAAACCAGATATACGTCCCCCTGTCCGCAGGGCGTGCATTGACATTGCCATCCCAACCTTGTAGCGGGTCGGCTGTTTCAAACACTTTTTGCCCCCATCTGTTGAGCACCACAAACCTGAAATAGGTAAGCGCATAGGCATTGACCACGCGGAACTTATCGTTTTTACCATCCCGGTTGGGAGTAAATGCGGTAGGGAAATCGATGTTGCAGAGCTTTTCATCCACAAAAGTGGTTTGTGTAGCTGTGCCGCACTTGTTTGAAGCCGTAACCCGGTAAGTGCCGCCCTTTCTCACGTTGAATACACTACCAGCCGAGCCATCCTGCCACAGGTAGGTGTCAAATGGAATATTATGAGTGTTCAGCACAAGTGAATCACCTGAACACAAAATAGTGTCAGAATACGGTTTAGCATAAATATTGGGCTGCACGTGCAGGATAATGGTATGGGTAGAATCGCAGCCATGTATATCCGGATATACAAAATTGTAAGTACCGTCTGCGGTGAGCCCCCGGTAACTGGTGCCAAAACAGATGGTAGTATCCAGTTGAGAGTATTGTTTGGGATATACCACCAGGTTTAACGTCCGCGTGCTGTCGCAGCCGTTGCTGCCCAAAAATACATCGCTAAATGTACCCTGTGTAGCATGACCGTCATACGATTCGCCTTCGCAGATAGCAGCATTTACGGTAGTATAGCTTTTTTTCAATACAGATACCGCACCGGCATTGGCAGTAGCCGGCGAGTTGCAGGCAAGGCTGCTTGTGAAGATGCAACTCATTACATCACCTGTCTTAAGGGCGCTGGTAGTAAATACAGAATCATTGGTACCAACTTGCTGATCGTTCAACATCCACTGAAAACGCGGAGATTTTCCTGCGTAGGTAGTATTGGCTCTGAAAGTAACAGAGTTGTTTTCGCAGATGACGGCTGTAGATTTGGAAATACTGATGGTGCGCACATCGGGCGAATACACCAGTATGGTAAATGGCTTCGAAGCCGTTTGACAGGTAGAAACACCAATATTGTTTTGCTGCGCAGCAGCGAGCCTGTACAGATAGGTGCCGGCGGGTGTAGGCTCCCGCGTAAAAGTTTGCGTGGTAGCTCCGGGAATATCGTCCCAGGAATCGCCGTTATTGGTGCTCACCTGCCACTGATAAGCAGTATTAGCATAGCAACTTTCTATTTTCGACTCCAGGGTGATGCTTTTTGAATCATTTTCACACACCAGCGTGGTATCTTCCGGTATGTCTGCTGCAAAAACGGAAATTGCCGGACCAATAGATCGAAATGTAATATCATCAAGCCCCACGTCATTTCCATAACCACCGGGGGCATTGTTGCGCATCCGCAGCACCACGGTAGATACACCCGCCGGCGTGCTGAAATTCATGCCGTATTCCTTCCATTCCGGCGCTGTAATATTGATATCGATATCTCCCGTGTTATAAGAGCTCAGAATGGTACCATCCGTTTTTTCAATGGTCATGGTAATATTGGGCTTGATGCTGCTGGTATAGTTGCTCATATTCACAATCCAGACAGCAAACCGGAAAGTGGTGCCGGTACACAAGCCGTTGATGGTTTCCACGTAAAATACACTTGGCTCGTAGGTGGCATTTACCAACATGTAATACCCGTTTGTATCTCCGGTATGATCGGTGACATGATGCCATTTTGAACCAAAACAGGTATCCGATTCATTGATAATTACATATTGTCCGTCGTTGGGGCAATCGGCATATTTGTATCCCAGGTTGGCTGTTAATTCTCCGGGCAATGGGTCGCCCACACCTTCTCCTGCTCCGAAAGTAATATTTACTATCGGGTCGCCCAATGATCCGGAACAGGATTGAGCAGTTACGATTTTGGCCGCAAACAAAAGAAGTAAAAGAAGAATCGGTCTCAACTGCGTATTTTATCGTTCAAAGTTGCAAACATTACTGTAGTGGAATATCGCGTTTAATTTTTTCGTTTCGGTTTGCCATGGCCCAGGCAGTATAAAATATAAGTTTGTCACGTTTTGCCATGAGGTCAAAATTGATTTTATCCACCGTATCTGTCGGCTTGTGATAATCGGCATGAACGCCATTAAAATAAAAGATGACGGGTACGCCGTTTTTTGCAAAATTATAATGATCGCTCCGGTAATAAAAACGATTTGGATCTTTGGGATCATTAAAGCGGCGGTCGAGCTCCAGATTGCTGTACTTTTTGTTGATACTATCGCTTAATGGCAGCAAGTCGCTGCTAAGCTTGTCCTCGCCAATGGTATACACATAGTTGAGCGAATCGCCTGCATAATCAGGATCTATGCGCCCTACCATGTCAATATTCAAGTCCACTACCGTTTGTTCCAGGGGGAAAACCGGGTGGCTGGCGTAATATTCACTTCCCCACAAGCCTTTTTCTTCACCTGATACTGTCATAAACACCATGGTTCTGCGCGGACCATTTCCTTTTTTCCTTGCTTCTGCAAAGGCATTGGCTATCTGCAGCACACTGGTGGTTCCCGATCCGTCATCATCAGCGCCATAATAAATGACATTGCCCTGCTTTCCCAGGTGATCATAATGACCGGTAACAAATACATATTCGTCTTTTTTATCGGTGCCGGGAATCACTCCGATCACATCACTGCTTTGCAGATTCAGGGTAGTCGTTTGCTCGCGAAATGAAATGGCGACGGGATAAATACCGCGAATGAACGATTTTAACACTGGAAAACTGTCAACCGGCTGATGTAGTATTCCGGCAGCTACAGCAGGCGTAATGTAGATTACTGGCATCACAGCCCCTTTTTTATCCATGTACATGCTACCTTTTCGCGATGCCGCTGCATCTTCCGGGAGGGCTTTAGTAATAATAATCAACCCTTTTGCGCCCTTTTCCCTGATTGCGTAAGGCTTTATGCGGTTTGCACGCCAGTTGGCATACGAAGCGGCTTCAGCCGTATGGTCCATATCTGCCGGCGTTCCGTCTATGATCATGACCCATTTGTTCTTTACAGCCAACCCATCAAAGTTGTTATGCAAACTGTCTGACAGTCCATAGGAAGCAAATACGATATTGCTGTCCGTCCAGTTTCCTTCCGCATAGGAAGACGTTTGCAGATAATAATCTTTACCCTGCTGCAGCGAATCGCCATTCATCTGCAAAGCAGCACTTCTGAGGCTATCCTGGTACACAGGATATAGAAGCTGGTAGCCGGACGAAGTGCCGGGCTGCAACCCAATTTTTTTGAAATACGATTCTATGTAGGCAGCAGCCCTTTTTTGTCCGGGTGTAGCTGTTTCGCGCCCTTCCATACCTGCGCCAGCTATCACAGTCAGCTTTTTTCTGAGCTCCGACGGCGTAATAGTGGCTGCATATTTAGAAGCGACATCAGCCTGGGAAAATGAAGAGAAAGAAATCAGGAACAGAACTATTGGAAAAAATACCTTCATTGGAATAAAGCAGTTAAAACATTTGGAATAACACGAATCTAACTACAGACGAAAAATCACACCAGTTTATTAGCCTGACACCAATAAAAATTCGCTAAAGCCAAAGAAAGTACCCTCCCTTCTCTGCTACCTACCGAATGCTGAACGCTTTATCCTACTTTTACACTTTAAAATTTCATTATGCAGGAAGCATATATTGTTGCCGGTTTTCGTACGGCAGTTACCAAAGCTAAAAAAGGTGGCTTTCGCTTTTACCGCCCCGATGATCTGGCCGTTGAAGTGATCAAAGGATTCGTGGCGACCGTCCCGCAGCTGGATGCGACAACGGATAGATGATGTGATAGTAGGAAATGCAGTACCTGAAGCCGAACAAGGACTGCAGTTTGGCCGCATCATTGCGGCCAAAGCACTCGGATATCGAAGTGCCCGGCATCACCATCAACCGCTATTGTGCCAGCGGGCTGAAGCCATTGCGATGGCTACCGCCAAAATACGCACGGGCATGGCAGAGTGCATATTAGCCGGCGGCACGGAAAGCATGAGCCTTGTGCCGACATCGGGCTGGAAACCAGTGCCTTCCTATGCAATCATAAAAGACGAACCTGAATATTATCATCAGCATGGGACTTACGGCCGAAGCCGTAGCCAAGGAATACAACATTAGCCGTGCCGACCAGGATGAATTTGCCACAGCATCTCACCGAAAAGCGGCTGCACGCCATCGAAAACGGACTATTTTAAAAGTGGCATTTTGCCCATCAATGTAGAACAGGTGTATGTGGATGAAAACGGAAAGCGAAAAAAAAATCTATATCGTAGATACAGATGAAGGCGTACGAAAAGATACAACGCACGGAAGTATTGGCCAAACTGAAGCCTGCATTTGCCGTGAACGGCAGTGTAACGGCGGGCAATTCTTCGCAAACAAGCGATGGCGCTGCTTTCGTGATCGTGATGAGTGAACGGATGGTAAATGAATTGGGCGTAAAGCCTATTGGCACGACTGGTGAACAGTGCGTCGCGCGGTGTTCATCCGCGTATTATGGGCATCGGGCCGGTGGCTGCAGTACCCAAAGTGTTGAAGCAGGCGAATATGAACCTGCAGGATATTGACCTTGTGGAACTGAATGAAGCTTTTGCCTCGCAATCGCTTGCAGTAATCCGTGAGTTTGGGTTTAGATCCGGAGCGATCGTAAATATCAATGGTGGTGCAATCGCCTTGGGGCATCCGCTGGGCTGCACAGGCGCCAAACTTACCATTCAGCTGCTGGGCGATATGAAGCGGCTGAATAAAAAATATGGTATGGTAACTGCCTGCGTTGGCGGCGGACAAGGAATTGCCGGCATTATTGAAAACATCAGTTAAGCTGCAGATAAACACTTACCTGCGCTTACAAAACAGGCGCAGGTAAGTGAAATGTATCAACCCAATCATTCCTTCCTTGCTTACCTTTATCAACCACTATTATAAGAAACCTTGCTATGAAAAACATACTCGTTCCGGTCGATTTTTCCGAACCATCCCGCCACGCAGCTTATTATGCCATCGCGCTTGCAGAGCACCTGGCTGCCGAAAAAATCATTTTGTACAATGCGTTTCAGCAACCTATGCAAACGGAGCCTATGCTGATAGAGCCAACGATGAATACCATGGAAGCATACAACGTGGGTGAGCTGGCAGATATAAGCCGGGAAAACCTGCAGCGCTTTAAAGATGAAATAAGCAGCAGCGCTCCGGCATCGCTGACCATAGAAGGGATAGGCGAATTCAACAACCTGACAGAAGGCATAGAAGAACTGTGTATTAAATACGACATTAATCTCGTGGTGACCGGCATAACGGTGGGAGACAAACTATCGGAAACCCTGATAGGCAGTCATGCGCTGGATATTGCGAAAGAAATTACAACGCCAGTATCTGATTGTTCCGCCCGGTGCCGGTTTCAAACCCATCCGCAATATGCTTTTTGCCTGCGATTTCAAACAGGTGGTTAAAACCACGCCGGTGCAACCTATACAAAATATTGTGTATGAAACCAAAGCTCATCTTCACATTCTTCATGTGATTGAAGACGCTAAAAAAGACACGGATCATGAAGCTGAAATAGAAACACTCACCAACCTGTTCCAGGGCTTGTCACCGCAGTTTCATTTGGTAGAAAGTTCTGATTTTGCCGAGACCATCAACACGTTTACCGACCAGAACAATATTGATCTTGTGGTGGCCATTCCCAGGAAACACGGTTTTTTCGAAGGATTGTTTCACAAAAGTCATATCAAAATGCTGGCTTTTCATACCCATACACCTCTCCTCCTCATGCACGAAGTATAAGCGCATGTTTATACACTTTATTTCCAGCTCACATCCCGCCCGCAACCGATACGCTCTAATGATCATCGCAGAAGACGGCGACATGGATGAATTTACAAGAGTATCAGGCTTTCGCAATTCTGTGTACCAAAATTACCCGACGGGGAACCTGGCTTACGGTAAAAAGATGATTCCTTAGAAAGCAGATGATTGCAATTGACATCGAAGCCCATCAGTCGAAATAAGAAAACGAAAGTTGACCAAGGATATATAAGGTGCAAACTGAAAAGTAGAAAGCCGATTCAAAATATACATTTATGAAATGCTGTTTTGCTTAATGCAGCATGCCTCGCGGCACTCTGCAGCGTCTGCCAGCAAAGATCAGAAAGGGTTGGCAGATTCCTGTGGCACTATCCTTGCCCTACGTGTAGCACAAATATTTATCCTATGATTTATAACGATTTTATTCAAACTTCCGATAAAGCGCTTTGCCATTTGTTTCTTCATTGCTGCTACAAAGACGGCGAGTTTACAGAAGCCGAACTGGACAATGTGTCGGCCAAATTTGTAACGCTTGGGATTGAATAAGGAACTCAACTTTAAAGACGAACTGATTGACTATAAAAATTACCGCCTGAGTATAACCAACGAAGCGGAATATATACAAGCAATCGTTGCGCAAATCAATCCGACAAGTGAGCTGGCATTGTTCTCATATTGCATGGAACTTGGCTTGAGCGATTCATCACTGGAGTTTGTAGAAAAAGACCTGATAGATACTATTGGAGATGTTTTACAAATAGACAAAACCGAGCAGGATGTCATTCAGAAACTGATGATTCAGCGGCAGCTGGTGGCTGTCAATAAATTCTTTTAGAGAGTAGCGGGCTCTATAATTTTTCATAAAAAAACACTCATCATAAGATAGCTTTTGCCATCAAACGATGAGTGTTTTTTCGTGTATAAACGTTTTACTTTTTATCGAAGCTTTTCAGCAGTTCGTCTTTCGATACCACTTTTACTTTAGTACCATCTTTCAGGTCTTTGTTTACCACATCATACGGCCCGGTGATTACCTGCTCGCCTACTTTCAATCCTTGTTTGATTTCTATATAATTCAAATCCTGGATACCTGTTTTCACAATTCTTTTTTTCACAGTGCCATCTGTTCCATAAACAAACACCACTTCGTCGATTTCGTTGCTGGCCGCAGGCGGGCTGCCAGGTGTTTCTTCGGTAGTGGCGGAAACAGTCTTCTGAATAGCATTGTTGGCAGTATCGCGAGTAGTTACTGCATTCAGCGGCACACTAAGTACATTGCTCTGTGTGCGGGTTTGAATATCGGCGCTGCCTGTCATGTTGGGGCGAAACGGAAAAGGTCGTCCATTTCCCAGCAGATCTGCGTAGCTTTCCGGCAACAGGCGTATATGAACTTCGTAATTGGTAACACTTGTTGTGGTTGCAGTTGCAAGGCTTTGCGCCGGGTTGGCTATCTTATACACCAGCCCTTTAAACTTGCGCTGGTTGTAGGCATCCACTTCTATCAGTGCGCTGTCGCCTATTTTCACTTTTGGAATATCGTTTTCACTTACATCCACCTGCACTTCAATACTTTTCAGGTCGGCTATGCGCATCATTTCTGTACCTACATTAAAGCTGTTGCCCGCCACACGCTCACCTTTTTTTACCGACAGCAGGCTGATGATGCCATCCATTGGCGCTGTGATGGTTGTGCGTCCTACATTTTTAGCTGTGCTCGAAAGATTGGCAACCGCGCTTTGCACCGCTGCTTTATTTGCTTTTATGGAACTGAGGGCTGCGTTGTAATTTGCCTGTGCGGATAGATACGACTGTTGTGCTGTTTCAAATTCTGCACGCGAGATTACTTTTTCCTCCAGCAGTTGCTTATTGCGTTTAAACGAAGAAGTTGCCTGGTCGAGCGTTGCCTGCAAAGCACCCAGTTGCGCCTGCGAATTGGATACCAGCGCCTGCGACTGCGACACCTGTGCAGCTGCCTGGTCGCGCTGAGAGGTATAAATGTCCGCATAAATCCGAGCCAGCACCTGCCCTTTTCTTACCGTATCACCTTCGGCTACATTCAGTTCCACAATTTCTCCGGCAATGTCAGGACTCACTTTTACTTCTACCTCTGGATATACTTTGCCGCTGGCTGTTACTGTTTCAATAATGGTACGGGTGGCGGCTGGTTCTGCGGTCACCTGGGTTCCCTCATCTTTTCCGAGAACGCCTGTAACTTTCAGTATGAAGAATGTGATAACCACAACAGCCAAAATACCAATGATCCATTTTAATGATTTGCTCATGTAATAAGTTTCTGAATATAAAGTGATTGAAAAAGCTAAAGCTGAACAGCGCCGAACTTATAAAATTCGAGCAGTTTAATGCGGAAAATATAGTCGTAATGCGCCGATGCAAGGTTGAACCGCGCTGTAGCCAGGTTGTTTTGCACAATCAGGTATTCGCTGGTCGACAGCATACCGATATCGTATCGTTTGCGCGAAAGTTCGTTGGCATAATCGGCATAAGCTGCTGCTTTCTGATTGGCATAATATTTTTGCAAAGAAGCCTCGGCTTCTGCCCGTGCCGTATAATATATTTTGCTGCAAATTCTGATTGTCAAGCGACAGTTGCAGCTTGTAGCTTTCAACATTCAGCTTTGCCCGTTCATAATTGGTACGCGCCTGCCTGCCGTTAAACAACGGAACATTGAGTTGCAAACCAACCGACTGACCCAATTGTGCATTGCTGATCTGCTTCCAGTAAGGCACCGGCTGAAACGAGGTTTGATACACCGGTGTTTGCGATACTACAGGATAATCTACGCCGTCGATTTTGGTAGAAGCAACCGTATCTGTTCTGATGCCCTGGTAATAAGCAAAAGGCGTTTTGTAGGAATTAGAAAATTGCGAGCCAATGGTTCCAAAAGCCGAAAGTGAAGGATACATGGCAGCACGCGCAGCTTTGTGTTGAACTCGCCTGCCACAATGCGCAAAGAATCTACCTGCTGCAAAGGTTGCGTATTGGTAGCCGTTCATATAGCTCGGCGGGTTCCAGCTCACTCAAGCAATGGCAACGGAATTTTGTTTAGGTCAGGAATACTTACTTCAAAAGGTTCTTCGGCATTGAGGTTCAGTAGCGCTACAAGCTGCAGTTTATTTTGCATCATGCTGCTTACGGCGGTTATATAATTACTGCTGTCGATGGCAAGCTGAGACTCCAGCTGCGCGGCATTTAGTTCGGGCATACTGCCTGCATCTACCTGTTTGCGCGTAAGAATACGCTGAGAGTCGGTAAGCGAAATCTGTGCTTTGGCAATATTGATTTGTTCTATTGCAAGCAGCAGTTGCAGGTATGCCGATACCACATTTAGCGAAATATCATTTTTTACCCGGCTGATGTCCAGCCGGCTCGCTTCTTCATTTGCCTGTGCCGCTTTGGTTTGGTTTTTTATATTGAACCAATTGAACAACGTAACGCCCGTTTGCAGATTATAGCTCTGAAAAAAAATTTGCTGATTGATAAACTGGTTGGACGTAGGGTCGATGCTGCGTCCAAACTGGTAGCCGGCATTGGTATTGAAATTAAGACTGGGAATAGTGGCGCTTTTTGCCTGTTTTGCTTGCAATGCGGTAATGCGTGCCTGCACATCAGATTGCTTTACTGAAATATTGTGCTGAACGGCGTAATCTACGCAGCGTTGCAAATCCCATTTCTCATTTTGAGCAAATAAACATGCGGGTATTATCAAACAGCAACCAATCAACAACTGCTTCATCATCAGACAAAAATAGAAGCTAGCTCTTGTGAAGAAGGAAAAAATACACGAACGGAAAATATATTCAGAAAACCTGTATTTCCACACCATTGATTGGAGGCGAAAATTAAACTCCCAAAACTTTATACACTTGTTATGGCATTCGCTTTTACTTTCGCACTGAGCATAAGAGAAAAAAAGCTGTTGCCCGATAACTTTGCGTGTGAATATTATACCGGCGGTGAAACCAGGCTGCGATATTTGTCCTGATTACCTTTCGCAACAGGCAGCATCCGGCAGTCACCACACTTGGGCTAATGCCAGCGGCTTTCAGGCTGACCCTTTCGATGAATTTCAACCCAATTGAAAAATAATACCAAAATAAGAGAAAATATTTCTCTGATGTTCATGTTTTTTCCTTAATTAGTTATACTTTTGCAGCCCTAATTTTAGAAAAATTATGTTTGCAGTTGTAAAAATAGCCGGACAGCAGTTCAGAGTACAGGAAGGCGATAGCCTGTTCGTTCCGCACATATCCGGCAGTAAAGGCGATACCGTTGAATTCAGCGATGTATTGATGGTAGATAATAATGGAAGCCTGACGTTCGGCGCTGATGTGAAAGCTATTGTAAAGGCTGAAATCATTAGCGACCTCGTAAAAGGCGATAAAGTGATAGCTTTTAAAATGAAACGCAGAAAGGGTTTCCGCAAAAAGCACGGTCACCGTACCCATTACACAAAAATCACAATCAGTAGTATTGCTTAGTCAATATTCCACATTCATTTCACAGAATTAAATAGTTTATAATGGCACATAAAAAAGGGGAAGGCAGTGTAAAGAACGGCCGCGACTCCAATAGTAAACGCCTTGGTGTAAAGATTTATGGCGGACAGCCGGCAATTGCAGGCAATATTATAGTTCGCCAGCGTGGTACACAATACCATCCTGGTAAAAATGTAGGTGTAGGTAAAGATTTCACATTGTTTGCTTTGACTGACGGAATCGTTCAGTTTAAAAAAACAAGAGAGAACAAAACCAACATCTCTGTAAACGCAGTAGAAGCAATCAGCTTAGGTATAAATCATTTTTACGGATGTCATAAATAACTTATGTACTTTTATGGAATATTTACTAACCATTAAATTGTACAATTATGGCAACTGCAAAAAAAGCGGCTCCTAAAAAGGTGGCTGCTACCGCAAAAAAAGCCGCTACTAAAAAAGTTGCAACTGCTTCTGTAAAGAAGGCTGCGCCTAAAAAAGCGCCTGCCAAAAAAGCTGCTGCACCTGTCGCCAAGAAAGCTGCACCTAAAAATGTAGCTTCCGTAAGAAAGCTGCAAAAAAAAGCTGCAGTGCAACAGGCAGCCGTGAAAAAAGCAGCTCCTCAAAAAAGCTGTGACTGCAACCAAGAAAGCTGCAACAAAGAAAACAGCAAAATAGCGAATGTAATTTCAAGTATTGAATTGTAGGTCCCGGCTCACGCCGGGACTTTTTTTATGTCCCAAACCCATCTGCCGTTCTACTTTTCTTTCTACTTTCACGGCATGGACAACGATAACCATTGCACATAATTTTACACTGCTTTCCAAACTGATGGATATTCATGGCGAGAACAGTTTTAAAACAAAATCATACGCCAATGCAGCTTTTACCATCGACAAATTACCGGCAGAACTCTCCGGGCTGCCTTTGGAAAAAATACAATCGATCAAAGGAATTGGTGATGCCATTGCCCAAAAAATAATGGTGCAACTGCAAACCGGCGAACTGCCATTGCTGAATGAATACATAGAAAAAACACCACCCGGCATTATAGAAATGCTTGCGGATAAAAGGGCTCGGTGCGAAAAAAATTGCCGTAATCTGGAAAGAACTCGACGTGGAAAATATTGGCGAACTGCTGTATGCCTGCACCGAAAACAGGCTGATGCTGTACAAAGGCTTTGGCGAAAAAACACAGCAAAACATAAAAGAATCCATTGAGTTTTATATGCGCAGCAAAGGCAGCTATCTCTACGCCGAAATTGCAGCGTTCGCCTTTGAATTAGAACAGCGATTGCAAACAGCCTTTCCCCACCATCAACACGGCAGTGACAGGCGGCGATTCGTACCCAATTGGAAATCATTCAAAAGATAGAACTGGTGACAACAGTGCGCTGTTCAATCAATTGAAGAATTTCTTGCAGCCCACCATATCAGCTTAACGGAAAAGCACAGCGAGAGCGCTTTCATTCACAAGCGAAAGCAACATGGCTCCTCCAGGTGCATTTTGCACAGCCTAATCAGTTCTACTCCCTTTGTTTGCCACAAGCTGCAGCGAAGAATTTGCAACAGCATGGCAGCACTTTTTTCAACTCCCGAAACCATCAACAGTGAAGAAGAAATCTTTACCAAAGCTGGCATTGCTTATATCTCCGCCATATTTGCGTGATAGCGCAACGGCTATCGAATTGCGCAAAGACAAACCGCTCCCGGATAGTGGTGCAAACAGAACGATATAACAGCCATCATACATTCTCACAGCAAATGGAGCGACGGCGTGAATACCATATCGGAAATGGCACATGGCGCAATGGAAAAAGGCTTTCAATATCTTGTGCTGAGCGATCACTCAAAATCGGCTTTTTACGCCAACGGGCTTACGGAAGAACGACTCTTTGCGCAGCATGCTGAAATCAATGAGGTAAATAAAAAACTGGCTCCTTTCAGGATTTTTAAAAGTATTGAAAGCGATATTCTTAACGATGGCAGCCTCGATTACAGCAACGAAATATTATCATCCTTTGATGTGGTGATTGCCTCGGTACACTCCAATCTGAAAATGACGGAAGAAAAAGCCATGATGCGCCTGCTTACGGCTATTGAAAACCCGTATACCAGTATTCTCGGGCACATGACGGGCAGGTTGTTGCTAAGCCGCAGCGGCTACCCGGTAGATCATAAACGCATTATCGATGCATGTGCCGCCAATGGAGTGGTGATTGAATTGAACGCCAATCCGCACCGGCTTGATATCGACTGGCGCTACCTGCACTACGCTCTTGAACGCGGTGTACTCACCTCCATCAATCCGGATGCGCATTCTGTAAATGGCTTCAACGATATACGATATGGCGTGCTGGTTGCACAAAAAGCTGGCGTTACAAAAAGCGCAGAACCTGAGCAGTTTTTCAGCCTGGCAGAATTTGAAGACTTTATAAGCAGGCAATACGCAAAGCGCTGAAGAAAGGCAAAATCGTCAACATATTCACCATAGCAGATGATCGACTGACAAACTGCAATATGTTTGTTACACTATCTCCTATGAGTACATTATTCTCTCCTATTACAATTAAAAATACCACGCTTAAAAACCGTATTGTTGTTTCTCCCATGTGCCAGTATTCTTCAACAGATGGATTTGCCAACGACTGGCACCTCGTGCATCTGGGCAGCCGAGCCGTGGGCGGCGCAGCGTTACTTATCCAGGAAGCTACAGCTGTTTCGCCCGAAGGGCGCATCACTTATGCCGACATGGGTTTGTGGAAAAATGAACAAATGGAAAAATGTCACAGATTGTTTCTTTTATACATGAACAAGGCGCGCTGGCAGGCATTCAACTGGCGCATGCCGGCAGAAAGGCAAGCCATCAGCGGCCATGGGATGGCGGAAAGCAGATTCCGGCAAGTGACCCAATGGCTGGCAGGCAGTTTCTGCCAGCGCCGTTCCTTTTGCCGAAGGCACAGAGGCGCCGATTTCGCTGGATAAAGCGGGAATTCAAAAGGTAATTGACGATTTTGTTGCGGCAACGGAACGTGTGATCAAATTGGTTATGATGTGATAGAACTGCATGCGGCGCATGGCTATTTATTTCACCAGTTCTTATTCGTCGCTCAGCAATGAAAGAGAAGATGAATATGGCGGATCTTTCGAAAACCGTGTGCGCCTGCTGCTCGAAGTAACAGATGCCGTGAAGAAAGTATGGGGAATGAAAAGCCATTTTTAGTAAGGATTTCCGCAACCGACTACACCGAAGGCGGATGGACGATAGAAGACTCGGTGAAACTTTGCGCTTTGCTAAAAGAGCATGGTGTGGATGTGATTGATACATCAAGCGGCGGAAATGTAATTGCGCCTATTCCGCTGAAACCAGGATATCAGGTAGCCTTTGCTGAAGCAAATAAAACAGGAAGCGGCATATTAACCGGCGCAGTAGGACTGATAACCAGGTGCGGAACAAGCCAATGAAATACTGGAAAATGAACAGGCAGACCTCATTATAATGGCGCGCGAACTTTACGCGATCCTTATTTCCCGCTGCATGCGGCGCAGCAGTTGGGCGAGGAATACCGCTATCCTGTTCAGTATGAAAGGGCTAAAGCCGAGGTAAGCCAGTACGGTGTTTTGTTTTGTTTGATGGCGCTGCAAACTATAGCTTTTGCAATGAGGAAAATCGTCGTTTTCCTGTTAATTCATTGACTTTTCTTCCTTTCGGAATTCTTTGCGTATGGCTTCCAGAATATCGGATGCCGAATCCATTCGTCATTCCGGGCAATGCAGCGCAGCGTGGCATAATGAATAATATTCAGTATGGCGGCGCCATTGAGTTCGTATTTTTCGGCGAGCTCATTCAGCCGGATGGCGGCTCGGGCATAAAGCCCGCAGGCAATGTATGTTGCCATAGCTTCAGCCGGTCGGCAGCTTTGGGAGGAGCAAAAAAATCAGACTGTGAAACCGCCGCAGAAACGCATCGTCCATATTGCTTTTGTAATTGGAAGCCAAAATAAGCAAGCCCGGGATAATCTTCAATGCGCTGCAGCAGATACGATACTTCCTGATTGGCATAGCGGTCGTGCGAACTTTGTACGTTGGTGCGTTTGCCAAACAAGGCATCGGCTTCATCAAAAAACAAAATCCAGTTTTGCCGTTCGGCTTTGGCAAATACTTTCTCCAGGTTTTTTTCTGTTTCGCCAATGTATTTGGATACAATTTGAGACAAGTCGATACGATACACTTCTTTGCCAAACTGTTTTCCGAGCAAAGTTGCCGTTAAGGTTTTGCCGGTGCCCGAGCACCATGAAAAAGACACGGTAACCGGGCTTTAGCTTTATGCCCACTATTTCATCTTTCATAATGGCTCGCATTGTGCTGCAGCCAGATTTGAATGTCGTTGATTTGTTCCAGCGTATAGACATGAGTACAAGATCGTTCCAGCACATATGCGTGGTGATTTTCTTTGCCGGAAAATCGTTGGAAAACTGGTATTAATAATCATTACCAGTGAGAAGTTGATGCAGCCATTCCTGCGAAATCATGAATCGTCCGCTCATCATTGGTTCACCCTGTTTCACAGTTTCTAGTTCGAGAATGTTGTCCGTTACCAGTTTGCTTTCGCCCAATAACAGTTGCTGAACAGTCAACCTTTTATCAAGGTTGTTGCCGGCAATGACAAATTGCGCTGTTTCGCCAGTTGGCAACATGCCGCGATAATGACTAACTTTTACACCACCTATTTCGGGAAGGTCACCACCATTTGGCAGGTAGGATTGTATGATTGATTCAAAGCAATTCGGCTGTATATGAGGAATCAAAGCAATGAGAACAATGTATTTTTCCTCAACAGATAATTCTTCATCGTCAATTAGTTTGAAAAAGGATGAACCATCCTCACAAAATGTAAGCTGCGGAAAGGGAATCGTTACCATTTCGTTCTTTTTGAACAACTTATCTAATTGCTGCTTTACCAATTGAGTAAGACAATGTATAGCAACCGCAAGATTTGAAACGTGATTTTGCACTGTGTTTGATTTGTCTGTTCCTACACTTTAAGTTGTAGATAAATCAGAATCATTTTTATTCCTGTACTTCTCGTCGAGAAGATCGGTTTTCAATCCCGGTGTTAATACTTTGCACCTGCCGGCATGATATCGCACCTGATACAAAAAATATTCATAGATAGCAACATCGCCAGAGCTGATTCCTTCGCGTATTTTATAATACGTTTCAAGAATTGATGCCTGCGCTTCCGTATTGAAATCATTAAAACATTTCCCTGCGTTCGCTGCTTCTTCCAGCCCGGCATCACCACCAAAATCATAATTATCTGAGCTCAAGGAGTACCTGATTTTCGTAAATACAGATGTTCCGTGCTGGGATTGCCAGGTATGAGTCAGTTCATGAATCAAAAATGCAAAATAGGCTTTGTCATTTCGGTTTAAGGTGCCCGATGGAAAATAGATGGTGTCGAAAGGTGTGCGTGCGTACCCGCCTATCGACATAAGGGCTGATGTATCTGACACTTTTACTTTGCTGTAATCGAGCGTGTTGGCAAATAATTTTTGTGCTTCTCCAATCTCCACCTGGTTCAAAGCACGTTTATGAGTGGTTACAGCGTCTCCTCCAATGCCACCAATGATGCCTCCGGCTATTGCACCTGCGGGACCTCCCACTAAAAACCCTACGGCAGCACCACCGATAGCGCCTGCTACAGTACCCCAAAATGATCGCTGAATCGATTGACTTTTGCCGGCTTTGCTTTGTTGCACGACATGTGTTAATTCATGGGCTAATAATTTTTTGCCAGAGAGCGTATCGGGATGATATTGGTTGGCGTTAAAAACAATGTTGTTACCGTAAGTATACGCCAATGCCTGCACACTTTTGGCTGACCGATTGGCTTCTTCGCCGGCATGAATTTTAACATGGGAAAAATCTTGTCCGAACTTTGGTTCAAAGAAACGTCTTGTGCTTTCAGGCAAAGGCATGTCGTTCGATAAAAGCCAACGCCTGGACGAAGAGGCAAAGCTGTTAGTTCCTAAGTTTAGTGGCGAATTTTCTTTGCGGCTCAGCGGTGTATCAGAAATAGGATTTGGCTTAAAAAATGCCTGTTCGTTTTCTTCCGGCATCCGCATGACTCTGTCTGCCATAGCATCGGCTTCCTGCTCATATACATCGCCCGGCGGGTTGATCGTCAGTTTAGGCTGGAAGAAAGGTTTAGGCTCTTCGGTAGTTCTCTGAATTGCGGGAGAAGAAGACAGATAATTTTCGTAATTCAACATATGAAAATCGTTTATTTACCTAACAGAAAACAGTTGCCGCCAGTTTGGAAAAACTGAACTGCTAACCTGCTCCAGATTTTGATTTTGATTTTTGCCGAATACCAGCTTTTCCTTTGCCCGTTTTTACAACAGGCTCTGTTTTTTGTGCTTCTGCTTCCGCTGCAATTTTTTTGTTCAATTCAGCTAATTGCGCTAACTGCTGAGCCATCATTTTTTTGAATTCTTCTGTTTTAATCAATTCCATTCTAAAATTTTCAATGTCTTCGTCAGCGATATAGGAGCGAAACATGGTAAAATATTTCAGTAAAACCAGTTTGTTTTGTAAGGGAACATTCAAATTACGGATGATATTTTTTTGCTTTTCGAATTGCTCGTATTCCAAATTGCGCGATTCTTCCTCAATTGTCGTGAGAACAAATTTTTGAAGTTCGGGCGATTTTTTATATTTCGCCATCATCTTTTGGGTGTATTTGCTAGGGGTAAAATCTTCATCGTTGGTAGCACTGCGCAAATCTTGTCTTATCTGTTCACGGATTTGTTGTTTTTTCGCTTCCAATTCTTTTTTGGCATCTCCATTAATGGCGCTGTCTATAATTTCCAATCCCTGGTCGCCAGAAAAATCAGGTCGCTGTAAGTTCATCTCAGAAAGATCAGGCATGATCAAGCTATTATCTTCCGCAAAGCGAATTGGGAAATCCAGCTTGAGCGTAAGACCACCCAGATCAATTGACTTTTCTGCAAAAACCCATTTGTGATAATATAAATTTATCTCTGTAACCCATAGGTCAAGATCAACACTTACACTGCCTGTCAATTTGAAAATCGCTTTTGGCGTGATGTTTAAAAAGGCGCGCACTTCCTTGAATTGCAGTCCTTTGTTGGCATTCCAGGTTGCGCTTAGTGCACCTCCCGCTTCAGCTTCAATTCCAAGACCGGCTTGTCCGCTTAATTCACCTTTCAATTTGGCTATTAATACCTGCGCTTTTAATCCTGCCGTGATCACGAGATATACTTCAGCTTTGGCAGATGAACCTATGGTACCAGCAATATCAATCTGAGCTGTATCAAGCTCATTGATGTTAATTTCTAACAGGTTGATTTTCAATTGTTTTAAAATAAGGGGTTGCCAGTTGAACGAGAAAAAGACACCGCCACCAACAAAGGCCGATACGCTCATACCCGGTATGCCAACGAGTGGAATACTGATGGTTGGAAAGGGTACCAATGGTTTTTCAAAATTGTATCCATCCCCGAATGGTTTCAAATCACGAAGCAATATTTCACCGGCAACGAGCAAATCACCTGCAGGAGACAACCTTACCTTTACAGTGCCCTTGATTTCCTTCGATTTGTCTTTGCTGTCATTGAACAATACAGCTGTTAATTCGCCAAAGCCATACACAACCACCGGGTTTGTATCATTTGACTCACCTGAAGGCTGACCATTTTCATCTACAGAGCGATTGGTAATGCCAAGTTGCAATTTTCCAGTGAAACGACCTTTTTTGTATTGAACTTCTGCATTGATGTCAAAGATGCCATTGTCGTACAGGAAAGAGAATTCGGTCTGCAATTGCGGAATATTCGGCAGATCTGGTATGGCTTTGCCTTCAATATAAAGCAGTATGTTTTCTCCCTGTGCTGACTTGATAATCACCTTGACATTTCCGCCTTTTATTCCGGGCAGCTTGCCTAAAGTAGCATCGGCTGCCAATGCAAAATTTCCTTTGTCATCAAATTGCGCTGCGAGGTCAATTTTACTAAGCCCGGGAACTGTTAATTCGGCAGATCCTTTAGCACTGATTGTTCCACCTGCATAGCCAATCTCAAGTTCGGCAGACTTAACACCAGGAATCATCTTATCAGGAATCCCGATTTTACCGCCGCCACACCAATTGCCATGGTTGTAGCAAATGTCAACAGTGGCAGGTTTGAACCATTTGTTGTTGAAATTAAAGGCACCGTTAAAAAATAGTCCGTTCTTATCTTTTCCCGCAATCAACTCACCTTCTCCAAAACTACCAAGCTTGAACCCGACAATGCCTTCGACGGTGAGACCTTCCGAAGAACTGGCAGAAATCACAAGACTGCATGTATTGATTTCAAATGGCTTTGGAAAATTTTTAGCAATCTGGTCTAATGGAACAGTGGCTTGTATAAAAAAGTCTCCATTGGCGATACCAAAATCAATGTCCACATCTTTTAAAAAGCTCAGTGTTGGTGTTACCTTGCCAGATGCCGCGACATCAAAACCGCTGATGGAAGGTTCGTTTAACACAATCGGGCTCATCAGGTTTACTTCACCATACAGCTCTTTAAACGCTCGTCCAAATTTTTTTCTAAGCTTTTCAGATTGCACTTCATAAATATGATTTTCTTTCTTTTCTGCTTTTATCTCCTCTTCATTGTCATCCTGATTTTCTTGTTCTATAGGCTTTAAATTTTTCCCGGTTGCTATTCTTTTCCTCCTTATATTTTTGATAACATCGTTCTCATCTCTGACTACAATTTGAAACAAAACAGATTTCAGTTCGTCCGCTTTATTGTCATATACAACCGAAACTTCCCAGGCACCAATTCTTTCATTGGTTGCATTTTTGGGCAAAAGATATCCGGCTCTGTCATCTGTTGTTCTTAATACAAAATAGCCATCAGGAATTTTGCTATCGCTTACGTCAATCAGCATATTTGTAAAAGGATGACCAGCATACTTGGCATCAATCATTTCTTCTTTAAAATACCACTGATCGTCATCCAAATCCGTTTTCCGGGGAATAATATTGTCAATAAAGACACTGTGTTTTTTATTGTTAAACCTAACCAGGTCTTTTTTACCATCATTTGCAAAACCAGAAAATTCTGTATGGTAGTGTTTTATAATCGCTTCCAGGTGCTTATAAATTTTGTTGCGTATTTTGTTTCCCATCGAACGGTTTAACGTTCTGTCTAGCAAAATCAGGTTTCTTTCATTATCCGCATTATCTCCGGCTATCTGCCAGTCAACCAGGTGTTCTACATCAAACAGTCTTTCTTTGCCAGACACATCCCAGAACGGAACAGAAACCTCTTCAGCCAATTGACTTAGACTGCCGGCAATACCCTTTTTGATTTTTGTTTTATTTGATTTTGCTTTTTTAGGTTGTAGCGATAAAATAAAGGTTTTGTTTTCCTCTTTGGTTCCACTCAGTTTCTTAAGCTGATCCTTAATGCCGGGCTTAACCTTGTCTTTCCATAATTGAAGCTGGTTTGTTTTGCGTTCACCAAGCGGAAGTTTCATTGACTTGGGAAGCCAACTGATATCACTTTTTACCAGGTATTCTTTTGCATCAAAGTCAACCAGGTGTATTTCAACAACATCTACTATTTTCTTAATAAAACCTTTAAATTCTTTGGGGAGATAAGGATTGTTCTTACTAAAATCAGCTAACTGATCTGGTAGTGCTTTTAAAATGGGTGTTTTTTCCTTGTCAGTTTTCTGAGGTTTGTTTTTATTACCTTCTTTCCGGCTTACTCCCTTTTGCTGCTGCACCACATGCGCCAGTTCGTGCGCAAGCAACTGCTTGCCGCTATTGGTATGTGGTTGATAGTGTCCATTGCCAAACACCACGTGGTTGCCGTGTGTATAAGCCAACGCGTTAATGTCTGCCGAAGAGCGATGCGCCAGCGCATCGTTATGAATTTGCACGTCGCCAAACTCATAGCCAAACCGGCTTTCCATAAAGTTTCGTGTGCTTTTATCCAATGGTTGTCCGCGGCTGCTGATGACATCATGAACAATAGACGGTGCCGTCATTCCTGCACTATCAATGCCGCCTGTTTCTTTACGCTGCACCCCTTTTTCTTCTTCTTCACATTGCGCGCATTTCCGCTGAATGTCAAACGTCTTTTCCGGCTTTAGTTGCACCGGCTGCGCTTCGTCTTCTTCCTCTTTTTTTTCTTCGCCCTTGCATTGTTCGCATTTCTGCTGCACCTGCGAAACAGCGATGGGTTTGGGCGAAAAGAACAGCGGTTGCGCATCACTTGCCGGCATGCGCATTACTTTTTCGGCAACGGCATCGGCTTCCTGTTCGTAGGCATCGCTGGGCTGGTTTACGGTGAGTTTGGGCTGGATGAAAGTGGGAGCAAAAAATGGTTGCTGCTGACCCTTGTGCATAGCGTCGGCAGGTTTGCGGTGTTGTTGTTCAGATATGGTCTGCGTTTGCATCATTGTTTATATCAATCGTTTTTGATCACAAAACTTTACGCCCATTCCACAAACAGCGTTTCCTTCATCCACGGCAGGCGGACAATCCCAATGCCCCACGGCAGGTGACCGAGCAAAATGTCGATCGTGCGTTGCTCTACCTGTAAAAGCCAGCCATCATTGACCCTTGATAGTTTTCCGTTGCGTTGTAAAAAACCTTCGCGCAACCCGTCAATGCTGGTGTTCTTTAAAATGCGCCAGTGCTGGATAACTTCCCTTAACAACGCGTCACATTCCTGCTGTGCTGGCAGGGGCAATGGCAACACAGTGCTGACTATATCGCTTACCGGCAACGCGCACATCACTTTATTCAGCATCATTGTACATTCCTCTCCGGCTTCTGTTCCTGTAGCTAAAAATGCAAGCGCTGCAACAGCCTGTACCGGCGACGAATCTTTTATCCATTCATTGTCTTTAAGCAGCCCGAGTTCTGCAAACAATGGCGGCAAAAAAGGATGAAGCAATACCAGTCCCGCGTTTTCAAGATAAATGGCTTCTTCGGAAACATCACCACGCTCTTTAGAAGCTATATCAGCGGTTTTCATTCCCTTTCCTTGGGCATCTTGTACGTCTTCGCTTCTCCTGCCTGCTTCTGTGATGCCATCGGATGGTGATAATGCCGGAGACGGCAGTTGCTCGTCACGCCGGGCAGGATTTTCAGCGCACAACGCCTGTAATTGTTCTGCCATTTCATGTTGCTGATTTACAATAATGGCATTGCCCGAGTTTCTTTGCAACGGTGCCCTCACATAATTACTATGATTACTCTTTTCTAACATTTCAATCAACTTCATCACAAAACCGGTTGAAAATGCGCCTGCCAACCGTTCCGCAAGTTTCGGTTGTGCCGCCAACAGCATTTTTATTCGTTCAACCAGCGATTTGTTTATCAGCAGCAGCGGTTCCAATGCCGAAACGGTTTGTGCAGGTTTATTCCATGGCAGGTAGCCTTTTTCCACGTAAAAGAAAAAGGATTCCAATGCTTTTTCGGCTTTCATTTGCCCCGGCTCCATCTTCTTTGTATTCACTTCGCGCAGCGCCGCTTTTAGCTTTCGTACAAATTCCGCAGCCAGTTGCTGTTCCCAGTTGTCAGGATGAACGATGCCACAATCAATCTCCAGCTTTTCGATAAAAGCGTATTCGTCTTTGCCCGTTTGCGCATTGAATAATTCTTCCATTTGCGGCAGTAGCTGTTCGTAAAACACGGCAGTAAGCGCGTTTTGCAAACCCATCGCGTTATCCGGGTTTACAAACTCCACTTCCAGCATCGGCCGTTGAATGATATGTGTATGGTTAATTTTCAAATGCAAAATGATTATCGAACGACGCCTTTTGCAGCGCCTGGTCTAACTGGATAAATGAAATTTCAAACTGAGCTTCAAACCTGCATTCCCCGCTATCCGAATCAGTGAACACGGAGTGTATGATGCGGATGGCGCGGGCTTCACGGATCTGCGAAGGTGTAAACTGTAAGGTAAGCGGATCGTCTGCAAATGGTCCGCCGGCACCGGTAACAGATCGTGGCGAAATATTCCATTCCACGCTTGTATAGCTCTTGTCTTTCGATTCGAGCGTTAGGGCAATAGTATCCTGATTATTGGTCACCGATTGTTGAATGCTGATGTTAAAATCTGGATTGACAAACACCAATGAAATTGCTGCATTTACCTGCCTGCCGTTGAAGGCATAGGACACATGAAACGTTGTTGGCTGCGAAACATTCGTTTCTGCCGGAAACACCACCAAAGCGGCGTTTTCCATTTTTATCCCGTCGTTAAACACTACTTCCACTACATCATTCGGTGAAAGCTGCGGCTCCAGTTGCAATTTTCCCAGGTTGGCGCAAATTCTCATTTCCTTGTTCTCCGCGTCGAAACGTATCTCTTCACTCGCCTCACTTACACATCCACCATTTGATGCCTGCAAAACAATGGATCGCGGAAGGCTTTGCACTGGAATGGAAAAAGGTTCCGGATCTTTCTTTTCAGAAAACATCTCGCCGTTCAGCAGCCATTTGTAAGTAGTGTCAACTGTGGCATTGGTCGAAGTATTGGTCAGCGTTATGGTCAATTGTCCGTTCTGCTCACGGGTAGCCACGCTAAACTTCGCCACAGGCATCTGCACCACTTCCACCTGTACCGTTACCGTTTTACCATTTACTGTATAGGTAATGGTATGCAAACCAACGCCTGCAGCAGCCGGAACAAACACATACTTGCCATCAGCCAGCACACTCACACCAGTGCCTGATACTTCACCACCAGCCGGCGTGATGTGTATCGGAAATTTCGTTTTATCATCACTGCAAAAGCTGTTGGTGTCAATGGATATTGTTGGATCGGCGCTTTCTTCTTTTGGCGGTGGTGGCAAGATATATGCCACCGGCGGGCAATCGCTGCAACAGATATAGGGAATGTAAAAATCGGCGATTACCATTCCATCATTTAACTCAAAATGCGGGTGTTTGGGGCTCTTCATTGATGATACCGGTCAATTCATCACGCTTGTCATCTGGCAGATCTTTACAGTCATCAAGATATTTGCTGAGCACCTCTTTAAAGCGCAGATACAATTGGGGGTCTTTATATAAAATTGAGGTCTGCAACAATTTTGTTTGATAGGTCAATGTATCCAATGGCACATCGGGCTTCAGCGATTACGAAAATTGGCGAGCATCAGGTTGCTCAGATCTTTGTTGATGAACAGCGAACTTCTGTCAATCAAACGGTTCCTTCTTTCTTCGTGATAGACAAGGATAAACGTGCCTCCGCGGGGTACACCGGCTTTGTGTTCAACGCCGCCGTGTTTTTTATAATAATAGCTGAAGTTTTTGCCAAGCCGGAAGGTTGCCAACCGCCGCTCGTATTCACTTTTCAGGGCTTCAATTTGTTCGGTGAAACACAAGTGCAGCAACATCTCCAGCGTAAATACCAGCAAGTCAAGATATAGGTCGGAAGCCAAATCATTTCAGACGCGTTGTTTGTCTGCATTCTCCAGTTTTTGCAACAAGCGAAATGGCAAACAAACTTAGCACCCGAACTTCCTTTTCAAAACGGTCGTAACGGCTTTTCAATTCGGCTACATCGAGGTCCGATAATTCATGATTCATCACCAGTTCCAAAATGCTCTCAATGGCATCAATCAATTCAAACGCATGATATTGTACGATGGTCACCGGCTGATCGGTGTTGATGGTAACGGGGTTTACAAACTTGCCTTTCATCGCAATATATGCCGATCCAATTCGGTTTGCAGGCGGGTTGCATAATCTTGATAAAGTATCGCCTGTGGTGTATTGTTTTATTGCCCCAAATTCGTGTACAAGCGTAGCGGCAAACGGGTGATCGAGCTTATCCAATACCGCAGGGTTAAAAGCAAGTGTTTCCTTGATGGCGGTGGTATCTTCCGGCGTGGCATGCGATAAGATTGTGGCGGTAAACCTTACAATGCGGTCGGGCAAATCAAAAGGCAGCTTTGCCGCAAAACAAAACGCGTCATGCACCTTGCAGATAAATTCTGCAATGAGTATGCGGTAATTGCTTTCGAGTCTTCGATCACGCATTTCGGTTCTTCGCCACGCACCAATGCGCCAATGTAATCGGCACTGAGCGCCACAATCTCAAACGGCAGGTTGTTTTCCTGCTGAATGGTTTTTACAAGGCTGATGGCAGGCAAAATGCTTTTGCCAATATGCCCTTCAATCCTGAAAAAATCAAAGCGCTCGATGTCATACAACAAGGGGTGCAGCACGTTGTCTGCATTGCTGTATTGAAAGGCGTTGTAGCTAAGATTAAAGCGCGCATTGCCACGCCGCGTTTTATCGTAATTCCAATAGCGATACAAGGGTTTGCCGGCGTCCGCCACTTTGTAATGATAAGGAATGCAGCGATTGGATAAATACACATATCCATAACGACTTGGCGTAATTTTCACCTCCCGGTTTTCGAAGTCGGTGAGGGATGCAAAATCTACCCCGCTTACCAATAATTTCAATCTGGTGAACAACGAACGCACTTCTGCCAAACTGCTTTCACCATGGCTGAACAGCGGCGAATACAAAAACGTTTGGCGGTATGGATTACCAGCAGATGAATCGGTACTCACGCTTGCTTCGCCAAGCATCAGGTGCAGCGGAAATTTCATTTCGTTGCCACAACACTCACTGTTTACTTCAAATACTTTGTGCTTGAATTCATAGTAGGCTTTCAACACATCGTCAATAAAATCGTAGAAATATTGGATGAGGATGGGATGCTGTTGCAAGATGTCGTCGCGCAAGGTTTTGAACCGCTCAAATACCTGCTGAAACGGGTTGACAGGTTCATTGTCGAGCAGGTAATAATAGTGGACAAAACAATAGTTCAGCACTTCGGCAATGCTTATTAGTTTCGCATCATCCACAAGGCTGGCAAATGCCTGCAACACTTCATCGGCCGATTTCAGATTTTGCACCGGAACATTGTACCTCCGCAATTCCACATGATGCAAAAGTGGCGTCACCGTTGGGTTTCCGGCAGGCACATTCTCTTCTTCCCTTTTCGCCAATGCATCCAAAACGGCTTTTTCCACCAGCAATGCTTTTACCTCCAATTGCATCTGACTGCCTTTGTCGTTGCAGTCGTTGGTCGGCAATTTTTCAGGTCTTCTTCTTCCATTTCGAGAAACAACACCACGGCATATTTTCGCAGATCTACCGATGCATTGTTGTCGAGAGCCATGGCGGTTTCCCTTTCATCGGCATCAAGATTATCAAACGCTTCTTTTGTTATCAATTGAAAAAAGCCATCGGTAAATTCATCTTTGTAAAAAGGTTTGGCATCACTGCTATCGTCTTCGCATTGTTTAATGAACACTAAGTCTTCGGGAAAATGTCTCGTGGCATAAGGAATGAAATGCGTGAAGAAGTATCGCAAAACGTGATGGAAAGCCCTGCGACTAAGTCCGCAGCCTTTGCTCACCGTTATCGAAACAGCCGGTTGAACAACGACGTCGAGACCGCACACAATGCCACAGCCAATCAACTTCATACGCGACAGCCGGTCCTGTTCAAGATAGTTGAACATATCGTTGAGGTGTTTGTTGGTGAGCACCTGGTCGGCTTCAAACACCGGGTAGAAGTTTGTCGTGTTCATGTGAATTAACTTTTAAACGTTCCTAAAACGGTTTTGCCCAAAACCACGGTGTGGCTGCTTCTTTGCTTTCCAGACAATCGTGCAGGCTGGCTTCGGGATATTCGCTGTGCAATAACGTAAGCTGTTGAATAATATAGTTGTTCAGCTCTGCAAAAATTACTGTTAAGTGGCTGCCGGAAGGGTCGAAGAGATAAATTTGACGGGCTCCGATCCAGGCTTTGTACTTTTCTCTTCAAACGCCCGCATCAGGTCGTTATTGAGCCAGCATATTTTGAGCATCACGTGGGCAGGTGCTTCTTCGCGCAGCTTGTTTCAGAAGTAATTCGCGGAAGTCCATGTTATCAAAATTACCGGCATCGGAAAGCAATACTACCGTGGCTTTGAACGAATACGGATCGAGTTCGCAAAGGCAATCACAATCATCAAGACATACTTGCATCAAATCAAAATCACGCCGTACGCGGTCGCAGCAAAATGTGTTCGAGCAGGTGCAAGCCAACCGGGTTGTTGCACTCTTTTGCAAATTCTGGCAGCCAGTCGTTCTGCTACTGACATAGCCGTCTGGCTTGTCTGCGAAAGGGGCTTCGCAGATTGCAGCAATACTTCGTTGGAATTGCCAATGACCTGCAGGGTGGGACGTTACCGGAATCAAAGAGGTAATTGATGATGTCGCCCGCCAGTTCTATGGCATCTTTCATGGCTGCTTCTGCTTCTTCTTTCGAGTCGTATTCCAAATGATTTCATTCCTGGTACCATCAAAAGAGGTGAAGGAAAAAGAATGAAAACATTTCAAAATTTCGTCCCCATTTTCCACCACCGTTTTCTCGTTACAAATCACTTTTTCATTGCGGATGCAATACAAAAATCGACGCGCAAAATCTTCCATGCCGGCTTAAGGGCGCTGATGCGTTTTCTCCAAACCGGAAACATTGTCCGTATCCCAATATTGCGTTGCATCCAACGAAAATGCGCCGGTGGTTTCATCTTTTAAAAGCGGAAAATAATGAATGCTTTGCCCCGTTCGCTGCTGATTTGCGGATAGTGTTGAAATCTTGTTGTTTTTGGCAGCCAGAGGTCGGCAAAGCTTATTTTTTCTTCTGTTTTGTTGTCATAATTGATCTTGTACATCAGCAATGCATAGTCGTTGAACGACTCGGCAAAGCGTGCGAGCAAATCGTCGAGAAAAATCCGGCTGCGCCGGTCTTCAAACACGTCTTTCGGTTCAAACAATGCCTGCCAGCCGTTTTGCAATTCTGCAGTGGCATCAAGCCATAAGAGTACAGACTGAAGACTACCAAACGGTGCAGCAGTATTGTACACCGCGCCGATGTCTTTGATGCTTTGTAAAAACTGCGTGTAATACGTTTGTGTAACGTGGGCGATGGAAAACAAATGGTGCGCGTTGCGACAACTGCGAAAAGAAACCTGCCAGCAACTGCTCGTAAAGGTAAAGGTATGCCTTTAACTGCCGCTGCTGCGCCATGCGCATTTCCGTTGCGCCGGATGGCAACCTGTTGATACCAATGCCATAGGTTTGTGGAAAATCGTACTGCACCGGCCAATAGCTTTCCGTATCGCGCTTATTGCCCATGGGAAAGGGTAAATCTTGCGCCAAACCAGTGAGCTTATTGCCCGACCGGATGACATGGAGCAACAAAATGCTGTCGCGCACTTCTTCGTATCGTGCAATAAACGGCAGCCCGTTTTTGAACAACAAAATCTTCGATTTATCGGTACTCAATACAGGCTTGTGCAAATCTAAAACATGAATGCACCAATGTTGCGAAGTGGCGAGCGGCACTGGGTTTCCATTTTCATCATACTTTGTCATCAGGAAATTGCGGATGGATTTTACACCTTCAATATCCATCAGCAAATTGATGATGTGGGACGCATGAATGTCTGTACGCAGATTCGTTTTTTCCAACTGTTCCGTATCAATAAATCCATGCTGTGATACGGGCTGGTGAAAATGTCATCAACCGGTATTTTTTTATCCAATAATTCTTTGAGCGTATAGAACTGAAGGGAAGGATTGAGGAAATTTTCAATGGCGTAAAACATTTCTGCCTGTACCTTTTCAATATCTGCCGACGGCTGAACATCCACATCAAAACAAAAGGCAATTTCTTCATCCTCAATCGTGGTAACATTCATAAAATCTTCGCACAGGTTGCGGTGTGCATGTAAGGATTGAATGGCGTCGTACACAATGCTTTTTGCCTTGCTGATCTTTGCCAAATAGGTTTCAAACAAGGAAGCCACCCCTTCTTTTTTACAGCATAGGCAAAGTTGAACATTCCTGCAGGTCTGATAGTGTTACCGCTCCTGATGCCGGTTGTTTGGGAATGGAAAACACAAAATGTAATGTCACTTGTGTCGGTTAACGTCAACGTACACTGAAAGCGCTTTCCATTTGCGCAATGGACAGCGTATCAAGATTGGCGGCGTTCTGGGCTTTGTCAGCAAAGGAAAA
>CAVXBN010000014.1:0-157505 GCA_963760045.1 uncultured Chitinophagaceae bacterium
CGGGGCGCTTGGTTTTTTTCGTCACGGATGGTTTTTTTTACAAACGGGATCCTGTTTGTTTTATTAGTTTTATTTTTATTATTCTATTTATTTAGCTCCTTCAGAAAAATTCAACCAGCACTATTTAATAACGACCGCAAGCTGCTTTAGTAGTTGCAATTCCATTATCCATCAGCCGGAGCCTCTTTTTTTCGATAGGGGTAACTTTTGCATTTACATTACTTGGTATTTCATTTAAACCGCAATATTTTGGCAAAATTGCCGGTGCTGCGGTTGGTATTTTATTATTAAGTTTATTAATCAGCCAAGCTGCTTTCGCAGAGACAGCCATGGAAGCATTTATAGCTAGATTCACAACTGCAAATGAAAACGAAGGCGGTTTTCAAGGAGTTCTGATGGATCGGATATTTGGGTGGTTTAGTCGGAGCATTGCAAAACTCGTCCGAAATTCCCTTTATATTTTGGATTGGGTTTAGGTATGGCAACAAATGTGTCGGGCGGTATTATTACACAAATCAAGATTTTTAATTGCTGAAGGTGAGTGGGGAAGGGTCATTGGCGAATTGGGGGACTTGTTTGGTATCTTGTTGATTTTTTTACGACTTGGATTTTGTGTCGATTTGACCGTAAGGGCTTATAAAAAATTAGCTTCTTCGGATTTTCTTCCGTGGCTTTTACTAAGTTTTGCATTATTGAACATTCCCCAGGGAAAATGGGCTCAGGCTACCGCATTAGGATTTAGCACTTTTATCGGTGGATTAGTCTTGTCTTCTTTAAATCCAACTATAAAATCAAATAACGCTAATTAACGTTGAGATTTCATAACAATCCTGTTTTCATGCAAATTATACTCATCAGAAATTATTTACCGGACAAGCAGGAAAGTATGCGGCGGTTTGCCGATATGTTGGAGCAGGGTTACCGTGAAGAAGGAGTAGAAGTAACGAACTGGATTCCAATTGTTTTGTTTGGAAAGTTAGCCGCTACTACGCTTAGCGGAATTGGAAAATGGTTAGGTTACATCGATAAATGGATTCTTTTTCCTATCGTATTGCTGTCGCGCAGAGCATCGCTTTCCAATGAAAGTAATACATTCTACCATATTTGTGATCATTCAAACTCACCTTACCTGGGTTATTTACCCTAAGGAAAAAACGGGTATTACCTGTCATGATGTATTGGCAATAAGGGGTGCTATGGGGCACGCGGATGCCTATTGCCCGGCATCGCCATTTGGAAAAATTCTACAACAGTGGATTCTCCGCAATTTGGCAAAAGCAAAATACCTGGCCTGTGTATCTCAACTCACTTACCGGCAACTATTCGAGCTGTTGCCCACTACCGATCTGACGAATAAACATTGGACAGTAATACACAATGCTTTTAATGCAGATTTTTCTCCCATGCCGTCGGATGAACGCAATACTTTGCTAACCCAGGTTGGTTTGAACCCTGCGACGCCTTACCTTTTGCATGTTGGATCTTCTCTCGAAAGAAAAACAGGGCATTACTGGTAAATATGCTGGCAGAATTAAAGGGCAGGTGGAATGGTATTGTATGTTTTGCCGGTCAGCCGATAGATGCAAAGTTACAGCAGCACATGGAAGCTGCAGGTTTAGAGCGTAGAATACATTCTGTGATAAAGCCCGATCACCGTACTTTAACGGCATTGTATAGCGGGTGCCAGGCTTTTGTTTTTCCTTCTTTTTCTGAAGGTTTTGGGTGGCCCCTTATAGAAGCGCAGGCTTGCGGGGTACCCGTAATAGCGAGTGCTATTGAGCCAATGCCGGAAGTGAGTGGTGGTGCGGCACTTCATGCTGATCCCCACGATGCAAAAGCCTTTGCTGAAGCCTTTTTATCTTTGGAAAATGCAGACACCAGAATGCGGCTCATTGCAGAAGGACATCACAACGTAACGCGCTTTTCGCTTTCTCACATCGCAAGGCAATATGTACAACTCTATCAAAGAAATTAATACCATCCAATGTTACTGAAGCTGTTTACGTTTCTCTTACCGTGGTCATTACGATACCGGGCACTCAACCGCTGGTTTCATTACCAGATACATCCTTCGGCGCGGATAGGAATGTCGTGGATATTTCCACGCAATCTCATCATGGAAGCCGGATCCCGGATTGATCATTTTACTGTTGCGGTACACCTGGATGCTATCACTTTGCGAGAAAAAGCAAAAATCGGAAGAGGAAACTGGATTACCGGATTTACGACCGGCAGTCAGTCTCGCCATTTTCAACATCAACCCGACCGGAAAGCGGAACTGCTGATAGGGGAAAGTTCTGCGGTTACCAAAAATCATCATATTGATTGTACCAATTTAATCCAAATCGGAAAATTTTCAACGATTGCCGGATACAACTCACAATTGCTGACTCATTCGATTAATGTTTTTGAGAATATACAGGATAGTCAACCTATTTACATTGGTGATTATACATTTGTGGGTACTAATGTTGTGATTCTTGGCGGAGCGGTATTGCCTTCTTACTCAGTGCTGGGTGCAAAATCATTGCTGAATAAAGTACAAACAACAGAATGGACATTGTATGGCGGTGTGCCAGCGAAAGCTTTACAGCCAATACCAAAAGATGCCAAATATTTTTCGCGCGCTGATGGCTTTGTCTATTAATAATTGTCATTTATAAAATGTACATTATACATAACACATGGTAGAAAATAATTCAACAAACTTGACGGGATTGATCCTTACTTATAACGAAGAGGACAATATCAAAAGAGTTTTAGATAAGCTTTTGTGGTTGGAAAAGATTGTTGTTGTAGATAGTTTCAGTACAGATTCTACTTTGTCAATATTAGCCACCTATTCAAATGTTGAAGTTCACCAGCGAGCGTTTGATTCATTTGCCGAGCAATGTAATTTTGGGTTGTCTCTCATTTCAAGCCCATGGGTGTTGAGTTTAGATGCTGATTATGTAATCACGGAAGATTTGGCTAATGAGATTACAGAGAAAGTAAAGCTAAAGTCTGATGTTGTAGCTTATTATTGCCATTTTCATTTTCTAGTATTTGGAGAAAAATTATTAAACGATAACACTACACCAAGAGCTGTTCTGTTTAGAACAGGTTCTTGTAATTATTATAATGATGGACATGCTCACAGACTGAAAATTGATGGACTATCAGGCAAATCTAACAAACAAGATTTTGCATGATGATAGAAAGCCGTTAAGCAGATGGCTGAATAATCAATCTAAATATTCAGTACAGGAAACTGAAAAATTGTTGGCATCAACATCGGGCGAACTATCATTTATCGCCAAAATCAGAAAAACAAAAATTCTGGCTCCTTTTTTTGTTTTTTTCTATTGTCTTTTTGTGCAGGGTTTGATATTTAACGGCTGGAGAGGATGGCATTATACGCTTCAAAGAACAATAGTAGAGATGTTATTCGCATTACGGCTGATTGAGAATGATAATTTTAAGGAGTAAGGTAATTTGGTTTTACGTAACTCGATAATCCTACATATGCAAGCAATGAACAACGTAAATAAACCCAACAAACTAGACAGCCTTGTGTTGTTGCGGGGAATAGCTGTAATAATGGTTTGTTTATGCCATTTTGGTGGAGCTCTTGCCCGACCTCATCAGTTTTCCTTTTATTCATTGTTTCATGAATTTGGAAAATATGGTGTAGAAATATTCTTTGTTATATCCGGTTTTGTTATACCACTTAGTTTATATAAAGGAAGATATAAAATTGGTGACTATTTTCGATTTCTATACAAAAGGTTTCTACGGTTACAGTTGCCATATGTTGCAGGGTTGGTATTTACTTTATTACTTATGTACTTCTCATATAGATTAAGAAGTCTTCCATTTCCAGAGTCACCTGTCTCGATTTTGAAATCTATATTTTATTTACATGTTCCCGCCGATAATCCTGTATTTTGGACTCTAGTTGTAGAAGTGCAGTATTATTTTTTTATTGGGCTGTTATTCCCTTTTCTAATTAAGTTTACTAAAGCTGCTTCATTAATTATTCTGTTTCTTGCTATACTCACTTTCTGTATCCTGCTTTTCAATCAAACATGTTAATGCACCAGTTGCCATTCTTTTTTATTGGTATGGCAGGGTATCTTATTCATACAAAGCAAGGAAAACCCTACCTGAATATTCTCGCATTAAGTTTAATTTTTCCTTTAGTACTAGTAAATTTTTCTTCAGATGCTGTTATCATATCGCTATCGACAATTTTAATTATATTATTTTATAAACAACCAATTTCTAAAGTTTTGCAATTGCCAGGTAAAATTTCATATTCAGTTTATCTTATACACTTTCCATTAGGAATAAAATTTCTGAATTTGTTGAAACCGCGTATGAATGAAAATCAGCATTGGATGTTGTTCCTGTTATCTTTTGCTTTGGTATTTACATTTGGGTGGCTGCTATATCGACTATTAGAACTTCCAAGTGAAAAAGCATCGCAGAAAATAAAGTATGCTGATTCGAAACAAAGAAATGACCATCCTAGTACTTTACTTACTGATGGAGTTTTGGAAAGTCAGGCATTGCCCTAGATTGGATAAATTGTTTTTTTAAAAGCCAGAACCAGTTCAAACCTAATGCGGTTATAACGAAGATTCTGATACTGTGTGAAAATAGTTTTTAGTCTATCATTATTTAATGTTCTCTCTGGTGATATTACAAAGAATGAAAATTGGTTCTGCTTACGTTAGTGCTTGAAATTATGAGATAATATGTAGTAGTAAGTAATTAGTAGTATTGTTTTTATTATTGATCATGATTTAATTTAACTTTTGAAAATACTTCAAATAACACCTTCTTACAAACCAGCTTATGTGTATGGTGGACCGATAGAATCGGTTGCCAAGTTGTGCGAGGGTTTGATAGCCGCAGGGCACGAAGTAGCCGTCTTTACGACTACAGCAAACGGCGCATCGGAACTGCCGGTACAGCCCGGAGAGAGAATAATGGTAGATGGCGTGCCTGTTACGTATTTCAGCCGTATCACAAAAGACCATACACATGTGTCGACCACACTCTGGACCCGGTTATACAAAGATTGCCGGAAGTATGATGTGGTACACATCCAAAGCTGGTGGAATCTACTGGTAATTGTCGCTGCTATGATTTGCCATTTCCGAAAGGTAAAGGTGGTGATTTCTCCCCGTGGTATGCTAAGCGATTATATACTGACAGCGACCAACAGCAAAGCCAAACAACTGATTCATTCTGTAGCGGGCAGAAAAGCATTGCAACAGTCGTATTTTCATGCTACGGCAGCTATTGAATACGAAGAATGCCAGCGGCTGATCCCCGGCTGGCAAGGTTTTTTGCTCCCCAATATTCTGACCCTGCCAGACATCCCAATCCAAAAAGTAAAAAACAGCCTATTTACACTGCTTTTTTTATCGCGCATTCATCCGAAAAAAGGGATTGAATTTCTGCTGGAAGCTTTGCCTCATGTAGATCATACCATCCTGAAGATTGCAGGAGATGGCGATGAAGCTTATATTAATGAGCTGAAGCAGAAAGCAGTCACATTAGGGGTTAGTGATAAAGTAGAATGGTTGGGCTGGAAAAACAGGGAAGAAAAGTTTACCGAAATGATGCAGGCAGATTTGTTTGTGTTGATTTCGCACAATGAAAACTTTGCCAATGTTGTGATTGAATCCTTGCATGTAGGTACGCCGGTGCTGGTATCGGATAAGGTGGGCCTCGCGAAGTTTGTAACGGAAGAAAATATGGGATGGGTAACCGATCTGGATAGTATGCATGTTGCCGAAATGCTGAAGCTTATTAAAAGTAAACCGCAAGCCTTAGTTGATATTCAACAAAACAGTCGTGGAGTTGTTGACCGGTTGTTTTCTGAGCGCGAGCTGATCAGGCAATATAGTGAGAGGTATAGGGAGATTGTAGATTTGTGATTGATAAGTTAGGATTTTGGTTTTGGAAGGTGTAATACCTTTTTAACTGGTTTTATCACTTGCAGAAAAGTTGCAATGCCTAACTGAATAACTGAAATTATTTGATACTTTGAAGTTGAATTCTCCTTTAATAATACAGAAACGAATTATCCGGCGATTGGCGATCTTGTATGTATGCGCCCTCATTTATGCTGTATTCCTTACACCCAACCGATATGTAGGTGATACATATACGCCAAACCTGATTCCCTTTGCAGCAACCGCATCACGCATTCACAAGCCGCCCAGTGAACATTTCTGGATATACTATGTTGAATACTGGGGTAATATATTCGGAAATATTCTCCTGTTTGTGCCTTTTGGCTTTTTCTTCATTTACTATTCTCCCCGGATGCAGACAGTAAAGATTGTCATATTTGGTCTTTGTACTTCTTTGAGTATAGAACTTATTCAGCTTCTTTTTATGATTGGCGTATGTGATATTGATGACATAATACTGAATACGTTCGGTGCTTTATTGGGAGTGTGCCTATGGAAGATGGTTTCTTCAGGCAGGTTCTCTTCTGTCATATCCAAATACCTGGAAATTGAAAATTCTTTTCATAGCCATCCAAGCAGCACGGATTGAAGCAGTATGTTATTATAAAAATTTATTACCTGCAATTTGAACCGCTGGTTTCCCTAACACAGACTCTGCCGGAAATGCGTTTTTATGTTTCGGCCAATTGATAAAACTGTTGTTTTTTACAACTAGTTCTTTCAGTCCAATGTTCTTTTGATTGGTTGACGACAGCCAAATGATGATGCCTGATAAAGGAAATGATGACGATTTGCCTGAAAATTCAAACCTGTTATCTTCAATGTGTGCATTGCCGGCATTAAATAAATAACTTTTGAAATTGGCTTTGATGAGGTTGTTTTTAAAAAAAACAGTTGCTGGTGTAAAAATGTCGTTTTCGTCTTTGTTCGTCCGTAGCGAATTGCACATAACGTTCAACTTGCCATTGATTGTATTGCTGTATAATTCATTTTTCCCGCTACCCATATTTTGAAACACGGCACCTACGGCATCCAAATCAAAGATGCAGTTCTGAACGAGACATCCTTCGCGCTGGCTATTTTTAACTGCCTGAATGTCATCCATGCTTATGGCGACTATGCCGCCCTGCATTTTAATGTTTGTATTGGTTAGTTTCGAATACGTTGTTGATTTACCGAGGCGGATAGCATACGGAGCACCTTTAATATTATAATTGCAACTATCCACAACTGCATTGAAGCAAAATTCTGAAAAGTCGGTTGGCGCATTGGTAAACGTGCAGTGCTTGAACATGATATCACCACTTGACCTGGAAATTTGACCGCCTTTGAAATCCGTATCGGGAGAAAAAAAAGTTACATGATCAAAAATTACGTCACGTGCGCAGTCCACTGTAAAGTTGTATCCTTCTTTTGCAGCGTTTGAAACATTTCGCGAAATAACACAATCTTTTATGTAGGTATGCATACTATTATCGGCTGTAAATACCCTTAATTGATATTTGCTTAAAACTGTTATGCCTTCCATCCGGAAATTGTTGGTATGAAAAGACTTAATGACTTGTCGTCCTTTAGTAACATGAGTGCCAGCGGGTATTATATCTGAATTATTGCCTCTGCCAGGGTTTAGCAGTATTACTTTATTGTTTTTTACCGAAACTAATGTATAAATGTCGTTACCTATTGAATAAGGAAAGCCGATCCTTTTTGGAGGGTTTTGAATGGTGGCACTTGCTGACTTGCCAATGGGAGGTGGTGTAAAATTTTCCAGTAATGTACCTTCCCAATTTTCTTGTTCAACAGAATAATTTCTTGATAGCGGATACCGGAGATACAATTTTGATCCCTCTTTCTTTACTACCGTGTTCAACTCGCCAAATTCCTGATCATAGTAATGCGCACTGGCCCTGATGAAAATTTCCTGACCGACCGGAAAGTCTTTTGACCAGGATTCATCTTTGAGCTCGATAAAATTATCTCCTTTTTGCGTATTATTTTTAAACGGGTATATCTCGCTAATGTCGCCCCGAAAGCCCTGAATAAAAAGTCCTGGAGTTTCTCGTATCGGACATATGTTAAAAGTGCTTTTTGCGGAAGGATCTGCCGTTAAAACGGTTTTCTCAGCACCTGCGCCGCGTATAAATAAGTCAGACTTATTGACAAGCCAGCGATCTTTATTGGTATATGTGCCCACACCAAAATTAATAATGCCACCATGTGGCAGGGCGGCTTTCGCTTTTTGAAACGCGGGTCCATTGTCAGTTTTGCCATCACCGGCACCACCAAACCATTCGATATTCACACCTTTGGATGTATCGTATACTCTTTTAAAACGTGCGCCCCATGTTGTTACCTGTACAGTGCCCTGGTTGTCTTCCGTACTGTCATCGGCAGGATCAAGCACCCAAGTCGCACCGTCGTTTGACAGATAAGTAACTGATGTAAGTGGCCTTTGTATGGTTCGGATATCGCTGATTTGTATGGTAAGCAGATGTCTGGTTTTCCTTTCTTCATGTCCATCAAGAAGTGATGGATGTGGAGACAGAGAAGCCGAAAACAGCCACCCGATGAGGGATATGCTGAGTATCGTGAATAGTTTGATATTTGTAAACATTGATAGAATCATTTTTTATAATGAGGGAAACAATCAGACCAGAAACGGGGGTTCTTTGTTTAATGGGTAATAAAGTTTGTGATTTAGGGCATGTTCGCAAAACTGCTGTAAAGTTTGTAACCTGAAGTACAGCCCTATTCAATTATCGTTGGTAATAGCTTTATGAATGCTACTGAAGAAAGTGATTAGCAATTTGTGATCTACACTTTTTGTACTCAAGCATTCCTTCTTTACCTGTAATGGCACATCACGAACCTGATCTGCAGTCTCGCCATTGAACCGTATTTGTAGAATGGAACGGGAGTTGGAACGCAGAAGATTAGTATGCTTAGGTTGAGGGCTACTGAACATTGTTTGATGCTTCCAGGCTTGCTCTTTGCTTTGGTGTCCGAATGTTCCCTGCAGCATACTTCCTATACACTTCCACGAACCACCACATCAACCCAAAAATAGCGATATAGGTAACAATATTGAACGAGCGATGCGCATCCATTTTCAGAAACGCCTCCCAATGGTGAAAACTCGCTAACGCAATGAGTGCAATACGGATAATATTGAGCCCGGTAATGAGCGCGATGCCCCATGCAGACCATTTGAACAAAAACTTCCAGCCTGCCCGGTGCGCTGTGACAAAAGCTACCCAAAAACTCAACACCCCAAAACCCAAGCAAGCCCAGAGAATGGTGACGCCATGACTTCCGCGAATGGTAACATTGTCGGGGCGATATTGAAACACATCATAGCCCAGAACCTGGAGAATGGCTTTTGCACTTGTGGAAATGAAATAGGTGACCCATGCAGGGATATTCAGGTAATTTTCGAGAAAGGAACTATGATACCTGCCGCCGGGTGATACAATTCCTACATATGTGTAGAAACCCGCAGTGAGCACGGCGAACACAATGAGAAACCGTAATAGGTGGAAGTTGCTGTTTTTGAACATGCAGGAAGTGGTGCTTTGGGCAAATATCCTATAAATGGAGTGTTCTGTGAGTGGGTAGGATTTAAATATTACTTAAGAAGTGAGAGGGGGTAGTTATTTTTGGTTGTTTGGTTTTTGGGGAAAGTGTGTATATGCGAGACTTTTATCTTACTTTTTTCCCTTGATGGAAAAAAGTAACAAAAAAGATCAAGGCAAACCCGAACGCTCCGCGCGTTTTGCCGTGCCTGCGCGCCTTTGTGTGTAGCGGGTGGAGTGGTTGGGGAGAGGATGGTGTTTGAGTTTGATTTGAGAGTTTTGGAGTAGATAATTGGTTGGATTGATGCATTATTGATAGTTTATTATATAGATTAATGGAATGACCTTTTTGTAGTTGTTGTCTTACTTTTTTCCCTTGATGGAAAAAAGTAACAAAAAAGATCAAGGCAAACCCGAACGCTCCGCGCGTTTTGCCATGCCTGCGCGCCTTTGTGTGTAGCGGGTGGAGTGGGTTGGGGAGAGGATGGTGTGGGAGTTTGTTTGAGCGTTTTGGGGGTGGGTTGTGAAGTAATTTGAGGGGATGTTGGTGGAGGGTTTTGCGGTTTTGAACGCCTCCCGTTGATGGTGAGGTGGTGAAGCCTTGAGCTAGTGTTGTTTTGTGGTTAGTGAAGTATTGATACCCATCACCAGTTTTTTTAGTGGTTTCGTGTTTTATGATTTTACTTTGGCGCGGGAGATTATTTGATATGGCAGTTCAGCAATTGAATCGGTTTCAGATGCCGGCAAATTTCAGGGGAAAGCCCGGCTGGTATGTGCAGCTCTGGTGGCTGGTGCAGGCATTGTTGTTCAAAACCTCGCCACAGTTTTTGTATGGCTGGCGGCGTTTTTTGCTCAGAAGCTTTGGCGCTAAAGTGGGTAAGGGTGTTATTATCCGGCCGGGCGTGCACACACAGTTTCCCTGGAAAGTGAGCATCGGCGATTATAGCTGGATTGGTGATGATGTGATATTGTATAGTCTCGGTGATATAGTTATCGGCAACAACGTGGTGGTGTCGCAAAAAAGTTATCTCTGCACCGGATCGCACAAATATGACGAAACGGATTTCCCGATATACAGCGTACCCATTGTGCTGGAAGATGAATGCTGGCTGGCAACAGATGTGTATGTGGCGCCGGGCGTGACAATTGGGCGGGGAACCGTGGTGGGTGCGAGGTCGTCTGTGTTTAAATCGCTGCCGGCAGGTATGATTTGCATGGGTAGCCCGGCAAAAGTGGTGAAGCCAAGAGATTCAAGTAGTTTGTAAACGGGTGGCAGGTAAAAATGGCGGTCGTTTTGCGCGATCCGGATACCCTATTTATTGAAGACAGGACTATTGACAAGACAGCTTGTTTCGAGGAGGTATATGAGACCGGGTAAACAGCGAACATAGAAGAAAAGATTGGTGTAAAAAAATTGCAGCTCTACATTGTATAAATGATTAGCTTAGAGAAAGAAATATAAAGACCGGATTTAACCCCATCCCTTTGGCAGCCCCCTGTTCCTGATGAATGACTATGAAACCGTTTTTCACCCATTGTAACCTTTTTATGCACGGATTTTTCGTAATGACGCCCGGCTAACATACAGATCGTCCGTATCAAACTCCGGGTATCCCATTGCAGGAATTCGTATTTCGCCCCATCTGTGTTTTTCCCAATGTTAGAATTATGAGCCCTTTTCACAACATTACATTTTAAATCCCGTTGTTCTTATTTATGATCGATACCATTCGTGCACGCAGCATCTCATCTTCCGGAATAATGACCCGGCGGAAGAGAAAGCAGACGTACTTGCCCGGTTGCCACAACTTTTTTGCCTGAAATGTATACGATTCTTGCTTTACATTCCTACAACGCGGCGCGAGGCTTTTGTCAATTATGGGCACTTTCGCAATCATGACATGGTTTTTGTATTCTATTGCTGGGTAAAGAATTACACATCACAGGTAAATCCACATTTCCATTGTTATTAAATTTAATGATTATGTAACCTTTATCAGCCAACAACTATTTGCTTATTATCCGTCAGCTTTTTCTGACCACACCATATTGCCGAAACAATACATTATCAGATATAGAATGCAATTCCGACTACCAATGAAAGCACTGAGTACCCGGTGTTTTGTGATGAGTGCCCTGCTTCCCCTACTCATGATCGTGGTACAATGCCTTTTTTTCTCTTCGTCAACTTTTGCACAAGTGGCGGCAGGATTTGATGTAGATACCAGGCAGGGCTGTGCTCCCATTAATATTACCTGCCGGAGCACTGAAAATGACGGTGTCATCAACTGGCAGTGGAGAGCTACGAACGGGCAAACATTTACTACCCCCAATGCAAAATTTACCTTTACCAAGCCTGGCAGATACCGTATTAAACTGGTGGTGAGCGATAATTCTTCTTCCGATTCGGCAACGCGCGACATTATTGTGAACGGAATCCCTACCGAGTTTAGCTATCAATATAATGACATCTGTACCGTGCCTGTGCCTGTACAGTTTCAATCGTATGATACCCTTGTAGATGGCAATTATCGCTGGGATTTTGGTGACACGGCAGTTTCTATATCTCCCAACCCAATGCATACTTACCAGACGCAGGGAACTTTTACCGTAAAGCTGATTACTTACAGCACTGAAGGATGTATCGATTCATTGAGTAAAATTATACAGACAGGCAGGGTGCGGGTAGATTTTACAGCCCCGGAAAAAACATGCAGCAATACGCCGGTACAGTTTTCCAGTATCTCTACCTCAGAACCTAAATTTGCCGTCTGGACCATTGACGGCGTAGAAGTAAGCCGCTCAACAAGTGGCTTTTCCAAATCTTTTCCCATCCCGGGCACTTATACGGTGCGGCTAACAGAGAATTTTGGTGGTTGCACATTTCAGAATGAAAAGCAAATTGTGGTGTTGCGAAAACCGCAGGCGTCGTACGAAACGGATGGTATTGTAAAAAGCTGCGCGTTCCCGTCTACTGTCAGGTTTCTCAATTCTTCCCAGGGTGCAGACAGGTATGAGTGGTCTTTTGGCGATAATGCAAAATCTACAGATGCCAATCCTACACACCGGTATGACACAGCCGGACAGTTTTCGCCCCGGCTGATAGCTACAAATGCGAATGGCTGTGCCGATACACTGGTGAAAACAGGACTTGTATTGTTGGGTCCCCCTACAATTTCCGGTTTTGCAGGACTGCCTGCTTCACGGTGTTTACCTTATACCATCGAGCCCCAGGTACAGGTGATCACACCGGAACCTATTGTTACTTTCCACTGGGATTTCGGAGATGGAGCCACTTCGGCTGATTCTATACCTAAGCACATTTATACCGTAACCGGCTATTACGACGTTTCGCTGTATATAGAAACGGTGAACGGGTGTAAAGACACATTCCTGATGCAAAAAGCCGTGTCTGTCGGTGATTCCATCATACCCGATTTTACGGTAGACAAACTCTCCGCCTGTGCTTCGGATACGTTTTCCTTTTCGGGCACCGCCTCAGGTGTTGTACCTGCCAATGTATGGTCGTGGAGATTTGGTGACGGCACAACGGCTGGCGGGCAAAATGTGAAACATGTATTTTCCAGTATCGGAAAACAAACGGTATCGCTGGAAGTAAACAACAACGGCTGCCGTGTGAGGACATACAAAAAAGACCTGGTGACGGCAAAGCCACCCATCTCGAAGATAAAATTACAGTACGATTGCCAAAGCCAGTTGAAAGTGAACTTTACCGATGGCTCGCAGGGACCGGCATCATGGGAATGGGATTTTGGTGACAACTCGCCCCTGTATACCGGGCAGAATCCAATGGTACACGAATATCCGGCTTCCGGTTTTTACATTGCTAAGTTGAAGACTACCAACAACGAATGTTCGAGCATAGATACGGTAACGGTATCGGTACTCAGCAGCAAGCCTGTTTTTACCTTCGACCCGGCTGACGGGTTTATCTGCCGCAAGTCGGGATTGTGGATGTCGTCTACCTACCCTGAATTTATCGATGACTATTACTGGGATTTCGACGATCTGAAAAGTACCTTCTCTGACACCGCTATTTACCATCATTACAATGACGCGGGTATTTACCACCCGTCGCTTGTGGTGAAGTATCTTAACGGTTGTTATGATACCTTATACAGTCCGACACCGGTAACCGTTACCGGTCCAACGGCTTCTTACAGCAGCAGCCAGCCTACATGGTGCCGCAAAGATGATGTTGTATTTACCGATAGCAGCCGGTCTGACGGGAAGCATGACATTGTGAAATGGGAATGGGATTGCGGAGATGGGTTTACAGATACCCGCCCAAGCCCTCTTTTTTCGCATGTTTACTTAGAAAGCGGCTCATTTGACAGCCGCCTGATAGTGACAGACAACAACAGGAGCTGTACAGACACAGCTTATTATACAGTTGTCGTAAATGGTTTGCCGGATGTGTCTGCCGGGCTGGATACCTTTAATTGTGAAGGCAGCACGGTGCAACTGCAGGCAAGCGGCGCAGCCAGCTATGTTTGGGATGCCAACCAAACGCTGAGCTGCACAGACTGCCCTTCTCCACTCGCGTCGCCTGTTCAACAGGCTTTGTATGTAGTAACAGGTACAGATAACAACCAGTGTAAAAATACCGATACGGTGAGTGTACAGGTGATTCATCCGTTTACGCTCTCCGTGATGAGCCAGAGCGTTGACATTTGCCAGAATGGTAGTGTAACCTTACAAGCAAGCGGTGCAGACCTGTATTCATGGATACAGCCAGAAGGTTTGAGTAACCCCGGTATTGCCAACCCGGTAGCTTCGCCAGCCCAAACCACTACGTATACAGTGATCGGTACCGATTCGCATTTTTGCTTCCAGGATAGTATGCCTGTTACTGTGAATGTCTACCCGATTCCGCAGTTTGATATCGTGGATACTGCATTATACCTGACCAAAGGCAGCGCCAAGCTACTCACCACTTCGGGCAGCCCCGATGTAGTGAGCTGGATGTGGACGCCTTCTGCCGGGCTCAACTGTGTGAGCTGTGCCCAACCTGAAGTAACTGCCGGTGGAAAGGATGTTACGTATTATGCCACCGCTACCACTGAGCATGGCTGCAGCTTTACCGACAACATTACAGTGCATGTGTTGTGCAACAACCAGCGGATTGTATTACCTACCGGCTTTACGCCCAACGGAGACGGAAAAAATGACTGGTTTTATGTCTTGAGCGATGTGAACAATCCCATTGTCTCTTTCTCTATCTTTAGCCGTAACGGTGAACGGGTATACCAGAAAAAGAACGGACAATGTAATGTTGCGTCCGACGGATGGGATGGCATGTATAATGGCTACCGCGCGTCGCCGGGCGTCTATGTGTATCGTGTGGAAGTGAAGTGTAATGAAGAAGTTATCCAGCTTACCGGCACCATTACCTTGCTGCGGTAACAGCAGAAACTGAAGTTTTGTATTCCCGCCCGGAAAAATGCTGTCATCACTCCGTTGATTGCATCAAGAGGCACACAAAGTGTGCCTCTTGATGCATATTGTTACCTGTACCTGACATGTGCCGGTTCCTCCCGATTTACAGATGAACCGGCAAATTATTTGTAAGTCATTCTTTTTTATTGATATATAAAGATTTTGTATTATCGTTGTTTGCGCGGATCAGCCATGTGAAGTGACCCCTCATTTTGCCCGGTATCGCCCGGTTTTTTGTGGTTTTAAGAGGCTTGCCTGCCGTTATCTTTATATACAAACGCCCAAATATTGTACCTTGCAGACCATTTATAAAAAAGCCTGTAAAGCACCTCATGAAGAGACGCGTTCTTCTTGTTAGCGGAAACTATTTTCCAGAGCCAACCGGAATTGGAAAATACAATAAGGAAATGACCGACTGGATGGCTGATAATGGATTCGATTGCACTGTGATCTCTACTTATCCATATTACCCCTACTGGAAGGTGCAGGATCCATATACACGTAAATACCTGTGGTATAGCAAAGAAGAGCTGCTGACAGCCAAGGGCAACGCTGTGACTGTATATCGCTGCCCGCACTATGTGCCCAAAAAGCCAACGGGTATCCGGCGCATTGCACTCGACTTTTCCTTTAGCCTGTCTGTTTTTTTCCAGATTTTAAAACTGATCGGTTCCAAAAAGTTTGATATTATCATCACGGTAGTGCCGCCGCTGCCGCTTGGCTTGCTGTCGGTGCTCTATAAAAAAATGCGCAAAGCCAGGTTTTTGTACCATATACAGGATCTGCAAATTGAGGCTGCGCGGGATCTGCAGCTTATCAAATCTGAAAGTGCCATTCGTGCCCTGTTCAGAATAGAACGGTTTATTATTAAAAATGCCGATTCGGTCAGCAGTATTTCGAAGGGGATGATTTCGAAGATCCAGGAGAAATCGGATGACAAAGACATTGTATTTTTCCCCAACTGGGCTGATCTGAGCTTTTTTTACCCGATGACCAATAAGTGCGAACTCAAAAAGGAGTTTGGATTTTCGGGCGACGATACGATTATCCTGTATTCAGGATCAATAGGCGAGAAGCAGGGGCTGGAATCGATTCTTACGGCAGCCAAAGAATATATTGGCAGCGACGTGAAATTCCTGATCTGCGGATCGGGTCCTTACAAGGAAAAGCTGCACCAGATGGCGGATGAAATGGAGCTGAGCAACGTGATATTTTTCCCGTTGCAGCCGCTTGAAAAGTTCAACCGCTTTTTGAATATGGCAGACGTTCACCTGGTGATTCAGAAAGCCAACGCCAGCGACCTTGTGATGCCCAGTAAACTCACTACCATTCTTGCTGTAGGCGGCCTTGCCGTTATTACTGCCAACCACGACTCTTCGTTGCATCACCTTGTGAGCGAATATGGTATGGGAATTTTGGCGGAGGCTGAAACCGATGAGGCTCTTGCCAAAGCAATATCAGTGGCGATTCAAAATGATAATACCCGAATTAAAGAAAATGCTCGCCAATATGCGGAAAACTTTTTATCTATTGATAAGGTGATGAAGCGGTACGTGGCGGGGATGTAAAAGGATGATTTGGGATTTTTGATTTTGGATGGTGATTGGGGATGATGGTTTCGGTTTTGAAATATAGAAAAGAGGTGAGCAGGTCTAAACCTGCTCACCTCTTTTTAATGTGTAGTATTCTTTGTTAGTGTGAATGATTCGCGAAGGCTCACTCTGAAGGCGTGCTTTTGCTGACGGGTTGCAAATGGATGGGTCTGCAACCTGTGATTGCTTATTTCAGGTATTTGGCAATTTCTTCGCTGTCAGGCGTCACTTTGCTGTCAAAATGCGCAACCAGGTTGCCTTTTTCATCAATCAGGAATTTATTGAAATTCCAGCTGATATTGGCATCCAGCACACCGTTTTCACTTTTGTTGCACAGGTATTTGTAAATGGGGGTGATGTTGTCGCCTTTCACATCTACGCGCGTAGTGAGAGGGAAGGTAACACCAAAGTTCTTTTCGCAAAATGTAGCGATTTCACTATCCTCACCAAACTCCTGTCCTCCAAAATTGTCTGACGGAAAACCAATGATCACCAGGTTGCCTTTGTTTTCCTCATACAGTTTTTCCAATCCTTTATACTGAGGGGTGAATCCGCACTTGCTGGCAGTGTTCACAATCAATATCTTTTTTCCTTTGTACTGCGCAAAATCAATCACACCGCCATCGAGCGATTTGATTTTAAAATCATAGATGTTTTTTGCGGGTGCCTGCATGGAATCGGTTTTTGTACGGGCAAACATAGCTGTGCCTGCAAACAGCGTAATCGCGAGAATGAATAGGTATTTCATGTGTAATTATTGATAAAAATGTTGATTAAAACTGAAATTCATAACAGCCCATGTCCGGTATTCCGCTTGCGTACCCGGCCATCAAGGTCAGATGTAATGCCTGAAGCCGAACCGGCATCAATACATGGCGATCCTTCCGACAGGTGAAAATCAAATACGTTATTTTCCGTGTCGATGGTTTGAAACTGTGGGTATGCACCCGACAGGCAATTTACATAGCTGACAGATTCATTTTCGCCCGGACTTTTGTACAAAGTATTTTCAAAGCTAATATTAAAAGAAGTACCTGTTTCGTTAAGAATTTCCACTTCGTCCGCAACAAGCCCATCTTCTCCATATATGATAGAATTGGACACCACCGCCTGTAGCGGATGTCTTTCCAAACTATTGGCATCTACATTGGCAAACGTAATGCCCGGATACTGATGATAGAGATAGCGGGTAGAAAATGCGGCAATGGTGCAATGGGTAAACGTATAATTGCCGCCGGCTGTGCAATAGACATTATAACTGCTGTTGGCAAACAAGCAGTTGACGGCCGACACGGTAGCGTTGTAGCCTGCCAGCGCTTCGCCTGCGCAGTTTTCTATCCGGCAGCCGTTGAGCTGCACATTGCTTTTGCTATCGGCAGCCACGCCATGCAGCGCGTTCCTGATAGTAGTATAATTCAGCAAATTGCCAGTACTGTTCGGGCTGAAGTATAACCCCTCCCAGGTGCCGGGCTGATCTTTATAAGGAGCGTCGAGCCGGTCGTTTTGAAACGTGACCCTGCCGGCACTGTCTGAAGTTCCATTTACCTGCAAAGAACCTGCAACCGTAAATGGTGTATTGGCATGGCAATAAATCCTGGCTCCTTTTTCTATGGTGAGCGTGGCGCCGGCAGCTACGGCAAATGTATCGAGCAGCACATACGGCAGATCTGCCTTCCAGGTAGTATTCTGCGAAAGCACAGTGCTCCTGAGAAAATGGGCATTTTGTCCAAACGCGTCCAGCTTCACAAATTGAACATTGCCATTGTACTCTATGCGGATGCTGTCTTCCACCAAAAACGGCAGTACTGCCGCCCCGGGATCTATGTTTACCGACACAAATACATAGAGGCTATCGCCTCCTTCCATCTCCAGGTTGCTAAAGCCGGTGCCCGGTGTGCCGTTCACATTGATTTTAAAAACAGAATTAGCGCCACCCACCAGTTGCAGGTTGCTGATGCGCAGCTTTTGTTCGTTGATGTTAAAGATTTTGAGTTGTTTGGTGATAGACCCGGCAGACGTGAAAACGGTATCAAAATGAATAGCCGTATCGGATGTAATCAGAAACGCATTTTTACCGGTAATAAATTGGTCTTTTGTGCAGGAGCCAAAAATTGCAACACAAAGCGTTAGAAAAAGAATGAATGCCCGCACCATGCGATAAAAATAAGACTTTGTGAGTACGGTTTTGTTAAATTGTATAAGCTGCCGTAGCGATGCTCAGCGTTGTGCCGGGAATTGAGAGGATAACTTCACCACAAGCTTCGAGCGTAGCACCGGTTGTTACTATATCATCTACCAGCAATACATGTTTTCCCCGAAGGGAACTATCATTCTGCACCACAAATGCATGCATTACCGACTGCCACCTGCCGGTGCGGCTTTGATGTGTTTGTGTTTGGGTATTTCTATTCCTGATGGATAGCTGGTCGGCAACTGGTTTCTGAATAACAGACGCGATGCCTTCTGCCAGTAACGCTGACTGATTGTAGCCACGCATATGCATTCTACGCATGCTGATGGGCAGGGGAACAATCACATCGATATCGAGCAAAGCGATGACTGTTTTGCAAAGCCAGCCCTGTTTGTTTTCCCAGGAATATGGCTGCTTCCTTATTGCCCCTGTACTTCATCTCGTGCACCAGGTTTTGAATGACGGATTGTTTGGTGAAATAGAACGCACTTGCCGCCGCTTCTACCCTGATACGCCCGATAAACAGGCGTTCTACGGGATTGCCGGCAAATGCCGCATCGTTTGTTGCGGGCAGAGAAGCAAAGCACGACAGGCAAACCACATCGCTATGCGCAATCACATCGGAGCCGCAACCGAGGCATACGTGCGGGTAAAACAGATGAATGACATCGTTTACATATTGTTTGAGCAGGTGTGGAACAGGAGTCATGTGATGATAGTATAGAGCAAAAGTTATGAAGAAGTGAACAATCATGCAAAAACCGGCTGAACCGGAATCAAGCAAAACGGGCATTTTTTCTTTAAAAGTTCCTATCCAAACCGTTGCGCCAGCAAAACTTTCAACCATTCGAATTTTTTAAAATAAATACTGGTACACTTCCTCCACTTTGCCAAGCGACACCACTTCTATATCATACTGTTTGCTGCTCACGCTTTTTTTGTTGTATTTGGATACGACGATTTTTTCAAAGCCCAGTTTTTCAGCTTCTGCAATTCGCTGTTCGATGCGGTTCACAGCGCGGATTTCTCCATTCAATCCTACTTCGCCGGCAAAACAGATATGCTGCGAAAGAGGTACGTCTTCATAGGAAGACAAAAGGGAGCAAATAACCGACAGGTCGATAGACGGATCTTCCACCTTGAGCCCGCCGGCAATGTTTAAAAAGACATCTTTCATCCCGAAGTGAAAGCCACCCCGCTTTTCGAGCACGGCAAGCAACAACTGTAATCTCCGCAGGTCGAACCCGCTAACGGTGCGCTGCGGTGTGCCATATACACTTTGCGTTACAAGCGCCTGCACTTCTATCAGTAAAGGTCGCATGCCTTCCATGCTGGCCGCAATGGCGCTGCCGCTGAGCCCGTCTTCTTTCTGAGTGATTAATATTTCCGAAGGATTGATGACGCCACGCATGCCTTCGTTTGTCATTTCGTAAATACCAAGTTCTGCTGTGCTGCCAAAACGGTTTTTGAGCGTGCGTAATATGCGGTAGGTATAGTGGCGGTCGCCTTCAAACTGCAACACGGTATCTACCATGTGCTCCAGAATTTTAGGACCGGCAATGCTGCCTTCCTTGGTAATGTGACCTATGAGAAATACAGGTGTATTGCGTTTCTTTGGCAAAGCGCTGAAACTCGGCTGCACATTCGCGTATCTGAGACACGCTGCCCGGTGAAGATTCGATAAGATTGGTTTGCAGCGTTTGCACCGAATCGACAATAACCAACTGCGGTTTCAGCTTTTTTATTTCGCTGAAAATGGTTTGGGTAACGGTTTCGGTAAGCAGGTAAAAACGCTCATTGTTAACCTTTAGCCGGTCGGCTCTCATTTTTATCTGCTGTTCACTTTCTTCCCCGCTTACATACAAAGTTGTAATCTCGTTCATCAGCAAAGCATTTTGCAGAAACAGTGTACTTTTTCCAATGCCGGGCTCACCTGCCACCAATACTATACTGCCTTTTACAATGCCGCCGCCCAACACACGGTTTAGCTCCGCATCTGTAGATAACAACCTTTTTTCTTCCGTGGTACTGATTTCTGACAGCGACACTGCTTTGGTGAAAACGGCATCAGCGCTGTAATCTTTCCAGCCATTTTCGCTTTTGGCAGGTTTGGCTATCAGTTCTTCCACAAACGTATTCCATTGATTGCAGGCAGGACATTTGCCCAGCCATTTTGCGCTTTCCTGTCCGCAATTGCTGCAAAAAAATGCAGTCTTTACTTTGCTCATAAAATAAAGATAAGGCTTGTAGCTTCATCCTATTTGTAATTCAATCTTAAGATTGGCGTATTGTTTTTGGTTGCATTCTGTGGTGTTATTTTTTGTACTGTATGAGTACGGACGCTGCCTTTTACATGACCTGCGGAGGCATAAGAGAGGCTTGATCTTTTTATACACATATGGCAGAATGGTAGGCTAAGCGATAAATATTATCGAAGGATGAGCAATGCTGCTTTTTCTAAATAGACGTGCCTTGTTTAATCATGCAGGCTTAAAAGAGACTGTATTTTGTCAGCATTATTGCTCTTGCTAAATGTGTTGGTTGCAGGTAAATAACATTATCCCACAATGATGATTTGTTACAACTACAGCGGCGTGTGGATCTAATTTGCCTGTTAAAATGCTAGTGGAAAAACGGGGAGGAAGGTATTGCTAAAACCTGTGGAGGTATTTTAGGAAAAATGGGCATTATGATAAAAGTAAAAGCCGGTTTTGCAACCGGCTAATTACTTACTAACCCATTAAATTCTGCCACTAAATTAATCAAACCCCGCCAATTTCAAAATTATTTTTTCACACTTTTTTGCAATCCCTTCAGTATCAATTCACATAAAGCGAGCAACTTATAGTTCCTGCTGATGGGCTGATTGAGCTGTATCCATTTTCCAAGGTATTCAAATTGCAACTGTACATCCGGCAAGTTGGCTAAAGCATTTAAGGGGCAACTACTCATTTTCTGCGAAGCATCTTCCATTCTATGTATTTTAAAAGGCATTGATACGCTCAAGGTGGTTACTTCTATAAAAAAAACTATGCATATAAATATTTTATATTAATATTTTTATTTTGAGTGGGTCATTTTATTTCAACATTTATTCGCAAATTTGTTTATCAATATTCCAAAAACTGCTGCTAACGTCGTCTTGTCAAATGAAAAAACAAATATTATGTTTTACATTTATAAACAAAACGCATTATGAGATTACTGAGACCCCTGTTTTATTCATTTGTGCTGTTGCTTTTTGCCCTTCCTTCATTTGCCCAAAAACAAAAAATGTCAGGGAAAATTGTCAACAATACCGGATTGCCGCTGGAAGGCGTATCTGTTCAGGTAAAAGGCACTAATAGCGGCACCCTCTCCGGCAAAGATGGTGTATTCACTATTGACGCTGCTCCCGACGATGTATTGATCGTAAGCTTCGTGGGCTATGGCGATAAAAGTGTGAAAGTGAAAGACCTGGCTGATATGGTGATTACCATTCAACCCAATGTTGGTGAACTTATGGAAGTGGTCGTCATCGGATCACGTGGCGCTGCCAGGGTCAAGACCGAATCGCCGGTGCCTGTGGACGTTATCAACATCAACCAGGTGAGCCAAACCACAGGCAGACCAGAACTGATGTCGCAACTGAACATTTCTGTTCCTTCCTTTAACTATAACAAACAAAGCGGGGGCGATGGTGCCGACGCAATTGACTTTGCCAGCCTGCGAGGTCTTGGTTTCGACCAGACACTCGTGTTGGTAAACGGTAAGCGCCGTCATATGTCAGCCTTTGTGAACCAGGCGGGTACCCGGGGTCGCGGAAACTCGGGGTATGACCTCAATTCCATTCCTGAAGCCGCTATTGACAGGGTAGAAATACTCCGCGATGGCGCATCCGCCCAATACGGCTCCGATGCCATTGCCGGCGTTATTAATATTGTATTGAAAAAAGACGTGAACCACCTGAACGTGGTGGCAGGTGCCAGCAGCTATTACGATCCTAAGTACAATACATTGAATAGTGTAGATCCTTCGCAGTTTTATACCGGCTCATGGCTGGATGGCAAAACTGTTCAGCTGGGATTGGATTACGGCATACCTGTCGGTAAAAGAAATGGCTACATCAATTTTGCCGGCAATTTCTTAAACCACGGTAAAACTTTCCGCGCGCTGCCCGATACAAGCACCACATCCGGCAGCAAAGACGCTATTCCCGTGAATAGCTGGCGCCGTGCTTTTGGCGATGGTGCCGTACTTGCCGGTGGCGGTATGGTAAATTCTGAAATACCCATCAGCGACAATACGACATTCTACTTTTATGGTGGTTATAACTACAAGCGCTCACAAGTGTATGCCTGGACACGCAACTATCCAAGCGCCGCTGCCCGGTATCCCACTGAGCTAAACGGCGATGTGATTTTTGTTCCAGAGATTATGCGTACGGCTTCAGACGGAACCATTTTCTTTAACCCGCAGGAAAACGTAAAAATCAATGATGCCTCCTTTGCTGTTGGTTTAAAAGGAACATTCAAAGGAAACTTTCTACCCGGCTTTGAATGGGATTTCAGTAATGTAACAGGTCGTAATGATTTTCATTATTTTGGTCACAAAACCTTTAATGCTTCATTGCCACAGGATATCCAGGCTACCAAAAATGATTTTGACGACGGCGGCTTCAACTTTTTACAAAATACAGCCAACCTCGATCTGACGAAACTGTACAAATCGGTTGCACAAGGTCTTACCCTTTCCTTTGGCGGCGAATTCAGGTATGAGCGCTACCAGCTTTATGCGGGTGAGCCCGACTCTTACCGTTATGGCGGCGCCTATTTTGTGAAAGACGGCGATACCACCATCAAAAGATCCGGGTCACAGGGATACCCGGGCTATCAGCCTGGCGACGAAGTGATTGCCGACAGAACCAACATCGGCGGATATGTAGATGTAGCGATAGATGTTACCAAGAAATGGCTCGTAGATGCAGCCGCGCGTTTTGAAAATTACTCCGATTTTGGATTTGTGAACACCTATAAACTGGCTACGAGATATAAGCTGGGCAATGATTTTAACATCCGCGGCTCGGTAAGCACAGGCTTCCGTGCACCGTCGCTTCAGCAGATCAACTTCAGCAATACCAACACCACGATCGTGAACCTTCCCGGTCTTGGACCCACACTGCAATACACAAAGCTGAGCCCCAACTATTCAGAAATTACAAGGGCTGCCGGTGTACCGCAACTGAAACAGGAAGAATCGGTGAACGCGAGTCTTGGCTTTACGGCTAAACCATTTACCAACTTTACCATTACGCTGGATGGTTATTGGGTGAAAGTAAAAAACAGGGTAGTAATCACCGGTAATTTTGATGAATCAACACCTGCCATCGCACCCTATCTTGAACAGTATAATGTGAGCGCTGTCAACTTTTTTTCCAATGCCGTGAGCACCACCAACCGTGGTCTTGATATTGTAGCTGACTACGCGAAAAACTGGGGAAAGAGAAAATTGAAAGTTACATTAGCCGGCAACCTGCAGGATATCAAGATCGATAACATCAACATACCTGATGCCTTGAATGACAGCTATGCGCACCAGCAGGCATTTTTCAGCAGCCGCGAGCAGGCTTTCCTTATTGCTTCCGCACCTAAAATGAAGTTTTCACTGTCAGGCGATTATAGTGTGAACAATGTTGCCGTAGGCGCACGGCTCAATTATTTTGGCAAGCTGATGACCAAAGGCTTCGGGTATGCCAGTCTTCCGGGCGCAGCCCCCGGCGGTCCGGGTGGCGAGGGCATTTCTGACCAGGGACAAGGCTGGGATCCTTATGTGACCACAGATGATGGAAGTGCGGTGATTCCTGAAAACTTTGTTTTTAATGGTAAATTCACCACGGATATTTATGGTTCGCTGAAGCTAAGCAGCAACATTCGCTGGTATGCAGGTGTAGATAATATATTCAATGTGCATCCCGATGTATCTGTAATTGCCAATGCAAAATCGTCGTCGTGGGGCGATAGCGAATCTGGTGGTCCTTTCGATGCCGTGCAGATGGGTTTCAATGGTATCCGGTTGTTCACCAAGTTTGTCTTTAATTTCTAATATTTATGCCTCTGTACCCGGATAGCAAGCGGGCATCTGGGTGTATACAAAAGGCAGCAATGTTTTTCAATATCTATGCAGGCACAGGTTTTTACCTGTGCCTGTTTTTTTTTAACTCGATAAAAAAATTTAGAAAAGGAAGAGCTGAGAGCAGCGCTGTGTATAGCTGTAAGCAAGCCCGGCATTGTTATGGTTTGTGATGATGACTGGTACCAATTTTCTACTCATGAAAGACATTGCCGAAATCATTACCCGGCACCTGAGCAGCGCCGTAGAAGTGCTGGCTGCCCTGGTGATTGCGGTGGCTTTACTCAAATTTTTATATCGCTATCTCGTGCACATTTTTCATCCGGATGATGGCGCAACCAATCAAACAATCCGCATACAGTTTGGCAGCTCTCTTACCCTTGCGCTGGAGTTGCTGCTTGCTGCTGATATTTTGGCCACTGCCATTGCACCTACCTGGGATGATATTGGCAAACTCGCAGCTATTGCGGTATTGCGTACAGCCCTTAATTATTTTTTAGAAAGAGAATTACGGAATAACGAAAGCAATAAAGTAAAAATTCCACCAGCCCATGCTGAGTGATGTGTTTTATAAACACTACATCATCACTCGTCAACAGGTTTTCGAAAGCATGAAATGATTTGCCCCAATCGAGCGTAGTGTCGCAGGCAATAACTATTTTTTTCTACGACAGCAGTTGGTTTTTTTGCAGATAAAATTGTTTGCCTTATGTTTGATTTTTCTCACTTTACAAACCAAAACTCAACATGCAAACCCGATCTTTTACCTACTTTATTGCCTGTGCCTTGTGCCTGGCTGCCTGCAAAAAAGAAGACGTTTCCAACTCCGTTGCCTCCCTTGCCCTGGAGCGTACCAGTTCACAGGCAACCGGCTCGTTCTTAGCAGAGGAAGATACTACCTACAAATGGTATGGATTTTATTTTGTTACTACTCGCCCTGGCGATCCCGATCCAGGTCTCGATCCGGACGCGAACTTACTGGATGAGAGCCTGTTGATAAAGGATGGCATCGCCCAGATAAAAGAACCGGGAGGAATATTGATTCTGAAATCTCCTACCACTATCGAATACGAAATACCCGCTTCGCAAAACATCAGCGGTGATAGTGTAGTGCTCGAAGCCACGATGCAAAACAAGGATAATGTGGTTTCTTTTTCAATGCGGGAATATGTGGTCCACGGAATTGGCGCCGGGGTCATTTTTAATGCACCCGTTAACAATGTGGGTACATACGAAATGTTTTGTGGAGGAGCGAAAAAAACGATTACTATAAAGCCAGCTATTGATTTTACCAAATACCAAACGGTGCAGTTTGCGATCAAAGGCAATAAAGCTTATTTGTTACGAAACAATGTTGTGCTTGCCAGCATGTCAATTCGTGCTTCGGACAAACCTTCCCGTATCGGGTTCATAGGAATCGGGGACGAAAGTGTGGTATCGTGCGACAGGGTAAGGCTGCTGAACAGTTTTACGAGGAAAGTGAGGATGCGGGAAGACTTTAATATAGACGGACAAAGCAATACACTTTTTTATTAGAAGTTGTTTTAGTGAATGCATCGTTCTTAAAGCAAGGTGCAAAGTGTCTAATGCAAAAACAGCCGGATTATTTGTCCGGCTGTTTTGCATTATAGCGATAGTTAGTTTCTGTAAATTGAACAAGTAGTTCAGGATTTTATTTGTTGCCCGGTGCAACCGGATATCCTTTTTCAATCCAGTTCTTTTTGATGTTATCAGGCAGGTTGAGCAGGTGATAATTGGTAAATTTCATTTCTTTCAGCACGTCGATGGCAGGTCTTACATTGGGGCAATGGTCGAACGGGCAGCAACCACAATAGATGACGATATTTTCATCTTTAGGCGTATTTTTTAATTGGGCTTTGAGTTTTTCCAAACCTTCTTTTTCGCTTGCCATACCGATGTTAATGGACTGCGGAATTACCGAACCCGGACCGACACTGAGAATAACAGGCACATCTTTTTTTGCTTCAATACTCCGAGCTAATGCAGAAGGTTCTATGAGTTGATTCGGTGTCCAGTTTACCGGGTTCTGCGCATGAAGCTGAGCCGACAACATCATGATGATAACAGCAAAAGCTATCTTTATTCCCGTCACGTTTTTCATTCTTTTCATTTGGATAAAGGTATTGGTTCCTCATTCATGTTTTGTGAAATGAAGCTTAATAAATCAGCGTTGTGAAATTCAGATCGCCAATCATTATGTTAGATATTTGATTTGGTGTCCGTTATTTCCTGTTATTGATTGACGCGGTTCCATATATCCTATAGCCATCAATGGCAACAACCCCGAAAACGGCTACTTTTGCCGCCATGCCTTCTTTACAATTTGAGCTTCACAAAACAGACACACAGTCCAAAGCCCGTGCGGGCACCATCACCACCGATCATGGCGTGATACAAACACCCATCTTTATGCCCGTCGGCACTGTGGGCAGTGTGAAGGCTGTGAATCAGCAGCAGCTGGACACAGAAATCAAAGCGCAGATTATTTTGGGTAATACCTATCACCTGTACCTGCGCCCCGGCACCGATATTCTCGAGGCTGCCGGCGGTCTGCATCATTTTAATGGCTGGCACAAACCAATCCTTACCGACAGTGGCGGATACCAGGTATTTTCGCTCGCTGCCAACCGGAAACTAACGGAAGAAGGCGCACTGTTTCAATCGCATATTGATGGCAGCCGTCACCTGTTTACACCTGAAAAAGTAATGGATATTCAGCGCAGTATTGGCGCCGATATCGTCATGGCGTTTGACGAATGCCCACCTTACCCGAGTGAGTATTTGTATGCCAAAAAAAGCATGGAACTCACGCATCGCTGGCTCGACAGGTGTTTTGCCCGGCTGTCTCAGACGCCGGAACCGTATGGATATACCCAAAACCTTTTTCCCATTGTGCAGGGTGGAACATACAAGGATTTGCGAAAGGCATCCTGCGACTATGTGTCTTCGAAAGAAGCGAGTGGCAACGCCATTGGCGGGCTAAGTGTGGGCGAGCCGGAAGAGATGATGTATGAATTTACAGACTTGTGTGCCGACAACCTGCCGGCAGATAAACCTCGCTACCTGATGGGCGTGGGTACGCCATGGAATATCCTGGAATGTATCAGTTTGGGTATCGATATGTTTGACTGCGTGATGCCAACCCGAAACGGAAGAAACGGCATGTTGTTTACCACGCAGGGCGTGATCAATATCAAAAACAAAAAGTGGGCAACAGATTTCAGCGCTATCGATGAAACACTGCCTTGCCTTACAAGCCAATATTATACAAAAGCTTACCTGCGACACTTGTTTGTGGCAGGCGAATTTCTGGCGCTCGAATTGGCCAGTATCCAAAACCTTGCTTTTTACCTGTGGCTGGTGGGCGAGGCGCGGAAGCATATTCTTGATGGCACATTTGCCGCATGGAAACCCGCTATGATTGCCCAGGTAAAGCAACGACTCTAAGAATCATTTCTGATCCATTACAAAGGGAATGTACGGGTTAAACAAGGTGCCGCATTTTGAGACAATAAAAGCTGAGAGTACAGAATAGTTTCCCGGCACAGCCACCTTTCACACGAGCACAACAGCATTTCTTTTATTTTTGATGCGGCATGAAAAAGCTTGACTGGTACATCATTAAAAATTTCCTGGTAACCTTCTTCTTTTCTATTTTCCTGTTTACCATTATAGCAGTGGTAGTGGATATTAGCGAACACACCGACGACTTTGTGCAGTCAGGTCTCGGCGCAGGTCAGATTTTCATGCAGTACTATATTGCTTTTATTCCGCACATCATCGCGCTTTTGTTTCCCCTGTTTGTATTTATCGCAGTCTTGTTTTTTACGTCCAAGCTGGCGGGAAGAAGTGAATTTATTGCCATCCTTGCCAGTGGTATTACGTACCAGCGGCTGCTGCTGCCTTACTTTATCGGTGGTCTTTTTTTAGCCACTTTGCTGTGGGCGTCCAATGCATTTGTTATTCCGCGTGCCGAAGTAACGCGTCTTAAGTTCCAGGTCAATTATATAGATAATCATTCCTCTTACAACGAGATCACCGTTCCGAATCAAAAGAATATGTACCTGCGCATTGATTCTTTTTCCTATGCCGGTATTATCAACTACGACACCAGCCGCCACCGGGGCGGACCTTTTTTTATGCATACCATCAAAAACAACAAACTGGTGTACAACATGCGGGCAGCGAGCCTGGAATGGGATACCGCTTCGCGGAAATGGGAACTGCAATCTGTGTTTGAACGAACCATTAACGGGTTGAAGGAAAAAACGGTCTCTACTCCCAAACGTTATATGAGCTTCAACTTCAAACCTTTTGATCTCAGCCGCGACGAACATGCCAAAGACATTCTCACCAGTCCTGAACTTGCAAAATACATTACCCGCGAAGAAGAGCGGGGTGCCGAAGGCATCAACGATTTAAAAATTGAAAATTACCGGCGTGTGGCTACACCTTTTGCGGTGATTATTCTAACCATGATCGGGGCAATGGTTGCGGGGCGCAAAGTGCGCGGCGGCAGCGGTGTGCATCTCGCATTTGGCTTTATCACGGCGGCTATTTTTATCCTGATGGACCGGTTTTCCACTATTTTTTCTACCAAAGGCAATCTGCCCCCGGCTATAGCAGCCTGGATTCCTAACGTGGTCTTTTTGTTGGTTGCCTTTTACATTTACCGCAAAGCGCCCAAGTAATCCTTTGTTTTTTACGGGTTGTTTTGAAAGGCGCTACTATTTGTTGGTAAATATGAAATAGTAAGAATATTATCCTGCGGAATGATTACGATCAAGGTAGCGTTCTATAATTTTTTCCCTTGTTTTAAGGTCCAAAATTGGGTGGCAAAAGAAAATTAGCTAACACTAAAAAAGGCAGTTGTAATAATGTTACAACTGCCTTTTTTAGTGTGTGTGAACCCACAAATTCCAGCTTCATTTTAATACCGCCACGACGTCAGATCGGCGCCTTTGGGTGCGCGTGTTTTCACTTCTTCCGCCCATTTGGGAATAAACATCTGGTTGTAATGCAGCCGGCTCAGGTAGTTCGGCTCGTCATGATTGCCGTTCCAGCAATGTTCGGCACGATCGCCATAGTCTACTTCGCAGTTGCAGGGCGGATGTTGCAATTGTTTCAGCATATCCTCTGCTGTATATACGGCATTGTTTAAATAGTAATTGTCCATGTCGCCTACATAAATATGAATCTTGCCTTTCAGCTTGTCACCAATTTTTGGCCAGTCGCGGCGAATAATGTGCGTAAGGTCGTAATGCTCTTTCCAATAGGCAGCAACCGAAGAGTCGATAGCGCCGGTATATTTATCATATATCCGTTTGGGATAACCGTCTGCACCCATGGGTGAAAACACCGCTTCCCAGATGTCAAACTGGTCGCCACTGCGGCTGTTGGTTCCCAACGCCAGTTCGCGCTGGTTCATTTCCTGTACCATCGAGCTCACATGACCCAGGTAGTCGCGATGACCCGGACGTGGCGTCTTACGGAAATCGCTTTCTACGTAATACGCGTTTTTATTATTATATAAATCGATCGTGGTGTAATGATGAAAGTCAATCGGGTCGGGGCACGCGGCATAGCAGCCATTGTATTCGTCGGGGTAAAATACCTGTGCCGCCAGCACTTCCCAACCGCCGGTACTGCCGCCATACATAAACCTTGCCCAGCCCTGCCCGATGCCCCGAAACCGTTTCTCAATCTCGGGCAGTAACTCGTACGTAATGGCATCGCCATAAGGACCGAGATTGGCAGAATTTACCGCATAAGAATCATCGTAGTATGGATTGGCGTGTTGTATTTCTACCACCAGCACACGTGGAAAGTTTTTGCCGGTCCACTGTTTGTAAAACTTGTAATCTTCTTCCTGGACTATCTTGTTGTAGCCAATGAGGTGAAAACGATCGCTTGTGTCGGGCACCAGCTTTGGATCGGGCGGAGTGGTGCTGAAATCGCTGATGTCTTCCGGAAAATGACCATGAAAAATGGCAAGCGGGTAGTGCACCGCCGGATGCTCGTCAAAGCCTTCCGGCAATAAAATATGAGCACCAATATACATAGGTCTGCCCCAGAATTCTGTCAGTTTTTTACTTTGTATTTTGATGTGCTTTACATATTTCGAATCTTTTGGTTCTGCAATGGGCGGTATGATGTTGGAAATGTCGAGATGAATTTCATTGGCTGTCGCCGGGTCAAAATGAATGGCTACAGGAGTGGAGTAAATATTGCCCGGTGCTGTGTTCCAGTGTTGCCCTTCGCCACGGTCCATAGGCAGCTTTACAGTTTGTCCTGTTTGCAGGTGAAAGGTTTCATATTTGTGCAGCAGTACCTGTATGAAGTAATCTCCCGCAGGCACGTCTGTCAAACGTTCTACAGGATATCCAAATGCGTTTACGTTCAGTGTTTGCGATGTGCCGGGTTTCCAGTCGTCTACATTCACACCGAATACCATTTGGGTAGAAGCGGCATCGCCAATGGAAAAGCGGGGTTCTATGCCTCCTTTCTTTGACAGCAACAGCAGCAGTCGACCATCAAGCGTATTGGTGTGCAGGGAATCTGTGATGCTGATTCTGAATGACTGTGCATGGCATGCAACTGCCGCGAAAAGAAAACAAAGCAGGAGGAAATGTTTCATAGTTGGTTCTTACTGCCTAAATATAAGCTGCAGAACGGCTTTGGAAAAATCAAATCGCTGTGGAGGTTGATGACGGCAAACCTGAGTCTTTTATTCTCCTGTAATATTTGTCAAAACAACTATTATTACCTGTAGAATCATCTATCGGGTGAACGATTGAAAGAACGAAAAATCGGGGCTTTTTGACCGGAAATTGTAAAGCTATCTGAGGAAATGGAACCTGATTTCAAAAATTTCTGCCTTTTGTGGAAAGACAAAAAATTTGCCGGAAAAACCTGCATAACTATGTTTATTACTGGTGGAAAAACAAATTTTTCGCGAACTTAATTTGACTTGTATTCGATTATAAATAATTGAACTTCAATTGATAGAATACTTTTTTAATTGCATAACTGCTGTGTATAAGAAGAAGGCACCTTTGGCGGGCAGATTGCTAACTTGCACACGGTTATGAATGAGTTTATTGTATCTGCACGAAAGTATCGCCCGCAAACGTTCGACACGGTTGTTGGTCAGCAGCACATTACAACGACACTGAAAAATGCAATTAAAAACCGCCAGCTGGCACATGCATTTTTATTTTGTGGTCCGCGTGGTGTGGGTAAAACCACTTGCGCCCGTATTCTGGCTAAAACCATCAACTGCGAAAACCTGCAACCCGATGGCGAAGCGTGTAATGTGTGCAACTCCTGCCGCAGTTTCAACGAAGGCACTTCTTTAAATATTCATGAACTGGATGCGGCGAGCAACAACTCGGTAGACGACATCCGCTCACTGGTGGAGCAGGTGCGTTTTGCACCACAGGCTGGCAAATACAAAGTCTATATTGTAGATGAGGTGCACATGTTGAGTGCAAGCGCCTTCAACGCGTTTCTGAAAACGCTCGAAGAGCCGCCGCCTTATGCCATTTTTATCCTGGCAACAACCGAAAAACATAAGATCCTTCCCACCATCTTATCGCGCTGCCAAATATTTGATTTCAAACGAATAACGGTGCACGATACGGTAGATCATCTGCAGGACATTGCCCAAAAAGAAAATATTTCGACCGAAACGGCAGCCCTGCAACTGATTGCGCAAAAAAGTGAAGGCTGCATGCGCGATTCCTTATCGATCCTGGATAAAATCGTCAGCTTCACCAACGCTCACGTCACCTATCAGAATACGCTCGAACACCTGAATATTCTCGACGAAGATTATTATTTCCGGCTGCTTGATAGTTTGCTGCAGCAAAATCTTTCGGCTGCCATGCTCCTGTACGATGAAATTAACCGCAAAGGCTTTGAAGGCGATATGGTGCTCAACGGTTTTGCGATGTTTATCAGGAATGTGCTGGTGTGCAAAGACACAAAAGCTGCTGCCCTGCTCGATGTAGTGGAAGGTATGCAGGAACGATATATGACGGCTGCCAAAACCGTAAGTGCGTCATTCCTGGTGAGTGCCCTGAATATATTGAATGAAGCAGAAATCAACTACCGGATGACGCGCAATAAACGTTTGCATGTAGAGATGGCGATTATCAAGCTCAACTTTTTACAGCAGGCGCTCGAATTAACGGTTGAAAACAACGAAGTGGTGAAAAAGAAGCGTGTAGACGCGCCGGTTGCTTATCGCAGCAAAAGCATTCCGCCATTGCAGCCAACTTCTTTGCAGCCCGGAATGCCTGCAAAGTCAGCCGCACCTATCACTGCTTCCCGCCCGGCTGCCGCATCGTACACGGTGCCCGAACCGGCTACCATGGAAAGCAAGGTTGCCAGAGCAACTTCCGAATCGAAATTGTTTATAGAGCAACCTGCTGTACCCAAGCCTGCCTTTCAGCCCGCCGCGCCCGTTGCCAAAGCCTTTGCAGCTCCACAACCAGCAACGCTCTCCATGACGTCTGAACCTGCCGGAGTGGCTACTTTGCCAGCCGCAAAGTCTAAAAAAAGCCTGTTATCGGCACTGCGCGACAAATATGGCGATCAGTACATGATTGAAGAAGTGGATGAAGCCGAACCACTCGAAATGCAAAAGCTTCGTGAATGCTGGAATGCCTATGCCTCCAAGCTCGAAGAGCAGCAAAAACACAGCGCGTTCAATACATTCAAATTGGCAAACCTGACCATCCTCAGCGAAAACCGGCTTCTCATTACGGTAAACGCATTGGTGCAACAACGGTTTGTAGAACAGGAAAGAATGATGCTGGCAGAATGTATTCAAAAAACATTTCACAACAATTCAATACAGCTGCAGATAACTGTATCCGATGATGTAAAGGAAGAAATTTCTCCCTTCTTGGTGATGAACAGCCGCGAACGATACAACTACATGGCAACGCAATACCCGCTTGTAAAAGAATTGAAAGAGCGTTTGAGGCTCGATATCGATTCTATTTAATTGATGAAATTCCACTTTACCCGCCTTTTTCAGCCAGATTGGTATTCTTTTTAGGAGTTAAATAGTTCACCTCCCAAAAAGAAATGCACATGTGGTTTGTATTTGCGCTGATGGCGGCTGTCATGGCTGCTATTTCTGTTACGTTTTCCAAAGCCGGATTAAAGGATGTAAATTCTACGCTTGTTTTTGCTATCGAAGCCGTCTTAATTTTAATCATCTCCTGGTCAGTAGTTTTGTACCAAAGCACCGCCGTTGAGATCAGCAAAATAGACAAGCGCACCTGGATATTTATCCTGAGTGCCGGCGTAGCCACTACACTGGCTTCACTGTTCCAGTTCCGGGCATTGAAAGACGGCTATGCAACGGCAGTCAACTCCATCGACAGGAGCTCTATTATCTTTGTCGTGATACTTTCTTCTTTTTTTCTGAAAGACAAAATAACCTGGCAGTCAGTGGTGGGCGCTATTCTCATTATAGCCGGTGCTATTTTCATTTCTTATGGCCGCGAAGCCGGAAAATAGAAAATATATTGCTGCCACTGTTTCGGAGTACTTTTGCGGTGCATGTCTTATACACTCAAAAAATCGCTGGGGCAGCATTTCCTGCACGATGACGCTATCTGCCGCCAGATTGTAGCTACGCTGCCCGTATCATCCATTTCCCAATTGCTGGAAGTGGGTCCCGGCGGCGGCGCCATTACCAAATATTTATTGCAGATTCCGGGTATCGATTTCAAAGCGGTGGAAATAGACAATGAAAAAGTGGGTTATTTAGGAAATACGTATCCTGTACTTGCGGGCAAAATTATTCATGATGATATATTGACCACGGTTGCGCCTTTTGAAGGTGAGTTTGCCGTGATTGGTAATTTTCCCTATAATATTTCCACGCAGATTCTATTCAAAATGATTGAATGGAAAGATCAGGTGCCTCTCATCACCGGCATGTTTCAGAAAGAAGTGGCGCAACGTATTGCAGCAGGTCCCGGTAGTAAAGTGTATGGCATCATCAGCATACTGATACAGGCGTACTATTCCGTAGAATATCTGTTTGATGTACCGCCCGAAGCCTTTACACCTCCACCCAAGGTTACGAGCGGTGTCATTCGCCTGGAAAGGAAAGCACATGTGTTGCCGGTAAAATCGGACAGAGCCTTTACCGTGCTGGTAAAAACGGCTTTTAACCAGCGCCGGAAAATGCTGCGCAATGCTACCAAAAGCCTGTTTGATGCTACTGTGCTGGAGAATAAGATATTCGACAAACGGGCTGAGCAACTGAGCATTGGCGACTTTGCAGAGCTTAGTTTTTTAATGAAATAAATTTTACTCATTTCCCCATTCTGAATTACCTGTCCGTATGAATAAAGTGTTGATCACCGCCAAAGCACATCCTTACCTGTCTGATACTTTGCGCAAGCACAATTACGAAGTCATTTACGAACCTACTATCAGCTATGAAGAACTGCTGAACATCATTCCATCCATACATGGACTCATCGTTACCACAAGGCTGAAAATAGATCGTGCCGTTCTCGATGTGGCGCCGCATCTGCAATGGATTGGCAGGTTGGGCAGCGGTATGGAACTCATAGACGTGCCTTATGCCGAAAGCAAGGGCATCAAGTGTGTAAGCAGCCCCGAAGGCAACCGCAATGCTGTGGCTGAGCATAACCTTGGCATGCTACTGTGCCTGATGAACAAGATCGCGAGCAGCTTTGCCGAAGTAAAGCAAGGCAAGTGGATACGCGATGCCAACAGAGGCACCGAGCTGATTGGCAAAACCGTTGGAATTATTGGATATGGAAACACCGGTGAAGCATTTGGGCGTTTACTCGCACCTTTTGGCGTAACGGTGCTGGCACACGACAAATACAGGGACAGCTTTGCCAAAGATTATATCCGCGAATCGGGGCTGGAACAGATAGCGCGATATGCGGATGTGGTGAGCATGCACCTGCCGCTGACAGAAGAAACCTTTCATTACGCTGACGATAACTTTTTCAATGCCTTGCAGCAGAAGCCATATTTTCTTACCGCTTGCCGCGGAAAAGTAACCGACGTGCCGGCACTGATGAGGGCTTTGCAAACGGGAAAGGTAACCGCCGCTGCGCTAGATGTGCTGGAGAATGAAAAATTAGATTCTTTTACAGCTGCCGAACAGGAGCAGTTGCAATGGCTCACTTCGCAAAGCAATGTAATTGTAACACCCCATATTGCAGGCTACAGCCACGAAGCCTTTTACAAAATGTCGAAAGTAGTGCTGGACAAGCTAGGGCTCAGTTAATTTTCGCTTTCTGCCAAAACTGTATTGTTAGCCGGAATAATAAGATATTGACCAATCACTGCGATTCCTTAGCAATTGATAATGCGGTGGCAAAACCTTATGTCAACAAGTTGTTTCTTTAATCATTGTAAAAACGGAAAACCTGTTTACGATGAAACGATTGATTGTATTCGTTGCCCTTGCCTTTAGCCTGAGTGCCCATGCACAAAAGTTTGCCGGGCTGTTGCCCACGCCGCCCATGGGCTGGAACAGCTGGAATACGTTCCAGGCAAACATCAATGAAGACCTGATCAAACATACGGCAGACGTAATGATCGAAAGCGGGATGAAAGACGCCGGCTACACCTACCTCGTGCTCGATGATGGCTGGATGCTGATGGAACGCGACAGCCTTACCGGCGACCTCGTTGCCGATCCCAAAAAATTTCCGCATGGCATGAAAGCGCTTGCCGATTATGTACATTCCAAAGGGTTGAAATTTGGGTTGTACAATTGTGCCGGTACCAAAACCTGCGGCGGCTATCCCGGCGCGCGGGGCTACGAATACCAGGATGCCCGCTACTATGCATCGGTTGGCGCCGATTACCTGAAGTTTGACTGGTGCTATAGCGACAGCCTCAACGCGGTGGAAGCCTATACCACCATGAGCAAAGCTTTGAGAAAAGCCGGGCAGACCCATCGTCTTTAGCTTGTGCGAATGGGGACAACACAAACCATGGTTGTGGGCGCAAAATGTGGGTCACCTGTGGCGCACCACCGGCGACATCTACAACCAGTTTGACGGCACACACAGCCAGGGTAGCTGGACGGCAAACGGCATCATGCACATTGTGGACCTGCAGGCAAACCTGAATGAATATGCCGGCAAAGATCATTGGAACGATCCGGATATGCTGGAAGTGGGTAATGGCTTGACAGAAGGAGAAGACCGCGCGCATTTTTCCATCTGGTGCATGATGGCGTCGCCATTGATAGCGGGGAATGACATTACCAAAATGTCGGCACAAACCAAAAGCGATATTAACCGATAAAGAAGCCATTGCCATAGACCAGGATACATTGGCAGTACAGGGGTTTCGCTATGCAAAAAAGGATAGCCTCGAAACCTGGATCAAACCATTGAGCAATGGCGATTGGGCGGTTTGTTTCTTAAACAGGAACGATAAGCCAATGCCTGTTAGTGTTGACTGGAAAACTGAAGCCATTACTGATAAAGTAACAGGCAGAACATTGAACGGCGATAAGGTTTATAAAGTAAGAAATGTGTGGACGAAAAAAGACATGGGCAATACGGCAAAAGCGTTTACCGCAAGCGTTCCGGCTCACGATGTGATTTTATTGAGACTGAGCAAATGAAAAACAGGGAAATGAATTGTGAGGTTGAGTGTTGAACACAAATGAACTGGTTCTGATAATGTTTCCAGAGGCAATACAATTTGTTCGGAACACGTGCTTTCGATTCGCAATCTTCTGCGCAATGCAATTGAATGTTAGCTGAAGAATAAACGCATATAATGGGAAGCGTATTTCTGAAATAAATCAACATCATTTTATAACAACAATCGCCGCCGGCATATGCCGGCGGCGATTGTATTATTTCAATGGATTTAAAACTTACTTGCCCAGTTTGGCTTTCAGGTTTTTGTCCAGTTCTTCCAGAAATTCTTCTGTGTACAGATAATCGGTGCCGTGTTCTACTTTCGGTTTGATGGTGATGGCAAGGTCTTTTGTCATTTTGCCGCTTTCCACTGTTTCAATACACACCTGTTCCAATGCCTGGCAGAAATCAATCAGTTCCTGGTTGCCATCGAGCTTGCCACGAAATCCAAGACCGCGGGTCCAGGCAAAGATAGAAGCGATGGGGTTGGTAGAAGTTGGTTTGCCTTTCTGGTGTTCGCGGTAGTGGCGGGTAACGGTGCCATGGGCAGCTTCTGCTTCCATTACGGTACCATCAGGTGTTACAAGAGTAGAAGTCATCAAACCCAAACTGCCGAAACCCTGTGCCACAGTATCGCTCTGCACGTCGCCATCGTAGTTTTTACAAGCCCATACAAAATTGCCATTCCATTTTAAGCGCGCTGGCCACCATGTCATCGATCAGGCGGTGCTCGTAGGTGATGCCGGCTTCTTCAAATTTGGTTTTGAATTCGTTCTGGTAAATTTCTTCAAAGATGTCTTTGAAGCGGCCATCGTATTTTTTCAGGATGGTATTTTTGGTGGAGAGGTACAACGGCCATTCTTTGGTGAGCGCCTTGTTGAAGCAAGCACGTGCAAAACCAGTGATGCTTTCATCGGTGTTGTACATTGCCAGTGCCACGCCATCGCCTTTGAAGTTGTACACTTCAAATTCCTGAACGGTGCCGTCTTCGCCTTCAAATTTCATGGTCAGTTTGCCTTTGCCTTTGGTTACAAAATCAGTAGCGCGGTACTGGTCGCCAAATGCGTGACGGCCAATGCAGATAGGTGCTGTCCAGTTGGGAACAAGGCGCGGCACATTGTTGCACACAATCGGCTCGCGGAAAACAGTGCCGTCGAGAATATTGCGGATGGTGCCGTTAGGGCTTTTCCACATTTGTTTCAGGTTAAATTCTTTTACACGGGCTTCATCAGGCGTGATGGTAGCGCATTTGATGCCTACACCATATTGCCTGATAGCGTTGGCAGCATCCACGGTTACCTGGTCGTCGGTTTCGTCGCGGTACTCCATGCCAAGATCGTAATATTTTATATCAACATCTATGTAAGGTAGGATCAGTTTGTCTTTGATGAATTTCCAGATGATGCGTGTCATCTCATCGCCATCGAGCTCCACCACAGGGTTTGCTACTTTGATTTTTTCAGCCATTGGTTTCTTTTTTTTAGTTTAATTAAGCGGGTAGCAAATGTAACGATTCGCATGGTTGAAAAAAGAAATCTATCTGCCTGTTTTTTGTCTTTTGCCCCCGGCGTGCTTTGCCTGCCTGCCGTTTGAACCCAATTTTGTGGCGGATACTCAGCAACTATCCGGAAAATTATTGGTTAAGCAGGCGATTTTACACTTTTGTCTCACCCGTGTCCGGCTTTGTTTTCGTATATGATGGTATATGAAAAAAGGCTTTATAGGAAAATGGATAGCAGGTGCTGGTCTTGTTGTGTGGTTGGGTATGCTGATGGTGTCTTGCAAGAAAGACAACCCGATCATATTAACGATACCTGTCAATCCAGGTTCAGGCGTAGTTGTATTACCTGCCGATACCGGAACCGACAGGCGATACCTTGCGCTGGGCGATTCGTATACCATCGGACAGTCGGTAGATTCTGCCGGACGTTTTCCCGCACAAACGGCAGCTTTACTTGCGCAAAAAGGAGTTGTTTTTTCCCAAATTCAATACATTGCCACAACGGGCTGGACTACTCTTGACCTGATGCAAGCCATCAACATCACGCAACCCAAAGGTCCTTTTTTCGCTGTCACTTTGCTGATTGGTGTCAACGATCAGTACCAGTCGCACGATACCACCAACTATCGTAGTCGTTTCACAGCATTGCTCGATACGGCTATTTTCTTATCCGGCAGCCGCAGAAGTCATGTATTCGTACTCTCAATACCCGATTATGGTGTTACGCCTTTTGGTGGCAACCGCCCTGAAATCAGTACACAGATCGATGAGTTTAATACCATTAATAAAGCCGTAACCCAGCAATATGGCATCAGCTATACAGATGTTACCGTTATCAGCCGCGCAGATGCCGGCGATGCAACCGCAGTAGCAAGTGACGGATTGCATCCTTCTGCAAAACAATACGCACAATGGTCTCAGGCGCTTATGCCTGCCATGCTCAATGCGCTGCAATAGGAGAGGAGATTGCTCTTTTTCGGTTAGATGGGCATCAAAGACAACTTACGAGCGTCAGCTGATAATAAGCACCGGAATGCTAAGCTTATGCCTCACCTGGTCTACCGTAGCGCCATATACATAGTCTTTAAGCCCGGTGTGCCTATGAGCGCCAATCACCAGCATATCTGCTTTTTCGGTTTCAATGATGCGTAATATTTCAGCAATCCTGTTTTTATATCCAAGCACAATGGTGATATCAAATCCACGCGCTTTTAGTTGGGCAGCATAGTCTTCAAGCCGTTCCGTATCGTTGCGGGTTTCGTAGTCATCTGCAGCATCCCCAAAGTATTTGGCTGAAGCTGTTTCTACAATATGCAAAAGCACATACGTAGTGTCGCGTTTGCCCTGGCTCAGTGCGTAGGCAATCAGTTTTTCATCGAGTTTACTAAAATCGAGTGCTACGGCAATGCGGTGTGCATGGGGTACGGAGAGATTTTGCAATTCCGATTCTTCGCTGTGCAGGCGAATGCTTTTGTATTCTTTGTGTTTGTTGAGTATAGGTAACGCTGTCATCATGATAAACAGCCAGACAAACAATGCAGCGCCTGCGCCCATCAGTATTTTTAAGAACCACTGACCTTCTTCGGTAAATACGGTAATGGCGGTTTCCACTACCAACTGCACGTTCAGGTACACAAGGATAGCAGCTACGAGCCACGACAGCACTTTCGTGTATTTTTTGATGGCGTATTTACCCATCGTTTTTTTATCGCTTACAAAGTGAATGAGCGGAATAATTGCAAAGCTCAACTGCAGGCTCAGGATCACCTGGCTGAGTACCAGCAGGTCGTTTACTTTTTCTTCACCAGCAATGAGCACCACCAGCAATGCAGGAATGATGGCCAGCATTCGCGTAAGCAAACGGCGCAAAAAGGGATTGATGCGAAGCTTCAGGTAGCCTTCCATTACAATCTGTCCTGCCAGTGTGCCGGTCACGGTAGAACTTTGCCCGCCGCTATCAGCGCAATGGCGAATAAAGCAGGCGCCATGCGTGTGCCCAGCAGGTTTTCGAGCAGCATATGTGCATCCTGAATCGTTGCTACGGTGGTGAAGCCACCGGTAAAAAATGTGGAAGCCGCCAGGATAAGAATACAGGCATTGACAACAAAGGCAATATTGAGCGCCACGGCACTGTCTATAAAATTAAACTTGAGCGCGCGCCTGATGCTAACATCGTCAGATTTCACCTTTCTCGTTTGCACCAATGCAGAATGCAGGTAAAGATTGTGTGGCATTACCGTAGCGCCAATGATACCAACGGCGATGTACAAGGCTTGCGGGCTCAGGGCAGTTGGTTTAAAACCTTTCACAACCTCACTCCAGTCGGGTTTTGCAAAAAAGATTTCGGCAAAAAACGAAAGCCCGATAATGATAATGAGCGCGATGATGAACGCTTCGAGCTTGCGCATTCCAAGCTTCTGTAGATAAAACAACAAGAATGTATCAAGAATAGTAATGGACACGCCCCAGATGAGCGGTAAGCCCGTCAGCAATTGAATACCGATAGCCATGCCCAATACTTCGGCAAGATCGCAGGCAGCAATAGCCAGTTCTGCCAGGATGTACAGGCAAAAATTCACAACTTTCGGATACACTTCGCGGTTAGCCTGCGCAAGGTCGCGCCGGCGCACAATGCCAAGCCGTGCACTCAGGCTTTGCAGCAACAGCGCCATCAGGTTGCTCATCAGCAATACCCAAATGAGGCTGTAGCCAAACTGAGCACCACCCTGCAGGTCGGTAGCCCAGTTGCCGGGATCCATATAACCAACGCTCACCATGTAGGCAGGACCTACAAAAGCAAGAAACCGGCTCCATTTTTTCCCTTTGGTTGTTTCTACCGAATTGTGAACATCTCCTAAAGATACTTCGTGAGTATCTGCCTGCCTTTGTGTAGTTTTCACAATGCCAAATATCTGATATATTCTTCGTATGTGGTTGCGGTCTGCTGCCGATGCCGGAATATGAAGGTTAAAACGATAGCATCTGCATCGCATATTTACTGGCAGAACTGAAAGGATCATGGAAAAAATTACGCTTTTACACAGACCTTAGCAGTTCTAAAAAACCAACTTGCCTTGATAGAAACGGCACTCACATCAATTGCTGTGTTATTACGCATTCTTTCGAATCCATTGGGAAACGTGTTTCAAAAGCAACTGACTGCAAAAGGCAATCACCCGCTTGTTGTGAATTTTGTTACCTATTTCCTGTTGTCAATACTCTGTGTTTCTATTGCGTTTGGTGTTGACTGGCAAAGCCTGCCGCGTACCTTTTGGTTTTATTCACTGCTGGGAGGTGTGGCAGGAGCGCTTGGCAATGGTTTTTTGGTAAAGGCGTTGCAAACCGGTGATCTCTCGGTACTGGGTCCAATCAATTCTTACAAATCTGTCGTTGGTATTATGGGCGGCGTACTATTGCTGGGCGAAATACCTAACGTGTGGGGAATAGTTGGCATTGCTGTTATCATCTACGGCAGCTATTATGTGCTGGACACTTCAGAGGAACGGTTTTCTTTTGCGCTGCTCCGAAAAAGCGAAATTAAATTCCGCATCTGGGCAATGGTGCTTACCGCTATCGAAGCCGTTTTCCTGAAAAAAATTATTCTCGCATCTTCCGCAAGTATCGCTTTTATCAGCTGGTGCTGGTTTGGTGCCCTGTTTTCCCTTATCCTGTTGTTTGTTTACCGCGTGAATGTGGCTGCGGAAATACGGAAAGTAAAGAGCGCATATTTTGGTAAATATCTCTCGCTGGTGCTTTGCATCGGGACAATGCAGCTGGCAACCAACTATACATTCGACCATATGCCTGTTGGTTATGCTTTGTCGCTGTTCCAGCTGTCCACCATTGTAAGTGTGCTGCTGGGATACCGTATTTTTAAGGAACAGGATATACGCAAAAAGCTCCTGGGGTCTGCCATCATGATTGTAGGTTCGGTGATCATTATCCTGATGAAAGATTCGTAGAGGATGGGCAGAAACAGAGACTGGTAAAAGAAAATTGACTTGTTGATTTATGGCGCAATAAAGGCTATACCACAGGTGTGCGAATTGGGCAAGAATGAATTTGTGTATTTAATACTTTTTCAGCGACGTAAAAGTTACTGTGCAGTCAGTAAAGGCGTTTGCGCTATTGGCAGGGAAAAATAAAACTGTGAGCCTTTGGTCATTTCGCTTTCCACATGCATTTCGCTGTTGTGCAGGCTAATGATTTCTTTGATGATAAACAAACCAATGCCAAGCCCGGACACCTGGTTGTTGTTGGTAGATCTTTTTACGCGGTAGTATTTATCGAAAATCTGTGTTTTTTCATCCTGCGGAATGCCGATTCCATAGTCCTGAACCGTCAGTTTTATTCTTGGCTCGCCTTCCATTTTTTCTGCACATAGCAGCACTTCCGTGCTGCCGGGAGAGTATTTAATGGCATTCGTGAGAAGGTTGATAATTACCTGCTGAATGCGCTGTGAGTCCATCCACACAGATGTTTCCTTTTCGGCAAGAAAGATAAACTTTATGCGATGCGACGGATAGTTCATGGTTGTGAGGTCTATGCATTCGGTAAGCATATCGTAAAGCAGCGATGCTTCCATCGTAAGCGTAAGCTGCCCGGAGTGAATGCGGGATACATCGAGTAAACTGCTGACGAGGTATTGCATGTTGTTTACCGCTTTGATACAGCGGTTCACAATATTGGTAAATAAAGGATCTTTTCTTTCTTTCTGAATGATTTGAATATAACCTTTGAGGCTCGCAAGCGGCGTTTTCAGTTCGTGGCTGGCAAGCGTGATAAACTCATCTTTTTTGGTTTGCAAGGCTTTTTGCGCTTCAATATTAATGCAGGTACCAAAAAACTTCAGGATGCTAGTACTGTCGTCTGTATAAGGCACACTTCTCACGAGGTGCCAGATGTATTCTCCGCCGGCATTCTGAATCCTGAGTTCGGTTTCAAACTGCTTGCTTTCTGCTACTGCCTGCATCCACAAACGCATAGCGCGCCTTTTGTCGGCGGGATGAATTTTCCGGAACACAAACCGCTGGTTGATGCTTTTGGTAGGAATATTAAAATAATCGAAAAAGCGCTTGTTACCGTATTCAATGGTGCCATCGGGCGTAGCAGTAAATATGATATCGGGTGTGTTGTTTGCCAGCAGCTCAAAGCGTTTTTTTTCCGTATCGGCTTCCCGTTTGGCGTTCAGCAGTTCCGACTCATATTTTTTGCGGTCGGTAATGTTGAAAATGGTAACGTTTACGGCTCTTATTTTTTCATTCTTGTCCTGTATCGCCATCGAATTGACAAGTGAAGGAAACTGAGTTCCATCGGCGCGCCTGATATCGAAGTTGATTTCATTTACAAACCCCTGCATTTTCAACAGGGGGATGTAAAACATCTCGTAATAGATGACGCCACCTTTTACCAGCAGGTCGCAAAACGTTTTTTTATATAAAATGTCCGACTCTTCATATTGCAGCCAATCGCACAGCGTCCGGTTGATTTTGATAATGGTACCATCGGCGTGAAACGATAAATAACCGCAGGGGGCATTCATATAAAGCTCGTCTGTATTGATCAGCGAGGCTAAAAACTCTTTGTTTACATCCCGCAGGTTATTTTGTAATTGATTGTTCAAACAGACTTATATAAATGATTTTATTGCTTCGATTGTTTCTTCCGGTGCGCTCATGTGCGGGCAATGTCCTGTGGCTTTCATCAGTATGAGAGTGTTACCTGGGGTATGCTGTTCAATATAATATCCTACTTCTAAAGGAGCTATGATATCTTCGGAGCATTGCAGTGTTAAACTCTCAACTTTTAAGCCAGATAAGTCTTTCCGGTTGTCGGACAGGAAAGTAACGCGGGCAAACTGCCGGGCAATTTCGGGATCGGTGGCGCAAAAGCTGTTGGTGAGTTCTTCGCCAAGTTCAGCTCTGTTAGTTTTGCCCATAATTGCAGGAGCCAGTGTACGGCTCCAGCCGAGGTAATTGCTGTCCATGATATCGAACAGTTTTTCAAGGTCGTCTTTTTCAAACCCGCCGGTATAGCTGCCATCGTTGAGGTAGCGCGCCGAAGGGCCAACGAACACCAGCTTTTTGAAATAGTGAGGCTTTTGCTTTGCCGCAAGCACACCAATCATACAGCTTACAGAATGCCCGATAAAAATGACATCTTTCAATTGCAGCTCTTCGCAAATGTCGAGCACATCGCTTGCATAGCCCTGCAGCGAACTGTATTTCTTTGAATCGTAAGCCGAAAGATCCGATTTGCCGGCACCCACATAGTCAAATAAAACCACGGTATACCCGTCTGTAAATGCATCGGTAATATAGCGCCAGGCATTTTGGTCGCAGCCAAAACCGTGAGCGAATAATAGTACCTGCTCTCCGCTGCCGATAACTGTTACATTGTTTCTTGTTGAAACAGTATTCATAACTGCTGTTTGTAAAGGTTGAATAAACGATGTGGGATAATGACCAAATATAATTCAGAATGAATTGCAATCAGCTACTTGTACATTTTTTCCGGTCGAGTGCATAATGTTGATTGTGTAGTACCAATACCTGCAATTGTTTAGTTTGGTACAAAGGTAACAGGTTCTGCAATATCATTGTGACAGCAGGAAAACGGATCCGCAAAGTTGGCTGTATTTTTTATAATGTAAAAGGGCAGGAAAATGATAAGAGAGCAGTTTGAACCAATGGGCAGGACTTCACCGGGCGGCACAACTACAAACATTTCATACACAGAACTACATGAAAAATGTAACTGGCTGAAAATGGGAAAGAAATTTGGTAGCACTATCAGCTGCACGAAAGCAGAGATTTAAGGGATTGCATCATCGGTAACGACATGGCGTGATAGCAGCAGAACCGCTCGCTGTTTCCATATAAAGCTAACAAAAGATAAGATATGAACAAATGGACAAGTAAGCTGTTGAAACAGGCGTCGCTTAAAGTAGTTATGGTTGTAATACTATTCCTCGTTTCCTTATATGTTTTTGCCTGGATAGCCGATGAAGCTGTTTTGGAAAAAGAAGACTTGTTTGATAGCAGTGTGCATACGTTTGTTGTCCACCATTCCACAGATGCTTTCGTCAGTATCATGCAGAAATTTACATTCCTGGGTTCCAGCAGCTTTTTGTTTCCTGCCTATGTGTTGATTGTATTGTTTTTCCTACTTGCCAAAAAATACAGGGTGGCTATCGATATTGCCGTAGTAGCACTCAGCAGTTTCTTTATCATGTTTTTACTAAAACATATTTTTCAACGTCAGCGTCCCGATCTTCCCATTATTAAAGGCATCACTACCTACAGCTTTCCCAGCGGTCACACATTGTCGTCGTTTGTGTTTTGCAGCCTGCTGGCATATATTGTCTGGAATACCCATTGGCATATCGCCATCAAGTGGCTGCTCACATTTGTGCTGTTTCTGCTTTCGCTCACCGTTGGCATCAGCCGCATTGTTTTGAATGTACATTTTGCCACAGATGTCATTGCCAGTTTTTGCCTTGGCGTTATGTGGGTAATTGTATCATTCTGGCTGCTTTCAAAAATAAACCGCGTGCCTACACAGGTATAAAGCTATTCTTCTTTGCCCATGGCAAAAGAAAAGGGCTTATGACATGAAACGTCTGGCATCTTCCTCATCACACACTGAGGCAAGAGTAGTATATTGACATCTGAAACCAAAATTCCCGAAACATGAAGAGACGAGATTTTGTAAATGTATCTGCATTGAGCGCAGGCGCTGCAATGCTCGCTGGCTTCTCATCCTGCTCGGCAGGGAAACAGGCGCGCAGCAACCCGATGGATAGCCTGCCCAACATGACGAAGAATGTTAAGCCCATCAGTGTGGAAGAACGAAATGCCAGGATTGCAAAAGCGCAGCAACTAATGCAGAAAGAAGGCTTAGAAGCCTTGCTTCTGGATGCAGGTACATCGCTGGAATATTTTACCGGCATCAGGTGGTGGCCAAGCGAGCGCACCATGGTAGCCCTTATTCCTGCAAAGGGAGAAGTAAGCTATGTGGCACCGGCTTTTGAAGTCTCCCGTCTTCGCGAACTTATTAAAATAGGTAAGGCAGTATATGGCTGGGAAGAAGATGAAAATCCATCTGATGCTATTGTAAAAGCTTTGCAGACTACGGGTGTCAGTTCCGGCAATATCGGGATAGAAGAAAGGGTTCGTTTTTTCATTGTGGATGGGTTGCAGAAAGCGGCACCTCAATTCCGGTATGTGAGTGGCAATCCTGTTACGCTAGCCTGCCGGCTCATCAAGTCGGCTGCAGAAATAGCATTGATGCAAACAGCAAGCGATATTACCGTTGCTGCTATTAAAATTGGCATACAGCAGTTACACGAAGGAATGACGCCGGCGCAGTTTGAAGCGATCGTTGCGGAAGCACATCAAAAAATGGGCGCTGTGCATGGCTTTGCAAGCATCAATTTTGGAGAAGCCTCGGCATTTCCGCATGGCAGTGTGCAACCACAGCATTTGCAAAAAGGAGACACGGTACTGATGGATTGTGGCTGCGTGGTGGAAAGTTATGAGTCGGACATCAGCCGCACGATTGTGTTTGGCAAAGAGCCTACAGCACGGCAGCTCGAGATCTGGAACCTGGAACAAAAAGCACAGGCGGCAGGCTTTGCGGCTGCGCAATTGGGCGCTACCTGCGAAAGCGTAGACTATGCCGCCCGCAATGTGCTTACCAATGCCGGGTTTGGACCTGGCTACAAACTGCCCGGCCTGCCACACCGCACAGGGCACGGCATCGGGATGGACGGGCATGAATGGGGCTATATTGTAAAAGGCAACCTGCAGCCGCTGCTGCCCGGTATGTGTTTCAGCATAGAGCCGAATATCTCGATTGTAGGGGAGTTTGGCGTGCGCCTCGAAGATTGTGTGTATATGACAGGTGAAGGTCCAAAATGGTTTTCGCAACCAAGTCCGTCTATCAGTCAGCCGTTTGTGTAAATTCACTGGGCAACGTTTTGCAGCGGTCGACTATCATACTTAATGAGAAGAGTATATTATTTATCAAAATCGTTGTTGCTGTAATACAAAATTTTTTTAAAAAATCCGTATATGAAATACAGCTTTGTTCTGTTGCTGGTGATAGGCTACTGCTCGGCATTTTGCCAAACAAAAAGCAACATTGAATGGAAAGTAGAGGAAGAGCGTCTTGTATCCGGTATTGAAAGCTTATCAGGCTTTGGCAAAGACTCGTTGGGGAGAGGCTACCGGGTGGCTTTTTCGAAAGGCGATAAGGAGGCGCGGGCCTGGTTTGTGAAGCAAATGAAACAGGCAGGACTGGATGTAAGAATAGATGCCGCAGGTAACCTCATAGGCAGGCGCAATGGGCATAATGCTTCTTTGCCAGCAATTGCGTTTGGCAGTCATATCGATATGGTGCCAGATGGCGGTAATTATGATGGTGACCTGGGCTCGGTAGCCGGGCTTGCCATCATGCAACTATTGCAGGAACAACATCTGGTTACTAATCACCCGCTGGAACTGATTGTGTTTTCCGATGAAGAAGGCAGCCTTATAGGCAGCAGCGCTATGGCGGGACATGTGAAAAAAGAAGGCCTCAATAACATTACCAACAGCGGGCTTACAATTAGGGATGGCATTCGCTTTATTGGTGGAAATCCGGATAGCCTGGACGCTGCCGCACGAAAAAAGGGTGAACTGTTGGCATTTTTGGAACTGCACATTGAGCAGGGCGCTATTCTTGAAAATGCCGGATTGCAAATCGGTGTGGTGCAGGGTATAGTGGGTATTGAACACTGGGAAGTAACCGTGACCGGGGTAGCCAATCATGCGGGCACTACACCCATGAACCTGCGGCATGATGCGTTGTTGTCTGCCGCCAAACTCATCGTTGCCGTGAATGATGTCATCAACAGCCATGAAGGAAAACAGGTGGGTACCATCGGTAAAATAGCGGTGCAGCCGGGTGCTTTTAACGTGGTGCCGGGAAAGGCGGTTCTGGGTTTGGAAATCCGGGATTTATCGTCGGCAAAGATTGATTCTCTTTTTGCAGACATTCAGCTTCGTGCCGCTGATATCGCAAATGCCGGCGGCACAGAAATAACATTTAAAAACCTTGTGCTGGGAGCTACTCCTGCGTTAACGGATTCGCTATTGCAACATCGCATTGCTGCATCAGCAAAAGAGCTTGGACTAAGTTATCAATACATGCAGAGTGGTGCGGGGCACGATTCGCAGGACATGGCAATGATAGTACCTGTCGGGATGATTTTTGTGCCGAGTGCAGGCGGCTTGTCTCATACGCCAAAAGAATATACAACACCTGCCGATATGGCGAATGGTGCCAATGTATTGTTGCATACCCTTTTATCTTTGGATAAGCAATAATGAGCAGTGGTTGAGATAGTTTAAATCTGTATCAACGTGTTATAAATTGTCTGTGTTTAGCCGGGTAGCTTTGTATTTAGTTTTTACTATTTTTGTATTGACATTTTTGGACGTAACCTTTTTGAATCTCATTTTTCAAAAAGTAATGAATATGAGCAAAGCCCCTTTTTGCCTGGCATTAACCTGATCCGTTTTACCCAATATTTTTCACTATTTTCAACCATACAGCATGAAGACTCTACACTGCAGTGATGCCGGGTTCCATTGTCCCACCGTGATTGAGGGCAATACAGAAGAAGACGTTTTGACAAAGACTGCCGGCCATGCACAAGAAGCACATGGCGTAATGGTTACGCCAGATATGGCAGACGTTTTGAAAAATCTCATCAAGGATGAGAAGCAGCCGTCCTGAAAGTTTGTATCTAAATCTTACTATCACAATGCCGTTTCCACGCCGCAGGCATTACCGAAATTCCTGCCTCTAGATCTTTGTGATTTGGGCATCCTTTGCATTGTTATGTTCAACCACCATTAATACATGATTGTCCTTTTTGTGAAGGCAACGTTGTGATGTAAAGCAACTTGCATTACAATGACATATACATGCACAGAACAGATTGAAACCTGCCGCGCCAAAGTTGAAAATTTGCCAATGTTTAAAAGCTGGGCTGTATGTAGGTTAAATTTCAATATTGCTGAAAAGCTGTGAACCCATCATTTTGGATGCATCATACCAGTAGCTATCTCTCTCAATGTAGCTCAACTAAAATTGAGTTTGTATGAATACAAATCTCCTGTTGTAGCTGCTAATCAGCAGGCAAGCTTTTCTAAGAATAATGCAGCAATGATAGGAGATTTTTCCCAGATTGTTTTTTGTAAAATCTGCTTTAAAGCTTTCATTGGATAGAAACTTTTTCCTCCTTTTTGCATGTATACATACCGAAATTTCTATCTCTACTACAGCCTTGTTTTGTGGTGTGTATTGGTCGTGATTGATGCATCATGATCCACTTATCTGCCAGGCGCAAAACCGGCATTGTTGTAAAACAATTTGTGCAGATAATCCATTACTTGTGTTTACACGCTATTTTTATCAGAGAAAATACGCTGTTATGATCAGATATTGGTTCTTGATTGCCATCATTTTCGCTGTATCCTGTGGTGATAGTTCAGATGTTGCGAAGTCTGCAACAAACGAAACTCCCGTAGATATCAAAGGCTTTTATGCCTTATTTCCCCCTATCTCCTTACCCTACCAGGCTTCAGATACCGGTATTGCAACAGGCAGGCAACGAGATACCATCAGTCTTGCGGTGCTGCAGCAATATGTGCCCGATTCCGTGTATGCTTCATTGCTGACCAATAAAAAGGCGAAGCGGCGCATTTACCCCGTTGGCTCTATTGAAAAACCTGCTGAAACATACCTGCTGCTGTCTGTTGCATCCGGTAACAAAACTACAATGCTGTCGCTGCTTTTTGATGATCAGAAACACTTTATCAGCTCTCTTCCGCTGCTTACGAGCGGCACTGCGGATGGTTACAGCCACAGCGTAAGCATTAATACAGAACCTACATTTACCATTGCCCGCGAAAAAACGGTAAAAGACAAATATAGCTATACCAAAAAAGGATATGCTTACAGCAAGGAAGCCCGGGGTTTTATAGAAGTGATTAACGATAGCAATGAAGATCCGGGCAAAAACAGGGTTGTTATCAACCCCATCGATACGTTGCCCAAGGAACAAAAATATAGTGCCGACTACGTAAAAGATTCAAAGAACTTTTTCTCTGTTCGCGATGCCGGAACACCCGGGAAGTATATGTTCTTTCTTCACTTTGAAAAGAGTGGCAGCGATTGCAGCGGCGATCTGAAAGGAACGCTTACGATGGTGGATGCTACCCATGCTGTCTTTACGCAAAGCGGCGATCCCTGTGTGATAGATTTTGCCTTTGCTGCCAATAGCGTAAAAGTGAAAGAGCGTGGCAGTTGCGGCAACCACCGCGGTATCACCTGTATGTTTGATGACAGCTACAGGAAAAAGAAGGTAGCTGCACCCAAAAAGAGCAAAAAATAGCTGTATTCATTCACTTTTAATCAATATTCAACTTTGTATATATCAGAAACCACCACGCGGGTGCGCTATGCAGAAACAGACCAGATGGGGATTGTTTATTACGGCAATTATGCGCAGTATTTTGAGATTGGACGCGTGGAAAGCATTCGCCAGCTTGGCTATTCGTACAAGCTAATGGAAATGGATGGCGTGATGCTGCCCGTAGTGGATATGCACATCAAATTTCTTCGCTCCGCCTTGTATGATGACCTCATTACGATTCGCACGACGCTGCGCGAACTACCCACCGACTATAAAATTACTTTTTACCAGGAAGTGTTTAATGAGCAGGGAAAACTGCTGACCACAGGTGTTGTGCAGCTTTTTTTCCTGGAAACACAAACCAAAAAACGAACGCACATACCGGAGAAAATGAAGGAAAAATTGCTGCCTTTTTTTGCAACGGCATCGTGAAACGGAAAGCGCTGATGGCATCTGTGCCATGAGAAAATGTGGCGCAACTTGTTGCCCGGTTTCATTTTTCCGGGTACCTCTTGTTTCTTTTCGGGGGCGCTGTAGCGATACGGGGCTCCAATCATTTTTTTCAGCACCTGGCGCTGCTGTATTCACGGTTTTGATGAGGAAGTCATCTAATTGCAAAAAATTGGATTGACGCTATAACAATTGAAAATGTATAACGTTAAGTGATTGGTTGTCAATAGAAAAATTATTTCAGCTGTAGCGTGTAATAGCATAAATTTACGCGTTGGTGCGTCACCTTTTTGAACACTCTAAATAAATCATGAAACTTGTAAGACCGGAAAAGCTGAATTTACTAACGCATAAGGAACTTAACGAGACTTGGGTTCAACAAGTCATTGCAGACGACCCAACAATTTTAGGACTTGGTGATTTAATCCTAAAAGACAAAGAACGAATTCATCCAAAAGCTGGTAGAGCTGGATATGCATTTTCAAGATGCGGACAAGTAAAAGTTAAAGATATAAGGTTGAAATTCAGCTATCGGCAAATTGATAAAAATCACTATGATTATCAAATGGTGTTGGGACATAGAAGCGAAACATATCCCAAGTATTGTGACTTATATTGAGAGGACTACAAGTCGATTTAAACTTAAAGTAATAAGCTTGTCAAAAAGGGTATATTCATTAAGCAATCGGAGTCCGCCTTAGTTTTCAAATGATTTCTGTAATCTGACGTATTGAAAAAGTTATTTGCTGGAAGAGAGAAGAACTGGAAGTACTGACAGAAATTATTGAGAAATTAAGAGGAACAAAGCATCCTGTTGCATTAGCAGACCAATTATTGAAGATAGTCAAGAAATCAGTAGAATTTGCGAACTGGGATATAACAGGTACGACATTAGCTTCTAAAAATGGTCAGGACTTAATTTTAGAGCCAAGCAAAGTGAGTTTATATTGAAATAGTAAACAAATTAAGAAAATTGACACTAGACTTGATGAGGATTAGAAAGCAATGTGACAGTTTCTGTTGACAAAGTTGATATTACTAGACGAGACCTTTTGATACAACCGCTAATAATCGTACGGCTCAATCGGACGAACAACGCAACCCAACAAGGGTATTGCTGCAAGTGGGGCTTGACGTTGGAGCAATCGGCTTTAGTACGCTATCGGCAGCAGTTTCGGCTCGACGAATAAAGCCAGGCAATAAGTTCTTAACTTCAAATTCAAAATAAAACCGGGCAGCAGTTCCGGGCGGGACGAATTTCAAATATCCCACCTGCAGCAATACCTGTTCGTTATGCGTAAGCTAAGGCAGCAGTCCTCAAATAAGGATACATCAATATGATAGAAACAATCGAAATCAGCAACTTTAAAAATATTTCTAATCTAAAACTTGGGTTAGAAAACCTCAACGTTCTTGTAGGTTCAAATAATTCGGGTAAAAGCAGCATTCTTCAAGCAATTCAATTTGCAATTTCAGTTGCACAAACGACAAATTTTGAAAATTCTCGTTGGAATAATAAAACTAAAAAACTACCTACATCTTTAACACCAGAACAATTGATTTATGCACCTTTTAGGGATGTATATTCTCTAGCCTTTGGAGGTAAATTAAAAACTGAGGTCAAATCAGCAATTCAAATTGAATTCACAGAGAAGGACACGCTTAACAAAACCAAAGTGCAAATTCGAAAAGGAAAGAATAAAAACATTGCTACTGAAATTCACAATAAACCTATCGGTGAGCTACTGAGAAAAATAGAAGAGCCGTTTTCAATTTATGTACCCGGACTAGCTGGAATTCCATCTTTTGAAGAATTAAAAAGTCCAGGCATCGTTAGACGGGCAGCTGCACGAGGAGATGCTAACAATGTTTTTAGAAATATTATTTGGCTGCTTAATACAAATGACGATAGTTGGAATTCCTTTGTAAAAGATGTTTACGACATATTTCCGGATATTGAAATTATTGCAACTTTTAACCATGAAAGAGATGAACATTTAAATGTCCAAATAAAATACTCTGATAAAATATTGCCAATCGATGCTTCTGGGACCGGTCTCCTGCAAATATTGCAAATCCTTTCATACATCAATATTTATAAACCCAAATTACTATTGCTTGACGAACCTGATGCACATCTCCATCCAAACAATCAAAGAAAACTTGCTAGAAAACTTTATGAATTATCTGTCGAAAAGAATTTTCAAATAATAATAAGCACTCATTCAAGACATTTCCTTTATGAACTTCAGCCAATTGCAAAAATAAATTGGATAAATTCTGGAGTTCTTATCGACGAAGATATAAATATCATCAATGTCCTTATGGATATTGGAGCGATGGACAAAGGCGATTTATTAAAGAATGGTAAATTAAAACTTATCGTTTTAACTGAAGATGAAGACCAACTTCCTATTAAAACATTGGTTGAAGCATCTGATATTTCGTTAGATGAAATAGAAATTTGGTCGTACAAGGGTTGTTCAGATGTTAAGACGGCAAATGCTTTATCAGCATTTATTATCAAAAGTGCACCTGATATGAAAATTGCAATCCATAGAGACCGAGATTATTTCGAAGAAGAGGAAATACAAAATATCATAGATGGTTATAACGAAAATATTACGTATCATTTTGTAACAACAGGAACTGATATAGAAGCACAATTGTTAAATGCAGAACACATAAATTTTTTGTATCCAGAAATAACAGTAGAAAGGGCTGAAGAGATGATACAAACGTCGATATCTGACACATTTGAAAAAACAAGAAAAAAATATGTCAATACTCTAACTGATAAGTCACTTAAAAGTAAAAATGGTCACAAGGCTGGAGAGAACGTAGAACTGGCAGAAAAGAACATAAAAGAAAATCCCAAAAGATATCTTCATGGTAAGACCGTATTGGGTGACTTAAAAGCGAAACTCCAAAAAGAATTAGGTAAAAACCCTGAGTTATTAAAGCCTTCTAAACATATTGCAACACCTATGTTTGATAAAATAAAAGAAGACTTATGGAAGGAATAAAGCCTACGCATAACATTGGGTTTTGTGCAAGTGTGGCTTGACGGAATAACAATCAGCAGCAGTAACTTTTCTGTACTTCAGTTCGGGGCTTGACGAATAAAGCCCAGCTTTGGTACTAACTATTTAACTTTATCAAAAAGCCAGGCAGCGGTTCCGGGCGGACGGAATGCTAATTCCACACCTGCACAAAGCCCTGCCCGTTATGGGCAATTTTTTTTGACCACGTTCCAAACACACCACGTCGTAATTAAATGAAAATCCAAACTGCATATTTGTTTTTATTATTTTCTTCATGTGTTAGCAGCAGGACAAAGGTCTCTGATGATGGATTTTCAATGAATGAAGTCACATTGGAGGACAGTGTAATCACCAAATACTATGAGAGCTATTATCCTGATATAAAACTTAAGCACGGAATTGACACCATTCAAGGAAAAACAATCCTGCTAACCAATTATTACAAATACTATTCGTTCAAAAACGTTTTTGAAAACACCGACACTGTTACGATAATTAATTTTGGGTCTTATACAACACACACGCGACAATTCATGCTAATTACTCGACAATCTGAAACGAAAAAGGAACAGGTCTTCCTTGGTGGCGGTTCTTATAATGAAGAGTTGCTTGAGTTAAATAACTTCTTTCAATGTCTCGGTGAGAAAGTTGCGGAAAAAGATAAAATTTTCATTACTGACCTTTATCTAAGATGCCGCAGAGGACAAGCCAAAACACCTGTTTACATCAATAAATATTGATTGTTAACTAAATGTGACTGTCTTTGGAAAAGAACAATCACTTTACCAAAACTGCCCATAACAAGGGTATTGCCAATAGTTGGGCGGGACGTTGGAGCAATCGGCAGCATAACATTATCAGCATCATCCCGGCTTGACGGAATTCTGTTGAGCTCAAGAACAAACTTTAAAATTATATTTAATTTCAACTTCAGTTGCCAGGCTAGACGTTCAATGAATACCCAACCATCGGCAATACCTGTTCGTTGTGTGTAATGCGCCCAAAATTTTATCGTATCTCTACATTTAACTCTTTTACCTAAAATCCATCTAAATTTGAGCTGTAAAGTAAAACCAGTGTATAGATTCACGACATATAACCAGGATATAATAATACTATGTAAAGCGCACAATGTGCGTAGTTTATATCCTTTCGGTTCCGTTCTGACTGAAAACTTTGATGATGGAAGTGATATAGATTTAATTGTAGATTTTGCACCAATCAATGTTGAAGACTATGCAGATAACTATTTTGATTTTAAATTTTCACTGCAAGATATTTTCAAAAGACCTGTAGACTTGTTGGAAGAAAAAGCAATAAAAAATCCATATTTTCAAAAGTCTGTAAAACAACAAAGACAACTTGTTTATGGACAATGATATCAAGGCTTGGCTTTACGACATTTTAAGCGCAATTATGGAGATTGAAAGTTTCTTCCACAATGCACCAAAGAATTTTGTCGATTATCAAAATGATTTAAGAACAAGAAGAGCAGTAGAAAGGAATGTCGAAATAATTGGTGAAGCACTCAATAGACTTCTTTAGCATGACGAAACAATTTCGATAACTAATTCTCGGAAGATAGTTGATACAAGGAACCGAATAATTCATGGTTATGACACAGTTTCAGATGAAGTGATATGGGGAATGGTAATTAAACATCTTTCACTTTTGCAAAAAGAAATTGAAAACCTGTTAGACGAGTAGATAGCACTGCGCCCAACAAGGGTATTGCCAATAGTTGAGCAGGACGTTGGAGCAATCGGCAGCAAATCCTTAATCAGCATCATCCCGACTTGACGGAATTCTGTTGAGCACAAAAACTAACTTTCAATATTGATTTTACATTGGGCTTCAGTTGCCAGGCTAGACGTTCAATGAATACCCTGCCCTCGCAAATACCTGTTCGTTGTGTGTAACCCTATTTGACCAATCCATTTTTTGAAAGTAATTTAACGGGATATGAATTTATACAAACAGTAAAACTTAAATGATATAAAATGAAAAAGAAAATTATTGGACTGGTTTTAGCAATTTTATGTATACACTTTTCTTATGCACAGCAGCCCCCAACAGAGACGATTAAAACTGCTATCCAAAATACACCTGAACAAGAGCAAGTCATTAATATTTCAAAACAGAAATGGCAATGGATGGCAGACAAAAATGTAGATTCTTTGAACAATCTGTTTGATGAAAAAGCCATGTTTGTTCATATGGGAGGAACATGGGGAAAAACTACGGAACTAACAACCATTAAAGATGGCGGCATTTGGTATAAGAAAGCCGAGGTTTATTCAGTTGTTGTAAACATATTCGGTAACACGGCTATTTTGCTAAACGATATTGACTTGGTAGCCGTAGTTGGCGGTAACGAAGTAACAAACCCTTTCATGGTGACAGAAGTGTATATCAAAACAAACGGCAAATGGCAAATGGGTTCACTTACTTTTTCACATCTTCGCAGACCAGTTAAACTGAACAGCAATACCGACAACCAAGAAAAGCATTAGTTGGGGCTACACAAAGCACTGAGCTTTGAGCAAGTATGGCTTGACGGAATAACAATCAGCAGCAACAACTTTTCTGTACTGTAGTTCGGGGCTTGACGAATAAAGCCCAGCTTTGGTTCTAACCATTTAAATTTATCAAAATGCGGCAGCGGTTTCTGGGCTCGACGGAATTCCATTTACCGCACTCGCCTCAACAGGAAATAATGGTGCTGCAACCATTATTTTTCTTGTGTTTTTATTTCCTCTTACAATATTGTACTTCATCATCAAGTCGGTTAACATACAAGAAGAAATCCGTCAACTCTCCAAATAAAAACAATGAATCACCTGGTTCATTTATACAAAGAGCTTTATGCTTATTGTACTAGTTTATACTCAATCTGCCTAATATCGTGGGACTATCTTATAATGAAGTAAAGTTTGTTTTTTTCAGCACTTTATCCGTTATTATTGGTTGTTGCACCTGCTGTATATGTTATTTAAAAATCAAGCCTTCGTCGTTATAAAGCAAAGACTACCGCAACGACACAAACAATATCACACGCATACTTGAAGCTGATAAAAACCTTGAAAACTTAAACACGTTGGTAGCAGCTTAAACTGAAAACACTCGGCGTTATTCAAACCTAATTTGCAGCATTGCATTGCCTGGAGCAACTTCCATCTAACTGTTTATATAGTCTGTATACAAGTGGTGTATTCCCATTGATCAATACGCTTTGAAGATAGAATTGAAGTACCAGGCACCCAATTGCTTTTTATTAATTTAGCTGTTAAATGTCATTGTGCAAATCTTGTTACTGTGTTATGTATTGTTTTGTCCAGAATTTAATATGTCGAAGTTTATTCGGTAGGGAACGTAACGCAAAAAGTCTCTTTTTTATATAAATGAAACCGTATTCCATTAACCGATTCTATCCAACACGCAACGCTATGAAAGGACCCAATAAAGACATCAAATTTCCACTCGATAATAATCACAAACTTTGTTTTTTAAAGAACATCATCAAAAACCCAAACATTATTGTAGGCGACTATACTTACTACCACGACTTTGAAAATGTTGAGAACTTTGAAAAAAATGTCAAATACCATTTTGACTTTATTGGCGACAAATTGAGAATAGGAAAGTTTTGTATGATTGCATCTGGCGTTACGTTTATTATGAATGGCGCAAACCATGTAACGGATGCATTCACAACCTATCCGTTTGCTATTTTCGGGAATGGCTGGGAAAACGCGATGGACAATAAGTCTTACCCACACAAAGGCGACATTACTATCGGCAACGACGTTTGGATTGGTTACAATGCAACCATAATGGCGGGAGTAACGGTTGGAGACGGAGCAATCATTGCCACAAATTCCACGGTTATCAAAGATGTCGCACCGTATTCGATTATTGGAGGGAATCCCGCAAAGGAAATTAAGAAACGGTTTCCCGCTGAGATCATTGATAAACTTTTACAGCTTCAATGGTGGGATTGGGAGATTGAGAAAATCACCAGGCATCTTCAGCACCTGACAGGCACCAATATGTCTAAACTTTGGGAATAGCACAACGAACCGATTAGATTGAGTTTCCGTTTGTGTGGTTTACAGGCTAACGTACCATGACGCAAGTTTTGTTATCGGATACCCGCCTTTCGGCTTTGGGAGAACATTGAAAACTATAATGGCTATCACACCCCATCTTTAAAAAGCAGAAAAAGGTTTGTGATGGAAATGCTCACACGCAATGTTGCGGCACTGGCAGTAGTTTATATGTGGTTTGTCCTACCCGGTTAGCAATACAGTAAATCCTCTTTCTCTTACAGGAAGTAAAGCTTTTCAACACAGAATGGGTTGGCACTAAACCGTGAGTCTCATTACTCAAACAGAGTGAATAGTTTGAAAAATAAACTGTTTTATATCACTGAGCTTTAAAAAAACTGTTCCGGCAGACGTTCCTTTCAACTTCACATTTTCTTATAAAATATTGCTGTGCTTTTGTTCGCCATTTCTGGTTATATTATCAGGTGTCGGGTTGAGTTGAAACTAAAACAGTTTTATAATACATCTTCACGCAGCCTTGTTCGGTAATTGCTGATAATTTCTTGACTACCCCAGCAAGTTCATCACTACGTTCCTCAAACCATCTTACGCAACCTTATAACTGTAATTTTAACAGGAAATGCACTGTGTAACTGCACATCAGTCAGCTAATTTATAATTAACCCGACATAATTTCCGCTCTTCTTTCACTGGTGTAAACTTTGATGATTATAGGCGGTGCAACCGAGCAAAAAGTTGCAGCATTTGAAATATGAACGTAAACAACTATACTATCAAGGCACAGGAAAGCATACAAGCTGCCCAGCAGGAAGCTTTTAATAGTGGTAGTGTCAATATAGAAACCAACCATTTGTTGAAAGCCATGTTGGACGACAATGATAGTCCTGTGGAATATTTATTGAAAAAGAACGATGTCAACATTCAGTATGTTGAATCGAAATTGAAAGAAAGCATGTCAAAGCTGCCTAAAACTGGTGGCGGACAGCCGGCACAAAGCATCAGCCGCGATCTCAACAATGCTTTTCTTTATGCACCATCTGTGTTAAAACAGTTTGGCGACGAGTTTGTCAGTGTTGAACACCTGTTGCTCGCATTGTTGCATGGCAGCGACGATACTGCTAAAATGCTGAAAGATGCAGGCTTAACGGAAAAAGGATTGATAGCGGCCATTAAAGATCTTCGTAAAGGATCTACCATCAATTCTCAGACATCCTCTAACCAGTACAATGCGTTGCAGAAATACGCCCGCAACCTGAACGAAATGGCTCGCAACGGCAAGCTCGACCCGGTGATTGGCCGTGATGAAGAAATTCGCAGAACGCTTCACATTTTGTCGCGCCGCAACAAAAATAACCCGATTCTCGTAGGTGAGCCGGGCGTGGGTAAAACGGCAATTGCAGAAGGGTTGGCCATACGCATTATCAACGGCGATGTGCCCGACAACCTGAAGAGCAAAATTATTTTTGCGCTCGATATGGGCCAGCTCATTGCCGGCGCCAAATACAAGGGCGAGTTTGAAGAAAGACTGAAAGGCGTTGTGAAAGAAGTAGCCGAAAGCGATGGCGACATCATTCTTTTTATTGACGAAATCCATACGCTTGTAGGCGCAGGCGGTGGCGAAGGTGCAATGGATGCCGCGAATATCCTGAAGCCGGCTTTGGCCCGTGGCGAACTGAGAGCCGTAGGTGCTACGACACTGAATGAATACCAGAAGTTTTTTGAAAAAGATAAAGCGCTCGAACGCCGTTTTCAGAAGGTAAATATTGGCGAGCCAAGCGTGGAAGACGCCGTAAGTATATTGCGCGGTATCAAAGACCGTTACGAAACGCATCATCACGTCCGCATAAAAGACGAAGCCATCATTGCCGCGGTAGAGCTGTCGAACCGCTATATCACCGACCGTTTTCTGCCCGATAAAGCAATAGACCTGATAGATGAAAGTGCAGCCCGTCTGCGTTTGGAAATGAACTCCATGCCCGAAGAGCTTGATAAATTGGAAAGAGCCATTCGCCAGCTGGAAATAGAAAGAGAAGCCATCAAACGTGAGAATGATGAAGACAAACTGAAGGAACTGGGACAGGACATCTCTTTACTCAGTGTGCAGCGCGATACGCTGATGGCAAAATGGAAAGAAGAGAAAGAAGTAGTCGAAAAAATTCAGACAGCCAAAGCTACCATCGAAGAGCTGAAGCTGGAAGCAGAACGCGCTGAGCGCGATGGCGATTTTGGCAAAGTAGCCGAGATACGCTATGGCAAAATAAAAGACCAGGAAACCATCATTCGTGAAAATTCAACAGAGCTGGATACGCTTAGCGAACGCAGGCTGCTGAAAGAAGAAGTTGATGCAGAAGACATTGCACAGGCAATTGCAAAAGCCACCGGGATACCTGTGAGCAAAATGCTGCAGAGCGAACGTGAAAAATTACTGCATCTCGAAGAGGAATTGCACAAACGTGTGGTGGGTCAGAACGAAGCGATAGAAGCGGTGGCAGATGCCATTCGCCGCAGCCGTGCAGGTCTTAGTGATCCTAAAAAACCAATTGGTTCATTCATATTTTTAGGCACCACAGGTGTAGGTAAAACAGAGCTGGCAAAAGCGCTCGCCGAATACCTGTTTGACGACGAAAATATGATGACGCGAATAGACATGAGCGAATACCAGGAAAAACATTCTGTATCACGTTTGGTGGGCGCGCCTCCCGGTTATGTAGGATATGATGAAGGTGGACAATTAACAGAAGCCGTGCGCCGCAAACCCTACAGCGTGGTGCTGCTCGACGAGATTGAAAAAGCGCATCCTGATGTGTTCAACGTATTGCTGCAGGTGTTGGATGATGGTCGCCTTACCGATAACAAAGGCCGTATGGTGAATTTTAAAAACACCATCATCATCATGACGAGCAATATTGGTAGTCACCTTATCCAGGAAACGTTTGAAGACGCTACCGAAAACAATGTAGATGAATTGACAGAAACCGCGAAAGACAAAGTGCTCGACCTGTTGCGGCAGACAATTCGTCCCGAATTCTTCAACCGTATCGATGAAGTGATCATGTTTCACCCGCTTATGCGCAAGGAAATACAGGGCATTATCCGCATACAGCTCGATCATCTGAAACGCCTTGTGGCAAACAACGGAGTGCAGTTGCAGTTTAGTGATTATGCCGTTGAATATTTAGCCGAAAACGGTTATGATGTAACGCTCGGTGCGCGCCCGCTCAAAAGGCTCATTCAAAAAGAAATCATTAATGGGTTGAGTAAAAAGATATTGGCAGGTTCTATAGACAAAGGACAGCCCGTGTTGGTAGACGTGTTCGATGGAACAGTGGTGTTTAGAAATGATGTGCACGAACATGCATAAGGATCAGGTGAGTACAGAAAGGAGAATGGTAAAACAAAGCCCCGTATTTCGGGGCTTTGTTGTTTTTAGGCGCATCCGTTTAATCTTTACATCCGTTTTTTGTAAATAGTTGTTTGTAAAAAAACTTAACTCATTGCTTCCCAATACTGTGTTAAGATGGAATTTTGAGAGCAACATTGCTGTGTAATGCGCATCTTAGCTGCATCTGTATTGTAAAAAAAATTAGAAAATTCAATCTTATGAAAACTGCAAACAAGCTACACTCTCTTTTTTCAAAAAGTTTCTTTTTATGGCTGTTCCTTTCTCTCTCCTTCGTATCGCTAAAAGCACAGGAACGAGCCATTGCGCCGGGCACCATTTCTGCAAGCGGCGGGCTAAAATAGAAGTAATGCCTGATGAGATTTATGTGCAGGTAAATTTCCGCGAGTACGATAAAAAAGGAGGTGGAAAAATAGATATTGAAACCATTAAAAACAATTTTCTCGCTGCCTGCAAAAGTTTGGGTTCGGGATAGGATGTAGTGGTGCAAAGCTACCAGGGATAGGATGGGACCATTTATCAATACAAAAAAAATAAAAAACAAAATCCCGATTTAAAAGCCGGTATTACTTACTGGGTAAAAGTGAACAGCTTGAAACGAATGGATGAATTGGTGAGAAAACTGGATGATGAGGCAACCCAAAACTTTTTTATTGCAAAAACCGATTACAGCAAGCGGGAAGAAATGGCTTTACAAATGAAAGCCGATGCCATAAAAGCAGCCAAACAAAAGCCATTTATCTCGCCGCCGCCATCAATCAAAAAATTGGAGATGCCATAACGCTTAGCGAGCCTAATGAAATTGGCGATGTGCCACGCCCCATGTATAGCATGGCAATGTATAAAACGATGGATGCGGAATTAGGTGCCGAACCACCAATGAATGTTGACTTTAAAAAGCTGAAGATAGAATATGAAGCCAATGTGGTTTTTGCGCTTTTATAAACTCATATTTTTGACAGATCTCTACAGGCTGATTCACTTCAGCCTTTTTTATTTCAGAGATTGTTCGGTAACGCCTGTTCGCCAACTTATCTTTGCGGCCCAAAATTGGAAAACATGGTGAAACTGGATACTGTAATATTTGATATGGATGGATTGTTGATAGACAGCGAGCCACTTTGGGCCATTGCTGCTAACCATATTTTTGAACAGTACGGATTTCGCTTGTCGCCCGAGCAACACATCACCACAACCGGTTTGCGTACCCGCGAATTTGTGCATTGGTGGTTTCAGCATTTTGGAATTGATAAAAGAGAAGAACCAAAAGCCGAAGAGCTTATTTTAAACGAGTTTTGGAATTGGTGAATGATAATTGCGAAATGATGCCAGGCGTTGAGCATGTGTTTAATTTGTTTTATTCCTTGCGTTTTAAAATTGGAATTGCATCTTCGTCCCCGCAATCGCTTATCGAACTGGTAATGGCAAAAAGCGGGATTACAGATTATGTGCAAGGAACTGCATCGGGGCAGCCTCTGCCTTATGGAAAACCACATCCGCAGGTATATTTAAATTGTGCCGAAACTTTGCAATCGCCGCCCTCAAATTGTGTTGCGTTTTGAAGATTCGTTTTATGGAATGATAGCTGCCAAAGCCGCCCGCATGAAGTGCGTTGTTGTGCCCGATTATAAACTATATAAAGAGGAAAGATGGGGCAGCTGCCGATTTAAAATTATCTTCCCTGCAAAATTTTAGTTCGCTTCATATCGAAATGCTGCAACGCTGAATTTTATAATGGTTTTTTTGCGAAAGCAGTACTCAAACACGTCAGTAGTTACTGCACATAAATCGTATTAGTAATCATAAAATATCGTTACCTGATTCACTATAGATTGCATATTATCACTAACAGTGGCGATATCTGCATTATTTAAAGTATAATCTCCTTTTTTTATACTATTACCCCATAACTTTTTACAAGCTATCAATACTTATAGTACCCGTTCCTGCCAATGAATATTTAAAAACCATACCTTCGCGGCGTTTTAACAAACTAAAAATTACCACCATGGCTAAATATCGCGCTGGTGTTCTTATATGGCGAAGAATTCATGCTTTATACGAAGATGCAAAGCAAAATAAGTTTGCAATGCCCGCAGTAAATGTTACCAACAGCAACACCGTAAATGCAGTGCTGGAAACCGCTGCCAAAGTAAATTCACCTGTTATCATTCAGTTTAGTAATGGCGGCGCCCAGTTTTTTGCAGGTAAAGGCATGCCTAACGATAAGCTGCAGGCAAACATTGCCGGTGCAGTAAGTGGCGCAATGCATGTACATGCGGTGGCTAAATATTATGGTGTTCCCGTGGTGTTGCATACCGATCATGCTGCTAAAAAATGGCTGCCGTGGATTGATGCGTTTGCTTACTGCCGGCGAAGATTTTATGGCTAAAAACGGGCAGCCTCTTATACAGCTCACACATGCTTGATTTAAGCGAAGAAGACCTGCACGAAAATGTAGCTACGTGTGTAGATTTTTTTAAGCGTATGAACAAGCTGGAGATGAGCATTGAAATTGAGCTTGGCGTTACCGGTGGCGAAGAAGATGGAGTAGACAACAGCGGTGTTGAAAATTCGAAACTTATATACCCAGCCCGAGGATGTATATCATGCTTACAAGGAATTGATGCAGGTTGGCAATTTATTTACCATCGCCGCTGCTTTTGGCAATGTACATGGCGTATATAGCCCGGGTAATGTAGAATTGCGTCCTGAAATATTGAAGAACAGCCAGGAATATATTGCTGAAAAATTGGGACGATCTGCGGAAGATAAACCTGTTTATTTTGTATTTCATGGTGGCAGCGGCTCGCGCAAAAGAACAGATTGAAGAATCGCTGAATTATGGCGTGATAAAAATGAATTTCGATACCGATATGCAATGGGCATTTTGGGATGGTGTTAAAAATTACTACCAGAAAAATGAAGCGTATTTGCAGGATCAGCTTGGCAACCCGGAAGGACCTACGAAGCCAAACAAAAAATACTACGATCCGCGCGTATGGCTTCGCAAAGCTGAAGAAAGTTTTGTAGCCCGTTTGGAAGAAGCGTTCAAAGATCTAAATTGCATCAACAGAAATGCATAAATCAAATATTTTACCCTTCTGAAGCCGGCTTTATGCCGGCTTTTTTTATGTGATCGTGAAAGACATGTTTGGGTTAACGGCTTTCTCTCTAAATGCTACTGTCTCATGTTCATTCCACATTTGCCAGTTCCCACACAAAATCAGCATTAAAGCCATAGTTGATGGAATCGTGTAAAAAACGGGCTTTGCTATGGCAGCCCATACAACTGGATGTCGGTTGAATGTAGGTTTCCAAAACGGGGTTTGCAAGCAGCGACGGCTGGTAATTAAAACCGGGTGTGAACAAGTCTGGCGTAAAAGCCCATTGTGTGCCGATCAGCCTGTAATTGAGCCATCTCGAATCGGGATGAGCTTGCCGGATCAATGCATGAAAATATTCGTTAATGCCGGCTGTGCTTTTTAGCGGACCTCTTAGATGCACAATCTGCGTAGGCTGTCTTTTAAAGGGATTTGATTCATATTGTGCCGAAGGTTTTTGATTGTATAGCGATGTGTCATTTTTTGCTTCATCAAAATACAGGTAGTCTTTCCCGGATTGTAAGACAGCATGTCCTTTCTCATCCTGTTCAGGCGCATTGTCAATATGCTCAAAACTGCTCCAGACCCATTGCGTTTGTTCAGCTACTTTATGCATAATGTGCAAGCCTACCAGACCCAGGGTTCTTTCCTTCATTTCCTCTCCGTTTTTAACGAGAATAGTACGTGTAAAGTATTTCTTCAAATCGTCTTTTCCCGGCACCAATACCACCCAGGCAGACTTGATAATAATCGCACCGGGATCTTTTTTAAAATACAGCATATACGCGGTTGTGTCGGGATGGCTACCATGATTAAACAGTTGTTGTTTTTCCGTAGAATCTTTTGCATTGCCCACAGAAAAATAAGCAGTTTTAAACCGCTCTGCTATGTTGAGTGTATCATTTCCATTTTTTACCGGATATAAACCTGTTGTCAGGTTGGCGATTGTTCCGAGAATTCTGTTTGTCCTTCTTTATTGTACAATCTTCCATTTACAATATAGTTATAGGCAGATGGGTTGTAATAATTTTCGAATAAGGTATACATGTGTCGCGAATCGACTACCGGGTACTGTTCAGCATCGAAAATGGTAAACTGGCTATCAATTTTGCTGATTCTCATTTCATGAATTTCGATGTTGTTTTTCAGCAGTTTGGCAGCCGATGTACCTTGCGGCCAGGCTCTGGAAATCCAGTGGCAGAATGAAAAATATCGGCACCTGGCATCCACGATTCCCAAACAGTGGAATCGGCGTTCATTATCTGCAAAACAACGTGTACTATCTGGCTCTTCCGTTTTTAAAGCCGCCAGTTGAGTGCGATAAACGTGCGCCATGAAAACGAATCGGCTTTGTTTTGCAAAAATGCAATTAAAGAATCTGAATTGGTGTAGTCAGGAATATCTGTTACAAGTGGCAAAGCAAGGCTGCCTTCCAGCTTGTAAAAGGATGAATGCGTATTGCACAACTCATCTGTTGCTCTAGATGTAACAGGCGACACTTTTTTGTCGGGTACTGAAGTACAGGCATAGTAAATGATAAAAAGCAGGAAGAGCAAGAGCAACGTGACTGCACGGTTACGCATGAGAATTCATTTTTACAGGTTGTGTTCTGATAATCTCGTTATGCCATTCCGGTTTCCGCATATCCAATATACGCTTTGGCGGTGATACCTTCACCGGGGTTAAACGCAAGTTTCACGTGCGAAAAAAAAGTCTGGAATTGTTTGGACATATCGAAATGAATGGCTTCCAGATACGCTTTCACAGCCTCAAACTTATCCTTCCCGCACATTCCCCTTTCATACAGGATATAAAGAAACGAAATCGCCTCAGCGGTAGTAGCAAAATAACATTCAATGCCTATTTTTTCGCCCAACTCTGTCAGGATATCAATGTCCAGCGCTACCCGTTTGCAGTGTTGGTAACAAAGGCTCAAAATTGCCTTCAGGTCAGCGTTGTCTGCATGCGCGTAGTGCAGCTTTTGCAAATATGGCAGTATGCCAAACATGGGTATGTTCTGTATAAAAAGCCGGAAGCTGGTTTCCTGTCTTGCGAGCATCATTCCAATCTGTGAAATCCAGCCGTTGCCGCTAAGCTCGCAAATGCAGGTGAGCAATAGTGCATACGCCCGCTTGTCGGTTTTCTGCTCCAGTATTTTCTGAAAGATTAAATGTGTGGTATACACGATGTCGAGAGCATTGATGCCTTGTGCGGGAGCAAAAAAAAGTTGGGCGTTTGTTGTGCACGTGCATGATCGGCGCAATCATATTCAAACCAGATATTACTTACGTTTTTCTCCAGGTTCTTGCTGTTGTCTTTCCACTGCCGGGCAAAGTGATGAAATTGTCCCCCAAATCTTTTCCCGAATGCCTTTTTTACTTGTGGCACCCGACTGCCATCATACACTTGAAGCAGCATGTCAGGCTGATGAATACATAATAAAAAATCGGTTGTCTTCTTTTCTGCAGAAAGTGAAATTTCGTATCCCCAGAAAGAACTTGAATGAACTGAAAATGCGTTGCCCAGCTCTTCAATTTGCCGAAAAGCTTCATTGGTTATCAGCCGTTGCAGATGCAAATCATAGTAAGCTCTCATTGCAACTGCCAGCGACGTTTGTGGTGGCCATTCCTGTACAGCGTTCATTCAAGTTAGGGGATGAGTTGGCGTTTGTTTTCAGGGGCAATTTTGAGGTTAGGCCGGCTAATCTTTTGACCAGTAAGCTTTGTTGTCATCCTCCGACTTGTTCCAGTATGCATTGCCATCGCCTTTCTGACCTTCTGTCTGGTAAAGATTGTAAATTTCTGAGATGTCTTCTACTTCTTCGTTGGAGAGCCCGCCGGAAGGTGGCTCATTGTAGTAAACAATGTTGTAGGCTTCATCCATTGTCGTTTTGAGAACAACATCGGGATAATCACTCTTGTACTTTTCGGGGAGTACGTCTCCAAGGGTTAAGTTTTCTTGTGGCATAATGGTGTTTTTGGAATATTAAGTTATAGAATTTTTTACTATCGCAATTTTTTTAAATTTAGATTGCAAAGTCCGTCAGGCTTTTCTGTTCAGAGATGATATTTTCTCTTAACTTTTCCTACAAAAACTACCCTCATGAGCCACGTTGTCAGCAGAAGTGAAAGGTCCTTAATTGTTAAGGAAGAACTGCCGGACAACACACAGGTAATTTGGAAACTTTGCAGCCCATCCAACAGTTCGGTATCCGAGCTTGAAAATGAATATGACATAACCACTTTGCTGCAATTGGATGGTATTCGCAAACCTCTCAGGAAAGGGTTTTACGAAGACAAAGTGGCGTTTGCTTACCAATATGTTGATGGAGTTTCATTAAAAGATTTCATCGGCAATCAACATCTGCCCCTTCAAACGTTTCTCGACATTTCCGTTCAGATTGTTTCTGTAATAAAAAAGCTTCACAACGCGGGTTTTCTGCACCTCCGGCTCAACAGTAATAATGTACTGATAAATGCGGATGCTGGTAACATTTGCCTTATCGATTTTAGCCTCTCTACACCAATCGGCGCTGCCAAACCCGTGCTATTCAGCGATTGGGGAAGCGAACTGGCGTATATCTCTCCAGAACAAACTGGCTATCTCCCGCAAACCATCGACGAAAGATCAGACCTGTATTCCCTGGGTATTGTGATGTATGAAATGCTCACGGGCACGGTGCCTTTTTCATCGCAAGAGAGTGCCATTGTTGTACATGATCATTTAATCAAAATTCCCGGTTCTATCAAAGACATCAGGCGCAACATACCGGAAGTGATTTCGGCAATCGTAGACAAATTGCTGTCGAAAAAACCGCAGAACCGGTATCAGGCGGTGGAAGGATTGGAGTTTGATCTGCAACGTTGCCAGAAGCTTTGCCAGGACCAGCAGCCGATAGACTATTTTAAGCCTGGCTTACAGGATGAGCAGCCCCTGCAACTTACGGATCGCATGATTGGGCGCGACGACATACTAACATCGTTAAGCCACGAACTGCAAGGGGCAATGCTGGGACAAAACCGTTTATGCATCATTTCGGGCGAGCAAGGTTCCGGCAAAACCAGTGTCGTGGAAATGTTCCGGAAAAATATCCGTAACAACAACAGTATGGTAATGTCGGGCAAGAGTGCAGAAACGGCTGTCAGCCTGCCTTACAGCACTATCGTGGATGCAATGAAAGACCTTGCGTCATTCATTCTTTCGCAGGGAGAACATTCGTCTGCAAAGTGGAAGCCCGTTCTTACTAAAGCCGTGGGAGCAGATACCGCTTTCCTCGTTGATTTTATACCGGAATACAAATGGATTATTGGTAAAAGCGATATGCCCGAAACAACGGGAAACAGCCCTATGGCTGCAACTACCGACTTTTGTTCACTGGTGCTGAGAGTGATAAAATCAGTGGCAGCACAACTTGAGGTGTTGGTGATTTTTACAGATGACCTTCAGTGGACCGACCCGGATTCTTGGAAATGTATCAACGCTTTGGTGTCTGATACTGAACTCAAGAATGTGTTGTTTATTGGCGCTTACCGCACAACGGGAAAAGAACACGATGTTGCTACTTCACAATATGTTGATCATCTGCTCAGGTTCAATAAAGACGCACTGGTCTTAGACCTTCCCAATCTTGGTATTGCCGGTATTTCAGCTTTCCTTTCAGCTTCGCACATTCGTGATGAGGACGGTCAGTTGAGCCGACTTTTGCTATCACGAACTTTAGGCAATCCTTTTTTTCTGCGGCAGTTTTTGCAGACATTGTATAAACATAAAATTCTTCGCTACAACAGGTCTTCGCAGGAATGGGAAGATAGCAGCCATTCTGCCGAAATGGTTGAAATCACAGATAATGTGATCGACTCCATTTCGCGAAGCGTAAAAGATTTGCCGGCACCTGCACAGGAAATCTTGTTGTTAGCCTCCTGCATAGGTTCTGTTTTTGAAGTCGCCACACTCAAACACCTATCTTCCACTGACGCACAAACAGTTGCAGAATTACTCTTGTTTTTAAAGCGTGAAGGGTTTCTTGAACAAAAGGATGAACAAGTGTTTTATTTTATTCACGACCGGGTACGTAAAGCCGCTTATGATATGCTTCCTCCAGATCAGCAGGCTGTCATTCACTACAAGACAGCCGTGTACCTTCATGCGCAAGCAGATGCCTTTAGCCCAGCCCATATTTTTACACTTGCCTCTCATTACAAGATGGGGCAGGTTTGCATCCCGGCTGAAGATTATTATTCCATTGCCGAAGTACATATGCATGCAGGTATGCAGGCAAAACGCACAGCCGCTTTTCAGTTGTCTTACGAATATTTCAAAGCCGCTATCCGCTTACTGAAAACGTCAGACTGGAATACGCACTACAGCACGGTGTTGACCATTTACAACGAAGCAACCGAAGTAGCCATGATAGCAGGTGCCTACACCGATGCTGAAGCGTGGCTGAAACTTTCGCTTCAACATGCGGCAGCCTAGATGATCGCATCAAAGCACACCACATAAAGCTAAATCATCTCTCTGAAACGCACCGCTTTGAAGAAGCCATTGCGTATCTTCTGGAAGTGCTTGAAGAAATTGGTTATGGCATCAAAAGAAATCCCGGTAAAATCTCCATTTTCAAGGAATTTATTCAGGTAAAATGGCAATTGCGAAACAAGACAGATGAAGACATCCTTCATCTTCCGCCAATGACCAACGAAAGGGCGAAAGCCTTTATTCAACTAACGGTAAATGCCCAGTCAAGCATTTTTGGAACAGCGCCGGATATAATGCCGGTAGTTATTTTCAGGCAAACATGGCTGTCGCTGAAATATGGCAATTCTGTTTATTCACCTTACGCTTACGTCTCTTATGGATTTGCCCAGTCTGCCTTTATGAATGAACTGAAACGTGGTTATGAGTTTGGGCAACTGGCACTTCAGCTGGCCGATAAGCTACATGCAGACGTCATAAAGGCAAAAGTGCTGGTGGTCTTTCATGGTTTTCTTTCGTATTTCATAGACAGTCTGCGAAAGTCGCCCGACCCGCTAAAAGAAGCGTATTCCATTGGCAGAACAACCGGCGATCTGCTGTATGCAGCTTTTGCATTGGCTTTTAAAAACGAGGTCAATTTTCACTGCGGTGAACACCTGGGAACTGTGTTTTCATCTGTTGAAGAAGCCTGCGTCACGGTAAAGGAAATGAACCAGGATCTTGTGTATCGAATTTTAATCAACCAGTTGCAGCTTGTATATCAACTGTCTCATGCTGTGGCTGATCCGTTTGTGCTTCAGTATCAGTCATTCAGCGAAACTGAATACCTCGATCAACTCAAAGAGGTAAAAGACAATGCGTCTGTTTTCAATTTTTATTTTTCAAAGCTTTTTCTTGCCTGCACGTTCAATGATATGGACTACGCATTTGAATGTCTTCAACACTCGCGTGGATATGAAGAAGAAACCACCGCACGGCAGATCTTTTATGGCGCTTTTCTTATGTATTCCTGCATGGCAGAAATAAAAAGACAAGGTAAAAAGCTACCGCAACAATTCAATGAAAAAGCCATTAAAAGCAAACGGAGCTTGTTGCGGCGTTTTGCGCGTTTTGCGCCGGTCAATTATGCCGGAAAGCTATTATTTGTAGATGCACTTGTTGAGGAAGCCAAAGGCAACAAGAAAGGCGCCGAAGAAAATTTCAGAAAGTCTATTCTGCACTCGCAGAAAAATGGATTTATCCATGAAGAAGCACTGGCCAGAGAACACCTTGCTTACCTGTTTTTTAATTACGGTGACAGCGAATATGCAGAAGTGATGATGCAAAAAGCCTATACCTGCTACCAGGCATGGGGTGCGGTTTCTAAATGCAACCAGTTGAAAGAACTGTATCCTGGTTTATTATACAACGGCTTTGCCGAAAAGCAGGAAATGAATATTACTTCTTTTCAAAACAGTTACGACCTCAATACCGTGATCAATGCAAACAAAGCATTATCGTCAGAAAACAGTCTTGAAGGTTTGTTGAAACGTGTGATTGACATTGTAATTCAAAATGCCAGCGCGGGCAAAGCTGTTGTTATCCTGAAAAGTGGTGGGCATCACGTTGTGAAGGCTGTTGGTTCCAACGAAGGAACCCGCATTTTGGATGATGCAGATGCACACGCAGAACTGGTGTATCCTGTTTCGCTCGCAAACTTTGTGGAGCAAACGTCTACTGAATGCAGGAGCGACAATCTTGCTTTGGACAAACCATTCAACTATGATGCCTATATCGCACAGCATCGGCCGGTGTCAGCCTGCTGCATTCCTATCTTTACCAAAACAGCTTACCTGGGAGCCATCTATCTCGAAAACAACTTTGCAAAAGGCGTATTCGACACAACAAAAGCAGCGTTTTTTACCACCATTGCTTCGCAACTTGCCATTTCGCTGGAAAACGTTTTTCTGCTAGCAGAAATGGAGCTAAAGGTGAAAGAAAAAACATCACAACTCACCCTTTCGTTGCAGGAACTGAAAGCCGCGCAGGCGCAATTGGTTCAGCAGGAAAAAATGTCTTATCTCGGCGAGCTTACAGCCGGCATTGCGCATGAAATTCAGAACCCGTTAAATTTCGTCAACAACTTTTCTGAAGTTAGCTGCGAACTGCTGACTGAAATGAGCGAGGAATTGACCAACGGCGAGATTGACGAAGCAAAAGCAATTGCTGAAGACGTGAAGCAAAACCTCGAGAAAATTAATTACCACGGCAAGCGCGCCGATGCCATCGTAAAAACCATGCTGCAGCATGCAAGAAAAAGCAGTGGTCAAAAAGAACTTACTGATATCAATATGCTGTGCGACGAAAATTTGCGGTTGAGTTATCACGGTTTGCGGGCAAAAGACAAAAGTTTCCATGCAGAATTTGCTACCGATTTTGATAGCGGTATTGGAAAAATCAATGTCATACAACAGGATTTGAGCAGGGTAATGCTCAATTTATTCAACAATGCTTTTTATGCCGTAAACGACAAGCAAAAATCAAAGGGTCAAAACTACCAACCAAAAGTTTCTATCCAGACAAAACTGGTAAACGGCATTGTGTATATCCTCGTAAAGGATAATGGCAACGGTGTTCCCGACAATGTGATTGACAAGATCTTTCAGCCTTTTTTCACAACAAAACCGAGCGGGCAGGGAACCGGTTTGGGCTTAAGTTTAAGCTACGATATCATAAAAGCTCACGAAGGAAGATTAACCGTAGAAAGCAAACAAGGAGAAGGAGCTGTATTTACCATTCAACTGCCTGCACGCTAGTATTCATCCGTTTCACTGCAAAGGATTCCTGCGAAAGCCATACGGGTGTCTTTTGGTAAAGGGTTACATTTGCGAGAAACAATGGCTATGTGGCTGAAAAATATATTGGAAACGATCGGCAATACGCCTTTGATTCAACTCAACAAAACAGTAAAGGATTTGCCCTGCACTGTATTGGCAAAGGTGGAATACTTTAATCCCGGCAATTCCATCAAAGACAGGATGGCGGTAAAAATGATTGAAATAGCTGAGCAGGAAGGCAAGCTAAAACCCGGCGGCACCATCATAGAAGGCACAAGTGGCAATACAGGAATGGGATTGGCGCTGGCAGCGATTGTAAAAGGCTACAAATGCATTTTTACCACTACCGATAAACAAAGCAAAGAAAAGGCCGACATACTGAAAGCCGTAGGTGCCGAAGTAATTGTTTGTCCAACCAATGTAGAACCCGAAGATCCTAAAAGTTATTACTCTGTTTCCAAACGTCTTGCTACCGAAATACCCAATTCGTTTTATGTAAACCAATACGACAATTTAGCGAACCGTCTTGCCCATTACGAACAAACCGGACCTGAAATATGGGAGCAGACGGAAGGCAAAATCACGCACCTTGTGGTAGCCACCGGCACCGGCGGCACCATTAGCGGCGCAGGGAAATTTTTAAAAGAAAAAAATCCCGCGATACAGGTATGGGCAATTGACAGCTATGGCTCATTGCTTACCAAATATTTCAATACCGGCGAGATAGATATGAAGGAGGTACATCCTTATATCACCGAAGGTATTGGTGAAGATTTTGTGCCGCAGAACTACGACATGAGCGTGATCGATAAGTTTGTGCAGGTAACCGATAAGGAAGGCGCAGTGATGGCGCGACGCATAGCGAAAGAAGAAGGCATTTTTATCGGGTATAGCGCCGGCAGTGCTTTGCAGGGCTTGATACAGTTGAAACAACATCTCAAGAAAGACGATGTCGTGGTCGTTATTTTTCACGATCATGGCAGCCGCTACGTTGCCAAAGTCTACAACGATCAGTGGATGCTGGAACGCGGATTCCTCGATGTAAAAACATGCCGCGATATCATTAGTGGCCGTGGCGCCAAACCACTTGTTACCGTAGAAGAAAAACACACTGTAGCCGAGGCTGTGGAGCTGATGAAGAAGTACGACATCGAGCATATTCCTGTTGTAAAAGATGGCGAACCGGTAGGTTCTATCAGCGAAAATGGATTGTTCAGGCAGGTGTTTCAAAATCCAAACCTTAGCTAACGAGCCGGTAAAGAGCGTGATGGAAAAATCTTTTCCCGTGGTATCTTTCGACGCACAGGTAGAAAAAGTAAGCAATCTCATCAGCAAGGAGAATGGAGCTGTTTTGGCAAAAGACGAGCAGGGCAGCTATCATATCATTACCAAATACGACGTATTGCAAAGCCTTGCAAAATAAACAGCCTTATCAACATTCTAAAAATCATCAATGGAATCTCTGACAGGTAAAAAAGCCATTATTACGGGAGGCGCAAGAGGTGTAGGAAAAGCAACCGCTTTGGCACTGGCAAAAGAAGGCGTGGAAGTGGGCTTGATAGCAAGAACAACAGAATCTCTCGCTGCAGTATGCGATACGATACAGGCAGCAGGCGGAAAAGCTTATTATGCAGCCGCCGACGTTTCGGATTATAAAGCAGCAACGGCTGCAGTAAATGAACTGCAGAATCAAATGGGCAAGATAGATATCCTGGTAAATAATGCAGCAATTGCCGAAATGGGCAGCGTGATAGACATGGACCACAACAAGTGGGAAGACATCATCCGTGTCAACCTGTTTGGCGTGTATTACGTCACCAAAGCATTGCTCCCACAACTGATTGAACAGAAAAGCGGCGATATTGTAACAGTAGCTTCCACAGCCGGCACGCGTGCAAATGCGAACGCCAGTGCTTACAGCGCGTCTAAATTTGCGGTGATTGGTTTTATGGAATCCCTAATGTATGAAGTGCGTCAGCATAATATCCGTGTTCATACCATTGCTCCGAGTACCATTGCAACCGACATGGCAGACGGATTGGGCATTGTCAGCAACCGCGACAGCATCATGCAGCCCGAAGATCTTGCCCAGTTTATTGTACACGAACTGCAACTCAACAAGCGCATATTTGTAAAGTCGGCAACCTTATGGGCTACCAATCCTTAAGCGTCAGGCAAGCTTATAGATTTTTCCCGGCAAACTCATTACCACATTCTGCAGTTCGAGGTTTAGAATAGCAGCCGCCACAGTGCTGCTGCTCATGCCGCTTTGCAGGTACAGTTCATCAATATGCATCGTTTCTTTTTGCTTCAGGCAATCCAGTATGGCTTGTTCTTCGTTAGATACCTCTATAAACAGTTCCCGTTGTATTTTCTTACTACGTTGCGGGGTTTGCCAGCCCAGTTCTTCTGCCAGTTGCGCACCATCGGTAAGCAATATGGCTTTGTGGTTTTTGATAAGGTAGTTGCATCCTGCACTTTTGCTGTCTGTAGTTTTGCCCGGCAGGGCAAACACGTCGCGGTTATAATTGTTGGCAAGCTCTGCCGTTATCATACTTCCGCCACGCAGGGCTGTTTCCATTACAATGGTAGCATCTGAAATGCCGGCAACAATCCGGTTTCTTTTCGGAAAGTTGTGTTTGTCGGGTTTGGTGGCAAAGGTAAATTCTGACAATAAGCCTCCATTGCTCATCATCTCTTTGGCGAGGCTTTTATGATGAGCAGGATATACCGTTTGCAGCCCGTTGCCCAAAACGCCTACTGTTGGCAATCCCGTTTGCAAAGCTGTTTTATGAGCCAGGCTGTCTACGCCAAAAGCAAGCCCGCTCACAATCAGCGGTGAATATTCTTTGATTTCTTCCAGCAGTTTTTCTATTACCTGCCGGCTATAGTCGGTATTGCTTCTTGTGCCGATGATGCTGATGATGCGCGGCGAGTTCAGGTCGGTATTGCCTTTCCAGTAAAGCAGGGTGGGCGAGTCGTAGCAATTGAGCAAACGTTTAGGATACCGTTCATCCAATATAAACAGCGGTTCTACGCCATTTAGCTGCATTTGTTCTATTTCTGCTTCCGCTTCCCTGAATCCTGAAAAAGATTTGATGTGGAGCGCTCTTATTTCGCCAACATTTTCTACAGTACTTAGCTGTTTGACAGAGGCATTAAAAATGCTGCGGGCGCTGCCAAAACGCTCCAGCAAGGCTTTTGCCTGCACAGCTCCTACGTTTGGAATAAGGGTTAGAGATACCTGGTAAAGTAAATCTTCGGTCATGGTTCTGGATGTATTTGCACAGAAATAAATGTAGGAATATTCTGCATTCGGCTGCATTCCTTTTCATCCATTTAAGAGCCGTTTATCACCTTTTTTATTGACTTCGCTTTCCTCAGAAGTTTTCTTTGCCTTCATATTAATTCAACAACACCTAAACCCTCTTACAAATGAAAACAGTCATTATGGCAATGGCATGCATTGCTTTCCTTTCCGTTAGTGCTGATGCGCAGAAAGGCACAACTCAATTTAACGCCGGTGTGGAAGTTGCGTTTCCTGCAGGCGATTTCGGGAATGCCTTCAAAACCGGATTCGGCATTAATGGAAAAGCCTTATTTGGTATTACAGATGTGGGGCAGATTACCGCAACTACCGGCTATGCGGCTTTCACTGCCAAAGGTTCTACCAAAGACTACAAAACCAAAGTGAGCATCATTCCTTTGCTGGCAGGTTACCGCCACCGATTTTCGCAGGTAGGATTGTATGTGGAGCCACAAGCTGGTATTGCTGTTTATCCTGTGAAATCGAAGTATGCCGGCGTAAAATCTACTGATTCGGAAACTAATTTTACATGGGCACTCGGCGGTGGTTATGTATATGACAAGTATGACTTTAGCCTGCGCTACCAGAGCGGAGAAGCTACCGGCGGCAGCATTGGGCTGTTTGCGCTAAAAGTGGCTTATAATTTTGCACTGCCCAAAAAGTAAATGCGGTAAACAAGCGACATTAAAAGCGGGCCCGCATTTCGCCCGCTTTTTCGTTTTGGTAATGGAAACACGCGTGAAAGTGTAATCGCTAAATAGTTGGAATCCCCTTATTTTTGCTACCTTCAATTTTTATGGAAGAGCCGAATATGGAACAAAATGCTGATAAGCAAACCGGTGCTGCCGGAACTACGTCAAACCAGCAGCCGACAGACGGAGAACAGAAAGGTTGGTTCAGAAGGTTTAGAAAAGGAATCACTACGTCTACCGCTGAAAAAAAAGAAACACCCGAGGGCTTGTGGAACAAGTGCCCGGAATGTAACTATATCACTACCACTACCGAACTGGAAGAAAGCCTGTTCGTCTGCCCGAAATGCAATTATCATCACCGTGTAGGCAGCGAAGAGTATTTCGACTTTTTGTTTGATAATTCTGCTTACGAAGAATTGTTTACCAATATCCGCAGCAAAGATTTCCTTGGTTTCACCGATCTGAAACCCTACCAAAAACGCCTAGACGATATTCATGCCAAAACTGATCTTAAAGACAGTATGCGTGTAGCCGTTGGCGATGTAAATGGTCATCCGCTGGTAATAGCCTGTATGGATTTTGAATTCATCGGCGGCTCGCTTGGAAGTGTGATGGGAGAGAAGTTTAGCCGTGCCGTTGATTATTGTATCGCCAACAGGTTGCCTTATCTTGTAATCAGTAAAAGCGGTGGTGCCCGCATGATGGAAAGCGCTTTCAGCCTGATGCAGCTTGCGAAAACAAGTGCCAAACTCTCGCAGCTGAGCGACGCCAAACTGCCATTTATTTCGCTTATTGACCGATCCTACATTTGGTGGTATTTCCGCTTCTTTTGGTATGCTTGGCGACCTCAATATTGCCGAACCCGGCGCACTCATTGGCTTTGCCGGACCCCGCGTGATCAAAGAAACAATCAAAAAGGATTTGCCTGAAGGGTTTCAACGCAGCGAATTTTTGCTGGAGCACGGTTTTCTCGATTTCATTATTGACCGAAAAAACCTGAAAGACCGCCTGGCACAACTGATTTTACTGTTCGACAATTAATTTTATTTTGTAGCAGGCTGGAGATTTGCTGAACCATCCGTAGCAGAGGGCAATGTTGTCGCTGGTACTCAGCAACATGATTCAATAAAAAAGCTCGTATTCATATTATTGATGGCAAAAGAACTCAACAACCGGCAGGCTTATTTTAATTACCAGATAGACGATAAATATGTGGCAGGCATTGCTTTGCTGGGTACTGAAGTAAAATCGATCCGGGAAGGAAAAGTAAGCTTTAACGATAGCTTTTGCCTGTTCGACAGCAAAGGACTGTGGCTAAGGGGCATGTACATTGCCGAGTATTCGCTGGGCACCACCAACAATCACATTGCCGTGCACGACCGCAAACTGCTTCTCACCAAGCGCGAACTGAAGAAGCTGCAGGCCGCTACACGGGAAAAAGGATTTACCATCGTGCCGCTGAAAGTTTTTTTCAACGATAAACATCTTGTAAAAGTGGAAATAGGGTTGGGGCGTGGTAAGAAAACGCACGACAAACGCGACACTATTAAAAAGCGTGACACCGACCGCGAAATTAAACGATACCTCGTCTGAAGTATTACCGGTTGTACTTTTTCAATAATGCTCTTGCTTTTAAACCGGCTTCCTTCAACTCGCTATCTTTCCAGTTGCCTTCAGACGATGCACTTTTCGTAAGCACTGAACATGTTTCGTCCTTATCTGAAACACTCCACGTAACCCAGCTGATGTTTCTTTTTTCTGCCCAGTCAATCCAGGTTTCCCATTCTTTTATGTTGAGCGCGCCATCTCCGCTGGCTTCCATGCCTGCCGATTCGGAAATAAAGATAGGAATGCCTTTTGCGATGGCGGCATCGCAACGGTCTCTCAACCATTGCTTATGTGTGCCTGCATAAAAATGCATGGTATACATGATGTTGGTGTAGCCTGTGAGCGGGCTTTCGGCAACAATATGAAGATCCTGGTCCCAATGAGGATTGCCTGCAAGTATCAGGTTGTCGGGATCAATGGACCGGATAGTATCCATTACTTCACGGGAATAGATTTTCACACTGTCCCAGCTTTCGTAGTCGGGCTCGTTGAAGATTTCGTAAATCACGTTTGGATATTTGCCATATTTGGTAGCCATTTTTGCAAAAAAATCTTTGGCTTCCGGCAGGCGTATATTGTGGCTGTGCCAGTCGATAATCACATAAATGCCCTGTTGGATGGCACTATTGACCACCGATTCAATTTTTTGGGTAGACCATTCCGGCTGACCAATATAGCCGCTGTCGTTCAATTCTACGCCCATAGCTGCCCTCACCACGCTTGCATCCCAATCTTTAGCCAGCCATTTTGTACTTTCTTCGTTATAAAACCGGGGCCACAGATTGTGCCAGCCATAGCTCATGCCGCGCAGGATCACCGGCTTGTTGTGTTCGTCAAGCAATTGCGTACCTGTTACATGAAGATTGCCATGCACCTTCACCGGCTGTGCCGCTACAGACATTACATGAAACAGGAGTATGAAAGCAAGGATTGTTATTTTTTTCGTGGAAAGCATCATAAACTCTAAAATAGTTACAGATCGGCCCGAAAAGTCACTTTGTAAAAATGTACAGCGATATTCTTAAAATAGTATCAGGAAAATGAGAAAAAGGAGCAGAAGGACGGTAATAAAAACCCCGGTGGAGAACCATCGGGGATGTTATAAGCAAGCAACCGAAAACGAGTTATTTCAAACCCGGAATAAAAGTAACAACTTTTTCATAACAAGCAAGATAATTGTTAACAATTCAATCATATTCACCCCGTAAAACGCTCTTTCTTTAGCATTACCGTTGTTTTTGAATATTTTCGCGCCCCAAATAGCAATTGATGTACACGATTAAAATTAGTTTTGAACAAAAGGGCAAGACGCCGGTGACACTCAGCAATATTGAAGCTGACCAGAGTTTGCTGGAAGTATGCCTTGATAATGATATTGAGCTTCATCACAACTGTGGTGCTGTTTGTGCCTGTAGCACCTGCCATGTTTATGTAAATAAAGGCATGGACTATCTGGAAGAGATCAGCGATAAGGAAGAAGATTTTATTGACCGTGCTGTGAGCCCGCGAATCAACTCGCGCCTTGGATGCCAGTGTGTGCTGCTGGATGGCGATGGAGAAATCGACATCACGCTGCCCGACCAGACACAATTTTTAGGAGAATAACATATTTAAACTGTAGCAGAGTATGACTCATTTTGAGCCGCCCATTACCTGGAACGATCATGAGGATATAGCCATGAAGCTGTACGAACGTTTTGGAGCAGAATTTACGGAAGGAAAAATTTATCGCATTCGTTTCACCGAATTATTGGAATGGATATTACAGATTCCCAATTTTGAGGGTACCCGCGAGCAAAGTACCGAGGGTCACCTGGAAATGATACAAAGCGCCTGGGTGTACGAGTGGCGCGACAATCAGTAGTGAACCGCAACAGCCCGGCTGCTGACACTTTTTTACAATCATCAATGTTTTTCCATGCATGTTTCGGATGACAAACCGGTAGCTGGTTCCGGCGAAGGAATGGGCAGCTATTTTCCTTATTTTCAGCAAATCAGGACATTGGTGTTCGATGTGGATGGCGTACTCACCGACGGCAACCTCATTATCCTTCCCGGTGGGGTGATGGCGCGCCGCATGAATATAAAAGACGGGTATGCGCTGCAACTGGCAGTTAAAAAGGGATATCGTGTCGTCATTATTTCCGGTGGCAATTCGGAAGAGGTAAAGGAACGGCTGCAACTGCTGGGGGTGAAAGACGTTTTTATGCGCATCGCCGACAAAAAAAGCTGCCTGGAAGAGTACATGCAGATCAACAATATTGCCCGGGAAGAAATTCTGTTTGTGGGCGACGATATTCCTGATTATGATGTGATGCAAACAGTATCCACTGCCTGCTGTCCTGCCGATGCAGCACAGGAAATCAGGCAAATATCTCACTATATTTCTCCCAAAAATGGCGGGCAGGGCTGCGCCAGGGATATTATAGAAAAAGTATTGACGCTGCACAACAACTGGTCGCCGGATACCCACATAAAGTCTCAGTAAACCAAACCCAACTTGAAGAAGATAGCTGCATTCTTTACCCTTATACGGTGGACAAATCTGTTGTTTATTGCGGTTACGCAACTCTTGTTTGCTTACTGTATTATCTGGCCGTATATGATGCTGTGCCCCCGCAACCCATTGTGAGAGGCATGACGCTATTCCTGCTCATATTTTCTTCGCTTTGCATTGCCGCAGCCGGCTATGTTATCAATGATTATTTCGATTTAAATATTGACCTCATTAATAAACCTGACAAACAGGTTGTCGACAAGACCATTCCACGCCGCTGGACCATTGTGTTTCACCTGCTGCTCAGCTTTGTGGGCATTGCCATTGGCTTCTACCTGGATGTCACTACAAAAATCATTTTTTTAGGCTTTGCACATATGGTATGTGCTGCTTTGTTGTTTGCCTATTCATTGTCGTTGAAAAAACGATTATTGCTGGGCAATGTTCTTATTTCATTGCTCACTGCGTGGACTGTTGTGGTGATTACGTGGTGCGAAACCAAAAACCTGCTGGCACCCGATGGTGTAAGCACTACTAAAATAAGCCGCTACACATTTTTATACGCTGGCTTCGCTTTTATCATTTCGCTTATCAGGGAAGTGATTAAAGACATTGAGGATATGGAAGGTGACCGCCGGTATGGCTGCACTACCATGCCTATTGTATGGGGAGTAAATGTGTCCAAAGTTTTTGTAGGCGTGTGGTTGGTGGTGTTGATAGCGCTGCTGGTGAGTGTGCAATTCTATGTTTTGCAGTTTCACTGGTGGTTGAGTGCTGCATATGGTGTTGTGTTTGTGATTGCCCCGCTGGTGGTTGTGTTTCAAAAATTGTATACCGCTCACACAACCTTGGATTTTCACCGGCTGAGCAGCCGCCTCAAAATCATCATGCTTACCGGCATTTTATCTATGATCTTTATTAAGTTTTATTCCTGAACTTTTATGCAGCCAATTATTCTTGCCTCAGGCTCGCCACGCAGAAAGCAATTGCTGGAATGGGCCGAAGTTCCCTTTGAAATAATTGTTAAACACGTGGAAGAAACCTTTCCCCAGAGCATGCCGGTAGCAGATGTGCCGGTGCATATTGCCCGCAGTAAAGCTATGGCTGTAAAGGAAGCAATGCCGCTGGACAACAGAATCATTCTGGCTGCCGATACGGTAGTTGTGATAAACAACCAGATTATTGGTAAACCTGAAAGCCGGGAGCATGCGATTGAAATTTTGCAACTGCTTTCGGACAAGCAGCATGAAGTGATGACGGGTGTTTATCTGTCACATGCAAACGGGCAGATTTCCTTTACCGACATTACATCGGTTTGTTTCCACCCGCTTTCGTTGCAGCAGATTGAATTTTACATTGATAAATACAAACCTTACGACAAAGCCGGCGCCTATGCCATACAGGAGTGGATTGGCGTCATTGGTATCAAATCCGTGAGCGGCGATTTTTACAACGTGATGGGGCTACCTGTGAGCCGCGTGGTGCAGGCGCTTCACCAAATAGAAAAGAGCAGGTAACGAGGTTACCTGCTCTTTTCTATAGAATAATTTTTCGATTACATTTTGGCAAATTCGCCGTCAGCTTTTATCTGAACTTCATCGCTCAGCATGGGAGCCGGGTATTTAGAACCGATGTTAAATTCTGAACGTTTGATAACGCCTGTCAGCTGAAAACCTGCATTGGGTTGCTTGCTCATTGGGTTGGTAACTGTTCCCCTGTAAAGCAAGTTCATGGTTACTGGTTTTGTAACGCCATGCATGGTAAGATCACCTGATAATGCATATTTATTGTTGCCAAGGCTTTTCATTGTCGAGCTTTTGAACGTGAAAGCCGGGTATTTTTCAACTTCGAAAAAATCAGCGCTTTTCAGGTGATTGTCTCTCATGTCTACTTCAGTATTAATAGAGGTAGCATCGCCTGTCAGTTCCACATTCGCATCACTAAAATCGTCTTTTGCTGACACAAGTTTTACTTCGAAGTTTTTGAAACCTCCTTCAACATCCGAAATTCCCATATGCGTGATGCTAAACCTGAGTTTTGAATGGGCTTTGTCATTTGTCCAGGTAGTTTGTGCAAATGCAGCAGTTGTAAAGGCAATAAACGATAATAAAGCGATTGTTTTTTTCATTTTTTATAATTGTTGAGTAATAACGATGTAGGAAACAGGTTGCTTCTGCCTATTCAGTTTAAAGTGAAGCAATGGTGGTGCATTTGTGCATTCTTCCAAACTCTTCTTCTTTTTCTGTTCCTTTTAAAAGCTCAATTCAACTCTTTAATTCGAAAGTTGAGTCAGTTAAAATTTTATGTTGTCAAAATAACACTTGTCAATTGCCAGCAGATTGTTTCAGAATTCAAAAATACATGTATATACTTGTATTTAATGTTAAAAAATTGATTTCGTGAAACATACACCGGAATTCCTGATACCTGTTTGCACAAAAGGCGGTTGACAATATGGATTATTTGCAATGAGAGAAACAAGAAAGGAAGTTTTATAAACAGGATCGTTTGTTCCGTTCAACCAAAAATGAGGGCTGCCCATCGCAAAGAGTATTCGCTGTCACAACTACACGCAGAGGAAAGCCACATAGTAATACTGAACCTTCCTATCGCATATTGTTTGTTTATGCTTTTAAAAAATTGCCTGCTTCTTTTACCAAAGAGAGGAGCACAGTGATTAATTTCATCCATTATAAATCCATAAATTCCCATACGCTTTTATAGGCATTGTGCTCTTGTGCATAGGATATGAAATCGGCATAAAACGGCAGGATTGACAGGGTTGCACTGTCGCCAATCACCACTAGTTTTTTACGTGCCCTTGTCATCGCTACATTCATGCGCCTGATGTCGGACAAAAAGCCAATGATGCCATCCGCATTGCTGCGCGTAAGGCTGATATACACGATATCGCGTTCCTGTCCCTGGAAACTGTCTATGGTATTTACGCTGATATTGTTGAGATACAATTCCAGTGCGGGCGATTGCTGCACCCTTTCTTTTAGCAACTCTACCTGTTGTTTGTAGGGCGACACCACCGCAATAGAAGGAAAATTTTCCGGTGTAAATATGGCGGATAAATCAGTTACCTGTTGGAGTAACAGCTTCACCAGGAAAACGGCTTCTTCAGGGTTGCGTGTGCTTGTATGTTCCGTTTGCTCGTCGAAGCTGCAGCCGGCCGTATCGATGAACGCCAGCGGCGAATCGCCTGCAAACAGCAGGTGCCCCGCTACGCTGTGATGAGCTTTGAGGCGATTGTCGTAAAACACAGAAGAAGAATAACCCATTATTGTCTGGTGCATCCGGTATTGTTCTTCGAGCAACGTCACAGCCTGGGGATGCTGCAACACGCATTTTTCAAGCAACGTGGTGCTAAGTCCTTTGCGGGCTGCTTCTGCCGACTTTACGGTGGGTGGCAACTGGCAATGATCGCCCGCAAGCACCAGCTTCTTCCCTTTCAGAATGGGTATCCAGCAGGCAGGTTCCAGGGCTTGCCCGGCTTCATCAATCACCACAGCGTGGTAGTTGAGGTGGCGCACCGTATAATGATTGGTTCCCACCAGTGTAGCTGCGATTACCTGTGTCTTCGAAAGAATGTCTTTTGTAATGTATTGTTCTGTTTGTTCTACAGTCTTCATGATTTTGTAGGCTTCATCAAACAGGGCTTTGCGTTGTTCCCGTTCTGCTTTTCCAAAAGTGCGCTTGTACTTGTGCGCCATGTTTTTGTACTCCGAAGCTTGCTTCTTCATTTTTTTTATTTCTTTCATTGCGCTGTGTCCCGACATTTTACTGTCGAGTGTGAGCGACATCAGCCGTTCGGAAACTCTTGCCGGGTTGCCTACGCGAAGTACATTCAACCCTTCGTCCGACAATTTTTCGCTCAGCAGGTCTACGGCAGTATTACTTGGTGCCGCAACCAGTATTTGCCTGCCGTCTTTTTCTATCATGGCGCGTATCGCCTGCACAAGCGTTGTGGTTTTGCCCGTTCCCGGCGGTCCATGCACAATTGCCAGTTCGTTGGCGCTTAAAATGTTACGCACTGCCGCCTCCTGCGAAGTGTTGAGTCTTGAAGATGTGTAATTTGGTATTACATCAAATGAAGGTTTCACTTCGCCAGTCAGGACGTTTACCAACGTTGCTTTCTCTTCTTTGTGAAGCTTAGCGGCTTGTTTCAAGGCGGCTTGCATTTCGTCGTAGCTGTTGTCGTCAAACAGCAGGTCGATGCCCAGTTTTCCATTGTCTGCCCAGTCGGGCAATTCGTCTATGCGTAAAGAGATTTTTAGGCGGTTGCCGCTGAGATAGGTGATGATACCTTCTGTTTTATCGTTTTTGGCATCATGGTTTGAAAAAAGCATGGCTGAAACACCGGACCTCAACTGGTGGATGGTATCATGATGCGTGGTACGTTCTAATTCCACCGACAGGTAATCGCCGCGGCTCGGTTCGGTGCCGCGGATAGCCACCGGAAACCAGCTAAAACCCATTGCACGACGCTGAGAAACTGAGGTATGTTCTGTGAAATTGAGATAATTTTTCCTGTCTTCTTCCCGTTCCGTTTTCAGCAACTCCAGCAATCTTTCAAAATATTCCATGAACACAAAAATAATAGCTCCAATGGTGCTGTGAATATCAGGTAGGAAAGTATATGTGTTAGCGGGTTTTCTAAAAGATAAAAAACGTCTGAGCAAAGCTTGGTTTGAATTGGAGTAATTTATTGACAGCATGCTCTATTATCGGGTAAAGAAAACTAAGAACTTTCTGTGTAGCTTGACACCTGCTGCTTATCGAAAATCAAAAAGCCTGCTTATGTAAAATCAGTTTCATCTGATTCATTACTTATGCAGGCATCCTTTTACAAAGGAAAAATCAATGTAGAGTAACGATTTTTTTTGCTATTCTACTTTTTTTAAAAGAACCAGATATGTTGGAAAATGGTCGCTGTAGCCACCTCTATACGTGTTGCCATCCCATGTACGCATTGGGTATCCTTTGTATTTGCCTATATTTTCTACTAGAAATTCTTTATTAAAAATGCGTTGCTGATAAAAGAAAAAGCCTTTCTGATCTTTGGGAAGCCAATTATAGTTCATCATAATCTGGTCAAACAAGCCCCATGCGTCCTGGTAAGCAAGTGTGCCGATTCCTTTTTTATACATCGCCACCCAAGGATTAAAAAGATCACCTTTTTTTACCTCTTCCTTTTTCCCGCCGGCTTTTAGTACTTGCGAGATACTCGGGCTGATGGGATCGTCGTTCAGATCGCCCATAACAAGAATCTTGGCGTTGGGCTGAAAAAAAGTGATTGAGTCAATCATGGTTTTGTTTACCTGCGCAGCTGCAAACCTCCCTGGCATACTCCGTTCTTCACCACCCAACCGGCTTGGCCAATGGTTCACAAAGACGTAGACCGTATCTCCGTTTAGTTCACCTTCTACCCACAAAACATCACGTGTAAAAATAGATTCCTTAGCGCCTGTTGGCAGGTGCACAAACAATTTTCCGCTGTTGATAACAGTAAAATATTTGGGATTGTATAAAAATCCAACATCGATGCCGCGTATGTCTTTGGAATCGTAATGTACAATATGGTAGTTGCGGCTTGCCAGGATGGGATGATGCACGAGGTCATTTAATACTGTATCGTTTTCCACTTCCGCTACGCCTATAAAAGCAGGTCCGTCGGGGTTGATTTCTGTACCAATCTGGGATAATACAGTAGCAAGGTGGCTCACTTTATCGAGATAAACCTTGGAATTGTAGTTTCTAGGACCTTTTGGTAAAAACTCATTGTCGTTCACCATTGGATTATCGATGGTGTCATAAAAGTTTTCGAGGTTGTAAAATGCTGCGATAGCTGTCTTGTATTGTTGTTGAGCCGACACATTAAAGCAAAGACATATAAATGTCAGGAGGGCGATTAGTTTGGTCATATGTGGTAAAAGATGTTACAAACATAGGAATTCAGATGGTTCGACCATATAAATCTTTAATTTAACTTAAAAATTTTATAAATTATCATTATTTGCGTTTTAATTTGCAGCCAACAATAACCAAACTAAGCGAATGAGAAAACTGCTGCTCGCTGGCTTATGCTGCGTAACATTTATGTGCGTGCAAGCCCAAAAGTATTTTAAACCAAACACCACCGATTCTACTGCACGCCCCGATTCCGCTAATGTGGAAGACATGAAAGATCACGTATTAGACAACATCCCGGTAATATCGCTCGGCGACAATGACCTGGGAGATGGAAGCAGCCAGAATATTTCTTCACAGCTTACAGCAGGCAGAGATCCTTTTTACAATGCTGCCAGCTTCAACTTCAGTCCTGCGCGTTTTCGCATCAGGGGCTACGATCTCGATTTTGCAAGCGTGTATATCAACGGCATCCAGATGGACAACCTAGACAATGGGTACACACCATGGGGCTTATGGGGCGGGCTGAACGATGTGTTCAGAAACCGCGACGTAAACTTTGGTACCCGCTACAATACTTTTGGTTTTGGCGACATTGGTACGAGTACCAATATAGATGTGCGCGCCAGCAAGCAAAGGAAGCAAACGAGTGTAGGTTATGCATTATCGAACCGCAGCTACACCCACCGCACCATGATCACGCACAGCACCGGGCTGAATAAAAATGGCTGGGCTTTCACAGTATCGGGCAGCGCCCGATATGCCAATGAAGGATATGTAACCGGTACTTACTATAATGGACTCAGCTGGTTTGCTGCAGTAGACAAAAAGTTGGGGCAAAAGCAATTGCTTTCTTTAGTAGCGTTTGGCTCGCCTACAGAAAACGGAAGACAAGGCGCATCTACGCAGGAAATGATGACGCTGGCAGGAACCCATTATTACAATCCTTCCTGGGGATTCCAAAATGGTAAAAAACGCAATGCCAACGTGGCGAAAACCAATCAGCCCGTCATTTTGCTGACGCACGATTACCGCATTACCAACAAGACAAACCTCGTAACGTCTGCTTCGTATTCCTTTGGCGAACGTGCTGTCTCGGGCATCGACTGGTACAATGCTGCTGATCCGCGCCCGGACTATTACCGCTACCTGCCCAGCTACTACGAGTCGAAAGACAATTCTGCACTTGCAGAGCAGGTAAGGAGTGTATTGTCTTCGAGCGAAGCCGCCCGGCAGATCAACTGGGATAACCTGTATAACGTGAACCGTGACAATATTTCGAAAGTTGAAAATGCAAACGGAATAGAAGGCAACACCATTACCGGCAACCGTTCTTTTTACATTTTGGGCGAAAGAGTTACCAGCGTAAAACGCCTGTCTGCCAACGTGGTACTCAACTCACGCCTGAGCAATCATGTTGATTTCACCGGCGGAGTTAGTTTTCAGTCTACGCGCAACAATTATTTTCAGCGTGTAAAAGACCTCCTGGGTGGACAATATTGGGTGAACCTGAACCAGTTTGCACAGCGCAGTTTTCCGGACAATGCCAATGCATATCAAAATGATGTAGACCATCCCAACCGTGTAGTTTATGAAGGCGATAAATACGGCTACAATTACAATATCAATATCAATCGTCCGCAGGCGTGGGCACAGTTCGTGTTCAAACTGAATAAGTTTGACCTATATATTGCCGGCGAAGCTTCGCAGACAAAATTCTGGCGAGAAGGAAATGTGCGTAATGGTTTATTTCCCGACAATTCGTTGGGCAAATCCGAAACCCACACATTCAATAACATGAACGTGAAAGGCGGTATCACGTACAAATTGGATGGCAGAAATTATTTTTATGTAAATGGCGCTGCCATCACAAGAGCTCCTTATTACGACAATTCCTACATCTCTCCACGCACCCGCAATTTTGTGCAGGATGGTTTGCGCAGCGAAGCCATACAAACAGTAGAAGGCGGATATGTGCTGAATGCACCAAAAATAAAGCTGCGGGCGTCCGGTTATTATACTTCTATGCAGCATGGTTTTAACGTGCTGACGTTTTTTTACGACGAGTACCAGGATTTTGTAAACTACTCGCTGAGCAATATCGACAGGCTGTATTTTGGCGGTGAGTTTGGCGCTGAAATAAAAGCAGCCCGCAATGTGACCCTTAATGCTGCAGCTTCAATCGGGCGATATTATTATAATAGCCGCCAGCACGCCGTGGTTACAGTAGACAATACGGCGGAAACCATCACGGAAGCCACGGTGTATTCCAAAAACTTTCGGGTACCGGGCACACCACAGGAAGCTTATAGCCTCGGACTAACTTACCGTTCTCCAAAATTCTGGTTTGTAAGCCTAACGGGGAATTATTTCAACCAGATGTGGCTCGATTTCAACCCGCTGCGCCGCACTTATGCCGCCACCGATGGTGTAAACGATCCGAATGATACTAAAACGCGTGAAGTGCTGGACCAGGTCCGTCTTGACGCGCAGTATACGGTTGATTTGTTTGGTGGTTATTCGTGGAAAGTGCCCAACATGCGTGTTGGACCCAACAAACGCCAGGTTTATCTCGCTTTGTATACGGGCATCAACAACCTCACCAACAACAGGAGCATCATAACCGGTGGATATGAACAATTGCGTTACGACTTTTCGGCTTCGGCTTCGGAAAATCTGCAAAAGTTTCCACCTAAATATTACTACGCTTATGGCTTGAACTATTTCGTGAGCCTTCAGCTTCGGTTTTAAAGATCCTTGACCAAGAATTTTATCATCATTTTTCCTTTCCGATTAAACATTTTATGAAAAATAAGCAGTTCCGTTTACTTCTCATCGCAATTTGTACTGTGGCTACATTTGCCGTTGCCGTTATTTCCTGCAACAAAAAATTTGATGCTCCTCCTGGTTTTATTCCCCCGAATATTTCCGCTACAATGAGCATACAATCCTTGAAAATGATGCACAACTCCGGTAGTGTGGATTCGATTTCTACTGATGATATCATCAGCGGTGTGGTAATAGCCAACGACTCGTCCGGGAATTTTTACAAACAGATTGTTATCCAGGATTCTACAGGCGGTATTGCTATCAATATAGACGATTACAACTTGTATGCATCTTTTCCTATCGGCAGAAGAGTGTATGTAAAAATGAAAGGTCTTTACATCTCAGAAAACTCCGGTTTGCTTTACATTGGCGGAACACCGGATAATGGTGGTACGGTATCGGGCATTGCCAGCCGGTTGAAGGATCAGTATCTTGTAAAAGGTGAAATCAACGTACCTGTTGCACCTGCAGTGGTTTCTATAGCCGACCTGAAAAACAATCCCGACAAATTCATGTATATGCTTGGTGCAGTTTGCCAACTTTGAAGTAAAAGCTTCTGATACGGCTAAGACATACGCCAACTCGACTCCAACATCGAAAACTGATGCGAACATTACGGTGAAAGGTTGTGCTTCCAACGATACCATCATTATCAGGTCGAGCGGTTTTGCCAACTTTGCAACTGTTAATGTTCCCAATGGGAATGGTACGCTTACTGCGGTGTATGCATATTACAAAAGTCCTTACAATGGCAAAATCACTCCGCAGATTTATATCCGTGATACATCGGATGTACAGTTTACAGGTTCACGTTGCGACGGCACAACGCCCCCGCCTACGCCGCCTTCCAATGCAACGATGAAATCTATCAAAGACATCCGTGCTATGTATGTGCCCGGTGGTAGCAAGCTTGGTTCATACCAGATTGGCGGTGTGGTGATCTCAGACGCTGCCAACAAAAATGTGTCTCCGGGTCTTGTGGTTCTGCAGGATGGCGACCATGGCATTTCTGTATATTTTGGCGGAACTATCTCTTATAATGTGGGCGATTCTATCGTTCTCGATGTAACCGGCGATTCATTGCTAAGCTACAGAGGTTCTATGGAAATTAAAACAGCTTATGGTTCTACAAAACCAACACCGGTTGCCACCGGCAAAACAGTTGTTCCGGTAGAAATGTCCATATCGGCTTTCAACAATGCACTGTCTGACATTGAATTTACACTGGTAAAAATTAAAAGCGCTACGGCTTCGGGCGGTTCAACGTATGCCGGCAACAGAACGCTGACAGACGCTACCGGAAACACCGTATTGTATACTTCATCAAGTGCCACGTTTGCATCCAACACGCTTCCTGCCGATGCAAAAGACTGGGTGGGATATGGTACTTTTTACAATACCACGAAAGAACTGATTATCCGCAACACGGGTGATGTATCGGATGCTACCGCCGCAGGTGGTGGCGGCAGTGAAGATACCGTTGTGGTAACACCGCCACCCGCCGGCGGTTCTGACCTGTTAATTTCTGAATATGTGGAAGGTTCTTCCAACAATAAATACATTGAAATTTACAATGCCGGTTCATCGGCAGCCGACCTGAGTCAGTACACTGTAAAACTGTATGCTAACGGTAAAACCGAAGCTGAGGGTGTGACCAATGAGGCAAACTTGATACCATGCTTATCTGTACGCACGCTGGCTCCCGGCGGCATTATAGTGCTGATGAACTCTTCTGCTGCACTTTCATTACCGGCAGGTGTTACCGCTCACATTTCTTCTGTGTGCAATTTCAATGGTGACGATGCGCTGACACTGGTAAAAAGCGGAACCGTAATAGATGTATTTGGAACCGTGGGAACGGATCCGGGTACAAGCTGGACGATTGCCGGTGATGCCAATGCCGCTGTAGACCACAGCGTTCGCAGAAAAACATCTGTGACTGCAGGGAAACCCAGACTGGACTTCTTCCTCTGCTTCCGAATGGACCTTGGAACAAAAGATGATGTATCTAATTTAGGAAACGAGATAAAACTCATTATTAATATTTTGAAAGCCTTGCTGCAACCTGTGGCAAGGCTTTTTGTTGTGGAAAACGATTGATTTACAGAGGCATTATTCTTGATGTATACTGGCATGCTTTATATTAAATACAGTATTGCAACTCTTGTTTTGCTCATGTGCCTGCAGGCGCCTTCGTTGGCGCAGAAAAGGATTGTGCAGGGATTTGTACGCGACAGTATTACCGGTGTGCCGATTCTGAATGCCATTATCAGCAATGAAACCACGCATAAAATGGTTACTCCCGATCAGAATGGTTTTTTCAAAATACCGGCATCCCGGAACGATCTCGTTTTTGTGAATGCATTTAATTATCGCTTCGATACATTGCGCGCCATCTGGCAGCTTCCCGACACATCAGTGATTGAGCTTGTACGTTTGCCAGACGAACTGCCCGGTGTAACAGTAACGACACAGGGATACAACCGCTACCAGGTAGACAGTATGCGCCGCCGCGAAGAATTTGTGAATGATATGGGAGCGCCCAAGTTGCCACCCGTGGGCAAGGCGACCAACATGGGCGCGGGCATTGGTATCAACCTCGACGCATTTGCGCGGAAGAAAACAAAAGACAGGAATAAAGCCTACGAAACATTTGATTTCCTTGAAAAGCAAACCTATATCGACTACCGGTTTTCGCCACAAAAAGTGTTGGAAATATCGGGATTAAAGGGTGATTCGCTCATTCGTTTTATGCGGCAGCATACACCTGCCTACGACTGGCTGCGGGCGCACCCTACCAATGAAGACGTTCTCTATTATATCAACGATAAGCTCAAGCAGTTTAAGAATCCGTGAAGAAGCCTTACTTATAACAAATCATTGCTCTCCTTTGTGCTGTTTGTTTCCGGTTCCCAATCTGCCATGCTTTCATCAGTGCTGGCGGAAGTAACCTTCAACGATTCACGCTTATAAAACACAAACAAGGCAAAGACTGCAATAATGGCAAATATGCCAATGTATAAAGGATAATTTTCGTCTTTCAGGCTTTCTTCGTTCAGTTTTCCATTTCGGCTCAGGATATACAGGCTCGTTACTACTACTGCATTATTCAAAAAATGGGCAGTAATATTCAGCCAGATATTTTTTCCGTAATGAAAAATATATCCCAGTAATAAACCTAAAAAAAGGCGGGTGAGAAATCCATAAAAGGAAAAATGTGCGGCGCTGAAAAACAAACTGGTGATAAGAATACCGGCAAATGCATTGCTAAACAGGCGTACAAACATTTGTTGCAACGCTCCCCTGAAAAACATTTCTTCAAACAAGGCAGGCAAAAATGCGAGGATAATGAGTGCATACAGGTAGTCGGTAAATGATTTCATCTGTGCCATGCTCAATACTTCCTTTGCATACTCATCTTCCATACGCTTGAAAGTAGTTTCAAGGCTTTTGGAAATAGGAATCATTTCGTTAAGTTGGGAAATGGTGCTTTGTGCAAAAAGAGCTGCTATAATCAACAGTAACACAATATAAAACTGGTTGGGATGCACAGGCGTAGTGAAACCAAGGTAACGTGCCGGTTGCCCGCTTACCACCTTTGCGAAAATGACAGCAGGAAGTGCAAACAGGAAAAAGGTGCTGGCAAACTGTACAAACCGGGCAACCTGTATATTTTTAGGATCGAGAATCGCGGCAGCTATCGACTCCATGGGCACGTTTAGCATGAGCTTGATGATGATAACTGAAACAAGGGCAGCCAAAATAAACCCTACTCCCAGCAAAGCGATCAACAATCCTAACTGGCTTAATGGACTCATCCCGCGTAAAGACGACTGATGTGTTGTATTCATAATTCTCCATGTAACTTTGCGAAGATAGGGAAAGGGAAAAGTGTGCATAGGATATGTGGTAAGTATTATGCAGGAGGTATTAGGTAAGCATAGATAAAGGAGAATGTATTAGTTAGAAGGTATTAAGAGTTATGTAGTATGTATATGTAAATCGTTATTAGTGTGTATTCACATTTATAATCAGATCACAATTGAATGAGATGTATCTAACCGTTTATACTTATTACTTAATACATGATACTTAATACAATTACATGATACATACCAGAGTCTCCAACCACGCAACAAGCTTTTAATAAAACAGAAAAATGAACATTGGAGATATAACACTGCCGGAATTTTCGTTGCTGCTCGCGCCCATGGAGGATGTGAGTGACCCGCCATTTCGGGCCGTGTGCAAAAGGAACGGTGCCGATTTGATGTACACAGAATTCATCAGCAGTGAAGGCTTGATACGCGACGCCATTAAAAGCCGGCAAAAGCTGGACATCTTTGAAGAAGAGCGGCCGATAGGCATACAGATTTTTGGCGGGGATGAAGATGCAATGGCTATGAGCGCTCGCATTGTAGCTGCAGTAAATCCGGATATTGTGGATATAAATTTTGGCTGCCCGGTAAAAAAAGTGGTTTGCAAAGGCGCCGGCGCTGCCGTGCTGAAAGACATTGACCTGATGGTGCGGCTTACCAAAGCTGTGGTAAACAGCACCGACAAGCCTGTAACGGTAAAAACACGCCTTGGCTGGGACGACAATACCATTAACATCGAAGAAGTGGCACTGCGCCTGCAGGATACCGGCATAAAGGCGCTATCCATTCATGGCCGCACCCGCGCGCAGATGTATAAAGGCGAAGCAGACTGGCGGCTGATTGCTGCTGTGAAAAACAATCCTGCCATACAGATTCCTATATTCGGAAACGGCGATGTAGATAGCCCCCAAAAAGCACTGGAGTACAAAAACCGCTATGGTGTAGATGGTATAATGATTGGTCGCGCAGCTATTGGTTACCCTTGGATTTTCAACGAAGTGAAGCACTATCTCGCAACTGGAGAACTATTGCCACCGCCGGATATGCAGCAACGCATTGATGTGATCAAACAGCATTTGTACCAGTCTGTGACCTGGAAAGGAGAGGGGCTCGGTGTGCTGGAAATGCGCCGTCACTATACCAATTACCTGAAAGGGTATCCCAACATCAAAGAGTTTCGGCAAAAACTTGTGAACCTTGCTTCTGTGGCAGAAATAGATGAAGTGCTGAAAGAAATGCAGGCTTATTACGAAGATTACACGATTCCGGAAATGGCGCTGATGCCGTAAAGGAGTATTTGCTGCCTTCAGTTTCATGTGATGACGAAATGGCTCGGCATCATTACAAGGTTTAGCTTCTATTAGAGCGGGTTGTTTGAAAAATGAACGCTTGTTGTTGTACACTGAGATAGAAATCGAAATCAACATTAGTATTGTAAAAGTATTTCATCATAAATCTCCCCGCATATTACTCCTGAAAGCTTGATCAGATTCTGAAAAAATTGCAGAATGTGCTGAAAAATTTTCTTACTGCTTGCCAAAATTTCAGTCAGTATCGGTTTGGCATTTTCATTGAAAAAAAGGAATTAGATTAAAAAAATGGAGGTTATTATGAATAACATCATGAAAAGAGAAACCGCAAAAAGCCCTGCCAATTTTGGAAGTGTGGTAGATCAGATCTTCCAAAATAATCTGTCCCGCTTCTTCGACGATTCTTTCTGGGGATCAGACAGTGTTGCAAGCCGCAACCATGTTCCGGTAAACATCCGTGAAACAGAAAAAACTTATGAAATGGAGGTGATGGCACCCGGTTTGAAAAAAGAAGAATTTCAGATGAATGTTGCTTCCGATACGCTCACGATTTCGTTTGAGCACAAGGAAGAAAACAAGGAAAACAAAAACGAATGGCTGCGCCAGGAATACCGGAAACAGTCCTTTACCCGCAGCTTCACCCTCGACGATACCGTAGATGCCGGAAAAATCTCTGCCCGTTACGAAGGCGGTATTCTGCATGTAACACTGCCCAAAAAAGAAAATGCTCAAAAAATTGCCCGTACCATTCAGATTCAGTAATCAGCAAAAGTGGTGTGATGTATTGTACATTGGGCGGCATTTATAGTGCCGCCCATTTTTTATGCAGGAGGTATGGAAACAACCTCTTCTAAATAGCGAATGTTGCCTCTGACAACGTGCATCGGCATCTCGTTTGTAAAAATCTGGAGAAAGGATCGTTCTCATATATCGCAAAACCATCAACAAGAAATCAGACAATGGAAACCACATTTTATATCCAATTGAATATGAAAACCATCGCTGGTTATGAAGCCTTTGGGAAGTTTACACTTGGCAAAGACCGGCAACTGGCCACCAATGTTTTCAACCAGTTGAAAGGTACAAGGCAGGTAGATGAATCAGCGGTGTTGTATGTCGATCTTATAGAAGAAAAAGACGGCTTACCTATCAACCTGGAAATTATGAGTTGTAAACTTGCCGAAATAGCGGAAAACACAAAAATCATTACCAAAGAATTGTTTAAATCCATCAACCTTAAAGAAATTTAAAGGTTGCATTCGAACCTGATTTCGCCACTTGCGCTGCCAGTTTGCTGAGTATGCGTTTGATGCCATGGGAAGATGTTCACAACCAGGATGATTACACAACATTTCATTGGCATAATCTTTCCGATACTATGCATAAATACCATGGCAATGCACCTGCTCACCAGCCCGGAAAGCTTGTCGCCATTACTCCAACACATTAGCGGCAGGCGCGTGGCCATGCTTGGCGAGGCTTCGCACGGCACACACGAGTTTTACACCTGGCGCACTGCAATTTCCCAACGTCTTATAGGGGAACAGCACTTTCGCTTCATTGCCGTAGAAGGCGATTGGCCGGATTGCTATTCAATCAATCGGTATGTGAAGGGATATGCCGACGCAGGCAATGATTTAGCAGTCATATTGGGCCGCATCGACCGTTGGCGAACCTGGATGTGGGCAAACCACGAAGTAATAACGTTGATAGAATGGCTGCGCGACTACAACAGCCGTTTACCAGCACACGAAAAAGTGGGATTTTACGGACTCGATGTCTATAGCCTGTAGGACAGTATGCGCAGCATTGGCGAATATCTCGAAAAAAAAGATCCGGAAACGGCTGCTGCTGCCTATAAAGCCATACAATGCTTTGAGCCCTACAGGAAAGATGAACAAGCCTACGCCCGGTTTTCGCTAAGCCGGCACAACTGCCGGGATGAAGTAGTGGCGCTGCTGAAAGAGATAAGTATAAAAAAACAGTTTCCCGAAGGCGACCGCGAAGCAGGTTTCAATGCAGAGCAAAACGCGTTGATAGCCGTAAACGCTGAAAAATACTACAGCCGCATGCTAGACTTTAACAATGAAAGCTGGAATATACGTGACACTCACATGATGGAAACGCTTTCCCGGCTGATGCAGTTTCATGGTGCAGATGCAAAAGGAATCGTGTGGGCACACAACACCCACATTGGCGATGCAAGAGCGACGGATATGAAAGATGCAGGTATGGTGAACCTCGGGCAACTCGCGAGGGAAACTTACGGGAAAAATACTGTCTATCTCGCCGGATTTGCTTCTTATAAAGAAACGGTAATCGCAGGCAGTCGGTGGGGCGCTCACATGCAGGTGATGGAAGTGCCCAAAGCAAGGAGGGAAAGTATAGAAGCAACGCTGCACAGCGAAAGTAGCGCCAACCGGTATTATATTTTTGAGCAGGGTGAAGCCGATGAAAGATTCTGTTGTACGGTGCCTCACCGCGCTATTGGCGTTGTCTACCATCCGCGGAGCGAGCAATATGGAAACTATGTGCCTTCCGTAATGTCGAACCGTTATGATGCCTTATTGTATCTTGATGAAACGACAGCCTTACATCCCATAGCAAGCCAGGTGCAAAAGCAGCACATTCCTGATACGTATCCTTTTGGAGTGTGAGTTGGCTTGCACCAGGTAAACGCTTGTATACGCATAGGAAACAAATTGTAAGTTAACGAAACAGTGTTTATTAAGTTATTTGAAAATGCCCAACTCCATGAAACAGCTTTTCTGTTTACTACTTATAGCCTTTTCAGCCTGTTCACAGACGCACCCTCAAACCACTTTCTTTACAACCCTGAGTGGCACCATTGATACCTTGCCCATCACACTACAAATTCGCTGTACAAACCATCAATGCGCAGGGTATTACTATTACCATTCCAAGCATCAGCCTATCGAAGTTTGGGGTACAGACACGGGCACAAATGGAAAACTGACATTAATGGCAAACGAAAAAGCCGGGCATCAGGAAACGTTTGTTATTACGTTGGACGGAACCACTGCCCGCGGCACCTGGCAAAATGACGATCACAAGGCTCATTTGCCGGTTTCTTTACATGAAACACATATGCCCGTTGCCTTTACATTTATGGAAACAGAAGATACAATGTCGCTGCGCGCTTCTATGCCCCAATCGCCGGTTGCTTTTTTTAAAGCAGGCACCATTTGGCCTGTGGGAAACAGCGATCTGGACGAATGGTTAAAGAATGAAATCAGGAAACAACTTGGCGATTCTTCAGCCGGAAATATCAGTGTGACAGAGTTGCTGGATAAACAAAAGAACAGCTTTTTTCAAAGTTACCTTGATATAAACAAGAATGCAACGGAAGAAGAATTGCAACAATCTAAAAACACTTTTAGCTATAGCGAATATTCGTCAGTGGAGATTGCATATTACACACCTGATTTGTTAGCAATGCGCAAGAATACCAGCAATTATACCGGCGGCGCACATGATAATTATGCAGTGGTCGTATACTTCCTATGACCTGGCAAACAAAAAAGTATTTTCCCTGCCTGATATTGTAACAGCACCCGGTATCAAAACGTTAAGTAAATTGTTGGAATCCAACTTCCGCAAGCAATACGGTGTGAAGCCGGGCGAATCGTTGGCATCTGCGGGACTTTTTGAAAATATCATCAAACCTAACGACAATTTTTATGTAACAGAACGTGGATTGATGTTTACCTATAATCCTTATGAAATTGGTCCGTTTGCAATGGGCACAATCCCTATTTTTGTTCCCTTCACCAGTTTTCAAAGTGACCTCCAGCCGAAGTTTGCGGCTGTTTTCCGGTAACACAAATGGACTATCATCGCTATCGTTTTTGCCACAAACGCAACTGTATTTTGATCGTGCTGACAGCAACTACTTAAATGCTGTAGATTAGTGTTTCGTCAAACAATAAGGCATCATGATAAAGAGGAAAAATACCAACTGTTTCATTTTAATAAAACGGAGCCTTCCTGCTTTTTCTGCTCTTATGTTTTGCGCGCTGCAGGCTCATTCTCAGCCGCAACACAACTACCAGTCACCCCGCTTCACCGATAGCAACAGGCTGCAAGCAATGAGTGTGGCATTTCCTGTAATCGACAGCTTGTGCAAAGCCTATGCTTTACAAAATCATTACCCGGGGTTTGCATTTGGCATTGTGGCCGATGGCAAACTGATGCATACGGCGTTTTATGGCTTTACGGATGTGAGCAATAAAACGCCGGTAACGTCGGGATCCATGTTTCGAATTGCTTCTATGACCAAAAGCTTTACAGCCATGGCAATTTTGAAGCTGCGCGACGAAGGCAGGCTCAGCCTTGACGATAAAGCTGCCGATTATATACAGGAACTAAAGCATAATGTTTATCTCACCGCCGATGCGCCACCCATTACCATCAGGCATTTGCTCACCCATGCGGCAGGTTTGCCGGAAGATGATCCATGGGGCGACCGACAACTTGCAGATACTGATGAAGAATTAGTTGCACTCATTCAAAAAGGCATATCTTTTTCCAATGTTCCGGGTGTGGCTTATGAATACAGCAATCTTGCGTTTGCCATGCTGGGGCACATTATTTCCAAAGTGTCGGGAACTCCCTACCAGCAATACATTACCCAACACCTGCTGCAGCCACTGGGTATGATGAATACAGGATGGGAATTTGCCAAAGTGCCCCCTGCAAAATTGGCGCATGGATACCGCTGGCTGAATGACGAATGGGTAGAACAGCCTTTGCTTCACGATGGTTCTTTTGGTGCAATGGGCGGACTGATAACGTCCATCGAAGAGTTTAGTCGCTATATGGCTCTGCATTTGTCTGGCACTCCACCCTCTAACGATAAGGAAACCGGGCCGGTAAAACGCAGTTCGCTTCGCGAAATGCAACAGCCATGGAATATCAATACGCTTTCGCCGCATTATCTGTTTCCCGGCGGCAGGGAATGTGCAACCATCACTGCATACGGCTTTGGAATGCGATGGATGAAAGATTGCGACAACAGAGTGTATGTAGGTCACAGTGGCGGCCTGCCGGGCTTTGGCAGCGAGTGGAAAATACTGCCTGAGTATGGCATTGGCATTGTTTCGTTTGCCAATCTTACTTATGCTGGTTTATCTGCTGTTCAACCTGCGGTTGGTGGATACATTGATCTCTATGGCGCAATTGAAGCCGCGCGTGCTGCCGGCTATCTTACATTTTAAAGCAAAAACGGGATCAACTGATGCAGATATTGCCGGGATGGAACAATGCAGAACATAGCGGCATTTGTTTGCCGAGAACTTTTTTCTCGACTACCCTTTGGATTCGCTTGAAAAAAGAAGCTGCTGCTATCTTTTCGCTGCAGGCACTATCCGCAAGTTGGCGATGTGATTGCGCAAAATCAATCTTCGCGGAAACTTTACCCTGACAGGAGAGAAAAAAAATATCATCATTCAAGTTTACTTTGACACCCGAAAATCCTCCGCTTATACAGGAATATGACATCCGGGAAACCGACAGATAACAGCTCCTTTTTACCCGCAGAAAAAAATATAAAAACAGGTTCTAACATTTATATTTGTTGCCATTTACTATCAGAACTGCCTGTGTGATTATGAATAAACCAATACGACTATTCGAAGCGATTGACCTGCAACTGGAAAAGTTTCCCGGTATCACGATGCTGAGTGCAAAGGAACAAGGCGAATGGAAAACCTACAGCACGCAGCAGGTGAAAGATATCGTTGATAAATTCAGTGCCGGGTTGCTGCATCTTGGTGTGGGCGCGCAAAGCTTTACTCCCGAAGCAGCAGATAAGATTGCCATCATCAGCAACAACCGCCCTGAGTGGGTATTTACCGACCTGGCAGTGCAGCAAACAGGAGCAGTTTTGGTACCGCTGTATCCTACCACCAATCCGCTAGAAATTGAATTTATTCTGAACGATGCGGCAGCGAAATACATCTTTGTCAGCAGTGAAGATTTGTATCACAAAATATCGGCTGTAAAAGAAAAAGTAGCTTCATTAAAAGAGATTTACACTTTTCAGCACATAGAAGGAGCCAGGCACTGGACAGAAATCCTGGATATGAGTACCGATGCGCTACAGGAAAAAGTGCAAAGCATTCGCAAAACTATTCCCGAAGATCACCTGGCGACTATCATCTATACATCCGGCACTACAGGCACACCGAAAGGGGTGATGCTCACGCATAAAAACATTGTGAGCAATGCGATGTATTCCAAAGAAAGTTTTCCGTTTGAAGATGCGCCCGGACAAAAAGTGCTTAGCTTTTTGCCACTCAATCATATTTTCGAAAAGTGCGTTACCTACATCTACATGTTCAGCGGCATCAGCATTTACTATGCGGAAAGCCTTGAAACCATCGGAGACAATCTCAAAGAAGTAAAACCCGATGGTTTTACCACCGTGCCCCGACTTCTCGAAAAAGTGTTTGAAAAAATAATGACTTCAGGCGCACAACTACGGGCGTAAAAAAATCATTGTTTTTCTGGGCAGTGCGCATGGCGAGCTAAATATGATAATCTCAAAAGTGGCGGCGCTTTGTACAACCTCAGATTGAAACTTGCCAACAAACTCATTTTCAGCAAATGGCGCGAAGCGCTTGGCGGAAATATTTCATTTATTGTAACCGGCGGCGCTGCCTGCCAGGAAAAGCTGCTGCGCATTTTCAATGGCGGCGGTATCCCGGTATATGAAGGCTATGGACCCACAGAAAACAGCCCGGTGATAGCTGTGAACAGCAAGATAAAAGGCGGCAGCAAATACGGCACCGTAGGACCCGTGATAAAAGGTGTGGAGTTGAAACTGGCAGAAGATGGCGAAATCTGTGTAAAGGGCGATAGCGTGATGAAAGGATACTATAAACGTCCTGATCTCACTGCCGAAACAATAATAGATGGATGGCTGCATACCGGCGATATTGGCGTACTGGAAGATGGTAAATTTTTGAAAATCACTGACCGTAAAAAAGAACTGTTTAAAACAAGTGGTGGCAAATATGTAGCGCCACAGCCTATTGAAAACAAACTGAAAGAAAGCCTCTATGTAGAACAGGTGATGGTGATAGGCGCAGGACAAAAATTTGTAGGCGCACTCATTGTGCCTTCATTTTCTGCACTTAAAACATGGGCTAAAGACAATGATGTGGTATACCAGAGCAATGAGCAGATTATCAGGGAGCAAAAGGTGCTTGATCTTTATAAATCTATCCGCGATAAATACAACCAGTTTTTCAACCAGGTCGAGCAGATAAAACGGTTTCAGTTACTGCCCAAAGAATGGGCAATAGACACTGGTGAAATGACACCCAAAATGAGCCTGAAACGAAAAGTGATCATGGACAAATTTAAACAGGAAATCGACGAGATTTACAATTAATTAATGCCCTGTATCGTTTTTTTATGATAGGCAAATGTTGGCATTTTGAATAACTCATCAGATAGATAGAAAAATCGTTCGTTTTGTATAACAGCATTTGGCGAATATGATTGTCTATCATAACAACTACGTCATACTGAGTGAAGTCTTTTTCGCTAACAGGTTCGAAGTAAACCGAGTACCAAACGGTTACAATTAGAGCCTTTCATCCGCAAAGCGTTACAAATCGTTTAATCTGCTTGCGTTTTCCATTTATCATTTTCGCCAATTATTAAACATCCGTTTTAGGTTATCTTCACTACGTGATCATACAATCTCTTACATTGGAAACCAGGCTGCTGCAAAATGCATATACGTTTCATCCTGTTGTGCCTTTTGATGCAGAAAAGGACAAGTTGTTGCTCATGGATTTTACTGCCGGTAACACAGAACTTACTGAGAATATCCTGCTCGACAATACTCTCTTTAGCCAATACGTAAACAAAAAGTTGCAGAGTCATCAGGCCTTATATGGAATTGGCGGCTATGCAGAGCATCGTACAATTTACAGCCGCAGTGCCGTGTTCAATTCCATCGGCAAGCTCGAAGAACCCAGACGTTTGCATCTTGGCATTGATATCTGGGGCGCAGCCGGCACGCCCGTGTATGCACCTCTCGGCGGCGTCATTCATAGCTATGGTTTCAACGATCGGTTTGGTGATTACGGCGCTACCATAATATTACTGCACCAGTTAAACGGCGAGGTGTTTCATACGTTGTACGGTCATCTGAGTATTCAGAATCTTACTAACCTCGAAGAAGGAAAATACATTAGTATTGGTGAGCAAATCGGATGCTTTGGTGAGCCTTTCGAAAACGGGCATTGGCCGCCTCATCTGCATTTGCAGGTGATCCGGGATATGCAGGAAAACTGGGGAGATTATCCCGGTGTTTGCGCCTTTGGCGAAAAAGAAAAATACCTGCAAAACTGCCCCGATCCCGATTACATTCTGCAGATGATGCAGTATGCAAAGCAAGGTTAGTTCTACATTCGCTGAGTTATGAAAAAGCGCAATCATCACAGCATCAGTTGATCAATTCTTAGTGCTCAATCGCTGGATAGTTTACATGAAATCTGCCTTCATACGTCGCAGCTACGCCTATTGATTTCTTTATAAATTTTGCACACGGTGGTGCTGTTTTTTTATAGTGTACTTTCTACCGTTGTGCCAGCAACTCTTCAGCCAGTGCTTTCCATTCTTCCTTCAGGCTTGTTTCCGGCATTTTTCTGCCAGCTCGGGTATACCAGTAGTTGGCGTTCCACTTGTCGCCTTCTACCCGGTGCAGATAGGCATGAACGGCTGCCGCGGTACTGCCCGATAAGCTGTCTACAAGATCGTGCGCCTGCTTCCAGTTTCCCTTAGCATCGTACCACAGCGATTGCAGGAACACCGACAATCCATTTGGCGGAACGTTATCGCTTATGCTTTGTTCAAATGCTTGTATCGTCATCGTTTATCGTTTTTTAATAGATGGGTAAAAGCCGCCAAACGTATTTTTTTTCACGGCTTCTTCATTAAAAAAATCATGTGGAAATCCCAGTTCTATAGCGCTTGCCTTGTTCAATCGATTCATGTGTTCTGGCAAAAGCGTGATTTCGATAGCTTTCAGATTGTCTTCCAGTTGCTCCACTTTGGTAGCGCCTGCAATAGGTATGGATGAAAGAGGCTGCTGCATCGTCCACGCAAGCGCTACCTGCGATGCTTCTGCACCTAGTTCCCCGGCTACGGCAATTACTTCCCGTGTGATATTTTCGCTTCGTTCATTCAGCCGGTTACTTCCCTGTTTGATTCTGCCCTGCTCGCCACGCAGGTATTTGCCCGTGAGCGCACCACCCGCAAGTGGCGCCCACGGCGTTACCGTCATCCCATAATGGTTTGCCATGGGTATCAAATCTCTTTCCGGAGCTCGCTGCAGCAGGCTGTATTCTATTTGTAACGCGACAAACTGGTTCCAGCCCATCAGTTCTGCCATAGTATTGGCCTTGGCTACTATCCATGCAGGTGTATCGCTGATGGCAGGATACAATATTTTGCCGGAAGAAACCAGGTCATCCAGCCCGCGCAATACTTCGTCTACAGGCGTCAGGAAGTCCCAGATATGCAGGTAAAATACATCGATAAAATCTGTGTTCAGGCGCTTCAGACTGGCTTCCACGCTGCGCATCATATTTTTACGGTTATTGCCGCTGGCGTTAGGATTGGTCATATTGTCGTACAGCGAATATTTTGTAGCTATCACAAACTGATCGCGGTCGCGGCTGCCTACAAATTCACCGATTGTTTTTTCACTGGTTCCTTCCTTGTAGAAGTTGGCCGTATCGAGGAAATTGCCGCCGGCATTGGCGTAGGTTTCCATAATGCGAAAGCTGGTTTCCTTATCGGCTCCCCAGCCGCCTTCGGTGCCAAAACCCATTGTTCCAAGGCAAATTTCTGACACTTTCAGTCCCGATTTTCCCAGGAGTTTATACTTCATGGTTATGGTTTGATGTTGTAAAGCTAATGGTACTGACAAAAATAATGCGCTCCTTGCAGTATCTGCCTGATTTGAACAAGAGAAGCTTCGCTGTGTTCACTGATCTACGTTAGCAGATGAAAACCTTTTTGATACTTTATGTTCTTTATCAACTGCTCCATGCAACGAACATTGAGGTAATTTCATCTCAAAAACAGGTACCAACTTTTTAGTTTGGCTATATATTATCGTGCTTTGCATAAAGAAGTATATCTCCTGAAAAAAGCACAACTGCAACATTAATCCGGGTAGAATGTGGCAAACTTTGTTACCAGACATGTATTAGATACTTATCTTTATCCAATATGACAGCAGCCAGTCTTTCGGTGTTCTTAGGGATCACTTTGTTGTTTATTATCTTTTTTGTTGGAATGGAAACTGCCTTTATCAGCGCCAACCGCCTTGGTATTGAGCTTAAGAAAAAACAGGGAAAACGCAGTGGGATCATCCTGTCTGATTTTCTCGAAAATCCGAACGATTTTCTAAGCGTTTGTTTGGTGGGCACAGTGCTGTTTTCCATACTTTTCATGTTGCTGCTCATGCAGTTGCTGACGGCGACACTCTGGAAAATTCCTTTTTTCAGCAGTATCCAGAATGATTACCTTTTTCTTGTAGCCGATGCTCTCATTGCCATCACAATTGTGCTGTTTTTTACCGAATTTCTTACCAAAGCGCTGTTTCGTGCCAAGAGCGATGCACTGCTGTCTTTTTTTGCTCCACTGGCAAAATTTTTTTACAATCTATTACACCCAGTAATTGGCATGTTTGTGAGCCTTGCAGGCGGCATTTTGCGGTTTCTGTTCAATGTGCGCCTGCGCGATGACAGCGAACCTTTTACAAAAGTTGACATCGAACATTTTTACCAGCAAAACCATGAGCAGGACGAAGAATACCCGGAGCTAAATAAAGAGATTTTCGAAAATGCATTGTCGCTGCCTACCATCAAAATACGCAGTTGCCTGGTGCCGCGCACAGAAATAGAAGCTATTGAAATCAACAGCACGATAGACGTGGCAAAAGAAAAGTTTCTGGACACCAAACTGAGCAAAATGGTGGTGTTTGAAAAAAACATTGATAATATCACCGGGCTATATTCACCAATTGGATTTATTTAAAAAACCAACCGACATCAAGTTCTATTCTGCTCACTATTCCTGCGGTGCCCGAGAGTATGAGCGCTACCGACCTCATCACTAAGTTTTCGCGAGAGCGAAAAAGTATTGCGTGGGTAGTGGATGAATTTGGCGGCACTGCCGGTATTGTAACGATGGAAGATGTGCTGGAAGAAATTTTTGGCGATATCAAGGATGAATATGATACCGAGGAATTTATTGAAAAGCAAATCAGTGAAAACGAATATATTTTTTCCGGCAGGCTGGAGCTCGATTATTTGAATGAGCGCTTTGATTTGATTTCCCGGAAAATGAATCGGAAACGATTTCTGGTTTTATCATCGATGTTCACAAAAGCATTCCCAAAATTAAAGAGCGCATTATTATCGGCGATTACGAGTTTGACGTTCTCAACGTGAGCAATACGCGTATAGAAATGATAAAAATGAAAGTATTGAGGTAATATCATCGCGGCACGCCTACCTTTGCGCGCTATAATTTCGTATCTTCTGTAATGGCTACATCACTTTTTAATCGCAGCGGCAATCCGGAAACCGCCGAAATGTCTTTTATTGATCATCTTGAAGCCTTGCGCTGGCATATCATCCGGTCTGTGATAGCAGTGCTTGTTTTGGCAGGTTTTATTTTCGCTTACCGTGATTGGGTGTTCGACAATATCATTGCCGGACCTATCAACCCGGATTTTGTCAGTTACTCTGCTTTGTGCCGGTTTAGCCATTTTATTCATGTAGGCGATGCGCTTTGTCTCAAAGCCTTCCACGTAGAAATGCAGACCACCACTTATGGCGGGCAGTTTTTGAGCAGTATTACCATCGCGCTGATGGGCGGACTCATTGCTGCGTTTCCGTATATTTTCTGGGAGTTCTGGCTGTTTGTAAAGCCAGCGTTAAAGCCGAAAGAATTAAACAGCACCCGCTTTATTATCTTCTGGGTGTCGTTTTTCTTTTTCCTGGGTGCAGCTTTTGGCTATTTTATTCTTGGTCCGTTTACCTTCAACTTTCTAGGGACTTTTACGTTGGGCACAAAGGATATGCTGATTACGCGACCTACGCTGACAGACTACCTGGACAACCTGACAAATATTATATTGGGCTGCGGACTCGCTTTCGAATTGCCCGTTTTAGCCGCCGTGCTTACACGTATTGGACTGATAACGCCAGCGGTACTGAAACAGTCACGCAAATACGCCATTGTGGTGATTTTGATTGTTGCGGCTGTCATCACGCCAAGCCCCGACTGGATCAGCCAGATGATTGTATTTACACCATTGTTCCTGCTGTACCAATTGAGTATACTGGTTTCGAAAAGAATTTTCAAAACCATGCAAGAAGAAGAAAAAAATGTAAAGGAATGGGATTAATAGTTCCCGAATCTGACTCATAAAAAAAGAATCGCCTGGTACGAAGCCGGGCGATTCTTTTTTATATACCTGGTGAAAGTTATTTTTCTAATCTTCTGCCAATACTTCGCCGCTCCTGTTGCGGTTGTCGCTGCCTACAATGCTGTGGGTGTTTTTGCCAAACCATTTATACGAAGTAGCCTTGCCATCCTGCATATATCGAATACAATCTGTATATGAAATGCTGCCTGTGCAGAATACCAGGCATGTGCGAGGGTTGACCAATTTTGGCTCGGGTAAATGCGAACAAATGGAGACTCCGGTGCCGTGATACTTTTTTTGAACCAAATGCATCGCTGATGTTGCCTGCTCATTGTCGCCACATATTACGATGTGCTCTGCAAAAGGATGAATTTTTGCTTTCGTTGAAGTGAACGGAATGGCTGCTGCTGTTATCAGCTGCCGTGCTGCAATGCCTGCCTGCAAACTTTGCCTCAGCAACCATGCTCCGGCACCACGATAATGTTTTTTTACAAACAGGCGCATTGCATTATAAAAGGTTTTTACATAGTTGAGGCTTCCTTTCTTTGTGCTTTCTCCTTTGAAATGAACAATGGTTACATCGCCAAGATAATAGTTATGAAAACCCTGTTGCTGGATCCGATAGCTAAGATCGATGTCTTCGGCATACATGAAAAACTGCTCGTCGAAGCCGCCTGTTACATCAAGTATAGGTTTTGGGATCATCATAAAAGCGCCTGCAAGCACATCTACTTTGTGCACTTCGCGTTCGGGTAAATAGCCTAGCGCATATTTTCCAAAACGGCGAGAAGTGGGAAACAGCGACGACAAGCCTGATAGCTTGTATAAAGAAACGAGGGGTGAAGGAAATGAGCGCTTGCTCTCGGGTAAAAAAGAGCCGCAGCCATCTATCATCCGCACGCCTACGCATTCCTGCTTTTTTATGATAGCTAAAAAAAAGAAGACAGCTTTTCAGCGTGTCTTCTGCCAATATCGTATCGGGATTTAAAAACAAAATATAATTGCCGGTTGCTTTTTGCAAAGCTTTGTTATTGGCTTTTGCAAAACCTTCATTTTGTTCGTTGTGTATAAATGTTACCCAAGCCAAACTGAGGTTGCAGGTAGTCAATACTGTCGTCTGATGAGCAGTTATCTATCACCCATACTTCTGCATCAATACCTTCGAGTGGCTGCCTTTACCGAACAAAGACATTGCTCCAAAAAATACTTTACGTTGTAACTGATTATAATAATCGAAAGCGTCAAGCAACGGGGTTAAATATTTAAACCACCACACACGCTCAGCACCTGGCCGGTGATATAGGAACTCATATCAGAAGCAAGGAACAAGGTAGCGTTTGCTACTTCTTCACCTTTGCCAAAGCGCCCCAGCGGAATGTCTTTTTTAAATTGGTCGGCGGCTTCGCCTTCTTTCAGGTAGTGGGTCATATCTGTTTCTATAAAGCCTGGTGCAATGGCGTTGCAGCGGATGTTGCGGCTGCCAAGTTCGTGTGCAATGCTTTTGGTGAAACCTATGATGCCGGCTTTGCTGGCTGCATAGCTGCTTTGCCGGCGTTGCCCCTGATACCAATGATAGAACTCATGTTGATGATGCTCCCGGCTTTGGCTTTCATCATCGGGCGTATCACCTGCTTTGTCATATTGAACACGCTTTTCAGGTTAATATCCATTACATCATCCCATTGTTGTTCCGACATGCGAAGCAATAGATTGTCTTTGCTGATGCCTGCATTGTTTACACATACGTCGATGGCTCCAAACTCTTTCAGTACATCTGTTACAAAACTTTCGCAGGCGGCAAAATCGCCGGCGTTGCTTTGATATGCTTTTGCTTTTACACCCATTGCAATCAGCTTGCTTTCGAGGGCGGCCGCTTTTTCAGCGCTGCTGTCGCTCACATAGGTAAAGGCAATGTTGGCGCCGTTTTCGGCAAGTTTTACCGCGATGGCTTCGCCAATGCCGCGTGCAGCACCGGTAACAATACAAACTTTGTTTTTCAGCATGTAATAAGAATTATGTTAGTTGATGAGTAAGCAAGAAGTTGTTTGTGAATAGAAAAAGCTGTCTACACAGCCAGTTCGCTGCTGCTGTCGAGCACTTTGCCACGCTCGGTAGTAAGCGTGCGCGAAGGATATTGCCTGATCACAATATAATCGTGGGTAGCCATGATGATGGAAGTGCCATAATCTTTACAAATGCGCGTGAGCAACTGCATGATTTCTTCACTTGTTTCGGGATCAAGGTTGCCTGTTGGTTCATCAGCAAGTATCAGTTTTGGTGAATTGAGCAGCGCACGCGCGATATCTACACGCTGTTGTTCGCCGCCACTGATTTCGAAAGGCATTTTAAAACCTTTGCTTTTCAAACCCACTTTGTCGAGCACATCATTGATTTTTTCATCCATCAGCCGGTTATCGGTCCAGCCGGTGGCACGCAATACAAAGCGAAGATTGTCATATACATTCCTGTCGGTGAGCAGTTGAAAATCCTGGAACACCACACCGAGGTTGCGTCGCAGGAAAGGAACTTTTTTCCAGGTCATGCCTGTAAGGTCAAAGCCTACTACGTTGGCAGTTCCGCTTTTCAGGGGCAGTTCGCCATACAAAGTTTTTAGCAGGCTGCTTTTTCCCGACCCTGTTTTGCCTACGAGGTACACAAATTCGCCACGCGTCACCGTAAAATTCACATTCTCCAACACCAGGTTGTTTCCCTGGTAAATGTTGGCATTATTTATAGAAACAACAGTTTCGGACATACAAAATTCACATTTGCGCGAAGGTAAACAATCCAGATTTTTATCAAATGTAAAAGTTCAATTTGTAGTGCTATCAATCGGGCAGCCTCTTAAAATGAATACATTTGCAGCATGAATGCCACGCAAGGTAATTTGGATAAACTAACGGCAGTGGTGCACGAAGCCGGCTATACACTGCGCTATGAGCGGGGTACGTTTCAGAGCGGCTGGTGCCTCTTGCAAAGCAAGCATATTATTGTGCTTAATAAATTTCTGAATACAGAAGCCCGCATCAATACCCTGATGGAATTGATTCCACAGTTGCCTGTCGATTTGGACAAGCTGACACTGGCTTCGCAAAAGCTGTACGAAGAATTTAAAGAAAACGGCTCATCACAACTTACCATAGTTTATCAAAATCCTTATTATCTTACATCTTTGCAAACACCGCTTACTATAACTTTTTTGGGAACAGGTACCAGCACCGGCATTCCGATGATTGGTTGCACCTGTGAAGTATGCCTGTCTGCCGACGAGCAGGACAAACGCCTGCGTAGCAGTATATTGGTGCAATCGCCCACCACAACGCTCGTGGTAGATACAACACCCGACTTCAGGCAGCAAATGTTGCGTATTAACAATATTAAACTGGATGCAGTGCTGTTCACACATCCGCACAAAGACCATATTGCGGGGTTGGATGATGTGCGTCCTTACAATTTCTTTTCGGGTCAGGCTATCGATGTGTATGCCAATGCACTCACCGGCGAAGCGCTGAAAAAAGAATTTTCTTATGTATTTGCCGAGCATAAATATCCCGGCATTCCCAACATCAATCTCATTACGCTTACAGGTGAGCCATTTGTGGTGGGCGATATTCCTGTAACACCCATTGCAGTGTGGCATCACAAAATGCCGGTGTATGGTTTTCGCTTTGGCAATTTTACATACATAACCGACGCCAATCGCATTGATGAACACAACCGAAACCTGGTGCGTGGCTCGCAAACAATGGTAGTAAATGCACTGCGCAGAGAAAATCATATCTCTCATTTCACGCTCAGCGAAGCGATGACTTTGGTGGACGATCTGCAAATTCCTCAGGCTTATTTTACCCACATTAGTCACCAATTAGGCAAGCATAAAATTGTAAACGAAAGTTTGCCAAAACATATATCTTTAGCATACGACGGACTAACCATCCTTTCTTAACCGCTATCGAGACATGTATGCAATCAAACCCAACGTGGAAAGACTATCTCATCTTTTCAAAAAAAGAACGTGCTGTTGTAGCCGGCCTCATTGTTTTTCTCCTTTTCTTAATCTCGCTTTCTGTATTCTACGAACCTCAATCGGCATTGCCTGTTGTGGAAAATTTAGATGAAAAAATTGCCGGGCTTTCTGTGCCACAGGATAGCAGCTTTGGAATGCGTTATGTAACCCAAACAGCTTCGGCTGTTACAGAAACCGGCTCCGCTGTTTTATTCAATTTTGATCCTAACACGCTGGATGAGCGCGGATTTGAAGAGCTGGGTCTTCGCGCCAAAACAATTCATACCATTCTCAATTACCGCAATAAAGGCGGGCATTTTCGAACGCCGGGCGATATTCGCAAAATCTATGGATTGCACGAGGAGGAAGCAAACCGGTTAATTCCTTTTATCCAAATTGGATTGGCCGGAAATAAAAATGAAGGAAGCCCATATGGAGAAAACCGGCGCTATGTTGTAAAACAGCAGCCAAAAGCAATTGACATCAATACAGCAACCGTAGAAGAATGGAAAAGCCTGCCCATGATCGGAGATGTGTTAAGCCAACGAATAGTAAACTATCGTGACAAAATGGGCGGATTCACTTCCATCGAACAGGTGAGCAGAACATTTGGCTTGTCCGATTCAGCTTACCGGATCATTGTCCCTTTCCTGCGTTTGTCATCACAAGCTGCGTCAAAAGCAATTGCATCTTCACCATCTACAAAAATCAATATTAATAAAGCATCGGCTGCTGAACTAAAAAAGAATTCCAACATTCCGCCCGATGTGGCAGATGCAATTGTGATATACAGAAAACAGCATGGCGATTACACATCTGTAGAGGATATCCGCAAGATTATTTTCATAAATGATGCAATCTACGAGAGCATATCAGGCTATCTGTCAACCAATTAAAATGACGATTGTCTTGGAAAAGCAGACAGAAATTCCTATATTTGCAAACTAACGTTAGTTAGTATGGATTTTTTGATAGATGAATTAACACAGCAAGTAAAAGAAACCGCGAAACAGTTTGCAGAGCAGCATATCAGACCCTTTGTAATGGAGTGGGATGAAGCGCAGACTTTTCCTGTGACTGCATTGAAGGAATTGGGAAAACTGGGAATGATGGGAGTGCTGGTACCCGAAGAATTTGGAGGTGCCGGGCTTGGTTATTTCGAGTACAAAGAGATCATTGAAGAAATATCAAAAGTTTGTGGTGCCGTAGGCTTAAGTGTAGCGGCGCACAACTCTCTTTGTACCAATCATATTTTGATGTTTGGCAACAGGGAGCAAAAGCTGAAGTATTTGCCAAAACTGGCAACCGCTGAACATATAGGTGCCTGGGGTTTAACAGAACCAAATACCGGCAGCGATTCAGGTAACATGAAATGTTCTGCTGTAAAAGATGGCGATAACTGGATTACTCAACGGTACCAAAAACTGGATTACGCATGGTATTACCGGTGATGTGGCAGTCGTGATTGTGAGAACCGGTGAGCCGCGAACCAAAAACAACGCAACCGCATTTGTTGTAGAGCGTGGGACTCAAGGTTTTTATGGCGGTAAAAAAGAAAATAAGCTGGGCATGCGTGCCAGCGAAACTGCGGAAATGATTTTTGACAATTGCGTGCTATCCGATGAAAACCGGCTGGGCGAAGTGGGTGATGGTTTTTACCAGGCAATGAAGGTATTGGACGGAGGCAGAATTTCGATAGCCGCACTGTCGTTAGGCATTGCCAAAGGAGCTTATCACGCTGCAAAGCAATACGCAAAAGAGCGTCACCAGTTCGACAAACCCATTGCTTCTTTCCAGGGCATCAGCTTTAAACTGGCTGATATGGCAACTGAAATTGAAGCCGCTGACTTGCTGATACAACAATGCTTGTTATTTGAAAAATACTTCGCAACCGGTAACCAAAATAGTCGGCTATGGCAAAATATTATGCAAGTGAAGTAGCGGTAAAAGTAGCTACAGATGCTGTACAGATATTTGGTGGCTATGGCTATACAAAAGATTTTCCGGTTGAAAAATTTTACAGGGATGCCAAACTATGTACAATTGGGGAAGGCACTTCTGAAATACAAAAAATAGTAATAGCCCGCGAGGCATTACGCGATTAAATAGGCCTCTAACGATTATTCTTTGATTGCTTGCTACATGGGCCCGCCTTTTATAAGGCGGGCATTTTTTATATCAACACTTTTAGTGTGTGAGTTAATTATTGCTGCATGCTTATTATTTGATAAAAACTGGTATGAGGCGCGTATGTAGTGTTATTTGTTCTTGGCTTCGTATTACTTTTTCCAACTCTTCCTAAAAAACAACCCGCCCAAAATTGGTAGACCTCACATCAGAAATCCAACGTCGATTGCTAGGTTCAGAATTGGAAGTTATTACATTACAAAAAGCGCCGAACAGGAATGACTGGCTTTTATAACAGCTATGTGCTTCATTCCGAGAGCACACTGTAAATGTCAGGTTCAGGAAGCTACTAGTTTAAGTTATTAGGGTGCAGGGCACCTGGCATTTGAATGGCGCTGGATTTTCTGCAAACATTGTAATTACCAACTTTTTCAATGCGGAGTTGCGGAATCAGTAAGTGGTGTTTACATCAGCACAAAGAGCCAACTGACATGCACTGTGTTGCATCATGATTTTGCGTCTTATGAAGCTGAATTCACGATGGTAAAAATGTAGCAACATCCATTTTTAACCAAACGACCCGGGCTGTTGAGGAGCTCCGGGTCGTTTGGTTTAGTTTTCCAGGTAAGTTTTCAGTTCGTCGGCTATGGCTCTGTCGTTGCTCAACCGGGGCAACTTGTTTTGTCCGCCCAATTTGCCGATGGATTTCATATAGTTGATAAACCCATTTTTTTGTACTGTTCTCACATGAAGTTTTTGCAGGATGTTTCCTTTTATAAGATCATCATAATACACATTTTTAGTCCGGAGATTATGGTCAATTTTTTCGGCAAATGAAATCAAATCCATCCGGCAGTTCGCCAAATTCAATAAACCATTCATGATAACTTTTGCCTTCACCTTGTTGCACCATCGGCGCAACCGTAAATTCAACGATAGTGTATATTTTCTTCCGCTGCGGCTTTCATAGTGCGTTTCCACTTCTTCACCAATCACATGTTCACCAAATGCCGAAATATAATGTTTGGTTCGTCCTGTTACCACAAGCCGGTAAGGATTGGTGCTAACAAATTTTACCGTATCTCCAATATCGTAACCCCAAAGACCTGCATTGTTGCTAATGATGAGTGCATAGTTTTCTCCAGCTTCACATCTTTTAAATACAGGCGTGTGGGGTTGTCTTTCCCAATTTCTGCCGCAGGCACAAATTCATAAAAAATACCTGAATTGGTGTTCAATAACAATCCCTGGTGTTGTATGGTATCCTGAAAAGCAAAAAAGCCTTCCGACGCAGGAAATGTTTCTATCGAATCAATATCTTTTCCAATGGTGTTAAACAGTTTTGCCTTGTAAGGTTCAAAATTTACACCTCCATATACCATCACCGAAAATTGGGGAAACAAATCTTTTATTTCTTTACCGCTTTCCATTTTCAACCTGTCAAAGTACATCTGCATCCAGGGTGGAATGCCGCTGATGAGCGTCATATTCTGGTTCACTGTTTCCGCTACAATTTTATCGAGTTTGGTTTCCCAGTCTTCAATGCAATTGGTTTCGTACGAAGGCAGTTGGTTGGTACGCAAATACCGCGGAATGTGGTGGTTAACAATGCCGCTTAACCTGCCCGTAGGTATATCTGCAATGCGGTCAAGTTCGGGCGAACCACTTAAAAAAATCATTTTACCATTTGTAAAATCGGCATTGCCTTTTTGCGCTATATAGCATAGCAAGGCATTACGTGCGGTGTCAATATGATTGTCAATTGAATCTTTTGATATGGGTATGTATTTTACGCCACTAGTGGTACCGCTTGTTTTGGCAAAATAAATAGGCTTGCCACGCCACAAAATATTTTGTTTTCCTTCCTTTATTTTTTCGATGTAGGATTTGATTTGCTCATAATCGCGGATGGGTACCGGCTTTCTTAAAATCTTCGTAGGTTTTAATGGACTGAAATTATGATCTTTTCCAAACAAAGTATCTTTTGCCTCTTTTACAAGATTTTGTAAAATAGCTTCCTGATCTTGTACTGCAGTTGCCATTCCTTTCTGAATCTTATTAAAAATATAATTGGCGAATGGTTTTGCCAGCGAAGATTTTATACTCATATCTACAAACAAAAGTTATCACAAATGTAAGGAGGCTATTGTTATAAGCGTGATAATCTGTCACACTTTCGGGTAGCAATACAACAGGGAAATAAACACCAAAAACCTTTCCATAGTGCAGATGAATTGCTATTGGTCAATGGAATACTTTTGCAGGTATGAAGCAGGTTTGGTTTGAAGACAGGGGAAGGCAGCGCTATAAGGAAACGTGGGATTACCAAGAGGCTTTGCTGCAATACAATGTAAGGCAAAAAGCGACCGGCAAAGCCACCGAGCAGCGTCTCATTTTCGTTGAGCATTTGCCTGTGTATACGCTTGGCAAAAGTGGTAAGACCAATCACCTGCTTCTCAGTGAAGAAGAGCAGCGGCAGCGGGGTATTGAGTACTTCCACAGCAACCGTGGAGGCGACATCACCTATCATGGTCCCGGGCAGATAGTGGGCTACCCCATTCTCGACCTTGAAACCTTTAAAACCGACTTGGGTTGGTACCTGCGCAGCCTTGAGCAAGTGATTATAGACACACTGGCATTTTATGGAATTCCGGGCGACAGGAGCAGGGGTGAAACAGGCGTTTGGATTGAACCTCACACGCCTGGCAGGGAACGGAAAATCTGCGCGATGGGCATCCGTTGCAGCCGGTGGATAACGATGCATGGCTTTGCGCTGAATGTAAATACAGATCTCCATTATTTTAGTGGTATCGTGCCTTGTGGAATAGTAGGCAAGCAGGTTACTTCGCTGCAAAAAGAACTGGGAGAAAATGTAGATATGGAAGAAGTGAAAACACTGCTGAAAAAAAACTTTGAAATGGTGTTTGCTGTTGAGTGCGTGGATGCTACGCCTGTTTCCCGGGGCTGAGCACAAAAAAGCCGGCAGTTAAGCCGGCAAAACCTGTTTTTGGGGTTTTGTTTGTTATAAGAGGTGGAGTATGGTGACTGCCTTGGTTTTTTTTATTAATTGTCTTTACTGTGTCGCTTGTCTGCTTTATTTCATAACGATTTGTACTGCTCCGTTTTTGATTCCGTTGATACCCGTTTTCTTGATTATGTCCTTACACTTCACCAATAGTTGATCTACCAACTCGTTGGTGCTTTCCTTTGTGTACCACATTGATGATAGCTACATTTCCGTTCAATTCCTTGGTAGAGGAGATTACACTGTCGCAGGTTTTCAGGCTGCGGTCTATGGCAGACAGCTTTTCGTAATCGACACCGGAAATAGTAATCACGGTTTTGTTGTTGCCGTTTGCCATTATGGCTGTGCTGGCTGTAGCATTCGCCGCTACCGGATTTTGTGGTGTATGTATACGTGGAGCAAACGCAATTTCTTTTTGTGGCACCTTTGAGCAGGGTTTGTCTCTTTTGCCTAAGACAGATGAAGCAATGTTTTTTAAATCATTAGCCGTTTTAACTGTAGAGCCAATGGTACTGGCACTGGCTCCCAGTTTAGTGGCAGCCCCAAATGCATTGTATTTTCCATTACTCAGGGCAAATGCATTCCACGCGAGGCCGGATGCGTTGGATGACAAACTCGTGGTGCTTGCTATAATGCTGCCCTAGGGTGGCCGTTACTTGTGTGGAGGGTCTGGGAATATTTTGTGCAATCGCCTCTGCTTCGTCGAAGCTATGAATGCCTGCGGCCAACATATCTGTAATAGTGCAGGGGTTTTCGGCAGTTTCTGCCTTAGCTTTTATTCCATTTAAAAATGTGTATTGCGCTGCCTGTGATGCTGTCAGCGATTGGTCGGCAACTCCGGGTTGCAGCGTGGTAAGCGTCAGGATAATGTCTTTTAAAAGCTCAGCTTTGTTTTTTTGCGAGAAATAGATTTTTTCGGGGTAATCGATATTACTTTCTTTGACCGAGTCAGCAGGAATATCTGGTGTTACAGGCGAGGCCAGGGCTGTAACCGTACCTGCTGAAAAAAGAAGGATCGTTAAATAGAAATGATGTTGGCGGTTGAAAAAACTGATCATGGTTTTTGGTTTTTAGAGAGGTGCCAGGCGATTTTTAGTGCTTTTAATGCTCAGTGTTTAATTGCTTTATGGTTACTTCTTTTACGAAGAAAATGTCTTTTTAGCAAGCAAAGTCCGGTAGGGTGCAAGGCGAAATAGTATAATAAGGCTCATGATGTTGTATAGATGAATGCTGATTATTTTCCAAAGGCTGCTTTCTTAAGAGTAAGTGTATTGAATGCAGCTTTTTGTTATGCATTGAAAAAATATTTTTCAGTAAATGACTGGCAATAAAAAAAGAATCAGTTTTTATGGAGAGGGTTTTTTAAATTGGTGAAGCAAACCCCCAAAAAACATGTCTTCATCCACAACAAAAGCCCAGCTTTTGCAAATGCTTACCCGTGAAGATTTATTGCCATCTTTACTTTCGCTGGCATACAAATTCATTCATAATAAAACTGACGCGGAAGACATTGTGCAGGATGCCATTGCGGATTTTATATATCAGAACACAGAAGGAATAGAAAAGCTGAACCCATTTCTAAAAGCTGTTGTGGTAAACAAGGCAAAAGCAGAGTATAGCAAACATGAAAACGGGAAAGCAAATCTCACTGTTATCAACCCGGAAGAAATGTTTATAAAAGAAACTGTATTTCATCATCTTGAAGTCCGGCATATTATCTCAGCAGTAAAGCAGAACAGAGATCAGCTCGATTTCACACTGTTTGAAATGAAAAGCGAAGGGTATAGTTACGAGGAAATAGCGCAACACACCGGTCATGCGGCTGGTACTTTGCGTCAAAGAATGTTTCAGATAAGAAAGTGGTTAAAACAGAATTACGATAGATGAAAAAAGAGGGTTTGTTAAAGATTGATGCAGTATTGCTGGTGAATTATGCATATGGATTTTTGGCGCCCGGTATTTCGCAATCTGTAGAAGCTGCTTTGCAGAGCAATGGAATGTTACGGACAGAATATGAAGGTATTTTACATTTAATGAAAGATCATCCTGATGAAGATCCGGATGAACTGTTGCTGTACATGTCGGAAGCAGTTCTGAAAAATATCCAGAAAGCTTTTTCTGCCGATGAACGTCGCACTGCCAATGCTTCAGAATAAGAATCAAACGTGTTCTCATTCATATAGCAGTTGTTTATTGCGCGTAGCAATATAACCAACGCATAAAGCTCAAAATGGCTTTCGTTTTCGAGGTTGGAATGAGAAAATTGAGCTTTTTTCTCCAGCAATGGTTATTACCGGCTAAGTATGCGTGAAAACCTTTGCACATCGGCAAGCGGCGTGATAGGAGTGTGGTTCACCAAATGCTCAGCAAGCTGATGACTGAAATAGGGTGCAAGTGAACAACCTTTGGTGCCCATCCCGTTCAGAATGCCGACAGATGGGTATAAGGGATGCACACCCACAAATGGCCGGCGCTCCACATTTGCCGGGCGTTCTGCAGCAACATGATTCACAATTGTGACAGGCAACTTCAGCCAATAAGACAACTGTGCTTCAGTTTTCTGCCGGAACTGTGCTGAAGGCAGCACGTCTTCATATTCCCACAGGTAATTGGAACCTATCCAAAACAAATCTTTTTCCTTCCACGGCACAATGCTGATACCTTGTTTGTAAATATGATGCTGTGACAATCCGGGAATGTGGGCAATCAGGGCTTCACCTTTGTTCAGGGCATAAGGCAGTTTGTCAAAATACGGGTTACCGGTACCTGCAGCGCCTTCACAAAAAATGATTTTTCCTGCTTTCAGGTCTCTATATTGTACTTCGTCGGGTGTTGTTTTGCAATCGCTGATGTCAAAGCTTTCTTCCAGCAATGCATGGTGCGTTTGCAAATAGCGACGCCAGTGAGAAAGCATGGTTTGAATGTCTGTGAGATAGCAAGGATTGATTTCCCCGGCACCATAATTAAACCTGAACGTTTCGTTCCATCTTTCGTTGCTTAGAGGAATTTGCAGCAAAGACGGCTCCTCCTGCATGCGCGATACGAACGCATCTTTCATTTGTGGCGTTGCAAAAAAATCGATGACATTGCACTGCCGTATAAGAGACTGCTTTATCAGCGAGCCCATTTCTGTATAAGCAGCAAGAGCAAATGGCATTACTTCATCGATCAGCCACGTTTTTACAATTCGTCTGCCTGTAACCGGGTTGATGATGCCGCTTGCTACTTTGCTTGCAGTGTGAGGCGCAGCGCGATCGATGACCAGCACCGTTTGTCCGGCTTTCATCAGGTAATAACTCAGAAAGCTGCCGCAGATGCCCCCGCCCACAATGATATAATCATGCATAAGTTATCGTATTACTCGAAGCACGGTTTGTATGCTGTCGCAAATCTGGTTGTTTCTGTAGCATTTTACATGGATGGCAATGTCGTTTTTCAGGAGATGAGGTATGGTAATGGGAAATAATACTTCAGTACTGTCATCCTTACCTACCGTAAAATATTGGTTTGGAAAAATGTTTGCCAACAATCCATCAATGTTTTCACCGCTTTTTGCATCTGCCAGTTCCAGCAACAGGTAGCCTGTCCATTCGGCAGGCAGCCTGTTTTTCATCACAACGTTTATCTCTGTTTCGCTGCCTTGTTTTGCCGGCGTGGTCATCTGCAAAATCATTGTTGCCACCGTATTTAATTTCACAATGCTGGTGTCGGAAGATGCTTTAGCAAAGCAGGGAATCAACAGGAATAAAAACGCGCATTTTGAGATCATGCTGCAAAGAAATATTATTAAACTGGGGAGTGCAAAGTAATTATGAAGTACCAGAAATATATTAATATGAGTATATGTACTATGTTCTGCTACTGCGAAGTAGTATATTGTCTACAAAATAAAAAATATTTTCGGTAAATTCTCAATTAAACTTTGTGGTTAAAAAAAATCATATACTTTTGACATGTTTTTTAAGGGTTTAGGGTTGAAAAAATTTCCTGTTTCTACAGGAAATTTCTTTTTTATACAGGTTTCCGGTTTCGTTTTACTTCCTCTTTTCTTGCACCATTCCTTTTCTTTTCTGTTATCATCTTCTGTTCGCCATTTTCTGTTTTTTTATACCATTACTTTTCTCATTTTGAGTAGTTGGTTTTAAGTAAAAACAAAAAAACGAAGAAGAGAGTAATTCCCAACTTCGTTTTCCAAAACTATTCAAATCGTTCGGCAGCAAACTGATTTTGTATGCTACAGGCTTTGCGCATTAAAAGTGTCGCCTTGGCTGATATCGCCGGTTTCAAATCCTTTTTTAAACCACCGCATTCTTTGTGCAGAAGTGCCGTGCGTAAAAGCATCGGGAACCACATATCCCTGCGATTGTTTTTGGAGCCTGTCGTCGCCTATGGCATTGGCAGCATTCAGCGCTTCCTCTATATCACCTTCTTGGATAACACTTCGGGTTTGGTCGCCGGCAGCCGCTTTTTGTTGTTCGTAGTGTGCCCAGACGCCTGCAAAAAAATCTGCCTGCAATTCCAGCCGCACTGATAGTTCATTCATGCTCTGTTTCACTGAGCCGTCCGCGTTGGGCATCTATTTTATCGGTGATGCCCATCAAATGCTGCACATGATGACCAACTTCGTGCGCAATCACATAGGCATGTGGCAAAATCGCCAGGGGCACCAAAACGGTTTTCCAGGTCGTTAAAAAAAGAAACATCAAGGTACACTTTCGAATCGCCGGGACAATAAAAAGGCCCCGTAGCTTCGAACTTGCCGAGCCGCAGGCACTTTGCGTGCGCCGATCGAACAAAACCAGTTTGGTTCTGCATATTGCGGTCCATTTGCTGAAACAATTGCCTCCACATATCTTCGGTATCTGCCAAAATGGTAGTACAAATCTCGTGGTCTCATCATTTGCCGGCGCCGATTGTTGGTGGGTTCGCGCGACCGGTTGACTCACCACCATTAATACACTGGATCGGATTGCCGCCCAGCAAATACACGATCAAAGCAATGACCATCGTGCCGATACCACCACCCACCGCAATACCACCTCCATCCACCGCGCCGGTCTTCCACATTGGTGCTTTTCGTCTGCCTTGCCAAAGCATAAGTTGATTCATTTGAATTGAAAAGGGCAACAGGTCATCATCAATCGGAAATAAAGTTTTAATCTTCCGGTTTAATATTCACTTTATCGTCATCCACAAATTCTTCCTGCTCACGAGGGTGATTGTCATACTCGCTCAACTTGGTGAATTCGGCATCGCCTGTAGGAGCCTGATCACTCAAAATAGAACTGTTTTCTGTTCCTTCCCGCACCGGGTTGTCGGCATTGGTCACTTTATTGTCTGCATCATAACTGTGGTCGCTGCCCAGCACTTCTTTTGTTTTTGGGATCTTTGTTTTCCATAACACATGATTTTTCATAGCTACGTTGAAAAAACCATACCAGAGAAATCAGGATCAGGAGGTTATGCGGAAAGAGAACGATTCTGTTGTGTCCTTGGCATATTTAAAAATTGAAATGTATTTATCGAACATCGATAGCTGAATGTAGTTTACATTTCTCACACGTGCGTTGCACACCAATGCAGAAATCACAATGAGAATATTGAGCATTGGAAGTGTACTATCAAGTTATAACACACTTATACAAAAAATCATGAATAATAACATGGAGAAATCGTAATTTTGCCATCCCGTATAAAAAAAGCGGAATATATCATGGACGAAAACAATATTGTTAACCCAAACGCTGAACAACAGGAGCCGGAAACTGTGGCTGAACAACCGCAAGTCCGAGGCTACAGCGTCAACAAATGAACCTGCAGCAGAAGCCCAACAACCCGCCGCAGAATCAGAACAACCCGTAGCAGCCGAAGAAGCTACTACAGAAGAAGCTGAAAACCAGCTGTCGTTTCTAATGTGAAAGCAGAACAGCCGGTTGCTGAAACACTTGCTGCTCATGACGATTTTGACTGGAGCATCGACAAGCGCAATGTAGCTCATTACAGCAAAGAAGACCGTAACAAGTACGACAAAGTGTATGAAAATACATTTGTGCAGATTGAAGATGGTGAAATTGTAAACGGTACTGTAGTGGCGCTTACCAAAACAGATGCTGTTGATCAACATCGGTTTTAAAAGTGATGGCTTGATTTCCCTGAACGAGTTCCGCGATTTGCCAAGGTGTGAATATCGGCGATGTGGTAGAAGTAATGGTGGTGGAAAAAGAAGACCGCCAGGGTCATCTGCACCTTAGCCGCAAATCTGCCCGTATCTACCGTGCGTGGGAGCGTATTGTGGAAGTACACAAAACAGGCGAAGTGGTTACCGGTACCGTTACCAGCAAAACCAAAGGTGGCTTGATCGTAGATGTATTTGGTATGGAAACCTTCCTGCCAGGTTCTCAGATCGATGTGAAACCTGTAACTGATTACGATCAGTTTGTAGGTAAAACAATGGAATTCAAAGTGGTGAAGATCAACGAAGCCATCAAGAATGCCGTAGTATCTCACAAAGCGCTGATTGAAAGCGATATCGAAGCACAACGTGCAGAAATCATTTCCAAACTCGAAAAAGGCCAGGTACTCGAAGGTGTGGTTAAAAACATCACAGATTTCGGTGCGTTTATGGATCTTGGCGGCTTAGATGGTTTGTTGTACATCACCGATATTTCGTGGGGACGTATTTCTCATCCGGCGAAGTATTGAAGCTGGATCAGAAACTCAACGTTGTTGTACTTGACTTTGATGACGATAAAAAACGTATTTCACTCGGTCTGAAACAACTGACTCCGCATCCTTGGGATGTGTTGCCAGAAAATATTCACGAAGCGTGCTACTGTAAAAGGTAAAGTGGTGAATATTGAAGATTACGGTGCGTTCCTTGAAATTATGCCAGGTGTTGAAGGTTTGGTTCACGTAAGCGAAATTACCTGGGCAAATACACCGATCAACGCGAAGGAATTCTTCAAACTGGGCGACGAATACGAAGCTAAAGTGGTAACACTGGATAAGGACCTTCGCAAGATGAGTCTTGTCTATCAAGCAACTTAACTGAAGATCCGTGGAGCACCATTGAAACAAGATATCCCTGAAAACAGCAAGCACAAAGGCACGGTGAAAAACATCACTCCTTACGGCGTGTTTGTAGAACTGGAAGCTGGTATTGGTGGTATGATCCACATCAGCGACCTAAGCTGGCTGAAACGTTTCAATCATCCATCTGAATACACGAAAGTAGGTTCTGAAATTGATGTGATCATCTTGTCTATCGATAAAGAAAACCGCAAACTTCAGCTCGGACACAAACAACTGGAAGAAGATCCCTGGAATGCCCTGGAAGATACTTTTGCAGTAGGTAGTGTTCATGAAGGTACCGTAGTTCGTAAAGACGATAAAGGTGCGCTGGTTCAGTTGCCATACGGTTTGGAAGGATTTGCTCCTAACAGACACTTGGTGAAAGAAGACGGTAAAAGCGTAGCTGCCGATGAAACTGCTGAATTTATGGTGATCGAATTTGACCGTAATGAAAAGCGCATCGTACTTAGCCATTCCAGAATATGGGAAACAGGTGAAAGCTGACGAAAAAGAAGCACAACGCAAAGAAGCGCAGCACTGAAGCGGAATCTGCTAAAAAGGCTGTGAAAACCATCCAGAATAAAGTGGAAAAAGCAACACTTGGCGATTTGGGCGCATTAGCTGAAATCAAAGAAAAACTGAAGAAAGAAGAAGGTAAATGATCCTTTTGATTTCTTTTTTATAATGAGCCCCGGCATATGCCGGGGCTTTTTTTATTATACTGCAAAGGAATGCCAGCTTATTGGGTGAGGCTTGATTTTTGGCCCTGTCTTTGAATTAGTTACAGAAAGCTGTTGTTTATGAATGAAGTGGAGAATTATCCTTTTATTAGTTTCTTAGTAGATTTTGTATTGATCATTACTTTGTGTTATACATTTTTGTAACCTGCAGATCCCTTCCGCTTTCTATTTGCTTATAGTTCCCTAAAATATGATGATACTTGCCGGTGGCAGCACTCTGCCTCCTAACTTCGTTGTAATCTACATCAATGGCAGGTCCTGTTTATCATACAATTCACAACAATACATTTTGGCTCTCCTCGCACCGTTGCATCTTTTGGGAGCAGCAGCAAGCACTCATTGTGTCAGATCTGCACCTGGGAAAAACGGGTCATTTCCGTAAAATGGGTATTGCCGTGCCGCAGGCTGTTTACAAGGAAGATTTGCAAAGGCTGGTGAGCGAAATACAATATTACCAACCGAAACTACTGATTATAGTAGGCGATATGTTTCACAGCCGGCAAAACAAAGAGATGGATTTGTTTGTAAAATGGCGAAATGATCTTCATTATACCGAAATGACACTGGTAAAAGGCAACCACGATATTCTGAAAAACGATTGGTACAGCGAAGCCGGGCTCACGGTAGTAGAAGATCAATTGTGTATCGACAGGTTCATTTTTACACACGATGAAAAAACTGTCAATTGCACCGGTGTAGATGATCCTTATATATTTAGCGGGCACATTCATCCCGGTGTGGTTATCAAAGGATTCAGCCGGCAATCGCTTACTTTCCCTTGTTATCATTTTGGCCGCGCTGGTGTGGTGTTGCCTGCCTTCAGCAAATTTACAGGCGTCAGTATTATGCCCAGGCTTTCGGGCGATAGTGTATTTGCTATCATCAACAACACTGTGATACAGGTATGAAAAAAGCAGCCTGCCTTGCGGCAGCGCTGCTCTTGCTATTTACTGAACATGTTTTTCATTAAAATGGCAGATCATCCATTGGCTCTGTCATGGTGTCGGCTTGCTGCCCGGCTGATGAGGCTGGCGCATTATTCCTTGTATACTCATTGTTGTTGTAGCTACTGCCGCCATATGGTGCGCCTTGTTGCTGAGGTGCATAACCTTCGTTGCCTTCGCTTCCGGCTTTTCCTCCTATCAGTTGCACGCTTTGCACCCTCAGTGTGAGTGATGTACCTGTGCGTCCGTCTGGCGTAGTATATGTGCGGATGTCGGGCGTACCTTCCACGTACACCTGTGTACCTTTCTTAAGATAAGGTGCTACCGCCGTTCTGTCGGTCCAGTAAGCACATTCCACCCAAATCGTTTTATCTTTTTGCTGCCCTGCAGTATCCTTAAATTTTTCTGTGTGGGCTACGCTGAAGTTAATCACCGATTTACCGTTTACTGTATTTACGATACAATCCTTACCCAGATTGCCAATAGCTGTTAACTTGATCATTTCACTAATTTTAAAAACTAAATGTAACGAATCTTGCTAAAATTTGTATCAATATTTTATTATTATTTAATTCAATTGTTTATTTAAATTCTGTATGAAAACAACCCGTTTTACCTGTTTTCTATAGCGTGTTTTAAGCTTTTTAACATTTTTTATTTATTTAGAATAGAAGATGTATCTTGTCAGCTTAAATTGAGAAATTTTCCAGACCATCAAATTGAGGAATCAATATCATTCAGGAATTCAATAATATAAATGTATCTGAGGATGTATTATAGAACAACTTATATCATTATATAACCATTTTTTTAAATTCAAAAATTACCTCCCTCCAACTTTAATGTATCCAAAATCAAGAGTATGGAAAATTCGCACAAAATTTTACTAGCCGAAGACGAGCCAAAACTCAGCCAGGTTATTCAGGAAGAGCTGACCAGGCAGGGCTTTATTACCGACGTTGCTTACGACGGTAACGTTGCTGAAAAAATGTTTAAGCAACATGAGTATTCACTCATTTTATTAGATATCAATCTTCCTTATAAAAACGGTCTTGCACTCTGCAAGGAATTTCGTGAAGCCAACAGCCAGGTGCCTATCATTATGCTGACTGCACTTGGAGAACTAAATGATAAAATGGATGCTTTCAGCCTCGGTGCTGACGATTATATCGTAAAACCTTTCCACTTCGACGAGCTTTCTGCCCGCATCAAGGTATTTCTGAAACGTGCTGAAAACAGCATTGCCCCCACAGAAAAAATTGTGATCGCCGACATGGAAATTGATATCGAAAACAAAATGGTATCGCGCGGTGGCAAAAACATTAACCTGACTGCCAAAGAATTTGCTTTGCTTCTCCTCTTGTCGCGCAACAAAGGCAAAGTAGTGGCCAAGCACGATATACTTGAAAAAGTATGGGAACTAAGTTTTGATACCGGCACCAATACCATTGAAGTATACATCAGCTTTCTCCGCAACAAGATTGACAAACCTTATCCCACTAAATTAATTCACACCAAACCAGGCTTCGGGTATTACGTAAAAGAAACGATGATATAAATGAAGCTTCGGTTTAAAATCACAGTATTTTTTAGTTTGTTGTTTTCAGTATTAATGATTGGCTCCATGATCATTATTTACTATCTCTATGAGCAGGCTAGAGAATCTGATTACAACCGAAGGCTTTGGGCGCAGGCAAATTATTCGTACAGTGCCTATTATCATTTCAAAATTTCACCTGATTTCGAAGCAAAATTAAGAGACTACAATCATGGTGCTCTCAACCAGTTGCAGGTACTTATTTTTGATACGCTTGGACATGCAAAATATAAGTTCACACCTCAGAATTACCTGGTACCATCTGCCCGCTTAATCCAAAAGTTAAAAGAGGAAGGCGTTTACTATTTTAAACAGGGAGACAGGCAATATGCTGCTATTTATTTCAAAGGGAAGCACCCTGCGTATGTGATTACTTCGGGTTATGATAAGTTTGGCATAGTCCGGCTCAAAAACCTGAAAGATATCCTCAGCCTTGTTTTGCTTGTTGGTATTTCACTCATATTTATTTCGGCTGTTATCATTGTCAACCAGGTCACAAAACCGATGCGGCGGCTTGGAATGCAGATGCAGGGGATATCGGAAAATAATCTCCGCGACCGAATCAAGATCAGGTCAGGACGAATTAACTACGAGGAAGCGCAGATTGCCACCCACTTTAATGCCATGCTCGACCGGCTCGAAAGAGCTTTCGAGCTTCAGCAAAGCTTTGTGCACCATGCTTCTCATGAGCTGCGAACGCCACTGGCTTCCATGCTGTTGCAAACCGAAGCTGCACTCAGAAAAGATAAAGATCTGACTGTGGAAGAAGCACGCCGCACGCTGGAATCGTTGAAAGAAGACCAGCAGGAAATGGTAGAACTCACCAATTCGCTGCTGTTATTGTCGCAGTATGAGCGTACCAAAAATTCTCCGGAATGGCCCATGGTAAGGCTCGACGAGGTTTTGTACGATACCTTGGGAATGGTAAAGCGTATGTTGCCGAATGTAAACGTGTCACTGGAGTTTGCACAGCTGCCCGACAGCGACTTGTTTTTGTCTATCCAGGGTAACGATTCCCTCATCAGGTCGGCCTTCAGAAACCTCATCAAAAATGCTTGGCTGTATAGCGAAAATAAATCTGTGGCCATCACCATAGATGCAACTGCTACGGACATTTATCTTCACTTCGACAATAATGGAAAGCTTCTCACACTGGAAGAGCAGGAGCGGCTGTTTGTTCCTTTTTTCCGCGCTGCCAATTCAGCCCAAAAGAAAGGCTTTGGATTGGGATTAAATATTATTCAGCGCATTGTATCGCTTCACAGTGGCAGTATCGGCTATTTTATATACAACAATCTCAACCGCTTCACGCTTCAGTTTCCTAAACCGCCCGTTTCTGAAGAAGTCAGTGAATCTGATTTATAAACCAAACACGCCGCTGTTGATCAATTGTAAGGCTTTGGTTTTGTATTCGCTGCTCACCAGCAGTGAAATGTTGTGACGGCTGCCTCCGTAGCTCACCATGCGGATAGGAATGGAACTCAGCGTATCAAATACCTTTTTCAGCACATCCGGCGTTTCTGCAATCTGGTTGCCCACAATCGAGATGATGCTTTGGTCAAGATCAGTTTCCACAGTACCAAATGGCTCCAGTTCCTTCACAATTTCCTTCAGGTTGGCAGCACTGTCTATGGTCACTGATACAGCAACTTCCGATGTTGTGATCATATCGATGGGCGTGCGGTATTTTTCAAACACTTCAAACACTTTTCTTAAAAAACCATAAGCCAGCAACATGCGGCTGCTTTTTATTTTGATGGCGATAATGCCATCTTTTGCTGCCGCAGCTTTCACGCCGGTACTGTTGGCGTTTTCTGCAATGGTAGTTCCTTTTGCCTGTGGCTGCATTGTGTTCAGAAGCTTTACCGGAACGTTGGCGTGTTGTGCCGGCCAAATGCAGGTAGGATGCAAAATTTTCGCACCGAAATAGGCAAGTTCAGCAGCTTCGTCGAAGCTTAGCCGCTCTACAGGAATGGTTTTGTTTACAATACGCGGATCGTTGTTGTGCATGCCGTCAATATCAGTCCATATTTCGCACACGCTTGCATGGCTGGCAGCCGCTATCAGCGAAGCCGTATAGTCGCTTCCGCCACGTTTCAGGTTGTCTACTTCCCCTCTTACGTTGCGGCATATATATCCCTGGGTTACAAATAGTTGTTTGTCGCTGTGTTTTTTCAAAAGCTTGCTTAGCTTTTGTTCAATGGCGCCTAACTCGGGTTCTTCGTTTGCATCTATGCTCATAAATTCGAGAGCAGGCAGGAGGAGATGGTCGATATTTTGCTCTTCGAGGTACACGCTGAACAGCTTGGTGCTCATGAGTTCGCCCTGCGCGAGAATGTCTTTATAAAGCGCATCGCTGAAAGAAATTTTGAGAATGATCTGCAGGAATTCAAAATGCTCGCGGATAATAGCCGTGGCTTTGGCAATGGATGTTTCTTTTTCTAAAAGGAGCGAAGCAAAGTGATCATAATGAAGTTGCAGGTCGTCTATGATTTGCCGTGCCTTTTCGCGGTCGCCGGCAGCAATAGCATCGCTGATAGATACAAGTGCGTTTGTAGTGCCGCTAAGTGCGCTCAGCACCACTATTTTGGGTTCTGCATCCGCAGTTATCAATTCTGCCACCTGGTGCATTCTTTCGGGTTTGCCTACACTGGTGCCGCCAAACTTCATGATTTTCATAGATCAACATTAAGGGTTGCAAAAGTATTGGCAGAAAAGAGAAAAACAGGTAAAAATATATTTAAATCGGATTATTTCGTTCTTTCTGCCATTTCTGCCGCCACCTGTTGGGCTTTTGCCTAGTCTTGTCTCTTCAAATGATCCATGATGCTGGCTAGCTGTGGGCTCGCGATTTTAATACACTATGCATTGTAAGTTCCTGTTTCAAAATTTCTATTTCAAACGTCACGATGTATGTAAGTATAGCCGCTACATAAGCAGGCGATGTGCTGTGCAAAAAAGTAGAATCGGATGCTTCGTAGGTTTTGGAGAGTTTCAACAACATGTTTTACAAAGCGCCGTATGGCAAATAACACAGCGCTCGCAGTGTAGGCCTAGCTTTATAGTTCCTCATATCATTATTTGCCCTTAAGTAATGAAGGTAATATAGATGGAATAAAGTAGGATGAAACAAATAAATGAAGCTGATGTAGCCGAGAAGACTTTTCAATACTCTTATTCGTTCATCCCTCCAAGTTCCATCACAGCCAGCCATTCATCGAGAGTTACAGGCTGCACAGAAAGCCTTGAGTTTTTTACCAAAGCCATATTTGCCAGCCGTGAATCCTGCTTTATCTGCGACAGCGATACCGGTTTTTTTATTGCAGTTACCGGTTTTACATCTACCACTACCCAATTCGCGTCGTCTGTTGTAGGGTCCTGGTAAGCTTCTTTCACTACCTGCGCAATTCCAACAATTTCCAGCCCATCATTACTATGATAAAAAAAGAGCTGGTCGCCATTCTTCATTGCTCTCAGGTTGTTGCGCGCCGCATAATTGCGGATGCCATCCCAAAAGGTTTGTTTGTCTTTTACCAATTGCGACCAGCTATATTTGAATGGTTCCGATTTTATGAGCCAATAAGCCATTCCTGAATTCTGTTTTTTAATCTGCTATCCAATGTGAACTAATCCAACGATTCGGCAAACTTTTCTGTATGCAGCTTGAAAGCCACATACAGCTGTTCCTGTATGGAACTGCCTGTTTTATTGTCAATCGTACGACCATCTATGTCTGTTACAGGAGTTAGTTCGCCCATAGTTCCGGTTGTAAATACTTCGTCTGCATTGTAAAACTCGCTGACTGACAGGTTTCGTTCCACTACCGGAATGTTTTGCTCTTTAGCGAGTTGTATCACCGTTTGCCGCGTGATGCCAGGAAGGCATGCGTCGGCGTGTGGTGTAAGGAGTGTGTTGTTTTTTACCATGAAAATATTGCAGGCGTTTGTCTCAGCTACAAATCCAAGATTGTCGAGCATCAGGGCGTCGTCGGCACCACAATAGTTGGCTTCTATTTTTGCAAGAATGTTATTCAGCAGGTTGTTGTGGTGTATTTTGGAATCAAGATGCATAGGAGAGTTGCGCCGTATATGAGATGTAACCAGCTTTACACCGGAGGTATTGTTGTACACAGGTTGTTTGTGTTCTGCCAGCACAATCAGGCAGCATCCGCTTTGATTGAGGCGCGGATCCATACCCGAAGTTATTTTTTCGCCTCTTGTCAGTGTTAGTCTTATGTGTACGCCATCGTGCATGTTGTTGGCTGCAAGTGTTTGTTTAATGGCGTCTTTAACGAATTCTGCTGTGGGAATATTGGCAAACAACAGCGTTTTGGCACTTGCCAACAGCCGGTTCAGATGATCGGAAAGATGAAACACTTTTCCATTGTATACCCGCAGTCCTTCCCATACGGCGTCGCCACCCTGCACCGAACTGTCAAACACAGAAACTTTGGCTTCCGTACGTGGATACAATTGATCTTTTACAAAAATGAAAATGTCTTTGTTTAGCACATTAAACTGTTGTTGCATAGCGTATATAAATTAGGCTTTGATAGAATGTTGGTAAAGCAAATCGTAATACTGTTTGCTTTCTGCATACAATGCTTGCAGGTGCTGTGGAAGCTCTCGGTTGCTTGTTTCCTGTTTGGCAAAACCGGTGGACTTATGTACGTTGCTGTACCAGTATTTTGCCCAGATGCCATCTTCAGGTTTTGCACCCGCAGTCCATGAGAGCATTTCGTGGTAAAATGGAATGCCGATAGCTTCACAAAGACCGGTCAGCACTTTTTCAGGATGTTTCAGCAGTTCACCGGAGTCAAGCACAATCGCCGGCTTGTCCTTTTCTGCAAGGTATTGGTAGAGTTCCCACTGCATTTGTATGCCAATATCCGCCTGTGTTACATCGGGGCGAACCACCGAGTAGGAACTGATGATTTGAGACGGATTGCGTATATAAATAATGTTGATGGTCTCTTTGAGAAAGTCTTTAGTCAACTGCACAAGATGGTGTGTCATCTGTTTAAAAAACATGACAGGCTTTTCAGCAGGAGAAAGTATGAGTTCTCTCACTACGGTATTTCCATCATTTTCCTGCTCCTGCAGTATTTCTTCTTTTCCCGGATGATCAGCACCAGTCGTTTTCAGGTAATGAGCATATAGAGGCTCATCGAATACGCGGGTATCGGGGCGCTGAGCAAAGGAATACATGAGAGCGGTAGACAAATTGCGCGGGCTGCTCCATAAACAGATTCGTTTGGTATTCATTCGCAGAAAAGTAAAAAGTAAAGTGTAAAAGTGATCTCATAAACCAACGCAAACACCCGTTTCTGTTGCCATTAAAACTTTGCGAGTACATCGGCCAAGTGCAGCACCTGTATCTGGGAGCCTTTCTTTTGCAGGCAACCGCCAATGTGCATAAGGCAGCTCATATCTGTGCTGATGATGTATTGTGCGCCCGTAGCAGTAGCATTGGTTATTTTCTGATCTGCCATGGCGATGCTGATGGGTTCAAACTTTACGGCGAAAGTGCCACCAAATCCACAGCAGGTTTCCACATCATTCATTTCTTCCAGTTCCAGCCCTTCTACCTGGCTTAACAATAATCGCGGTTCAGATTTAATACCACATTCGCGTAAAGCTGCACAACTGTCGTGATACGTAGCTTTGGCCGTAAATTTAGCACCGAGATTGTCTATTTTCAGCACATTTACCAAAAAGGAAGAAAATTCGAAAAGACGGGAAGAAACATTTTTCACTTTTTCAGAACCCGGGAAGATGGTGCTGTAATAGTTTTTTACAAAACCTGCACAACTCGCGCTTGGTGTAACAATGTAATCGCTGCCTTCAAAATCGGTCAGAAATTTCTTGCATACTTCTTTCGATTCATCACGATAGCCCGCGTTGTATGCGGGTTGTCCGCAGCAGGTCTGGTTTGCATTGTAGTGAACGGTGCAGCCTGCTTTTTCCAGCACTTTCACCATGTTGAAAGCAACAGAAGGATAAAGCTGATCGATAAAGCAGGGAATAAATAGACTGACATTCATGAATTAGGTATACAGTAAAGGTGGAATTAAAAAGATTGTTGCAATGCTATCATTTTAATAGCTGTGATTGCGGCTTCCTCGCCTTTATGCCCGTGAACACCACCGGTCCGTTCTGCCGCCTGCTCTTCCGTATTCACGGTAAGAACACCAAAAATAACCGGCATATCAAGATGCATGTTCAGCCACACAATTCCTTCCGTCACCGCTTTGCACACATACTCAAAATGCGGTGTATCGCCTTTGATCACGGCGCCCAGCGTGATTACAGCATCAGCTTTTTGCTGGTTGCTTTGCGCATAGGCTTTCACTGCAAAAGGAATTTCTACAGCACCGGGCACCACCAGCGTTTTATGGCCAATTCCCTGTGCTTCCAGTATCGCGATAGCGCCATCTTCAAGCTTGTCGGCGATAGGAGCGTTCCACTCTGTTTTTACAATAATGACAAAGGCACTCCGCACTTGCGGAATGCCTTTATTTAATTCGGTATTACCTCCCGTTGCCATCTGCTTACAATCTATTCGTTAGGTTCTATGTTTAAACGGTAAATGTATTTGTCAACCTGTGCGCCACGCATGGTGCCCGGAAATTTATCTTTCAGTTGCTTATACATATCCAATGCTTCTTTGTTTTTGCCAAGTACTTCGTTGAGCATGGCAGCGCGAAACAGGTATTCTGATGAATTTTCCTTGTCTTCCTCAAAAGTGGTAGCCGCTTTTTGATAAGCATCTACGGCTTCTGCTTTCTGATTAGCTTCACTGTATGCGTCGCCCAGGCAGCCGTAAGCCAGCATCTGTACGGGTTTTGAATCGGTAGAAAAATCTTTCAGGTATTTGATTGCCTCTGCAAATCTGCCCAGTTTCAGGCTGCTTACACCGGCGTAATAGCTTGCAAGGTTTGCAGTTTTTGTGCCGCTATAGTCTTTAATGATAGCTACAAATCCTTTATGGGTGCCGTCGCCGTTTAATGCGAGTGTCAATGAATCTTCTGCGAAATATTGCTGCGCTTTGAATACGGCATCCTGCGCTTTTTCTTCTTTAGGTTCTATTACCCACGCTTCATAGGCAAACCAGGCAGCAAAACCAATGATAAGTATAGCCAATAAAATGGCAGCTGGTTTTGAATACTTTCTCCAGGTGCCCTGGCTGTTTTGCGGAGGGTCCTGTCGCACATTTACATTACTCACGTTAGTATCAGGAGCCATAAATTGATTTGTATGTTTAGATTAAGTCGTGTGAATTGAAAAGTAAAAATCCGGGATAAACTTCAGCCGTAATGCTGATGAACAATTACGTTTAGTCGGTGATGTAAGGATAATTTTCATCTTTGTAAACATCGCCATACACTTCGCTTTCATCCGGCCATGGGCTTTCTTCCGCAAATTTCACACTGTCTTCCACAATCTTGTCTATCCGGTCGTCAATGGCTTTTATTTCTTCTTCGGTAGCGAAGTTGTTTTCTTTGATCGTACTCAGCACCAGCGCTATCGGGTCTTTGCCGCGGTATTCTTCTACTTCTTCCTTCGTTCTGTATTTCTGCGGATCAGAAATAGAATGTCCTTTGTAGCGATAGGTTTTCATTTCCAGCAGGGTAGGTCCGCCGCCTTCTCGTGCTCTTTTCACAGCGCGCTCTACTGCTTCGTGAACGGCTTCAGGATGCATGCCATCTACCTTGTCGCCCGGCATTTCGTAAGAATCTGCCAGTTTGTAAATGTCAAGAACGTTAGACGTACGTTCTACAGATGTACCCATTGCGTAGTTGTTGTTCTCGCAAATAAAGATCACCGGTATTTTCCAGATCATCGCAAGGTTAAACGTTTCGTGAAGGATACCCTGGCGTGCAGCACCATCACCAAAATAGCAAAGAACCACGTTGTCGGTTCCTTTGTATTTTTCAGCGAAAGCAATACCTGCGCCTGCTCCAATCTGTGCGCCTACAATGCCATGACCTCCAAAGAAGTAATGTTCAGCACTAAAGAAGTGCATGCTTCCGCCTTTGCCTTTGGCTACTCCGGTAGCTTTGCCATACAGCTCAGCCATACAAGCATTGGCATCTACGCCTTTTGCAAGTGCCAGACCATGGTCGCGGTACCCGGTGATAAACGGATCTTCCTGGCGCGTGGCTGTCATGCAACCGGCTGCAATAGCTTCCTGGCCGATGTAAGCATGAAAAAATCCGCGGATTTTTCCAGCCATTTTATACATCTCTTCAGCTTTCAATTCAAACTGGCGTATGAGCTGCATTAGTTCGTACCAATACAGATAAGTTTCTTTGGAAAATTTTGTAGCCACTAGTTCTAAATTTGAGGGGGCAAATATAATGGAAAGACCTATAAGGTTTTTAAAAACCTTATAGGTCGGTTTTATCTTTTAATTTCCGGGTCTTTTCGGTGGCATCACGGCCTTGGGCATATCGTGGTTTGGATTCTTTTTTTCAGGAGTATCTGTATGCGATGGCCCGGCAGGTGCAGGCGGTTCATTGTCATACTCGCTGCCCTCTGTCTGATAATCCTGGCTACCGCCATAGTCTTCTGCCGAGCCATTACCAACATCTTTCCCTTCGGCGCCCAAGCGCTGCGGCATGTCGTTCACCCAATCGTAAATAATGTCGTTTTCCATTACTTCGGGTTTGGTGAAAACGCTGCGGGTGTCAATCGCCAGGCTTTTGTTATCGGATATTTTTTTATAAAAATAAGCCCAGATCGGAAGTGCCAGAGATGAACCTTGCCCCACATTGGTGCTGCTGAAGCGAATGAAACGATCATCGCAGCCTGTCCATGTGCCGCACAATAACTGTGGTGTGTAGCCCATAAACCATGCGTCACTGTTGTCGTTGGTAGTGCCGGTTTTTCCGGCAACAGCGCCTTCCACACCATAGCTCCAGATGCGTCTGCCGGTACCGAATTTCAATACACCTTCCATCATGCTGATGATGTAATATGCTGTTACTTCGTTGATGATTTCCTTGCGCTGAGGCAGGATGGTTTGCAACACATTTCCGTTTTTGTCTTCTATCCTTGTTATGTACATAGGCTTTACGTTGAAGCCTCTGCCAGGAAACATGCTGTATGCCTGTATCATTTCGTATAGCGAAATTTCTTCCGAACCCAGTGCGATTGAAGGATAAGGTTCTATATTGGATGTTACGTTGCAGTTTTTAAGAAATTCCACAAACCGTTTCGCGCCTTCACTTCCGTTGCCCAACTGCTTCATTATATAGGCAGTCGCACAGTTTTTAGACCATGCAAGCGCCATTGCCATTGGCATCGTTCTGCCGGTGCACGATGCACCGGTTGCCGGCACCAGCCCAAGGCTGCCAAAGTTTTGCTGGATGTCCTGCACGGGCGTGTTTGGGGTAAAACCAGCATCTTCTATGGCAAGACTGTAGAGCAATGGCTTGATGGTACTGCCTACCTGCCGTTTAGTATTGATATTTACGTGATCGTATTTGTATGTTTTAAAATCGATACCGCCAACCCAGGCTTTCACTTCACCACTCAGCGGATCCATCGCCATAAATCCAGCCTGCAGCATCTGCCGGTGGTATTTGATCGAATCCATCGGCGTCATCACGGTATCTTTCAGCTTTTCCTTGTTCCAGGCAAATACCTGCATCGGGGTTTTTACAGAAAACGATTTCGTGATTTCTTTCTCGTCAATCCCGTCTTTCTTCATGTTTTTCCAGCGGTCGCTGGCATGCATGGCAGCCTGCAATACATTTTCGTGACCTTTCCACACAGTTCCTTTTTTAATGTCGCTTTGCCCGTTCAGCAGTTTTTGCATTTGCGCCATGTGCTTGTCTACTGCTTCTTCGGCATCCATCTGCATAATGGGATTGATGGTGGTATAAATCTTCAAACCATCGCGGTACAGATCGTAAGAATCGCCGCCGGCTTTTTTGTGCGTTTTACACCATCTTTTCATTTCCTCGCCCAAAACCATCCTGAAATATGGAGCTAGGCCAGCTGTCTGGTCAAGCTTTTCATAATTGAGCGGGATAGGCGTGGGTTTTATTTTTTCTGCTTCTGCAGGTGTCAGGTAATTGTTGCGCACCATTTGGTCGAGCACCACGTTTCTTCTTTCTCTTGCTCTTTTCGGGTTGATACGCGGGTTGTAGGTACTGCTGGCTTTGAGCATGCCAATGAGCACGGCGGCTTCGCCCACATTCAGCCTGTCGGGTTCTTTCTGGAAAAATGTGCGTGCCGCATTGCGGATGCCAAACACATTATCTCCAAATGGTACCGTATTGAGGTAAAGCGTAATAATTTCTGCTTTTGTAAAATTGCTTTCCAGCTTGATGGCGATAATGCCTTCTTTGAGTTTCTGAATAATACGTTTTACGGGGTTGCGGCTATAGTCTGTAAACAGGTTTTTAGCCGTCTGCATGGTGATGGTACTTGCGCCACCTTCGCCGCCAAGCGAAAATGCTGCTCTGCCAAGCGCGCGTGCATCGATGCCACTATGCCTGAAAAAGCGCTCGTCTTCGGTAGCAACCAGCGCGTTGATCACTTGTTTGCTGATGTCTTTGTACGCAACATTCACACGGTCTTCGAGGTAATATTTACCCATCAGCGTGCCGTCTGCTGCAAACACCTGGCTGGCAAGAGAGGCGGAAGGGTTTTGCAATTCTTCGATAGAAGGCATTTTGCCGAAAAATCCCCAATCGGCAAACAGGATGAAGAGAACAACGAACAGCAACCCGCTGAAATATGTTATCCAGATGTATTTGATGCCTTTGTTTGTTTTCCTTACTTTTTTCATATATCAATGCGAATTACCGGAATAAAAACGATAGTGATGTGCACAAAAGTACGAAGGTAGCTGAAGTGCAGGGGTTTTAACACATAGTGAAAAAGAGAAGCCTTCACCAAAAGTTTGAAACATAAAACAAAATGTTCTTTCTTTTCTCAAAATGCCTAAGCAACCAGCATATACTTCCGCAAAACGGATTTGGCGGATGTGTTTTCACAATCCGCTACTTTTACTGTATTGTTGAATTCATTCACTGTAACGAAAGCATGAAATATTATCTGATAGCAGGCGAAGCAAGCGGCGATCTACATGGCAGCAACCTTATAAAAGAATTGCACAAGCTCGACAGGGCTGCCAACATTCGTTGCTGGGGTGGAAACCTGATGCAGGATGCCGGCGCTACACTTGTGAAGCACTACAAGGAGCTGGCATTTATGGGTTTTACCGAAGTAATCATGAACCTGCGGACTATTTTTAAAAATATTGCTTTCTGCAAACAGGATATTGAGGCTTTTGCTCCCCAGGTGCTGGTGCTGATTGATTATCCCGGCTTCAACCTGCGCATCAGCGAATGGGCTAAGAATAAAGGGTACACTGTGGTTTTTTATATTTCTCCGCAGGTATGGGCCTGGAAAGAAAACAGGGTGAAAAAAATGAAGCAAACCATCGATCACATGATGGTCATCTTACCTTTCGAAAAAGAATACTATCAAAATAAATGGAACTGGGAAGTAGAATACGTAGGGCATCCGCTGGTGCAGGTAATAGAAAATTTCAGGAAAGAATTCCTTGCCAGCCGCCGGATGAAGGTGTGCATGATCAGGAGAATGATACTGTATCGGCAATACTGGCGCAAAGCCCGATAACCCGAATTGTAGCGCTGCTGCCCGGCAGCCGCAAGCAGGAAATTCTCAAAAAACTGCCCATTATGCTCGCCGTCAGCAAGGGCTTTCCCGATTGCCAGTTTGTGGTAGCCAAAGCGCCGGGTCAGGAAGATTCTTTTTACGAAGAAATGATGAAAGATTACCAGAATGTATCTGCGGTTTCTGGCAAAACTTACAACCTGCTGATGAACTCTTCTGCCGCTCTTGTTACCAGCGGAACCGCTACGCTGGAAACTGCTTTGTTTGGAGTGCCCGAAGTCGTGTGTTATAAAGGCGGAACTATTAGTTACCAGATTGCCAAACGCCTCATAAAAGTGAAATACATTTCCCTTGTCAATTTGATTATGGACAGGATGGTGGTGAAAGAACTGATACAGGACGAACTCAACGTTGCCAACATCACGGAACAACTTCAGAAACTGCTGATGGACGACCATCATAAGGCACAACTCCAGAAAGATTACGAGGAGTTAAAACATATTTTATCAGGCGAAGGAAATGCTTCTGCCAAAGCGGCTGCCAGTGTCTATCGCAATGCGTTAAGCTCTCTGCCCGCACAAACATAAATTCTCAAGTTGGTAAATCAGGCACTGGCTAGTCCGTAAGGATTTTGCAAAAGCGGCGGCAGACCAATAAACCGGTTATACAGCGCGGCCATTCCCCAGCCAATGAGCGATCCGAAGAGGGCGCCACCAATCACGTCGAGCGGATAGTGAATGCCGATATATACCTGAGCATAGCTAACGGTAGCTGCCCAGGCAAACCACCACCAGCTCCATTTTTTCAGCACTGGTTTCAACGTTAGGAAAAACAGGAACGCTGCACCAAAGTGATTGGTGGCGTGCGAGGAAGTGAAACCCGGGTTGCCGGGGCATCCGCTGAGGAGCAGGCGCACATGACCCACCATGTCTGCATCCTGGCAGGGACGGGGTTTTTGAAACCAGAGTTTGATAAAATGACTGCTAAACTGATCTGTAATGGTAATAGTAAGCGCGACAACTACAATCCATGGCCAAATGCGCCAGCCAAAATTCATGAGCACAAACAAAAACAAAAAAAGATATAAAGGAAGCCACGTGTTCTGATATCGCCACCACGGAAATACATCATCGAGCAGCGTGTTGGTCCACTGGCCATTTATTTTTTGAAACAAAAATTTGTCAGCCTGTTGTATTGTTTCCCACATCGCCACATTTGCTTTTTATACTGCTAAAGTATTTACATCGGTGCGAACAGTGCAAAGAATTATCGGCTGTTCCTGTAAGGAGCTGTTTATCATACAGTTTATTGGCTTAGTTATTGAAAATGGAAAGAAAAACTTCATATGAAACCATTAGCAAAAAAATTGTTTGTTTTTTCTGCTTCCTTCCTGCTTGCTATTGCTGCTTTTGCGCAGGAGAAAACCATTACAGTTGATACCGGCGAAGCCGGCGGATGGCTGAGTAATAACTGGATGTGGCTTGTAGGCGGCCTCATTTTATTAATCATTATTTTTAGTGTTGGCAGTTCAAGAACGAGAAGAACGACCACTACCCGCGATCACAGCGATGGTACATCCACCACTACTTCCACTACGGTAAGGGAAGATTAATCGCCATCACTGACTATTAATTAATTTAAGCAAGCTATGCCGGGGTTCATTCTTCGCATAGCTTTTTTTATGCCCATTTCATAGGCGGCGTATGGTTAGTAATCCATACTTTCATACGCGCATTGTGCAAAGCACATTTTTACTATCTATCTGCAAATACATCTTCAAAATGAAGCATTATTGTTAGCCTGAAAAACAGAAAAAAGTGATCTAAAAATGATTAATAAAGTTTAACGTTCCCTGGAAAGATACGGGCTGGTTGCTGATGGCTTTTTCGAGGTGCAGAAACACTTCCTGCAGTTTGGCTTTATCATATGCAGTGCCTTCCACTACATGCCACTGAACCGCTTTTTCCAGCTTTTTTTCCAATATAGAAGGGCGGTTGGTTTGCACAATCAGCACATAATCGGTTCCGGTAATAGATAACCTGAACCGCTCCGATTGCCTCGAACGGTAAATGCGTTCTGCCGAAAGCGTAAGGAGTTGCCCGTTTACCTCTGCCCTAAAACTAAATTTCACGCAGTAAAAATAATCAGCCGTTTTCGTTTGCGCTGTCTTCTCTGAAAAGATATGACGGTTTTGTGCCTTTTCATCTGCTGTTATAGCTCGCTCAGTTCATGTTGGCGCTCCGGTGCTTTGGCTGTTTTTACCACTTTATGCCTGGCAGATAAAAATGTATACACGGCCGGTATCACAAACAAGGTAAGAATAAGGGAAAATAATAAGCCACCAACCACCACAATCCCAAGCGGAATGCGGCTTGTGGCAGCATCGCCAAGGCTCAATGCAATGGGCAGCGCTCCCAGCGAAGTAGCAAGGCTGGTCATGAGGATAGGTCGCAAACGCTGTGTGGCAGCTTCTACGGCAGCTTCTATTTTGCCCATGCCCTGCGCCCGTTTTTGGTTGGCAAATTCCACAATCAGGATCCCGTTTTTCGTAACCAGACCAATGAGCATAATCATTCCTATTTCTGAAAAAATATTCAGCGTCTGGTTAAACACCCACAAACTCAGCAGTGCGCCTGCCAGTGCAAGCGGCACCGTGACCATAATGCCCAGCGGATCGATGAAACTCTCAAACTGTGCTGCCAGCAGCAGGTAAATGAGAATCAGCGCAAGGCTGAATGCAAACACGATATTTGAGGAGCTTTCGTCAAAGTCGCGCGATGGACCCGTAAGTGAAGTCTGGTAGCTTGCATCGAGTTGTTTGTCGGCTATCGCTTGCATGGCTTTGATACCGTCTCCGATGGTATAACCTTCCGACAAGGAAGCGGAAATCGTTGCTGCTTTGTAGCGATTGAAGTGATACAAAGTAGCAGGGCTGGTGCTTTCCCTGATATCAACTACAGAACTCAGCGAAATTTCGTCGCCGTTCCGGTTTTTTACATAAATGTTGCGGATATCGGCAGGTGCATTTCTATTGCTTCTTTCTACCTGTGCTATCACTTCGTACTGAAATCCATTCATGGTGAAATATGCCATCCTGCCACCACTGAATGCGCTTTGCATGGCAGCGATTACATCGGATGTGCTGAGACCTAAATCCTTTACTTTCAAACGATCGATGGTTACCTGCAATTCCGGGCGGTTAAACTTCAGGTTTACGTCCACATTCGCAAATGTTTTATCCTGCCGGGCTACTTCGAGAAACTTAGGAATGGCTTCCCTTAATTTATTCAGATCCTGGTTTTCGAGGATAAACTGTACCGGCAACCCTGCGCGGGAACCCGAACCAACAGCGATCGTTTGTTCCTGTATGGCAAAAATGCGCACATCATTAAACCGGCTCAGCTTGCGTTGCAGATCGTTGGCTATTTCTTCCTGGCTGCGGGTTCTGTATTTCGGATCTACGAGTGCGATTCTTGGCTGCGAAGAATTGTTGCCGCCACCCGCTGGCGTGCGGGTAAATACATAGTCGCGCTCCGGTACCGAATCGTATAAATAATTGGTAATCTGGTCGGCTACATTTTGCATATAAGTGTAGCTGGTGCCTTCGGGTGCGGATACGCTCAGTCGTACGCTGCTGCGGTCTTCCAGGGGTGCCAGTTCGCTCTTCAATGTGCCAAAAAGCAGCCAGATGAGCGCTCCGCATATGGCAACAATTATCCACGCCACCCATCTTGTTCGCATAAAAGATTGCAGCATGCGCTGGTAGCCATCTTCCATACCGGTGAAGAAGGGTTCTGTTTTTTCGTAAAATTTCCCATGACCTCTTTTGCTCGTGAGCAGCACATTGAGCACCGGGGTGATGGTGAGAGAAACAAAAGCAGAAATAAGCACAGCAGAAGCCAGCACCACGCCAAACTCGCGAAACAACCTGCCCACGAAACCTTCGAGAAAAATGACGGGTAAAAACACAACGGCGAGCGTGAGTGACGTGGAAATAACAGCGAAAAATATTTCCCGGCTGCCTTCCAAAGCTGCCTGCCTGATGGGCATTCCCTGCTCGTATTTTCTAAAGATATTTTCTGTGACCACAATGCCGTCATCTACCACCAAACCCGTTGCCAGTACAATGCCTAGCAGCGTAAGTACATTTATGGAAAAACCAGCAAGGTACATAATGAAAAATGTGGCAATCAGCGAAATGGGGATGTCTATCAGCGGGCGGATAGCTGTAAGCCAGTTGCGGAAAAAGAAGAAAATCACGAGCACAACCAGTCCAAAGGAAATGAACAAGGTTTCTTTCACCTCGTTCAGCGATTGACGGATGTTCACCGTTCTGTCGGCCAACGTATGAAATTCAATATCGGTTTTGTTGGATGCTTTTATGTCTGCCAGCCGTTTGTTGAACTCGTTGGCAATCGCAATATTATTGGCGCCGGGCTGCGGAACAATGGCAAGACCTACAGCATTTACTCCATTGTATTTCCAGCTTTGTTCCAACTGTTCAGGACCCAATTCTACCCGGGCAATATCTGACAGGCGCACAATGCCGCTATTGTCTTGTTTGATTACAAGATCGCGAAACTGCTGCTCTGACGTGAACCTGCCCAGTGTGCGGATGGTAAGTTCTGTATTGTTTCCATAAATTTTGCCCGGCGGCAGCTCCACGTTTTCGTTGTTCAACGCCGTGCGCATATCGCTGAACGAAACATGGTAAGCATTCATTTTGTCCGGGTTCAGCCAGATGCGCATCGCATATCTTTTTTGCCCGAAAATATTTACGGCGCTTACCTGGCTAATGGTCTGAAACTGTTGCTGCAGCACATTTTCGGCATAATCGCTCAGTTCCAGCAGGCTTTTAGTGCGGCTTTGCACTGCAAGTATCAGCATCCAGTCGCTGTTGGCATCGGCTTTTGTAATCACCGGTGCGGCATCAATGTCTTGCGGAAGACTGCGTTGTGCCTGGCTCACTTTATCGCGCACGTCGCTGGCTGCTGCTTCGAGGTCTTGCCCCAGGTTGAACTCTACTGTAATATAACTGCTGCCCAGCGATGATGAAGAGGTAATACTGCGAACACCGGGAATGCCATTGATTTGTTTTTCAATGGGTTCTGTAATCTGGCTTTCAATGATATCGGCATTTGCGCCGGTGTAGTTGGTATTTACCGTAATGATGGGAGGATCGATGGCGGGATAATCGCGAACGGCAAGATAGGTAAACCCCACAACGCCAAACAGGATGAGGATAAGGTTCATCACCGTTGCCAGCACCGGGCGGTTTATCGCAAGTTCAGATATATTCATGTATCATTAGTTGATGCTGCAGGCTGGTGGGTTTCAAATTACCTAATTATCTGGCAGACAGCGCCAGCCGGCAAACTCTTTTATTACTGCATTCCTTCTTTGTTCAGTTCTTCCTGCGATTTCACGCTCCGCACCTTTAGCTCACTGTTAGGCCGGGCAAACAAAACGCCTGTTACAACAATGGTATCACCTTTCGCAACGCCGCTTGTAATTTCCACGGCGCTTGCCATGCGGATGCCGGTTTGCACATCAGACATAGCTGCTTTGCCATTTTTTACCAAAATAAGCTGGTTGCTCTGGTCGCCGGGAATAATGGCGTTGCTGGGCACAAGGATGGCGGTTTTGCTTACGCCTGAGTGAATGTATACTTTTACGAAAGCGCCGGGATTGGCAGATCCTTCCTCAAGCAGGGCACGCACTTTCAGGTTGCGTGTTTCCTGGTTTACCTGTGGTTCCACAGCTACGATGGTTGCCACCGTTTTTTCAGACGCATCTTTATTTACCTCAACTTCTACTTTATTACCCGGCTTTACGATGTTGCTATATTCCTGCGGCAGGGTGAAATCTATCTTGATGCGGCTGGTTTGCTGAAGTGTGGCGATTACGGTATTGGCAGTTACGTATGCACCGGGGCTCACCTGTTTCAATCCCACAACGCCGCTGAACGGCGCACGGATAACGGTTTTGTCGATGAGTGCATTGGTATAATCAATGTCGGCTTTGAGGCTGGCTACCTGGTTCACGATAGCGTCATAGTCTGCCTGATTTACACCCTGTATGTCGAGCAGTTTGCCAAAACGTTGTTCGTTGGCTTCTGCCAGTTGCAATCCTACTTTCGATTTTTGAATCTGGGCGCGCAGGTCAGCGTCGTTTACACGGGCGAGTACAGTGCCCTTTTGCACCAGTTTACCTTCAGGTATATTGAGATAAGTGAGCCTGCCGGCTACCTCAGGATGCAGTTCCACCGATTCATTGGCAGTAACGGTTCCATTGGCTTCTATAGTGTCGCTGATGCTGACGGGTTGGGCAATCATCACATCTACCACGGTAGCTGCACGATCCTGCGAGCCGTTTTTGGGAAGCTCCTTTTTTTCGCTGCAGGCATTTGCCAGCAGGATACTGCAACACAAAACTGTTTGTAAAAAGGGAGATCCATCAGGAAGGCAGCGCATGCAATTGTTTATTTAAAATAATCATTGAGAAAAACGGAAAGATAGATACAATGAGGAGCAAATAAAATGCAAATCGTGTTTCTAACGGTAAACGCTTAAAAATAGAAGGTGAGTAAATTAGGTCTTTGAAATTGGTCAGTTTGAGTTGGTACGGTGAAACTGGAATAGAGTTGCCAGGTTTCCCTACTTCGCCATCACTAATGAAGTGGTGAGTGTTGAGATGCACGGCATGCCAGGGAAAACTATTTTCAAGGGCACGCTCCGCCGGGAGTTTGTTCAATATGCTATATAGCTGCCTAGTGCAAGGACCTGGTTAAAACAGGATGACGACTACCCAGAGTATAGAAGCAGTGGATGAGCTGGCTGGCAACCTCCTCAATTTGATTGTAACCGCATATTTGACCAAAAGAGGCAATCGTCAGATCCATTGGTGTGCGGGGAATGGTTGTGAAAACCTAGCTCACACAGGTTCGCCGTTCTCTAAGATTTCGATAACTGGAAAGGATGGATTTTTTTTAAACAGGTTGGAAGTGAAGAGATTAGAAAATTAATATTTAAAATGTTTTTTTTACATTTATAAAAAGTCTTTACATTTAACTACTGATTGTGTGCCGGAAGGCAATAGCTTTAGTTTAAGAAATTGCTTTAGCCATTATAAATGTGTAGCGGGTTCTGTATTGCCTGGCTGGATTTGCTTGTAAACGCTTGTACTTATATTTTTTACACCATTCTATGTTTGTAAAATACTGCTCTATGAACTATTTCCCGGATATCGGCTGTGTGTCTGTTGTGTAACTGTTTATCAACCTGTTGCTGCAGGTGATTGTACCGATGATGCACCCGGTTGCATTCCAAATCGTCTATTCTCTTATATCTTAAATTTAAGCTAATGAACCATTGCTTACACCCAATCAGGCGGCTGATAATGCTGCTGTTGCTGCTGATGGCAGTTCAGGTAACCTTCGCGCAAAAAATGGAGGTTACCGGAAAAGTTACCGATGAAAAGTCTGAGCCCTTGTCGAATGTAAGTGTGCTGGTAAAAGGTACATCTACCGGCGTAAATACAGGCGCCGACGGAAGCTTTTCCATCTCTGTACCCAATGCCAACGCGGTGCTGGTTTTCAGTTATGTTGGTCTCAGAACACAGGAAGTAACGGTAGGCACAAACAGAACGTTGAACATTCAGATGTCGAGCAGCGCTACCCAGCTAAACGATGTGATAGTAGTAGGATATGGCACACAGCGGAAAAAAGAAACTACGGCGGCAGTTACGAGCGTGAGTGCCGAGCAATTTAATAAAGGTAACGTGTCAAACACCGCGCAGCTCCTGCAGGGCAAGGTGGCTGGTTTGTCCATCTCGCGCCCGGGCGGCGACCCCAACGGTGGCTTTTCTATCCGGTTGCGTGGCTTGTCTACGTTAGGTGCCAACTCATCACCGCTGGTGGTGGTAGACGGGCAGATTGGTGTAGACATCAACACGGTTGATCCCAACGATATTCAAAGTATCGATGTATTGAAAGATGCGGCTTCTGCGGCTATTTATGGTACACGCGGATCTGCCGGTGTTATCATTGTTACAACGAAAAGAGGGAGCCGCGGTGGCTCCACCGTATCATACAACGGAAACGTTTCTGCTGAAACACCCGCCAAATTTACCGACCATATGTCTGCCAGCGAATACGTAGCTGCAGGCGGCGCAGATCTGGGTACCAAGACCGACTGGAACAAAGAAATAACCCGCACATCTATTGCCCACACACACAATATTTCTCTGTCGGGTGGCAGCAACGGCACGTCTTATACTGGATCATTCAACTACAGAGACAATCCCGGTGTAGCCATCAATACGGGCTTCGAACAAATCAATATGCACTTTGGTTTAACCCAGCGCGCATTGAAAGATAAACTTGTCTTCACACTGGATGCAAACAGCACGCGCAGAACATCTAAGTTTGGATGGAACGATGCATTTAAATATGCTACCATCTTCAATCCTACAGCGCCTGTTTATACAAAAGATTCCCTGTATGACCTGACGGGTGGCGGCTATTTTGAGCAAAACTTTGTAGACTATGCCAACCCTGTAGCCGTGCTGCAGCAAAACTCAAATGACAGGATTACAAAACGTAACAACGTTAATGCTTCTGTTACCTATGAAGTGATTCCGGGGCTGAAAGTTTCTACCCGTTATGCGCAGGAAAATGTAACAGCCAACAACTCGGTATACCTGCCGATTGCTTCGTTTTATGTGCGGGGATTTTTAGGTGTCAGCGGCTTTGCCCGTCATGGATATGCATGGAAGCGCGATGACGAATCGTTCAACCAATTGTATGAAAACACGGTGTCTTTTGACAGGAAATTTGACAGGTTGAGCTTATCGGCCGTTGGCGGGTATTCTTACCAGGACTTTTTGTACAGCGGCTTTTTTGTGCAGGGTGGCAATTTTCTTACAGATGCGGTGTCTGAAGACTTCAACAGCTCGCTTGATTTCAAAAATGGGCTAGCTTATTCTGACAGTTATAAAAATGGTTCGCGTCTTGTCGCATTTTTTGGAAGGGTGAACCTGAATTATGATGATCTCGCATTCCTTTCCATGTCGCTTCGCCGCGAAGGATCTACACAGTTTGGTGCTAACAACAAATGGGGGATGTTCCCGGCTATAAGTGGCGGATTGGACCTGAATAAATTGTTGTCACTTGATAATGTAAGCAACCTGAAAGTAAGAGGCAGCTATGGCGTAACGGGTGCGTTGCCGGCCAGCTCCTACTTGTCGCAACAGCTATACGGACCAGCCGGTGGTTCTGACCGTTTGTTTTACTACAACGGTAATACAGCAGTGCTTACGGACCTACGCAGAATGCCAATCCAGACCTGAAATGGGAGCGCAAATCTGAGCTGGACTTCGGTGTAGATTTCGCCGCTTTTCGCAACAGGCTCTCCGGTACATTTGACTATTATACCCGCACGACCAGTGACCTGATTTTCAACGTAACGGTGCCGGTGCCTCCCTATCCAACCAGCACACAATACCGCAATATCGGAAAGCTGAAAAGTACGGGCGTCGAATTGCTGGTAAACTATGATGTAACGAAAGAAGCACCACTCAAATGGACAACAGGCATTAATTTCTCAACTTATCATGTAACACTTGCCAGCCTTGATAAAAATCTTGCCGGCAGCTATGTGGGCGCATCCAATCTTGGTACTCCGGGGCAGGAGCAAACGCAGATTACACGCGCTGTAGAAGGCGAAAATATTGGTATTCTGTGGGGACCTGTTTACAAAGGCTTGGATAAAGATGGACAATACCTGTTTGATGACGGAAACGGTGGCGACACCACCAATTCGTTTTATAAAACCATCATTGGAAACGGTCTGCCCAAATTTGAGTTTGGATTTACCAACACATTCCGGTACAGTAATTTTGATCTCAATTTCTTTATCCGCGGTTCTATCGGTCATGATCTGATTAATACTTACCGTGCTTTCTATGAAAATGCTACCGTAGTGAAAAGCTATAATGTGGTGAATACAAAGTACTACAATCCCGATTTGAAAGATGCACAGGATTACAGCTCGCTTCACGTGGAAAAAGCCTCTTTTGTAAAGCTCGACAATGCTACACTTGGCTATACATTCCCCATCGCGAAAAGCAATATCATCAAGAGCTTGCGCACTTATGTAAACGGTCAGAACCTTTTTGTGATTACCGATTACACAGGTGTAGATCCTGAAGTGCGCTACAGCGATGGCGGCAACATTCTCGCACCGGGCATCGACCGAAGGGAAACTTGGGTGAGAACCCACACATTCACGCTTGGTGTTAATCTTACTTTTTAATTACTAAAGAATTTTATTTATGAAATTTTCCATCATAAAATATTCAGCATTCTCCCTGGTGCTGTTTGCAGCCTGCACCAATCTCGACGAAAAAGAAGTGCTGTACGATCAGGTTACAAGAGACAATTTTTTTAAGACCGATGCCGAATACGTGGCAGCGCTTGGTGCTGCCTATACCAACCTTTATGGCACTTTTGGCAATGCGGATAACATTATGCCCCTGCAGGAAGTAACAACAGATGAAATGGTAGTGCCTACGCGCGGTGCCGACTGGGGCGATGGGGGTCACTGGGTGCGTTTGAAAACACATACCTACAACTCCGAAGATCCGCGCCCGCTGAATAGCTGGAACGTATTGTTTGCAGGCGTAAATACCTGCAACCGTGTGTTGTCTATCTTCGAACCATTGGGTACCGAACAGTCCAAACTTTACATCTCCGAACTGAAAGCACTGAGAGCAATCTATTACTACTGGCTGCTCGATTTGTTTGGTAATGTGCCCCTGAGTGTTGACTTTACAAAGACCGATCCGCCAACCAATAACACACGCCAGGAAGTATATGATTTTGTAGAAAAAGAATTGTTGGAAAATCTTGCCAGTCTTCCTAAAACAGGACCGACTGATGGATTGACGTATGGTCGCGTAAATTACTATACCGCCTATGCCGCATTAGCCAAACTATACCAGAATGCAGCTGTATATACCGGCACACCACAATGGGACAAATGCATAGCCGCCTGTGATGTCATCATCAATTCTGGTTTGTATGAACTGATGCCCAGCTACCGCGACAACTTTAAAAAAGACAACGTTGGCTCTACTGAATTTATATGGACTATTCCGTATGACGAAATCAAAGCAACCGGTTTTACCATACCATTGATAACGCTCAATCCGGCACAACAGAAAGTATATAATCTTGGGCTGCAGCCATGGAATGGATTTGCGTCTGTACAGGAGTTTTACCAGTCTTACATCGATCCGGTGCAAAACCCCGGACCACAGGGCACGGTAATAGGTTTGGATCCGAAAGGCACACCTACAACAGGTACGGTTGATAAGCGTTTGTCAAACTTTATTGTGGGTCCGCAATACCAGGCAGATGGCGTATCTCCATTACTCGATGGTGCTGCCGATGCGAACGATCCGGATGGTGCACCTATCACATTCACACCATACATGAACGAGCTTCAGCCTGCCGCATGGCGTCAGTCAGGTGCACGCATCGGCAAATGGGAAATTTATAAAAACGGTACCGGAAACCTGAGTAATGATTACTGTATTTTCCGCTATGCCGATATATTGCTCACAAAAGCAGAAGCGCTTTGCAGAAAAGCCGGCAACTGGAACGATCCTGTGGCTGTTGCCATGGTGAACCAGATCAGAACGGTGCATGGTGGTGTAGATCCTTATTCATCCATGACGTCCGACTTGTTCCTGGCAGAACGCGGCCGTGAAATGTTTGCCGAAAGTACAAGAAGGCAAGACCTCATCCGCTTTGGAAAATACAACGATGAATATCGTTTTCATGCGAAAGATCCGGTGGATAATTTAGGACCCAATGGTACAAATCACCTGAATATTTTCCCGATTCCGGCCACGCAGATCAATGCAAATAAAAACCTGAAGCAAAATCCAGGATACCAATAATTTGAACCTATATTTTTAATAACAAGCAGTTAGTTTTTTCAAGCAGGCAATGTCTATTGCCTGCTTCTTCTAATCTGATAGCAGAATGGTGTGCATGTGTAGAAGATTTTACGGTGATATATGTATTTTACATTGTCTTGTGTGTTCAATGCTGTTACTCCTGACTTCATGTGGCAACGAAACAAAAGATGCAGGTAACACTACATTGTTTACGCTACTGTCTTCCTCAGCTACGGGCATTAGTTTTTCCAACGATGTTTCTTATACCGAAGAATACAATCCATATACATTCCGCAATTTTTATAACGGCGGTGGCGTGGCCATTGGCGATATCAACAATGATGGCTTGCCGGATATTTTCTTTTGCAGCAACCAGCAATCCAACAAATTATATCTGAACAAAGGCAACCTGCAATTCGAAGACATTACAGATGCTGCCGGTCTTTCATCTGAAGGTGTATGGTCGTCGGGTGTAACTATGTCGGATGTGAATGGTGATGGATGGCTTGATATCTATGTGTGTAAATCTGGCAATCTGGAAGGGAAAAAGAGAAATAACGAATTGCTGATCAACAACCGGAATCTCACTTTTACTGATGAGGCAGAAGCGTATGGACTTAATAGTAAAGGTCTGTCTACCCATGCTGCTTTTTTTGATTATGATAACGATGGCGATCTCGATTGCTATTTACTGAACAACTCATTTCGATCGGTTGGCAATTATGACCTGGTAAAAGACCAGCGCAATATCCGCGACACATCTGGCGGCAATAAAATGTTCAGGAATGATGGACAACATTTCACTGATGTAACATCCACCTGTGGAATTTATAGCAGTAATATCGGTTTTGGACTTGGCGTTACGGTAAGTGATATTAACAATGACGGCTGGCAGGATATCTACGTGTCGAACGACTTTTTTGAACGCGATTATTTATACATGAATAATGGCAACGGCACCTTTACTGAATCACTTGAGAACTATGTTCATGAGATTAGCCTGAACGCGATGGGAGCTGATATCGCAGACATCAACAACGATGGTTTTTCTGACATCTATGTAACCGATATGTTTCCTGAAGAAGACGCAAGAGTGAAAACCAAAACCACGTTTGAAAACTGGGATACTTATCAATCTGATATCGCCAATGGTTATTACAAACAGTTTGTGAGAAACACATTACAGTTGAATAGCGGCTTTGATAATACTAGAAAAAAAACAGACCAGTTTCACTTCAGCGAGATTGGCAGGCTGGCGGGCGTAAGCGCTACCGACTGGAGCTGGGGTGCACTCATTACGGATCTTGACAACGACGGGCAAAAAGACATCTTTGTTGCTAATGGAATCTATAAAGACATTACCGACCAGGATTATATTCAGTATGCCAATGACGCTTACTCTAACATCAGGCAGCAGATTCTGGATAAGAAAAAAGATGTACTTAAACAGCTGATTGATTTAATCCCTTCGCACGCGGTACCGAACTATGCTTTTCGGAACAACGGCGATCTTACGTTTACAAATAAAGCGTCGGAGTGGGGTTTGGGCGAGCCGGGCTTCAGCAACGGCTCTGCCTATGGCGACCTGGATAATGACGGTGATATTGACCTTGTGGTCAACAATGTGAACATGCCTGCTTTCGTGTACCGCAACAATGCTTCGGAGCAGCTACCCGGCAATCATTTTCTGCAGGTAACCCTGCAGGGCAAAGACCGCAATCCCTTTGCCGTAGGCGCACGCGTAACGGTGCATTACAACGCGACCCTTGCCATGCAGGAAGAAATGCCGGTGCGTGGCTTTGAGTCTACGGTAGACAGCCGTTTGCTCTTTGGTCTCGGCAGGGCAGACAGGATTGATTCAGTGGTGGTCAGGTGGAGTGGCGGCGGGCAAAGCGTGATACACGATGCTGTTGCCAACAGCCGCATCACCATCAGCCAGCGGGCAACGGAACATAACTACGAAGCAAAGGCAGATACAACATCACAAACAGTATTCTCAGCCTCATCAACCAATTACGGCATCAGCTTTCAGCACCGGGAAAACGACTTTACCGATTTTGACCGCGACCGTTTCCTCTTCCAGATGCTGAGCACACAGGGACCCCGTCTTGCCGGGGGCGATATCAACGGTGATGGGTTGGATGACCTCTATATCTGCGGCGCCAGCGGTCAGCCGGGTGCCTTGTATGTGCAGTCCAGAGACGGACGTTTTGTTTCCACCAATCAACAGCTGTTTCTGCAGGACTCCCTGAGCGAAGACACGGACGCCCTCTTCTTCGATTGCGATGGCGATGGGGATCAGGATCTCTTTGTGTGCAGTGGCGGCAGCGAGTTTTCACCCCATTCCACGGCACTCATCAGCCGGTTGTACATCAATAGCGGGAAAGGAATCTTTAGCAGATCACCGCAGGTATTGCCATCGCCCATCCTCTTCGAGAGTGCAAGCTGCGCAAGAGCCGGAGACTATGACGGTGATGGTGACCTGGATTTGTTTGTAGGCGTGCGGCTCAAACCGCTGAAGTACGGCTATCCCTGTAAAAGCTATATACTGCAGAACAATGGTAAAGGCATCTTCAGGGATGTGACACAAACGGTAGCTCCTGCGCTTCTGCAGGCAGGCATGGTTACCGACGGGCAGTGGCTCGACTACGATAGGGATGGCAGGACGGATTTGGTGGTGGCTGGCGAATACATGCCGGTGCGTCTCTTTCACAATGAAGGAGGAGCAGCGCTCAGGGAAACCACCGGTAAAGCAGGGCTGGAGCAGACAAGCGGGTGGTGGAACCGCCTTGTGGTAGCCGATCTCAACGGGGATGGCTACCCCGATATCGTGGGTGGCAATCACGGACTGAACTCGCGCTTCAGAGCCACGGAAGAAAAGCCGGTACGGATGTACGTGGGCGACTTTGGTAATGACGGCAGAACAGAGCAGGTAGTAACGTGCTACAACGGCGACAGCGCCTACCCGGTTCTGCTGCGGCATGATTTGGTAGCGGTGCTGCCGCAGCTAAAGAAAAAGTACCTGAAGTATGAAAGTTATAAGAACCAGACGATCAGGGATGTGTTCAGTAAAGATCAGCTGTCAGCAGCCGTAACGCTGTCGGCAAACCGGATGCAGACGGGTGTGTTTATGAACGGTACCAATGCAACTTTCACGACACAGTCCCTGCCGGTGGAAGCGCAGGTGTCACCGGTGTTTGGCATAGTGGTAAAAGACTTTACGGGTGATGGCAAAGCGGACATTTTGGTGGGAGGTAATTTTTACGAGAGCAAGCCGGAGGCGGGCATCTACGATGCAAGTTATGGCGTGCTGCTGCAGGGTGATGGAAAGGGGGGCTTCAGGGCGCTGACAGCGCAGCAGAGCGGCATCAGCATACACGGTGCCGTAAGAGATATGATCTCTGTGAGAAGAGGAAAAAATGAAATCATCGTCGTGGCAAAAAATAATGATCACATTCAACTCATAAACTATTAAATGAAGGTCATGAAATGGGAAGTAACGGCTCTGTGCATCCTGTTGTTGGCCGCTGCCTGCAATAACGATAATTTTAGCAAATACAAACATCTGGCAGAAACAGAACCTGCATCGGGAAAGCACGCTGATACATTATTCCAGGGTATTTATCTGGGCATGACAAGCCGTGAATTTTATGGTCATTGCTGGCAATTGAACAAAGCAGGATTATTTACAGACGGGCAAAACAACAATGCCGTGTTGTATCCTTTGCGGGGAGGTGAATTAAAGCATGAAGCGAGTATGAATTTCTATCCCGAATTCAGCAATGATAAAATTTATAAAATGCGCGTTACTATTAACTATGATGCCTGGGCGCCATGGAATAAAAGTATGATGTCGGATTCATTGCAGAATGATGTGTTAGCCCTGCTGCAAACATGGTATCCTGCCGGCAATCCTTTTCTTAAAATAGAAGACAAAGACCGCGGAACCATCTATGTAAAAGTTGATGGAAACCGGCGCATCGTGATGGGAAGATTTGACGACATGAGAGTAAAGGTAGACTATACAGATTTAAGGGTAGAAGAGGCGATGAAGCAATGAAACTTTTGAACCAATATATCATTTATCTAACGGCAAAGCAATATACCCTGTTGCTACTTATATCGTGTGCATTGCTGAACGCTTGTACAGAAAAAAAATCTTCTCCTTTACTGTTCGAAAAACTCGAACCCTCACATACAGGCATCCATTTCAGCAATGATCTTACCTACGATGAAAAGTTCAACATCTATACCTACCGCAATTTTTATAACGGCGGCGGTGTAGCCATTGGCGACATTAACAATGATGGATTGCCTGACCTTTTTTTTACTGCGAATATGAAGGAGAATAAGCTGTACCTGAACAAGGGAAACCTGCAGTTTGAAGACATTACAGAAAAAGCGGGCATTGGTAAAAAAGGTAAATGGTCTACCGGTGTAAGTATGGCAGATATTAATGGCGATGGATGGCTCGATATCTACGTTTGCAACAGTGGTGATATAAAAGGTGATGAGCGTGAAAATGGTCTGTACATCAACAATGGCGATCTCACGTTTACAGAAAAGGCAAAGGCGTATGGTCTCGATGATCATGGGCTTTCCACACACGCTGCTTTCTTTGATTATGATAACGATGGCGATATCGATTGCTATTTGCTGAACAATTCTTTCAAAGCAATTGGCAGTTTCAACCTGAAGCAAAATGAAAGAAGTATACGCGATTCAATAGGTGGTGATAAACTGTTTCGTAATGAAGGAACTCACTTTACAGATGTGAGTGAAGAAGCTGGTATTTATGGTAGCATCATTGGTTTTGGACTTGGCGTTACAGTAAGTGATGTGAACAATGATGGCTGGCAGGATATCTACGTGTCGAACGACTTTTTCGAACGCGATTATTTATACATGAATAATGGCGACGGTACTTTCAGTGAATCGTTGGAAAATGAAATGATGAGTATCAGCAACGCCTCGATGGGTGCCGATATGACTGACATTAACAACGATGGCAACACCGATTTGTTTGTAACCGAAATGTTGCCCGAAGATGACGCGAGCATAAAGACGAAAACCACGTTTGAAAGCTGGGATAAATACCAGCTCGATCTGCAATACGACTATTACCACCAGTTCACACGCAATATGCTGCAGTTGAATAATGGCAACAACACATTCAGCGAGATTGGCAGGCTGGCGGGCGTAAGCGCTACCGACTGGAGCTGGGGCGCACTCATTACGGACCTTGATAACGACGGGCAGAAAGACATCTTTGTTGCCAATGGAATCTACCAGGATCTTACCAATGAAGACTATATACAATACATTTCAAACGAATCATTTTTTAAAGAAGTGAGTTCAGGAAAAGCCGATTTTAAACAGCTGATTGATTTAATCCCTTCGCACGCGGTACCGAACTATGCTTTTCGGAACAACGGCGATCTTACGTTTACAAATAAAGCGTCGGAGTGGGGTTTGGGCGAGCCGGGCTTCAGCAACGGTTCTGCCTATGGCGACCTGGATAATGACGGTGATATTGACCTTGTGGTCAACAATGTGAACATGCCTGCTTTCGTGTACCGCAACAATGCTTCGGAGCAGCTACCCGGCAATCATTTTCTGCAGGTAACCCTGCAGGGCAAAGACCGCAATCCCTTTGCCGTAGGTGCACGCGTAACGGTGCATTACAACGCGACCCTTGCCATGCAGGAAGAAATGCCGGTGCGTGGCTTTGAGTCTACGGTAGACAGCCGTTTGCTCTTTGGTCTCGGCAGGGCAGACAGGATTGATTCAGTGGTGGTCAGGTGGAGTGGCGGCGGGCAAAGCGTGATACACGATGCTGTTGTCAACAGCCGCATCACCATCAGCCAGCGGGCAACGGAACATAACTACGAAGCAAAGGCAGATACAACATCACAAACAGTATTCTCAGCCTCATCAACCAATTACGGC
>CAVXBN010000015.1:0-48746 GCA_963760045.1 uncultured Chitinophagaceae bacterium
CCGTCTTTCGGTCAATATACATTTACAGTATCAACCTGCCGGATTTTTACAAAATAAAACGGTTAACCCTCAAAAACAATCCTACCATGCAAAATCTTAAAACACCCTTTACAACCACTGCGCTGTTACTGCTGCCCTTAATACTCTTCTTCCTGTCGTGCGAAAAAAGAATGGAGAGAAAGGTAGAAAAAAAGGCTTTCCAGTTAAACCAAACAACGTGGTACAGAATTGCTCCAAAACCACCGACCCCCATTGTGGTGAATGGAATTACTTATATCAGCGCTTCCTATTATCCCGGCGGTGGCACCGGCACTGCCACTGATATTGGCAACTGCAATATTTATTTTAACCAGCAGACATACAGCACCTCGTTACTGGCACCGCCGGTAGGATCGGTAGGCGCGCCTGTGGCTGCGGTACCCAATTATCCGGTGTTGGGCGGTCCGCTACCGCTTATACAACCGGGCGATTTTACCCACTGGATTCGCTTACACAATCGTTACAGATACCTAAACAGGTAGGCGACAAAGTAGTGAATACGGTGATTTACAACAGTGCCGGCGATGCCATTTTTCTCGCTGCCATTACCGGTGCCGACAGCACCTATCCTCTTTCAAAAATACTTATCGGCTTTAACGGAAAAGCCTGGATTGTGGGTGGCAGAGGCGCCTACCAACATGCGGCAGGCAAAGTAGATTACAATGGCTACTTCAATATCATCAATGCCAACGATGCAACATTTAATGCGGAAGGATGGATTACTTATTAGCGGGAAAATGCAATTATAAAAACAATGCCTGCGCCAAAGATTAGCGATTCCAGGTCGTTTGAAAGTAAGGCAGTAACGAGGATGTTATCGTTGAAACATGTTCATCATTTTTTCACTTACATAAATATAACCACTATGAAATTTATGCTGTTGTACAAAATTCATCCCGAAAAGAGGCATGAAGCGTTAAAAGGATTTTCGCAGATGTCACCTGATGACGACAATGCCGATACAGGACCACAAATAAAGCTCATTGGTCGCTGGCACGATGTAGCGCACTCCAAAGGTGTAGCCATTTTTGAAAGTGATGACGCAGCAGCCATTTTCAATTGGGCGCTCAACTGGAATGCTGTGCTGGATTTGGAAATCTCGCCGGTACTGGACGATGCAGAAACGAGGGCACTGGGTAAAAAGCGGTTTCAATAGCAGGCAGTAGCTTGTTATGGGCGTGTTTAAAGCTATTCATTTTTCCAACCGCAATAAACTGATCATCTTATGATAACAATCAACATGACCGCAGAAAATGTTTTGCAACATCATTTAGAGGCTTTCGGAAACAATGACTTGGATGAGCTGATGAAGGATTATTCAGAACAATCTGAGCTTTGGACACCGGATGGTGAATTCGTCGGGTTACAAGCCATTGCTTCGTTCTTCTCCTATGCGTTTACCCTTTTCCCGAAGGGCAATACAACATTGGACTTGAAAAAGATAACGGCTAACGACACCAAAGTGTATATTATCTGGACGGCTGACAGTGCGGTCGTAACCGTACCATTTGCGACAGATAGTTTTGAAATGCAGGACGGCAAAATAATGTGGCAAAGCACAGCATTTCAAATGGTTCAAAAATAAATCTCGGAGCACCTGTTAGGGTGGCGGATACAGCATGTATAAGTGAAAGACGTTTCGGCTGCTCCGCTACCAGCCAATGGCAAAATCAGTAACGATGATTTCATTATTGAAACACGGTCATCCTTTCTTCACTTTTAGACGCATTTTGTAAAACCCTTTTTTATGCAAAAAAATAGCATCATAAGCAGTAAGACCTTTACTTATAGTGGATGGGCAATTGTCTGGCTTCTTGCCTTTTACTTTATTTATACCAATGCCTTGCGCTATTTCAACCCTGATTATGAAATCTATACGCCCGATTTCAAACCCTTTGCCGCCTCTATGGTCCTGCACGTAGCCGGTGGTATGATTGCTTTGGTGATTGGACCTCTGCAATTTTTTACCATGCTAAGAACCAGGTATCCACGATCTCACCGAACCATAGGAAAAATATACCTTGCTGCCATTCTTATTTCAGGATTATCAGCCGTTCACCTTGCCATTTTTGATAACCTGGTGCGCAAAGGCGAGTTTATGTTTGGAACAGGTGTATTGGGAATGGCATTAGCGTGGTTTATTACTGGCGGCATGGCGTTTTGGTCCATTAGAAATAGAAATATTGAGCAACACAAAGAGTGGATGATTAGAAGCTATGTGATGACTTGCTAATTTCATCGTTTTTAGACTTATTTTTTATGGTTTGCTGGGGATAGAAAGCTTTCCTTTTAAGGACGACGTAGGAGGTTTTACTGCGTGGGCAAGTTGGTCCATTCCATTATTGCTTACAGAATGGATACTGCAGGCACAAAAGATAAAGCGAAAAAAACCGGGCAAACACCATCAGGAGACCACATGACCGGCCACGGGAAGCATGGCGCAATAACCGTTTGCAACACGATGCTTCCAGGCTTGGTTACTTTTGTGTGGCATATCCGGCGTTGAAGAAGGCAATTGTTCAGCAAGCAACAAACATCATATTACATACAATTCATGCTGAAAAACGGATGCTATAAAGGAAATGTGAAATGTCGGCTGGTTAAGATTAAGCAGATACAAGACCGCACGGAAAATGTATTGGTAGCCGGCAGAAGGCAGTGCATTCAAAAAGAAAGATAATTTATCAAATAACCCTTCATAATCATCCCTAAAGTACATCAGCAAGTACACCCTTTACACCACTACGGGCGGCTTTCAGCGCTGCCTGTAGTTTTTTTATATGACAGCCTGCCATCAGCGCACTATAACCACTTTTTACAATGTCTTTCCAGGCTGCCTGGCAGCCATCAGGAAGATTGTACTTTGCGTTGTATAAAAGCATCTACTGTAGTTGGTGGCAATCCAAACTGCTGAATACTATCGTCTGTATTCATCGTTTCATCCGATGTATCGGTATGGGCGCTAAACTGCATTACCCTCGCAATGCCGGGATGAAAAGGGCGGATAAGATTAGATAATATGCGTAAAGCCCCAACCGGCACATGGCTCACTTTAGGCGATCTGTTGAGCGCGCTTGCATACGCAGCCGCTATTTCATTTCTCGTAATGTTTTGCGGTCCGGCAATCGGGATTATTTTATCGTAATACGCTTCATTACCCGCTATTACGCCCAATGCCTGTGCTACATCATCTACCGCAATAAAGTTGGTTAGGTTTTCCCCTTTGCCCAGTATGGTTACTTTGTTTTTATCCATCACTTCTTTTCCAAGCAGGTTGTGCACATGCCACTCCATAAATGCCGGCAGGCGCAGGATGGTGTAGTGTAGGCCGCTGTTCACCAGGTATTGCTCTACTGCATATTTGTGGCGCATAAAATCTACCGGGTGTTGGGGCGAAACGCCATGAACAGAAGTATAAATAAAGTGCGCCACCTTTGCTTTTACTGCTGCATCCACCAGTGCTTTATGCGCTTTGTTGTCAATATTCAGGGAGCTGTTTTTTCCCTTGCCCAGCATGGCATGCACAGCAGTGATAACCACATCTGCCCCGCTGCAGGCTTGCTGTAGCGCAGCGCTATCTGTGATGTCACTGGCAATCAGTTGCGCTCCGCTTTTTTGCAGCGCGGCGGCCTTGTCTTTATTTCTTACAAAACAAACAACCGGAAAGCCACGGGTTAAAAAATAGGTAGCCGCGGCTGCCCCCAACACGCCGGTAGCACCAACAATCAATATACGATGCATAGGATTTGATTTGAATAAAAGGTACAGTAAAGCAACGTCCTTGTAAGAATAATAACTGATAAATAAAGATACCGGCTTTTTACGTTCGCAACATCCGCAACACCTCTTGAAAGCTTCCTAACGCGCTCTCTAAATTATCTGCTATTTCCTCCGCCAGCACATCGGGGTCGGGCAGGTTGTCTAAATCTGCTAAGGAGCGGTCTTTGAGCCAAGTAATGTGCAGCGAGGTTTTATCTCTCGCCATGATTTCTTCGTAGGTAAACTTGCGCCACCTGCCTTAGGGATTATGAGCAGCAGCATCCGTTTCGTACGCGGCTTTCGCAACCAGATTGTACATGATTATATTGATATTGATTACGAAGTGGTTTGGCAGATAAAAATTAACTCTTTAACCTTATACGGTAAGCGACACAAAGCCTGAAGAATGCTCCATTACCCCACTTATACGCTGTATTGTATTCTTCATGCGCAAGACCAGTGCGTAGTTTACGAAATACACCATAGCCCATCTCACCACTAAACACAATTTGCTGAGTGGCATACCAATCCAGATAACTGCTTATTTGATTATCGTCAATACGCAGGTAACTGCCATTGTTCAACCTGTAAGAGTTAGTGATAGCTCGGAATGTTGCACCTGTATAAAAAGCAGTGCTCAGCTTGTGCTCATAAGTAAGCCTGCCAGGTAAAACGCCAAATAAGTTGTTCTTATCGTTTATTCTCCAGTCAATACCTGCTAAGGGAATTACAAACAATCCAAAAAACTCACTATTTGCATACACGCCAGCTTTATATTTCAGGCTGGCGAATTTTTTATAAGTGGCTAATAACACACCACCCATCTGGAAACTGTTTTGCATACTGAATCCTTCACTATTCAAGCGTGGAATAGCTGTTGCCGTAAGTAACCAACGATCTTTGTACAAAGGCAATATTACACTCACAGGCACGGCTATACTGCTTACCACAGGCTGATAATGTTCATTATATGCTGAATCAACATTCCATTGGTCATAAAAGGGACTAAAAACAATCAGTTTGTTATTCTTAAGTTTGACAGGTAGATCTGAACCAACATACAGGTGAGTAAAAGTAGTTGCCATTTTATTGTTGAATAAAGAACTGGTGTACCTGGTATTCAGGAGATCAACATAGGGCTGTGCCTTTGTATGTACAACAATAATACATGCAAGCATAAATAAGATGTTCTTTTGCATTTGTGTAAGTGTTTAATTACTCTGGTAAACTGATGAATACCGATTGAACACCCCGCCCGACTACGTCGTACCATTAGTAAATCTCCCTCGGTTCTTCGAGGTGTTAGTGGAGGGCACCTCGAAGAAGGAATAAATCAGGTCTCCGACCTGCCATTTTCTTAAACCGTAATTACCATTGCATCCAGCCAGTCAATCTTCACGCGCCCAACCTGCCTGCCATAAAAATAATCTGCCGCACTGCTGCTTTTATATCCCTCCGCCTTATCTACGATGCCCGCCCGCACCGGGTTGTTGTGAATGTAATTTAGCTTTTGCCACATGAAAGAAAGCGTAAAGCAGATTTCAGCACCATTGTCGGGCTGCCAGAAGCGGTAGGAAGCAGCTTTATCTTCGGATGGTTTTTCATTGGTTAGCAGCCACATCAGCCAACGTTTGCGGCTTTCCGCATCATTGGTGGCAATAGCATGTGTAATGCGCTGTGACGTAAACTTTTTAAAATCGCGCAACACATCCGACAAGTTGTTGCCTTTAGCCTGTACGAGCAAATGAAGATGGTTGCTCATGATAACATACCCATAAACGATCAGACCTTTGTGATCAATGCAGAAATTCAGACTGTCTTCCACCATCTCAACGTATACCTTTCGGGTAAAGACATCTGCCCATTGCACAACAGTGCAGGTAATGAAGTGCATAGCGCCCTGATCTGAAATACTGCAGGTATATGCCATACAGGAAAGATAATAAAAGAATCGTTTTATTGTAGCACCGGGTGTTTTAATGTAACAGCAGGTCGGAGACCTGCGTTATCTGTTCTTCAAAGTGCGCTGCGCTAACAATTTGATGAACGAGAGAACGAGAGAACTCTATTTGTGCTCGAACAGGTACAAAACTTCTTCCTCAGTGATGGCTCTGGTATAGATTCGGATCATTATCAAGTTTACCATTCAAAAAATTATCGCCATTTGCCCACCACGCACCTAAAATAAACGGTGCCGATGAGCAATAGGTAAGATCCGGATTCTCGACCATAGTTGAATCGGATATTCTTCCATTTGTAAATAATTTCATAGTACCTTTTGAATAGGTAATCGTTATCTGGTACCAGGCATTTAGCTGAAAAGGTATTGAATTCTGAACAACAAAACTTCCATCTGCATATTCATTGCAAATGTTTGTCTGGTTGTATGTTATCGAAAATCTTGGTTTGAAACCATAATATACATTATCAAGACCTACATTGAACGTAGCGCCTTTAGCTGTATTGAAATCCTGCTTTCCAAAAAATAAACCTTTGTTTTCGCGTGGCATCACAAATAGTGTCACAGAAAATTCCTGACTGTCGAATGTAGTGCCGTCCGGGATGGTTGCATAAGCACTAATGCCATTGAAATCGATAGCGCTTTTATCATTTCCAAATATGTCATAGGTAAGTTCTGCGCCATTATTTAGTGTTAGTGTGTGGTTGTTGCCTGATGAATCGGCAAGCGAACCTTTTACTGGATAATAAGCCCAAAGATCTTGCTTTAATTTTTGCTCCATATCTTCCGGTTCATCAGGATTTATAGGGTCACTATTACAACAGCTAACACAAAAGATACAAATAAGGATTGCGAATAAGGTGAACAGAATTTCATAAACATAATAGTTGATGGTTATTTGGTTATCTGCTTTAAAAATAGGAAGTTAGTTGCAACAAAAAAAGAAATAGGGTATGTAAAATGAACTGTGTCAAAGGATAATGTTGTTATAGTTTAGAAGAGGCGGTGATGGCTCCGTTCAATAGACAAGGCACCGCCTCTTTCTTTACGGTGCGTCAAAGATCTGTTTTAATCCTTTCGCCAAAGATCATCTTAGCTGTGAAGCCGTGACAGCCCAGTTCAAGGGCATAATCCATTTCTTTGTTCTTCGGGGTGTTAGCGCAGCGTACCTCGAAGCAATCATGAAATAGATTCTCATGAATCACTACTTCAATACCAGCAAGTCAGAGATTGTTGTATCCTTTATAAAGTGCGCTGCGCTAACACTTTGAAGAACACTGGGATTTCGGACAAAGCGAGTAGTCGGAACTACGCCGAGCGGGAATCATTATTTTCTCCTATTTTTAGGTAGTGTGTAATTCTCCTTTTTTGCTCTATATGATCGTTTGGGTACTACTTTCGTTTTCAGACATTACTAATTCAAGGTATAAAAAAGCAAGTAAACTAATCAAGTCCATTCTCCTAGGTAATCCTTTTTCGAAAAAATCACCAAGTATTGGATTAATTGTTTTTACTTCAATTAAAAATTTTTCTTGAGTATAGTTTTCAATTTTTGCTTTATGTACTAATTCTGGAAATCTTTGATCGTATTGATCTTTGATCTGGACCTGATAGAAATGTTGCTATTCCTTTTTCGTCAAAACTATATGTCCTCATTTAATACGTCTGCCAACCGATTGCATTTGGGACAGTTTTTTCTTTACAATCTTTGAATGTAACTATGCTTTCGCGGATAGGTATATTAGATTTAAATAGAAGTTTACAATAAGAGCAATAAGATACAAGCATTTTTCAGGAAATTGATTTTTCGAATAAAGATTTCCCAGCTCGGCGTTAGTCTCCCGACTTACCTCGCACCCAAGTCCGCAAAATCTTTTCCTTGTTCTTCGAGGTGTTAGCGCAGCGCACCTCGAAGAAGGGATAAAAAGATTCTCCGAATCACTACAAACACCAGCAAGTCACAGACTTGCTTTATCCGTTGTTCAAAGTGCGCTGCGCTAACACTTTATGAACAACCACCAACATCCGGCACTTGCAAAAGCCATCTCCTACATTCAACAAAGGCTGCCTCTTGCGAGACAGCCTTTTTGCTATGGAAAGCTTAGTAAGTAAGACGTTAGGCGCTGCACGTTACGCAGCCTTCCTGCATGGTACAAACGGCTCCGGTGATTTCGCCTGTTTCCGGGTTCACCATTGTTGCGGCAGAGGCTGCCTGCGTTGCACCCGCAATGGTATCATTGCCGGCAACAGCTTCCGGGATTGAGGCTTTGTTTTTCTCAATGGTAAACTGTACCGCCTGTGTAGCTGCCTGTGTGCGCAGGTAATACATGCCGGTTTTCAATCCTTTTTTCCAGCCATAAAAATGCATGGAGGTCAGCTTGCTGGCAGTCGGGCTTTCTACAAACAGGTTCAGCGACTGGCTCTGGCAGATATATGCGCCGCGGTCGGCAGCCATATCTATCAGGTTGCGCTGTTTGATTTCCCACACTGTTTTGTACAGTTCTTTAATATCGGCTGGAATTTCCGCGATGTTCTGTACCGAACCGTTGGCAGCGATGATCTTGTTTTTCATGGCGTTGTTCCACAAGCCAAGAGCGATCAGGTCTTTCAGCAGATGTTTGTTTACAATCACAAACTCACCGCTCAATACACGGCGTGTATAGATGTTAGATGTGTAAGGTTCAAAACATTCGTTGTTGCCCAGGATCTGCGAAGTAGAAGCGGTAGGCATCGGCGCAACCAGCAATGAATTGCGTACACCAAGTTCCATCACTTCATTGCGCAGCGCATCCCAGTCGTGGCGGTCGGTTTGTTCTACATTCCACAGATCAAACTGAAACTTGCCTTTCGACAGCGGCGAGCCGGCAAAGGTATCGTAAGCACCTTCCATTTTAGCCAGGTCTTTGCTGGCCGTCATGGCGGCAAAGTAGATGGTTTCAAAAATGTTTTTGTTCAGCATCTTGGCGAGGTCGCTTTCAAACGGCAAACGCAGCAGGATGAACACATCCGCCAGCCCCTGCACACCCAAACCAATCGGGCGGTGGCGCAGGTTGCTGTTGCGTGCTTCGTCTACCGGGTAATAGTTGTTATCAATGATCTTGTTCAGATTTTTAGTGGCTTCATAGGTTACTTCATACAGCTTGTCGAAGTCAAACTTTCCGTCGATGACAAAACGTGGCAATGCGAGAGAGGCCAGGTTACAAACCGCCACTTCATCGGGGCTTGTATATTCTATGATTTCGGTGCAGAGGTTGCTGCTTTTGATGGTGCCGAGATTCTGCTGGTTGCTCTTTGCGTTGGCAGCATCTTTATACAGCAGATAAGGCGTGCCGGTTTCTATCTGTGATTCCAGAATGGCAAACCACAGTTCCTGCGCTTTGATGGTTTTGCGTGCGCGTCCTTCTCTTTCGTAGTGGGCATACAGCGCTTCAAATTCTTCGCTGTGGCACTCGTGCAAGCCCGGTGCTTCGTTAGGGCAAAACAGGCTCCAGTTGCCATTTTCTTCCACGCGTTTCATAAACAGGTCGGGCATCCACATGGCATAAAACAGGTCGCGGGCGCGCATTTCTTCCTTGCCATGGTTTTTGCGCAGGTCGAGGAATTCAAATACATCGGCATGCCATGGTTCCAGATAAATGGCAAACGCGCCTTTGCGTTTTCCACCGCCCTGGTCTACATAGCGCGCCGTGTCGTTGAACACGCGCAGCATCGGGATGATGCCGTTGCTGGTGCCGTTGGTGCCGCCAATATAGCTGCCCGTAGCGCGGATGCCGTGAATGGCGAGCCCGATGCCGCCGGCGCTCTGCGAAATTTTCGCCGTTTGTTTCAGTGTATCGTAAATGCCATCGATGCTGTCGTCTTTCATGGTCAGCAGAAAGCAACTGCTCATCTGTGGCTTTGGCGTGCCGGCGTTGAACAGGGTAGGCGTGGCGTGTGTAAACCAGCGCTCGCTCATCAGGTGATAGGTTTTGATGGCGCTGTCAATATCTTCTTTGTGAATACCGATGGCCACACGCATGTACATGTGCTGCGGACGTTCTACAATTTTGCCATCCATTCGCAGCAGGTACGATTTTTCGAGTGTTTTAAAACCGAAATAGTCAAAGCCAAAATCACGGTCGTAGATGATGGTGCTGTCGAGCAGTTCGGCGTTGTCCATAATGATGTCATCACATCATCAGCCAGCAGCGGCAGTTTGCGGCCGGTCATCGGGTCGATATAATTGTACATCTTCTTCATGGTGGCCGAAAAAGACTTGATGGTATTTTTGTGCAGGTTGCTCACCGCTATGCGGGAGGCAAGCACCGCGTAGTCGGGGTGCGTGGTGGTGAGCGAGGCAGCGGTTTCGGCAGCCAGGTTATCCAGTTCGGTGGTGGTTACGCCATCATAGATGCCTTCCACCACTTTCTTGGCAACGTCGATCACGTTTACCAGCGGGCTTAGGCCATACGATAGTTTCTGAATGCGTGCCGTGATCTTGTCGAACTTCACGCTTTCTCTTTTTCCGTTTCTTTTTATTACCTGCATCATGAGGAGTTGGTTTTTATGTAATAAGTATTTTGTATGTAAGTATTAGGACTTGTTTTGCCTAATTGATGTTTTTAGTTTGAATATCTTGTTCTGCACTTCAGCTATTTTTTGATATGACTGAATTGGTAATTGTCTTCGGTAATGAAATCTGAGTTTGATTTGCAATAATGATTTGTGTTTCCAACTCATTTAGAGAACCTGCCGCAATACCCAAGAACTGTATAAACTCACCATCCGAATTTCTCCCTGCGCCTTCTGCTATGTTCGATGCCACTGAAACTGCGGCTCTTCTGATCTGTGATACCAATCCAAACTTTTCTTCCGCCGGAAAAGCTTTTGTAAGCTGATAAATGAAAACAGACAATTCAACTGCGTTTTGCCAGACGATGAGCTGTTTATAATTGTGCATCGGTGATTGTACTATGTATGTAATGTATGTAGTAAGTAATAAGATTGATAATCTCCAATTGTATCTTTTATTACGACTGTCATTCTACCAATTTCATGTTACTTCATACAAGTCCATGTCATAATACTTAATACATAGTACACGGTACATTCCCCCTAAAAATCTTCTTCCAGGCTAAACGACTGTGTTTCCTTGCTGTTGCCCGACATCACGCCGGCTTTCTGGTAGTCGCCCACACGTTTTTCGAAGAAATTGGTTTTGCCCTGCAGCGAAATCATTTCCATAAAGTCGAACGGATTGGTGGCGTTAAACATTTTGTCGTAGCCCAGTTCTCCCAGCCAGCGGTCGGCAACGAATTCGATGTATTGCTGCATCAGTTTCGCGTTCATGCCAATCAGGTCTACCGGTAATGCTTCGGTGATAAATTCTTTTTCAATGCGTACGGCGTCGCTGATGATGGCATACACATCTTCCTGCGACATCTTGTTTTTCAGCATGCTGTACAGCAGGCAGGCAAATTCGCAATGCAAGCCTTCGTCGCGGCTGATGAGTTCGTTGCTAAAGGTTAGGCCCGGCATCAGACCACGTTTTTTCAACCAGAAAATAGAGCAGAAACTACCACTGAAGAAAATGCCTTCCACAGCCGCAAAAGCCACAAGGCGTTCGGCAAAATGTTCCGTTTTCTATCCAGCGCAGCGCCCATTCTGCTTTTTTCTTTACGGCAGGCACCGTATCGATGGCGTGAAACAAGCGGTCTTTTTCCTGCGGGTCTTTCACATACGTATCAATCAGCAACGCGTAGGTTTCAGAATGGATGTTTTCCATCATGATCTGGAAACCATAGAAACAGCGCGCTTCGGGCAGCTGCACTTCACTCATGAAGTTCACTGCGAGGTTTTCGTTCACAATGCCATCGCTTGCGGCAAAAAATGCCAGCACATGAGAGATAAAATGACGCTCGCCATCGTTCAGGCTTGACCCAGTCTTTCATGGTCGCTGCTCAGGTCTATTTCTTCCGCCGTCCAGAAGGAGGCTTCATGCTTTTTGTACATCTCCCACACTTTCGGATAATTGATGGGCAGGATTACAAAGCGGTCTTTGTTTTCCTGTAAGTAAAATCTCATTTTCCTGCATACACAATATTTTGTTTGATAACTTTTATAAAATCGGCTCCTTGCTCAGTGCCGTTTGCCGTACTTCGTTTCTTCAGCCGGGAATATTTACCGGCTTTACACCAACATGCTTGCCGCTGTTGTCAGGATGGATTTTTACCAACCTTCCAGTTCGATACAAGAGCGAATACAAGATTACGAATGATAGTTTTTTAGTAAAAAGCAATACGATAAGTCACATGCTGTGGAAAAGAAAAGGTTGCCGATTTGTGAAAAATATAAACCGCAGAATGGCAGTCACTTAGTCGAAGTGAAAAAAGATATTCACAATCAAATGGGGATAAATGAGGTTTGGCATAGAATAACGTTTTTGATTGGTATAATTTTCAAAAACTGCGGTGCTGAGGAAGTGAGGAAATAGAACAACAAAGCGGATTGCCAACAAAAACCACTAAAAAAGAATCTGGGTACCGGATAAAAAAACAGCCATAAAAAAAGCTTCCCTTCGGGAAGCCTTTCAATTTATAATTGGCCTTATAAATCAGGGTAATAATTCCGCCAGTTTCTGATCGAGGTCAGAGCCGCGAAGACTGCTCGCAACAATGTTCCCGCTTGGGGTCTATCAGCACATTAAAGGGATGCCGTCGAAGTTGTACGCTTTTACGGCTTCGCTGTCCCACATCTTCAGGTCGCTCATGTGGTTCCAGGCAAGACCGTCTTTGGCAATGGCTTGTTTCCACGCTTGCTTGTCGTCGTCGAGCGATACGCCCAGAATCGTGAAGTTTTTGCCTTTGTATTTGTTGTACGCCGCCACCACGTTGGGGTTTTCCTGGCGGCAGGGTCCGCACCAGCTTGCCCAGAAATCGACCAGCACATATTTTCCTTTAAAATCGCTGATGCTTACCGGTTTTCCGTTTACATCCTGCATCGTAAGGTTGGGCGCGGGTTTGCCGATAAGCGGGTAAGGCTTGGGGCTGTTTTGCTCTGCCGTCACCGTAAGGCGTTCCTTCAGAATGTTGAGCCCGGTATGTCCTTTGAAGCGGTTGGATGCCGATGTTACCAGCGTGATCAGGTCGTCGAGCGGCATGGTGGGCGAAGGCAACTGGCTGATGGCAAAATAAATAGCTGCCGGGCTTTTCGATTGGTGTTTAAAATCTTTGATTAATTGTTCAGCGAAGAAATCTGCTGCTGAAATGCCTGTTGTGACGAATCGCTGGCGTCTTGCTGCGCTTGCTGGTACGTTCGTTAATAACAGAATCGCGGCGGATATAGCTGAGTCATGAAATCGTAAATGTTTTGGTGGCATCGGAATTTTTAATGTCCGGGATGGCGAAAATTGAGCGAATCAACGTTGATGGTGATGTCATCTTCATCATTGATAAAGATTGCCTGCGGGCCATTGGTCACGCCTACGAGATACAAACCTTCTTCTTTGCCAATGCTGTGCAGCTTATACGAACCATCGGCTCCCAGCGTCGCCGAGTCTACAATCTGCAGGGCGCTGCCATCGTAGGGAAACTGCTGCAGGTAAACGAGTTGCTTTTGCACACCCGTCATTTTTCCACTCACTTCAAACTCACCGTTTGCACTTTTTTGTTTGCAGGCAAATAACGAAATACAGAGAAGCCATACAAAACCTGGATACTTTATCATACAATCAAATACGTTTTACTGTTTATGTGTTCCTCTTTTTGCGTAAGAGTTTATACTAATTTTTGCTGCAGCAGTTCGGTTACTGTTTTCGGGTCTGCTTTGCCTTTGCTGCGTTTTTTTACTTCGCCTACAAACAAACCAATCAAGCCTTTTTTACCCTTTTTATATTCATTCACTTTGTCGGGCATATGGGCAATCACTTCATCTACCCAGGTTTCTATCTCGCTGCTGTTGCTTGTTTGCAATAAATTTAAATCGGTAGCCACCTGTATCGGTGTAATGTCTGCATTGTGCATCAGCACAGGCAAGATGCGGTGCGAGGCAATGGAAAAGTTCACTTTGCCATCTTCCACCAGTTGTATCAGCGCGGCAAGCTGCAACGGCGAAAAACGAAGGATGGAAAAAGAAAGCTTTTCATCATTCACATGCTGGCGCAACGGGCCGATTGATCCAGTTGGCAGCAGCTTTGTAGTGCGTGGTGTGGTGCATCACGGTTTCAAAATAATCGCTCAGTTCCTTTTCGGCGCATAGTTGAGCCGCATCATATTCGCTTCAACCCAGTTGCTGGTATTTTTCCTGCAGTGCCTGTGGCAAAGCCGGCTGTTTGCTTTGTATGGTTTGAATAAAATCTTCGGATCAAATGGAAAGGCGATAAATCGGGTTCGGGAAAATACCGGTAGTCGTTGGCTTCTTCCTTGTCGCGGATGGCAAACGTAGTATCGTTCGATGCATCGAAACTGCGTGTCTGCTGCACCATGCGCTCGCCTTTTTCCAGCAGCGACGTATAGTCGTTCTATCTCGTGCTCAATGGCTTTTTTCACATTGCGGATAGAGTTGAGGTTTTTCACTTCCACCTTGGTGCCCAGCTTTGTTTCGCCCCGCAGCCGCACCGATACGTTGGCATCGCAGCGCAGGCTGCCTTCTTCCATATTGCCGTCGCAGATGCCCAGCCAGCGCACCATGCGGCGCACTTCCGTTACATATTGGTAGGCTTCTTCGGCGCTGTGCAGGTCGGGCTCCGTTACAATTTCTATCAGTGGCGTGCCGGCGCGGTTATAATCTACGCAGGTATAATGGTCTTCAATATCATGAATGCTTTTGCCGGCGTCTTCTTCGAGGTGAATACGGTTGAGCTGCACATCGCGGTGTCCATTGTCGGTTTTGATGGTCACGGTACCGCCTTTACAGATCGGCGTGGTGTGCTGCGACACCTGGTAGCCTTTCGGCAAGTCGGGATAGAAATAATTTTTACGGGCAAAATAATTGTAACGCTCTATCTCGCAGTGGCAGGCAAGACCCATTTGGATGGCATATTCAACGGCTTTCCTGTTGGTTTTGGGCAGCGTGCCGGGATGTCCCAGCGTAATGGGACTCACCTGCGTATTGGGCTGTGCGCCAAAAGCGGTGCTGTCGCCGCAAAACAATTTGCTGGCTGTTGCCAGTTGTGCATGCACTTCCAAACCAATGACCGCTTCGTATTTTTCGGATAATGTCATTCTGATGCTAATGATGAAAGGCGGTAAAGGTATTCATTGCAAAAGGAATATGACAGCAGCCGGGAAATTGATTAACGATTTTTTACGTGCCTGATGGCGCACTTTACCTGTAGAAATGGCTTTTCCGAAAGCGTTTTATGAAATCTTTGAAAGTAACCAAAAAGCAATTTGTACATAAGCAATGAACAAGGATGGATTTATCACAAAGCCGAAAGCCGGGCATACACTTCCATCATCGCAGCCTGGTCTATTAATGTTTTGGCCTTATGTGTTCCCAGTAGATGGCTGGCATCACTTTCTTCCTTCCATACACGTTCTGCGTCATCTATAAAAAACTGCAGACTTTCTTTGTGATGATCTATGCGGTACAATTCTTCAAAACCTCGCAGCAGTACGGCATTGAACCAGTAATTGCCGGGTAGTTTTCCATCCTTATAAAAATAATTTGTCGCAGCCGTTGCTACCCGTTGTGCTTCATCGAGGTAGGTTTTCTCACCGGTAATGTTATACAGCAAAGCGTTGGCTTGCAGCATCGTGCCGGTATTGTAGGTGTAGATAGCCGAATCAATTTGCAAGGAAGGAATTTTTACCGCATCATAATACAATCCGTTTGGCGACTGGAGGTAGCGGTTTACCCATTTGTATAGCTGCAAAGCGGTATCGAGATACTGCTTTTGCTTTGTTATCTTGTACAACTGCAAAGCCACTAATATACCCGGACCATTGCTGCATGTATTCTTCGAAGTTTTCTCGTCTTCTTTCCAATACAGTCCGCCGCCTGATAGCGTGTCGCTGCCCGTCATCATAAACCGGTAAATCTCTTTGCTTTTATCTAAAAATTGTTGCTTTCCGGTTCTGTTATAGGCATCGAGATAAGCGATGGCAATCCATTGGTTGTCGTCATAAAAGCGCGAATCCGTTTTCTCTTTCGTTACATAAGCCTGGTAGCCCGGAGCGGGCGCCTGCGTATTATAATATTCATCTATCGCTTTCATCACGGGCTTCATGTGTACCGCTTTACTGCCGGCGGCTTCGCCTTCTTCTGCTGCCTGTATCAAAGCGCATAGCGGCCACAAATAGGAGTGAGGATTCTCGTTTTTACTACTGTCATTTGTTTCGTAAAACAAGCCCGTTTTCGCATCATAAAAATACTGGTCAATATTCTGCTGAATGGTATTGATGCGTTGCAGGTAAATGGCTTTGGTGGGTTGGGCAAAAGCAAAATGAGCCGACAGTAGCGCCGCGAATAGCAAGTACGTTTTAATCATAAATGGCTTCCAAACTTTTAAAGTAAATGATGCCTTTCACTTGCATCAACAGATGATAAAATTGCAATGGTGTATTGTATGTGCAGCAGCCTTATCTTTTAACTATTTCGCCGCCACTTCTTCTTTTCGGGTCTTTAGTATTTGGCTCACAAAAGTGCCGATCTCTGTGCCTTCGGTTAAGCCATTGGTAATGGCCGGCATGTAGTGAATGCCGCCATAAAACCGGCTGATGGCCGCTTCCTGCGCTGCTTCTTGAAAAGAAGAAAATGCGCGGACCGGCAGGCTGAATTCATTTTCGGTAGAATCGGCAAACGCAAACTGTTCGCCAAACAATTGCGACAGCACAACAGCCGATGCAGCCGATACTACACTATGCCCGCTGGTATATTCGGGAAACGGTGGCGTTTGCAACGCAGGCACCCAACTCTCGTCAATGTATTGGTTGATGTAGGTTTCAGGGCGAATGATTTTGCTCCGGTATTTTTCGTCCCAGCAACTGATAAAACAATCTGCCAGTGTCACCGACAGCCGCGCATACGCTTCTGCCGTTTGCACCGCATTTGCCTGCACCTTGTTGCAAACCAGCCGCGTAATATTTTCCCAATGCCCGTTGGGCGATATTTTTTTCGTGGCAAACATCACATGTCCTTTTACATTCACTTTAAAAGGATTGCAATCCCAGAAATTAGCAATTGCATTTTGCTCACCGGTTGGTTGATGCCGGCTTTGTATACTGCCATGGCATTTTTATAAAACACGCTGTTGGTATCGGTAGAAAATTGGGGCGGACGGGCGGGCTTAAACTGCTCTGCACTGATCGATAACAAAGGTGCGCAGCTTGTTCCAGTTGGGCTCAATGGCTTTGATATAGGCCGGCGGCGTGGGTTTCCACGATCCGTCTTCTTCGTTCACGGCATAGCGGGGCAGGGCTTTGGTTTCTTTATACCGGTCGGCTAGCTGCCCACGCAATGATATGATCCGCAACCTGCTGACCAAAAGCAAGCGAGTTGGTCAATACATCATCGGGCATGCCTGTAGCTTTAAATTCTTCCATTACTTCTTTTCGGAAATGTTTCTACTTTTTCTTCCGAAATCACAAAGGTTTTACCCGGTGTTCAGAATGGCGTGCACCGCCGCAAGCGTAAAGCTGTATGGTTTTGCTCTTGTCGGGCTGTGGCAAGGCGCGATAATCCATGCAACTGCCCGGCAAGGCTGATGTATTGTTTGCATCCATTGATGAGCAGGCTTCGTAGCCTGCCACCGTAATGTAAGCATAGGTGCGGCTGGCCACCGGCGGCGAATAAATATCATACACCATCACATCGGTTATTTCCTTCACCGCGCGATGGATAAATTCTGCTTTTTCGGTTTGGCTGCGCCAGCTTTCTACCTGCGCTTCGCACAGGAAAGCAGACCGCCACATACAGACAACCTATCATCATGATCAAATGCCTCATAACACTTTTCTTTTTACCCCTCCAAAGGTAGTTATCGTAATGCTGACCGCTTCTTTTGTCTACCGGCAGCCGGCGGGACGATTGCGATAAATAGGTGGAGCCATAATAAAATTCCACATGCTTTTGTTACCGTTTTTATATGTAATATCTGCGCAAAAATCGTCGGTGCGAAGCGGTATCCATTTCACAACTGGTTTGCCAGCGCTAGTCCCTTTTTTGCAAACACCAACAGGCTATCGGCATTTTGCGTAGCCAGCACAATGTCTTCGTTGCGGGCAGTATGAATGGTGGCCAATCCCTTGCCATCACCCGGCACAAAAAGCCACTTGTGTGCCCGTTTACGGGTGTAAAATTTCCTTTTCCGTCGCCCTGCAGGTACAAACCCATCAAGTGCATCGTGCCTGCCGCTGTAAGGCTCCATGCTGTAATCGTTGCCTACCAGCAAGACATCGAGATTGCCATCGCCATTTACATCTTCTGCCAGCATCCCATATACCGGCGCTTCCTGCGCTTCCAGCGGCAGTGGATGTTATGGCAAATGTGCCGTTGCCTTTATTTTCAATATAGCTCGTTGCCATATCGGTTGCCTGCATCATAATGGCGCCTTGCCGGTCGCTTGCGCTCCACAGGTCGTCCATCGTAGCCATGCCATAAGATTTATAGGTGGGATATTTTTTTCGCACCGAAATCATCTGGTTGGCCAGGTCGTCTTTGGTGGTCATGGGATAAGGTTTCCGGCTGCCGTCGGGTGCTTTCATATAGCAAAACACCATCGGGTCGAGCGAGCCGTTTTTATCGAGGTCTTTGGCAAAAATGGTCAGCGGCTCTGGGCAGAAGCCGTATAGTTGGTGTTCAATCCCAGGTTGCCGGCTACATAATCTATATCGCCATCGCCATCAAAATCGCCGGCGGCAAGGCTGTTCCACCAGCCGGTATGGTCTTCGATGCCGCTGTTAACAGGCATCAAAAGCAGCGCCTGTATTTTTGAAAAAAGTAACGGGCATCCATTCGCCGCGTCAGCACAAGATCGGCTTTTCCATCGCCGTCAAAATCGCTCCACAAGGCATCGGTCACCATCCCGATATGTGCTAATTGCGGGCAATATTGCTCCGTGACATCGGTAAAATTTCCGCCATTCATTTTTATATAAAAAACTATGTGGCGCAGCAGGATAAGCGCCCGAAACAACGCGGCCGCCTACAAACAAATCGAGGTCGCCGTCTCCATCAAAATCGGCGGCGCGCACAGCAGGAGCCATTGGTGGCATCCGGAGGTAGGGCACCCGTAGTGCTTTTGGTAAAGATTCCTTTGCCATTATTGAGAAACAAACGGTCGTTGCTGATGGGATGATTGGGTGGAATTTCGTAGCTGCCGCTCACGAGGTACAAGTCGAGATCTTTATCGTTGTCTGCATCAAGCAGCAGCACGCCCATGTCTTCATAGAGGTCATCGTCTTTTTGCGAAAAGCGTGTAGAATCCAGGCATGAATTTACCGCTGCTGCTTTGCATAAAAAACACACCGGCATTGCCCGATGAACCGCCAATATAAAAATCGTCGAAGCCATTGTTGTCTATATCGCCAACAGCAATGCCCGGTCCGTACTGGCTCAGCTTGTGCGGCATCGAAGGCTGAATATCGTAATCTACAAAGTCACGTTCTTTCGGTTTATAGTTGAATACCATATGCTATTGGCAGCCGTTGATAAAGAAAGCTGAATCGGCAGGCGGTTTCGTACAGGTAAATTACCCGCATCGGCATAAGAAACCGTGATCAGCTGATCTGGCGCCAATGTTGGTCAGCACTTGTTCTTTGCCATCGGGCCACAGCACGCGGATCGAATCTATTTGCGAAGCATTGCCCACACCAAAATGTGCCCGCGGATCGTGGGTAGACAGATAGCCGCGGCTCGGCTGATGTTCGTAATACAACTTGTTTGCCACCATCATAATACAGACGGTAAGATGGCGCCAAAACCGGCTGTATTTTTTGCTCGTCCTTTGATGCCAACAGACAGGTAATGCATGCGTATTTAGCTGCCAGTTTCAATGTGTTTTCATACACAAATGCCGTATCGTTGATATTGTTAACCACCACATCAAGGTCGCCATCGTTGTCAAGGTCGGCATAGGCGGCGCCGTTAGAAAAGAAGGCGTGGTAAACCCCAGTCTTTTGATGTGTTTTCGAAACAGCAAACCATTGATATTTTTAAACGAATAGTTGGGCAGCTTTACTACGGGCAAAGCGTCGGTCATGGATAAGTTTGTAGGTAGTAGTTGTCGTGTTGGCGCCGCCCAAGTCCATTACCATAATCCACATAATCGAGGTCGGTAACATCGCGGGGCAAGCCATTGGAGATGATGAGATCGCGCAGTCCATCATTGTCAAAATCGGCTACCAGCGGGCACCAGCTCCAGTCGGTCTGGTAAACGCCTGCCATATACCCAATGTCGTTGAACACAGGATGGCCTGCCAGGCGATGTTGCCACTGTTGATCTGCAGCACATTGCGCACATATTGGTGCTCGTAGCCATACTTGGCACTGTTGGTATAGTTGTAATATTCGTTGCCGCTGAGCATGCGCTTTTTGCGGAGGTTGTCTTCGGGCAGCATTTCCAGCGATATAAAATCGACAAGTCCATCGTTGTTGATATCCACTGCATCGGTACCCATAGCATTCCAGCCGGTATGTTTAAAATAATCGCCCAGACGATCGGTAAATGTGCCGTTTTGATTGTTGATAAAACAAAGATCGTTCGATACAAAATCGTTGGCAACATACACATCCGGCCAGCCATCGTTATTGATGTCGGTGATGCAGGCGGCATGTCCCCAGCCTTCGATGGTAATGCCCGCTTCTTTCGATACATTGGTAAATGTGCCGTTGCCATTGTTGCGGTACAGTCTATCGGTATTTTTAGCGCTGCCGTTGGTTACTTTCGGGCGAAACTTGATCGGTGTTTTCGGATCATATAGTTCATTGGTCACCTGGTACATATCGAGGTCGCCATCCTTGTCGTAATCAAAAAAATAAGCCTGCGTGCTAAAGCCGTTGTCTGCCAGTCCGTAAGCTGCCGCCGATTCTCTAAAAGTGGGAATGCCGTTTTTGTTTACACCCTGGTTGATGTACAACAGGTTGGTGCGCTGGTTGGGATCTTTGCGAAAAGAGCAGGATACATAAATATCAGGCAGCCCATCGGCATTGATATCCACCACTGATACGCCGGTGCCCCACCTGCCATCGCCGTCCACACCTGCTGCCGATGTTACATCCTCAAACAACAAAGTCAGCCTTTGTTGAGATACAGTTTATCGGACACCATGTTGCCGGCGAAATAGATGTCCATAAGCCCATCATTATTAAAATCGCCAATGCCCACACCTCCGCCATTATAAATATTTGCCTGGTTTAAAATATTAAGCGAATCGCTTTCTGTAAGCTGGTTGATAAATGCAATGCCCGTATGTGCAGGTGGCATGAGCGTGAACAGCGGACTTGGCTGCGCAAAGCTTTGCAAACCGAGGATAACAAGCAGGAACATGGCAAAACCGCTAATGAAAAAATGTCGGTGCATACAAAACAAAAATAATATGATAATTCGCTATGGCAACTACAATTGTAGTTAAATTAGCCCTTTCGACCAACAGCCTTGGGAAAGTGTTCTTTTTTTAACAAAAATAACCGGTCTGTATTTTTACCGAAGAGAACAAAAGGAAGGTTGGTATCCCCATACTGGCAGTTGCATCTGCGCTTCATGCAATATTTTAGAAAGAAACCCAATGATGCAAGAAACAACCTTTTGATTAGTAACAATGACATTGGATTTGCATCATTTGCCGGCTATTGATTTTGCTGTAAAACAACGGAAAGAAGATTGCAAGGAAAATAGCAAGCCTCTTATTTACCGCAACCGATTATTTTTGATTGCATTCAAATTAGAAAAACGATATCTGTTGATCTAAGAAAGCGCTAATAAAACGATTCCTTGAAACTCATTCTACTCTTTTCATTTTTTCTTTGTTCGGTGTGCGTATCAGCGCAAACCTGCACCGGCTCACTGGGCGATCCCATTGTGAATATTACGTTTGGATCGGGTAGCGGCTATGGTCCGCCACTCGCTGCAGGCACCACCAGCAGCTTAAGCTACGAACAGAGCACCTGCCCGTTTGATGGCAATTATGCCATTTTGAATTACACTTCCGGTTGCTGGGGCAGCGATGTGGTTTGGCATACAGCAACCGACCATACCGGCGATTACAACGGTTATTTTATGCTGATCAATGCTTCCTATCAGCCCAGTGATTTTTACCTGCAAACAGTAAATGGATTGTGCGAAGGCACAACTTACCGATTTGCTGCGTGGTTGGTGAATATCAGCGGCGTCAGCGGTATATTACCCAATATTACGATGACCATTGAAAGCACGGGCGGCAATGTGCTGGCTACTTACAAAACAGGAGATATTCCTATTGTTCATCCACTGACGTGGCAGCAGTCCGGATTTAATTTTACCACGCCTTCAGGTGTATCTACTGTTGTGCTGAGAATGCGCAACAATGCGCCGGGCGGTATGGGCAATGATGTGGGGCTCGATGATATTACGTTTCGTCCCATTGGTCCGGCAGTATCCGTGAGTACGGCAACAGTGAGCGGCGATACGGCAAGCGTATGTGAAGACAATACGGATCCGCTGATACTGGAAGCCACGGCAGAGCAATGCTATGTTTCTACGGCTTACCAATGGCAGCAAAGTACCGACAACGGCGCTACGTGGAATGATATTGAAGGCGCCACCAATCTTACCTACACGCGTGTGCCTACACCCGCCGGCACTTACCTGTACAGGCTGGCTACCGCACAAAGCAGCAATATTGGCATCAGTACCTGCCGGGTAACATCGGAAGCATTTACGGTGATTGTATATGGCACCAATGTGAGGTCGGTGAGTATCCTGCAGGACGATGATGCGGTATGCGAGGGAAAGCCTGCAACCTTTACGGCAAATGGACTCAACGGCGGCAACACGCCTGTGTATGAGTGGCAGATCAACGGAACTCATGCCGGGAGCAACAGTCCTTCTCTTACAAGCAACAACTTATCAAGCGGCGATGTGGTGCAGGTGGTCTTTACCAGTAGCCTGCCATGCAATTCACCGGCACTGTCCAACGCCATTCATATTACAGCCAGCAAACCGGTATATGATACCCTTTACCAGGCTATCTGTGAAGGAGACAACTATGCAGGTTACACAACAGCAGGTACCTATACTGATGTACTGACCGCTGTCAATGGCTGCGACAGCACTAGAGCACTCTACCTTACCGTGAACAGCAGGCAGGCTTCTGCTGAAGACACGGCGATCTGCTATGGCAGCAGCTATAAAGGGTTCAGTACGTCGGGCAATTATCCAATCACACTAACCGGAGCAAATGGCTGCGATTCGGTACATACCATCAACCTTGTGGTATTGCCCGACATCAACCGCAAAGTATGGAACGATACCATCCTATGTACCGGCGATACACTTGTGATTTCACCAGGCGTTTTCGACAGTTACCAGTGGCAGGACGGATCGGCCGGCAGCAGCTTTACCGTGACGAAAGGAGGCAATTATTCCGTAACAGTCAGTCAGCAATCAATGCGGCATTAGCACCAAACGCATTACAATAGCAGAGCAGGTGTGCAACCTTACATTTCCAACAGCGTTTACACCTAATAAAGATGGGCTGAACGATGTGTTCCTGGCACTGAATGCATTTCATCTGTCTTACTTTCATCTTCGTGTATACAACAGGTGGGGGCAAAAAATCATGGACTCTTTTAATGCTTCGGAAGGCTGGAATGGTATGGTAAAAGGAAAGCCTGCGGACACAGGCACCTATACCTGGCTTTGCGATTATACCCTTCCGGGCAATACAGCCATTGAAAAAAAGAAAGGGCTGGTTACATTGATGCGATAACTATTGTTTCCTGAAACCAATGGCTTGCAAAATCTACCTTCCTGTCAATACCAGGTGTAGAAGGATATTGCTTATCGCCGATAAGCCGTAAAGACACGCACATCAATATGAAAAGCAGCGTGTAATATTCTCCTGCGCTATTACTACATCATTATTCAATGGTGCATTGTTCATTGGTTTCGTGTCTACCAGCAAAGCCTGCTTACATGAAATCATAATGGCTTCTGTTGATAGCTGCAGGTCTGCAAGAGTGTTTTTACATTGTGTAAAAATCGATCATCCACGCCAAACCCAAAGCCTGAGCAATCCCGATGCCATCGGTTTCTTCTATCAGTTTGTTGAAGAAAAGATGCAACTGGAAAGGCTGGTAGCTGCCTTCTACAAAGGACTATAAAAGCTGCCGGAATTGTAAATGCCAATGAAATAACCATGATACCAAGGCAATCCTGCATTCGTAATTGTTTACGGAGTTGACTATATAAAAAAAAGTACAAAGAGGCAGTAATTGAATTGCCCCTTTGTACTTTTCCTGATGATTTTTTACGTTCTGTTAAAGCCGTGCAACGATTATTGCCGGTTGCCTTCATAAGTCATGCCGAGGTCTTCCATGGTTACTTTTACCACTTTGCCATTGCTATCGCGTGCAAAGATTACTTTGGTTCCGTTGGCACTTGTAAAGTGGTCTTTTTCTCCCGGCACAGGGCTTAGTTCTCCCGAATTTTCACGCACGAGTGCCACCAGTTTTTCACCATCCATTTTCACTTGTATGCGGGTGAGCATTCCACCTTCCACTTGATAATCCCCCACATAATCCTCCAGGTTGATATTCATATCTTTTGGCGCCGCGCCTTTCGACGCAAAATGATAAGTGCCGGAGCCTGCGTTTACGACTGCATAGCCTTCTTCTATATTGCCCGCTTTCATATTGCCGGATAATGGTTTGCCACTTTCGGTGATGCCATCCGCATTACTCCCTACTGGTATATAAATAGTAGCAGTTGTGTTGGCAGGTATGGTCACAGTCATCAGCAGGTCTTCACCTTTTGTTTGCCAATCGCTGCTAAGGGTTCCGTAATAAGTTTCATAGGTGGCCCGTGCCTGGGTAAAACCGCCGCCGGGGTGTGGCATTACTTTACTATGCTTGTATCCTACGCCATCTTCGTATGTATCAAGTCCTGCCATTTTGCGATACATCCAGTCGCCAATGGCACCATAGGCATAGTGGTTAAAAGAGTTCATGCCCGGTGTCTGGAATGAACTGTCAGGACGTTGCCCATCCCAGCGTTCCCAAATGGTAGTAGCGCCCATTTTTACGGGATATAACCATGAAGGATAGGTATCCTGCAGCAATAACTTATAAGCCATATCCGTATATCCAAATCGGGTGAGAACGTGACACAAATAGGGTGTTCCCAAAAAGCCGGTGGTGAGGTGATTGCCATAGCTTTTGATATTCTCAACAAGTCTTTCTGCTGCCTGCTGCCGCTGGTTTATGGGCAGCATATCAAAGTTGAGCGCCAGTACATAAGCCGTTTGTGTGCCGGATACCATTCTGCCATTCCCCGTTACGTATTCTTTGTAGTAAGCGTCTTTGATATTGTTTAATAATGCGGAATATGCTTCCACATCTTTTTGATTGCCCAACACCTTTGCCGCATTAACGAGCAACTGTGTGGAATGAGCATAAAAGCACTGCGCAATCAGGTATTTATCGGTAACTGCCGACCTGCCATCGTTGTCATCGAAGGGACGGTAAAACAGCCAGTCACCAAAATGAAAACCAGTATTCCACAGGTTGTTTTTTGCCACACTTCTTATACTTTCCACGTAGGCTTTCATGCTGCTGTACTGCTCTGCCAGCAACCGTTTATCGCCATAAGCGAGATACATATTCCATGGCGCAATAGTAGCTACATCGGCCCAGCCGGCGCTGTTGGTAGCAGAGCCCAGTACGTTGGGAATCACAAATGGCACAACACCATTTTCCTGGTCGGCAGCCAGGTCTTTGAGCCATTTGGAAAAGAAGTCGTTTACGTTATAATTAAAAGATGCCGTGCGTGAAAATGCCTGCGCATCGCCCGTCCAGCCAAGGCGCTCATCGCGTTGCGGGCAATCAGTAGGTACATCCAGGAAATTGCCACGCTGTCCCCATTGTATGTTGTGCTGCAACTGGTTGATCATGGCATTGGACGAACTAAATGTACCTGTTGGTTCCATTGCAGAATAGAGAACAACGGCGCTAAAATCTTCAGGGTTCCAGATCGCCTTTGATACCTTCTACACGGCAATAGCGGAATCCCTGCCAGGTAAAATGGGGATGATAAGTTTGCGGCTCGCCGCTCAGGATATATGTATCCTGAGCCTTTGCATCGCGCAGATTGTCAAGGTATACATTGCCATCTTTGTCGAGCACTTCGGCATGAGATAAGACCACCGTATCGCCTTTATTTCCCTTTGCTTTCATCACTACCCAGCCTACGAGGTTCTGACCAAAATCGATGACTTTTTCGCCTTTTGGCGTCGTAATTATCTGAACCGGCTTAAAGGTATCATGCTGCTTTACCGGCTCGTTGTAAGTAGCTAATAATACATTCATCGGATGGCTTGCCAGCTTCACGCCGTTCCAGTTGTTATCATCAAAACCCGGCTTCGACCAGCTATTGTTTTCCATACGCGCGTCGTAGGTTTCACCATTGTAAATTTCTGAATATCGAACCGGACCTTTGTCGGTCGATTTCCAGGATTCATCTGTGGCAATCGTTTCTCTGGAACCATCGGTATAGGTAATATCTACCTGCATGAGCAAAGCAATGTCTTTTCCATAATGATTTACACTATTGGTAAAACCAATCACACCACGATACCAACCACTTCCCAGCGTAGCACCAAGGGCATTCTTACCGGCAGTAAGCAAGCCGGTTATATCGTACATCTGGTATTGCAACCGCTTGTTGTAGGAAGTCCATCCGGGAGTAAGGTATGCATCGCCGATGCGCTTGCCATTGAGCTCGGCTTCATACATGCCATGCGCCGTGATGTAGGCTACAGCAGTCTGTACCTTTTTGTTTACAGAAAACTCTTTGCGAAACACGGGGCTCGGCCGCATAACGGAATCTTCCGGATAGCCGGGTTCTATCCATTTGGCTTTCCAGTCGGAGAGATGGAATAACGCCGTATGAAAATAGGCAGGCCCGCTCCATGCGGATGGCTTGTTACTATTGTCCCACACTCTTACCTGCCAGCTATACCTGGTGCCGCTTTGCAAAGGGCTGCCTTTGTACACTACGTGAACCGACGAATCGGATGCAACTTTTCCACTTTGCCATACTTTGTTTTTCCCGTCATCTACAGTTATCTCGTAAGCAGTCTGCATAATGTTCCTCGAAGGGTTGGTCAGCTGCCAGCTAAAGCGAGGCAGTGTGATATCAAGCCCGACCGGGTTTTCCCTGTTTTCCGTCAATAGTGTTTGAACTTTGGTTTGCGCAAAACAAAACAGGACAATTGCCTGAAAGAAAATACTTAGAATCCATGTTTTTTTCATACGTGCTATCGTGAATTTGGTAAGCTATTTCGTTGGTGCCTGTCAATGTTATGTTCCTGCATTCCTGCTGTTGCAAATTCATTCTGCCATCATCAGAAGCAAGCGATGTGGCGATAAGGTACAGGCAAGCAGGAAACATTTTACATGGCAAAGAATAAAAGTAAGGCTTACTCATTTATCAACTGTTATGAACTGTATGCATGCATTACCTGCTGCTCCGGTGGTTACACAAATTGACAGTTTTAGCTACTCAAAAAATCAGCAGAACCAGGTAAAGTTGTTCATAATATATTACCTGATGTAAACGAAAAGATTTTTCGTTTTACCAGTTGTAATGAGCACTCCATTCAGCACAAATCCATGAAGATGGTCAATGCGCTTACAGACAGACACGTTGCCGCTGGGTCCTTTGCTTTCTATCAACGCCATGTGTGCTATAAGGCTCATGTATCAAGAGATATTGCAGACAATGCCTGTAAATCTTGAAGGGAAACAAGCATCGTGAGCGCTATGCATGGAAAAGGATTTTATATTTTTTGCTATATGCTGGAGATGCATGTGGCCATGTTTCGGTTTAACAATTTACAACGTTGCATCCCGCCACATCTTGATTCCTTTTTATCTCAATGTGAGAATGTTTTTGTAGCAGATTGCTGAAACAACGGAATTGCAGTGATAAATTATTTCTATTTGATAAGCCTCTGACCTCACAACAGTGCAGGTACATTATGAGAAATTAAAAGCGACCTTCTATTGATATGCGATATATTTTTCTTCTATTATGCGGGCAAGTTTAATATCGAGTTCTGTTACCTGATGTCCTACGTCCCATGTCGATAATCTTACCCGTACGGTCTTCCAGTTGTTTTCCCACTCCGGATGATGGTTTATTTTTGTTATTTCCTGAGAAACGAGTTGCATAAATGTCATTGCCTGCTCAAAAGAATTGAAAGTAAAAATTTTTTCAACGGCGATACCGCTTTTGGGTCCTTTTTCTTCCCTGGAAAATTCTACGATTTTCCAACCGGGAAATGGTTTAAGAGCTTTGTTAATTTGTTCCGTAGTAAGAATGGAGGAATATGGCATGGGCTAAATTACAAAAGAAATGGGGCAATGGTTACATCAATATTCGCCTGCTTGGAACAGACGGCTATTCTACTTTTTCCTGATCCTGATTTTAAAAAGCGGCGGCGCAACAACATCTTTTTCCAAGGGCATTCCTCGTTTGATCCATTGCTCATATTCCTGCTTCTTTTTATTTTGTTCTTCATCACTTTCTTCAGGCAGTGGTTCTATCACTTTACCCAGTATTGCATCATCTTTCCCTGGTGTGCAGATAGATTTGTATTGCCACCGGGCTTCTGATATCAACCAGCTTTCTATGCCTGTTTCATTTAAAGCTATCTTTCCCGAGCCACATATATTCAGGAAACTCCTGAGCATCCAGATTGGGATGTAACCACGCAGCAACATTCGCTGCGTAGAGTGGCAAATGTTTGATTCTGCCATATTCGTAAGGTACCCATAAAGTTCCTATTGTATTGGGCGTCATACAGGCCAACACATGTGTACAATTGATTAATGCCATTTCTATGATGCAGGCAGTCAGGAGGGGAATGAGCTGCTTGTCGTGTGTAGTGCCCGATAAGCTTTGCAAATCCGGATTCAGTACATCGAGCCAATATGCAAAGCCATTGCTGTATGCCAGTTTTGCCATGCGAAGCGCATATTGTTTATCCATTTTTCGATGGGATATAAACAGGCGCTGACAACGGTTGCAGGATAAGGGGCGATACTTGCGTCGAAGCCTCGCCAGCAATACAATCACAATGAGTTCTTCTGTAGAACGGCTATCTTCAAATACAGGATCGGGATTGTAATCATTGATATTATCTTCGGTACTGATGATGTCTATCAACATGCCTAAAACTCTTCTCCTGATATTCTGCCGTTCCTCCAGGTTTTGGTCAATGGGTTCAATCGCCAGCCAATAAAGAAGCAGGGAAATCAATTCCTGCCAATCTTCCAAGCCATTTATTCTATAACCTTCACTTATTTCATACTCAACATTAAATCGATTGCTTAAGGGTTGTTGTTCGTGTTGGAAGTATAGATAGTTTGACATTTTGATGCATTTATAAAATTCTCACACATCCCCCATCCCAATCACCCTCACCACGGCGCCTTTTGCACCGGCTTCTTTCACCATGTGTTCAGTGCCGCCGGCACCGTCGCCGCCTTTGCCATCCCACAGGGCAATCAGCGTCATGTGCATGCCGCCGTTGACCAGGGCGCTGTTCAGCTCCCACAGGTTGTTGCGCTCCCAGATGCTGTAGTTTCTTTGCGATGTTGCAGCCATTTGGGTAATTCTTCTTTTTGCGAGAGCTACCTGGTGTGGGTGGCTTGCTGTACAACTTGTTGAAACCGCTCCACCCAGTTTTGCCCGGCAAACTGCACCGATGCCACGATAAAGTCTTCGCGCGGCAGGGCAAGGAAGAGTTCGGTTTGTATGCCCAGCTCGTCGCACACTTCATGAAACAGGATATCACCACCACAGGCACCGCCGGCAATGCCGCGGTAATTTTGGGCAGCTTTCGTACATTTCCTCCTGCAATACGGCTTTGATCTTTTCCCGCACGGCGGTTTCTTTGCCCGGTGGAAAACGGGGTTCTTTTCTGTCAGGCTTGTCGATCATGTGACCGGTAAACAAAAAATAGTGGGTGGGTTGTGTCGCCACCGAATGAATGTCGGGAATGGCCGACAATGCCGCTTCTACATTGTCGTGTAAAATGCCGAGTTGCGCATAAATCTGCACCTGCCGCCGCGCCGCATCTTTGTGAAAATCCTGCGTACCCAACAAGGCAGATTCGTACACGGCAGCAACGCGCTCGACGTTGGTTTCCGTCAAAAAAACATAATCCGCAGCGGTGATGGTCAGCCACGGGTCAATATCGCCGGTACTCTCCAGCCGCCGCTCTTCTGCTGCAATGGATATTTGCACCGATATGGCGAGGCTTTCTTTCCTTTCTTTCCATGCATCCAGCTCCGCGTCGGCTTCGCGTTGCTTTTTGAATTTGTTCGCCCACTTTGCCGGGTAGGTTTCTGCCAGGGCAATCATCATGGTCAGCAAACTCAGCGCGTTGATGCCGGCATAAAAATGATTGAGGTTTTCGTAATAGCCACGCTCGTATTGCCTGTAGGCCTGTTCGAGGTAGCCGGATTGTATCGCTTTGGCGCCTTTTTCAGCCGGAGGCACTTCTTTCCAGGCGTCTCATCCACTTTGTTTTGGTATTCCTGCCTTTCATGCGTAGGCTTCGGCGCGTTCATCCTTGTTCAGGTTGGCGTAGTCGTGCAGCAGGTTGTCGATCGCCAGCGTCGGACTGCGTCAATAATGTATTTCCTTCCACCGGGTTTTGCATCATTTCGCGTTCTGCCAGCCGCTGATAAATGGTTGCCAGCCGGTCGTTTGATTTCCGGTCGTTGGGCAGCCGTTCTTTGATTTTTTCACAAACGGTGCGGCCGGCGTCCAATGCTTTTAATTTGAAGAGGGATTCGCCAATGAGCCGATAGGCAGGGATGCGCCAGGTACAACACTTCCTGCTTCCGATGCCAGCAACAGCCAACCTGCCTACCTGTTTCGTTTCACAAGGCCACGGTGACTTCTTCGGTGAAGGCTCCGGCACCGCCATAAAGCGTTCGGTATCCTGCGACTGCAGCTTGGGCAGCATTTTAAAAACGGGACTGTCCTGCCCGGTCCGCCGCATGCGTTTCCTGCAGTGCCTGCACCAGTGCGTCGGCGATGCTCGAGGATTATCCTTATCGTAAGCAAGGTATAGCGGTAGCCTATGATGTCAAAAGGTGTATCATCAAAACCCTGTGCACTTGATGAGCACTGTGTGCTTGTCTCTCAGCGCATGGCGGATGCCCAATTCGTAAAACACATTGGCATTGTGAATGCTGATATCGGCAATCACGAGTTCTGCCATCAGCAATTGGGTAAACATGTCTTCGTGGATGCTGCCGGCTTCAAAGAATTTACCGGTGGTACCACCCTTTATCCCTGCAACTGTTCAAATGCCGGGTCGATCAGTTCTTTCTGCACCTTGTCAAAATCAAATTCTACCGTGCTTTTGAATCCCGGCAGTGTCATTTCTGAGGAGCACTTTCCGGTTCCAAAAGGTCGTACAATAAACACATCCATCATAATGATGTTGTGACATAAAGTAGCCGTTGTTAAACGTTTAGTAAACCAATGTAAAATTTACGCTTTGTATTACGCCATGGGTGTTCTGCTACCGGTTCTGCTATTTTTTCTTTTATGTCAAATACCGCCGGCAAGTGATTTTCTTCCACGTATTTCTTCGCCGCTTTTTCACCGATTTCAATGAGCAGGTTCACGTTTTCGGGCAGGTCCATGTTCATCAGGTTGGCGATTTTCAGGTCGCTCAAGCCGGTTACGCCGATGTTTTCCAATTCTTCTTTGGTCATTTCCACATTGTAGCGCAGGTAGCTAAAGGCTTTGCCGCCATGAATGGCGTCTTCGCTCAGGTCGCCGATTTCACTATCCAGCTTGCGCAGCGTCGCCGTGGCTTTGCCCACAAAGTGCATCATCAGTTCAATCATTTCGCTGGCGTCGCTCATAAACTGGTCGGGGGCCAATTTGGGCAATGTCGAGCAGGTTGGGGTTGCTCCATTTTTCGCCAATGAGTTTTTTGCTGCGCCTGCCGGTGCCTACCGATACAATGAACATGGTCGTTCTCGCCGGTTTCCCATTCCAGCTTAAAGCCTTTGAGCGTTGCCACGAGAAACAGCTGCCACGACGGGTTGTTCATCATGCTCATGCCGCCATCTACAAAAATGCCTTCCTGCCCTTCGCCCACGTCGATCACTTCGGGTTCAAAATAGCTGGGCGCAGCAGTGCTGGCACGCACAATGTCTTTGATCAGAAACCGGTTTTGGTTGTAATACTTTGCTTTGGGATTGTTGGTTACCGGCCAGGTGCTGCAGGTATCGAGCCGCTTGGCCACTACGCACAAACCGGTTTTGTTGCTGTTGTCGCCAAGACGGGCGTCGCCAAAAATTTCGTGCAGCTCTTCTTTCAATGGCTGCGAATTGTATTTCCCGTTAAAATAAATCTGCTTGCCAAAGAGGTTGAAGCCGTTGCGGTCACTGAAGATTTTACCACCGAGCTTGCGGTATTTTTCCTTGATTTCCGACACCGAAAAACCGCCCACGGCCAGCAGTGCAGCGATGATGGCGCCGGTGCTTGTGCCGCCAATGAGGTCAAAATACTGGTGAAGGCGAAAGTCTTCTTGCCGGGTGCCGTTGAGGTCGGCGTGGCGTTGGGCCAAAATGCGTTCCATTTCGCCTAAAAAACCCAAGGTAACGGCGCCGCGAATGCCGCCACCATCGAGTGCTAACATGCGTTTGGGACCTTTGGACGATAAGTCGTTTTCTCGAGGAGTGCTGAAGTGTCTGGCATAGCTTGTAATTAGAGGGTAAATGAATCAGAGTTCTGTGCAGTAAATCTGCGTTGGCAAATGTGGAGGAAGACTTTTAGCAAGCGTAAAACAAGCAACTTACAACAAATGGCAGGCACGAAAGCCGAGGCATACAATGCAGAATGAGGCTGATTCAAAAGCTGCTTATTATTGCGTGCCTTCTGTATAAAGGTGCATGTACGAAAACCCGAAAAGTCCTGGTAAATAAGGTTTTATTGGTTTATACGATGAGCATTTCCCGGCTGAAAAACGATTCCTGTGGCTTTGTGTTTTTTAAGATTTAGCTATGCTAAGATAAATAGTTTTTGTATAATAAAGACGGGAATAAACTTTTTTAAGGTGGGTAAAAATCCCTGATAAAATTCCGGATGAATCTTTTTGAATGAACGGTGCAAATTGGGTACACAATGGCAGCATTGCCCGCAGATATCGCAAAAGAAAGATTTTCTGGCGACCATCTGCGGACACTGTATTTATGTTACAATCATAAATGTCTTGTTGCGCTTATTTTTTATTTTCTTCAATGCGGTTGATACAGTTCATCAGTGCGCGGAAATTGTGATACGCGCCTTTCCAGATCTGTGCTTTCTGCGCTTTGCCGGCTTCCGGCGAATTGTCTAACCCTTCGGGGTACCAGTCGCCATGCTCATGGTCTATGAGGTAAGTCTGCACATAATTCCACAGTTGTGTAAAGCGGTCGTAATACCGCAGCGGGTCTTTGGGATACATATCCGAAAACATGAGCAGGGTGTTTAGTCCTTCTGCCTGCGCCCACCAGTTTTTGGTGTTGAGCGTAATGGTAAAGCCCGGGTTTGTTTTTAAAGTAATACCCTTCGTCGTAAAAGCCGCCCAGTTCGCCGTCCCAGCCATTGCGCAAGGCATGATCCACCATTTTTTTGCCAACTGACAAGGTCTTTACATCATGCTTGTTGCCGAGCGTTTCGGTGGCTTCCTGCATCAGGTAAGCCGTTTCCACATCGTGCCCAAACGATACGTGATCAATGTAGTGGTTTTTGGCAATGGCAGCGTCCGACGAATCGCGGAAAGACACGGCTTTCCACTGCGGGGTAAAGTACAGCTGCAAATAACCTTTGGGCGTTACAATGGTGTCGCGGATGAGCGTAAGCATTTCCTGCAGGCGCGTGCTCACGAGCGGGTCTTTCCACACTTTGTACAGCTCGGTAAAAGCTTCCAGCAAATGAATGGAACTGTTCTGGTCTTTGTAACCGATGTCTGAAGTAGAAGGCACGTCGGCAGTGCGTAGGATGGGCGTACCGTCGCGCTCCAGGTATTGGTAATAGCCTTTGTATTTGGGGTCGTGGCTGTGCGCTTCGAGCCAGAGAAACGCTTTTTTGGCAAGGTTCAAAGCCGCCGTATCGTGCGAGGCATCGTAATAGGCGGCGAGTGCATAAATGCCAAAGCCATTGCCATAAGCCTGCTTTACAAAGGTCTTTGGCTCGCCTTCGCGGGTTACGAGGTTGTAAAAGCCGCCTGCTTCTTTGTCCCACATCTTGTCGCGCAGAAAAAGAAAGCCGTGGCGCGACATAGAAATATAAGCGGTATCGTCGTAAAACTGTGCGGCTTTGGCGGTTGTCCACGTGTGGCGCGCCTGTGTTACAATCATTTTGTCCTGCGTGCCCTGCGGCTCAAATGCCGAATCGAAGGTGCTGAGATAACCGCCATACAGCGTATCTATGTTGCGCGGGTAATACTTGTCGATCAGTTCTTCTTTGGCGGCAAATTTCATTTCTTCTGCAATGCTGTCGCGGTTGGTAGTGGGCGGCGGCAAATTTCATTTCTTCGGATGGGCGTGCGCAAAACAGACCGGAGAGCAATAACAGGGCAAAGCAAAAAGTATTTTTTTATTGGTCTGATAATGAACAAAATGCAAATTCGATAAGAATCGAATGTTGCGCAAAGCTGAATGATGGCATCTTTACTTCGTCGAGCGTAAGGGTGTTGGGATGGTTGTACACTTCTTTTACCTGCCCGGGTGTGATTGTCGGTCCACAGCCAGCGTGACGATACCAGGAACCAGCAGAACGACTGGATGTTGCACAAATTGGTCAGTTGACACGTTGCTGTTCAACTCTCATAGGTACACTGCTTTACGGTTTCATCGGCTTGGTACACCTTTATCTGCGTTTTTCAATATGGTGGTGAAAAAAGCGGCATCACTGCCCCGAACGTTGAACGGAGCGTCGCAACCGGCGATCAACCGGAGCGGTACAGCCCGTTACCCAAAAAAACTGTATTGGGCTGTTTTATTTCCCGTTCAGCACTTTGTTGGCTGCCAGTACCAATATCAGGTAATCGGTGGTGCCGCCGCCCAGTACATACTCGCCCTGCTGCCACAAAAACGGGAAGGGCAACAGTTCGGGAAAATCGGGGCGGATGAGCGCCGTGCCCGACGAAATGCCACCCGGAATGTACGACCAGTCGGCGCGGTTGAAGCCATAGCCGGGAATCATGGAATGTGCGCCCACACCCGAGGCAAACGAAGCCGTATTGGTGCCCGGGTGCGCACCCAGCACAAAGTTCATGGCTGCCAGCATGTAGGTGTCGGGAACAATTTTGGGAAACCCTTCGTGCAGGAAATATTGTTTGAAACCAAAGTTCTGAATGTCCCAGCCCGCACCCCAGATGTTGGGTCGGTACGGCACGCCATAAGGCGTTTCTTTTCCCTGCGACTGTATGGTATCGTACAAGGTTTTAACAGCCGATGTAATGGTGTTGGTAAAGCTTTCGTTTTTCATCAATGGCAGTACGCGACCGAGTACCCAGCCGGTATTGTTGATGCGCTGCGCAATGGCTTCTTTGTTGGTTACAAGAAAATCGGCATACTGCTGATCGCGCGTGGTGAGATATAATTCGGTAGCGAGTTCCACCCGCTGCAACGGATTTTTTTCCTTCGTGGTTTCCCATACTTCTTCGGCAATGCGGAGGCAGGCGGCAGCGAGCGTATCGTTGTAGCCTTTCATCACGCGGTGGGCGGCGGCAAGGGCAGCCGCGGCTTCGAGCGAGCGCCCGGGATTGTCTTCGGTAAATACCCAGCGGTCGTCGGGCGAATTGGGCAAGCCCACAGCCGGTGGCGTGCTGCCTGTTTTTACGTCGTTGTAAAATACATTGTCGGTCAAATTTGCCGGGTCGCCGAGCAATACGTATTGCCGGATGGTGGGTTCAATGATGCCGCGGTAAAAGCGGTGCATGCTTTGGTATCCGCCGATCACGGAGAGCAACCCGTGTTCTATCTGCTGCAGCACATCGGGCTTGCCGTCGGGCTCCTGAATTTCCACCACGTGCGTTTGCTGGTTTACGGTGGTGTTGTCGTACTTCACATCAAAGGCTTCGTAAGCCAGCGTTAAGCCATACACGGTTCCTGCCTGCGATTCTACGCGCAGGTCAAAGTCGCCGGCATCGTGCCAGCCGCCCTGGTTTAGACCGGGCACTGTTTCGCCGGGCTGATAGGTGGTGAGCGTGGAGGGACCCTGCATGTACCCGTCAAAATGATTGGAGTCAATGGGTGCCATGCGGGCATCGTCCATGTGGCAGAAGCCATGCCATACGCGGTACTTGTCGTTCACGCGCACGTGGCACATTTGCGCAGGCAAAAAATATTCGAGCGTGGGCTGCCATACGTTGCGGGCAAATACGCTGTCGCTGATCTGGAAGGGCACGGTGGTATCGCCGCCGTAAGTGACTACGTACATCCCCGGTTTTTTCACGCTGCTGAAGTCGAACTGCAGGTAATGATAGCGGAGAAAATTGCCCCAGTCTTTGGGCGATGCCTGCAATGCCGTTTCAAAGCCGCCGGTTTCCTTTACGCGCAGCAGGGAAGCCGCCTGCCGTTTGGCATCGTGCTTATCCAGCTCAATCACCGCCACTTTCTCTTGTGCCGGGTGATAGCCCACCTGCGATACCTGCACCACGGGTGCTGCCTGCCAGCCTTCGATGGCGTGTGGCGTTACCAGCCATTCAATGGCGTTTTTGGTGGCGCCTTTGGGCACCAGCGAGCGCACCACAAACCAGCCGTTGTTGTGCTTGCCCCTGCCGTCTATCAGTTGCAGGTTGTTGCCTTTCAGGTTTTCGATGGTCATGCGCTGTGCGTCGCTTTCGGGCGCAATGGTCAGCTTGTTGCCGGTAGCCATGGGCGCTATCTGCGTTTCGCCATCGGCGTCTATGTAGTTGGGGCCGTTGGGCTGCCGGTTAAAGATGCCCGTTTGCCCGTCGAGATAGTAAGATTTTCCAAACAGAACGCCGGGGTACAATTCAAAGTTGAAACCCACTTTGCCAATCCATTCTTCGGGCAATGTGCTGTCGAGGTCAACGATGATTTTGAAGCCTTTGCCGGCAGGCACCACCCGCGTGGTATAGCTAAAATGCAGGTCGGGATAAATGATGGGGTTAAAGCCTTTGCGGTTGATGTCTTCGTTGGGGTATTCCATGTGCACGCTGATGGCGCTGGTGCTTTTGTCGATCATGCGCTTGCCCACTTTGGGGATGGGCTGCCACTGCCCCGGCGTAGGTTCCAGCCTGATGTCGCCATTGGTGGCTACGCGCTGGCCGTTTTGGATAATGCCCACACCGCCCTGGTGACCTTCGGGATAAAAGTCGTGCGCCAGCATCACGTTCACGCCTTCGTATTCGAGGTATTCGAGGTTGTTGAGGTGCATTTGCTTTTGTTGAGCATGCAGTTGTAGCGTTACTATCAGTAAGAAAAATAGAAATCCGTTTTTCATAGCGTTGTGCAATCTTTAGTCAGCAAGATACTTCTTCAAAAAGCTGAAAGGTCAATATCGTAGATGAATGTTGAAAATCGGATAAAAAAATATTGATGTGTACCGGGTAAAAGAAGGGAGGGAGCGCCGGGAGATTGCGTTTTATTGTTAGGGCAACGGTATCGCCGGCGTGCGGTTGCTTTGGTTGAAGTAATTTTATGGTTGTAAAACCTGCTGTTGTGCGGTACTTTGCTTTTATCACGTATGATGAGTTCACCTGACCGGGTTAATTACCTGAACATTTTCTTCATGTTGCTTTCTGTAACGGCCGCCTTTTGCCTGCCGTTTGAGCTGCTGCTGTTTTCCTATGCTTTTTTGGGACCGGCACATTATCTTACCGAAATATCCTGGCTGCACGACCGCAAGTATTTCACATTGCTCAAAACCGATGTTGTTATTCTGGTGCTGGCTGTTTCGTTGTATGTGCTGATCATCCTTTGTTTCCCGACCCATCATTTCATCCGGTTGTTTACCAAAAATACAGTGCATCCATCATTTTCCTGTTGTTTGGGCTGGCGCTTCTATTTACCGTTGTAGCCAGGCGAAAGTTCCGGATTATCCTGAGCCTGGTGTTGTTGGCCGGCATCCTGTTGATGAGCAGCTACAACAGCTTTTCTGTTATTTTTGGTTTGTACCTGCCTACGCTCATTCATGTTTATCTTTTTACGGGTGCGTTTATCTTATTGGGAGCCCTCCGGAGCAAACGCCGCAGCGGGTATTTGTCCATTCTCGTATTCCTGGTTTGTCCTGTGTTGTGCATGCTGTTGTTTCGCGATGTTCATACCCCGGTTAGTCAGTGGGCAATGCAAGGATATGCCGGTTTTTCAAAGCTGAATAAATCGTTGTTGAGCAGCCTGAAACTTACCAACCAAACCGTATTCAGTCACCCCGCCAGCATTCAACTCACGCGCGTCATTGCATTTGCTTACACGTATCATTACCTCAACTGGTTTTCCAAAACTTCCATCGTACCATGGCATCGCATTTCGATGGTAAGGATTGTTGTAATTGCCGTCTTGTTTGTCGCTTTTATCAGTTTGTACCTGTGGGATTACCGGCTGGGTCTTAAAAGTTTATTTTACCTCAGTTTTATGCACGTGGTACTTGAATTTCCACTCAATCACCGGTCATTCATCGGGATTGTAAAAGAGCTATCCAAAAGAGGGAAACCGAAAGGGGAAACATTCAACCCGTTGCCTGCAACGGTGGCAGGTGAATAGCCAATTTCCTTAGCCCTGAAACACCGGTCGCAGACGTCGGCACTCCTGCACGCCGAGAAGAACAGGTGTATGCCAAAATACCATTCTACAACCTGCGAAACCGGGATGGCTATGCAGCGGATAAGCCCTGTTTTTTGCCTCATCTTAATAAGGGGGTGGCATCTGCACCTGGTTGATGATCCGGCTGGCACGCCTGAAAACCGGCTGTATGGCTGTAATTGCAGGCGTACACAACCGCTGCGGCCCCAACCATTCAACTGCCGCTGCCGGCAACCGGTACATTTACAACAGATACTTCCTGTTTTTTAGCGAAGACCGGTTTTCTGTTTTGGTAATGAATAAATTGCTGGGTCACCTGTCGTAAACACCATTGCGGATGGTTGTTATAATACTTTTATATGAAATTTGAAGCTGCTACCATCAAGGATATCGCAAAAGCATTGGGGCTTTCCACTTCCACCATCAGCCGTGCCCTTCGGGACAGTTACGAGATCAGTGCTGAAACAAAAGCGCAGGTATTGGCCTATGCACAAAAAATCAACTACCATCCCAATCCCATCGCCTTGAGCCTGCGCGAAAAGCGAAGCCGTTCCATCGGGGTGGTGGTAGCAGAAATTGCCAACAGCTTTTATTCGCAGGTCATCAACGGCATTCAAAGCATGGCGCAACAGTATGGCTACCAGTCCATCATTTTGCAAACGTTCGAAAGCTATGAGCAGGAAGTAGCCGCGATGCAGTTTTTGGCATCGCGTTCCATAGACGGCTGCCTGGTGTCCATTGCTTCCGAAACAATGGATGTAGATCATTTTCGAAGTCTTCACCAGCGTGGTTTTCCCCTTGTTTTTTTTGACAGGGTCGTAGAAGACATTCAAACCCACAAGGTGATGGCAGACAGCTTCCGGGGCGCCTACGAAGCCACGATGCACCTGTTGGAAAACAATAACCGGCACATCGCTGTGCTGGCACATGCGCATCATTTGTCTATAACGGGTCAGCGGCTGGCAGGGTATGTACAGGCGTTGCAGGAGTATGGCATTTCGCCGGATAAAAAGCTCATCAACTATTTCCCGCATGGCGGCATGCATTACAGCGAAATAGAAAGCGCCATGACCGAACTGCTGCAAAGTAACCACCCGCCCGACGGCATCCTGTGCCTGAACGATAAAATCACTACCGGCGTTTTTCGCTGGTGCCGGGAACACAACCTCACCATCCCCGATCAGCTGTGTCTTGCAGGTTTTAGCAACCTCGACCTTATCGAGCTGCTGTCTCCTTCGCTGTCCGTAGTGCGGCAACCTGCTTTCGAGATGGGCAAACAAGCAGCCGGTTTACTCATCCGGATGATCGAAGCAAAACAACCGGTTACCGATTTTGAAACCTTGTACCTGCCAACGAGTTTCCAGGTAGGAGAGTCGAGCGTAAAGAAATGCGAAGTGTATGTGTAAGTAAACCGGAAGCCGGAGTATAGGTTCACCATAATCACCCATGACCGCTGCATTATTGTGCCTGCTGTAACGCCGGTGAGCGCCCGATCACCCACCCTTTCACCGCCTCCATTCTCACGGGCGGAACGCCTGCGGCAACAGCCGCTGAAACATGATTGATGTCCAGCCCGTCCACATCGTTGAAGATAAACGGAGAACGCTCATCGGGCTGCTGCACTTCAAAAGATATATCGGACAACTGCAGGTTTTTTACATGCCTTGCAAACAAACCATAGGCAGGATTTATTCCCAATAAAAAAGGCTCGGGATATTGCTTTGCCAATTCTGGAAATTCCTTTTTGCCATCGGCTATTGTGCCACCGCCTTTGTAGCTTACATAGATGTTGCTAAGGTGTACATTTTCTACCGGGTAGCCTGGCGTTCCGGTGATCTGAATGCCGCTCATCGAGTCGGCCCCGGTAACAATGATGTTGCTGATAAATATATTTTTTACCACACCCATTGCCGTTGTTTCTTTTGGTCCACGGTTGCGTGCGCCCAGTGTTATGTAAAGCGGGTAATGATATACATCTATCATGGTGACGTTCGTTACAATGATGTTTTCCATGATGCCGCCATCCACTTCTTCAAGCGCCAGCCCGTTGCAGCTTCTGAAGGTGCAGTTCGATACCACGCAATTGCGGAAACCGCCGTTTGATTCTGTACCGAATTTGATGCGCCCGTTAGACCATCCCGGCTTCACCGGTATGCGCCTGCCATCGAGCAGTGTGCCTTCTTCAAACCCGGATACTTCGCAATTGGTAATCACCAGATTTTCCGTTATTACTTTCCTGCGCAAAGCGTAGGAGCTTTTGGGGCAAATGGCATCGTCGTGCGGCGAGTTTACGCGGCAGTTGCTTACCAGCGTATTGGTACAACAATCAATGTCGATGCCGTCGCGGTTGGTATCAATGGTCAGGTTGTCGAGCGTCATCAGGTCGCAGCCCGTAGCCAGTATGGCAAAATGACCTCCGTGAAAAATGGTGATGTCGCGGATCAGAACATTGCGGCACAGCTTCAACGCGATGGCTTTGTCGCCGGTTTCTATGGCACCGCCGGTTGGGTTGCCCATGTGCTCTTTGTCTTTGCTTGTAAGCCCGCCGCCATCTATTTTTCCCCTGCCGGTAATGGAAACATCGTGCAGGTTTTCGCCCCAGATGAGGCTGTTGTGAAAATAGGTGTGACCGCCATCCTGGTATTGCGTATCGGGAAACACTTCAGCTGCATCATACACATTCATTTCGGGCGGCGCGCCGGTAATCACAGCACCTGCATCGAGAAACAAGTTGATGTTGCTGGCCAAATGAATACTGCCACACAGGTAGTTGCCTGCCGGAAGGTACACCGTGCCGCCGCCCGCATTGGCGCAGGCTATTATCGCATCGTTAATGGCGGTATGATCGGCGTGCTTTCCATCAGCAACGGCTCCGTAATTTTTTACGTTGTAAAAGATGGACGACACAGCCGTGTTTTGCGCCTGCGATGCCAATTGGCAAACCAGCAACAACGGCAACACGCAGGCGCTGCGAAATAAAGACATCTTGTTCATACAGTAAATCTTATGTGGATGTAAATACGGTGCTGTTTTGGGCAACTTATATCTTTTCGATAAAACAACACAAACAAACAGCAATGGCAATTGTGAAAACACAACAGCCATTGCTGATGTTATTGTCAATTTTATATTGTTACTCTTTTACCAGCGTCGTATAAGTTTCCGTTGCCAATGTCAGCTTCACCTGCCCGTTAGATACCGGCACGGTTGTTTTTTCCATATTCTTTGTTTTGCTCGTTGTATATACCGTGAGCTGTTTGATAGTAGCAGGCAGCCCGTTGATGGTAGCGGTTCTGCTGGCGCCATCGTTCACAATGTGCATTGCATATTTTCCTTCTTTTGCATCGCCCTGTGCGGCGCACGAGATAAAGGGTTTATCTACCGTAATGGGCATTGCATAGAGGTTTTCAGGAATAGAAGCCAGCTGCTTTAAATTCCAGAAACGCTGACCCGGATGCAGCGGTTCGTTATTGCCAAAAATACCACCGCCAATCAGCGGCGAATAATCTGCCGTCAACTGCCATTGAAGGATGGTAAGCGGTTCGCAGATAGACATTAACCGGGTGTATAAATTGATTTCTTTGATCGCATAGGTCTGTTCCTGGAAGATCGCCGGGTAAGCCCACGCTGCCGCGTCTATGCTGCCTTCGCCCACTATCAGCGGCAGTTTCATCTGCGTAGCCGCATCTGCCCACTTTTGCAGGGTTTCTTTTTCCCAGCCGCGCCACGAATGAAAAGAGATAGCGCCGATATAAGGATGGGTTTCGGGGTCTTTCATCGCCGGATAAATGAACCCGTAAGAGTTGGCATCGGAATTGTCGCCAAGCAACAGTTTGGTGGTGAGTCCGCGCGATTGGAAATAGGCACCCAAACCTTTGATCAGTTGCGCATGTTCTTCGCCCGTTTGCCGGATATTGATACCCAGATCCGACTCATTGAACGAAAACATTTTGGTGTCTACGCCATAGGCATCTCTCAGGTAAACAATATAGTCGGTAATGGATTTGTAGATCTCCTGCATATGCGTAGTGTCGAGCGGGTTGCCCCAAACACCATTTGCCCGTGGTCCGTTGCTCATTTCGCCGGTAATAGCCCAGCGGGGCGCCGACCAGGCGGTTACAATCACCGGGATACCCATTTTACTGAGCTGTGCTGCCATTTCCATACTTTCTTTTACATGCGGATGCAGCTTGCCGCTTTTGCCGAATCTATCGGGTTGCTGTTTATATCGGGCTGCCACAATTGCAACGGCATTTCTACCCTTCCCCAGGCTACGCGCATATTATCTAGGCAATAATCTATTACCTGCGGGTCGGTTTTTGGATTTTGCAGCCTGAAATTGCCACCAAAGCCTGCAAACAGCCTGCCCTGCTCGCTTGTGTTTAACTGAAAAGTAACCGGGCTTTTATCAACTGTTCCAGAAGCTTTGACGGTGAGTGCAAGTTTGCCATTGGTGCACTGCCGGTTTGCATCGGGATATATATCTGCAGGCTGTTGCCCTCTTTGCCATTGTTCTTTTTTACCACAATGGGCGTAGCGGATTCAGTTCAATACTTACAATGTTGCTGTGCGCCTATCGCTGATGCCATTGGCAGTTATGGTCATCGTGTCTTTCCATCCCGACATCTTATATTGAGCCTGTGCATTATTTTGAGGTTTGATCAGCACAATAGTGCCGTTGGCATAATTGGCTTCGGGCAGGCGGATACTAAAAAACAATTGCTCTTGTCCTGGTCTTTTTTAGTATTCAATGCTACTTTCACGTTTGCCCCATTGCCGGAATGTCTTCTGTCACGGTTTCAACAAAATAAAAACTATCGATCTGTGTGGTTACGATCTGTGCGTCGCCTCTGCGCCGATACTTTGGGCGCTGGCGTTCCAGCGCAGTGGCTTTTACTCTTTTCCAGTCGTTGCTCACCACCTGCAGGCTGGTTTCAAAGTCCATCAACTGTCCATTTACACGAATGCCGGTAATATTTCCCCAGGGTTCCATTTCCGTTTGGCTGAATCCCTGCGTGTATCCTGCCATTACCAATAACAAGGATACGCCAAGCGCATTTTCCATTTTGAAAGCATATGCATTTCTATTTGATGATCTAATCTAAACAAGTTTTGTATCGGCATTGTTTCTCTACCTCAGTTTATGTATGAATGCATAAGGCTTTGTAATAGTTACAAAGCCTTATGCATTATCAGTAAAAAGATGAAATCTCTTAATAACCCGGGTTCTGTGTCAGGTTGGGATTTAACCCAATGGCTGCCTGCGGAATGGGCAACAAATCGCGGTTGGCGGAAGCGATGCATTGAACAGACCATGTGGCTTTCCATCATGCGTAGGTCCGGGTGCAGGATTCGGAATGGGATTGATACTGCCATCCACTGTACCATAAGCATTTTTAATAAAGGCGGCTGCCACATCGGAACCAGCCCTGCGCAGGTCATAAAACAGGGAATAATCACCGCTGAGTTCGTGGCGATATTCGCTCAGCACCATTTGCAAAGGGTCGGTGATGGGTTGTGCCTGGGTGCCATCAAAGCGGGCGCCATCCTGCATTACTTCGGGCGCATTTCCACCCCATGCCCTGTCTCTCACGAGCTTCAGGTCGGCCATGGCGCCGGGAATATCGCCGGTGCGCACTTTACATTCGGCGCTGTCGAGCAGGATTTCCGCATAGCGCAGCATAATCTGGTTTTGCGAACCAAAAATCACCTGGTTGCCCGAATTGCCCACCAAGGTTGGATCTCTCCATTTTTTAGCGCAATAATATCCGGAACGTTTCTGGTCAGACAAGCCATACCACGGATCGGAAGCTTTGCCGCAGGTATTGATGATGCTGCCGTCTGTCGCCCACATAATGCGGGTTGCCGGATTCATAACCCGACTGTACCAGCGGATAGCTTCTGATGCCACCGCGGGCAATGATGCCGGGGCTTACCAGCGAATCGCCGGGACCTACAATCGTAGCGAGTTTGCGTTTGTCGCCTGCCTGGTACGACAACCAAAGCCCGGGATTGCCATAATCGTAGCCAAAATTCGACACTTCTTCCGGCCAGCTAAAGTCGTCTATCCAGGCTACTTCGCCACCAGCCTGCCAGCCGCCGTCCCAGCTTTGCGAACCGCTGACGTTGAACTGGACTTCAAACAGAGACTCATCGTTGTTCTGGTGATCAAACTCGTGAACATCCACAAAGTTTTGCAGCAGATGATATTTGCCATCCAGCGCATTGAAGTTTTGAATGGCGCCGGCATAATCTTTCAGCCACATGCGTGCGGCACCTTCATATCCTAAAGCCGCGCCTTTGGTAGCACGCCCAGATTTTCTGACCCATTTCTTCTTTCCATGGCAACAGGCTGGCTGCCTGCTCCATATCGGCTACAACCTGCATAAACACTGAATCCTGCGAAGAGCGGGGTGTTAATCCATTGGTAACTGCATTCAATTCCAGCGGTACGCCGCCAAAAGAGCCGGCAAGATAATAATACGTCATGCCACGCAGATAATAGGCTTCGCCGGTTAAGCGCTGTGCCAGTTCGGGTGTTACAATGCCTTTTTGCTTTGCTTTTTCTATAATGCCAAAAGCAGAATTGGCTCTTGCGATACCGATATAGGCATTGTTCCAGAATGAAGGAAGCGCATAAAAATCGGCAGGGATGGCGTAGTAGTTCCAGATGATATCGTTGCCGTAGTTGAACCAGTCGTGCGTCATGAAGTTGGCATAATACCAGATGGATTTTTTCAGCAAATCGCTGTTCTGGTACGTATCATATATACTGTTGACCAACGCCACCACATCAGATGATTTTTGAAACGTTGCATCTTCAGTAGACTGGAACTGGTTGGTCTGTGATAAAAAGCTTTTTTTGCAGGCAAGCGGCGACAATGCCATTGCACAGGCAAGTATGGCAATGAATGTATTCTTGATTTTCATATCTGTCTGGTTTTGCATCAATCATTTAAAAAGTAACGTTTACTCCCAGGGTATAAAACCTGGAAGACGGATAAGTGCCATTGTCAATTCCATTCTGCGTGGCATTGCCACCCTGTATACCAATTTCAGGATCGAGACCGCTGTATTTGGTAATGGTAAACAGGTTTTGCGTAGAGGCATACACCCTTAACTTCGACACTGTAAAGCGGTTGAGATCAGTGCCGGCAGGGTGTAACCAATGGTCAGGTTCTTCAGTTTTATGAAACTGCCATCTTCTACCCATGCGCTTGATGGAATGTTGCTGCCCTGCGCATCATCGTTGTAGGTAGCGCGGGAGTAAACATTGGAAGGGTTGGAAGGCGTCCAGTGATTGACATAATAATCATAGCTTACATTTTCAACACCTACAAAGCTGCGGTTCTGAAAGCTTTGCAGCGAGCTCTTCTGGTAGTTCAAAATTTTGTTGCCATATACGCCATAGAAGTACAGGTTGATGTCCCAGGCTTTGTAAGAACCATCGAGGTTGAGACCGCTGTAAATTTAGGCAGCGGACTTCCTAAGCTTACCCTGTCGTCTGCATTTACCTGTCCGTCGCCATTGGTATCCGCAAAGTAGCGGTCGCCGGGCTGCGTAACGGGTTTCCAGTAATATCCTGGGATGTGGCTTTTGCATTCAGCGCGTCTATCTGCGCCTGCGACTGAAATACGCCGAGCGACTGATAGCCATAAAATTCGCCTACCGGTCCGCCTATGTAAGTGCGCGAAAATTCGCTCCATCCGTTTCCGGCAATGCTGAGACCGCCAAAGTTGGAGATAAAGTCGGTTCCGGAAAAAACGCTGGTGAGCGTATTGTTTACCGTTGTAAATGTAAGCATAGCACCATACCTGAATTCTTTTGCAGCATGGTTATAATTTACAGCAAACTCAAAACCTTTGTTCACCATGCTGCCCACATTGCGGGTGAGGCTGGTATAACCGGTTTGCGCGGCGCAGAGAGAGTTACAAAAGTCTTTAGACCTTCTTTTAAACCAGTCAGCCGTAAAGCTCAGATTGCCATTCATAAAAACGGCATCCATACCAATATCGGTCTGGTAGTCGGTTTCCCACCTGAGGTTGGGGTTGGCAGGCTGCGTTTGCGCCACGCCACGCTGATAAAGTTTATTAAACGGATAACCAAGATTAGCGCTGTTGCTAGCAGGCAGCCCGGTGGAGTACAGCGCCTGGTATTGAAACGGAAGAATGGTTCCCTGGTTGCCTACTTCACCATAGCTACCCCTGATTTTTAAATCGGATAACCAGTCGACATTTTTAAGAAAAGATTCTTCTTTGCTTTCCAGGCAATAGCTCCTGAAGGGAATACGCCATACTGATGCCCGGTATCGAATTTGGAAGAACCGTCTCTTCTTACTGTTCCTGTAATAATGTACCTGTCGGCAAACTTATACGTTAACCTCGCAAATTCAGAAGCCAGCGAAGTGGTCACCTGCCCGTTACCATTCGGATCAGAATAGGTTGGTAACCTGTGCAAGATCCCTGATCACACTGTTGGGCGGAATGCCGCTGCCACCCATGAAATTGCTGGTGTTTTTTTGGCAGATACGCCGCCTAGCACATTGATGGAATGTTCGCCAAAAGTTTTATCGTAGGATGGTATTTTCCCACAGCCATTCAAAATTCTGGCTCATGTTCTGCCTGTAAAACGGATTTTGTGTAGGACCGCCGAGGTTATATTGCTGGTTAAGCCGGTTGTCTTCGGGCTGGAAAAAAGAGCCTGAATAGTTGGTTATATTGATGCCGGAATTGGTTTTATTTAATCCTTTTACCAGCGTTACTTCTAACGAAGAGTTAGCCAGTATAAGTGGGAGATGTTTTTATAGCCATTGTTTTCAATGGTGTAAGCGGGTTGCCGTATTTAGCTACATAAGTATAGATCGGATTGTAAAAGCCATAATTACCATTGGCATCTTTAATCTGGCTGGTAAGGCGGTTACCACTATCAAAAGTCGGTGGCAACTCGGTAAGCTGCACCAACGAGCCGGTTCCGAAACTGTGTTTGCATCTTGGTTGGAGTATTTGGCACTGGTAGAAGACCGAAGCCATTTAAACGGTGTATAATCAAGGTTAAGCCCAAGTGTATATCTTTTAAAATAAGAACCTAACACAATGCCTTTCTGGTCGTAATATCCAAAGTAGAAGCCGTCTGAATTTTATCGTTGCCTCCCCGAATACCAAGACTATAGTTCTGGGTTAAGCCTGTTCGGTACAAAGCGTCTTGCCAGTCTACATTGGTAAGTGGTTAGGAGTGCGCCAAATGGGAAATTCATTAAAGTTTTGCAGCGAATCTGCATCCGCTACTTCATTTGCCAAAGTAGCCCATTGCTGCGCGTTCAATAATTGTATGTTTTAGGCGGGCTTTGAAAAGCGTCGTAGGCATCTACAGAAATTTGTATGCCGTTTTTGGGCCTCGTTTAGTAGTAATAATTACAACACCATTGGCAGCACGGATACCATAAATAGCAGTAGCCGAAGCGTCTTTTAAGATATCGATGGTAGCAATATCGTTGGGATTGATATTACCGATTCCACCTGTAGTCGGATAACCATCAATTACAAATAGCGGGATTTCCGCCCATTCCAATGCTTCCAATGCCACTGATGAGGACTGAAATGTTGCCGCCGGGAGCACCATCATTGTTTACAATCTGCACACCGGCAGCACGCCCCTGCAATGCCTGGTCTACCGTTACCACAGGGATTTTTTCAATTTGCGCAGCCGATACGCTGCGATGGCGCCGGTAAGATCCTTGCGTTTCTGGGTGCCATAACCAATGACCACCACCTGTGAAGCGACTGCACATCCTGCAGAGATAATTAATAATGCTCTGGTTGCCAACTGCTACTTCCTGGTGGTGTAAAGCCAATATTACTGAACACGAGTGTTGCGTTGCCGCTTACACTAATAGAAAACCTTCCTTCGGTGTTGGTTACGGTACCGTTGCTGGTGCCTTTTACACGGATGGAAACACCAGCCAGTGCACTGTCGCTGTTACCGGCTGTAACCCGTCCGTTACCAGCCGGTTTTGTGCATGCAATTGC
>CAVXBN010000016.1:0-239919 GCA_963760045.1 uncultured Chitinophagaceae bacterium
AGCAACGGCTCCGTAATTTTTTACGTTGTAAAAGATGGACGACGCAGCCGTGTTTTGCGCCTGCGATGCCAATTGGCAAACCAGCAACAACGGCAACACGCAGGCGCTGCGAAATAAAGACATCTTGTTCATACAGTAAATCTTATGTGGATGTAAATACGGTGCTGTTTTGGGTAACTTATATCTTTTCGATAAAACAACACAAACAAACAGCAATGGCAATTGTGAAAACACAACAGCCATTGCTGATGTTATTGTCAATTTTATATTGTTACTCTTTTACCAACGTCGTATAAGTTTCCGTTGCCAATGTCAGCTTCACCTGCCCGTTAGATACCGGCACGGTTGTTTTTTCCATATTCTTTGTTTTGCTCGTTGTATATACCGTAAGCTGTTTGATGGTAGCAGGCAGCCCGTTGATGGTAGCGGGTCTGCTGGCGCCATCGTTCACAATGTGCATTGCATATTTTCCTTCTTTTGCATCGCCCTGCGCGGCGCACGAGATAAAGGGTTTATCTACCGTAATGGGCATTGCATAGAGGTTTTCAGGAATAGAAGCCAGCTGCTTTAAATTCCAGAAACGCTGACCCGGATGCAGCGGTTCGTTATTGCCAAAAATACCACCGCCAATCAGCGGCGAATAATCTGCCGTCAACTGCCATTGAAGGATGGTGAGCGGTTCCAGATAGACATTAACCGGGTGTATAAATTGATTTCTTTGATCGCATAGGTCTGTTCCTGGAAAATCGCCGGGTAAGCCCATGCTGCCGCGTCGATACTGCCTTCGCCCACAATCAGCGGCAGTTTCATCTGCGTAGCCGCATCTGCCCACTTTGCAGGGTTTCTTTTTCCCAGCCGCGCCACGAATGAAAAGAAATCGCGCCGATATAAGGATGGGTTTCGGGGTCTTTCATCGCCGGATCAATGAACCCGTAAGAGTTTGCGTCGGAGTTGTCGCCGAGCAACAGTCTGGTGGTGAGTCGCGCGACTGGAAATACGCACCCAGACCTTTGATGAGTTGCGCGTGTTCTTCGCCGGTTTGCCGGATATTGATACCCAAATCCGACTCATTGAACGAAAACATTTTGGTGTCTACGCCATAGACATCTCTCAGGTAAATGATATAGTCGGTAATGGATTTGTAGATCTCCTGCATATGCGTAGTGTCGAGCGGGTTGCCCCAAACACCGTTTGCCCGTGGTCCGTTGCTCATTTCGCCGGTAATCGCCCAGCGTGGCGCCGACCATGCGGTTACAATCACCGGGATACCCATTTTACTGAGCTGTGCTGCCATTTCCATGCTTTCTTTTACATGCGGATGCAGCTTGCCGCTTTTGGCCGAATCTATCGGGTTGCTGTTGATGTCGGGCTGCCACAACTGCAACGGCATTTCTACCCTGCCCGGCTACGCGCATATTATCAAGGCAATAGTCTATTACCTGCGGGTCGGTTTTTGGATTTTGCAGCCTAAAATTGCCGCCAAAGCCTGCGAAGAGCCTGCCCTGCTCGTTGTGTTCAACCGAAAAGTAACCGGGCTTTTGTCAACTGTACCAGAAGCTTTGATGGTGAGTGCAAGTTCGCCATTGGTTGCATTGACGGTTTGCATTGGGATATATACCTGCAGGCTGTTGCCCCCTTTGTCGTTGTTCTTTTTTACCACAATGGGCATAGCGGATTTTAGTTTAATATACAACTGTTGCTGTGCGCCTTTCAGCGTGATGCCATTGGCAGTTACGGTCATCATGTCTTTCAATCCCGACACCTTATATTCAGCTTGTGCGTTGTTTTGAGGTTGTAACAGCACAATACTGCCGTTGGTGTAATTGGCTTCGGGCAGGCGGATACCAAAGTACAACTGCCGTTGTCCTGGTCTTTTGTAGTATTGAAAGCTACGCTCACGTTTGCCCCATTGCCGTCAATGTCTTCTGTCACGGTTTCAACAAAATGAACGAATCGATCTGTGTTGTCACGATCTGTGCGTCGCCTTCGCGCCATACTTCGGCCGCTGGCGTTCCAACGCAGTGGCTTTTACGCTTTTCCAGTCGTTGCTCACCACCTGCAGGCTGGTTTCAAAGTCCATCAACTGTCCATTTACACGAATGCCGGTAATATTTCCCCAGGGTTCCATTTCTGTCTGGCTGTATCCCTGCGTGTATCCTGCCATTACCAATAACAAGGATACGCCTAATCGCATTTTCCATTTTGAAAGCATATGCATTTCTATTTTATGATCTAATCTAAACAAGTTTTGTATCGGCTTTGTTTCTCTACCTCAGTTTATGTATGAATGCATAAGGCTTTGTAACGGTTACAAAGCCTTATGCATTATCAGTAAAAAGTTGAAATCTCTTAATAACCGGGATTCTGTGTCAGGTTGGGATTTAACCCAATGGCTGCCTGCGGAATGGGCAACAAATCGCGGTTGGCGGGCAGCGATGCATTGAACAGACCATGTGGCTTTCCATCATGTGTAGGTCCGGGTGCAGGATTTGGAATGGGATTGATGCTGCCATCCACGGTACCATAGGCATTTTTGATAAAGGCGGCTGCTACATCGGAACCCGCCCTGCGCAGGTTGTAAAACAGGGAATAATCACCGCTGAGTTCGTGGCGATATTCACTCAGCACCATTTGCAACGGGTCGGTGATGGGTTGTGCCGGGTGCCATCGAAGCGGGCGCCATCCTGCATTACTTCGGGCGCATTTCCACCCCATGCCCGGTTTCTCACGAGCTTCAGGTCGCCATTGCGCCGGGTATATCGCCGGTACGCACTTTACACTCTGCCCTGTCGAGCAGTATTTCCGCATAGCGAAGCAAGATCTGGTTTTGCGCACCAAAAATCACCTGGTTACCCGAATTGCCCACCAAGGTTGGATCTCTCCATTTTTTAGCGCAATAATATCCAGAACGTTTCTGGTCAGACAAGCCATACCAGGGATCGGAAGGTTTGCCACAGGTATTGATAATACCACCATTTTCGCCAACGTAATGTGGGTTGCCGGCATCGTAGCCCGACTGCACCAACGGATAGCTGCGAATGCCACCGCGGGCAATGATGCCGGGGCTTACCAGCGAATCGCCGGGACCTACAATCGTTGCGAGTTTGCGTTTGTCGCCGGGCTGATAGGATAACCAAAGTCCCGGGTTACCATAATCATAGCCAAAATTCGACACTTCTTCCGGCCAGCTAAAGTCGTCTATCCAGGCAACTTCGCCACCAGCCTGCCAGCCGCCGTCCCAGCTTTGCGAACCGCTAACATTGAACTGTACTTCAAACAGCGACTCGTCGTTGTTTTGATAATCGTACTCGTGAACGTCTACAAAATTTTGCAACAAGTGATATTTACCTTCCAGTTCATTGAAGTTTTGTATGGCGCCTGCGTAGTCTTTCAGCCACATGCGCGCGGCACCTTCATATCCCAAAGCGGCGCCTTTGGTAGCACGCCCGAGGTTTTCCTGACCCAGCTCTTCTTTCCATGGAAGCATGCTGGCTGCCTGCTGCATATCGGAGACTACCTGCATAAACACTGAATCCTGCGAGGAGCGGGGTGTGAGCCCATTGGTAATGGCATTCAATTCAAGTGGTACGCCGCCAAATGAGCCTGCCAGGTAATAGTACGTCATGCCACGCAGATAATAGGCTTCGCCGGTTAAGCGCTGTGCCAGTTCGGGGGTGACAATGCCTTTTTCCCGGGCTGTTTCAATAATGCCAAAAGCAGAATTGGCTCTTGCGATACCGATATAGGCATTGTTCCAGAACGAAGGCAGCGCGTAAAAGTCGGCAGGTATGGCGTAGTAATTCCAGATGATGTCGTTGCCGTAGTTGAACCAGTCGTGCGTCATGAAGTTGGCATAGTACCAGATGGATTTTTTCAGCAGGTCGCTGTTCTGGTAGGTATCATAAATGCTATTGACCAAAGCAACTACATCAGACGATTTCTGAAACGTTGCGTCTTCGGTGGACTGGAACTGATTGGTTTGTGTTAAAAAGCTTTTTTTACAAGCCATCGGCGATAAAGCCATCGCGCAAGGCAAGTATTGCGATGAATTTATTCTTAATTTTCATATCTGTCTGTTTTGCTGCTGTTGTTTAAAAAGTAACGTTTACACCCACGGTAAAAAATCTTGACGATGGATAGGTGCCATTGTCAATACCATTCTGCGTGGCATTGCCGCCCTGGATACCAATTTCCGGATCAAGCCCGCTGTATTTGGTGATGGTAAACAGGTTTTGCGAAGACACATACACCCGCAGCTTCGACATGGTAAAGCGGTTGCTGATATGGTTAGGCAGGGTATAACCGACTGTTACGTTTTTCAGCTTGATAAAACTGCCGTCTTCTACCCATGCGCTTGACGGAATGTTGCTGCCCTGCGCATCGTCGTTGTAGGTAGCGCGCGAAAACTCGTTGGACGGGTTTGACGGCGTCCAGTGATTGACATAGTATTCGTAGCTTACGTTTTCAACACCTACAAAGCTGCGGTTCTGGAAGCTCTGCAGCGAACTTTTCTGGTAGTTCATGATTTTGTTGCCATACACGCCGTAGAAGTAGAGGTTCACGTCCCAGGCTTTGTAAGAGGCATCGAGGTTGAGACCGCTATAAAATTTAGGCAGGGCACTTCCCAGGCTTACGCGGTCGTCGGCATTTACCTGTCCATCGCCATTGGTATCCGCAAAGTAGCGGTCGCCGGGCTGTGTAACCGGTTTCCAGTAATAACCTTGCGACGTGGCTTTGGCATTCAGCGCATCTATCTGTGCCTGTGTCTGGAACACGCCAAGTGATTGGTAACCGTAAAATTCGCCTACCGGGCCACCGATGTACGTGCGCGAAAATTCGCTCCATCCATTGCCGGCAATAGAGAGTCCGCCAAAGTTGGAGATAAAGTCGGTACCCGAAGAAATGCTGGTGAGCGTATTGTTTACGGTTGTAAAGGTGAACACCGCGCCATAGCGGAAGTCTTTGATCGAATGGTTGTAGTTGACGGCAAATTCAAAGCCTTTGTTCACCATGCTGCCCACATTGCGTGTCAGGTTGGTATAACCTGTCTGGGCAGGCGCAGCGAGCAGGAGCAGAAAGTCTTTGGACTTTCTTTGAAACCAGTCTGCTGTCACGCTGAGATCGCCATGCATGAATACGGCATCAATTCCAATGTCTGTCTGGTAGTCGGTTTCCCATTTGAGGGTAGGGTTGGCAGGCTGCGTTTGTGCCACGCCACGCTGGTAAATTTTGTTGAACGGGTAGCCAAGGTTACCGCTGTTGCTGGCAGGCAAGCCAGTGGAGTACAGCGCCTGGTATTGAAACGGAAGAATGGTACCCTGGTTGCCTACTTCGCCATAACTGCCCCGGATTTTCAGGTCGGTCAGCCAGTTGGCATTTCTAAGAAAAGATTCTTCTTTGATTTTCCAGGCAATGGCACCGGATGGGAACACGCCATACTGGTGCCCGGTGTCGAATTTGGAAGAACCGTCTCTTCTTACCGTACCGGTAACAATGTACCTGTCGGCAAATTTATACGTCAACCTTGCAAATTCAGAAGCCAGCGAAGTAATGACCTGCCCGTTGCCATTCGGATCGAGGAGCAGGTTGGTGACCTGTGCAAGATCCCTGATAACACTGTTGGGCGGAATGCCGCTGCCACCCATGAAGTTGCTGGTATTCTTTTGCGCCGATATGCCGCCGAGCAGGTTGATGGCATGTTTGCCAAATGTTTTGTCGTATGTTATCGTGTTTTCCCACAACCATTCAAAATTCTGGTTCAGGTTCTGCCGGTAAAATGGATTTTGCGTGGGTCCGCCCAGGTTGTACTGCTGGTTCAGGCGGTTGTCTTCCGGCTGAAAGAAAGAGCCTGAGAAGTTGGTCACATTTATACCGGCATTGGTTTTAATTTTCAAACCTTCTATCAGCGTTACTTCCAGGGAGGAATTGGCCAGGATAAAGTTGGTGATGTTTTTATACTCGTTGTTTTCTATCGTGTATAACGGGTTGCCATACTTGGAAACATAGGTATTTTTCGGATTGTAAAAACCATAGTTGCCATTGGCGTCTTTGATCTGGCTGGTCAGTTTGTTGCCGCTATCAAGCGTTGGCGGCAGTTGTGTGAGCTGTACCAATGAGCCGGTGCCAAAAGGGTTGTTTGCATCCTGGTAGGTGTATTTGGCGCTGGTAGAAGACTTCAGCCATTTGTAGGGCGTATAGTCGAGGTTAAGCCCCAGTGTATATCTTTTGAAATAAGAACCTTGTACTATTCCTTTTTGGTCGTAATAGCCAAAGGAAGCAGCCGACTGCATTTTGTCGCTGCCGCCCCTGATGCCGATGCTGTAGTTTTGGGTCAACCCCGTGCGGTACAGTGCATCTTGCCAATCTACATTGGTGAGTGCGTTGGGTGTGCGCCAGATGGGAAGTTCCTGAAAGTTGTGCAGCGAATCGGCATCTGCCACTTCGTTTGCCAGTGTAGCCCATTGCTGCGCATTCAATACATTGTATTTTTTAGGCGTGCTCTGGAAAGCGTTGTACGCGTCGAGCGACACCTGCAGCCCGCCTTTTTGTCCCCGCTTGGTGGTGATGATCACCACGCCGTTGGCAGCGCGGATACCATAGATAGCCGTTGCCGAAGCGTCTTTCAACACATCTAAGGTTGCAATGTCGTTGGGATTGATGTTGTTGATGCCGCCGGTAACGGGATAGCCGTCAATAACATACAGCGGTGTATTGCCGCCGCTTGCCAGGCTGCCCACACCGCGGATAAGCACCGAAATGTTGCCGCCGGGCGCGCCGTCGTTGTTTACGATCTGCACACCGGAAGCACGGCCCTGCAATGCCTGGTCAACCGTTACCACCGGTACTTTTTCAATTTGCGCAGCCGATACACTGCTTACGGCGCCGGTAAGGTCTTTTCGCTTTTGTGTGCCATACCCGATGACCACCACCTGGGTAAGTGATTGCACATCCTGCACAAGCGACACATTGATGGTGCTCCGGTTGTTTACCGCCACTTCCTGCGTGGTATAGCCCACATTACTGAAGACAAGGGTGGCATTGCCGGCTACATTAATGGAAAAAGCTCCGTCGTTGTTGGTCACGGTTCCATTGTTGGTGCCTTTTACATTGATGCTCACGCCAGCCAATGCACTATCGCTGTTGCCTGCCGTAACGCGTCCGCTTACCAGCCTGCTTTGGGCATGCAGTTGCGAAACGGAAACGAAAGCAACCAGAAAGAACAGAAAAGCTTTCAACAGGAAGCTTTTATCAATCGGTAATCTACTTTTCATCTGTATTTTCTTTTTTATGAATGGTTTATGAGAGAAGTGTTGGGGTGGCCAAGGTGGCAAATAACAGGTAAGCAATCAGTTAGCCCGAAGCCGGTTGTAATAAAATGATCAGGAAAAAACACGCGCAGGCTCTTATGGCAAATAGGGTGCAAAAGGGGTACAATCCATGGTTCAGGAGGAATTTACAGTCCGTTTGTTCATGCTGTTTACAATCATAACAGATAGCAGGCGTTTTGTACAATAGTTTCATAATGCAAGCACTAGATAACACGCACCGCAAAAAACTAATACATACCCGTAGCAACGATATCTGTATTGCATTTTTTGCAGTTGGAAACAATCATTTGGTTAGCCGGGCATTTTCTGCCTGAAGCCGCAGTACAATTTTAGGTAACATTTTATACTGACCACCTTTTTACGGAAACATAATTTACGCAATCGTTGCCGGCAACGATTGCGTAGAATAGAAACTCCCTTTACAGCACTTATAAGCGCCATTGAAATAATATGTTCAATAGATAAATGAATATTATACTATTTACGGAACTTTGAAGCCAACTTTTGCTATGAATACAAACAGACGAACGGCTATCAAATATTTTGTACTTCTTACTGCCGGCGTGGCTTTTCTGCCATCATGCAACAGCAGCAAAAACAAGATAGCTGCCTATAACAACATTCCGATTGATGAAGACGACCAGGCATTTATGGGCGAACTTTCGGAAACCATTATTCCGGCTACAGACACACCGGGCGGAAAAGAACTGGGACTTCACCTTTTTACATTACAAATGCTCAACGATTGCTATGTTCAGGAAGAGCGAGACAGGTATATGAAAGGCATGAAACAGTTTGCCGGCGATGTAGAAAAGAAATACAACAAGCCTTTTGCAGAATGCGCCAAAGCCGATCAGCAAGCTATTGTGACGGCGGCCAATACCAAAAAGGAAAAAGAAGACGATGCAGATTATTTCTTTCATACAACAAAGCAGTTAGCCATCAGAGGTTATACCAATTCCAAATATTACCTCACCAATGTGCAGGTGTATAAATTGGTACCGGGCAAATATATTGCGAGCAAAGCGGTATAGACTTCGATCAGCCAGACCGCCAGTTACTCACATTGAAATGGCGCTACTTTCATTTTATTTCTTATTTATCTATAAGCGTACAATAACTGGTTTGCCAGCCAGTATTCATCATTCATTTCATTTGATTTTCTTTTAAATATTATGGGTAACACTAACGATTCAGTAAAAGCCAGGACTTTCGATGCCATTGTGATCGGTTCGGGTATGAGTGGCGGATGGGCTGCCAAAGAACTTTGTGAAAAAGGTCTGAAAACGCTTGTGCTTGAGCGTGGCAAAAATGTGAAGCATGGTGTAGATTATCCAACCACCAGCATGATGCCGTGGGAATTTCCACACCGCGGGCAAATGCCGGCTGACGTTGTAGAGCAAAACCCGGTGGTAAGCCGTTGCTATGCCTTTAAAGAAGATGCTGCGCACTTTTTTGTAAAAGATACCGAGCATCCCTATGTTCAGGAAAAGCCTTTCGACTGGATTCGTGGCTACCAGGTAGGCGGTAAGTCGCTGCTGTGGGCTCGGCAAACTCAGCGCTGGAGCGACTTTGACTTTGAAGGACCTGCCCGCGATGGTTTTGCTGTCGATTGGCCCATTCGCTACAAAGACATTGCGCCATGGTATAGCTATGTAGAAAAATTTGCAGGCATCAGTGGCAATAAAGACGGGCTGGATATGCTGCCCGACGGCGAATTTTTGCCGGCTATTGAACTCAATGATGTAGAAAAATATTTTAAAGATGTAGTAGCCAAAAACTACAAGGGCAGGCACGTGATCTATGGTCGTTGTGCGCATCTCACCGAGCCGCAGCAGGTGCATATCGACCAGGGCAGGGTACAATGCCAGAACCGCACACTATGCCAGCGCGGATGCCCGTTTGGCGGCTATTTCAGCGCCAACGCCACCACTATTCCATGGGCAATGAAAACGGGCAATATGACGCTGCAACCCGATAGCGTGGTGCAGGAAATCATATACGACGATACCAAAAACAAAGCAACCGGCGTAAGAGTGATAGACGCGCATACCAAAGACGTAACGGAGTACTATGCAAATGTCATTTTTGTAAATGCAGCGGCTTTAAATACCAACCTGTTATTACTCAATTCCAAATCGCACCGGTTTCCGAACGGTTTGGGCAATGATAGCGGTGTGCTGGGCAAATATGTAGCGTTTCACAACTACCGCGCTCACATCAATGCAAAGTGCAACGACTTTAAGGATGTAACCACCGAAGGCCGCCGTCCTACCAGCGCCTATATGCCCCGTTTCAGAAACCTGTACAAACAGGAAACCGACTTCCTGCGTGGCTATGCCGCCGGATTTTCTGCAGGCAGAGGCAGAAACCTCGACACCAGCGGTTTTGGCAAAGGGTTGAAAGATCAGCTTGCGTCAAACGAACTGGGCGACTGGTATGTAGGCTCGCACATGATGGGCGAAACCATTCCAAAAGAAAGCAACACTGTATCGCTCGATGGTACAAAGAAAGATGAATGGGGTATGCCGCTATTAAACATCAACATTGCCTATGACGACAATGATGAAAAAATGGTAAAAGACTTCCAGGAACAAATGACGGAAATGTATACCAAAGCCGGCTTTACCGACATCCGTGTAGACGACAGCAAGCAGGCACCGGGACTTGACATTCATGAAATGGGCGGTGTACGCATGGGCAACGACCCTAAAACATCTATGCTGAACAAATGGAACCAGATGCATGCCTGCAGCAACGTGTTTGTAACCGACGGTGCGAGTATGACATCTACTTCTACACAAAATCCATCGCTTACCTACATGGCATTTGCCGCCAGGTCGGTAGACTATGCCGTAGACCAGATGAAGAAACGCAATATCTGACAGCAACCGGTTTTTGATATTGAAATGCGCTCCTGTAAGAGCGCATTTTTTTTGCACTGCTCTACGCAGTATAGCCAATGGTAAGAATGAATGACACAAACATTCCTGCGGCAGTAAAGCGTGGCTGACTATTTTTGTGGACAAACAAAAGAACGGATGAAACAAACAATTGCGATAGATATGGATGGTGTGCTGGCAGATGTGGAAACCCAGTTTCTGAACTGGTACGAGCGCGACTATGGCGTAAAAGTGCCGCGCGAAGATCTGATGGGCAAAAGCGAACGGGAAGCCTTTCCTGATAAAGGCGCAGTACAGAAATTTGTAACTTCACCCGGCTTTTTCAGAACACTCCCACTGATGCCCGGAGCCGTAGCAGCCGTGCAGCAATTAATGAAAACCTACGAGATTTACATTGTATCGGCAGCGATGGAATTTCCTCAGTCTTTACCCGAAAAGTATGAATGGCTGGCAGAACACTTTCCTTTTATTGGTTGGAAAAATATCATTTTCTGTGGCGATAAAAGCATCATCAATACAGATTACATGATCGATGACCACTGTAAAAATCTTGACTTCTGCAAAGGCAAAACCATCATGTTTTCTGCAGCGCACAACGCCAGTTTCACTCACCACACCCGGGCAAACACCTGGACTGAAATTGTGGACATGCTGATTGCTGAATAACAGCGTTGTTAGCTCAGTTTGTTACCAGTATGTTTCCTGAATTGTAATGGAGTAGACATTGATAATTGCCCTGCTTTCTATTATTTGAAGCTATTTACACCTGCAAAACAAGAACGTTTGTAAGGCTCAACGGTTGCCTTGCGATTAAATGAACACAATCACTAAGCACTTGTTTACTATTAAGCCGTTCCTCTGCGTGCTGAACATTTTTGTGGCAGACTTGGCTTTCCTCGTTCAAAAATTTCTCTTTTCCTGCATCTGCCTGAACCGGTGAACAAAAATCTTAGCAAGTTGCAGTTTCTCATTTCTCCAGGCTTGCAATATCTTGCATTTGCTGATAGCCGGTGCCTTTATAAAAGGGGCACAGGAAAATAATGAATCCCCAATAACGTGTACCGTATATGAAAAAGATTGCCAGCCTCTTGCTCCTTGCCTGCCTCATAACCCGTTTTCAACATTTACTGGCGCAAACTAGCGTGGGTTCAACAGCAAAAACGTATCAAAATCCGCTGGATGTGCATTTTGGCGACCCGTATGTATTGTATGTAAAGGGAGATCAATATTATATGTATGGAACAGGCGGTGTGCAGAATGGTTTTGCGGCTTATTCTTCGCCCGACCTGGTAAACTGGAAGCCGAAGGGCAGGTTTGGTATGCCAGGCAATACCAATGGATGGAGCGATAGTACGGCTGGCTGGGATGGCGCATACTGGGCGCCGGAAGTGTATGAAGTAAATGGCAAGTTTTATATGTTTTACAGTGCGCAATGGAAAGACAATCCGACTAAAGAGTTTGAAAATTTTCGCATTGGCGTTGCTGTCGCCGATAAACCAACAGGTCCGTTTGTAGATTTGAACAACCACCCGATTTTTGATCCCGGCTACCCGATGATTGATGCCAATGTGTTGTTTGATACCGACGGAAGGCTTTACCTGTATTATTCGCGGGTGCCTACAAACACCCGGTGGAAAGCGAAGTAGCCGAATGGGCAAAGAAAAAAGGTTGGTTTAAGGAAATTGAAGAAAGCTGGGTGTATGGCGTAGAGCTAAAACCCGATTTCAGCGGCGTAATTGGCGAGCCGGTATTGTTGCTGCGTCCGCCGGTAACGATGACCGACAAACAGGCTGAATGGGAAAGCCGTTCGGTAACATCCAAAGAAGTGAACCGGCGCTGGACGGAAGGTTCAGTTACTTTTAAAAAAGGAGATACTTATTACATGATGTATTCTGCCAATTATTTTGGTGGGAAAAATTATGCCGTGGGTTATGCCACATCAAAAAGCCCGTTGGGACCTTTTACAAAATCGGAAGACAACCCGGTGCTGAGCAAAAACATTGATAAAGGCGGCATGGTTACAGGAACGGGTCACAACAGCATTACCTACTCGCCGGATGGCAAAGAAATGTTTTGCGTGTATCATGGCAGAACCACTGCTACCGGCGATGAACGTGTTGTGTTTATTGACCGGATGAAAATTTTGACCGATGGACGACTGGTAGTGGAAGGTCCTACTACAGGTCCGCAGCCCATGCCTTCCGGCACAGCAGAGCAATAAAAACACGAGATGGAAAGGCAGAATAAATAATGCTCTCAACAGCAGTTTTACAATTTTTTGATAGCGGGGATAAGGTTTTTGAATAGTCAGAAAATGTTCGTTGGTTGTAAGATGAGCTTTTGCAGCAATCGTTCCTGGAAAGCAAAAACCCTTACTATCAATACCCTAATTATACGATAAACAATGAGGATGCGTATACATGCGGGTTTCATTGTGCAGAATTGCCATGTTCAGAATGTTAGTTTTCTCCATACGATGGCATTTATCAAATACAAAGAAATTCCCGGTTTTATCAGCATACAGAATTTTATTGCCAATCCGTATGTTGAGCATTCGTTTCCGCAAGGCTGTTGTTGCGTATCTTTTCGCGGTGCATCATTCCCCATTCTCTCAATGCGTGCAGCACATCGTTGAGCGTATTGCTATACTCCGTCAGTTCATATTCCACCACCACAGGTGTTTGCGTGAATACGTGCCGTTTCACAAAACCATTCATTTCCAGTTCCTTTAATTCATTCGACAATACCTTGGCAGATATACCGGCAATGGTGCGCTGCAATTCGTTGAACCGTTTGGCTCCATCGCGCAGCGCAATGATGATGCGCAGTTTCCACTTTCCACCAATGGCATACAAGGCATCTCCAACGGCAGCCAGGCTGCGAGTGCATTCTTTTTCTGTCATTTCTTCCTGCGGAGCCATACATTTCTTCATGTTCTTCCTGATTAAGTTACCTTAAGGATACTGCTTACCTTTTGTATACTGCTAACTTTTAGTAACCAAATGTAAATAACTTTGTGCTACAATCAAAAGGATAATGAAGATCAATCGTATTATTTATTGGACAAGTACCGCGCTGATTGCGTTGATGATGGCATTTTCGGCTTATTCGTATTTCATGAATCCGGATGTAAAACAGGGATTTCAACATTTAGGTTTTCCGGATTATTTCAGGATTGAACTAGGTGCGGCAAAATTTATTGGCACCGTGCTGCTGCTGGCTCCTGTAGCCAATCGGGTTAAGGAATGGGCGTATGCAGGATTTGCCATTACATTTCTCTCTGCTTTTATTGCTCATACGGCTTCAGGCGATCCGGTATCTAATCGTATCATGCCACTTGTTGCCCTCGCATTGTTAGTCACGTCTTATATCAGTTATTACCGGAAAGCCTCAACGGCAACTCCGCCGGCACCTGTACGCACAGCAATAGTATAGCGAAAAAGACAAATTTATCGAGCAACTGTAAAACTGAAACAACATGAAAAAATACGTCTACATTCCCCTGATTTCCTTTTCCCTGCTGGCTGCTTCCTGCTCCCGAACACCCATTCAGCGTTCTACGCAAATGGATGATGAAAGCAATCCACAGCCAGCCATGACGCACAATGCGAATAATATTTTTGAATAATCCGGCGGGAAAAGAGGAGTTAGTTACAGATCGGAAATCGTTTTATTGAACCTTTCCAGCTTCATTTTGCAGCACTACATTCGCCAGAACGCCCGTTGCCAGTTCGGCGGGTTCGTGTGAGCAAAATCCAATACCCACATAAAAGGGTCCTTCAATATGTAGCTGAATGGGATCACCGTATTGATGCATCGGCTCACCGGTCATACTCACAAACACGGCAAACTGGTCTCCTTTTTTCTCAATCCCAATGCGTTTGGCACGTGCCAGCTCATTTCCACCGGCAAGGGCTTTGGTATCTACCCGCATTTCTTCAATGTTTTTGCCTTTTTCAGGACGCCATGCCAGGTGCATCAACCCGGCACCATGCAGTGCCACCATTGCTTCCTTAGCGTCGTCGTCCAGACTTTGGCGAATGACTACCAGCGCTTTGCGGTCGCCATACCCAACGGTATCAGGAAAAACGACATCAGCAGCCAGTGATACATCGCCCGACATTTTTTTCCAGAGATAACGAAACTCATCGCGTGTATACCACACATTGTATCCGGCAGACGTGATGGTATATTCCTTTGTTGCCTTATCAAAATGTGATGAGCCGGGAACAAGCGCAGCGCCCACATCGCTCACGCCTTCAAATACACCGATATTGGTTTTTTCTGTGCGGGCTGCCCTGTGAAAATCGGCAGGCGGTGGCACCTGCTTGTGCGTAGCCGAGCCGGGAAGCGCCCAATCCGGCACCTCTACTTTTTGCTTGTTCGATTGTGCAGAAGCGGTGAAACTAATAGCACAGAAAAGGCAGGCGGGCAAAACAACAAGGCGTGCATGGTTGGCAATCCGGAAAAAAGACGGCTTATTTTTTATTGCCGTCACTGATAACATTGTCATGGTAAGCTGAATTAAATTGAATAAAACAAAAAATCGTTGTCTAAAAATAGAATTGATTTCCTTTCTATTTCTATCTATCTGCCACTTCGGCTTCCATGATGTAGTAATGTTGTATGCATGCAGCTGCATTTTGTAATCAATTTGCGCAGTGCTCTTTATCTGCATCCTGTAAAACCTTTGTTTTACGCCTTCACCTGCATTCAGGATTTTTACCGCTAAAAAACCGACATCCGGAAATAAAACGACAGGTGAACTGTAAAAGCTGATAGTGGCTTTAAAAAATTCTCTACTTTGGGTACCGGCACAGAACTTTACCACCCATCCTTGTAAGCAGGCATTTATGAAACCACCTATCTTGTTCCTGGTAGCAGCTTTCCTGTTACCCGTCATTGCGGCATTGGCGCAAAGCAGCCAACCTACCTCTGTTTTTAATCCACAGCAATTATTCGCGCAGGATTTTTTTACCCAAACCGGCAATAAGTTTCGCTCTGCCAACGGCTCGCCGGCACCCGGATACTGGCAAAACAGAGCAGACTATACCTTACAGGCCACAATAGACACCACTAACAATGTACTTAGCGGAACAGAAACAATCTTTTATACCAACAACAGCCCCGATACCCTCTCGTCCCTTTGGCTGCAACTCGATCAGAATACGTATCGCAAAGACACGCGGTCTAACTATTACATATCCGGAAGGGCAACTATGGAATCGCAGCATACACCAGGTTTTGAACTGGAAACCGTTTCTACAGAGTTGAATAAGGAAAAAAGCAAAGCAGATTATCTAGTTACAGATACAAGAATGCAGGTAAGACTGAAAAAAAGCCTGTCACCCAAACAAACCATAGCGATTCACATCTCTTATCATTATACCATGCCCGGAGATTTTGGCAACCGGACTGATTTTTTTTCTACCCATAATGGAAAAATATACGAAGTAGCACAATGGTATCCACGCATGTGCGTGTACGACGATCTTGAAGGCTGGAGCACGCTGCCGTTTTTGGGCAGTGGTGAATTTTACTGCGAATACGGCGACTTTGATTATACCATTACCGTTCCGTCCGGCATGATCGTAGCCGGCAGCGGCGAACTGCAGAATGAGAAAGAAGTACTCACTGCCGTGCAGTTGCAAAGGATGATTGCTGCGCGCAAAAGTGATACAACCCTTATGATCCGCACATTGGAAGAAGTGAACAGCGAGGCTCTGAAACCGGGTGATGGAAAGCAGAAAAGCTGGCATTTCAAAATGCTGAATACGCGCGATGTGGCGTTTGGCGCTTCCAAAGCCTATCTGTGGGATGCGGCAAAAGTAAATTTGCCAAACGGCAAGCCGTGCCTTGCCATGTCGGTGTACCCGGTGGAAAGTGCGGGCGACAGCGCGTGGGGAAGATCAACCGAATACCTGAAAAAATCGATTGAATATTTTTCCGCCAAATGGTTTGTCTATCCTTATCCTGCAGCGGTAAACGAAGCGGGCATTGCCGGCGGGATGGAGTATCCCGGCATTGTGTTCGACGGCATTTACGATAAAGGCAGCGAGCTATATTGGGTAACGGCACATGAAATAGGGCACAACTGGTTCCCGATGATTGTGGGCAGCGATGAACGCCGCCATGCCTGGATGGATGAAGGTTTTAATACATTTATAGATGTATATGCATCAGACAATTTCAACAATGGTGAATATGCTCCCAAGCGCGATGGCGAATATGCGCCGGGGCTGGGCAATCCTGCCGATGAAATCATTCCATTACTAAAAGACAGCGCAGCCCCATCTATGATGGTGCGGGCAGATATGCTTCCGGAAAAATACCGCCATCCGCTGGTGTATTTTAAACCTGCTTTTGGACTGGTATTGCTTCGCGAAGTGGTGCTGGGTCACCAACGGTTTGACTATGCATTTACCCGATACATTGAACGATGGGCGTTCAAACATCCGTCGCCCGACGACTTTTTCAGGACCATGAACAACGAAGCCGGCGAAGATTTGTCGTGGTTCTGGAAAGAATGGTTTGTGCACAACTGGGAACTCGATATTGCCGTAGACGCCGTTGAGGAAACAAATGGGGCGAAAGAAAGGGAATAGATGTGAGGATTTTAACCTGCAACGCATGGCAATGCCGTTTACACTGGAAATAATACTGCAGGATGGCACAAAACAATTGCTGCCGATACCCGTAGAAACGTGGCTGCAGGGCAGCGAAACACCATACATGTAGCGGCTTGCAAAAGGTAGTGAGCGTAACCATCGATCCTGAGCACCGCTGCCCGACAGCAACCGGGAAAACAATGTGTGGAAACCATAGATTGCGAACCAGAAAGCGGATACATATGGGAAGAAACAATAACGTTGATTTGCTACGCCTTTTTTACTGATTTAGCCTTATCGCTACAATCGGGAAAACAGTCTATTTTTGTATAATGATTTTTCCTTTAATCTTTTTGCAATATGGGCGCATGGTTCTCCTCAGTAAAACCGGTGAGCGTGAAGTGTGCAGGCGAAAAACCGAATCCATATTCTTTTAGTTTACCCATATTTTATGCAGGAACCACAGGATATTCTAACAGACATTGAACAGGAAGTCATGTCTGAGCCGGCATCCACAGGCAGCCGGTTTTTCAATTATCTCATAGATATAGTTGGTTTTTACCTGCATTGTGTTTCTTTAGCGCTTTTCGTAAGCGGATCTCTGATTGAAGATGATGGTTTGGGTGGCTATTTGCTGATGCTGGTTATTTTTGTGAGCTATTATACCCTGTTCGAAAAATTTACCAATGGTAAAACGCCAGGCAAATTTCTGACCGGCACACGCGCCGTAAGGTCTGATGGCAGCCCGCTGACGCTAAATAATGCTTTGCTCAGATCCGTCAGCCGCATGGTGCCGTTTGAGCCGCTTTCTGCTTTGGGCGGCTGCCCGTGGCACGACAACTGGTCGAACACAAAAGTGATAAAAGACTAACCTGTAAAAGCCGCACTGCCGGCAATCTGTTATTTTCCCTTATTTATTTCTGTGCTCTGCTCATTCGGGTGTTTCTTTCTCTGCAGGGAATGTATCGCTGTATGCGTCAGGCAATGCATTCGTGCTACCGGCTGCTGCGGTTTTCGCTACCCTTTATACACCTGAAACAGGTAAACACACTTATAACGTCTTCTCTCTTTTAGGGTTGTAAGTCTTACAAAGCAAAATGAAGTTTCAAAATGGGAACGAAATAGATTATTGTTTACTTTCTAAACGGTTGCCTTTCAATTAAATAAGCACAAACCTGTTTTGGCATTAATTTCTCACTAAAAAGAACGCTGTTCGAATTCCAATATTCAAAAATCCAATTGCAATATCAGATTCAATATCAAAGCAGCAAAAATTCATTATCGTCAATTCAATTTCATGAGAAAATTTCTACTCCTAACAACGGTGTTTTCTTTCGCTGTGAGCTTTATGCAGGCCCAGAAACTGTCCTTCGGTGCCTACTTATTTAAACCAGTCGGGCACATTTTCTTTAACGGGTTCACGTTCTGTTGTGTTAAGCAGCCCCGGTACGTACAGCATTACGATTACCGGCACCTTTGCTTCCACGGCTTCCATCTGCGTTATCAACGGGGCAAAGCTGAACCTCAGTTTTTCCAACGTTTCCACCATCCAGAAAGGAGGCAGCATCTACGTGGACAAGCTTTCTTCCCTTACCCTTACCGGCAGCAACATCACCAAGTTCCCGCTTACCATCCATAACGAAGGGGCTACCAACCAGTCTACGGGTATCGTTTACGAAGATGGTGCTACCATCAACAACAGCGGCGAATACACTTCCACGGACGCCGTTACGTTCAACAGCGGCACGGTAACCTATAACAACAGCGGTTATCTGAAATTCACGTCCACCCTTGCCTTTAATTCCGGCACCTTTGCCATCAACAACAAACCGGGCGGCGATATTGACTTTGGTCTTAGAAATACGGTTGTGTCAAAAACCAATATCACCAATGCCGGCACGATGACCTTTGGTGGCGATGTAACACTGCAAAATTCTTCGCTCATCACCAACTATGGTTACATGTACATGAAAAGCAACTCCCACTCCGGTTTGTTATTAGGCGGCGTTGCTGTTACCAACCATGGTTTTATGGAAGTAACCGGCAACCTGCAGATTAACTCCGGCAGCACGCTGACCAACAACTGTACGGTATACGGCAAATCAGACTTTACCAGCAACGGCACGGTGATCAACAACAGCCAGCTGTTGTTTACCAAAAACTCGTTTACCAACCAGGGCACGTTTACCAACGGTACGGCTGCCCTTGTGCAGGGTACTGCCTTCACCAATACCGGCAGCATCAAAGGCGGCGGCAGGTTTTACTTTACAGGAACCACTTCCAACAGCGGCACCTTTGCCGGCACCAACGGCAACTATATCAACTTCTACGATGCCAGCAACTCATCCTCCAGCAGGATATTTGACATTCAGAATACAAACCCTTCTTCGACTACCAAAAACGTAGTGATTCCCAATACGGCTTCCACCTTTGTTACCTGTACCGATATATCTGCACCTGCAATCACTGCCCAGCCTGCAACGGCAGCCCTTTGTACCTCATCCGCCACCTCAGCCACTTTCAGTGCAGCGGCTGCCGGCTACGACAACCAGGTAGATTACCAGTGGTATAAAAACGGCACAGCGATCGCGGGCGCCATCAGCAGCACATATACAGCCGGCAACCTAACCCCTGCCGATACCGCCGATCTTTATACGGTGGTTGTATCCAACGACGCCGGCACCACCACCAGCAGTGCGGCATCTGTAAAATACGTGATTCTTTCCCAGCCGGCACCCGCCAGCCTGAACAGGGCGGCAGGAGCTTCGGCTTCCTTCACCATGCAGGCTACTGCCGGCGCATCGATCCAGTGGCAGTTCAACAACAGCAACATTGCAGGTGCGACTGCCGCTACTTATACGGCGGCGCCCCTTGTTCTTTCCAATGCCGGTACATACAAAGCGATCGTTACCTACAGCGGTACTTCCTGCACCAGCAACAATGCTACCTTAACCGTAGAGAACCTGCCCCTGATCATTAAGCAGCCCATTACACAGGCGCTGTGCACCAGTGCTGCCAATACGGCAAAGCTGAGCGTAGATGCCAGCAGCACTTCCTCTGCCACTTACCAGTGGTATAAAAACGGTGCAGCGATCCCGGGTGCCACCTCCAAAGACCTCAACCTTACCCAGCTTACCCTGGCGGATACTGCCAACACCTACTATGCAAAAGTGACCAACAGCGTAGGCACATCACAGAGCAACACCGCTTCTGTAAAATACCTGCTCCTGTCACAGCCCGCTCCCCTGACGCAGAACCTTGCTGCCGGTGCCGCCTTTTCCCTGTCACTGAAAGCTGCTTCAGGCACTGCGATCCAGTGGTTGCTTGAAAACAACAATATTGCCGGTGCAAAGGCAGCCACCTATGCTAAAGCTTCTGCTGCGGTAACGGATGGTGGTAAATACAAAGCGGTTGTTACTTATAATGGTACCGGCTGCACTACGGATGAAGCCATCGTATCGGTAGAGAACCTGCCCCTGATCATCAAGCAGCCCATTACACAGGCGCTGTGCACAAGTGCTGCCAATACGGCAAAGCTGAGTGTAGATGCCAGCAGCACTTCCTCTGCCACTTACCAGTGGTATAAAAACGGTGCAGCGATCCCGGGTGCCACCTCCAAAGACCTCAACCTTACCCAGCTTACCCTGGCGGATACTGCCAACACCTACTATGCAAAAGTGACCAACAGCGTAGGTACATCACAGAGCAACACGGCTTCTGTAAAATACCTGCTCCTGTCACAGCCCGCTCCCCTGACGCAGTCTGTGATCATCAACTCCGCTGCTTCTTTCAGCCTCAAAGCGTCTGCCGGTACATCGATCCAGTGGTTGCTCGAAAACAACAACATCACGGGTGCAACGGCAGCTACTTATTCAAAAGCAGCAGCCGGTGTTGCTGACGGTGGCAAATACAAAGCGGTTGTTACCTACAACGGTACTTCCTGCACCAGCAACGAAGCCATCCTGACCATCATCAACCCGCTGGCAGTCATCACCGCGCAGCCGGCTGCCCTGCAGACCTTCTGCAGTCCTTCGGCAGCCCCGTCTGTCACCTTTGGTGTTGTGGCAGCCAGCCCTTCTGCTCTTAGCTACCAGTGGTATAAAAAAGATGCGGCTATCGCAGGCGCCACTGCCAGCACCTTTACCGCCACCGGTTTAACCGTAGCCGATACTGCCAACCCCTTCAGGGTGGTTATCACCAATGCTGCCGGCAAAGTAACCAGCAATGACGCTTATGTAAAATATGTAATCGTTGCAGAGCCTTCACCCGCCATGCAGATCATCGCTACCGGCAATACCGCTTCCTTTACCTTCAAAACCTCAGGTGCCACTTCACTGCTGTGGACCAAAAACGGGGTGAACCTTCCGGCAGCTACCGCCCTTAGCTATGCACTGCCCGTGGTAAACCGTGCCGACAGCGGCAGCTATGCAGCCCTGGTGACTTACCCGGCTGGGGTATGCAGCACGCAACCGGCGGTACTAAAACCATCGGTAGTGCTGTACCTGAAAAAAGACGGTGCGTTCAACGATCCCAAAAACTGGGGTGTGGCAGCTGACGGCAGCGGCAGTTCCCCGCTCGACTTTTTGAGACCCGAACACACTTTTGTGGTAGCCAACCGCGCTGCTGCCAAAACAGAAGGTACACTTACCATTGCAGGTACGCTCGACATTGCCGCATCGAACCTTGCCATTGAAGACGGACACTCTCTGACCGTAGGTCGCATTATCCGTTCCAAGCCGGGCGGTGTATTGTCTGCCTCTCTCAAAGACAGTCTTACCATCCAGGGTATCGGGGCTTCTGATCTTTACTTTGATAAGGTGTATAACACCATTCAGCGTCTGACCATCAACGGTTCTGCCGTTACGCTGCGTACGCCGCTCAACATCGCCAACAACAACGGGGAAAAGCCCAACAACAATGGTATCCTCGTGGTAAATGCAGGCACTTTCTATACGTCTGATTCTCTGACGCTGAAAAGTGATAAGAACGGCACGGGCAGCATCGGCAAATCCCCGGGCAGCATCGTGGGGAAGGTAACGGTGGAAAAATACATCAATGAAAAACGTTCATGGCGACTGATGGGTGCACCGGTAACGGCTGCCACTGCCCAGACCATCAACGAAGCCTACCAGGAAGGAGCAAAAAGCTCTACCGACAATCCAAAGCCCGGCTTTGGCACTCATATTACCTACGGCGCTCTTGCCGATGGTTTTGACCAGAACCCGCAGAAGAGCTTCAGCATGAAAGTGTTCGGCAATACAGGCAAATGGGTGGGCGTGCCAGCCACCAACAAAACAAAGGTGACCGACTACCCCGCTTACATGCTCTTTATCCGCGGCAACCGTTCCTATCCTATCACTGTTACCACGGACAAGACGCCGGCAAGCAGTACGATCCTGCGGGTGACCGGCAGCATGAACCAGGGCGATCAGCCAGCCAGAACGGTAGCCACATCCGGCATCACGCTGGTGGTAAATCCATACGCCTGCCCGGTAAACTTTACCAAAATCAACAGCGCCAGCACCAACGTAAAAGCCCGTATCCGTATGTGGGACCCCTTATTGTTCGGCAGCAAAGGTGTTGGCGGATGGGTAACCGTAGATGGCACAAAAGGTACTTACCGCGCCACACCGCCTTCTGCCTTGCTAACCACCATACAGGCAGGACAAGGCTTTTACGTGGAAAGTGCTGATGGTGTAAAAACCGGGTCGCTGATCGTAAACGAAGACGCAAAAGACCTGACCGGCAAAACAACCAGCGCCGACCGTGAAGGGGAAGATAACTCCGCATATACTTCACTGGAAGTAAACCTGAGAATCGCAGACACCGCCGGTACCTATTCTATTGCTGATGGCGTGCTGTACTACTTTGGCGAAACAGAAAACAATAATATAGACAGTGATGATGCACTTAAGATCGCTAATTTCGGTGCCAACTTCAGCATCAGCGAAAACAGCAGCCTGCTGACTATCGACAGCCGCACAATGCCTGCCGCCGGCGATACGCTGAAATTAAATCTTGCAGGTGCCGCTACTTCTGTAAACTACCAGTTTGAGTTTGTACCGGATAACATGGGTAACAAGGCATTTATGCTCTACGATAAATACCTTGGCACATTGTCTCCCGTAAATGCAGAAGATACTACGCGCATCCTGTTTTCTACCAGCAAAGAAGCCGCTTCCAAAGCCACAGACCGCTTTAGCCTGGTGTTGCAAAAAACACTGACGGTTCTTCCGGTTACCGTTACCGGCATCAGGGCTTACCGCAAGGAAAACAATGTTATGGTAGAATGGGCGGTGAAAGCTGAACAGAACATGGCACAATACGAAGTGGAAACGTCCACCAACGGCACTTCCTTCAGCAAAGCAGGCACCGTAGCTGCCACCGGCGCAAACGCTTACAGCTTTGTCCACACCGCTGCGCAGACCGGCACCAACTACTACCGTGTAAAGAGCGTGGAAAAAGATGGCGCTGCCCATTACACCAGCATTGTGAATGTAAGCTTTGAAGGTGCCAGCACGGCTTCTGCTGTAAGCGTGTATCCCAACCCGCTGACCGGTACATCCTTTACACTCACATTATCGGGCATGAAAGCAGGGATCTACGACCTGGCAATCGTGAGCCAGGAGGGCAAACAGGTGTATAGCAGGCAGGTAGCACACAGTGGCGGTACGGCTTCACAGAAACTTACCCTGACCAACCACCCCGCAGCAGGTATATACTATATGATCCTGACAGCAAAAGACGGTACACAAACGACAACCAGCGTGGCCGCAACCAACTAACTAACAACAGCTTTAGAGTTTTTTACAGCGAATATCAACTCAGATCCGAAGCCCCTTTCCAGGGGCTTCCTTCTTTTACAAAACACTGATGAAAATAAACGTTTGAAAGTAATGAGAACAGGCACAGGTAGAAGATCATCACTAAAGGCAAAAGACAAATATCAGTCAACCGTTGATGGATGGCGGGGTCGTTTAGAAGCAGACCGGTTGGTAGAGAACAAACAGGAAGTTTGAAGAAAGTTTTTACCACTGCTATTGCCTGCTGCCCTGTAATCGTACTGACGTGTAAAGCCAGACTGCAAAGCCAGCAACTTTGAAAGCTGGTAACCCAAACCGGCATAGATGCGGTTCTGAACAAAATACGGAGATGCGAAATTGAAAAAGATTTCGTTGGATGCTGTGAGAAATAAGGTATGAACTTTTACAGAAGCATGGTTGATAGGTAGCACAGTGTTGAGACGATAGCGGATGCGGCTGCGGAAACTGCCGTTTAGCCAACGCTGTTCTATTCGGTAGCGATGTTCTATGCGTGCACGGTTCAGGTTATTGTTGAGCGACAGTTGTTGCCATATCCTGAATTCTTTTGCCGATGCAGGACTTTTAAAATTGCCGGGATAGGAATACACATCGTTGTTTCCAAAACCAACCGATATCGCATTGCGCGTAGGAAACTGGTAAGTAATTCCAGCCTGTGCTTCATGAAAATAAAAATCATTGGCAAGTTGTTGCGAGCGGGCCTGCATTTCGCCAAATATCACCACTTCGTTGGTTACGTGATGGTTCAGGCTAAGGCTATACCATCCGCCCAGTTGATTGGTTTGTGCAGATACCGTTTGCATCCATAATAACGCCGATGGAACCCACATCCATTTCGCGGCTAACATCACCTTGCTCATACTTGATTTACTCATTGCAAGATAATAACGGTAGCACAACAACAGGATAAAATGCCGGTATCGTGCCCGATTATTGTTTGTATGCGACAGGAACCATACTGTTTACTGACCACCAACCGGCTTACAGCATGGGTTTTGCCTTTGGCTATTTGTTTTGTGGAATATGAGTATAGAGTAAATAAAGTAATGGAGAATACTATCAGGTTTTTTTACTCGAATAAAATCAACATATATCGGCAGAACATTGTTACTTATTGTTCTTCAGGCAATAAGAATTAAAAATCTATTGAGAAAGCAAAAAAATTTATAAGTGATTATCCATTTGCCAGAAACCAGGCGGCTGTTGCTTTTACGCCTTCTTCGTAGGAAGTGGGAATAAAGTGAAATGTTTTTTCAAACTTGGATGAATCGAGCATATATCCATACTTATCCTGGTAAAGCATTTCGTGTATTTCTTTCATAGCCGGATTGAAATATCCTATCAAACGGATGAGCCATGACGGCAGCACCTGTACGGCATCTTTGCCTTGCATATACGTAGCGGCAAGCTGTATAAATTGTCGCCCGGTGAGTGAGGGCGAGGCAGCGGGCAATATCCATGTCTGGTTAAACGCATCGGGCCGTTGCGAGAGCATATAAATTGCTTTTGCAGCGTCGGGCGTGTAGGTGAAAGCACGCGGCACATTCGGATTTACAAACCACTGGGCTGTCTGTTTCTTTTTCATACGGCTGAATACCAGCAAACCCGGAACACTTTTATCAGTGCACCGTGGTCCATAAAAGTCGGCAGCCCGCGTGATGATGGCATCCAGCCGGCCACTTTTCATTTCACTCAGCAACAGGTTATCTACTTCTGCGCGAATCGTTCCTTTTTTACTAACGGGTTTAAAAGGTGTTTTCTCTGTAATGCTTACCGTTACTATTCCGTAGGGATATACATTATCGAAAAATATCAGTTTTGCGCCTGCATGTTTACAGGCTTCTATCACGTTGCGCATGAGCAGTGGCCAGTCGCGCTGCCACACTTCATAATCGTAGGCAAGACCCACCAGCAGGTATACAATATCGGAGCCTGCCACAGCACGCATCGCGTCGTCATTTTGCAACAAATCAGCAGCCATCGTTTCTGCATTAGCAACGGGTTTTGGGTTTCTAGACACCAGCCTTATCTGTTCGCCATGTTCCTGCAAAACAGGAATCAGCTCTGTAGCGATTGTGCCATTGGCACCCAATATCGTATGCAATGCCATAATATTGATTTATCTCTACAAACCTAACTTGTTTATACTAATAATCATGCACGCTGCAGCATACATACCCAAGAGGATGTTTTTACATTCAATTATATCATGCTAAAAGCAATAAGTTATTGCATAGAAGTGCGTATCACACTATCGAGTGAAGCATTTCTTTTTGCCGCACAGGATTCATTTTATCAGGCACAACAGGACGCTTTTCATCAGTGTCATTCCGGTAATGCAGAAGCGATGAAAAGTATCGTCATATAGTTAGAACATCAACACTATTGCTGTTGATGGTGCCGAGTTTTATTTTACAAAAACAAAAAGCGATCAAGGCTGTGGCAATTGGTAAACTGCATTGCATAGCTTGCTATATTATCGAGGTTAGGCGTAGGGTACGATTGTCTGCCGATAGAGGCAAATACTTCATAGCCGGTATCGTCGCCAGGTATCAGGATAATGCTTGGCTTTACAGCCACAATTGATTCATCATTTGTAAACAGATGTAGCTAAAATACTTAATGAAGTACCCTCACAAAGATGCAAATGGCATTCGAATCATGACTGCCTCAATACAAGCTTTGTAGAAAAATGACCGCATATGGAAGAATGGTATTTCGTAGCTGCCATGTGCAAGTAATAGCAACATTTTTTCTTATGCTGTTCAAATCGCTGTGCGGTATGGCTGCATGGTTATGCCGGTAAAACGTGATCTTAAAATTCGGGTGATTCATGATTTATGGCACGTTTCTGCTAATGAAGAGCAAGATTCATTTTAAAAATACTATAACCATGAAAACACAAACAACAAACGAAAAAGCTGCCGTACAGGATTCCAAACTGAGAGAATTGTTTATCGAACAGCTGCAGGATATATACTGGGCAGAAAAAAAACTGGTAAAAACATTACCTAAAATGGCCGAAGCGGCTACTTCTTCCCAGCTTAAAAAAGCCTTTACCAATCACCTGGAAGAAACAAAAAACCAGGTAATCAGGCTGGAACAGGTATTTGAAACAATCGGTGAAAAAGCAAAGGCAAAAAAATGTCTTGCTATGGCGGGTATTGCAGATGAAGGCGAAGAAATTATAGACGAAACAGACGAAGGCACATCTCAGCGTGACGCAGCATTGGTAATTGCAGGGCAAAAAGCAGAACATTACGAAATAGCCACGTATGGCGGTCTTGCACAGCTTGCTGAAACATTAGGTTACACAGAAGCGAAAAACCTGTTGGGTCAAACGCTTGACGAAGAAAAAGCAGCAGACGAAAAGCTTACACAGATTGCTATCAACGGTATCAATTACAAAGCCAGCCAGGAATCAAGTATGAACTAATTCCTGACGCTGATATGATGTTATAAACAAAGCCCTTGTTGCGTGCAACAAGGGCTTTGTTATTTACAGAAAATATAGAAATTCAGCTTACAAAACATACACCCAGGCATACAAAGACGAAACAGTTGCTGCATGCGAAATGCACAGGAAGTCAGTTACTAGTATTGATTATCTGCCGCGCTACATTTACTGGCTCCTGCTTTCACTCATTTTGTTTTTGCTGCTGCCAAACGAAGAAAAGATAGCGGCAAAAAATCCGGTAATGGTATTGCCAAGCGCTGCCACCACCACAAGCACAAACAACATTCCGTGGTTGGTATTACTTTCTTTCATTTGTGCAGGCACCTGTCGCAGCAGTTCTCCCGGTTGTCCATCGCCAATGCCGGTAGAAAATGCGAAATACAGCAACAACGACAGCACTACCGACAATGCAGCGCCGGTAAAAGAGAGTATATGTCCCGAAATAGCGGAAGTAACCGGCGATTCGCGAAACTGGTTCTGCCGGTTGTACAGATACACCAGCAAAGCGATCGTGAGCATGTACAACGCATTACCCAAAAACAACAGCCAGATAGACTGAAACTTTTGTTGCGTCAAGAAAATAACTACTGTAACTCCGTATACGGCAGCTGCCACTAATCCGCGTAGTAAATAGGTTTTTACAAAATCTTTTTTAAACATATTATGTGTGATTATAGGTTAACGGTATTCCTGTGTAATCCCACAAACCATTCCAGTCAATGGTATTTCGTTGAAAAATTTATTCACTCAATCTCGTTAGAGACAGCAAATGATCCTATTTGCATTTTATCTCTCAAGACATTTGTATATCCGCGTTTCGTTACTTATAAATGGACATTCGCTGATGATGAAGGCGCACAACTAAACCCGGTTTTATCAATGGCAGCTTTTTTGAAGTTGAATGCCACGACCGCTAACCGAAAAACCAATTCAATGCAGGAACATCAGCAAAACAGCGAAGAAGAACATATGCCAGGAATGGACATGGGAAAAAGAGGCGTCACGCGTTCAGACCATGGTCATCCCGGCAGTCAGGATCACAATACGAAGCAGGAACACAAGATGCCAATGGACCATGCGGGCATGTCGATGTCTGTGGAAGACCGCAGGCAAATGCTGCACATGCACCACATGCAAACGCTCTGGATCTACTGGACCATCATTTTGCTTGGATGCTGGCTGATTCTTTCACCACTTACCTTTAGCTATGCCAAAGGCACCGTAGAACCCGCCAATGGCAGACCGGTGTGGCTGTCGCTGGCAGAAAGAATCTCACTGATGAAATGGAGCGATATCATCAGCGGGATATTGCTTGTTGTTATTTGGGTTTCGTTCCCTGCAACCCAACCGTCCTGTAAGTGTATGGATCTGTTGCTTTGTGGGCGTATGGCTCAGCATTGCACCTTTGCTATTTTGGTCGCCATCGGCCGTAGCCTATGTTACTGATACGTTTGTGGGCATCTGGGTACTGAGTTTAACGGTACTGATTCCCGGCATGCCCAACATGATTATGTATATGAAAATGGGCAATGAAGTACCCGAAGGCTGGAGTTACAATCCATCAAGCTGGCCACAGCGCTGGATTATGATTGTACTGGGCTTTTTCGGGTTTGTGGTGTCGCGCTATTTAGCCGCATTCCAGCTTGGCTATATCGATACCATGTGGGACCCGTTTTTTGGCGACAGCAGCGCGCAGGTTTTAACTTCAAAAATGTCGGAATCGTTGTTTATTTCCGATGCGGGGCTTGGCTCGCTGGCTTATACGTTTGAATTTCTGATGGGCTTTATGGGCAGCCCTTCGCGCTGGCGCACCATGCCGTGGATGGTAGCGCTGTTTGGCATTCTGGTCATTCCGCTGGGTCTGGTGCATATCTTTCTCGTAATCTCACAACCACTTGCTGTGGGTGCCTGGTGCACCTTTTGCCTGGCGGCCGCGGCTATTATGCTGCCCATGCTTCCGCTTGAGATAGATGAAGTAATTGCTATGATTCAGCACATGGTAAAAACCACCCGCAACGGCGAACATTTCTGGACTGTGTTCTGGAAAGGCGGACACCCATCCGGTATGCAGAAAGACGAACGGTCGCCACGGGTGATGGAATTGCCCAGTCATTTTGGCAAGGTGTTCAACGCGTCTGTTTGGGGCATGAGCGTTCCCTGGACACTGGCATTAGCCGCCCTCCTGGGCATAGGGATTGTGGTATTGCCGGGCTTGTTTGGCTTAGCTATTAAAGACACAACATCGGATATCAATCATTTATGTGGCTCACTCATTGTAGTAATTGCCGTTATCTCCATGGGCGAAGTGGTTCGGGCAGGCAGGTATCTGGCAGTGCTACCCGCATTGGCGGTGGCTATACTTCCATGGTTAATGGGCAATGCGGATGTAGGATTGAAAATAGCCGATTCGATAGCTGGTTTGGTTGTTGCGCTGCTTAGCATTCCGCGCGGCACAATCAGGGAAACTTACGGATGGTGGAACCAGTTTATATTTTGATTTACGGGGAAAAATCGTTAGATTTTCATTCTTCTCAACTTCTCGGTGAACGGTTCTTGCCGGCATTCATCATGGCAAACAGCCCGGCTGTTTTTTCACTCTTAATCTTGTTTTACAAACTTCTATTCACATACGTTTAAAATATACTTCAGCATGACGCAAGAATCATTCAGAGATAAAGTAATTGTAATTACCGGTGCTACCGGTGGCGTGGGCCGGGCTACCGCCTGGGAATTTGCAAAGCAGGGCGCCAAAGTAGCATTGCTGGCAAGAGATCAGCAACAACTGGAAGCCACCAGGAGAGAAGTGGAACAATATGGCGGCCAGGCATTGTGCATTTCTGTAGACGTTGCAGATGCCGATGCTGTGGAAGCGTCCGCTACAGAAATCGAAGACAAACTGGGACCTATTGATGTTTGGGTAAACAATGCGATGAACAGTGTGTTTGCTCCTTTCAAAGACATCACAGCCGCAGAGTTCAAACGCGTAACCGAAGTGACCTACCTAGGTCAGGTATACGGCACCATGTCTGCACTCAAAAGGATGGGGCAGAGAAACAAAGGATCTATCGTATTTGTAGGCTCAGCGCTGGCATACCGTGGCATTCCTTTACAGAGTGCGTACTGCGGCTCCAAACATGGCATACAGGGCTTTTACGATTCGTTCCGCACCGAACTCATGAACGAAAAAAGTAACATCAAAACCAGCATGGTGCAGTTGCCTGCTATGAATACCACCCAGTTTGGCTGGGTACTCAGCAAACTGCCTAATAAACCGCGCCCGATGGGCAAAGTGTATCAGCCGGAAGTGGCAGCCAGGGCAATTGTGTTTGCAGCTGCGCACAATCGCCGCGAAGTATGGGTGGGATATCCTACTTACCAGGCTATTATCGGCAATAAACTGGCACCCTGGTTTGCCGATTGGGTACTGGCAAAAACCGGCATAAAAGGTCAGCAAACGGAAGAAAAAGCATCTGCCGACCGGAAGAACAATGTATGGGAGCCGGTGCATGAAGACCGTGGTGCCTATGGCAACTTTAAAGACGTAGCCACCAACAAAAGCTTCACACTCTGGGCCGGGATGAACCGCAATGCAGTAAGGGCTATTGCCGGCGTGGCAGCAGTAGCATTGGTGGCAGTATTAGCAGGAAAGAAAAACTCTTGATACATAACACATTTGTAAGGCAGGGCAACAGGAAACAACAAGATTGCCCTGCTTGATTTTTCTATTACCAACACACGTCTTCTCATTCGGAAGCTTGGGTACATCTTTTCTCAGACATGAACAACAAACAGGCACAGCAAGGGTACGAGCCTATCGAAAACTATGGCATAATTGGCAACCTTCATACCGTTGCGCTGGTGTCGCTGTCGGGTTCTATCGACTTTTTATCCTTCACCCGTTTCGATTCGCCTACGATTTTTTGCAAGCTTCTCGATGCTGAAAAAGGAGGCAGTTTTTCCATTTTCCCGCAAATGAAAAACATGGTGACCAAACAGTTGTATCTGCCAGATACCAATGTACTCCTCACGCGCTTTTTTGCTGATGAAGGAATAGCCGAACTTATCGATTTTATGCCGGTAAATGCAGACGAAAGTAAAGGCAGCGTGATTCGTAAAATAACAACGATCAGGGGAAAGATTGATTATGACATGGTATGCGCCCCGCGGTTTCAATACGCCAGTGTGTCTCACCTGGCAAAAGAAGAAAAAGATTCTTTTGTATTTATACCGGAAGAAAATGTGCAGAGTCCCGTTAAGCTTATCAGCAATAAAAAGATGCATGCCAGCGGGCAGGATGTAACCTCCACCTTTACATTGGGCGAATCGCAATCTGCTTATTTTGTACTGGAAGCTGCCCACGGCGATACCAGCCTTGCAGACAATCTTGATAGCTTTTTCACAGCCAACTACCGCCAGACCATTGATTACTGGCAAAACTGGATATCAAAATCCACTTACGTCGGGCGCTGGAAAGAAGTGGTCAACCGCTCGGCACTCACGCTAAAACTCTTGTTTTCAAAACAGTATGGCTCTATCATTGCTGCGCCCACATTCAGCCTGCCCGAAGCTATTGGCGGCACGCGCAACTGGGATTACCGCTACACATGGATACGCGATGCAGCTTTTTCCATGCACGCATTTTTAGAACTTGGTTTTATGGATGAGGCAGATGCTTTTTTGCAATGGATAAAAAAACAATGCACAAACGAAAATCTGCAACTCATGTTTGCCATAGACGGCGCTACCAACCTTGAAGAAAAAGAGCTTTCGTATCTGGAAGGATACAAAGGCTCAAAACCTGTGAGAGTGGGCAATGCGGCACATCAGCAGACGCAGATGGATATCTATGGAGAATTGCTGGAAACCATCTACATCTACGCCATGCATGGTGGCGATGTCACATATGAATTCTGGAAAATCATTTGCGGACACATCACATTTGTCATCGAAAACTGGCACAAACCCGACCATAGCATCTGGGAAGTAAGAGGCGAAAAACGCGAGTTTTTATTCTCACGCATGATGTGCTGGGTGGCTATGGACAGGGCTATCAAAATAGCAGTTCATTTTTCATTTCCCTACGACATTCTGATGTGGCACAAAGTGCGCGACGAAATATTTGAAGACGTATACACCAACTTCTGGAATAAAGAGAAACAGGCGTTTACGCAATACAAAGGGGCTGACACGCTTGATGCCAGCGCTTTGCTGATGCCGATACTGAATATCATATCTCCGTTATCGGAAAAGTGGGAGCTGACAATGAAAGCCATCGACCGTGAACTTCGGTCCGATGTGATGGTGTACCGTTATCTGGAACACAATGATGAAGTAGATGGACTAAAAGGAAAAGAAGGCACGTTTACCATGTGTTCCTTCTGGCATGCGGAATGCCTGGCGCTTTGTGGCAATATAGAACAGGCAAAAGAGCATTTTGAAAAAATGCTGGGTTATGCCAACCATCTTGGATTGTATGCCGAGCAAATAGGTATGCGTGGCGAGCACCTTGGCAATTTTCCGCAGGCATTCACGCATCTCGCGCTGATCAGTGCGGCAGTAGAGCTAAACAAACAGGAAAAAAACAATGCCAACCGCTTACCGTATATCGATAAGGCTATGAAGTAAATGCTGCTGCCAACCTGCAGAAATCAGTGCTTATCTGCTGCCTGCATATGTGCCGGATATTTCTGAAACAGTGAGCGCCAGCCACCGCCATAACTGCCGGTTATTTTGCCCCTGAAAAAGGAAAGCACGATCAGTAAAATGCCACTGATTATATTGATGATCATTCCTGTGGAAGAATAATCAATGATAAAAACACTTACCAGCAGCCACACACCAGCCAGCACATTGAACCAGCGCGCATTTCGGTTCACTTCCCACAAAGCAGTAATGGCAAACGTAAGCACCAGTGGCGCAACAATATGATTGTTATCGGCAGCCGGCTTGCTGAATTGCCAGATGCCGGGTGCTACCATAAGAAACAAACCAATAAGAATATTCACAATCTGAGCCCACATAAGCTTGCTGTTTTATTGAACGGTATTGATAATGGTTTCATCACCCCAAAACGCTTTCCATAATGAAGCATCGCTCTTCTTTACCCGCTGCAGGTATTGAAGACTTGCCAGCAATTCATCGAGCGCAGGACCAATCATAATCACTGACAATGCCGCTGATGCCATGCATAGGGTGCACCAGTTGTTGAGCAGCACTGGCTGCAGCACAATGAGCAACAAACTTACGGCGCCTAAAGGACCTACCGCCAGCCCAAAGATGATCACAATCCAAGGCTTTGTTTTCCAGCGCTTGGCTCCACCCACAATTCCCGTTATCACATCGAGCAAATAGCCAAACGCGCCCAGCAATCCATCGGGCACAGGTAAAGCTTTCGAGATTTTGGAATGCAGAATTTCTTTGCTCCCATTGCCAAAAAATGGTTCCCAGATGGTATCAAAAACTCCCAACTGGTAAAGTCCAAGATAAAGCGCAATGAAAAAGCCTGCAAGTGCAACACCTACTAATGGAAGCCGCTGTGGCCACGAAGAGGGATTGTAATTCCAGGCAGGTGGAATACTGTTTTGTGAAACCATAACAGCGAGGTATAAACAATTATGCCGGAATCAATATACAGTATGCGTTTGCTTAAGATTGTATGCGGATATTAAACACATCTTTCAATGCTTTTCGTGCGGCATGGTAGCCGCTCATGCCATGCACGCCACCGCCAGGTGGTGTAGATGAAGAACAGATATACATCCCTTTTGCTGATGTGCGGTAGGGAGACCATCGCAAAGCAGGACGGGTAAATAATTGCGACACCAGTTGTGCGCCGCCGTTGATATCGCCACCAATATAGTTGGCATTGTATTCCTGCATGGCTTCGCTGTTCATCTCGTGTTTAGCCAGTATGCAATCGCGGAAGCCCGGCGCATAGCGCTCTACCTGTTGCTCAATAGTGTGTGTCATATTCTTCACAGAGCCATTGGGAACATGGCAATATGCCCACGCAGTTTGCTTTCCCTCAGGCGCACGCGAAGCGTCAAACAGGCTTTGCTGTGCCAGCAACACAAAAGGTTTTTCGGCGTGCCTTCCCTGCCAGGCCAGCTTTTCACCAAGCGCTATTTCACCCATTGTATTACCAAGGTGCACAGTACCGGCAGCGCGGCAACTTTCGTTAGTAAAGGGAATGGGTTCTGACAGTGCCCAGTCTATTTTATAAACACCCATGCCATAGCGGTATCGCTTTAGTTGCCATTGGTATAAAGAAGAAAATTTGTGTCCCGCAATCTGCAATAGTTGCTTTGGCGTGACGTCGAACAACAAGGCACGTGACGAAGGCAATTGCTTTAGCGAAGTAACGTTTGTATTGGTTTGAATAGTGCCGCCGAGCGACAGGAAATAAGCCGCAAGCGCGTCTGCAATTGCCTGCGACCCGCCTTTGGGTATGGGCCAGTTTTTATGATGCGCCGCCATCATCAGCACAAGCGCCACGGCAGCCGTAGCCGGCTGTGAAAGCGGCAACATTGCATGTGCTGCCATACCTGCCAGCAGCCCCTTTGCTTCTTTTGTTTGAAACATTGTATGGGCAAGAAGAACAGCCGGTTGCAGCGCGCGAAAACCAAAATTGGCCATCGCCAGTGGATGTCTGGGAAAACGCAGCGGTCCTAAAATAAAAGGAAATATGTGATGAAAATCCTTCTGCAAAGGCTTCAACAACTGCTCATACGCCGATGCATCTATACCGAGTGAAGCTGCTGTTTCTTTGATGGACATATGCAGAATGGATGCCTTTCCATCATCGAACGGATGTGCGGCCGCAAAGGTGGGATTGATGAATTCCAACCCGAATTTATTGAGCGGTAATTGCTTAAAAAAAGGTGAACTTACTGCCATCGGATGAATGGCAGAACACACATCGTGAATATATCCGGGCAGTGTAAGCTGGGCCGATCGCATGCCTCCACCTATTGTTGCCCTGGCTTCGAGCAGCAATACCGACAAGCCTTGCTGCTGCAGGGTGATGGCAGCGGCCAAACCATTGGGACCTGCGCCCACTACAATAGCATCGTAGTCTGTACTTACCACCGGCGGCTCGTTTTCTTCCTTTCTATAATTAGAGTTTATTAGCATCCCGAAGATTTGATTTTTGCAATAATAAAGCCACAGGCTTTCTATTGGAATGATATTACATGCTTGTTTTTTATTTCTTCCTGAACATTTATCCTGATAAACATTGCTATTTTGCCTGCAGTGCAGCATTGCCCAAAGCTGAAAGGCTTGCATCAGGGGATAGGAAAAACATCTATGCTTTATCTTTGCCCATATCCCCGGAAAAACCTGGTTGTTTTTTAAAATGAAAAACCGAAGGTATACATAAAGACAAAGGATAGCTTTTATCCCTTATCAGTCTTTACCAACAGCATATACGTCATTTCATTCCGAATGCTGTATATCATTCCTGAACAATACATACAATTGTAGCACGCTTCAGGAACAAACTTCATAACAATCGTTAGCGCTTTTTGCTTTACAGATGCTGCTACATAAGAAAATTATGTAGCACGTATATTATTTCAATTAAACCCACGAATCATTACCATGAACAAAATTTTATTCGTATCACTTTTCATGTACAGCCTCATTGCCTGTAAAGAAGAAGAGAAAAAACAGAAGCTCCTGAAGCATTTCCCGTTACTTAACTCCAGATTATAGACACTGCTGTGTTCCGAACGTATGTAGCAGATATACAGGCTGTAAAAAATGTAGAGATAAGAAACCGCGTACCCGGCTTTCTCGAAAATATTTATGTAGATGATGGGCAGCAGGTGAGCAAAGGGCAGGTATTGTTTCGCATTGAAGACAAACAATACAGCAAAGATGTGGTAAAAGCAAAAGCCGCCATGTCTATCGCTGTAGCCGACAGCAAATCGGCAGAACTGGAACAGGAAAGAGTGAAATTGCTGGTGAGCAAAAAACGTAGTGGCTACTTCTGAGCTCGATGTAGCCAAAGCCAAGCTGAGCGCTGCCTGCGCACGCATACAGGAACTGCAATCTGCCGTGAGCAACGCGCAAACTAAACTATTTTGTACGTCTATCCATGCACCATTTGATGGTGTCATCAACCGCATACCGCCGAAGGCGGGCAGCCTGCTCAACGAAGGCGACCTGCTGACAACGGCATCCGACATCAGCGCGGTATATTCTTACTTCAATATTTTGGAAGATGAATACCTAAATTTTCTGAACAACAAACGCAACCTGAATGGTGAGGAAAACGTGCGCCTTGTGTTAGCCAACGGTACTACTTATACTCATCCCGGCAAGATAGATACCGTAGAAAGTGAGTTTGATGAAAACACCGGCTCTATTGCGTTTCGCGCTAAATTTTTCAATCCAAACCGCCTTCTCAGGCATGGCGCATCAGGCACCATTTAGTTGCCGGTAGTAATAGAAAATTCAATCATTTTACCGCAAAAATCTGTATTGGAAATATAGGATAAAAACTATGTGTTTCTAGTTGGTAAAAACAACGAACTAAAGATGAAAAGCTTTGAACCGCAGATGCGATTTTCCCAATTTTATGTGGTAAAATCAGGCTTGCAGCCCGGCCCTATGATATTGTTGGCGGACTTACAGCACCCATTTTTTACCAGCGTATGCTAAAGCGCGGATTGAACGCAGCCAATGCCACAAGGCTCGAGGCCTAATATGCCTACCAGCAAACAATCCTGAATGGCGTGCGTGAAGTGGTGAACAGCCTGAGCAACCTGCACAATACCAAAATGTGTTTGCATTAAAGCAACTGGAAGTTCAAACGCTGGATTCTGCAGTCAGCACATCGAACCTGCTGTTTAAAACGGGCTATGCTACCTATCCCGAAGTAATCACGGCACAACGGAATGTAGTAGATGCGCAATTGCAACTGGTGAATGCCAAAGTACAAATGTTTTAATTCTGTAATCGAACTATACCGCGCGCTGGGCGGCGGATGGAAATAAAAAAACGACGTTAAAGTGCATTTGTAGCAAACCGGATTGGGCGCACGGATGAGTGCCATCCATCATTGTAAAGCAGTACGCGACAAAGCCATCTTTTGTATCAACGCCTTACAATCCTGTTCCTGTTTCAATTGCATGATATTATTATGACGAACAAAACTTTACGATGTAAAACTATTTTCCTGCGAATGTATAGCGGCGTGTAGCTTTACGATTGTAATGCACACAAAGTATGTTTGACTTATTGCTTTCCAACATCGATAAAAAAGTAACTTTAACCGAAGAGGAACAACAATTGTGCACCAGCTTTTTTACCCATAAAAAACTACGTAAAAAGCAATACCTGCTGCAGGAAGGCGACGTGTGCAAATACACTGCTTTTGTAAACAAAGGATTGCTCCGTTCTTTTACCAGTAGACGATCACGGCAATGAACACATCGTTCAGTTTGCGCCCGAAGACTGGTGGATTGCCGATATCTACAGCTTTCTTACCGGCGAAGCATCGGGCTGCAACATAGATGCGCTGGAAGACACCGAGATGCTCCTGATTACCAAAGCCGCACAGGACGAAATGGTGCTGCAGATTCCAAAGATGGAACGATACCTGCGCCTGCTGATGCAAAGCAGCCTCATCGCTTTGCAACGCCGGCTCATGAGCTCGCTCAATTTTACGGCAGAAGACAAATACCTGCAACTCATTGCCCTATCGCCCGGCATGGTGCAGCGCGTGCCGCAACATTACATTGCTTCTTACCTTGGGCATTACGCCGGAAACCCTTAGCCGCATCCGCCGGCAGATTGCCATGCGCCTAGCTAAGTATTTTCATTGATATAGATCAAGGAATTTCTTATCTTACCTCAATGGAAAAGGCATTGCCGTGGTGTAATTTGCTGCATGAAAACAACATTGGTGTATTGCGCTGCTGTCAAAATGGCGGCTCTTTACCAGTCATTGCAAAGCATCGGATTTTTACAATCATAACACTACTACTATGTCTCAATTAATAACCGGCATTCACCACATTACGGCAATAGCCGGAAAGTGCACAGAAAAATATAGATTTTTATGCAGGCATTTTAGGCTTGCGGCTGGTAAAAAAGACCGTCAATTTTGACGCGCCGGAAGTGTATCATTTTTATTATGGTGACGAACAGGGCTTACCCGGCAGCATCCTTACCTTTTTTCCCTATGGCGATGTGCAAAGCGGGCGGCATGGAAAAGGTATGCTGAACACCACTACATTTTCTGTGCCTATAAGCAGCCTTGCTTACTGGCAGCAGCGGCTGAAGCAGTTTGGCATTTCCTACAAACCGGCGCAGGAACGCTTTGGCAGCGAAGTGGTGATTTACTTTGAGGATGTGGATGGTTTGGGTTTGGAACTCGTGTTTAATGATACCGATTTGCGTCCCGGTTTTAGCTATGGTCACATTCCGCAGGAATACGCCATCAAAGGATTTTACAGTGCCGAAATATGGGCAGAAGGTTATGAGCGCACTGCAGGTTTGCTCACCGAACAAATGGATCACAAACTGATTGCGGAAAAAGGTAACCGCTTTCGTTTTGCAGCCAGCCGACACACCGGGCAATTATATAGATATTCTTTGTTCGCCCGATAGTATGCGGGGATTGGGTGGCAATGGCACTGTGCATCATATTGCGTTCAGCACACCCGATGGCAATACGCAGCAGCAGGCACGTATCAAAATTGCGCAGCGAATGCTCAATCCTACGCCGGTGCTCGACAGGCAATATTTTACCTCCATCTATTTCCGCGAACCCGGCGGTGTGTTGTTTGAAATAGCAACGGCAGGTCCCGGCTTTGCTACCGACGAAGATCCGCAGCATCTCGGCGAAGCTTTGACGATTGCCACCACAATATGAACCTTATCGCGCAGAGATAGAAAAAACAATAGAACCCGTTATGTTGAACTTCGAAAAATACAGGTAACATGCACACCAAACAAACATCGTCACTGCCGGTGATTACCATTACGATGAAGCCGGTAAGGTGTTGATCATGATGCATGGGCGTGGCGCAAGTGCGGAAGACATTCTTTCATTAGCCGGTCATCTGAACGTAACCGGCTTTGCGCTGCGTGGCACCGCAGGCCACCAACAACAGCTGGTATCCGCATTCATTTATTGCGCCGGTGGCGCAAAATGAACCGTAGCTTTCTTCCGCCTTAGCGTTGTTAAAGAAGTGGTGGAGACCTTCACAAGGAAGGATTGCAGACGAAAATATTTACTTTCTTGGCTTTTCGCAGGGTGCCTGCCTTGCACTTGAATTTACCGCGAGAAATGCTGCAAAATACGGTGGCATCATTGCCTTAAGCGGCGGCTTGATTGGCGATAAAATTTACCCTGAAAACTATAAGGGCAACTTTGCACGGAACGCCATTATTTATTGGCAGCAGCAACCCCGATTTTCATATTCCCGTAGAGCGTGTATATGCCAGCAGCAATATTTTCAGGGATATGGGCGCTGCAGTTACCGAAAAGATTTACAACAATATGGGGCATACCATCAATGCAGAAGAACTACAATATGCCAACGCTATTTTGACTGGGGTTGCCATCCAATCAATAAAATCAGTTCACATGCAAACACAATTGTTTCCTGCTGCAGAGCGGGGCATTAAAGATATCGGCTGGCTTAAAAGTCAATTTCATTTCAGCTTCAGCGATTATGCACATCCTATTAAAAGTGCTTTTGGTACATTGATCACCTTCAATGACGATTATGTGCAGCCGGGCAAAGGCTTTGGCATTCATCCGCACCAGAATATGGAAATCATTTCTGTATTGCTGAAAGGAAAAATGAACCATATCGACAATCTTGGCTATAGCACCACGATTGAAGAAGGCGGTGTGCAGATCATGAGCGCGGGCAGCGGGCTTGCGCCACGAAGAATACAACATTGGTGAAGAGGAAGTGAATTTTTTGCAAATCTGGATACAGCCAAAGCTGCAAAACATCACGCCGCGCTACCAGTTGCGCCATTTTCCCCTGGAAAAACGAAAGAACAGCCTCACCACCATCGTGTCGGGCGAAGAAGGATTGGCGCATTGCTGGATCAACCAGAATGCAAAATTGTCTCTTGGCGCATTTTGATGCCGGCAGAGAAATAGTTATTCTTTTTCCCCGGTAAACAAATGCCTGTTTGTATATGTGATAGAAGGCAACATCCGAGATTGGCGGCAGCCGTTTGAATAAAGGTGATGCATTGGGCATTTGGGAAACAGATCCGTCTTGATACAATGCGGTGCAGGAATCGCAGTTTATCATGATAGAAACAGTCGTAAACCAAAAGTAAACATCGGTACAGCAGATGGCAGCGTTTTTGCATTGTAAGGCTGAAAATGCCGTATGAAAAGCCGGCTGGTATGAGGCTGTGATACATAATGCCATGGTCATTTTCTGCAGTCGTTTGTTTACAATCATTACAAGGCTGCCATTTTGTATTCGTTAATTGGTTAAACATTCGGTTGCATCGGAACCATCTGAGATAACATTAAAAATTTTAAACACCACATATGAAACATGTACTTTTTATATTAGCAGCCAGCTTGTTTCTGACAACTGCTAATGCACAGACAGACAAAGCCACCATTAAACAGGAAGTTCGCAAAGATGTACGTAACGAAAGAACTGACCGCCGTGAAAGACGCCAGGACCTGAAAGCCGCCAAACGCCAGACACGCAACGCAAATATAGCCGACAGGGTAAGCACGGCAGCCGATAACCGGGGCAGAGACAATATAGCCAAAGAGCCGGCAATATTTCGGACAGGGCAGAAGCCAATGCAGCCGCCCGCAGAGCCGATGCAAGACAGGAAACAAAAGAAATACAAAAAGACAATAAGGAATTGCGGAAAGATGTGCAAAAAGCAAGGAAACATGGTGTAAAACCAAGCCGACAAAAGCCGCCAAACAGTATCATAAAGCATCGCAGGCAGGAAGATTAAGTTTTTCCCGATACACAGAAAAGCCTGCATGCAGAAATGAATGCAGGCTTTTTTTATGCCTTGAATTGTATTCACCCCTACCTCACACACCTCACATTTTTACTACCTTCGCGCCCTATGACACAAGAGCAAATTAAAGATATGAGGGACCGCGTTTCCGTCCTGAGGAGGTTTCTTTGACTACGATCAGCGTAGCGAAAAAGTAGATAACGACCGCCGCCTTTCGCTTTCGCCCGGCTTTTGGGACGATAATGCCCGCGCCACGGCAATCATGAAAGACATAAAGGTGAATGAATATTGGATGAAATTGTACAAACAGGTGGAAACTTCGGTAGAAGATTTCGCCGTTTTATTTGATTTCTGGAAAAGCGGCGATGCCAGCGAAGAAGAAACAAAAGCGGCTTACGAAGAAGCCATTCAGCTGATTGAAGATGCCGAGTTTAAAAGTACACTGAACCAGCCGGAAGATGAACTGCCGGCCGTATTGCAGATCAACCCCGGTGCAGGTGGCACCGAAAGCCAGGACTGGGCAGAAATGCTGCTGCGCATGTACCGCATGTATGGCGAAAAACAAGGCTGGAAAGTAACGGAGATCGACTTCCAGGAAGGTGATGGCGCGGGCATTAAATCGGCCACGCTGCAGTTTGACGGCGATTTTGCCTATGGTTTTTTAAAAGCAGAAAGTGGTGTGCACCGCCTGGTGCGCATTTCCCCGTTTGACAGCAATGCCCGCAGGCATACGTCGTTTGCCTCTGTATTTGTATATCCGCTCATTGATGACACCATTGAGATAGAGGTAAATCCTGCCGACCTGGAATGGGAGTTTTACCGCAGTGGCGGCAAAGGCGGGCAAAATGTAAACAAAGTGGAAACGGCCGTGCGCCTGAAACATGGTCCCAGCGGCATTATTGTAGAATGCCAGCAAAGCCGTACACAGGGCGAAAACCGCGAGCTGGCGATGAAGATGCTGAAAAGCCGCTTGTACGAAGAAGAGCTGCGCCGCCGTGAAGAAGCCAAAAACGCATCGAATGCCAATAAGAAAAAAATAGAATGGGGCAGCCAGATACGCAGCTATGTGTTTCACCCGTATAAAATGATCAAAGACCACCGTACCGATCATGAAGTGGGCAATGTGCAGCCGGTAATGGATGGCGAACTGGATGGGTTTATCAAAGCTTACCTGATGATGGAAAAAGAAGAAGCGTAAAAGCATCAACTCTATAATACTAACGAATGGTGCACTGCCTGAGCAATACCAATACGATAATTGCCAGCAGCAGGTACATGATATTGGGGCTTAAGCCGGCAATGATGGCCCTGAGACTTATCGGTTTTCGCTTCGCAGTTCTTCGGCCAGTTGTTGTATTTCTTCATCCGACAAGCCCGGCGATTAAATTCTCGCAGCGCAGATTCCCTGTTTTCACTGTCTAAGTGCCGGCTGTGAATGATGGAATACAACTGAAAATTGGTAAGCTTGTAAAAGTCCATGCGTGAAGATATACAACCTGCATTATCCTGTATCTAAAAAAAAAACTCCCCGAAGTTGTGACAACGGGGAGTTTCTGATAAATAATATTGACAAACAATTGGTTGTATAGAACGATTGTTGACTTACACGTTACTTCCGATTCCTTACCCAAATTAAAGCGTTCCAATAGTTTGCCGGTAAGGCTCATGGCTCTGCCAATGGCCTGGTCCATATCATAATACCGGTATTCGCCCAGCCGTCCGCAGATGAGCGTATCGCTCAGCGTTTCTGCTTCTGCCTTGTATTGTTTATACAAATCTGCATTGGCTTTATCGGGAAACGGGTATTCGTATTGTCCCGGTTCTTCGCGGTGTAAACGGCGTTTCGTGCGTGAGCACCGCTCCTTTTATGCTGTATTTCACCTCGGCCGGCATCAGGTGTTTCCACTCGATGGTGCGGATGCGCGGATCGTCAGGATGAGGATAGTTTACCTGGATACAAGGCTGGTGTTGCTCAGTTTCGGGCAGGTATTCTACTTTACGGTTTTGCCCGCGATACATCAGTTTTCCGAATTTATAGTCGAAAAATTCGTCAACCGGCCCGGTAAAGATGAGCAGCTTATTTGCTTTTACTTTGTCTTTATTTTTCAGGTAATCGAAGTTGAGATGCACCGGGATATCGCCGATAATGCCACGTACCATTTCTGTATATCCATTGGCCGGAAGCGCATTCCAGCGGTGATTTGGCGTCAGCGTGGTCACATTTCCTTTGTTGATGGTAATGCGTGTGGCAAGGTCCTTACTCAGCTCGGTAGCTTTTACGCCCCATTGCTTTTCGGTATAGCCTTTAATGAACATTTCGTAAATCTTGCGTGGCATGCGGCTAAGGCACACTTCTTCAAAGTTGGAAGGTTCGCCCTGTAAACAAATCCCAGTCTTCGCCTACAACGCTATTGATGAAATCTTCATTGACGGGCCAGCTAAGATGATCTTCGCCAACACTTGATTTTAACACGGCCGACCAGTTGTAAAATGTGGTAAACCGGTTGAGGAAATTCCAGATTTTCTCGCTGCCACAGCGAAAATAATGGGGTCCGTATTTGTGTATCATAGCACCGCTTTCATGCTTATAATCAAAGACATTACCGGCAATGTGCTCTTTTCGGTCGAGAATCACTACCTGTTGTCCGTAATCAGTAAGTATTCTTGCAATGGTGCTGCCTGTTAATCCTGAGCCGACAATTATAAAATCGGATTGAATCATATATGTTTTGGTATTGAATTTTAAAGCAGTAAGTATTCTGGAATCAAAAATAAGGCAAGCAAGGGAAAAGAAGATAAGAGGGCTACAAGTGCTTATTAATAAGCGCCGTCAGCTTTCAAAACAGCTTTTGGTGTACTGTAAATAATTTTGAAATCCATCAGCAGACTGTAATCCCTGATATATTCCATATCATGTTCAATCATAAATTCTGCGCTCGTATTGTTTTTGCGGTCGCGTATTTGCCACAAACCTGTGATGCCCGGGCGAACAAGACACCGGATTTCGCGGAAATCGGGAAGATGCGTGAGCATGAACGGAACCAGCGGGCGCGGACCAATCAGGCTCATATCGCCTAGCAATACATTGAAGAGCTGCGGCAGTTCGTCAATACTTGATTTGCGGATAATTTTGCCAATCCAGGTTACACGCGGATCGTTGGGAAGCTTTAGCAGTACGCCTTGCTTTGACTGATCCATTGCCAGCTTGTAAGCCTGTGCTTTAGCCGACTGATCAGCAATCATCGAACGGAATTTGTAACAACTGAAATGCCTTGTATTGAGTCCTACTCTTTCATTACTGTAAAGAACGTTGCCTTTTGAGGTGAGTTTGATGATCAATGCTACCAATAAAAGAAGCGGGGAAAGTAATAAAATAAGTGTGAGAGAAACTGCAATGTCAAATGTGCGTTTTAGCAAGTAACTGACTTTGTTTTCGTTGTGAGACTTTGATCAATGTACGTTTTCTCATCTGACTGCTTCCACTGGCACTTTGACATGAATCACCCTTTTTTGGTAAAGGTTTGTGAGAATCTGCATGCTGGTTGTGGTTTGAAGATTTATAAATTTGGATTTTTCCAAAAATAATAAACTTTAGTGATTGTTAAGGTTTTTTTAAGCAAAAGTGAAAAACTATGGCGATAAATTACAGATATTGAATTTTTTCCATAATTGGGAAAGAATATAGGAGAAAATGTAGAAAGTTGCCCGACCTGGATTCGAACCAAGACATACAGAACCAAAATCTGTCGTACTACCCTTATACTATCAGGCAAAAAAAGAAGCTATTTGTAAACGGGGCTGCAAAAATAAGCGCGCCTGGCATCACCAACCAAATATATAAGCCTTTATCACAGCAACAGTTTTCTGAAGAAAGGCTATAATCAGCATCCGGCCACAATGTTCTCAGACATTCTGAATTTAAAATATTGTTCTCTTATAACAGTAACGAAGACAACAGATAATCAAAAACCAGGATCATGATGCAGCTTACAATTACCGATTTTGTGCTTGCACGGCCAATTTCGAGCGCGCCGCCTTTTACGTTATATCCGTAATAAGAGGAAATACTGCCAATCACAAATCCAAAGGTATATGCCTTTATCAATGCAAAAGTAGCATTGAACGGGTTGAAAGATTGTTTCAGACCTTCATCAAACACATTCATGGAAAGAATGCCTGCCGCGCCGGCTGCTACGCGCCCGCCAAGGATGGCGAGGAACATGGAGATGGCTATCAGCATGGGAATCACCAGAATACATGCTAATATTTTGGGCAAAATAAGGTAAGATTCCGTACTGATGCCCATAATCTTCAGCGCGTCTATCTGTTCGCTCACGCGCATATTTCCCAATTCGCTCGATATTTTGCTGCCTACCACACCCGCCAGCACAATGCACACTACCGTGGGCGAAAGCTCGAGCATAATGGTGTCGCGCGTAATCATACCAATGGTGGCTTTGGGAATCAGCGGCGATACAAGCTGGTAAGCCGTTTGCACCGTGGTAACCGCTCCGAGAAAAATAGAAATGATGACGACAATGGGCAGAGAACCTATTCCTATTTCAGAGCATTGGTGCATAAACTCTTTCCAGTACATTTTCCAGTTCTCTGGTTTGTGAAACATCGCTTTCAGCGTGAGCAGGTACCTGCCGGTATGTGTGAGGAAAGATGCCATTGTCGTATATTATTGTATTACTTTTTCGTTTGCGCTTTTCAGTTTTTGCCACCAGGGCGATTGTAGCTACCAGCTCCTTTACATTCACTTTCGATTTTTGCTGGGCGTCTACCACCGCAATATTCGCCATGTTTACAATGCTGCGCACCGAACTGCCCAGCTGCAACACATGAACCGGTCGTTTGATACCCAGCAGGATAGGACCTATCGCATCGGCGCCGCCCACTTCCTTTAGTAAATTATATGCCACGTTTCCGGCTGCCAGGTTTGGAAAGATAAGTGTATTTACATCGCCGTCCACCAGTTCACTAAACGGATAGTTGTCGCGCATCACCTCTTTGTTGAAGGGCAGCCATGCCTGCATTTCGCCATCTACTATCAGCGAAGGATTGTGTTGTTTCAATATTCTTGTTGCTTCGGCTACCAGGCTGGCTTCGGGCGAGTCGCTGCTGCCAAAGTTGCTGTAGCTAAGCATGGCAATGCGCGGCGTCAGGTTAAACTGCCGCACTTCTTTTGCCACCAGCAGGGCAATATCTGCCAGTTCCTGCGCAGTAGGGTTAAAGTTGACCGTGGTATCGGCAAGAAACAAGCGGACCGCGCTTGGTGAGCAACAAATACATGCCGGCAATCTTTTTTACGCCTTCTTCCGTTCCGATAATCTGCAGCGCAGGGCGGATGGCTTCGGTATAATTTCGTGTAAGCCCGGAAATAAGCGCATCGGCATCGCCGGTTTCCACCATCATACAACCAAAATAGTTGCGGTCGTTCAGCAGCTTTTTACTTTCGTACAAATTGATGCCCCTGCGCTGGCGTTTTTTGAAAAACAGTTCGGCATACTGGCGCTTTTCTTCCATTGCTGCTCGCGCACGTAGGATCAATGACGGGCAAGTCGGAAATATCGATGCCGTTTTCCGCGGCAATTTTTTTAATCATGGTTTCTTCGCCCAGCAAGATGGGGTAAGCCACGCCTTCGTCATACAATATAGAGGCGGCTTTCAGTATTTTCTGGTTATCGGCTTCGGCAAATACAATACGCTGCGGATTGCGCCGCGCTTTGCTGTTCAGCACCCGCATAATCTGGTTGTCGAGTCCCAGCCGTTTGTTCAGTTCTATGGAATAAGCATCCCAATCGGTGATGGGATATTTTGCCACGCCGGTTTCCATGGCGGCTTTGGCCACTGCCGGCGCTACAGTAGACAGGAGGCGCGGATCGAGCGGTTTGGGAATAATATAATCCGGCCCAAACAGCATCTGCTTTTGGTTATAAGCGAGGTTTACAATATCGGGAACAGGCGTTTTGGTAAGGTTTGGCCAGCGCTTTTACGGCAGCCAGTTTCATTTCTTCGTTGATGCTGGTGGCGCGCACGTCGAGCGCTCCGCGGAAGATGTAGGGAAAACCCAAGTACATTATTTACCTGGTTGGGATAATCGGTTCTGCCGGTGGCCATAATGAGGTCTTTGCGCACGGCAATGGCATCTTCATAAGTAATTTCAGGATCGGGGTTTGCCATGGCAAATACAATGGGGCGTTTCGCCATGCTCTGCTACCATCTCCGGCGTTACCACGTTGCCCACGCTCAACCCAACAAACACATCGGCACCATTCAGCGCTTTGGCAAGATCCCAATCGGCGCTTTCCACCGCGAATTTCTGCTTAATTTCGTCAAGATCGGTTCTGTCTTTGTGCAGCACACCATCTTTATCGAACATGGTGAAGTTTTCGAATTTTGCGCCCAGCGCAATGTATAACTGCGAGCAAGCCATGGCGGCAGCACCTGCGCCATTGATTACAAACCGTACTTCGTCGATTTTCTTTTTCTGAATCTCCAGCGCGTTCAGCAGGGCGGCACTGCTGATGATGGCGGTGCCATGCTGGTCGTCGTGCATCACGGGAATGTTCAGCTGTTTGCGCAGCTCTTTTTCAATATAAAAACATTCCGGTGCTTTGATATCTTCGAGGTTGATGCCGCCAAAAGTTGGCTCCAGCGCTTTTACAATCTGAACAAATTTTTCCGGATCGGTTTCATTGATTTCGATGTCAAATACATCAATGTCGGCAAAGATTTTAAACAATACGCCTTTTCCTTCCATCACCGGCTTGCCGGCTTCGGGTCCAATGTTGCCCAGCCCAAGCACGGCGGTTCCGTTGCTGATGACGGCTACCAGGTTGCCTTTGGCAGTATATTTATATACATTTTCTACGTCTTTGAATATTTCTTTGCAGGGCTCGGCCACGCCGGGGCTATAAGCCAGCGAAAGATCGCGCTGCGTTTTGGCTTCTTTGGTGGGTACAACTTCAATCTTACCCGGACGACCTTTGGAATGATAGGTAAGTGCCTGTTCTTTGCGAAGTGAATTAGACATATTTACGTTTTAAAACCTTGTTTCAGTGAATAGATATGCTGGATTTTTAGCGTAACTGACGAAAGGATAGCCAACAGCACACGATGCAGCAGCAGCAGAAAAAGCCTGCATAAATGATGTTTCCGGGAACATGTTAAAGCTCACTTCTATTGTTTCAGTGAAACTAACAGCCGCAAGGTAACAACTAAATAAACAACTACTCCTCTGCGTTCCTGCATCACCGGGCGGAGCTTTACAGTAAGCGCCACAATGTGGCGGGCACTTTCCATATTATCAAACTGAAGGGCTAACTGTGCTTTGCGCTGTGCAATATCAGCTTCGGAAAATGGCACCTGCATAAGGCGGACAATCTGCTCTCTCATGTCGATGGAACTGTCTGCCACATGGCACAGTGAAGAAGGTGTGTGCCTTCAGCCGCTGCGGTATTAATAACACAATGCCTGCCATTAAACAGTGCATTCAGCAATTTTATTTTTATTCCTGTAGCATTGAAAGAGGGAAGAAGATGAATGTGCGCTTCTGCAATAAGTTCTTCCATTTTCTGCTGCTGGCACATTGGCTATCACAGTATACATGCGAATAGGCGCGGCAGCTTTTTGCAGCCGCTGTGAAGGATTTTTTCCGGCAATCATAAAAGGGACATCCAAACAGAACATACATGTTGCAGCAGCCAGATAGCAGCCTGTTCATTTTCTTCTACGGCTAAATTTCCCTGGTACAGGCAATAGGTGCCGCTGCCTCTCGTGGCTGGCAACCTGCCACGGTGGTAAAAACAAAGGCAGGTATGCAATCACCTTGCAATTGAAATACTGACGGTATAATCTGACATCGGTGTGTGAAACTGCCCAGATTACGGGTGCCAGGTGAGCAATGCGACGCTCATATGTTTTTAAAAGTTTACTTTCTGTCCAGTAATACAGTTTTGTAAACAGCGAAGTTGCGTGTTTGAACAAATGGCTGTAGTAAGTAAATTCTGTATTGTGAAGCCGTACAAACATTTTTCTGCCTTTGAAAGCGCTTGTCGGTAAGCGGGTAGGTGCAGTGAATGCCTTCCATCAATATGGGATGATTGTCTTTCAGTAAACAAGACATTAACTGCTCATTGCTGCGGCTCGATACGATATAAGGTAAACGAAAACTGAGCTTTTTTTCCCTTTTGTAATACTGCACAGACAGGCAATATTTTTCCAGCTCCTTTTGTTCGCCGCGCCCGTATTCAAAGCAGTGCAGGTGTATATGCACACCGAGTTTTTGCAAAGAGGGCAATTTGTAAAACAGGTCGAACACACCGCCATAATCTACGGGGTAAGGCACATCGAGACAGATAATATGCAGGTGGCGCGACATGTAGCGAAGATAGCAGGATAACCCGCGAGGCACAAATCACTACCTGACAAACGATAAACATCAACTGTCGTACAAGAATTTATTCCCGACCAATTACACATGTGCCTCTTGAAAAGTATATACTCTCTCAAGCGGCTATTTTCCTTTTTCTCTGTAACCGAAACAACAGGCAGACATGTTACATGAAGTTTGCTATATGACAATATGTTTCATTACGCAAGGAACGAACAGCGAATACGAGCTTCACTTTTAAATGGCAACAGACAAATCAATTTTGAACAGCGAAAACGACACTTCAAAACAAACCGGGCAAATGGAAATGGATTGCGTACGCAGAAACGCGCAGGACAATACAAAGTTCGACTGTACCACGTATGCCAACGGAAATGCCAGTTCAATCTGAAAGCAAGCAAACTACATACTTGAAAGATGGATAAAAACATTCAGGCAAAGGACAGTTTTGAAAGTTGATTATCTTGTGTCGGATGATGCTGTTCACCACGCTACAAAGCAATCGCCTTCTGTATGTGCTGCAATTTATGTTTGCACAATTTGCCCATATTCCATTCCGGATCACTCATTCCGAACAGGAATTTACAGACTACAGTGGCGCAAAACTTAACTATTCTCACACGCCCATCTGCAACGATGAAATACACATCATACCATCGGGTTTTTTGGAACAAACCACCTTCGTTCCTTTTACTCCCGCCGTTGGTATATTCAATCATATTCCCGTATTGTTTCCATCGCCAAGCAGCGGCATCACAACTTATCATTTCGATGTCTTCTCCGCCGTGTTTTATATGCTAAGCCGCTATGAAGAATACGGCAATAAAGCAAAGGATACATACGGCAGGTTTCCTGCAAAACAAAGTCTCGCTTATCAGCATCATTTTCTCCAGCTTCCCGTTGTAGATATCTGGCTCACCGAACTGCTGACAGTGGTGCAGGCAAAGCACGCAGGTTTTCATTTCGATAGAAAAACAAACGTTTCTTTCACCTACGATGTTGATGTTGCCTATGCTTACAAAGGCAGGGAAATGGTGCGGCAGGCAGGATCGGCTATGAAAGATGTGCTGCGCATCAATCCCTACAATCTTGCACAACGCACCGCCGTGCTCGCCGGTTATCTCGACGATCCTTTCGACACATACGACTACATCAGGAATGAAAGTATCGCTCCCCTTGTTTTCTTTTTGCTCAGCCATAAAAAAACGAAATACGACCGCAACATTCACCCGCAGCAAACGGTGTTGCAAAGCCTTGTGAAAAGCGTAGCTGCGTGGTGTCCTGTGGGCATTCATCCGTCTTATTTTACCTCGCAACATCCGCAATTATTGAAAGCAGAAATCAGCACGCTGAGCGAACTGTTGCAACGTCCCGTATCCATCAGCCGGCAGCATTATTTAAGGTTCAGCGTGCCGCATACATTCAGGCAGTTGCTTGCCAATGGCATCAGCGAAGATTACTCGATGGCATACGCCGAAACACCAGGCTTCAGAGCGGGCACCTGCACGCCCTTTTATTTTTTTGATGTAGAAACAAACGAAGCGACTTCGCTGCTGCTGTTTCCCGCCTGCATTATGGAAAGCACCTTTCGCGACGACATCATCATTCCCGTGCAGGAAGCGCTGCCACTGTATATCCAGTACTTTGAAGCGGTAAATAAAGTGAAGGGGCATTTCATCTCTATCTGGCACAACGATACGCTGGCAGCCAACAACAAGCTCAACTTTCGCTGGCTGCATCAGCAGATACTTCAATACATTCGCAGCCGCACCCGATGAGAATAGTGGCAACCGCAGATTTCAGAAACAGCCGCAGGGAATGTTGTGTGTAAAACGGCATTCACCAGCACAGTTTTTTCAATGCATAAGGGCTGTTGATCATCACCGGTTTGATTGCGTTGGGCACAACGTTTTTTCATCAAAAAAAATCTGCGTGCATCCGCCTGATCTGCGTAACAAAAAACATGAAAGCAATCGCATGAAAAACATCATACACGTTGTAGGCAACCGACCGCAGTTTATCAAGCTTGCGGTATTGCATCATGTCATTGCCAATCATACAGACTACAGGCAACAAATCATACATACCGGTCAGCATTCCTCGACTGAAATGAGTGGCATTTTCTTCGATCAGTTGTCTATCCCGTTGCCCGATGTACAACTGCATGTAGAAGGCACAACAGCAGATGTGTTTATCGGGAATGCTTCTTTGCAAATTCAACAATTGCTCGAACAACAAGCAGCCAGTAACGACATAGTATTTGTGTATGGAGATACCAATACCACGCTGGCAGCGGCGCTGGCAGCACGGCGGACAAACAGGATGCTGCTGCACTTTGAAGCCGGCGTGCGAACGGCAGATGTTTCGATGCCCGAAGAGATCAACCGCATACTCACCGACAGGCTGTCGCAGGTGCATTATTGCTGTACGCAACAAAACCTCAACAGCTTGCAGGCAGAAGGTTTTGGAACATCCATTCCCTCGCAATTGATGCACACCGGCGACCTGATGCTCGATGCATTTTTACAAATATTACCTGCTGCGGAAAGGGTCACCTATGCAAGCCCTTATATCGCCTGTACCATTCACCGCGCGGCCAACATTACCAACCGCGAAAACCTGTTTCAAATTGTGAGCGCGCTGAACGAAATTCATCAACAAACAGAAGTAATTGTGCCCCTGCATCCGCATACGAAAAAGCGGTTGCACGAATATGCCGTCGAAACAAAATTTACAATGATTGAGCCATTGGGTTATGGTCAAATGAAACGCTTTATACTCGATGCAGATGTTGTTATCACCGATAGTGGTGGTGCAAGCCGCGAAGCATTTTTTGCACAAAAAAAATCATTGATTGTCATGCAACATCCTTTTTGGCCAGAGATTGTAGAAGCGCGTGCAGCCCTGCATTGCAGCGCAAACAAAGATGAACTGGTAGCAGCCTTCCACAACTTGCACCGCCTGCAACCTTCTTTTGAAACAGGTATTTTTGGCAATGGAAATGCTGCCGTTAACATTGCCCGACATCTGAATTCGCTGGTGTAACAAAAGGGTTGAACACATGAACAAAAAGAAACGCATTACGGTATCTGTTATCTCCGATTTGGCCACCGATCAGCGGGTCATCCGCATCAGCCATACCTTGCAGCAAATGGGCTTTGAGGTGCACGTAATTGCGCGTTGTTTTACCAATAGCTTACCGCTTGAATCGTATGCTTTTTCAGCTACCCGTATTCGCTGTTATTTCAACAAAGGCATCCTGCAATATGCCGAGTTTATGACAAAGCTGTTCACCAGGTTATTATTCATCAAAACCGATTACCTGCTCTCCAACGATCTTGATACATTATTGCCCAATTACCTTATTTCAAAACTCAGAAACAAACGTCTGTTTTACGATACACATGAGTACTTTACCGGCGTGCCCGAACTGTCACATTCGCACACCAAACGCAAGGTTTGGAAGAAACTGGAAGACCTGATTTTTCCAAAGCTGTCAACTGTTTATACCGTGAATGAATCGGTAAAAAATGAGTATCAAAGAGAATACAACATTCCCATTGCCGTGGTCAGGAATGTGCCCGTATCAAAGCCAGTAATTAAAGCGCCTATGCCTGCGCATTGGGTGGGCAAAATCGTGCTGTTGGCGCAAGGCGCAGGCTTCAATGAAGGACGCAGTTGCATCGAAATGGTGGAAGCATTGCCGTTGCTCGACGAGCGGTTTCACCTTGTGTTTATCGGCGGCGGCAACCAGTGGGACGTATTGAAAAAACGAAGAACAGAACTGGCGCTCGAATCGCGTTTTGATCTGTTCGAAAAAATGTTGCCTTCGCAGTTGCGCACCTTTACACCACTGGCGCAGTTGGGCATCAGCCTCGATTCGTTTACCGACAAAAATTGCCTCTTCAATTTGCCCAATAAAATATTCGATTATCTACAGGCAGGCGTGCCCATATTTGCAACCGCTATTCCCGAAATCAAGCGCATTGTTGATGAGTATAACTGTGGCATTTGCATTACCGATACATCACCGCAACACATTGCAGCTACGATTGGATCACTGTTCAGCAATGAAGCATTGTATCAAATGCTGAAAGCCAACGCTGCAAAGGCTTCCAAAGAATTGTGCTGGGAAAACGAAGCGGCAAAACTTATCGCCATTTACCAGCCTTTTTTGTAATATTTCTTATGAATTTTCATTCATGCATTACGCTCATGTAGAAGCGGGACGACAGGCATATTTGATGCTACATCAATGCACAACCAACATTGGATTTTCTTTCGTGTTTGCACAGGTTCATTGGTTTCGTTTATGTTTTCACAGTTGCTCAAATATGGAGATGGCTTTGCTTTTGCTTACCTTACGAAACAAACTCACGAGCTGCCGGCAAATCGGTTTCCGGTTGTGGTGGTGTTCTGTGTTGGTGATACAATTCACGTAACCATTTATTGATTTCGAAATTTTATGGCACATTCTAAAATATCCATTTATGCGGCACTGGGTGCCAACGCGGCTATCGCTGTTATTAAATTTATCGCCGCTTCGGTTACGGGCAGTTCGTCTATGCTGTCCGAAGGCATTCACAGTACAGTAGATTCTGCCAACCAAATGCTGTTGCTGCTGGGTATTAACCGAAGCAAGCAGCCGGCCGACGAAACACATCCCTTTGGTCATGGACAGGAATTGTACTTCTGGGCACTCATTGTATCGGTGCTCATCTTTGGATTGGGTGGCGGCATGTCGGTTTATGAAGGCATTCTGCACATACAACATCCAGAAGAATTGAGCGACCCGACTTGGAATTATGCGGTGCTGGGTGCCGCCATGGTTTTTGAAGGCATTTCGTTTTTTATCGCCGTACGGAGTTTCCGCAAAAAAAAGGGCAGCGGGCGTTTTCTGCACAAGTTGCTGCTGAGCAAAGACCCTTCTTTGTTCGTGGTGATCTTTGAAGATGCCGCCGCGCTGGCAGGCTTGCTCATTGCATTCAGCGGTGTGTTTTTCAGTCATTATTTCAATATGCCGGAACTCGATGGCCTTGCTTCCATCATTATTGGTGCGGTGCTGGCGCTGGTGGCGGTTGTGCTCATCATCGAAAGCCGCAATTTGCTCATTGGCGAAAGTGCGCACAGAGAAACGGTAGATACCATTTACAACATCATCAGAAACGACAAAGAGATTGTGCAACTGCGCCGCCCGCTGACTATGCAGCTATCACCCGACGAAATCTTGCTGGCGCTGGACGTTGAATTTAAATCTGACCTCAACAGCAAGCAACTGGTAAAAGCGATCTGCCGGCTGGAACAAAACATCAAAGAACGCCTGCCCGATGTAAAGCAGATTTATATTGAAGCCCGCAACATCAGCGAAAGCGAGGAGGAGAAAGAGACGCTATCGCCAACGCAGCTGTAAAACAATCTTTTTACCATGCAAAAACAGTCTCTCAACTCATCATCCTATTTGCGGCTGGCAGCTATGATTTTTTTAAAAATAAAATCTGGCAGCAACTCATTTCTATTGATATTGAATACACCTGTGAGTAGTAATGTTTAGCATGTAAAATGTTCCGCAGGCTTCAAAATGATTTGCAGGAAATACTTTCCATATAGTGAAAAAGAGAACCGGTTTGCTGGCTCATAACCAGCAAGCAGGTTCTCTTATATTACCGTGTATTTCTCGTTCACGCAGGCTTTTACATCCGCCTGATGATTAGCGATAGATCTTTTATTTTACTTCTTTACCTTCTGCATTAATGTAATGAACAGTTCCGAGCCCCGCGGCTTCCACATCTTTGGCAATCTTCGCTTTATCGCCCACGATCACCCAGGTTAATTGCTGTGGTTTTACCAGCGCAGCGACAGATTCTTTCATATCTGCTAGCGACATATTTTGCAGCATTGCATAATAATTTTGCAGGTAATCTGTTCCCCGGTTGTATTTCAGTACATTAATCAGAAAATTGCGCACGGCACCATTGGTTTCCCACAAACCCCCAAGTTCAGAAAGGGCGCTCATTTGCGTTTGCGAAAACTCTTTTTCACCAATGGGTTTGCCGCTCTGTACATCGCTCAGTTCTTTTTTCAATTCTGCCAGGCTTTCCTTCGTCTTATCGGTCTGCACCGGTGCCGAAATGAGGAACAAAGAAGGTCCTGCCGCATCGGATATCCGTGTGCCGGCGCCATAAGACCAATGTTTGTCTTCGCGCAGGTTCATGTTGATGCGTGATGTAAAATCACCACCCAATATGCGGTTCATCATCACCAATTTGTCAAAAGCTTTGTCGCTTGCCGGCGGTGCAGTTTCGGCGGCAAAGATGTAAGATTGTTCTGCTTCGGGTTTGTCTATCAGGTACACAGATGCCGCTGACATTGCCGGTACAGGCGAAATCACATTTTTGGGTATTTCATGCGCTTTCCACGCAGCAAAATAAGTATTCAGTTTTGCTTTTAGTTCTGCTTCCGTGATATCGCCCACCACAACGAGCATTGTGTTGTTGGGCACAAACCAGGTATCGTGAAACTGCTGCAAGGTTTGTTTAGAAATTTGTTGCAATGAAGTCTGCGTTCCCGTTCCGGTGAGCGGGTTGCTGTACGGATGCCCTGCCGGGAACACCAGTCCACTGATAACGCGCATGGCTGCCGTACGTGGGTTTACTTCTTCCTGCTGTATGGCGATTGCCTGTTCGTTTTTTACCCTGCTAAAGTTGGACGCGGGGAAAGCAGGATGCTGCAACACATCGGAAAAAATAGCGAGCGAACTATCAAACCGTGCCCGCAGTGTATTCATCGTTACGTAAAAATTATCCAGGTCGGCATCTGCCCGCAACGTAGCACCTGCATTTTGCAACGCATCGCTCAATTGCAGTGCTGTTTTGGATTGTGTGCCTTCTGTCAGCATGGTTCCCGTCATGTAAGCCGTGCCCGGTTGCGCCAGTTTATCGGCGGCATAGCCGGCGTTGTTCACCACTGCCGACATGGAAACAAGCGGAACGCTGTGCCGTTCTGCCAGCGACACCTGTAAGCCGTTGCTGAGCGTAAACTGTTTCACCGGAGGAAATACAGCCGGGGAAGCCTTACCAAGTGCCGGCACTTTGCTGCGGTCTAAGTTGGATGCCGTGTTGGAAAAACTTCCATAGGGCACAATGTGCAATACATATTCGCCATCGCTCAGCCATTGCTTTGCACTGCTTATCAGATCGGCTGGCGTGGCTGCGCGTATCCAGCTTTGCACGGTTTTGTAATAATCGGGACTGCCGCCCAAGGTTTCGTTTTCGGCAAGAATATCGGCTTTGCCGCCAAACCCGCCTAGGCGTTCCATGCCTCTCAGGAAGCGGGAGAAATAATTGATTTTGGCACGTTCGAGTTCGGCAGTAGTAACGCCGCCGGTCATTACTTTTTGCAGTTCGGCATCGGTGAGCCGATTGATAGAGTCAAGGTCGGCGCCGGGCTTCGCATCAATGATGAGGTAAAACTGCCCGCCGATTTCTTTGTCATCTGCAAAAAAACTTACGTCTGTAGCCAGTTGCCGGTCATACACCAGCAGTTTGTACAAGCGCGAAGATTTGCCGTTGGTAAGCACATCGCCAAGCAGGCTTAAGTACGTCAGGTCTTTTGTTCCCCAGCCCGGCACATTCCAGGTTTTTTGCAACCGCGGTTGCGGCACTCTGTCCTGCGCCACCTGTTGTTTGGTGCCTTCCAGTTTGGCAATGTTGGTGGTAAACTTCGCAATAGGCGGACCCGCCGGTATGTCGGCAAAATACTGTTTCACTTTTGCCAGCACGGTATCGGTATTCACATCGCCGGCAATGGAAACAATGGCATTGTTGGGTCCATAATAGGTTCTGAACCATTCTTTCACATCCGCTACGGAAGCGGCTTCCAGGTCTTCCATTTCTCCAATTACCGACCATGAATACGGATGCCCGGCAGGATACGTTGCCGCCGGCGTCAAATCCCACTCGATGGAATAAGGTTGATTTTGTCCTTGTCGTTTTTCGTTTTGCACCACGCCGCGCTGCACATTGATTTTCGTAGTGTCCAGTCCGTTGGCCAAAAATCCCATGCGATCGCTTTCGAGCCAAAGCACGCGGTCTAAACCTGCCGTACTAAAGGTTTCGAAATAATTGGTACGGTCGTTATTAGTGGTGCCGTTGCTACTGGCGCCGCCTACGGTTTGCATGATTTCATCAAAATTGTTCCAGTGCTCGGTGCTTGTGAACATGAGATGCTCGAACAGGTGCGCGAAGCCGGTTTTGCCACGCTTTTCGTTTTTAGAACCCACGTGATACCAGATGTCGAACGAAGCCATGGGAATGCTGTGGTCTTCCGATACGATGAGTGTAAGCCCGTTGTCGAGTACAAATTTTTTGTAGGGAATGTCAATGTCCGGGTATTTGGTAGTGCTTTTTGGCTGCGCAAAAGATAGGATGCTGCCACAACACAATACCGCTGCTGCAATGAGTGTTTTCATAGTCTGTATCTAAAAATGAATGGAATCTGGAGTATGATAAATGTACGGCAGGGACGCTAATGAAGGAACGAATACTTTTTATACAGAAGAACCACAATACCGAAAGGAAGACGCATCCTAAAAGGGTTCACAGATTTTCCTTTCTACCCATTTCCCTTCCGAACTTCTGCGGTTCAAAACTGAATTTTCAAACAACTTTATTTTTTCGGACGGTAGCGGATTTCCACGTTGGCAACGCCTTGCTGAATCATGCCGAGTTTGCGGGCAGCTTTCTTACTCAGGTCTAACATTCTGCCCTGCACAAACGGACCGCGGTCGTTTACCGTTACTCTTACCGTTCGCCCGTTGTCGAGGTTTTTCACTTTCAGCTTTGTGCCAAACGGCAATGTCCGGTGTGCTGCGGTGCGTTTGTGCTGCCGGAAGGTAGCGCCGCTCGCGGTTTTTCGCCCGTTGAATTTATCGGCGTAATAGGAAGCTTTGCCTTCCTGCTTGGTGGTGACGCAGGATGCAAAAACCGCTATGCAGGTGATTACGATACCTGCCAACAAACATGCTTTACTGGACATAAATAGATGATTTTACATACAGAACAGCCTGTATAGAGTAAAACAATGAGTCTTCCGGTTACTTATAAGGTTTGCTGAGTTTGTCGCCCTGCACTATTACAAAGCGCAATTTTCGCTGGCTAAAGTGTGGCTTAGCAATTAGCGGCTGCAGCTTTTTATGGGTGATTACTGAAACGGGACCTTTACCACTTTTGCTTTTAACAGCTGGTTTCTAACGTCAATATAGATTTCGCTATCTATGGAGGCGAAAGCGATATCTACATAACCCAGACCTACTGCTTTGCCAAGCGATGGCGATTGGGTACCGCTGGTGACGCTGCCGAGCAGGTTGCCATCTTTATCTTTTATCTGGTAATGGCTACGGGGTATGCCGCGGTCTATCATTTCAAAACCTACCAGCTTTCTTTTTATGCCATCGGCTTTTTGCGCAGCCAGCTTCTCTTTTGCAGTAAAGTTTTCGGTTTTGTTGAGTTTGGTTATCCAACCCAGCCCGGCTTCAAGTGGAGAGGTCGTGTCGTCGATATCATTGCCATAGAGACAATATCCCATTTCGAGGCGCAGAGTATCGCGGGCAGCAAGACCAACAGCCTGTATATTATACATTTCGCCAACTTCAAAAATAGCGTTCCAGATTTTGCCCGCATTGTCGCCTTTGTTTTCAAAATAGATTTCCACACCTCCTGCACCGGTGTATCCTGTGGCGCTGATGAGCACATTGTCTGTACTGGCAAAAGTGCCTTTTACAAACGTGTAATACTTCAGGTTCATGATATCCATTGAGGTAAGAGGCTGAATGATTTTGGTGGCGTTGGGTCCCTGTACAGCTAGCAGGCAGGTTTCATCACTGATGTTGATGAGAGTTGCTCCACCGCTGTTGTTTAGATGCAGCCAGTTGAAATCTTTTTCGATGTTCGACGCATTGACCACGAGCATGTACGTGCTGTTTTCTTCTATACAATACACCAGCAAGTCGTCTATAATACCGCCATTGATATTGGTGAAACAAGAGTACTGCGCTTCCCCTTTTTTCAGCTTCGATGCATCGTTGGTCGTTGTGCGCTGTATGAGGTCTAAAGCCTGCACGCCCTTTACAATAAATTCACCCATATGACTTACATCAAACACGCCTGCACTGTTGCGCACAGCAGCATGTTCGTCTTTGATGCCGGTATAACTAATGGGCATGTTGTAGCCGGCAAACGGTGCCATTTTAGCGCGAAGCGCCAGGTGTTTTTTTATAAATGGTGTTTCTTTCAGCATGTTTTTAATTTATTGGTTTATATCCACAGAAGTGTCGCCGAAAAGCTACATTCTTGTTTTTATTTTGCCTGCTTCAATCCATGTATTGATGATCGCTTCGCAATATCACTTTTTTTGTAAAAAGGACTATCTTAAAAAATCAGGTGAAGTTGTGTTATAAGTTTACAACTCCGACGTTTCTGCCGCATTGTTATCAGACCAGGTCAAGCGACATGCAGCTATGCTACTTCACCCATACTGAATGCTGCGTCATTATGTGCTAATAGGTTAGCTGATATATATTCAATCCATCTTTGGTGAGCACATACATACGGTTTTGCAACCACACTGTTTTCACAACAGCTTGCCAGGGAATGTCTGCACTCATAGTGTGGTAATCAATATCGGTTTGCGCTGCCAAGAATACATGTGCATCATCTCTTCCCAGAAGCTTGTTATCATTCACACTTACATTGCGCCAGCCGGTGAAAGAAAACCTTTTTTTAAACCCGCCATAATAGTCAAATATGAGCCAGCCAAGTTGCTTGTCGTAAAGATACAGCTGCCCGTTGTTATCGATTATCTGATCGGGACTGAGCGACTCATCAAACACCAAACGCAGGTCGGCAGATTCAAAAAGTACAGTGTTGTTTTCGTCAATTTTTTTCAGTTTTCCATCGCCTTCATCATACAGCCACATATTGCTGTCGTAGCTCTGCGCAATCGCTTTTACCTGCGTAATTCCCAGTTTCCTTACATCCATCTGCGCCCGTACTGATAGAAAGCGATCAAGTATGAGAATAGTGGAAAATTGCTTGTAAAAAAGCAGGATTTTTAAAGGATTGGTTACGTCGGCGGAATAGATATTTCCATAGCGGACAACGCTGTTAAAGACAGCTACTGAATCGCCGTTGCTGTTGAGCTTTTTAAACCTTGAAGTGGAGGTAGAAATCACATAGATATTCTGCAGGTTGTCTACGTATACATCGCTGAACTGTCCGGGAATAGTTTTAACAAGCCGCAACTGCAAAGTGGTATCGGCTGCGCCCGACCGCAGTGATAATAAGAGGCAAAACGCAATGATTAATCTTCCCATGTTTTTAGTTCCATATCCTGACCATCAAATACAGCATAAGTAAAACTGCGCAGCCAGTCGCCAAGGTTTATGTAGCGGCTGCTGTCCGTGAGTTTATAATCGAGGGGGTAATGGCGATGTCCAAACACAAAATAGTCGTATTGCTTTTTTGCCAGCATCTGCCGGCAGAAAATAATGAGCCATTCGCCCTCTTCGCCATAAAACTCTGCATCCTTGTGACCGGTTTTTGTGCGGCTGCGGCGGCTGAGAAAATTGGCCAGACCTAAACCCCACGACGGATGAACAGCTCCAAACATCCGCTGCGCAAGCTTGTTTCTGAAAACAGATTTGAGAAATTTGTAGTTATGATCGCCGGGTCCTAAACCATCTCCATGACCAATGAAAAACTTTTTGCCGCCAAACGTAAAATCCTGTGGGTGATAATAAACGGGAATATTGAGTTCTTTCTGAAAATAACCGCTCATCCACATATCGTGGTTGCCCACAAAAAAGTGAATTTTAATACCGCTGTCAGTAAGCTCTGCCAGCTTTCCAAGAAGACGCACATAGCCTTTGGGGACAGTGGTTTTATATTCGAACCAAAAGTCGAACATGTCGCCCACAATAAAGATTTCTGATGCCTTGTGCTGAATGCTGCTGAGAAAGGAAACGATTTTTTTTTCACGTTTCAGGCTTTCGTCATATGAGGGTGTGCCCAAATGAAAGTCGGAAAGAAAGTAAATATTTTTGCCGGTCGTGTCTGCCATTTCACTCATTATACTGTTGCTGGCGATAATAATGCCGCTAAATTAATGGGTTTGCTTGTGTTATTGGTTGGTTTTAGTCTTGTATGCGTGATACGGGGTTGCAATGGCAAAGCAACAACAGAATCTGTCGGAAACTTTGCCTGATTAGCGGGCAAGGCGTACAAGAGTGCGACGCAACGATGCTCAAAAAGTGCAGCTGTCGCCCGTATCCAAAAAAATGGCGGCGTGACTCATTGTCAAGCTATTTCGACCACAGGAATCGCTAATCCTGCACGAGGAAACAAAACACTTCCTTTGGTCCGTGTACTCCTACCACCAGCGTTTTTTCAATATCGGCGGTGCGGCTGGGTCCCGTTGCCAGGGTTATGAGCGATGGCAACTTCGTATACTTTTGCTGAACGTGTTGCAGCGCATCTTTGATATCGTAGACCAATTGGCTGGTGTAGGCGACACAAATGTGAACCGGCGCATAGATGCTGACCGTTCGTCCGCTTTGCTGTGCGGCACTCATTACAATGCTGCCTGTGCGCGCGATCAATTGTTCGCAGGTAGTAATGGATGCGTCGCAATTGGCAAGGTCGCTGGAATAAGCCTGCTGAAAATGGTGTTTCGCGAGGTCAGATTTTCAAACTGTCTTCACGGCAATACAGGTTTTGCCAGTTGCGGGTTTTGATCAGTTCCTGCAATTGCATGACAAGCTCTTCGCCATCGCTGCAGAAAAAAAACCTGCCCTGCAGTTTGGTGAAGTTTTCGGCAAATTCTATTTCAATGTCCTGCTGCAGCGGGGTGAAGATGTTTTGCACGCCTTCACTTTGCGGAAACGGAACAGGCACTGATTCCGTCAGTGCCTGTCTTATTTTGTTGAGAATATTTTCTCTTGATGATGATTGCGTCATTAGGCAAGATTAGGTGCTTTCAAACTGCTGTCGTAAGGTGGAACACCTTCGTCGATGGTTCCTTTTTCGTGTGTCTCGCCATCATCGTCTACGCCGAGCAGAGATTTAGGTTCGTATGGACGTTTGCCGATCAGAGCTTCCACATCGCTTTTAAAGAGTACTTCTTTGGTCAGAAGTTCTTTTGCCAGTTTTTCCAGCTCTACTGATTTTTCTCTCAGCAGGGCTTTTGTTCTTTCGTAAGCAATATCAATCAGTTTTCTTACCTCTTCATCAATGATCTTACCGGTTTCTTCGCTAAACGGCTTTGTAAAGGTATTTTCTGCCTGCGGATCGTAATAACTGATGTTACCAATCTTATCATTCATACCGTAAACGGTAATCATGGAATAAGCCATTTTGGTAATCTGCTGCAGGTCGTTGCTGGCACCGGTAGAGATTTTACCAAAGAAAATTTCTTCAGCTGCACGTCCGCCCAATGTCATACAAATCTGGTCTTTCAACTGGTCTGTATTATATAAATACTGCTCTTTCGGCGTGTATTGTGCATAGCCCAAAGCGGCTGTGCCACGTGGAACAATTGTAACTTTTAATAATGGGTACGCGTGTTCGAGATACCATCCGCAGATTGCATGACCGGCTTCGTGGTAAGCGATAATTTCTTTTTCTTCCGGAGAAATGATTTTATTCTTTTTCTCCAACCCACCAATCACGCGATCTATCGCATCCTGGAAATCGCTCATGTCTACAGCTGTTTTGCCTTTACGGGCTGCGATAAGAGCAGCTTCGTTACACACATTCGCGATATCGGCACCTGCAAAACCAGGTGTTTGTTCTGCAAGTTTGTTTACGTCAAGTGTCTGGGATACTTTAATAGGAATCAAATGCACTTTGAAAATCTGCTCACGCCCTTTTACATCGGGACGATCGATAGAAATTTGCCTGTCGAAACGACCGGGACGCAGAAGAGCAGTATCCAATACATCGGGGCGGTTGGTAGCTGCCAGGATGATGATGCCGCTTTCGCCGCTGAATCCGTCCATTTCAACCAGCAACTGGTTCAGTGTATTTTCACGTTCGTCATTGCTCATTACCGCATTGCGGCCACGGGCACGTCCGATAGCGTCTATTTCATCTATAAAAATGATGCAAGGAGATTTTTCGCGTGCCTGCTTAAACAGATCTCTTACACGGCTGGCACCCACACCCACAAACAGTTCAACAAAATCGGAACCGCTCATGCTAAAGAAAGGTACCTGCGCTTCACCAGCCATTGCTTTTGCCAGCAGGGTTTTACCCGTGCCCGGAGGTCCTACGAGCAAGGCTCCTTTTGGTATTTTGCCACCTAAGGCGGTGTATTTTTTTGGATTTTTCAGGAAATCCACAATCTCCATTACTTCTACTTTGGCTTCATCGAGACCAGCTACATCGGCAAACGTGATGCTCACCTTCGTGCCTTTTTCATACAATTGTGCTTTCGATTTGCCAATGTTGAAAATGCCACCGGGACCACCGCCGCCGGGACCGCCACCGCCCACTTTGCGCATGAGCAATACCCACAATCCTGCCATTAGCAAAAAGGTGAACAGGATATTGGCGATAGGGCCAAACCACTGAATTTCGTCGTCTACAGGCTGAGACACCTGTGCAACAGATGGATGTTCATTGTAAAAATTTACCATGGAAGTATTAAAACTCTCCCAATCGGTCACCTTGAATTCAAACAAGGGGTTTACTGCCTTATCGGGCTCTACCTGGTGATTGAACTTAGAAACATAAAAAGGTTTCTGAAGGCTGTCTTTTTTAATGTAAACACGAACTACGTCTTTGTTCCTGATCAGATTGATCTGCTGCACATCACCTTCCGCCAGCATTTTTTGCTGAAACTCCTGTACGGTAGTGGCCGAAAGGTCGGGTGTATTTTGCTTCAGGTAACCGTAACCGAGTATAATGGCTGCAATGATTGCATAAATCCAGTATATACTTAATTTAGGTCCTTTTTTCGTATTCCGGTCGTCCGAAGGCTCGCCGTTTTTATCGAAAAAGTTAGACCTGTTTTTCTTCTCTTCTTGTGCCATATTGTATTATTCCGAAAAATGTATGTTGTAATGTATAAATTAGTCTTCATCACTGTGCCCTTTTACCAGGGCATCGCTCCACATATCTTCGAGGTTGTAAAAGCGGCGGGTTTCGGGCAGCATGACATGAACAACAATGTTTACAAAATCTATCAGCACCCATTGGAGTGCTCCAAAACCTTCAAACTTGTAAGGGTTTTCCCCACATTCCTGCTTTACCTGATCTTGTACAAAATCGGAAATGGCTTTCACCTGCGTGGTACTGGAAGCTTCACATATGATGAAGAAGTCTGAGACGCCTTCAGGAATCTTTCTTAAGTCGAGAGAAACAATATGCTCTCCTTTCTTGGCCTGTATGGCTTTAATGATCGTCTTAAAAAGTCTTGAATTCGTGGTAAGCTTTCCTGTTCTCTGAGTGGTGCGTGATGCTAAAACGGATAATGGTGCCAATAAACTATGAGGTTTAAATATGTTATGATTTGTTTTCTTAGGCTAGTAATCTAACGTAAGGCGAAAACCGAGTTGCTTTTTGTGTGAAATAGAAGACTAAACAACAGCTTCTCCACTCCTGCCTGTTACACGTTTACGTAAAGTAAATATTTCTATACAATACTTATCTGTGTGTTGATCAACTATCTTAGCAAATGTAGGCAATTATCTTAGCCGATTATTCAATTATGCAAAGTATTGGTAAACCTTTCACAGAACTAATCCGGGTAGATAGTTCCAACAACTATGCCATGGCACAGGCGCAAAAAGGAGCTGCCAAACATGGTGAAACATGGTTTGCACACGAACAAACAGCAGGAAAAGGTAGCCGTGGTAAATCGTGGAAAGCAAACCCGGGCGAAAACATCATGATGTCGGTTTTGCTGCTGCCCTTCAACCTGTTATATCCGCAAAGTTTCTATCTTACGGCTGCCGTTGCCTTGTCGGCTTACGATTTATTCAGTCGGTATGCTGTTGACGAGGTGCGAATCAAGTGGCCAAACGATATTTACTGGCGTGACAGAAAGGCAGCGGGCATCCTGATAGAAAACAGCCTGCGCGGTCCCGAGTGGCAGTGGAGTATCGCCGGCATTGGCATGAATATCAACCAGACAAGATTTGACCCTGCACTTCCCAACCCAGTTTCACTAAAGCAAATAACCGGCGCCACACACAATCCTGTTGCACTGGCACGCGAGCTGTGCCAATGCCTCGAACTTCGATTTTCACAGCTTCAAAATGACAGGGAGAAAATTCTCACAGATTACAATACCGTAGTATATAAGAGAAATGAGGTTGTGCAATTTAAGAAAGGCAACATCGTGTTTAGCGGTACTGTTAGACAAGCGGATGCTTCGGGTGACCTGCTAATAGATGGCGCTATGCAACCTGCCTTTGCATTTGGCGAACTGGAATGGATATTACCGAAACACGATATTGTCTAATAGTCCGGCTTCCTGCTCACGGCTTCTGGCTTCGGTTTCAAACCGGTTGTTGTTATAGCCCCGTAAAGCCGACTGCAACAGGTATAGCACCAGGAATCTCATCCGTCCATGTTTCCTGTATTGAAAAATATGTGCGATTTCGTGCTGTACCCAAGATTTATTTTGCAAAAACTCGTTTCTCGTAGCGCCCCACAGATAAATGGTGCTGCCGACAACAATGGCTACCCTACCGGAGCGCAAATTCTTCGCGGCAATTTTAGCCAGCCAGCTATGTTCCTGAATTTTTACTGTCATATCACGGAAAAATAATAATGAACGCAGTACGATACATTTGCATGTCGATTGTAAAAATAGCTACATGAAAAATATATTCCTGTTTCTGCTGTTGATTTGCGCTTATACAGCATCTGCCCAGGTAAAAGCAAAATCACTACGTCCTGCCGACCGTCCCAAAAATCTTTCCGATTCGGCATTACTGGACCTGGTACAAAAACAAACCTTCCGGTATTTTTGGGATTTTGCCCACCCGGTGAGCGGTCTTGCCCGTGAGCGCAGCAATGTAGCTTACGATTATGGCAACGAAGTAATAACAACAGGTGGCAGCGGCTTTGGTATCATGTCTATTATTGTGGCTGCCGACCGCAAATGGATAGGGCGCGATACTGCTGCAAAACACCTGCTGAAGGTTGTAAAATTTTTAGCAAAAGCTAATTCTTACCATGGCGTATTTCCACACTGGCTCGATGGCGCTACCGGAAAAACGATTCCTTTCGGGCGCAAAGATGATGGCGGCGACCTGGTGGAAACCTCGTTTTTGTTTGAAGGATTGCTGTGTGCAAGGCAATACTTTTCTGCTGATGTACCGGCAGAGCAAGATCTGCGCAACCGCATTAACTGGCTGTGGAACGAGGTGGAATGGGACTGGCACACGCGTGGTGGTCTCGACCTGCTCTATTGGCACTGGAGTCCCAATAATGGCTGGGCCATGAACTTTGAGCTGCGTGGCTGGAACGAAACCCTCATTACCTATCTACTCGCGGCTTCTTCGCCCCGCTACCCCATAGACCGGAAAGTGTATACCAACTGCTGGGCGCAAAGCAATCACTTTATTAATGGTAAAGAATTTTATGGCGTAAAACTGCCGCTTGGCTTTGATTATGGTGGTCCGCTGTTTTTTTCCCATTATTCTTTTTTAGGACTGGACCCGCATGGTCTGAAAGACCAGTATGCCGACTACTGGCAGCAAAACTACAATCATACACTGATCAATTATAAGCACTGCGTTATCAATCCCAACCATTTTACGGGTTATGGCGAAGACTGCTGGGGACTCACAGCAAGTGACACCTACGACGGCTACAATGCGCACTCGCCGGAAAATGACCTTGGCACCATTTCGCCAACGGCGGCTTTATCGGCGTTTCCCTACACGCCCGAATATTCTATGAAAGCGCTGAAGCATTTTTACTACGACCTTGGCGATAAAATCTGGGGTGAATATGGATTTACCGACGCTTTCAACGAAACCAAAAACTGGTATGCCAGTTCCTATCTTGCTATTGACCAGGGGCCAGAAGTGGTGATGATTGAAAACTATCGCACCGGTTTACTCTGGAAATTGTTCATGAGTTGCCCTGAAATTCAGCAGGGTCTGCAAAAACTTCAGTTTGAAAGTCCTTATCTTACTGCATCACATTAATTATCCTGTTCTATGAAATTGTTCCGCCAATTATTTCTGCTCTTTATTAGTGTTTGCTGCCTGCAGGTTACATACGCCCAAACCGCTCCTTTTCAAAACGAAATTGATGCGTTTAAGAAAGAAGACAGCGCGCATTTTCCGCCGAAAAGTGCCATTGTATTTGTCGGCAGCTCTTCGTTCAGGATGTGGAGCGATGTGCAAAAACATTTTCCGGGTTATTCCATCATCAACCGTGGGTTTGGCGGCAGCACGCTGCTCGATGTTATACATTTTGCCCCGGATATCATTTTTCCTTACCAGCCCAAACAAGTGGTGGTGTATTGCGGCGACAATGACCTCGCAGCCGATACTTCTGTTACCGCCCAAATGGTATCCGACAGGTTCAGAACACTGTATCAAATGATCAGGCAACAACTTGGCAATGAAGTGAGTGTTGTATTCGTTTCCATCAAACCAAGCCCCAGCCGCAAACAGTTGCTGCCGAAAATGATAGCAGCGAATGAATTGGTTAAAAAATTTATTTCTACAGAAAAAAAGGCAGCTTTTGCAGACGTGTTTCACCCGATGCTCGATGCGGATGGCAATATGCGCCCCGAACTGTACAAGGAAGATATGCTGCACATGAAGCCCGCAGGCTATGCCATCTGGAAAAAAGTGATAGAACCCTACCTGGCAAAATAATGCGTTGCTTACATAGCGGCGCTATTTCCGCAGCAATTTAAAGGCATGATCCGTCCATTCATTGTGCAGAAAACCGGGAATGCACCACAACATACAAAGCGGTTCAAGCGCGCGGGCAGATTCGGCTTTGCCCATATCGGCAGCTTCCCAACCAAAGCTTTCCAAAATTTTGGTTACCCCTTTTTGGCATCTTCATCGTTCCCGGCAATAAACATGGTTGGATGTGTATCTCCAAAGCCGGGTTTGTAGAACACTGTGCTCCCAACACTGTTGAACGCTTTTACAAACCGTGCGCCCGGTACCATTTCCTGTAATTGCTCCATCAGCGAAAAGTTGATGTCTGTAAACAGTTTCAGCACGCCATTTTCCGGCTCTTCCTTTGAAATAGGATGGGTAACATCAATAACTACTTTCCCTGCTAAATTTTCGCGGCCTGCACTTTCCATGACTGTTTTCACAGCATCGCCACTAACAGCGAGCACCACAAAATTGCCAAACTGCGCCGTTTCGCTGAAGCTTGTCCATGCAATGCCTGGGTGATTTTGCTGAAAATGGGCAGCTTCGGGTGCAGCAGGATTTCTGGTGCCGATCATTACTTCATAGTCTTCTGCAAGGAAGGCTTTGGACAATGCCTTACCTACGGGTCCCTAACCAAGAATACCTGCTTTCATAAGCGGTGGATATAAGTATAAACAAAGGGTGAAAATTGGAATCCTGCTACTTTCCATTGAGAGGGTTCTGAGGTGCTGATACCCCGGAAAAAATGTAGTTATCCTTATATACTGACAGGCGGAATAAATCTTTTTGTAGCGGAAATAAAGATACAGCATATACAAGATGCAATGAATCCATTCTTCTTTCACTTTTGCAGCACCAGCAGGAAGAAGATTGAACAGAAATTCGATCCGTGAATAGTTGTACTTTTAAAGCCGGAACATCTTGGTGGTACAATACCTATCGTATAGATAATCGCCTTTTCTTTGCTGCCGGTTTGGGTGTTTTTACAATAAAAGTAAGCTGCCGGCAGCACTACTTTTTTAACGTTACTTCATTAGCCCACCTCCCTTCATTTTTGTATTTTTACAGATAGCGAACACAATGGCAAACCCAAATTTACAGACTGATAAAGAGACGCTTTCTTCAGCAGAGAAAGAGTTTGAAAATACCATACGCCCCACGGAAATCGACGATTTTTCGGGGCAGCCTACCATTATTGAAAATCTCCGCATATTTATAAAAGCCGCCAAAATGCGGGGCGATGCGCTCGATCATGTTTTGTTTCACGGACCTCCGGGTTTGGGCAAAACAACGCTGAGCCGCATTGTGGCCAATGAGCTGGGAGTAAGTATAAAAGAAACTTCAGGTCCCGTGATAGAAAAGCCCGGCGACCTTGCCGGGTTGCTCACCAATCTTGGGCAAAACGATGTATTGTTCATTGATGAAATACACCGCCTGAGTACCGTAGTGGAAGAATACCTGTATGCTGCAATGGAAGATTACCGCATTGACATTATGATAGACAGCGGTCCGAATGCAAGAAGCATACAACTGAATTTGCAGCCTTTTACACTTATTGGCGCCACTACGCGCAGCGGCTTGCTTACAGCGCCTTTACTATCAAGGTTTGGTATTAAGTCGCGGTTGCAGTATTATACTGCTGAAGTGCTGCAAAAAATCATCATCCGTAGTGCCGGTATTTTGGGAACGCCCATTACGCCCGAAGCAGCCATGGAAGTGGCCGGCCGCAGCCGTGGCACACCACGTATCGCCAACGGTCTGCTGCGCCGTGTGCGCGACTTTGCACAGGTGCTTAACGATGGCAGTATCGATATCGGTATTACCCGCCATGCCCTGCGCGCTTTGAATGTAGACGAATATGGGCTTGACGAAATGGACAACCGCATACTCAGTACCATTATAGAAAAGTTTAAAGGTGGCCCGGTAGGTATTACCACCATTGCTACAGCCGTAGGAGAAGAGCCCGGTACACTCGAAGAAGTGTATGAGCCGTTTCTGATACAGGAAGGCTTTATACAGCGCACACCCCGCGGCAGAGAAGTAACTTATAAAGCGTATAGTCATTTAAAAAAAGAAGGCTACAGCAAAGGAAACAGCCAGCCAGGCTTGTTCGGTGCTTAACACAAGTGTATAAAAGCCGTTTAAGGTAACTATAAAGAAAAAAGGTCATACTCTTACCAGAATGCATAGTAAGAGCGTGACCTAACGGAGAAATAATTTTGGTATCAGTGTAGTTTGGTGATTATGGCAGCGAAACCGGAGAGCTAAAAGTCATCATTCGAGTTAGTTCGGTTACGGCCCCCTAAAGTGCGCATGTAACGGTGAAATCCGTGTTTTGAAAGGCGAAAGTAATATTTAATTTCGTTTTTCGCAAGCAAATCTCAAATATTTTTAAATCCAATCTATAAATCTGTTGATTATCCGAAACACTATCTTTTACAATAGGGTAATCTATTCCTCATATTTGCTGTTTATTGCCTGATTAGGAACTATTTGGCATCAATAAGAGTAAAAAATGGGCAAATTTTAGAATCGTGCCATTATTTGCACAATCGGTTGATCAATCCGGCATATGCCGGATAAGAAAGCAGCAGCGATAGTTTGTCTGCCATCTCAAAATCTGCAAAATCGAAACCCGGCGATACAGTGCAGCCCGCCAGCACAAACAAGCTTCCTGCTGTAAGCTCGGCGGCAAACCAAGCAGTTGCCGGCACAACAAATTGAAACACCTCACCCTTTTCGGGATGAGCTCCAAGCTTACCAACCGAGTAATGTCCATTTTCATCAATCACATGTATCAGCAATGTATCGCCTGCATAAAAATGCCAGCATTCATCGCTTTTAATGCGGTGAAAAGCCGAAAAATCGCCGGCTTGCAGCAAATAATAAATAGCTGTAGAAAAATACCTTTTTTGGCTAAAGCGTAAAGGGAGCGCTGCAGGTGCAATAGCTTCGCCTGAGCGGTAAGTTTCTTTGTAAAAACCGCCTTCCGGGTGAGGATCCAAATGTAAGTGCGATATATAATCTGCTGCAGTCATAAGCCCAAATTTTGCATAAGCAAAATACTCATTTGGCACCACCTGTTTGTGCAAAACTGTAATTGCTTACGGTCTTACTGCCATAACCTTGTTTTTATAATAGCAATGAAACAGAACGTGCACACCCAAGTAAATCAATCTTTGTTTATTTTCCCGCCGCAACTGCCAGCAGCAAGAACGCATTTACGCTTTTTTGCCGGGTTTATCAATAACTACGAACCCGCCATTTTCAACGAATGAAAGGCGGGTTCGTAGTTGTTATACGGATTGCTGTGAAGGCTTTAGCCAGCATTTTTGTTTAAAATACACTGATCAGTTTTAACGATTCTGTTTTGCCTGCACCATCTAGAAGCAACTGGTAAGTGCCTTTTGGCAGCGCCGAAGGCAATTTTACCGTTTGCATACTGCTGGCCTTCTGCAACAGTGAGGCTGGTAGTATAGACCGTTTGACCCGCGGTGTTTATCACGCTCATAACATAGTTGCCGGCAGTTTTATTGGTCAACTCCAGTTTGAAGTGGTTGCTTGTCAAAGGGTTAGGATATGCGACCATGGAAGCTTTGCCCTCAGTACCAAACGATACGTTGGCTATACTTGTGTAGTAGGCTTCGCCGCTAAGGCTGATGCTTTTTACACGGTAATAATTGATTCCATTGAAAGGCTTTGTATCCGTAAAATGATAGCTTTTGCTGTTAGTCGCAGTTACTTCTCCTATCTTACTAAAATCAGAGCCGCTTGTACCCTTTTCCACTTCATACGAGCGAATGTTAGTTTCATTGGCAGTGTTCCACTGTACATCTACCGACTTCGCTTTGGCAACCGCCTGAATTCCTGTAAATGTAACGGGCAGCAGGCTGAGCGATTTGCTTACGATCGTGAAACGGTCAGCCACTTTAGATTCTTTCGCTGCACTGATGCTGAAACGTATGCGGCTGGTGTCTGTGGCACTCACCGGAGACATTGTATTCAGGTATTTATCGTATACATACAAACTCGAATTGAAATGCTCAGGAACTATTTCAAGCTCGTAAGTTGGTGGCTTTTACATTGCTTAAACTGAGACGCAGTGAGTCGGTGCCACCTACCATCTTGCGCTGTTCTATTGTCAGCAGCTTGTTGTTGGATGAAATGCTGACGTTCTCGCCGGTATTGATCATTTTCACCACATCATCTTCATCTACGTTGTTGTTATACACATTGCCAAACATAAAGGCAACGCCATCAGCAATTCCCGTTGATCCATCAGTATTCACCACTTTCAGGTTAACAGCCAGTTTCGATTCGGCATCTGCTTCCGTAAATCTTCCAAAAGGCAGGAGTGAATTGGTTGAATCTTTGTCTGATTCCTGGAAACTGACAAACGCATTTTCGCCCGTTCCTTCTACAAAAAAGCCCTGGTTTGCCTGTATAAAACGCAGTTTTGCCGCATTGGGTATAGAAGGTACCGTGCCATATTCTCTGCCATCCCAATATACCAGCACATATGCGCCGGTTCCGGTTTTTCCACCCAGGTTTGGATTCCAGATTCTTACCCGCTGCGCTACATTTTGCGAATGCTGGAACATACCTGTAATATCTACCGGGCTTGCATAAGGATTGCCAACTAATGTAAAGCCGCCATTAACTACTGCAATGTTTGGCTGCGTGCCCTGGTTCAGGTAACCGGTAGTGCGCAGGGTGGTGGCACGCGGCGTAACCTTGTCCGTAGTGCTGGTGATATTATACGAGCGGTCGCCTCTTACAAACAGGAAATAAGCAGGATAATCGGTTACCAGGGTTGTGCTGGTAGCCGGAACACCCATCCAAGCGCCTGTAGCCGTGTTACGCACTTTCATGCTGAATGTCTTCTGCGGATTCTGGTCAAAGCCATCTGCCAGTGCACCATAGGTAATATGAGTACCAAAGCCTGGATTCGGATTAGAGGTGGATCCTGAAGCACCTTCCTGCCACGCATCATGAATAGTAGGCGCGCCATCAGCCGCTACCGGCGATGCAAAAAGCCGCCATGCCCGATGAGCAGGAATAAATCTTTCTACCGTTACTTTCCCAATGATGGTTCCGGCAGAGTTGCCTACACCGGCAGTTCCGGCAGAATCGCTTTTCAATGTGAGCGAATCGCCTGTGGACAACACACCAGCCACAATATTTACTATACCATGCCCGTTGCCAGCCGTCATGTGCAATTGGCTGCGCAGTTTTACGGTGTCATTGGTTTGTATGGTTAATGTCTGTAGTATTTTGTTGGCAGTATCAAAATACAAATCCGATTTGCCATGTGCGATGAGTGCCGAGGTAGCCGTACCTGCAAAGGAACCTTTGGAGAGCGAGCGAATGATGCGCCCGGCTTCAAAGGTAGTGCCGGCACTAATAGTGGTGATGCCGTCTGCCACATCGAATGTGCCTGCAATATTCATATGGGTGGTGGTGGAAGCGGTATCGCGGTTGGCAATAACAAACGTGTGCTCTGCCCTGCCAAAATTCAATGGCGTGCTGCCCAGACCATTTAGCTCTACACCCCATGTACCGGCGTTGCTGATATTACCGGAAGGTTTGGAATATAATACAACAGAGGTAGCTAAAGTGGCTATATCGCTGGTGCATGAGCCAGTTGCATGAGAAACTGCAAGTGAATAATTGCCTGCAGAAGCGGTTGTGACAGTGTCTATTGTAAACGATAAGCCATTGGCACCCGCAATGTTGGTCCCGTTCTGCTTCCATTGCAACCCGGTAGCGGCCGAGGATACTGATGCTGCGAATGTAATGGTGTTTCCAGTAGCCAGGTAAGCGGCTGCAGGCGTTGGCTGCGCCAGAAGCAGGTATTTAAAACCGGCAGTGCTGCTGGCTACCGATCCAACCCCATTGCTAACCACTACGCGATAGTTATTGGCTGTATCGGCAGGCGTTAAACCGGTTGGTACATAAGTATCCAAAGTTGCACCGGCAATGGGAGCAGCATTTTTATACCACTGGTACGTGAGAGCAGACGTGCTGGTAGCCGCTACACTGAATGTAGCCGACGAAAGGGATGTATTGCAAAGCACCTGTGGCTGCGGCTGAGTAGCTATGACAGGCAGATTTTCTACCGTAAGCGATGCCGCATTGCTGGTACAGCTTCCGCCCGGATAGCTTACCAAAGCTGTGTAGTTGCCGGCGTCGGACAACGCAACTGCGTTTCGCGATATGCCGGGTGCGGTAGCCCCGGGGATATTTACCCCGTCTTTTTGCCATTGATACGCAGTGGCACCCGATGCCTTCACGGTGAAGGATGCATTGGCACCGGTAGCCAGATACAAACTGGCAGGTTGTGCAAGGATTAAGTAAGATACAAAAGCAGGTTCGCTGTTTACAGCGCCTACCGTGTTGGAAATTTTTACCGTGTAAGAATTGGCAGTATCAGCCAGCGTCAGGTTTGATACTGTGTAGGAAGAGGAAGTTGCGCCTACGATATCTGCGCCATTCTTTTTCCACTGGTACGTCATGGCCGATGAACTGGTAGCGGACACACTAAACGTTGCAGAGGTTGTAGCGCTGCTGCACAACACCTGCGATACAGGGTCAGAGGTGATGACCGGTACATCAAGCGAGATGATGTTGGTGTTATAAGCTATAAAAGCCTGGTCGCTCGTACCGTTTGGATTGATCTGAATACCTTTCACCTTCGCAGCGCTATCGGCATTGGTGATGCCAAATTCGGTAAGCAGAAAGGCTACCATGCGGATATCTCTTTGCCCGTTGCTCTGAAAGCCGCCGCTGATAGAAGAGGTATTGCACGATACAGTTGAGAGATTGTATAAATCGAGCTTGTAAGTACCAAGCTTGCTCACGGCGTTCCAGAACACGAGTTTTCTATTTCCTACAACTTTACCTGTAGCATCATAAAAAAAGATGGTATCGGCCACGTTGGCTGTCGGGTCGGCAATCTGGGTAAATACCAGGTCCGGTATGCTATCGGTAGAAGCTTTTGCGCTGAGCGTTTTGATGGCAAACGATATGTGCGCGCCTTTAGGAAGGTTGGTTACGCCTGTACCCAGATCTAACCCGTTTTTTCCATCCGTCAGCACATCCGCTATCTTAATAATAGGATATGGAGATGAATAATTGAGTTTGGTAGAATCGCCATCGTTTTTAATTGCCGTTGCTATATAGGTTGACGTTCCAGAGGTAACGTTTCCCGCAATGTTTTTTACAGGCAGTGCTTTAAACACCTGCGGACTATAGTTGCCTGCGCCAAGTTTGGTATTGAGAATGGCATTGTTTACACCGGTAGCGTAAATTTTGCCCCTGAAAGTAAAAGCGAGGAGGTTGTGGCTGGTATCGGGGAAAATGGTGCTGTTTGCAGAAGTAGAGGTTGACCAGTAGTTTTTAAAAGTGGTATAAATACCTGTAACCGTAGAATCTTTAATTTGTGCTGAAGCTATTCCAGACCAAAAGACTAAAAAACCAATAAACAAAGTGGTAGTAACGAACCGCGATCGGAGGGGTTCCATGTAAAATTTTCGCATACAATAAAGGAGTAAATAATGATGATTTTGGATAATGAACGATGAAGTTCACTTGAATTTCGGAAGTCAAATTTGCCTTCATTATGTTATTATTTTATTCCCATGAAGTCGTTTTAATCATATCTTAAGTGCCTAATCAATGAGTATCAAGCTTACTTTTTAGCCTGCTTACGTTTAGATTTTGCTACACAACGGGGATGTGTGTTTTGGAAAATTATGGCGCATAATAGAGTAAATGCTATACCTGTTCTGTATCCAGGGGTTTACTTTTTAAAATTGAGGGATAATTATTCACAGCTTCCATCTGCCGGTCTCGTAACAAGATGATGTATTCTGAAAGCAGGAACATAGTATTTGCTGAAGCAGCACATTAACCGATTTTAAGCACATTAATCCCGCTTTAATGTAGAAATAAGCGCCATTTCAGGCATGTTTGCAGTTGCAGCATACAGGAATGGGTGTACTGACATATATATTTTATCGCTCTCCGGACATCCTATTATGAATAAATGTTTTCTGTCATCTGAAGTTGAATGAATGTTTTTTTATGCAGTAAATAGCCGGATAATGGCAGTATAGAAACAACAAACCAGGTAGCTGCTGCCGGCACTTTTACCCACAACAACTTCCTGGTTTTGCATTTCAATATCGCCCCGGTCACTCAGCGCGTCTCTTTTCTCCTTTTGCGTTTATAAAATCAATGCTCTTCACTTTGCCGGTTTTTTCCACAAACCTTCCCTGCTGAGACAGGAAAGAAGAACCATAATACAGTTCCTGCTTTCTCTGCTTGCCATTTGCCAGGGTAAGAATTGCGGCGCGGTCTGCCGGCTGCACAGCCAGCAACGTGCGACCCGCCGTATTGTTTTTAAACACTTTTATTGGTCCGCGGTTTTGCGTAGCAGCCAGCAGTTCATTTCCATTGGCATCTCTCAGTGCAACCAGTGCTTTTGCGTCGCCGGGCACATAAAAACCACTTTGCAATATGGTTTGCGCGCTAAAATGTCCTGTACCATCGCCCAGCAGCACCAGCCCGTTCAGCGCATCGTACCTGCCCGCCGTTACTTCATTTCCATAATCGTTGCCCACGGCTAGGCCACATCCAGGTTGCCATCCCCGTTAAAGTCGCCCACCTGCATACCATTCAGCGGTGCCATTTGCGCGAGCGGTGGCAGCGGGATGCATGGTAAATTTGCCGTCGCCATCGTTCTGTATATAACAAGATGCAAAATTGTATTGGCTTCAAGCGTGTACGCATCTTTTAGCTGCTCGGGCGAAAACACCTGGCCAAAACCGGCTGCTGCAAAATCTTTATACGCATTAAACTGTTTTTTCAATCCCGGCATCTGGCTCGTAATATCATCGCGGTTCATAGCCGTAAATTCCTGTTTTAACGCCTTGCTGGTTTTTCATAAACAGCGTTAGAATGGCATCTGTATTCCCATTGTTGTCAAAATCTTTCGCATACATTTTTACGGGTTCTTTTTCGTTGCCACGAATAAATGCGTTAAGACCCAAATTCCCGGCTACATAATCTATATCGCCATCATTATCAAAATCGCCGGCGGCAATACTGTTCCACCAGCCTTTTTGATTTGCGATTCCTGATGCTGCCGTTACATTTTCCAGTTTACCGTTTTTATTTTTAAAAAAGGAAAGCGGCATCCATTCCCCTGTAAGCAGCAGGTCGGTTTGCCCATCGTTATCAAAATCGGTCCACACGGCATCGCACACCATACCTATAGTTCTGCAATTCTTTGCATACCGATGCCGATAACATCGGTAAATTTTATAATGCCGTTTTTGCGTATCGTTTCGGTAAATAAAAGAACTTACAGGCATTGGATAATTTCCAGGCAGACAACGCCCGCCAATAAACAAATCGAGATCGCCATCGCCATCATAATCTGCCGCGCGGATGCAGCTTTTACTCGTGATGGTTTTGTGGAAAAGCAGAGGTATCAAGCGTAAAATTTCCTTTGCCATCGTTTTTATAAAAGTCATCGGTATACATTGCCGAATTGGCTGCGAATTTGTTGCTGCCGTTGGCGCACCATAAGATCGTTGTCGCCATCGCCATCCGCATCAAACAGCAGCACACCCATATTTTCGGGTTTGCCTTCGGCAAATGTTTTTTCGGGTAAAAATTTTTGGATAAAATTGCCATCCGCCTGCTGCAACAAAAAAGTGCCCGGCTGCATTACGCTGCCGCCAACATAAATATCATCAAGCCCATTGCCATCAACATCTGCCACGGCAAGCCCGGGGCGTGTATTGCGACAATTTGTGTGGCAACAACCGCTCTTTGTCAAAATCAATATAATCATTGTCCCACTGCACGTAGCGAACGCCCAGCGCCGCCGTTACATCGGTAAACAACGCGCTGTTGTTAGTAGCAGGAAGATTCCAGTTGTCGGGCACATTTGCATTATTGATATCATCCACCGTAGTTGCTGATTGGCTTTTACGTTTCGGAGCACCTGTTTTACACCAGTTGGCCAGCGAATGACAACCGAGTCAACCACCGAACAGAATCGAGCCCAAAAAATGATTTGGTATCTATGCACGACAGGTATCCGCGGCAAGGTTCATTTTCATACACCTGTTTTGCATTTCCATAATAGATTTCGGCAAATGCGCCAATGCCATTTTTGTTTTGCTGCTGTGCCTTTATAGGCTATGTTTAAATAGTTCTTGTGTATTTTGTCTTTGCTGTTCGTGGTGTTTTCGTACACAAAGGCTTCTTCATTGATGTTGTTGATGACATAATCAAGATCGCCGTCGTTGTCGAGATCTACAGCCACCGCGCCATTGGAAAAGGAAGGCTGATCGAAACCCCATTCGTGCTGATGTATTCTCAAAACTCAGATTTCCATTATTCTTAAAAGCATAATTAGGCACTTTGATTACCGGCATTTCATTGATGAGCTGCTCTTTGCTGGCAAGACCCGACGACATGCCCCTGAATGCAATAAAATCGTGATCAGTTACATCGCGCGGATAACCATTGGTAATAATAATATCGCGGTTGCCATCATTGTCGAAGTCGGCAATGGAAGGGTTCCAGCTCCAGTCGGTTTCGGCAGTGCCGGTATAAAAACTAACATCTGAAAAAATAGGTTGCCCGATAGAATCATTGCCGTTTACACGTGGTCCCATGTTCAGTTGCAGCGTGTTGCGCACATATTGCAGCATGAGGTTTTCGTACAGCATGCTCTGGTATTCGTAGTAGTTATTACCGCTCATATTTTTCTTTTTGCGGTAATTGTCTTCGGGGTTCATATCCACCGAGATAATGTCGGCTAATCCATCATTGTTGATATCCGCAATGTCGTTGCCCATTGCATTGCGCGCCGTGTGCTTAAAGTAGTTTCTTACTTCTTCGCTGAAGGTTCCGTTTTTGTTGTTGATATACATATGGTCGCTACCAAAAAAATCGTTGGTGACATAGATATCTTTCCAGCCATCTTTGTTGATATCGGCAATGGCAACACCAAGCCCGAACCCATGGTGACGAATGCCGGCTTCTGCGGAAACATCTGTAAAATGCGGATGATTGAGCCCGGCGTTGCCATCATTGCGAAACAGTTTATCCATATCGGCATCCGAACGGTCTACCTGGCTGAAACTGGCAGAAGAACGTTTGGCCAGTTTTGTGGTGAGCAGGTACATATCGAGGTCGCCATCATTGTCATAATCGAAAAAGGCAGCATGCACCGAATAGCTGGTATCGGCAAGCCCGTAATCTTCAGCCATTTCTGTAAAGCGCGGAATGTTGTCGGCTTGTTTTCCGTTGTTGATGTACAACAGGTTACGCCGCTGCTGCAGCGTCAGATTGAATGGTATTGCACACATAAATGTCTTCGTAGCCATCATTATTAATGTCAATTACCGTGGCAGCGCTGCTCCATCTTCCTTCGCCGCTCACGGCTGCTTTGCTCGTTACATTTTCAAACTGCAAACTGCCTTTGTTGATATAGAGTTGGTTGCCGCTTTGGCTCGCCGTGAAATAAAGATCGGGCAAACCATCGTTGTTGAAATCGCCTACGGCAACGCCGCCGCCATTGTACAAAAATTCAAGATCAATGGGGTTGATAGAATCGTTTTCCGTTAGCGTATTATTAAATGTGATGCCTGTATTTTCAGACGACAGTTTTTTAAATAATGTCGTATTGTTCTGGCAGGATAGCAGCAGCAGGCAGGAGAAAGCAATCAGTAAAATTTTCATGGTCAGTTGAAATAGTATCTTAGGTGATCTGTGAAATAAAGTTGCAAAAATTATGGTTTGGCGATGGTGATGAATTTGCTAAAACCTAAACGGAATGATTCTTCATCTTCCTTTTACAATCATTTGCAAAGCTGGCCGTTTGTGTAAAGACAATCTGCTTTGTGCATTTGTACCAAATACTGCAGCGCAACGATTTGTCAATCTTACATGTTTTATCGGTTCTGTATTTCTTTTGCAGCCAGCATTGTGTTTTTGAGTAATAAAAATGCCGGTTGCTGCCGCCAGTCGATAGCCGGTTTTGTAAATGTAGGAGCAGAAAAATTACCCAACAGGATATCAGGTTTTCCATCCTTATCCATATCCGCTACTTCCATGGTGAGCCAGCGCCCGCTTGCCGCTGCCGGCACCGAATAAGGCGCAAATGTAAGGTTGCCCTTGTTTTGCAGATAGACAAAACCTTCTTCCGGGCGGTGTTCATAATCCGCAAAAAAAGAAATAGCCGCAATGTCCATATCGCCATCCTGATCAAAATCGCGGGCTATCGCTTTGAAACAGCCATTGATATGAAAAAAGAATTGTTGCTGAAATTCATCGTTTCCCTTATTCAAAAAAACATACACACCATGATAAGGCTTTAGTTCCGTTGAGTAATCTGCATTGTCTCCACAGGTATAAATGATATCATCCCTGCCATCGCCGTTCATATCTTTCATTTCAAAATAAGAAGAGCCATATACCGACGGAAAACGAAGCACCTGCTTTTGCAAAAATTTACCATTGCCCTTGTTTATAAAATGGACAATTTGCTCGTCGCCCTGCGCAAACAATACATAAAAGCCGGGCATTCCATCGTTATCATTATCCTCCATTACGGTAGCAATAGCGCCTGGCTCCCCGCGCAATACATGACGCTTGTAATGATTGCCGCCTTTGTTTTCCAGCCACGATAAAGCGCCCTTCAGGTTGCCAAATTCGCAGACAAGTATATCCGGTTAACCCATCGCCATTGAGGTCTGATACATCCATATGTACCGGTCTGCGCAGGCTGTCTGCCAACACAACAGGCACGTGGGAAGTAATGATTCCGTGGTGCAGGATTACCTGCTGAATGCTGCCCGTTTGCTTGTCGTTGGGATTGAGGATACCGATGTTGGTGGTAAGTAAAGTATCGTGACGCAGCCACATATTCACTACCGGGCTGTCAAACATTATAGAATCCACTGGTGTAAGATCTTGGCTGGTTTGCACCACGTTTTTCTTTTGTGTATCGGCTACAAACAAGTTCATTGTTTTTCCGGATGTATCGGCATAAAGGCAGCCCGTCATCGGGTGCGGATAAGAAAAAAAAGAACCAGGCTGCACAGGTGTAAACAATGCTGTTGATGGAGAAATGAATACATCATCTGCGGAAGAAATGAGCGAATCGGGCGCTGTGGATGTATAATAATCAATGATATTCTGCCAGTCGGCAAAACCAATCATTTGTTTCTCAGGATAAAACGACGGACCAATGTTGGGGTCTTTGATGCGCAAAGGATAGGACTGAAGGTCGTAGTTGAAAATGCCAAGTCGTGGTCCCATTTGCGGCAGCACCCCCTTTTCCCATTTGGCTGCGGAAAGCAATGAAGGATCGGGAAGCAGGTGGCACGACTGGCAGTAAATTTTTGCCAGAGCTTCGCCTCTTTCTATCGAAAGCTCGCTTACCTGCGCGTGTGTTTTATTTTTTTTAAACCGGGATTGTTTACACGAAAAGGTAATGCACACTACAGACAATAACACTATTTCAACCCATTTCATCACTTCTGCTTTTGTAAATGTATCTGCAGTTTGGCATGTTACCAAAAGACCGGGATATAATAAAAAAGAGGTAGAAGATTTCTTCTACCTCTTTCTATAGCTAAATTATCCGGTTATGGATTTTGTTTCAGTACAATATCACCTTTCGAATTGGCAGCATCGATCTGCGACTGTGGCAGTGGATAATACTCATCTTTGCCTTTGTCAAAACTGGCTGCAGGGTTGAGTGCATACAGGCTGGGGCGGTTTACTTCTGCTGCTTTATAAGCATTCAGAGTGGCAGCCATAGAACCGGTACCGTTGTCCCAACGCTGTAAGTCGAAGAAGCGATGTCCTTCTTCTGCCAGTTCCAGTCTTCTTTCAAAGTGAATGGCATTCATAGCATATTCCTTATTGGCAAATGCACCGGCAGGATACAAGCCTATTTTATAACTCGCAGCCGGCGTTGTCCGATCTGTATACATTGCAGAAGCCGCATCGTAATCACTGTTTTTATACACCCAGCCTTCAGGCTTGGCAGCTCTTGCACGCACCATGTTCACGTATTCCAGTGCTTTGTCGGGCGACCCTACTTCCAGTTCTGCCTCGGCAGCCATCAATACCACGTCGGCATAGCGGATGATATTTACATTGCCCGCATCCATTTGTGTAGGTCCCCAGAAGGCCGTTTCGGTAGAGGATAGTGTACCCTGCTGGCTTTGCGCATACACGTTTTTGCGTGGGCGGAAGTAACCGTTGGAACCCGGGTCGCGAATCCAGTCGCCGGGTGTAGGTGTACCCCAATCGAGGTAAGGAACGCCATCTCTGCCCATGGTCAGATCGACACGTGGATCGAGCGTACCGGTATAAGGTGCAGAAGGGTTGCTCACGCTGTTGCCTGTGTTGAAAGCATTGTTTTCGAACAGTGGCAGACCGTTGGCGTCTGTTTTATAAGCATTTGCCTGGCTGATAGATGGATTGAAAAATCCGCAGCATCCAAAGCCAAGTCCATTTGGATAAAGGAGGTTGTCGCCGTAGTTGCCGTTTGTTGCCGAGCCATCGTTTACCGTAGCCTGGAAAGCAAAAATGGATTCTGAATTGTTATCCTGCGCAGGATTGAAATTGCTGAAAAAGTTAACCAGTTCGTATTTGTCGCCTTTGGTGGTTTTACCGTTTGCGATAATCTGGTCGAACAATGCTTTGGCATCCGCGTATTTGTGTTCAAACATGTACACTTTAGCCAGATAGCTCATGGCTGCCCATTTGTTTACACGACCAATCTGGTCTTGTGTTTCAGGCAAATTGTCCATGGCAAATTTGAAATCGTCTTCAATATTTGGCCAGATATCGATGTAGTTGCCAGATGCATCAATGTTTGTTACGTTGGTATTTCCGTTTACCACAGTGATGGTCTCATCTACATAAGGAATATTATTAAACGTTTTTTTCAGATCAAAATGAAAATGACCTCTCAGAAAGCGGGCTTCACCAGCTATTCTGTTCTGATCTTCTGTGCTGATATCAGTAGCAAGTGCCATTACGCGCAATACTTCATTGGCTCTTTGAATACCATTGTAATTGGAAATCCATTTTTGGTTGGTATACCCGTTATTGGCAGGTACACTCCAGATAGCAATGGCAAGCAGACCTTCTGCTGTTTGGTCGGCTGGTGTAGAACCTTTGTAAGCTTCGTCTGCACCCACGCTTCCAAATGACCAGTTTGATGGTGCAGAACCCCAGTTGTTGTCGCCCGCAAGCTGGTGATAGGCACCAATCAGCAAACCTTCCACGCCGCTTTTATTAGCCAGCACGCTTGGGTTGAGAGAACCTAACGGTTTTTTGTCAAGAAAATCTTTGCTACACGCATATAGCAGAATGACGATGAGGAAAGAAAAAGAAACGATATATCTGTTATTTAAACTTTTCATGTTTCACTGTTAATGGTTAGAAAGAAAGATTTACACCAAAGTTGTAGTTTGCCTGGTTTGCCGGATAGTTACCCAGGTCGATACCAAAGGTGGTGCTGTTGTTCACATCAGAACCCTGCAACTCAGGATCGATACCTGTATACTTGGTGATGGTAAACAAATTGGCAGCCTGCAGATACACTCTCAACTTTTCGATGCCCAGCATTTTCAGTTTTCCGGGTGTGATGGTATAACCGATGATGAGAGATTTCATTTTCAGGAAAGAACCATCTTCCAGGTAATAAGAATTGAACTGGCCGGTGTTGCTGAAGGTGGCATTTCTTTCAAGCCTTGGCACTTTAGCATTCAGATTTTGTGGTGTCCAGGAATTGTACACGGCGTCTTTGCTGATAGCACCATCAAATACCTGCGGGAAATCTGTCCAGTAGCGTACATAGTTGATAACGTCGTTACCTACAGAAGCATACAGGAACGTAGAGAAATCGAAGTTTTTGTAAGTTACAGACAGGAACAAACCGGTTGTGAAATCAGGATTTGGATCGCCAAAGTACGTTCTGTCGTCAGAATTGATCACGCCATCGTTGTTTACATCTGCATAGCGGAATCTGCCCGGAGCGGCATCTTCCTGCGTAGGCGCTTTGTTCACTTCAGAGCTATCTCTGAACAGTCCCATTACCTTGTAACCATAGAAAGCACCGATGCCGTAGCCGGGCTGCAGTCTTGAGAAAGCACCAAGACGTGTAGAACCACCGCTGGTATAATCGTAGTACTTAATGCCCGGAGGTAAAGATTCTACTTTGTTGTTGTAAGATGTAAAGGTAGTGGTCACATCAAACTTCAGGTCTTTGCCAATACCGCCATGATAGGTAAGGGAAGCATCGATGCCTTTGTTGGAAATATTTCCTGAGTTAACAAATGGCTGTGATGGTCCCTGTATAACAGGAGGCGCACTTGGACGGAATAACAAACCACTAATAGCTTTGTTGTACCATTCGAAAGAAAAATCGAGTTTGTTCTTGAATAAAGAGGCGTCGAAACCAATGTTGGTGATGATATCTTCTTCCCATGTGGTAGCCACGTTTCCTAATGCGCTGGCATAAAATCCGAGAACAGAACTGTTGTTAGTACCGTTGATATCGTAGTAAGAATTAGCAGCGCCCTGAGAGTAAAGGTTGAAGGCGTTGTTGGGATCGATGTTGCTGATAGAGCCCAATTTACCCCAGCCACCACGAATCTTCAGATCGTTGAGCCAGGTAACATTTTGCATAAATGCTTCTTTTGAAATTCTCCAGCCTGCTGTTACAGAAGGGAAAACACCAAACCTGTTGCCCGGTGCAAATACAGAAGATCCGTCTCTTCTGAGGTTTGCGCTGATAAGATACTTGTCACCAAATCCATAATCTACACGGCCAAACAGGGAGAAAATAGAACTCTGGTAAGGCGTACCATTGATGTTTCCGGTAGTCTGACCATTGGGAGGACCAAAGTTCAATGTCCACAAAGAAGGATCTACATCAAGGTTGGAAGGATTGGTAATATAGTAACCACCTCTTCTTCCCTGGATAGCCCTGCCATAATAACTGAGTGCTTCAGAACCCGCCAGCACTTTGAGGCTGTGTTCACCAAATGTGTTGCTGTAGGTCAATGTGTTGGTAAACGTCCAGTTGCTGTTGTAGCCAAACTGCTCAGTAAAGGCGTTCGGGTTACGGTTATTTTCCTGGTTTTCGTATTGAGTGTAGCTAAAGAAATTGCTATAGTAGTTATCCACTGTTCCCCCAAACTGTGTGCGGGCGGTAAAATGTTTGAGGATATCAAGTTCAGCAAAGGCATTTCCGATAATCTGCCAGTTGTTGCCCTTGTTGTTTTTCATACGGGCAAGGTTGGCATAAGGGTTTTGCGAGTTACCCAAACCCTGTGAGCCTGTACCTGCAAAGTTGCCCATGATGTCATAAACCGGGATCAAAGGACTTTGGCGATAGCTGTAAGAAATAGCGTTGCCTTCGTTCTGGTTGGTGATACCCGGACTTTGGCGGTAGAAAGCATAGAGGTTTTCACCAATCCTGAATTTGTTGTTTACGTTAAACGTCGTGTTGATTCTCGCAGAATAACGTTTCAGGTAAGTATTCAGCAAAGTGCCCTGCTGGTCAAAATAATTGAGACCAAAGAAAAAGGTAGATTTTTCGGTGCCGGTGCTGGCGCTGATGTTGTGGCTTTGAATAGGAGCGGCATCAAAAATTTCGTCAAACCAAACTGTTCCCTGCTTGTTGATGCGGGTAATCTGGTTGTCGTACAGCGCATATTGTGAAGGATCTGTTCTGGGATCGCCATCAAATGCAGCCGTTGGCGTAATATAATCCGGAATAATCGGTGTGCTGAAGGTATCCAACTGTTTGTGGTTGGGACGCAACCCGCTGTTGAGGTAAGACTGCTGAATCGCATTGGCAGTTTCCTGCGTGTTGGCAATGTTGAAGCCATTTTTAAAAGGCACCTGTACACCATAATAAGCATCATAGTTCAGTTTTACTTTTCCTGATCTGCCTTTTTTGGTTGTTACAATCACCACACCATTAGAACCACGCACACCATAAATAGCAGCGGCACCGGCATCTTTCAATACCTGGATTGATTCAATGTCGTTTACGTTCAGGTTGGAAAGGCTTCCCTGTGTACCGTCAATAATCACCAACGGAGCAGTGGAACCTACAGATGTAATACCTCTTACCCTGATGTTGGTAGCGCCGCCGGGTGCGCCCGATGTAAGTACCGTAACACCGGCAGCCTGACCCTGCAAAGCCTGCTCAGGCGAGCCTGTAGGAATTTGTTTCAGAGACGTTACGTTTACTACCGATACAGAGCCGGTAATGTCTTTCTTCTTTTGCGAAGTATAACCTGTTACCACAATTTCGTCGAGCGAGGTGGTTTTTTCTTTTAAGTGTTACGTTCAGTTCCGTTGTAGAAGAGATATCTGCTTCATAATCGGCATATCCTACATAAGAAATAACAAGTGTGTTGTTTCCTGCCGGTACGCTGATGCTGAAAATGCCACTGTTATCGGTCGTTACGCCTCTTGTGGTTCCTTTCACCAAAACGGTAGCACCACTGATTGGTTGATTGTCTTTACCGCTATATACGGTGCCGGTTACTTTTTTTTGAGCGAATAAGCAAGAGGAGATGAGGAGAAGAAATACTACAGTACACAACCGTAGCACCATGCAATCATGTTTCTTTAGCATAAGCAATCATTTATATTGTACCGCTAAAGTAAGTCGTTTAAGAAGTTGTTAAAAGTACCGCCTTAAAACCGGGAAACTAGCCGAATCTGAAAATAAGCCTCATAATCATGTGGACATCAACCAGTTACAACATGTTTAATCAGAAGTTAATGGTTTATTAATGGTGAAATATTTCGAACAATTGGATAAAATAGTATCGCTTCGAAAGCGCATTTTTACATCAAATATCAATAAGTGTATTTTGTGAAATTAATATATTACAGAAATAACCGTAGTCTAACTTGCTCAGATATATGTATTTGAAAGAGAAAGTATATGTTCCGCTCGAAATTACATCTTCCAAAGGATTGATATATATCAAGGAATATCGCAATAAAGTATCAGTTTTTAAGCTGTTACAATATTGTATGCAATGTAATCCGTGTCAATGCACCAGTTTATTAATATCCTCATCTTTTTGCAGGTTGTTCATTTGCCTCATGATCCACTTGCTTTTCCAACTCACAAATCGGCTCGTTGGTATCACCGTATATTTTTTAGGATTTGGAAGGCACGCAATGATCATGGCCGCTTTCGCGGCGCGACAGAGAGTGGGCAGACTTATGAAAATAAGTTTTGGATGCTGCCTGCGCGCCATAAATGCCTTTCCCCATTTCTATCACATTCAGGTACACTTCCAGTATCCGCTCTTTTCCCCAGATCCATTCAATCATTTTGGTAAAATAAAACTCCGGCGCTTTGCGGATATAGCGTGTAATGCCTTCGCCCTGCCAGAGAAACACATTTTTGGCCACCTGCTGGCTGATGGTGCTGGCAGCTCCGCCACGCACCCGGTTCCTGGTGCTGCCATCTGCCGACAGGCTTTTCTGCAGCGATTTCCAGTCGAAGCCGCCATGCAGGGGAAATAGCTGGTCTTCGCCCGCAATGGCTGCCAGTTTCAGATTGGGCGATATCTCGCTCTCTTCCACGTAGTCTCTTTTTAGCCCGTCGCCGCTGATCCAAGCACTCAACTGCGTAATGGTGATGGGTGGCATCATCCACTTGCACGCCACGATATAAAATAAGGAAGAGAGAAACAGAAAGAGAAACAGACGCCTGATCCAACGCCAGAAAGAAAAACGCCTGGTTTTGGTTTTGCTTGCCATGAAGTTTTATTAGTTGAGTTGCCTTGCTATGCCGCCGGTAAAAATACCATACATCAGCACAATACCAAAAATCATCAGGATGATTCCCGACACCCGATCGATGATATGAATATTGTGAGGTGTAAGTTTTGTGCGGATTTTGCCGGCCAAAATTACTTTGCTGATGTCGGCAGCCAGCACAAATAGCAGGCAGGTGGTAAACACAATTACGCGGTACTGAATAGGATTGGCTGTTGTTTCGGCGTCATCCAGGATAGTTGCGGAAGCGGCAAACCAAAAAAGAGAAACACCCGGATTGAGCAGGTTCATAAAAAAACCGGAAAAAAAACCGGCAATCATGTGTCGCCTTTTCAATTCGGATACAGCTGCTACCTCGCCGGGTACAGGCACTTTTTTAAAAAATATATTATAAACGCCCAGTAATATTAAAAATATACTTCCTGCAATGCCAATCACTTTTTCGTGACTCATGGCCTGCTTGAACAGTTGTGTAAAAATATTGCAGATCAAAACCAGCAATACATCACTGGCCGAAACACCGGCTACAAATACAAAGCCTCCCTTTCGACCGTTGTTCAGGCTTTGCCGGATAATGGAAAATATAACTGGCCCAACAGAAATACTAAGCAATAATCCTAACGCCAAACCTTTTATCAGGGCTGCAATCATTACTCCCGTTTAAGATAAAAATAAGAAACGAATATAAAGGTTTCGCCAATAAGACAGCAGGACAACTATTGGATCTAAAGCGAAAAAGACAATTATAAAAGAAGTTTTAGGTATTCCTATACAAGCCGCGACTAACGGCCAGGTGAAGCATGATGACAGGTGGGATAAACCTATACCATTTCGCCCATCAGAAACTTGTTCCAGTCTTCCAGTGTATTGCCTTTCAATACCCTTGGAAACTTGTGCTGGCCGCCTACCTTGCCTTTGGCTCTCATAAATTTCATAAAATGCTCTTCGGGCAATACATCGAGGAACACCTGTTTCAGAGCGCTTTTGCGTTCAATGCGGTAGTCGTCGTTCAGTTCTTTCAGTCTTTCGTCAATCTTGGTGCGCAACACTTCTGCATTCACCACGTCGTCGCAGCCCACATACCAGTGATGCGCAAAAAACGACTGGTAAGGCACACCGGCAACCGTATATTCGGGAATACTGATATTCAGCTCCTCGGCGGCATAGCGGATGGCGTTGTTCATGTTGTCTACACTCAGGTGCTCGCCTACAAGACTTAAAAAATGCCTTGTGCGCCCGGTAATTACTATTTCGCAACGCTCTTTGTTGGTAAAGCGGATGGTATCGCCAAGCAGGTATCGCCAGGCGCCGCCACTTGTAGTGAGAAGCAGCGCATAATCTTTCTTCACTTCTGTTTCGTGAATCATGAGTGCACGGGCTTCGGGCAGCACATTGCCGTCTGCATCAAAGTTGTTTTCGTCAAAAGGGATGAATTCAAAGAAAATGTGTTCATTGGTCACGAGCTTCATGCCGTGCGAGTACTGACGGTCCTGGTAGGCGATAAAGCCTTCGCTCGCAAGATAGGTTTCTATATAGGTAATGGGTTTGCCAAGTAGTTTCTTAAATCCTTTTTTGTAGGGTTCAAAGCTCACGCCGCCATGCACAAAAAAGGCAAGATTGGGCCAAATGTCATGAATGGTGTTCAGCTTGTGCCGTTCTACAATCATTTCCATACACATCTGTATCCATGCCGGCACGCCTACCACGAAGCCAATATCCCATTCAGGAGCTTTGGCTACTATGTCTTCCAGTTTTTTGTTCCAGTCGCGCTCTTTGGCTATTTTTTTTCCGGGTTTGTAAAAAGGTTGCCACCAGATGGGCGATTTTTTAGCAGTAATGCCACTGAGATCGCCGGCGTAGTAGCCCGGACCTTTTTCCAGGTCGGTGCTGCCGCCAAGTGCCAGCCAGCCTTTGCCTAAAGATTTTACAGGAATGTTTGTGTAATTGCGCAGGCTCAGCAATTGTTTGATCATTGCTACCTTATTGCCTTTCAACAGGTCGCTTGTAATGGGTATGTATTTGCTAGAAGACTCGCTGGTGCCGCTGCTGAGTGCATAATATTTTATTTTACCCGGCCAGCAGACGTCAGATTTCCCTTCCAGCGTTTTGTACCACCACTCGTTGTATATTGAATTGTAGTTGTAAACAGGAACCATTTCCTGGAATTTCTTTCCTATATGTTTACTGAGTACAATTTCATCAAAACCATATTTCTGCCCAATTTCCGTAAACCGCGCTTTGCGAAGAAGCTTTTTCAAGACACGCAACTGCTGGTTTCGTGGATTGTTGAGCGGCAGGTGTAAGGCTTTGGCAATACGTTGGGGCAGCGAAATGTCAAAAATTGCCATTGTTATAATACAGGTTATGTACGAAACTACGCTAATTGATCAATATTGCCGCAAAACTAAAGCCGTGTTTGCGAAATTTTATCACTGTATTCAGAGGCTCTCGCCGCCAGAAATGAATGGTTAAATTCTGTTCTAACCTATTTAAGCCATCGTTTTACACATACTCATAAAAAAGCCGCTGAATGTTTCAGCGGCCAGTTCGTGCCCGTGGCTTTGCATGCTTATGGCGCTACAAGGCGGAAGCCGTTTCCATGGATATTTACAATTTCTATATTGCTGTCTTCCTTCAAATATTTGCGGAGTTTGGCAATATATACGTCCATACTGCGACCATTGAAATAAGTGTCGCTGCCCCATATTTTTTTGAGTGCACGTTCGCGTGGCAGCAAATCGTTTTTGTGTTCGGCAAGCATTTTCAACAGTTCATTTTCTTTGGGAGACAATGTCTGCATTTTACCATCTATTCCCAACTGACGCAGTTTCGGATTGAAATGATAATTGCCCAGATCGAACTCTATGTTTTCGCTTTCCTTATTTATTTCTTCGTTGCGTTTGAGGATTGCTTTTATTTTGGCCAGCAATACATCGGTATCTACCGGTTTGGTGAGATAATCATCTGCACCCAGTTTGTAACCGTCGAGAATGTCGTTTTTCATGGTTTTCGCACTCAGGAAAAACAAGGGCACATCCGGATCGATATCCCTGATTTCTTCGGCTAAGGCAAAACCATCCATGTTGGGCATCATAATATCGAGAAGGCATATATCGTAACGTTCGCGCTGAAATGCGGCCAGGCCTAAACGACCATCACGCTCCAGCGTAACTTCATAATCGTGCAATTCCAATACATTTTTTGTCACCATTCCAAGGTTAGTATCATCTTCACATAAAAGAACCTTATATTTTTTCTCCATGATTTACAGCTTTTTAAGATTATTAATTATCCATTTCTATGCCATGGACAAACTGTCATAACGTTTTGTTTGCTTTACAGGTTATAAATTTGGTGTAAAAAGGTATGGGCATTTTCAGACAGTTAGCAGAATATTTGTATATCAAAAAGCGCGATCCCAACGAACCTTATACGCCCTGGATGAAATATATGCATGGCATGAACCGCATTTCGCTGCTCATGTTTATCGGTGCTTTATTGTTTATGCTGTTTAAATTTGTGATACTTCCCCTGTTTCATTAGCAGACAGCAAAGCCGCCGATCTCCGGAAACCCTACAATTACGTTTTTAAATAAACAATGAGATCCCTTTTGCCTGGCGGCGGAGCGATATTGATTACAAGCCTGCATAATAATCGTAGCCTCTTTCTGCCCAATAGTCGGGTGGCTTCTCATTACTGAAATACAAGGTACCAATACATTTCAGGTTTTTAATTCCATATTTTACCGGAACTATCAGCCGCAGCGGAAATCCGTGATCAGCAGTAAGAGGCTCGCCGTTCATTTCGTAGCACAGCATGGTTTGCGGATGCAGCGCGCTGGCCATATCGAGCCCAACGTAATATTTCTTATCCGGCGTTTGCAAGCCGATGTATTTCTGAGAGGTTTGATCTTTTAGTGAGTAAGCAGACAGAAAATCTGCCAGCGGCACACCACTCCAGTATTGAACCTGGCTCCAGCCTTCAATACATTTAAACTCGAACACGATGTCTTTTTTAGGCAGCTTTTTGATGTCATCAATCGTAAACAAAAGTCGGTTGCCATTTTCCTTTACTACGTTTAACCGCCAGGCAGTTACATCTGTTTCTTTCTGCAATCCATATGTGCCATTACGGCGCACTTTTCTGTCGGCTTCGGCAGGAGAGTAGGTTTTTACCAGCCGGTTCGGGTTGAAAGTTGACTGTAAAATATCTTCATTGGTTTCCAATGTTTTACGCAAAGGTTTCAAAGTGCCCGCTTCCAGTGGTTGCCGGTTCAGCCAGTTCCAGCCCCAGATGCCGGCCGCATTGGCAGCGCAAATGTGAGAAAAGAAAAAAACGTGCGGCGGCGGAATCTTGCTTTTGTCTGCCAGATCGGTGCGGTCAAAAAAATCAGGCTTTTTCATCATCAGCAGTTTTTTCGGGTGAAAGGGGATAGGTAGCATTGGGAATAACTTCGAAGCCCGTAATCATAGCCTGAAAATTTTGCCAGCCGGTTTTTGCTACCTGTACAATATGCACGAGGAAAAACAGCACATATCCGATGGTAAGAATAAAATGCTCTGCTCGCGCCCACTGATATCCACCGCACAGGGCTGTGAGCCAGTTGAACTGAACCGGTTTATAAATAGCCAGCCCGGTAGCTACCGACCCAATGCCCATGATGATGATAGTGGTATATGCAATGCGTTGCGCACCATTATATTTGGTTTGTGGCGGGTGATATTTCCGGATATGAAGGTCGTGAAGCAATACTTGCCAGGCTTCTTTAAAAGAGGCTTTATTAGGCAGCAGGTAGCGCCATTCACCCGTAAATACAGTGTATAAAATGTACAACAGTCCATTAATGACGAACAGCCACATAAAGGCAAAATGAAAACTCATTCCTTTGGCAAGATGAAAAGGAATGTGCAAAGCATCGTAAAAACTTTTGGGAAAAAAATGGAAAATGGTAGTACTGCCTACGCTGATTTTATAGGGTGCATAAGCCCAATAAATGAGCAGTCCGCTCCAGATCATAATGGCAAGCAGGGGAAAATTGACCCAGTGAAACCACCGGATGGCCAGCGGATGTTTCCGGAGAATGGTTTTCATGCATGAAAAGGTAAAACATAATCCTGCCGCTAACGCATCCTTGATATTTGTTTATCGATAAATTATGAATTGAAGAGTGTTTGTATTTTATCAACGTGCCGTTTTTTTTAGAGATTGATAAAGTATTGCCAGGGTAAAGGTTGCTTATAAGGCTCGCACCTGCTATAACTGATTATCAATATTACAACACCTCTTTCGCAAGATTATCCCGCTTTTCTTCGTTCTAACCATTTACCAACTAAAGGGCACTACACCATGCTAAAAACCTTTTTTGCTTTGCTATTGCTATCTTTTTCCATTCCGCTTTTTTCGCAGAAATATACTACCGCTGCCGGTCTGCGGCTCGGCGGTGGCATTGGCATTACGGCACAGCAGGCTTTGTGGGGGCATTATACGGCGGAGTTGCAATGGCAAAAAGGTTTTACCAATAACCGCACAACCTTAACCGCCCTGCTCGAGCAGCATCACGGTATTCTTTCAAAAGGAACAAACTTTTATCTCGGCATTGGTCCGCATGTAGGTAGTTATGGCGCTGTTAGGGCAAAACAAGAAAGCGCTATGGTGTTTGGATTGTCTGGCATTGGGGGTATGGAGTTTAAACTGGGAAGAACCATTCTGTCTGCCGATATCAAACCGGTGATTAATCTTTCAGGTGCCAACAGTGTATTGGAAACACAGACGGGTGTTTCGTTGCGGTATGTGTTTATCAAAGCCCCTAAGAAAGAGCACAAATGGATGTTCTGGAAAAGAAAAAAGAACAAGCACAAGAAGTAAGAAAATGGCAGAAGATTAAGATGGCTCGTTTTGTTTGTTGAAGATGTTGGGCGGGATCGTTCGTTATTTGGTTTGCGGGTAAAAAACCTCTATTGAACTTATTTGCCACAGCTTTTGACCAACCATAAAGCTGCCCGCATTGCTCGTATGGCTGTTCCTACGCGCAACTTCCGATCTAATTTCGAGCTACAAATATTCCGTTATGCTTGTTGTTCAAAATGTTAGCGTTAGCGCACTTTGAAAAGAGGATAAAGCCGGTCTGTGACCGGCGAGTAAGAAAAAATTGATTCGTTTGCAGGTGCAGAATTTTGCTATATCTCTTTTTCTAAGTGCGCGTGGCTAACTCTTTGAAGAATGAGCATTTGTACGGTTACATTGTGATAAGATCATAATTTTTTAATTCGTTTTTATATTACAATTTGGTATTAACAAATGAATGTGCTTTAATTCTGCTTCAGGGATTGGGTTATTGCTCAAATCCAAGGTTTGCAATGCCGTAAGCTGTCGATAGCCGATGGCAGGGTGTTTAGTTGATTATAACTCAAATCCAATTTTTGCAAAGCTTTTAGCTGTCGATTGCAATGGCAGGGTGTTTAGTTGATTTCCGCTCAAATCCAAGGTTTGCAATGTTCGTAAGCTGTTCGATTGCCGATGGCAGGGTGACTAGCTTATTACCGCTCAAATCCAAGGTTTGCAATGCCGTAAGCTGTTCGATTGCCGATGGCAGGGTGTTTAGTTGATTATAACTCAAATCCAAGGTTTGCAATGCCGTAAGCTGTTCGATTGCCGATGGCAGGGTGTTTAGTTGATTATAACTCAAATCCAAGGTTTGCAATGCCGTAAGCTGTTCGATTGCCGATGGCAGGGTGTTTAGTTGATTATTGCTCAAATACAAGGTTTGCAAAGCTTCTAACTGTTCGATTGCCGATGGCAGGGTGTTTAGCTTATTATTTCTCAAATCCAAGGATTGCAAAGCTTCTAACTGTTCGATTGCCGATGGCAGGGTGTTTAGTTGATTATAACTCAAATCCAAGGTTTGCAATGCTTCTAACTGTTCGATTGCCGATGGCAGGGTGTTTAGTTGATTATTGCTCAAATACAAGGATTGCAAAGCTTCTAACTGTTCGATTGCCGATGGCAGGGTGTTTAGTTGATTATTTCTCAAATCCAAGGTTTGCAATGCCGTAAGCTGTTCGATTGCCGATGGCAGGGTGTTTAGTTGATTATTGTCTCAAATACAAGGATTGCAAAGCTTCTAACTGTTCGATTGCCGATGGCAGGGTGACTAGCTTATTACCGCTCAAATACAAGGTTTGCAATGCCGTAAGCTGTTCGATTGCCGATGGCAGGGTGTCTAGTTGATTATAACTCAAATCCAAGGTTTGCAATGCCGTAAGCTGTTCGATTGCCGATGGCAGGGTGTTTAGTTGATTATCGCTCAAATCCAAGGTTTGCAATGCCGTAAGCTGTTCGATTGCCGATGGCAGGGTGACTAGCTTAGTATTGCTCAAATCCAAGGTTTGCAAAGCTTCTAACTGTTCGATTGCCGATGGCAGGGTGTTTAGTTGATTATAACTCAAATCCAAGGTTTGCAATGCCGTAAGCTGTTCGATTGCCGATGGCAGGGTGTTTAGTTGATTATCGCTCAAATCCAAGGTTTGCAATGCCGTAAGCTGTTCGATTGCCGATGGCAGGGTGACTAGCTTAGTATTTCTCAAATCCAAGGTTTGCAAAGCTTCTAACTGTTCGATTGCCGATGGCAGGGTGTTTAGTTGATTATTGCTCAAATACAAGGTTTGCAATGCCGTAAGCTGTTCGATTGCCGATGGCAGGGTGTTTAGTTGATTATTGCTCAAATACAAGGATTGCAAAGCTTCTAACTGTTCGATTGCCGATGGCAGGGTGACTAGCTTATTACCGCTCAAATACAAGGTTTGCAATGCCGTAAGCTGTTCGATTGCCGATGGCAGGGTGTTTAGTTGATTATTGCTCAAATACAAGGATTGCAAAGCTTCTAACTGTTCGATTGCCGATGGCAGGGTGACTAGCTTATTACCGCTCAAATACAAGGTTTGCAATGCCGTAAGCTGTTCGATTGCCGATGGCAACCTCTTGATGTGATTTGCATTTAGAATAAGTATTTGGAGTTGGGTATTATTTACTACTGTTTCCGGAATCTTGTTTAATCCTTGATAACTCAAATCTACAGCTGTAACAAATTCATTTAAACCTAATCTATCAAATGCAAGTTGGTACTCTTTCCCAGTAGTATCTATCAGGAAATTTATCAGATGACTATTATTATTTGTTCGTTTTACCTTGGCAAATCCGGTGTTACGATCAAACTGTTCTGCTTGGTCGTATTTATAATTAATTACTACATCACCTTCTTTATTTACAAATCCATATTTATAGTCACCAAAAATTTCCCGGACTGATAGTGCAAACTTTCCGTCGTAGAAATAGATGGTTCTTACCAGTTTACTGGCTAGGGCAAGCGCCGAGTCGGCACGTTGCTTATCAACTTTAGCAGTATCCAAAGCTCGTTTGGCTTTTTCCTCAGATTGTACTGCGTATACTTTTGCTGAATCTGCACGTAGCCTTGCACTGTCTACCGTTATCAGCGCACGTTTGGTTTCTGCTTCAGAACGTAATGCAGCTTCTTTCGCTTTTTCTGTTAGCACTTTTCCTTTAATCGCTTCGTCGCGCTGCTGTTTTAAACCTTTCAATACCATTTTTAATTTTTGGGCAGGTTCATTGGTTTTTAAGCCACACTCGCGCGCAGCAATCTGGGCAAGCTGAAATTTATTCAATGCTTCATCGTAGTTTCCTTTGTTTAGATAGCTTTCTCCGGCATCCATTGAAGTTTTATATTTAGTGCAATCCTGTGCATGCAGTGTTCCGCATAGCAATACAAAAAATATCGTGATGTTTAATTGCATTTCAACGAATTTTTCAAATTGGTCAACTCTTTATATAGTGGTTCGGCTAGGGTAATTTGCCAAAGAATCCAAAGCTTTACGGTAACTATCACAAGCATAATCTATCTCCCAAATCTTTATAGGAATCTCCAAAACTTTTCAATTCCTGCGCTTTGATAATTGCCTGCTGCTTTTTGATTACAGCTACCGCATTCTGTGCTTTTTCCGCGTTCCGCTTTGCACGCTGCTGTTGATAAAATGCTCATATAGCTAAAACAACCATCATCATCAGTGCTGCAACTATCCAACGTATAAAAAGTTTTTGGGTTTGCTGATTTTTTTCCAGTAGTTGCTGCCGCAGGGTGGAGGCTTTTTGCAGGGCAACAGCCTTTTTGCTTTCTTCTATCAAAGCTTGCTCTTCGCCAGTAAGTTTGATTTTCGGTAAATACGGTTCAATAAACGTTAACTGCTCTTCAGGCAGGGTACCTCGCGCACCGGCTTTTAAAGACGTTTGGGTTTTGATCAGCCGTTTGATCTCAAGCAGAGCAATATCTTCATCGCTTCGTTTTTCCGCAATGCGCTTTGCAGCGAGTCGTGGGCTATCTCGTACAGGTCTGCCTCCTCGGTATAGCGTAGAATGCGACTGTTGATAAACGCCTCCACCGCAGCGTCAACCAGTTTTTGGTTCAGGTCGGGCAACCGGTCGTACAAGCCTTGCTTGCTAATGGGCTCCTTCGTACCTTCGAGCGTGGCAAAGGGCGACAACATCGTCCAGGTCGTTTCTGTAGTAAGGGGGTTGTTTGGCGTACTTAGTTTTTTACTGATGCCGGCAACCTGTTCTTCCAAAAAGTTGCGCAGCACGTCGCCGATGTCGCCCATCTCGCCAAGTGCCTGCAAGGTTAAGACAGCTTCTGCCTGCTTGGTTTCATCGTTCTTCGTTATATGCAAATAGAATTTATCTAAAAATACCTGCAGGTAAGGCAATTGTACTGTAAGTTTTATATCCTTGCCTTTAATCTTTGTCAAATATACCTTCTATTATCGCTTCTTCTTCTCCGACTTGCAGGTGCACACTCGAATTTTTGTATGCTGTTGCGCAACAATCACCTGCCGCACTTTGTCGAGGTTCATCGGCTCTACGCGCAGCTTTTTGCGCAGGAGCTGCGGTACTGCCGTTCAAACCGGTTTAAATGCCGAGGTATTCTTCCCGGATCGAAAAAATCATCTTCACTGGTTGCTCTACTTCGAGAATTTCTTTCACCGTCTGGATAAACTGCTTCTGCTCATCTGGCGAACCCAAAATAAACAGTTCCTCAAACTGGTCGAATATCAGATACACCGGACGAAATGAAGTGATGTAAATGTTCTTTAACGATTGTGCAAGCCGCGTTAACTCGCGGGTAGTGGTGGTTACGGTTTCTTCGTCGTCCAATCCATCAGTCAGCCAATCCATGTTGTCCTGTTGGTCTTGCCGCTGCCACCCGCATCTGCCAGTGCTTTTTCAAAAGAAAGGTTCAGGTTGTTGCCCGCCGAATGGTAATGGCCAGCCAATCGTGCGATTGAAATTTGCTGGCAAGTCCGCATTGTATGAGGCTGGTTTTGCCGTGCCGATGCGCCGTAAATTAACAAGATGGACGTTTGGAAGATCATTTCGTACAGGGTACTGATCTCTTCATCCCTGCCGAAAAACAGGTCAGTGTCTTTCCGGCTGTAGGCGTCTAAAAATTTAAACGGGTAGGTTTTCATGTGCAAGGTTGGTTGGTAGAAAGGAACAACAGGTCTATCAGAGGTCCTTGAGCAAATCGTCTTCTGCGCGCCAGTAACCGCTTTTTTTGCTTCCTGGAATAGAGAAAACACGGAATCTAACCTTATGTTTTTTCTTTTTTGAGGGTCCATGAACACCGCGTTCATGTCGGTAGCATTTTTCAACGTACCGGTATTGACAATACTAACCATGCTGTTGTCTTCCATAAAATTGTAGTTCAAACTGTCATCGTTCAAATTGTGGAAAGCATAAAAACAAATTTTGGAACCGCCTTCCAGCTTCAACGCATTTTCGTCGATAATGAACGGGAACAAGTTAATGTGTTGCTGGTAGCTTCCCTTATATAGCAATACCGCATCGGTATTAATGGGTATTTCTTGATAGTTGACCGTTTCCGGGTTGATCTTAAATGCGAGGTCAATGCTAGAGCAGTACAGTTATACAGGTAATGAGGTTTGCTTTGCGCATTTGAAAATAGCCAATGCTTTTGATGGAAACCATTTTGTAGTTGACCAAAAAATTCAGCGATGCCAGCACGGTTGCAGGCTGGTTTGGGCTTTGGAGCAGTTGTCAACTGAAAGAGAACCGGATCCAGCAGTTGCTCAATTGTTTGCAATTGGTGACATGCCGCGAGGAAATCATTGTCTTCACCAACAGGCAATTGGCGGTCGTTGAGCTCAGCCATCGGGAAACTCAGCCCATTGCCGAGGGAAACCCAGTCAGTACTTTCAGGAAATGGGCATAACCACAAATGTCAAGCTCAAATTCATCTTCGAAAAAATTGCGGCAGGTTGTTGCTTGTTCGGGAGTAAAGGCAACGTTGTTTTCTTTTTGATAATCCCATAGTTTGGATATCAGTGAAAAACACAACAACTGCAAAGCCGTTTGCAGGTGAGTTGGCAATTTTCAAGGTATTTCGCATTTTATTTTCCGAGAGGTTTTCTTTCCCGATTGCCATGAGTTTGCGGAGTTGAATGCACAAAATACCAACGAAACTTCACGGCGATGATTTCTTTTGCTTATCGCTAAAGCGAGGCTGTAATTCCCAATCGAGCGCTAACCGGTTAACATTTTCCAAAAACTTTTGTGCTCTTGGGCTATATACCTGTATGGTTTCAATCAATTTTTTGGTAAGCTGTTCATTGAAAGTGTTTCTTACGAGTTCGGTTGTAAAAGCAGCCGCCTGCGCTGCCGGATGGTATGCGGTTCCAGCCGGGTTGGCTATTCTGAATAACACCTTGTCTAATTGATTCCGGAACTGGTACTTTAAATCGGAAATATTACTGTAGTTTGTAGGAAAGTGACCAAGATCACTAATCTTTTTCTTAAAGGTAAGCAAGGTGGAAATTTCTTCTGTAATTAAATCATAATCTATAGGGGCGTTTTTAAAATAAGTCCATATCATTGGCTTACCGGTTTCTTTAAAAACTTGGTAGGCAGTATCAAATTCTTCAGCGGTATATTTTCTGCTTTAGTAAAAAAGAGGCAGAGTACTATATCTGATTCACGGATGGCTGATTGTATTCGTTTTGCTTCCGCGTATCGGAAACCGCATCGAGGAAAGACTCCATTGCACCATTTTTAAAAAGATGTTTTGATTTACCAGCCTTTCGTTTTCAAGGCTAATAAACTGGCAAAATCGTCCCGGTCTTCTTTCAATTCGGCTGAGGATGCAACGAAGATGTTGAGTGTTTTCAAGGGCATGTGCGGTGTTTGAATGGTAAAACAATATACCAAAGTTTCCAATATGTCAATAGAACTTTTTTTGGTTTGGGATGTTGCATGCAATTACCAGTTGCTGTGTTTGCAGTCGGATTTTCATCTCCCTTGCTCAGCGTCGTCTCCCAACTTCATGGCACCGTCCGCAAATCTCCGGTCTGAATTTCACAAAAACACGCATCACAATATTCCTCCCATTCTCTCAGGCTACCCAACAAAAAAACGATCAGCCGCTAACGACCAATCGTTCATTATACAAATTGAGTAAAAAAAATGTACTTTCTATGTACTGTCCTTTCTTAGCCGCAGCCATCGCTACACGGCGCCGGCAAACTGTTTTAAAAAGCGCACGTCATTTTGCGAATACAACCGCAGGTCATTTACCCGGTACTTCAATTGACACACACGTTCAATACCCATTCCAAACGCAAAACCGGTATATTTTTCAGGATCAATATTAAAGTTTTGAAGCACTTTCGGGTGCACCATGCCGCTGCCCAGTATTTCTACCCAGCCGGTATGTTTGCACACAGTGCAACCTTTACCGCCACAGATGAGACAACTGATGTCCATTTCGGCGCTTGGCTCTGTAAAGGGAAAATAGGAAGGGCGAAAACGCACTTTTACGTCTTTGCCAAACATTTCCTGTACAAAGAAATACAAGGTTTGCTTCAGGTCGGCAAAGCTTACATGTTCATCAATATACAGTCCTTCTATCTGGTGAAAAAAACAATGCGCGCGGGCACTGATGGTTTCATTTCTATACACACGACCCGGGCACACCACGCGGATGGGCGGCGCTTGTGTTTCCATCACCCGCGCCTGCACACTGCTCGTATGCGTGCGCAAGAGCCACGCAGGATTTTGATTGATATAAAAGGTATCCTGCATGTCGCGCGCAGGATGGTCTTCGGGCATATTCATGGCGCCGAAATTGTGCCAGTCGTCTTCTATCTCCGGACCTTCGGCTACTGCAAAACCCAGGCGTTTAAAAATGGACACAATGTTGTTTCGTACGATGCTGCAGCGGATGCCGGTTACCGGTTTCAATGGGCAAGCCCGGCAGTGAAAGGTCTATCTGGCTGTCGGTAGTTGCTCCCTGCGTGCCGCCGGTTGTTTCCTTTATCGCTTCGTAGCGTGCTTCTGTAAATTGTTTAAACTCATTCAGCATTTGTCCGAATTCTTTTTTCCGGTCGTTGGGTACACTCTTCATTTCGCCCATCACCGCTTTTACAATGCCTTTGGTTCCCAGGTATTTGATGCGGAAAGCCTCGGCAGCTTCGGCTGTGGTGGCTTCAAAAGCCAAAATATCCTCTTTATGTTGATTGATTTGTTGCAGCAATTCTTCCATGCTGCGAAGGTAATTGTTGTTGATTGTATCAGGGAGTCTGTATTGAAATTTTGTAGTTGGTAGTATGATGAATGTATTATGTAGTAGGTATTATGAAGGTTGTATTAGGTATCTTGTGAATTAGACAATCAATGTTGCTTTTGTACGTAACTCAAAGTAGTCAGAAAATTTTAGTTTCACGATATCGATAATATGTTATCAATCATTCTACATCATACCATTCTACTTATACAATTATCATAATACTTAATACCTGATACATACTACATCATACCTAATACATCATACAATCTCACTACAAATCTCCCAGTTGCGGACGTAGAATAATGTCTTCGAGGCAAGCCTGCGGCGAAAGGTGCGCGGCAGCATAGATGAGGTCGGCAACGTCTTTTGCTTCCATAATACGGTTTGGGTCAATGTTGCTGCCGCTCCAGCTATCACTCATAAATGCACCCGGATACACGCCAGTTACTTTGATGTTGTGTTGCTTTCAATTGTTCGCGCAGGTTTTTGGTAAATCCCATGAACGCAAATTTGCTGATGCTGTAAGATACGCCATGATTATAGGCACCAAGCGATGCAATGGAACAAAGATTGAAAATATGACCCGTTTTCGCCGCTATCATAGTGGGTAGCAAGGCACGCGTGAGGTAGTAAGCGCTATAAAGGTTTACTTCTACCATTTTTTCCAGTGTGCCATCTGGCTTCGCTGATCACATTGCCCGGCAAAAACTGCCCGGCATTATTAATCACCACATCGATAGGAATCTTTTTTTGCAATATCCATTCTGCAAAATCCAGCACCTCTTGCTTGTTGCCCACATCGCAGGGCTTGCAGTAAATGTTGGTGCGCGGATACCGGGCTTGCAGGTTGGTGGAAAATTGCTGCAGATGATCTTCGTTGCGGGCACACAACATCAATGTATGACCTTGTTTATCGCGAAGCAAATTTTTCAGCAATGGTGTATCCCAATCCTTTGGAAGCGCCGGTAATAATCAGATTCATAATGTAATATAAAAAGTAAATAGTGAAAACTATGTTGCCTGGCAAAAAGATTGTGCACCTTCACATGACAACTTCTTCTTTTCCGTTATAACTTTTTACTTTTACAGGTTTTACTTTCTTTGTTTATGAAATACCGTCACTTATTTTTTGATCTCGATCATACACTCTGGGACTTTGAAACCAACGCTAAGGAAACCTTGTACGACATCAGCCAGCAACACAACCTGGAACAAAGAGGCGTGTATAATTTCGATTCATTTTTTAACCAGTACAGTTTTCATAACAATAAACTCTGGGACCGCTATACCAAAGGCTACATCAAACAGGAAGAACTGCGGTGGAAACGTATGTGGCTCGCGTTGCTCGACTTTAAAATAGCCGACGAAATGCTGGCAAAACGCATGGCCGATGATTTTCTGCAGATATTACCACTGAAAAAAAACCTGTTTCCCTACACGATAGAAATCCTCACTTACCTGCGGGAGCGGGGCTACCTTATGCACCTCATTACCAACGGTTTTGATTTTGTGCAAAACAGCAAGCTTACAAGCAGCAACCTGCGCCATTTTTTTGTAGAAATGATCACTTCTGAAAACAGCAACAGCCTGAAGCCCAACCGTGCTATTTTCGAGTTTGCCATGAACCGCTGCAATACTTCGGCTTGCGAATGCATCATGATAGGCGATAACCTGGATGCCGACATTGGAGGTGCTAAAAACGCCGGCATCGATACCGTATTTGTCAATCACCTGGGCATAGAAGCACGTGTAGAACCTACTTATATGATTCATCATTTGCAGGAACTGGAAGATATTTTTTAGCAATTTAAAGCGATTGATTATTCCTGCTGTTCGCTTACTTTTTCTTTATTTTCTCTTTCTATAAAGTCCATAAAACAGGAGCCGTTTTCATGCAGTTCAACAGAAAACATTTTACCAACGAACAGCTGATTGATATTTATAAAAAGCTGGTGCTGCCACGCCTGATTGAAGAGAAAATGCTCATTTTGCTCCGGCAGGGAAAAATCAGCAAATGGTTTAGCGGCATTGGGCAGGAAGCCATTGCCGTTGGCTGCACGTATGCCATGGAAGCAGAAGACTGGATCATGCCGCTGCACCGCAATCTTGGCGTTTTTACCACGCGGCAAATGCCGCTGCGAAAACTATTTCTGCAATGGCAGGGCGATAAAAATGGTTATAGCAAAGGGCGCGAACGCAGCTTTCATTTTGGCAGTAAAGATCATTTTATCTGTGGTATGATCTCGCACCTTGGTCCGCAGCTTGCCATTGCCGATGGTGTGGCTTTGGCTTATAAAATCAGGAAACAAAACAAGGTTTCGCTCGCCTTTACCGGCGATGGCGGCACCAGCGAAGGCGACTTTCACGAAGCGCTTAACGTAGCTGCTGTGTGGAACCTGCCGGTTATTTTTTTAATAGAAAATAACGGTTATGGGTTAAGTACACCTGTGAGTGAGCAATACCGCTGCGAGCATTTATCCGATAAAGCCAAAGGCTATGGCATGGATGGCATCCTGATAGATGGCAACAATATACTGGAAGTTGTAGAAGCTGTGCGCAACATCAGGCAGCAGTGCAACCAACACCAAAAACCATATCTCATTGAATGCAACACGTTCCGGATGCGCGGGCACGAAGAAGCCAGCGGCACCAAATACATTGCGCAGCACCTGTTTGACGAATGGAGCAAAAAAGATCCGGTAAATAACTATGAACATTTTTTGATAGCCGGTAAGGTTCTTACGGAACATGACGTGGTAAAAATCCGTTCAGATGTGAAAAGACATATAGACGAAGAATGGAAGCAGGCAATGGCAGAAGCATCGGTGATAAAGCCAGATACGGGCGAAGAGATGAATGATGTATATGCGCCACACATCTACCGAAATCTCGAAACCGCATGCTGAAGTGATCGACAATTCTTCGGCTTCTTTTATTCTGTCCAAACCTTCCAAAGAGATGCGCTTTGTAGATGCCATTAAAGATGCGCTGTACCAAAGTATGGAGCAAGCGCTGCAACCTTGTGCTGATGGGGCAGGACATTGCCGAATATGGCGGCGCTTTTAAAATAACGGAAGGCTTTGTGGAAAAATGGGGAAAAGCACGCGTTCGCAATACGCCGCTTTGCGAAAGCGCGATCATCGGCGCAGCCTTGGGCTTAAGCCTCGAAGGTTTTACCAGTATGGTAGAAATGCAGTTTGCCGATTTTGTAACCGTGGGTTTTAACCAGATTGTAAACAACCTCGCAAAGATCTACTATCGCTGGGGGCAAAATGCCGATGTGGTAATCCGTATGCCGACAGGCGCGGGCATGGGCGCCGGTCCTTTTCACAGCCAGAGCAATGAAGCGTGGTTTGTGCACACACCCGGTTTAAAGGTGGTTTATCCTTCTACGCCGATGGACGCGAAAGGTTTGCTGATTGCTGCCATCAACGATCCAAATCCTGTGATATATTTTGAACATAAAGGTTTGTACAGGAGCATCAGTGGCACAGTGCCGGAAGAATATTACGAGATAGAAATTGGTAAAGCAAGACAGGTGCAAACCGGCAGCGACATCAGCATCATCACTTATGGCATGGGTGTGCATTGGGCGATGGATTGTGCCGCAAACCACAAATCGATTTCCTTCGACATTGTAGACCTTCGCACACTGTTGCCTCTTGATTACGAAGCCATCAAGGCTTCGGTGCAGCGCACCGGGAAAGTGTTGGTGCTGCACGAAGACACCCTAACCGGCGGCATAGGTGGCGAACTATCGGCCTGGATAGGAGAGCACTGCTTTACATATCTCGATGCACCCGTTATGCGCTGCGCCAGCCTCGATACGCCTATCCCGTTCAACCAGGCTTTGGAAAAGAATTTTTTAGCCAATGCACGGCTTGAAGAAACCATACAGAGACTTGTGAATTATTAGACAAAAGGGAATAAGTAGCATCTGCAGAAATGTACCTTTTTTTTTCATTATTAGACAATCCTGAACCAATTTTCCTCTAATTACCGGAATATACGGCTAATAATGCTACTTCAAAAAAGGGTTTGTTAATCCCCACCTAAAGGGTGTATTATACTGCTTATTTCCTTGCAAAAACTTACCTCTCTTTGTATCTTTGTACGATGCAATTAGCCTCCGCCTTGTTGGAAAATGCCGTTAATGAATTTGCAAAATTGCCCGGCATCGGGAAGAAAACAGCCTTACGTTTGGTGCTTCATTTATTAAAACAGGACGAACCTGAAGTGGCGCATTTTGGTGAAACCATTACCAAAATGCGCACAGATATCAAATTTTGCAGGCGGTGTAATAATGTAAGCGACGGCGAAATTTGCACTATCTGCGCCAATTCGTTTCGTAACCAGCACCTCATTTGCGTGGTGGAAAACATCCGTGATGTGATTGCTATTGAAAGCACCCAACAGTTTAGCGGAACCTATCATGTGCTCGGTGGCATTATCTCTCCGCTTGATGGCGTAGGTCCCGATCAGCTTAACATAGAATCGCTGGTAAACCGTGTGCAGCAGGAAGAAACAGAAGAGATCATTTTTGCCCTTAATCCCAATATCCAGGGCGACACCACCATTTATTATATTCAAAAGAAAATACAGCAATTGCCTTGCAAAGTCACCACTATTGCCCGCGGCATTGCCTTTGGCGGCGAGCTGGAATATGCCGATGAACTGACACTTGCCCGCAGCCTCACCAATCGTTTGCCGGTGGGCAGTTATATATCTAACAGGTAATCTTTATATCTTTGCACCGCAGGAAGATTTGTTTATTGTTCCCCCTGCATAAAAAAGCTGAACTAATAAACGCTAAGAAACGCCTCTGCTATTAGGTTTCCTACCCGTTTATTACAACAATTATCAGACATGGACTTATACACACAGAACAAAGCACCGTTCTGCGTGGTTACATCCGTGCAATTATCAATGTTAAAAAACTATGAGTAATTTATCAGTCACGCGTTCGAAGATTGAGAGTATCCGTGCAGAATTAGACAAACGTATTTTGGTAATAGACGGCGCCATGGGCACCATGATTCAGCGATACCAGCTTACCGAAGAGCATTATCGCGGCGAACGTTTTGCCAACTGGCATACTGATGTAAAAGGCAATAACGATCTTCTTTGTCTTACCCAACCTGACATTATCAAAGCCATTCATAAGGAATACCTTGCGGCCGGTGCCGATATACTGGAAACCAACACGTTTTCCAGCACATCTATTGCGCAGGCTGATTACGATATGCAGGCATTGGCTTACGAACTGAATGTGGCGGCTGCCAAATGCGCCAGGGAAGCCATTGAGGAATTTACTGCGGCTCAGCCGGCTACTTCCGATAAGAAATTTGTTGCCGGCGCCATCGGGCCGATGAACAAAACCCTTTCGCTTTCACCGGATGTAAACAATCCCGGCTTTCGGGCGGTGTCGTTCGATGAAGTAGCGAATGCTTATTACGAGCAGGTAAAAGGATTGGTAGATGGTGGCGTGGATATGTTGCTGATAGAAACCATTTTTGACACGCTGAATGCAAAAGCTGCTATTTATGCCATCAAAAAATATTTCCGCGATCAGCAGCAGCCTGAGTTGCCCATCATGATCAGCGGCACCATTACCGACGCAAGCGGACAGAACGCTGAGCGGGCAAACACTGGAAGCTTTTTACATCTCGGTAATGCACGCCAAACCGCTGAGCATTGGGCTTAATTGTGCACTTGGCGCGCAGGATATGCGCAGCCACATTGAAGAACTAAGCAGTATTGCTTCCTGCTATACGTCGGCTTATCCCAATGCGGGTTTGCCAAACGCTATGGGTGAATATGACGAGCAACCGCACGAAACGGCTCATTTTATCGAAGACTGGGCAAAAGAAGGTTTTGTGAATATTGTTGGCGGTTGCTGCGGCACTACGCCCGATCATATCCGCCACATTGCCGACAATGTGCGGCGCTTGGAACCCAGGAAATTACCGGAAGTAGAAGAAGTGGTATAAGTATTGATTCTTTCACTGGTTTGTATGCCGAATACCTATTCACAGATTTATAGACAACTTGTTTTTGCTGTAAAAAGACGACGGCATTTTATTGAGGAAGCATTGCGCGAACGGCTGCAGCAATTTATAACCGGTGTTGTGCAAAAGCTGATGAAAATCTATTGTATGCCCGATCATGTGTACCTGTTGATGAGTGTGTAGCCTAAATTGAAAATTTCTAATATGGTGCGCGACATCAAATCCAATTCTAAGTTATGGATCAAAGGGAATTTCAAGGCATTATTTCGTTTTAGCTGGCAGGAAGGTTATGGCGCTTTTACTATGGCAAATCGCAGGTTCCGCAAGTGATCAGTTACATTTTGAACAAGCTGCAACATCACCGGAAGGTTACATTTCAACAAGAATATATTGCCTTTTTGCGTGCAGTTGAAGTAGAATTTAAAAATGAATATTTGTTTGAATTTTATGAAGCCAATCGGTAAGCAACTTTTTAATGAATTGCTCTTGTATCAATTACAAATCTGGGCAGCAATTGGTGAATAGCAGCAAGTAAAGAGATAAATAGTTACAGCTCCGCAGGAGCGACACGTTATTAGGAAAAAAGATAAAGGTCATAGCTCTGTAAGAGCAACATTATTGTAGCAGAAAACATCATGAACGAAAAGAATATCATCAAACCTTTTTTACGCCTGAGCGGATTGGAACCGCTGGTTATTCGTCCCGAAACCAACTTTATCAACATTGGCGAGCGTACCAATGTAACCGGCAGTAAAAAATTCGCCCGTTTAATAAAAGAAAACAAATACGAAGAAGCACTCAGTGTAGCCCGGCAGCAGGTAGAAAGCGGTGCGCAGGTAATTGATGTGAATATGGACGATGCTCTTCTTGACGGCGTGCAGGCCATGACCACATTCATCAACCTGCTGCAGAGCGAACCCGACATTGCCAAGATCCCGGTGATGATCGATTCTTCAAAGTTTTCGGTGATAGAAGCAGGCTTGAAATGCGTGCAGGGCAAGTGCATTGTGAATTCTATTTCCATGAAAGAAGGAGTAGAAAAATTTGTGGAACAAGCCTTTATCTGCCAAAGCTTTGGTGCATCGGTTGTGGTGATGGCATTCGATGAAAAAGGTCAGGCAGACACGTTTGATCGCCGCGTAAATATCTGTTCTATTGCTTACGATATACTGGTCAACCAAGTAGGTTTTGCACCGCAGGATATCATTTTCGATCCCAACATTTTTGCCATTGCCACAGGCATTGAAGAACACAACAATTATGCTGTCGATTTTATAGAAGCCACACGCGTGATCAAGCAAAAAATGCCGCTTGCAAAAATCAGCGGTGGTGTGAGCAATGTGTCTTTTTCATTTCGTGGAAATGAGCCGGTGCGCGAAGCCATGCACAGCGTGTTTCTGTATCATGCCATCAAAGCGGGAATGGACATGGGCATTGTAAATGCTGGTCAGCTGGTGGTGTATGATGAGATAGAACCTGAGCTGCGGCAGCTTTGTGAAGACGTAATCCTGAACCACAATAACGACAACAACGAAGCCACCGAAAGGCTAATACAGTTTGCAGAAACAGTAAAGAGCAAAGGAAAGGAAATAAAGAAAGACGATGCCTGGCGTGGCACATCGGTAAAGGAGCGTTTAAAGCATGCGCTGGTAAACGGCATTACCGATTTTATAGATGTGGATACGGAAGAAGCGAGACTGCAATATGATAAGCCGCTGGAAGTGATTGAAGGTCCGCTGATGGATGGAATGAATGTAGTGGGCGACTTGTTTGGATCGGGTAAAATGTTTTTGCCACAGGTGGTAAAAAGTGCCCGCGTGATGAAGAAAAGTGTAGCCTGGCTTACGCCGTTTATTGAAGAAGAAAAAAGAACCAACCCGCTGGCTAAACAAGGCGGTGCAGCTAAAATATTATTGGCTACCGTAAAAGGCGATGTGCATGATATCGGGAAAAATATTGTAGGCGTTGTGCTTGCCTGTAATGGATACGACATTATCGATTTAGGTGTAATGGTGCCTACCGATAAAATACTGGAAACAGCAATGCGTGAGAATGTGGATATTATCGGGTTGAGTGGTTTGATCACGCCTTCTCTTGATGAAATGGTGCACGTAGCGCGCGAAATGAAACGCCGCCACATGCAGCAGCCTTTACTGATAGGTGGCGCTACCACAAGCCGCATGCATACGGCTGTAAAAATTTCTCCTGAATATGATAATGGCGTTGTGCATGTGCTCGATGCTTCGCGTAGCGTAACGGTAGCGGGCACATTGCTGAGTAAAGAAAACAAAGAGGCTTATCTCGGCGGCATTTCTACTGAATACGACAAACTGCGCACTGATTTCGGCAATAAAAAAAGTGCAAAACCTTATCTGACATTTGAACAGGCACAGGCAAACAAGGTGAAAATTGATTGGAATGATTATCTGCCGCCAACGCCGTCTTTCCTTGGCACAAAAGCGTTTGATGATTATGATCTTGCAGAAATAAGAACTTACATCGATTGGGCTCCCTTCTTTATTGCGTGGGAACTGGGCGGTCGTTTCCCGGATTTGCTTACCGATGATGTCATTGGTAAAGAAGCTACCAAACTGTACCACGATGCCAATGCTTTGCTCGACAAAATCATTGCAGAAAAATGGCTCACGCCAAAAGCTGTTGATTGGATTTTTACAAAGCTACAAAAAACTGCGCCCGATACGGTACAGGTTGAGCACGATGAAGAAAACGGTGTCTTTGGAATTTTTGCGCCAGCAAATAAAGAAAACAGCTACCGAACCCAATATTTCACTGGCAGATTATATTGTTCCATGTGAAACAAATGTGCAGGATTACATCGGCGCATTCGCGGTAACCATACATGGCATCGAGCCGCATCTCGAACGTTTTCAGCAGCAATATGATGATTACAATAAGATCATGTTGCAGGCATTGGCCGATCGTTTGGCAGAAGCATTTACCGAATTATTGCATAAAAAAGTGCGTACCGAATACTGGGGTTATGCAGCCAATGAAAGCCTGCAGAATGAAGAACTGATCAAAGAAAAATATGTCGGCATTCGCCCGGCGCCGGGTTATCCCGCCTGCCCCGACCATACTGAAAAATACAAGCTGTTCCATATTCTCAATGCAACGGAACAAACCGGCATTACCTTAACAGAATCGCTGGCAATGTATCCGGCAAGTTCGGTATGCGGCTGGTATTTCAGCCACCCGCAAAGCAAGTATTTTGGTATTGGTAAAATTCAAAAAGACCAGTATCAGAATTATAACCAACGCAAAGGCTGGAGCGATGAAGAAGCAGAAAAATGGCTGCGCCCGGTGATGGAGTAATATTATATAATTACGCAGCATTATTGGTGCGTGTACATAAAGAGATCAAGACTCAACCATTCGTTTTTTGTAAAATCCCGGTAGCTTGATAACTATCGGGATTTTGCATGTTTACCATACCCAATTTATGAAAAGGAATTAGTTTACAACAGACCCGAAAATGACCTTATGCATGTTGTTTTTTTAAACGTATAGTCTGCAAATAACCCTGATTGTTGAGCAGTATGAGGCTGTTACCAAATACTTTTCTTCAAATTTCCTCTTCATAAAACCTTGTATACCAAACAGCTTGGTTTAGAGTACTTATTAAAATTATATTGTTTAATATTTGTTAAAGAATAATGATATATTGGTATCACAATTAAATACTTCCAAAATGACACGAAAAATTGTTTTACCAATCCTCGCTATGGTTGCGTTGGCAAGCTGTCAGAAAGACATCCGTGAAAAAAATGATACTTCTTTTCTTTCCTCTTCCATCAGCAACCAGGCGCAGCAATCCATTACCTCAAACTTTGTATCCGGTGAATTGCTCATCAGGTTTAAAAGTGGCTTTACTGAAAACCAGAAATTGCAGGCATTGTCGGCTATCAGTGGAAAAATCAGCGAAAATATTTTTACCAAAGCAATGCAGCATGCAGGCGAAAAAGAAGGGATTTATCTTATTAAAACGCCACTCAATATCAGTGATGCAATTGCAAAAATGAAACTGCAGAAACTGGTTCAGTTTGCCGAGCCAAATTATATCTATCAGCACCAGGTTGTTTCGAATGATCCTTCATTTACCGATGGCACTTTATGGGGCATGTATGGCGATGCCAGTACACCGTCCAATACTTTCGGCAGCCAGGCGGCAGAAGCCTGGACCATGGGTCATACCGGTGCATCATCAGTGTATATAGGCGTGATAGATGAAGGAGCAATGTTTGCACACGAAGATCTTGCTGCCAATTTCTGGACCAATCCTTTTGATGTGGCAGACGGTGTGGACAATGATGGAAATGGATATGTAGACGATATACACGGGTGGGATTTTGCCAGTAACGACAATACAACATTTGATGGCACTACAGATGATCATGGTACGCATGTATCTGGTACCATAGGTGCCAAAGGTGGCAATGGAAAAGGCGTAGCCGGCATAAACTGGAGCGTAACCATAATCTCTGCAAAATTTTTAGGAAGAAATGGTGGAACTACTGCCAATGCAATTAAAAGTGTAGACTATTTCACTGACCTGAAAACCAGGCATGGATTAAAAATTCCTGCCACCAGCAATTCATGGGGCGGTGGTGGTTTTTCGCAGGCTTTGCAGGATGCCATTACAAGGGCAGGAAACGCGGATATCCTGTTTGTAGCTGCTGCTGGAAATGATGGGAATAACATTGATGCTACGGCAAGCTATCCCGCAGGATATAACAACAGTACAGTAATATCTGTGGCAGCCATAGACAAAACCGGTGCACTGGCTTCTTTTTCCAATTATGGCGCTACCAATGTAGACCTTGGCGCTCCCGGTGTAGCTATTTATTCTACGCTGCCTGCTAAAAGCGGCAATAAAGTAGCGTCATCTTATGGGTCTTACAGCGGTACTTCTATGGCTACACCACATGTGAGCGGAGCTGTGGCCTTATATGCATCTACCCATGCTACCGCAACAGCAGCACAAATCAAAAGTGCCATACTTTCTTCTACGGTGCCAACAGCTTCGCTATCAGGTAAAACAGTAACTGGCGGCAGACTGAATGTAAGCGGGTTTTAATAGCGTTTTTTTGCGTTTACACCAATACAAAAAAAGAAGCCAGCAGACTGACATCTGCTGGCTTCTTTTTTACAGATATCTATGAAATATAAATGAAAGTTTGTAAACCGTTACGCCGTTAATTAAAGTCGTATAGCTTAATGTGGAAGATCAGGTTGGCGTTGCCCGGAATCACGCCCGGATAACCCGCAGCACCATATGCCAGCGAAGGCGGCAGATATAAGGTAATAGAACCATTTTTACCTACGAGCGGCAAAGCTTCTTTCCAGCCGGCAATCAGGTTTTCCGACAGGCTGAATGCTACGGGTGCTGCAGACGAATCGAAAACAGTTCCACTGGTCAATGTACCTTTATAATCTACCAATACGGTAGAGCAGGGAGTTGGTTTGGGAGTGGTAAGAGCAGCCGAATCGGCAATATAAAAAAATCCGCGGCTGTCCTGGGTAGCCGTAATATTGTTTGAATCGAGGTAAGCCTTTAAAGCTGTTACTTCAGCTGCCGGTGCTGTGGTAGTCACTATAGAGCAATCGGGCTGTGAAATGTTGGTTTCGTTTTTAATACAACTCGTAGCAAAAAGGGTGGTTGCAAATGCAAAAAAGAGCAATTTCTTCATGAAAACTTATTTTTTGGCAAAGTAAATGGCTGTAAGAATGCCATCCGTTAAGAAATTGACATAGTTATGTGAATAATGAGCCTAAGCGGTTGAAAACCCCGTTTTTGCAAAGTTGAAATGTGGATAGAGGTAGAATAAAAACACGCAAAAAGAAGAAATGCCCGAAATCAGCCAACATACGAACCAATTACCCGCCGTTAATGCACAGTGCATAGTGTGTGAATTGGGTTTTGTGAATAATACCGGCACAGATTTTATCGATTGTGAGTAACACGCAGGACTACACGATTATCAAGGCTTTCTACTGTTAAGATTTGTGGATATTCCTGTGGAAAAGGAGCGGTTAGTTAACTTTACAGCGTGTGCATAAGTAAGTTATCACGATATACACACCCGTAATAGTAATAGCTTTTTTATATAAATAAGTATTATAAATACATACTACAGTAGTTATGAACATTGATGAAGCCATCCTGAAAGTACCCAAACGCGGGTTCCTCGATATCGGGATTGACCCGACAATCAACCTGTTTGAAGAAATAGAAAGACTGAAGCGGGAAAAGAACGCGGTGCTGCTGGCGCACTACTACCAGGATGCCGACATACAGGACGTAGCCGATTATATCGGTGACAGCCTCGGATTGGCTCAATACGCCGCTAAAACCGACGCAGACATAATAGTCTTCGCCGGGGTGCATTTCATGGCTGAAACAGCCAAGATTCTCAATCCTACCCGCAAAGTGTTGCTGCCCGATCTGAATGCCGGTTGTTCTCTTGCCGACAGCGCACCTGCTCCCCTGTTCAAAGCGTTTAAAGACAAGCATCCCGATCACATCGTGGTAAGTTATGTGAATTGCTCTGCAGAAATCAAAGCATTGAGCGACATCATCTGTACCAGCAGCAATGCGGTAAAAATCATTGAAAGCATTCCTGAAGACCAGCCCATCATATTTGCACCCGATAAAAACCTGGGCGCTTACCTCAATAAAAAGACGGGTAGAAACATGTTGCTGTGGAATGGCGCCTGCATGGTGCACGAAATCTTCAGCCTTGAGAAGATCGTAAAACTCAAAATCCGTCATCCGCAGGCAAAAGTGCTGGCTCACCCCGAATGTGAAGACGCCGTATTGCGCGTTGCCGATTATATTGGCAGTACTACGCAGATATTGCGCTATGCCGTGCAGGATGAAGGTCAGGAATACATTGTCGCAACAGAAACAGGCATTATTCACCAAATGCAAAAAGACGCGCCGCACAAGACATTTATCCCCGCTCCTCCCGATAACAGCTGTGCGTGCAACGACTGCCCGCATATGAAACTGAACTCACTGGAAAAGGTGTATTTGTGCATGGAATATGAAACGCCCGAACTTACGATGCCCGAAGATCTCCGCAAGGCGGCTTTGCAGCCCATTGAGCGCATGATGGACATCAGCCGGAAGGCTGGGTTGATTGGGATAAACACATGCCCGTAACGGGGCTGTAATGGAGCGGCAGGAGCAAAGAACTTATTATGCGTGCCTAAAATGCTTCTGCCGTTTTGTAGGGGCTGTGTTTTTCTGTACCTGGTAATCTTTATAGCAGAGTTGAATATAATAGCCCAATTCCAGGTCGTTCATTTGCTGCAGAATGCCGTAATCGGGACGATATTCATCCATAAAGGTTTGCAGCTCCGGAAATTCAAGCTTGGTAAGTTGTTTCACCAGCCTTACACTATACCGGTGGTTGATGTATTTGTCTTCTTCTTCTTTCAGCAAACGGTTTTGGAAACTCAGCATCTGCCGGTTTTTGCGAAAGCGAAACATATTGATCAGGCATCAAGATCGAGCCCCACCGTTACCGAACCGGGCACATAAGTGGATGAATTGCGGCTCAATTCCAGCCCCGGTTTTTTGTAATTAAATACCTTATCGTAAGCCCGACGGTTTTCTACCGAATCCATAAAGTAATTATGGGTTTGCACCTTTACCTCAGGCAGCCATTTTACATCTATGTGCAAACCTATTTCAAAAGATTGCGGATACCTGATGGTATCCACCGGGTACTTCATTGTGTTTTTGCCGAGGTAAGAAAAAAACACGGAGTCTTTTGTAGAAACAAAAAGAGAGTAATGACCAGCCGAATCAGTGAGGGTACCACTGCCGCAAGTGCATTGCACTGTTACCGATTCTATCGGCAGGCGGTTGCTGAAGTCGTACACAGAACCGGACAACTGCAATTTCTGCGCTTTCAGCGAAGAACCAACACAACATAAACCAACAAAAAGACACAGGTACAGACACCGCAACGCGTTCGTATTTATGTGTGTAATATTACTGCTCCTGATTTGCGAAGCGGATATCATGGCCAGTTTTTAACCTCGATTTGGCAAAAAAATAAATGTTCTAATATTTTGTAACTAATTGATAATCAACATATTATCTACCCATATACACCATGAGTATCTGGATATCACTTGGGATTTACACCACTGATGCGGCTTGCCTGCCCGATGGTACGCGGCTTTATTTTTTTAAATTTTTGCAATGGCTTCATTGCTCAGAGCCGAAATGGTATCATAGTTAAATACATCAGGAATCACGAAATTTTCCATGTCGCTTTGTTTGGCTACCAGCTGCTCTTCTTTCTCAATATAGCGTTCGTATTTTACTTGTATTTCACTTTGTAATAGTGCATCTTCGACTGAATTATCAAACATTTCTTAGCGCAGCCGGAATATGCTGTATAACATCGCACAAGCCAACATCCGGACGCAGCAGAATTTTCGACAGCTTTTGTTTTTCAACAATGGGTGCTGAATCGATTGTCTGCAGATATCCATTGATCTCAAATGCTTCTACCGAAGTAGTATTCAGCAGTTTGGTGATTGTCTTGTATCTTCTTTTTTTTCTTATCTACCGCAGTGAGTCTTTCGTCTGATGCCAAGCCCAGTTTGTGGCTCATTTCTGTCAAGCGCAAATCTGCATTGTCTTGCCGCAACAAGCGTTCTGTATTCGGCGCGGCTGGTAAACATGCGGTAAGGTTCGTCGGTGCCTTTGTTGATAAGATCATCGATCAGCACACCGATATAAGCTTCATTTCTTTTTAAGATAAATGGCTCTTGTTCATTGATTTTCAGGTGCGCGTTCATGCCGGCAATCAATCCCTGGCAGGCGGCTTCTTCATATCCCGTCGTGCCATTGATTTGCCCTGCAAAAAACAGGTTGCTGATGTATTTGGTTTCCAGCGTAGCGGTAAGCTGCGTAGGTGGAAAAAAGTCGTATTCAATGGCATAACCGGGTCTGAACATTTTTGCGTTTTCAAAACCCGGCATTTGCTCAAGCGCTTTGAATTGAACATCTTCCGGCAATGAGGTGGAAAATCCGTTTACATAAATTTCAACGGTGTTAAATCCTTCCGGTTCTACAAAAATCTGGTGGCGTTCCCTGTCGGCAAAACGGTTGATTTTGTCTTCAATACTTGGGCAATATCGCGGACCGGTTCCTTCAATTCGTCCGGTAAACATCGGGCTTCGGTCAAAGCCCGTTTTCAGGATGTCATGAACAGTAGCATTGGTATAAGTAACATAGCAACTCAGCTGCTGTTCAGGCTTTCAGTTTAGGGATGGGTAAATAAGAAAAACCGGTGATTTCTGTATCTCCTTTTTGTTCTTCCATTTTGGAATAATCGAAGCGATCTGCCCATCTATGCGTGGTGGTGTTCCCGTTTTTAGCCGGTTGCTGGTAAAACCCAAGGCTCACCAATTGTTCCGTTATGCCTGTTGCCGCTTTTTCGGCTACTCTTCCCCCACCGATTCTTTTTTCACCAATATGAATAACGCCGTTTAGAAATGTGCCACTGGTAAGGATAACCGATTTGCAATAGATTTCATTTCCCATACTGGTTATTACGCCACACACCCTGTTGTTTTCGACGATAACAGATCTGTACGGTATCCTGGTAAAAATCAACATTGAGATTTTCTTCAACATCTGCCGCCAGGTGAGCGCAAACAGCATTCTGTCACATTGTGCGCGTGGACTCCACATTGCCGGACCTTTGCTTTTGTTCAGCATTCTGAATTGAAGAGAACTTTTGTCTGTTACAATTCCACTCATGCCGCCAATGGCATCTATTTCTCTTACAATTTGACCTTTGGCTATGCCACCCATTGCCGGATTGCAACTCATTTGCGCAATGGTCTGCATGTTCATGGTAATGAGCAGCACTTTGCTGCCCATGTTGGCAGCTGCCGAAGCTGCTTCGCAGCCTGCGTGACCTGCACCTGCCACTATCACATCGTATTGTTGGAACATAATTTTCATTTATTGTTTCACGTGAAACGTCTCATATTTTTCGAAGGTATTCGTTTTCTTTTGCCGTCATTGTGTTTTTTCTCTTTTGCGTTTTATCGCCAAATCCGCATAAGTGCAAAACACCGTGAAAAAAAATTCGCTGTAATTCTTCCTGAAAAGATGCGCCATTTTGTTTTGCGTTGTCGGCAATACACGCTCTGTGCTGATGTAGATTTCACGATCAAGACTTCTCGCCATACTCAAATCAAAAGTGAGAATATCAGTATAATAATCGTGTTGCAGAAACTGCCGGTTCAATGAAAGCAGGTATTCATCTGAACAAAAGATGATAGTCGAGAGATCTAACAACGCTTTCCTTCAGAAAAAATATAAACTGAATAAACTGCTTGAGAAGTCGCTTTTGCTTGAGTTTGGCCGTAACATCGGCATTGGAAAACGAAACACGAGGCATTTTGCAAACTTAATCAACCCAATTGATTCGCGTAATTTTACCCGAGCGTGAGAATTTAAAAAAAATGTAATTCTACATTTGCAGAATGATGAAGAAGTTGACGGAGATACCAGCAGGGAAAAATGTGACGATCAGGGATTTTGCCAATGAAGAATTATATATCAAATTGATGGAAATGGGATGTGTGCCGGGAGAAATAATCTGTATAGACAAAATTGCCCTACTGGGAGATCCGATCTCCGTTTCCGTTTCAGGCTATATGCTGAGCCTCGAAAAGACGAAGCAGCCAATATCCTGGTAGAAGAAATGTAGCGCATGAAGATTGGATTATACTTTGGCTCGTTCAATCCTGTGCACATTGGTCATCTGATCATTGCAGAACATATTGCACGACCATACCAGATGTGCAGCAGGTTTGGTTTGTGATTTCACCGCACAACCCATTTAAGCAACAGTCTTCATTGCTCAACAGCTATCACAGGCTTCATCTTGTGAAAGCTTGCTATTGAAGACAATCCAAAATTGCAGGCGTCGGATGTTGAGTTTAAGCTGCCTACTCCTTCCTATACAATTGATACACTGGTATATCTGCGAAGAAAAATATCCTATGCACCAATTTGTCATTATTGTTGGTTCAGATAGTTTTCAGAATATCAAAAAATGGAAAAACGGTGAAGTTATTACTTGAAAAATTATTCATTTATGATCTATAACCGTCCCGGGTTCCGGTATAGTGATGCTTTTGGAGCCGACTGCGAATTGCTGAACGCACCCTTGCTGGAAATTTCCTCCACCTTCATCCGCAAGCAGATAAAAAAGAAAGCATAGTGTACGGTACATGCTGCCGGACAAATGATATACCATGAAATTCATGGACAATCATTATCTACCAATAATTAAAAAATCAGCGCCTAAGCAAGAACAGGTAATCACGAAATAAAAGGTGCGCGTATTTTGGAAAAGTCAGCAAGCTAAAAGTTCCGGCTAATCACAATGAAATCAATACTAACCGACAGCGGTGTAATACATAAGTGGTATTGGTAAAAATATCTATGATCAAAAAAATACAGGAACCGGTGATAATGCCCACCACCGCTGCATTGATGCCTTCGAGCGACCGGTAAATCACTGTGTATTTCTTCAGGTTGCTCCACACCGGGAAGAAGAACAACACCAGCAATGCACTTGGCAGAAAAATGGCAACCGTACCAATTACACAACCTATCAGCTGCAGATTGCTGCCGCCTTTGCTCAGCAGCATACCTCCCACATAAGCACCGATTGAAAACACAGGACCGGGAATCGCCCGCACCATTCCGGAACCTGTCAAGAATTCTGATTGCGTCATGCGCAAGGCATTGGGATTGGTTTGCCGGATTACATCTGTTTGCGGGCGCACCACATATTGTTCATACATCATCGGCATCAGCACGTCGCCGCCACCAAAAACAAGGCTTCCAAACCGGTAAAAGTTTTCAAACAGGTTGTACGGTCCGCGGTTTTTCCAGTTTTGTTTTCTCGCCGTTTCGCTAAAAAAAGCTGCCGATAAAAAAGATGGAAAAGAAAATAATGATGTTGCCCCATTTTATATTTTTTGCGCGGTTCATTTTGGTCGGGATAGCGCCTGTCGCTGAAATTGGTAGCAATGCCTGCCGAAACCAACATGGCAGGGAAAATCCATGGTGTTTTGAACAACGAAAAAGTGAGCACCGTTACCGCCACCATGATCACGCGCGTAATGGTATTGCGAATGGAAATCCGGAACAATTTGAATGCCGAAAAGGCGATAAACCCAATCGCCATTGGCTCTATGTAGTTGAAAATGTGTGTATTGAGGTATTTGTCGTTGACAAACCGAAATACGAAAGAAACAAGCTCATCAGGATGCGGGCAGGTAGCATCCAGATGATGAGGGTAAGTATGGCCAGCGGTAATCCGCCTCTTTTATAACCGATCAGCGTAAGTGTTTGCGTGGAAGAAGCGCCCGGCAACATCTGGCAAAAAGCATTGTATTCCATCAATTCCTGTTCGGTAACATCCTTGCGCTGCTGAACAAAGGTGGTCAGCATCATTCCAAAATGACCTTGCGGACCGCCAAAGGCAGAAATGCTATATAAAAAAACGGCTTTTAAAAACGGAATGTGGCGTTTGGTGATCAAATGAGATGATTTCTGGTTTCAAATAATCTGTAAATGTAGAATTCATTCCAACAAAAAAACCGCTTACCTGATAAGCGGGTCCATACATTTGGCAGAAACACAAATCAATGTTTTGTATAAAAGATAGAAGTTACAAAATCGTTGTTGTTGAAAATGTTGATGACATACCTGCCCTTTTGAAGATCGTTTACATCAACCGGCAACCGGGAAATATACTCCCGGAAAGTTTGTTTTACGGTTTTTGCAATTTTTCCTTGTATATCCAACACCTTTACCACAATGTTGCGCCGAACATGAAATAATTGGATAAGTTTTTCGAATAGTTCTACATAGCAACATGGGTTTTGAAATGGCACATCTGTAAGAAGCATCATAAAAAGGGATTTGCAACATTGTAAAAGCCATTCAAAGGATATGGCCACCGACAGACGGATATTTCGATTTGATCATTATTTGCGTTAGAAATAAATATTAAATATCTTTACGAGTTATTATTTATTGCCTGTTTTTGACATAAGCTGTTGCATATATCAATAAGATTCTATAAAAAAAAAGCCTGCTGCAAAAGCAACGGGCTGAAACGGCAGATTACCGTTAGTTGCCATATTCACTAAAAAATTTGATCCGCATAATTTTCAATTGTTCCCAGTTATAATTGCTGTCGGCAAGTTCTTCCTGTGCTACCTGCAGCGAAGAAGTTTCGCAACTGCGGAAATAATCAATGATTTCATCCTGATCGTCTTCATCCAGCATATCTTCGATGGCGTAATTCAGGTTCAGTTTGGTACCGCTGGCAACAATGGTTTCCATTTCTTCCAGCAGCGCATCAACCGCAGATCTTTGTTGCGGGCAATGGTTTCCAGCGGAATCTTTTTATCATATTCTGAATAATGTAGATTTTGTTGCTGCTTTTATTCACCACGCTTTTCATCACAAAATCATCCGGCTTTTCAATGTCGTTTTCTTCTACATATTTGGCAATCAGATCAATAAACGGTTTACCAAATTTGAGCGCTTTGCCTTTGCTCACGCCCTGGCATTTTTCCAGTTCCGTTCCAGTGGTCGGGTACATCGTAGCCATATCATGCAGCGAATTTTCAAGGAAAACCACAAATGGCGGCAGTCCTTTTTTCTTGGCTTCTTTCTGGCGCAGTTCTTTCAGCATGTCGAGCAGCTTTTCGTCGGCTGCACCGCCGGTATGCATTTGCGCCATCTGCTTCCTCATCATCTTCATTGGCATCTTCAAACAGGTTGTTGAGCACAATCGGGAACGAATGGATTTTTTCAAAAACTTATCTCCGCCTTCGTGTAAACTTCAGCAGGCCATATTCTTCAATATCTTTACGTAATAGATTGCAAGCAGCATCTGCCGGATGAGGCTGTTCCAGAAATGCTCATCTTTGTCTTTACCAATGCCAAACACATCCAGCTTTTCATGGCGGTACATGTTCATCTGCGGCGTTTGTTTGCCCATCAGCACACTTACCGCATAATCAGTTGGAAAACGTTCTTCCAGCGCTTTACCACTTTCAGCACTTTGCAGGCTTCGTCTTTGGCTTCTATTTTTTCTTTCGGATGCAGGCAGTTATCGCAGTTGCTGCAATTTTCCAGTCGCCAGTCTTCGCCAAAATAGTGCATCAGAACTTTACGGCGGCAAACACGAGCTTTCGGCAAAAGCACAGCGTTTCATTGATCAGCTGTGCGCCTACTTCCCGTTCGCTCAATGGCTTGTCGCGCATCAGATGTTCCAGTTTCGACACATCTTTATGCGAATAATACAATATGCATTTTCCTTCCAGCCCATCTCTGCCGGCGCGGCCGGTTTCCTGGTAATAGTTTTCAATCGATTTCGGAATGTTGTAGTGGATCACAAAGCGGATATCGGGTTTGTCGATTCCCATCCCAAAGGCAATGGTGGCTACAATTACCTGCACATCTTCGTTTAAAAACTGGTCTTGCCTGTCGGCCCGCAGCTTGGCATCCAGCCCGGCATGATAAGCCACCGCTTTAATGCCGTTGGCCATCAGCATTTCGGCCAGTTCTTCCGTTGTTTTGCGGTTGAGTGTATAGATAATGCCGCTTTTGTTTTTCATCCGGTGATGAAGCGGACAATGCTTTTTATGGTTTGTTCTTTTTTAACCTTTGGCAGAATTTCGTAATAGAGGTTCGGGCGGTTAAATGAGGAGATAAAAATATTGGGGCTCCGCAGGTCGAGGTTTTTCACAATATCGCTTTGCACTTTGGGCGTAGCCGTTGCGGTAAGCGCAATTACAGGAATTTTCGCGTCAATAATATCCATCATTTCGCGCAGGCGGCGGTATTCCGGGCGGAAATCGTGTCCCCATTCCGAAATACAATGCGCTTCATCTACCGCAAAAAAGGAAATTTTCAGATCTCTGAAAAAATCGAGGTTTTCCTGCTTGGTCAGCGTTTCCGGCGCTACATACAGCATTTTGGTTTTGCCTTCAGTCAGGTCGCTTTTTACCTGCGTAATCTGTCCTTTGTTCAGGGAAGAATTTAAAAAATGAGCGACATTATCTTTTTCGCTGTAACTTCTCACCAAGTCTACCTGGTTTTTCATCAAGGCAATCAGCGGGCTAACAATAATGGCACACCTTCAAGAATAGTGCCGGCAACTGGTAGCAAAGCTTTTGCCGCCGCCGGTTGGCATAATTACAAAAGTATCTTTACCGTTAAGCAGGCTGTTAATGGCATCTTCCTGCAATCCTTTAAACTGTTCAAACCCGAAGTTGGATTGTAAGTGTTTGTGAATTTCGTAATTGTGAGTGAATGTGTTAACGATGGGTTCTGTTGCTATTCCTTCTTTTACGCTTTTCGGTTTCCTTGTAGTCTTCGTAGATGACTTTTTAGAAAGTGTTGCCATATTTGTCTTTTGCCGTCTGCCGGTTGCAGAAATTCTTTTAATCTTAAAATCTTTAATTATAAAATTGTTTAGAAAGGAGAAAGGGAAACGAAATTAACACCAAAAAAGACTAACGCCAAAGGATGGTATGTTAAAGTTTAATTTTTTTCAACACTGCTGAAAGTTACAAAATCTTACTAAGTATGCAGAATCTTTTTATATTACTAATCTTGATATGCTGATTATGATGAATGATATCAAAGTATAAATAATAGACGAAAATTATTTTTAAATTCAAAATGTATAATTAGACAATGACCTGCCAATTTACATTATGTATATAATGAGTAAACTAGAACCGTACAATAGCAAAGTATATTCAATATTGTAGTTACCAAAAAATTGCCTTTTATGCTTTGTTACATGCCGTTTTTCTCATGCCCAGTATCCACAAAAGCTGTACAAATTATGCCATCCGGTTACCTTTGCTGCCACATGAATGCTGATATTCTTCACGCTGCCATTACAAACCATTCGTTCGGAAGCACAGTCTGTTGCCCGGCTTGAAGCACAAGTAAACGCCGATTTTGAAAAAGCGGTACAAACGATTCATGCCTGCAGGGGAAGGTTGTGATCAGCGGCATTGGCAAAAGCGCCATCGTAGCCCAAAAAATTGTTGCCACATTCAATTCTACCGGTACGCCTGCCCTTTTTATGCACGCAGCCGATGCCATACATGGCGATCTGGGAATGATACAGCAGGAAGACATTGTAATGGTAATCAGCAACAGCGGCAACAGCAGTGAAATAAAGGTGTTGATGCCCATGATCAAGCAGTTTGGCAAAACCCTGATTGCGATTACGGGCAACCTGCAAGTCTACCTGGCATGGTGCCGATATCGTGATTAACGCCGCCGTAACCGAAGAAGCCTGCCCCAGTAAATCTTGCGCCTACCAATAGTACTACGGCGCAAATGGTAATGGGCGATGCGCTTGCTGTTTGCCTGATGAAGCTCAACGGTTTCACCGAAAGCGACTTTGCCAGGTTTCATCCCGGTGGCAACATAGGAAAACGTCTTTACCTGCGGGCTTCCGATCTGTACAAACTCAATCCAAAACCACATGTCTATGCTTCAACTCCCGTAAAAGCACGTTATCAGTGAAATTTCGGGCAACGGTGGGCTGCGCAGCCGTTGTAGACGAAACGGGAAACTTGCCGGTATTATCACCGATGGCGACATCCGCCGTATGCTCGAAAAAACAGATCACATCAGCGCTCACAGCCCAGGATATTTATTCAGCCCATCCCAAATGCATTCATCCCGATACGCTGGCTACTACAGCCTTCGAAATCATGAAAGCTCATGATATAACCCAGCTAATTGTTTCGGCTGAAGACAATATATACTTAGGAGTTCTACATTTGCACGATTTGTTACAAGAAGGAATTTTATAAAACGATGTTACTATCCGAATATCATAAAGTACAATTATGAACAATCATCATTATGTAGCGATTATGGCGGGTGGCATCGGCAGCCGTTTTGGCCACAAAGCCGTGTTTCGTATCCCAAGCAGTTTTTAGATATCTTAAACACAGGAAAAACCCTGATTCAGTGGACGTTTGAGCGCTAAACCAATTTATACCGACAGAAAATATTTTTGTTGTTACATCGGGCGAATATGCCGGTATTGTAAAAGAACAACTGCAGATATACCTGTAGAAAATATAGTATCGGAACCAAGCCGGAAAAATACGGCGCCCTGCGTAGCTTATATCGCTTTTAAGCTCATGCAGAAAGATCCTGACGCTACGCTCATTATTGCTCCAAGTGATCATATGGTGCTTGACCGGAAGAATTTACCAAAATATCAAGAGAGGCGCTTGCTTTTGCCGAAGAGAAAAAAGCATTTGTTACATTGGGTATCAAACCTACCTATCCCAATCAGGCTATGGATACATTCAGCACGAGCTGGAAAAAGCTGCGCCCAATGTTTATAAAGTAAAAACATTTACCGAAAAGCCAGACTCCGAATTGGCCAAAACCTTCCTGACAGCGGCGACTTTCTGTGGAACGCGGGCATTTTCATCTGGCGTGTAAAGGATATTCTGAGTGCTTTTGAAAAATACCAGCCCGAAATGTATGAGTTGTTTGCTTCGGAGCAGATAACTTTATTAACGGCGAAGAACAGAGGCTATCGAGCGCATTTATTCTTTGTGCACCAATATCTCCATCGACTATGCGATAATGGAACATGCCGATAATGTGTACGTCATTCCATCTTCTTTTGGCTGGAGCGACCTTGGTACCTGGAACAGCGCGTACGACAATCTTGAAAAAGATTATCTGGGAAATGCTGTTTCGGCTGATAATGTAATCGTAATTGATGCTGTAAAATGCATGGTGTCGGCGCCTCACGATAAACTGGTGGTGCTGCAGGGATTGGAAGATTTTATCGTGGTTGATACCGCCGACGTATTACTCATTTGCCAGAAAGAAAAAGAACAAGCCATCAAAGAATATGTTGCCGAAGTAAAGCGCTCTAAAGGCGACAAATATTTGTAACATAACAAAACTGTTGCCATCTGCTTTTGTGCAGGCTTTACTTTAGTCTTTGAAAAGAAGCCGCCGGTGTAAATGCGTTTTGCGGTGATAACAACCGGCGCTTTTTTTGTGAATGTATGCAGGCAAAAAGAAGGAACAATTGCCAGTGATTTTACAAAAATGCCAAAATTACTGCTATCAGGAACAGAATTTGAGATATGCCGACATATTGTTAACCACAAAAAACACAATTGTATGTCCAGTATTATCAGGTAAGAAAATAGCCATTATTACAGAAAATGGTTTTGAGGAAGTAGAACTGACAAGCCCTAAAAAAGCCCTTGAAGAAGCAGGCGCACAAGTACACGTTGTTTCACCACAAAAAAATACAGTAAAGGCATGGGATAAAGATCACTGGTCGATAGACGTGCCGGTAGATATAACGCTATCAGATGCCAATCCGGAAGATTATGATGGATTGCTGATACCGGGCGGCGTTTTAAATCCGGATACGATGCGCATCAATCCGGATTGTATAAAATTTGCCCGCCATTTTATGGACGCCGGCAAACCGGTTGCCGCCATCTGCCATGGTCCGCAATTACTCATAGAAACCGGAACAGTAAAAGGCAGGGAAATGACCTCCTATCCTCCCTAAAACCGATCTGCAAAATGCAGGCGCGCAGTGGTTTGATAAGGAAGTAGTAACTGATAACGGATTGGTTACAAGCCGCAGCCCCAAAGACTTACAGGCATTCAATAAAAAGATGATAGAAGAGTTCGGAGAAGGTATTCACCGGAATTAAACTCACGATAAAACAAAAACCTCCTATCATAACGGGAGAGAGTTTTTGCAATTAGATAAGCATTGCTGTATAGTACACAAATCCTTCTGGCAGGAGGTTTTTTTATATTTGTTTTGATTTGATGAAGTACAAACAAAAACGGTTGGGTTATAGCCTTGTATATATCAAATAAAAAAGCTGCATTTAATCGTAAATGCAGCTTATATACCTGGGATCATAATTTCAATTACACACTTGATCTTCCCTTTATCAATGACAACAGGAACAATACTAAAAAGATAAAAAATAAAACTTTGGCTATGCCTGCAGCTCCTGCAGCAAGTCCTCCGAATCCGAGTACAGCGGCTATAATAGCTATAATCAGAAAAGTGATTGTCCAGCGTAACATAATAAAGTAATTTTTGGTTAGAGAATATATTTACTATAAACCAAAATTCAGAAAGCGTGCCAATTCTCAAAACCATTTGAGAATGAGTAAGGTAAAAAATAAAACACAGACCTGCACACTCATAAATAGTACAGGAAATTTGCTGAATAAAAACATAAAGCCCATCCAATTAAGAATACCTTATATCCAAGGCGGCAGTAGCAACACCCTTACATTTGCACAGTTATGATGACAGCAGAGCAGCAACGTTTGAAGGTAAACGCAGGCAATAAAATACCGTTGGAACAATGGGGACCTTATGTTTCTGAACGCCAATGGGGTACCGTAAGGGAAGACTATAGCGAGAATGGTGATGCCTGGAATTATTTCCCGTTTCATCATTCGCATAGCCGCGCCTACCGTTGGGGCGAAGACGGACTGGCAGGAATATCGGATTTTTATCAAAACATGTGCTTTAGCGTTGGGTTATGGAATGGAAAAGATACGGTGCTGAAAGAGCGTTTATATGGTCTTGGCAACTACGAAGGCAACCACGGGGAAGATGTAAAAGAGCTGTACTATTATCTCGACAACCTGCCTTCGCATTACTATATGCAGATGCTGTACAAGTATCCGCAGCAGGCATTTCCCTACGATCAGCTCATCAATAACAACCGCCGCCGCAGCAAGCTCGAAACAGAATACGAACTCCTCGATACCGGCGTGTTTGACGACAATAAATACTTTGATGTATATGTCACCTATGCCAAGAACAGCAAGACTGATATATCTATTAAAATAGAGATTGTAAACCGGGGGTCTGTAGCAGCACCCATTACCGTGTTGCCCACACTTTGGTTCTACAACCGGTGGTGTTACGGAGGTTTGGAGCAACATCCCGTGATAAAACAATTAGACGAATGCAGCGTAAAAGCAACGCATGAAAGAATCGGTGATTATTACCTCTATTTTCAAAAGCCCGCCGATAGTTTTTTTACGGAAAATGAAACCAATACCCAAAAGCTGTTTGGCAAGCCCAACCTGACAGGTATCTATGTAAAAGATGCCATCAACGATGCGGTTGTCAACCAGAAAAACGTACCGCAGTTGCGTAAGGCAAGACAGGGAACCAAGTTTTCGCCGGTCTATAAAATGACGGTGCCCGCAGGTGGTTCTAAAGTGGTGTATCTGCGCCTTTGCACAGAAATGCAAAGCAGCCCCTTTGGGCAGGGTTTCGAGCAGGTATTTACACAGCGCAAATGGGAAGCCGATGAATTTTACGGCACAGTGCTTCCCAACAATCTTTCTGCCGACGACAAGCTGATAGCACGACAGGCAATGGCCGGCCTGCTGTGGAGCAAGCAATATTATCACTACGATATTGAACGATGGATTTCTACCAGCGATGGCATATCTCCTCTCTCCAACTAGCGCAAATACGGGCGAAACCACGACTGGCAACACCTGAAAAACCAGGATATTATTCTCATGCCCGACAAATGGGAATATCCGTGGTATGCCGCATGGGACCTGGCTTTCCATTGTATTCCGATGGCGATGATCGACCCTACTTTTGCAAAGCACCAGCTGCTACTCATCATGCGGGAATGGTATATGAAACCCGACGGGCAACTGCCTGCCTACGAATGGAATTTCAGCGACGTAAATCCGCCCGTGCAGTCCTATGCGGCGCTTGAAGTATATCGCATAGAAAAAAAGAGGACCGGCAAAGGCGATATCAACTTCCTGAAACGGGTATTTCAAAAACTCATCATCAATTTTACCTGGTGGATAAACCGAAAAGATCCCAACGGCAACAACATTTTTGAAGGCGGCTTTCTTGGGCTGGATAACATCGGCGTGTTCAACCGGAGCATGCAGCTGCACGGGCAGATGGAACTGGAGCAGGCAGACGGCACAAGCTGGATGGGCATGTATGCGCTGAACATGATGGATATGGCAATCGAAATCGCCATGAACGACCCTTCTTTTGAAGATACGGCTACTAAATTTTTTGAGCATTTTGTGCTCATTGCCGAAGCGCTCAACGTGCTGGGCATGTGGAACGATGAAGACAAATTTTACTACGATACGTTGGCTATCGTGAATGCAAGTCCTATACAGCTTGCGGATTAAATCTATCGTCGGTCTTACTTCCATTTTTGCGGTATCGGTTATTGAAACCAATGTACTGGGCAAGCTTGAAGATTTTAATAAACGCATCAACTGGTTTGAAAAATACCGCAAAGCCAACCATAAATTTTGGCCCAATGAAGAGCGCGCAGACGAAAACAAAATTCTTATTTCCCTCATACCGAAAGAAAGACTGATTGCCCTGCTGCAACGCATGCTGGACGAAGACAGAATTTCTTTCGCCGGGCGGCATCCGCGCGCTGTCTAAATATCATGAAACAGCATCCGTATTCGGTGAACATCGAAGACGTGGAATACACCATTCAATACGATCCGGGCGACAGCACGTCCGACTTTTATGGTGGCAACAGCAACTGGCGCGGACCGGTATGGATACCGATCAATTACTTGCTTATCGAATCTATCAGGAAGTATGGTGAATTTTATGGCGATAGTTTAAAAATCGAATATCCTACCGGCTCAGGCAAGTATATGAACCTGATACAGGTAGCCGACGAACTATCAAAAAGAGTCATGAGTTTGTTTGAAAAAGACAGAAGACAACAACGAACGTTGCCTCATGGTGAATACAACTGGTTTTACAGCCGTCCCGAAAACCAGGATTTGCTGCTTTTTTATGAATATTTTCATGGAGACGCGGGCAATGGTTTAGGCGCTGGCCACCAAACAGGGTGGACATCGCTTGTTGCTTCGCTGATAGCCCAGCTGGCACAGGAACGACCCGACTATAAAAAGCCTGAATTGGTAATTCAACAGGAAGAAGAAGAAAGCTAAAAATGAAATTGGGTGTAGAGGAACAAAGTATTATTTACCTACACCCAATTTTTATATCTGCCCAATACAACTGGTAAAAGGAAAATTTTTGTAGATCGCTCAGCGGATCATCGATTGAATAAATTCAGCTGCAGTTGTACAGTTTACCGAAGGATAGCGGTCATTGTCAAGCAACAGGTGATGCACACTAAACATATCATGCATATACTGCCCGCTTTGCCATTTGGGATAAAGTTCTGTTTCACTATCCGGGTGAGATTCGCGTTCATATTTATTGTAGGCCAAAGTCTTCCAGTTTTCCCATATCGATAAGGGTAAATGCACTTAGTGTAGCTTCACTTACCAGGCTCAGCAACTGGTGCGGACTCACCTGGAAACTGGCAACATTCAGGTATCTGGGTGATGTTGCATCCAAAGCAGCTTCAGCCGTAAAAGCAGCCGTATCATCCATCGTCGTAAAGTCAAGATGCCAGTTCACATCATCACCCCAGTAGCCAACACTTTTATTTTTCATATTCAGTACCTCGCGTATTGTAAGTGAGAATATCGGCAAAAGCGCCGTTAAAAATAGACGTTGCCGCAATCGGAGCTTTGTCGAGATAGGCATGAAATTCACGGCGTAAATCAAAGTTGCGGTTTGTACCGCCTGGCAGCTTCGTAAAATCCAATGAATAATCCGACGGGATAAAGCGCAACGCCTGCCGCTACAGCCGCATCGAGTAAAGCAACTTGTGTGTCCACAATCACATCGCGAAGCCCCTGCAAAGCAGACACCACACAATCGGCACCGCTGCAAGCCCTTTGCAGTCTTCTTTCGTATAACTCTCTATATCAATGCACTGCACACCCATTTGTTGCAGTTCATCAAGTTTTGTTTGTTTACTTCCGGTACGCACAAGGGCACGAACATGCGCTCCTCTGTTTTGCAATGCCTTACATATTCTCTTGCCAAGATTGCCGGTGGTGCCGGCTACCAATATGGTTGTTTTTGTCGTCATTAATTTACAACAGATGTTTTATGAAACTGGTGAATAGAGAATCTATACTATACTTTATTGTCGCTCTTGTAAGGGAACAAAATCCTGCTGTCGGGTCCGGTATAATTAGCGCCGGGGCGGATTATTTTTCCATCCTGCCGCTGCTCTACCACATGCGCGCACCAGCCCGTAAGCCTTGCGATGACAAACAGGGGCGTGAAAAACAAGGTTGGTACGCCCATCTGATCATAAGAAACAGCCGAAAACCAATCGAGGTTCGGAAACATTTTCTTTTCGTTCCACAGCACTGTTTCCAGCCTTTCGGCAATGTTGTATAGCTGCATATTACCGGCTTCTTCCGATAGCTTTTTAGACACTTCTTTTATCACTTTGTTCCGCGGGTCAGATACTGTATACACAGGATGACCAAATCCAATAATGACTTCTTTTTCTGCAGGCGGTTTTTGATATCGTCTTCCGCTTCATCGGCTGATGAGTAGCGGCTTTGAATATCGAACGCTACTTCGTTGGCACCGCCGTGTTTGGTTCCGCGCAAAGCGCCGATAGCGCCGGTTACGGCTGAATACATATCTGAGCCTGTGCCTGCAATCACCCTTCCGGTGAATGTAGACGCATTGAATTCGTGCTCGGCATAAAGATTCAGCGAAATGTTCATCGCTTTGGTCCACGATTCAGATGGGGCTTTGCCGTGAAGCAAGTGAAGGGAATAAGCGCCGGTTGTCAGGTCGTCTGTTTCTGTGTCTATCCGTTTTCCATTGTGCGAATAATGATACCAGTACAGCAATGCCGACGCAGAAGAAGCAATCAGTTTATCCGCAATATCTCTTGCGCCCGCTACAGAATGATCTTCTTTTTCTGGAGAAATGCTGCCTAATACAGACGTATAGGTTCGCAACACATCCATCGGGTGAGCTAATGCGGGAATTTGTTCCAGCACAATTTTTACAACGGCAGGCAAGCCGCGCCACCATCATTTTTGCCGGTAGGCAGATGTTTGGCTGGCATTAGGCAAAGCACCATACAACAGCAGGAAAGCAACTTCTTCAAAAAAGGCGGCTTCGGCAAGATCGAGAATATTGTAACCGCGGTAATGCAGTTCATTTCCGTTTTTACCAACGGTGCAAATAGCTGTATTGCCAGCGGCAACACCGGAAAGGGCTACCGATTTTTTTGGTTTAAATTCAACGGGTAAAGCTTCGTTCATAATCGTTATTTTTTTTGATAAAGTGCATCGAGCTTTTGCTCGTAGGCATAATAGCCAATGCTTTCATAGAGTTCGGTACGCGTTTGCATGGCATCAAGTACATTCTGCTGCGTACCATCTTCCTAATGCGTTGGTATACATTCTGCGCAGCTTTATTGGCAGCGCGAAAGGCAGACAGCGGGTACAACACGAGGCTCACGCCTGCCGTTCTCAGTTCGTCGGTTGTCCACATCGGCGTCATTCCAAATTCGGTGATGTTGGCAAGGATGGGAAGCCCTGAAGCATCGGCAAATTTTTTATAAAGTGACAAGTCGGTAACAGCTTCGGCAAAAATAAAATCGGCACCTGCAGCGGCATATGCCTGCACGCGCGCCAGTGTTTTATCCAGTCCTTCTACTGCAAGCGCATCGGTACGCGCGCCAATCACAAACTGTTCATCGGTACGTGCGTCAGCGGCAGCTTTAATCCGGTCGGTCATTTCTTTGGTAAACACCGCTTTTCTTATTAGGACGGTGACCACAGCGTTTGGCGCCTGCCTGGTCTTCAATGTGCAAAGCGGCTGCACCGGCTTTGATCAGCGATTTTACGGTACGTGCCACATTGAAAGCCGACAAACCAAACCCTGTATCGACATCTACCAGTAAAGGCGTTTGGGGTCCATTGGTGATGCGCTGAATATCGATGAGTACATCTTCGAGCGTGGTGATACCCAAAACTTCGGGAATACCTAAGGAACCCGCCGCCACACCACCGCCTGAGAGGTAAATGGCATTGTAACCGGCTTGTGTAGCCAGCAAAGCATGATTGGCGTTGATGGTTCCTACTACTTGTAAAGGTTTTTCTGAATACATCGCCTGGCGAAAACGTGCGCCGGCTGAATCGTTAGTGTTCATCATGAAGTTGTAAATTACCTACAGCAAAGTAGGGAAATTTAAATAAGTAAGAAGTTAGCAGATTATTAAGTAAAGTTTGTTCTGCTGATGACGCGGATGAGCGCAGATATTTTGTAAAGGTGAAAATGATGAATGTTTCAATCAAACATAGCTTACCTGACGACAGCTAATTTCCTTAATCATTTATCTTATTAGCAAAAATTCATCTCAGCTTTCCGCGTTTCTGCGTGTGATCCGCAGGAAATCATCCTTCAGCTTTTTGTTCACGGGAAAAATTATTTTACCTTACCCAGCAAATAACCAATAGGTTGTAAAGGCTCAATATTATCAAATACAATTTTAGCCATACCTAACAGCGGAATGGTGAGCACCATGCCCGGAATACCCCAGATGAGTTCGCCTGCTACCAAACCAGCAATGGTAACCAGCGGATTCAGATTTACGTTCTCGCCTACTACCAGCGTTTCCAGGAAATACGTTTGTATAAACTGAACCGTAACATAAGTAATAAACACGCCCAGCACCATCATATTGCTGCCGCCCTGTGCAATAGTCATCAGGATGGTAAGCAGTGTGCCGGCAATATTGCCTACAAAGGGAACCGTTTCCAATACTGCCGCCAGCATAGCAAACAGGATGAAACTTTTTACACCCACCAATCCAAAACCAATGCTATACATCACTGTGAGAGCAACAATCATTAAGGCTAAGCCAGACACATATTTCTGCGATACCTCGCGGCATTTTTCCATAACGGCAGATGCATGACTGCGATGGTTGGAAAAAAACATGCGCAACGCAAATTCTTTGAGGTGAGAACGGTATAATATAACGAGGAAAATATAAACGATAAACAGGATGAAATCGGTGAGAAAGCTGCCAATGCCAGCGAGCAAACCCGATACAGCGCCCGCCAGGTATGTATCAGACGAGTTGCTTACTTCTCCACTTGCAATCTTGTTTTGTTTTCTTACCGATACGCCCAGCTTTTCCTGTAAATAATGCTGAAACTGGTGAATTTTTTTAGTTGCCTGATCTTCTATATTGCCAAAATCCTGCGTCAGGTCGGAAAGCTGCCACGCTAATATATAAATGATACCTCCAATTACGCCGATAAACAAAAGCAAAGAGCACAACGTTGCCAGCCAGTTGGGAAAGTGATGCTTTTGCAGCCACACCGTTACGGGCATCAGCAGCATACTGATGACAATGGCAAACGTAAGCGGAATTAAAAAACGATTTGGCATAAACCAGCACAATCACGAACAACACGCTGAACAGCAATACACGCAGCCACTTTTGCAGAGATAAATTTTGCATGAGCACTACGCACAAATTATCATACCAACCGTAAGATTATCAGCCTTGTACTGGTAAGATCGAAGAAAGTGAAGAAGAAAAATCGGGTGAATGCTAGTCGTTTATCAGATATAAAAATCCCGCCGATTTCGCTGGCAAGCGCAAAAACTTTGTTGAGTTCTGCGCTGATCTGCGTTATCGGCGGATGATTGTTTTTAAACTAATACTATTTAATAATGTGGGTTCTGCATTGCGGGTTACAGCACCAGCGAAGTTGGTATTCCATTATGTGCAAGGTGATGTTTTGCTGTCACGATGTCTTCGTAAGCGCCATTCCACAGGTCGATGCGTTTTTGCAAAGCCGTAATTGTTGCTGCTTCCGCGGCTTTCCATTTTTCGCCATCATCACCACAAAGATGGGCGGTCATTTGCAAGGCAAGATGGCTGTGATGGTCACCATCAACTTCTATATGACGCTCGAGATAATATTTAAAAACAGAAATGCTGTCGGGAGATGAATTGTTCACATCATTTACAATAGACAGAAACATACCCGGAATTAAATCTTCCCTGCCGAAAGTGAACACGCCGACTGCACATAATCCTTGTTGCTGCCGATAACATCGAAGGTGAAATCAACAAAAGCACACGCGGCTTCCGGCGTTCCGGCGCGCCCGAACGATTCGTTTAAAGAAGCTCCGTTTTGCAGCGCGGCTACAAAAGTTTCAATTTCGTAAGTTTGCGCGCCGCACTGCTTCATGGCATCGAGATACATTTCAAAATGGCTTTTTCTTACGCCTGCTGCATCTACATCCGACTCTTCGCCTGCTACGATTTCATTAATTAAATATCTTGTTTCTGCCGATCCTTTGGGAAACCACGGAAAAGACGTGCAGGTAAGACTGTTTTGCAAACATTTGAGCAGCGACATAAAATCCCACACGGCATATACATGATACTGCATAAACACTTTTAGGTCGTCTGCATTCTCAATGGCTGCATATAATTTGTGATGAATAATCTGCTGGCGCAACGGTTCTATCGCTTCCTGTATTTTTTTGATTTCTGCGTTCATACAATCCTTTCTTTTCTGCTTATCTACGATTATTGTTTTACAAACAGTTTATAGATTTTTTTATCATGACCATATATATCATCACGAAAGATCACTTTATCGTACCGATCTACCCATGCGGTAAATAGCCAATCACCACGCGAACCGGTTTGTCGATTGTTACCATTTTTCCTTATCCTGGTGCATGGCCATATGTCCATGCGTTGTTCTGTCCACGAGTTATCATTGCGCATCAGGTACACGGCCATTTTCTTTGGATCCTGTATGCGGATTCAGCCATGGCTGAAGTTGCGGTTGGTAGCCGAAAACAGGTTACGGTTTGGCGTATCGTGCAGGTAAATATCGTAGCTGTTGGGAAACAGGAATTTCACATTTCCAAGCGAGTTGTCTCTGCCCGGCAATTGCCTTACTACAGGCAAATCGCCACGCGTGCCAGTAATTTCCATGTTGTGCGAAGCGAGGTAGTTGGAGTTGCGCTGCATACCCGGAACAATTTCGTTTTTTACAATGCTTTCCGGCACATTCCAGTAGGGGCTAAAAACAATGTACTTGAGATTGCCGGTAAATATGACCGTGCCTGTACCTTCTTTACCTACAATCACATTCATATCAAACTGCAGCTTGCCGCTATCGTACACATACAGTTTGTATTCCGGTATATTTACCATAATGTAATTGCTGTCGTTCTCGGCAGCCATCCAGCGGTCGCGCTCCAGGTTAATTAGTATTTGCTTGATGCGCTCTCTGCAGCGGATAGTTCAGTTCCTTCATCGACTGCCGTTCAGCTACGCCTGTTTGCGGTTAAACCCATGCGCGTGCTGAAACGATTTTGACCGCCGCTGCCAGTAGCTTCATCATACATACCGACGTGGTATCGCCTTTGGGCATATCGCCCAATAGCTGCAGGCGTTGTTTTATCTGCGAAATAGCTGCAGATGCATCGCCGCTGTTGTAGGCTTTGGCTTAGGCACGGCAATAGAATCCCATGCCGTTCTTATTTTGTATATTGTAATAGTTTGATAAGCGCCGCTTTGCAGTTTGCGGTATTGCTTGTTCAGCGGCAGGTATTTATCTTCGTCTGTTTGCCTTTGTTGGCAATCACAGAATCAAGCACGCGTGGTTAAGTTTACCTTTTTGCGCGGAATAAACCAGCCCAGTTCTTCGGCATCAATATCGCTGCCTTTATACACGCTGGATGCATATTTAAAAAACTGCCCGGTTAAAATACAATTCTGTTTGCAGCGGCGATTTTTCAAGATGAGTCGGTAGTATCGGTAAAGAAATGCATTGTACAATCCCATCATTTTTTTACTGTACAGGCTGCTGTCGTTCAGGTCGGCAATGGTAGTGCTCAGCAGGTTTACAAAGTTGGTAGCCTGTTCTGCCAGTCCGCTGGTATCAAACCACGCATACTCAAAGTTTCTGTGTTTATAAAAGTCTTCAAACTGCTGCCTGTAAAAGCGTCGTAATCAGGATTTTTGCGCTAAGAAAGCATTGATTTTGTTGCTGTCTAAAAACAGGTTGTTAAAAGCGTTTTGCTGACGTAATGGATTGTATCTACCTGCACTCCTTTCTTTCGTTTCGTTTATGGCACGCAAAGAAAAAAATCAGCAACAGGGATAATAATGATGCGGTACAAAAGATAACTTCATTGCTTAAAAATACGTCCTCTTTATGGACGGTGAATAAGCAAAGCCGATGCCACAACACCCGCTGTTTCAGTACGCAAGCCGCGTATTGCCAAGGCTTACCGGCAGATAATCGGTATTGCAGGGCAAGCTCTATTTCTGTCGGTCTGTAAAATCGCCTTCCGGACCGATCAGCATCTGTGTGCTTCTGCGGGTATTGTTAGGTTATATAATACTGTTTTTACTGCTGTCATCTATGCAATGGGCAATCAGTTTTTGTGCAAACGCTGCTGCTGCTTACATACGGTCAGTAAACGCCGTTGGCGGATGCAATACCGGCAACCACACCTGCCGGCTTTGCAGCATGGCAGATATCAACAATATTCTGAAAACGCTCGGTTTTGTAGTGCTGCTTTTCGGTGCGCTGCGCACAGCAGCGGAACGATTTCGCTGCACGCCGATTTCTGTTGCTTTTTCCAAAAACCATTCAAAGCGGTCTGCGTTTTTCAGTAACGAAACAGCCATGCACACATTTCTCCGTTTGCCGGTTGGTGATGGCTCAGCTTCTTCTACCTTTACGCTGCAATGTTTTTTATCGGCTGCTACTAATAATGGCGGTGTACAAGCTGCCTTTGCCATTGGTAAGCTGCAGTTTTTCGCCTTCTCTTCATGCGCAGCACCTGCACACAATGCCGGCTTGTTTCTTCACCAAGCGTAAATAATGTATTGGTTATTGCCACTGCTAAGTCGTAGAAATATGGTAGCTGCATGGGTAACGCTGATGATCTGTTATACTAACGCTGTATCGTATGATTTTTGAGCCTGCTATCGTATGGCCAACCCAGCTTCCGGTTGTATCTGCTTACGCTTCTTCTTTTGCAAAAAAACTGGTGGTAGCCGTCATGTTCTGTGCAAATCCGGCAATCCAGTTGTCGGCAATGGCGCGAAGTTCATCCGGTAACATGTGTTCATGTATGCCCAATTGCTTTTTAATATCGTCCTGAATATACCCGGCTTCAAGCGCGTTTTCAGGTTTTGCCATCGAGAGGTTGTAAATCGCCACGCGGTTGTCCCAGCTCCATTTGGTGAGGTCGCGGCTTGTAAACGGTGCCGTTGCAGGAAAACGGATTTTCTTCGGCGTTCCGTTTTCAGACGCCGCTTTTGTCACCAGTTGCATCATATCTTCTTCCGAAGGCTGCCCGCTCCCGGAAAGCGTATTCAGCGGAATGCCATCACCATAATCGAGCAAAAATAAGAGCCACACGTTTTTTTCTTTCACCAGCCCAATGTGCCAGAACGCTCCTTCGCGCACCAGCCTGGGTGAAACAGTGGTTTCTTTTATGGGTAAAACAACGGCTTCCGGCAGGTGCGCCACGCGGCGAATTCGGGTTCTTTTCAGATAAAGTCTGCCCTGCCGGTAAATGCGTTTTACCTGTTTGATCGCCCATTCGGGATGCGCCTGCTGCAAGGCTGCTATGCAATCTTCAAGGCTGCGGTTGCTGTTTTTCCTGCAGTAAATGCACGAGTGCGGCATACACTTCCCTGTCGTCTGCTTCAGGTTTTCGCGGGCGGTAGCCATAGGTTTCCTCCGGCATATGTACCAGGTTGCAGGCTTGCGCGATGGTGAGGTTGTAACGCTTTACCAGCTCTCTCGCCAGTTGGCGCGATACTACTTTGTCCTTGTCGGTTTTCACCAGTGCAGCTACCAGCATTTTGTACCGGTCGTTGGGTTCCCACTCCAGAGAGGTGTTTGCGGCAGACGTTTGACCTCCGTTTTCAGCAACTGCAGTTTCGGTTGCTGTTTCCGAAAATTCGCTCAGCCAGTTGTAAAGCGTGGCGCGCGAAATGGCTGCTTCGCCGCAAATAGCTTTGATAGATTTGGTTTTGTGCACCATCTCAAAAACCCACATCCGGCGCTGGTGCTCGCTATACCTGTGTACTTTCATGGAATTCAAATATAGAGACTGGTGTCTGATAATGCAGCTAAACACCCATTAATTTTTTATGCTGTAAACGTTTCCTGTAAAACAAACGGCACACGAAAGAGCCAAATTCAAATTCTCTTAACCAGAAACATTACTATACAATATAAGGTTTTATGAGCGTAAAAACAAGGAATGATGTAAAATAATGACGTTAAATGGCTTCTTTAGCATATTGTCAATTTTACATTGATTTCTATATCCGGCGCTGCCATTTTTGTATCGCCAGTTTACTATCACAACGGTATTATTGTAAAACAATGACTTCTGCCTTCGGCAAATAAAAGGGCATCCCGAATATTCACCTTTGCGATGGAGAAGCATTTATTTGCACATGATACTACGATACAGGTTGGAAATAGTGATGGTAGAAATTTTTTATATCAGGAATGGGAGAATGAAAAACCGGGATGTCAGAAAAAACAAGAAAGAAGTCATATTATAGAAAAATAAACAACAAAATGGCAGCAAACCGAATGTAAAAAACGGCTCAACATCCGGTTTTTTCTTGTAGCCATCTTGTGATTTTTACTCCGGCTAACCACTCTGCTTCACAAACGTGTAGGGATCGTACTCCAGGAAGTCGTTTACTTTTATTTCTGTTGATATTACCTGTTGTTTTCCACAGCAAACCTGAGCGGGAAAACACCAAAAGCAATGTTGCTATAAGTAAGTAGCCAGGTTTCATTGTCCATGTATTGCAATGAAGCGGTGAGACTTTTGTGATTGTCGAAATTGACCTGCAGGTTAGTTCCTTTTACACCAATCTGTATATTGCCAAACAGTTCGTTGCTGTAGTTTCCGGCATAGCTGCTCAAGGGCAAAGGCGGCTGTTTGCCTTTTACGCGTTTTTGCAATGCCATCGTTGAATCTACAATTGCCTGCTGCTCAGTTGTAAATCCCGGTAGCGAAGCACGGCTCATATTTTCATAAGGCAGGTTGAGATAACCAGCACCTGGTAGCGCAGCAACTCGAAAAAATTCTGGTTGTCGTTGTTGGTAAGTATCACAATGCCCAGCTTTTCTTCGGGCACAAAGCAGGTATTGGTCACAAAACCATCTGCCCCGCCGGTATGATAAAACACCTGCCTGCCATTGATCGTCGCGCAGAAATACGCCCAGACCGTAACTTACAAAATGACTGTCAGCCGGCTGTTGTAGCCCGTGCTCAGCAGCGTTATTCACGCCCGGGTTTGCTGCACCACTTTCCACGGCAGCACTGTGTTTTGCCTTCGTATTCTGCCGCTGTCGATTTGCATCATCAGCCAGTGACTCAGGTCTTTTACGTTACTCACCATGCTGCCTGCCGGGGCCAAGATTGTCAACATTATCATAAGGAATTTTTGTGAGCTTGCCCGTAAAGGCAGTGGTGTATGGCGTAGCTGCGCCGGGCATATTCGCCGTGCCCGAACCGAGCGCATGTGTATTTCCATGTGAAGCGGCAGCAAGAAGGCTGTCGTAAATGTACACTTCCCACGGTTTGCCCGTTACCTGCTGGAATTACCTGTCCGGCAGTTACAAAGCAACTGTTGCAATAGCCGTACGAGATGCACGAAACGAAAGTGTGTGGTTTCAGGTAGCGCATTTTATACATCACCGAGTCGCGCGGAGAGTGCAGAATTCCAAAAGGTGAGAGCGGCCTGGAAGGTTTTGGTACCCAAATGATGCCCCAGCATGTCTTTAATGGTTACCAGCCTGGTTGTGGTTTCTTTCGTACAGTTTGAACCACGGAAAATACTTTGTGATCTTATCGTCGAGCGACAGTTTGTTGCTGGTAGTCGAGCTGCGACATCGCCGTGCCGGTAAACAGTTTGCTGTTGCTGGCAATCATGAACAGCGTGTTTTCAGTAACCGGCTCTTTGCTTTCCACGTCACTTACGCCATAGCCTTTCATCACTAAAATGCTGTCTCCTTTTACGATGGCAATCGCCAGTCCCCGGAATGTTCCAGTCTTTCATACCCTGCTCTATGTAGCTGTCGAGACTATCTTTTACAAAAGAAGGCTGCGCAAAACTGGCGCCGGTGGCGATCACGAAAACTAAAAAGAGGATCGCTTTTTTCATAACAACGAGGTATAAATAAAATGAATGGCAAGTAGCAGGAAAAACGGGGCGAATGAAAGATAAAGGGAAATGACGGTAAAACTGCAAAAAGCCGGTGGTGGGTAATGGTTACAATTCTATCATGGCACCCAGCACTTCCTGCGGGCTGGCGGCTTTGCCCATAGCATTTACCTGGTCAAAATAGTTGTGCCAGCCAGCGCCGGTTACCATGGCTTCAAACTGCTGGGCAGAAGCTACATCCGGAAATGTCCAAACCGCGAAATAATCATATTCGGCACGCTTGAATACCGAAGGGTCGCTGGTGCCCCAGCTTACAATCTGTACGCCTTGGTCCAGCAACTGCTGAATAGCCGGACCAAGCGCGGCAATGTAATTCTGTTTGTCTTCTTTTGCCAAATCAAGCCATGCCTGTTTGGCGCTCCAAAGTCAATGTAAGTAATCATAAGATAAATTTAGTATTCTTCAAATGTATTCTTTTTGGAAATCATCCTATACTGAAACAGGGCTGGGCAAAATATAGTTTCCAAAGGATTATGGTTTCACATTCAGCGTGTTTTCGCCTTCGTGCAAAGGAAATTCATGACCACCAAAATGGAAAGAACCGGATGTGCCTTTGGGTAAATGGATCTCACCTGTAAGAAGCCTTTTTTTAGTTTATAAGCTGTTGAGATATTTCCTTTTGGGTGCGGCATACTGCCCGATGCTTTGGTGAGCATTCCCAGGTGCGGCGAAATACTGATGTGCCCGAAACCCGGCTCGTCGGAGTCGATGCCCAGCACCGTTCTCAGTAGTTCGATGTTGGGACTTGCGCCCCATGCGTGGCAATCCGATCGTGAAGCGCTCACATTGCTCATTTCTGCCCACGTAGTAAGCCCGAGTGCAAGGTTTTGTTTCCAGATGTCCAATTGGTCAAGATACAAATCGCCCATACCGGCGGTTACCAATGCGCGGTTCACATAATAAGTAAAGTAGATGGTAGCTTGTGTGAGTGAAGTGTCTGCCAGCAGTTTTTTCATCAGTGCGGCAGCGTTTGTGCCTGTTGTGGCGTGGGTTAATATGGCAAGTGTATTGGCATGTTGCGAGAAAACTTCTTTCTCTTTTGTATCGCTGAACAATTGCTTCTTTTCATCCCAATACTTCGTATGAACGGTTTGCCGTAATTGTTCTGCTTTTTGTTTGTATAGCTGCGCAAAATCTTTCATGCCCAGGCTGTCTTCCATTTGCGAAGCCAATTGGTAAGCCCATAACAACTGAAAGTCCAGCACCGATGATGAACCATCCTCACCCAACGGCGGAACACCATCTTTCCAGCCATGCCCTTCACTCCAGTCGGTAAACTCCCAGTAAGGCGCGTGTTGCAAACTGCCATCGCCCTGCTGGTAGTCCGCAAAAAAAGACAATACCTGCCGCACACCGGGCAAAAACTGTTTTACAAACAGCGAATCATCGCGGTACATCCAGTAGTCGTGCAACATGCCAATCCACCACAAGGAAAATGGCGGTATCTGCTGTGGTGTAAATGAGGGATAACGGCTTTGTGTAATGCCTTCCGCCATGCGCGAGTTATCGAGCTGCGTGATAGCGTTGCGCATCAGCCTGTCGTCGCCGCTGTTATAGAGCGATACCAGCGCCTGTATACGGGTATCGCCGGCATATTGCAAATGCTCGTAGTATGGGCAATCCATATAGGTTTCTACCGCGCAGCTTCGTGCGGTGCGCCAGCCGGTTTCCATAATTTTATCATACAGTGTATCGCCTGCCGTAAAAGATGCTTTATAAGCAAAAGGATAACCGGTAAACACGCTGTAAAAATCGTTGATGGTAAGGGCTTCGTCTTCCGTATGAATGATGAGTTGTACATACCGGAAAGTGCGCCAGGATAAAGTGGTAAATGTTTGGTCGTTGCTACCATCGGCAGTAATGCGGTCCTGCACGCCAATGAATATTTTGCCCGCTACTTCATTGCGGTTGCCTTTTTCATACACGACTTTGCCTTCTTTTTGCATGTATAATGCTTCGGTGTAACCGATGCTGATGTGTGCGTCTTTTCCCCTGCTGAAGTTCAAAACCGGATATGCGTTTGTTTCAAAGCCCTGGTCAAGCAAAATTTTTATGTCTGCATGTGCCGGTACCGTAAATGATTGTTGGTTTACGGGAAAAGAAGAAGGCGTAACCTTGCCCGAATCTTCTCTTACACTGCGGAAGCGCTGCGGTGTCAGTTCCATTTGCGGAATAGTGCGTGGCACCAGCATCCAGCCATACGAAAAGTTGAACGCGCCTTTGGGCAAACCGTTGAAGATTTCTTTTGCGCTTTTCCAATTGGCATCATCAAAATGAAGCTGTTCCCAGTGTTGTGGAAAAGAATGAAAATTTACGTTTTCGCCGGGACCGGCTACATAATAGGCATAATGAATATCGGGTGGCAAAGGACGATAACTGCTATCGGTGCTGCATTTCCACGAAGTGTCGGTATTGGCAATTGCTTCGCTGTCGCCATCGCCATGCAGGATAAAAGCCGTTTGCAGTGAAAACTGCGCTTCCTGCCGGTAGTCGCCAAAGTTCCACACCACGGAAGCCAGCACATTTTTTCCCCGTTGCAGGTATGGCGCGATATCAACGGTTTCAAAGTTCCAGTGAAGGATATCGCCCCTTGCCGGACCTAAAGAAACCAGCGTGCCATTTACATAAAGTTTATAACGATTATCGGCACTTACATGCACCATGAAGCGGGAAGGAAGCGTATCAATGTTCAGTGTTTTTCTAAAATGATATACGCCATACTGATGCGCTGCCGATGGTGCCGCTTCAATCCATTTGGCTTTCCACTCTTTTGATAAAATGGTTGGATTGATTAACTGTGCAGATGAATGAAATGAAAAAATAATGACGAAGAGAAAAAGCAGTACAAATGTTTTCATATGGAGCAGTTCGCGTGAGAAAAATGATTGTGCAGCTTTAGTAAAATGCACACGTTATATGGAAAGGAAAGATAGAAAGGATTGGTGGAACGGAGAGGTACAATGTGTTGAGTAATAAACGATAAATTTTAGTTTATAAAAACAGGTAAAACGGCAGCATGAAACACTTTCACCGGCACTGTCCAAGTAGTAGAATTCAGAATGGTATCTGGAAATAAGTGAATCATTATCCACAATAATATTCATCCAAAATAACGCACAAAAAAGGTGAGCCTTTTATTGCTCACCTCCTTGATACAAGCCATCTTGATACACATCATTCTCTTCCAAACACAAGCTTGTATACTTTGCCGGTATTGCCCTGCGGTCCTATTTGTCCGGAGGTCAATACATAGATTTCGCCGCTCATATCCTGACCCATACTTTTGATGTATTGCCCCAAATCATCGGAAAAGCTTCTCAGCTCCAGTTTTTCATAATCCCACAATCCCGTTGCTGAAGGTTTTGCCAGGAACAGTTGGCCGGCGGCTTCTTCGTCATCATCCGACAAAATACCAAAGATGTATTTGCCATACAGAAACGGTATCGTTTTGCCGCGGTATACATTGCCACCCACGATAGCTGTTGCCATGCCGCCGTGCGGGTTATCGTAGTTGGGTAATTCGATGATAGGATCGAGTAGAGGATTGCCGTCAGGATCTTCTACGGGGCAGGCGTTGCGTTCTTCTTTATCATTATCTGTATTGAAGCAGTGCGTACCTTCTTTTACATTCCAGCCGTAGTTGCCGCCTTTTTTTACAATGTCTATTTCTTCATACAAAGATTGTCCTACATCGCCGGCATACAGGCTGTGATCGCCGCCCATATCAAAAGAAAAGCGGTAAGGATTTCTAAACCCGAAGGCATAGATTTCCTCTTTTGCATCTGTGCCGGCAAATGGGTTATCGGATGGTATACTATAGCCTTGTTTTCCACGTCCGTTTACATCAATTCTCAAAATATTACCCAGCAGGTTTTCCTTTATATCCTGCCCGTTGCCACCGGCATTGATATCGTACCAGTCGGCTACGTGTCCCGGGCCTACATCATCGGCATTGCCGCCATCGCCGATGGCTATGTAGAGATAACCATCTGGTCCAAATGCTATGGTGCCGCCATTGTGATTGCCCTGCGGATGATCGGCTTCCAGTACAATTCTTTCGGATGACAGATCAGCTTTATCCGGATTGGACGGAGAAACCCGGAATTCGGAAATGCGTGTCAGGTTGTTCCATGGCACACCGGGTTCGGGACCGCCCATACGGGGAGGCGCTGTGTAGAAAACATAGAATTTGCCATTGGTTTTATACTGCGGATGAAACGCGAAACCCAGCAAACCGCGCTCGTCGTAGAAGGGCGATAAAGCCATCATGCGGCTGCTGATGTCAAGAAAAGGTTCCAGTTTTTTAGAACCGTCGGGATTGAGAACCCAAATTTTCCCGGTTTGATCGGTAACAAAGAGCCGGCTGCTGTTGTCGGGTGCTCCTTCAATGGCGATGGGCGATGCAAAACCATCTGATACCATTTGCAGATCGTAAGCACCAACAGGCGGGGGGTTAAAATCATTCTTTTTACAACTTTGTAATAAAAGAAATGAGCCGAGCAAAAGCATGGCACAGAAGGAAGGGAATGAGATAAGAATCTGTTTGGCGGCAATGCCGTGTTGCTGTGGTGTGGTTGATTTCATCGGGTAAGCGTTTTAATGTATAAAAATTAAATATTCCTGCATGGCTGGTAAGAGCTAAACAACTGACGATGTTGTTATTGACGGGCGCATGTTACCACAAGAAATACACAGCTCTGTTTTCGTGCAGCTGTGTTCTTGTACACATGTTATGATAGCAGGTCAATAGCTGGCAAGCAATCGTAGCTGATTATAACATACGCATGTTTTTTGTGCAGGTTGCCTTACCGTATATAAATTTTCCGGCAGGTATTTCAGTTAACAAGCGCGTGGCAACAAGCAGTAGTTGTATGCAGGCTTATCGTTATTGTGGTTACTGCAAATGCTATCTTCCGTTTACAACGTCATTAAATACATTTGTGAGGTGAACATGACAGATTCCGATTTGGATTATAGCAGTGAGCAGTTTCGCAATTATTTCAGATCGTATAACCGGTCGTTGATAGTCAAATAATCTGCCGCTTGCATAATGCGCCTGCATCTTGCTTTCGTTTCATGAATGCAGCACTATTTTTTTGTATAAATAAAAAGAACAACAACATAAATCATCTGTGGATACAGGTTATGTACATGGCAAATTTTAAACTGCTGCAATCGCCAACCGTGTACCGATTCGGGCTTCAAATGCATACAAATTATCAGTCGTAGCATTTGCCTGATTTCATACTATCCTGCTGTTGAATGGCTAAAATGCCGGTCAAAATCTTTACGCACATACGCTAATGTTACATTCTTTATCTCAACAGATATTGAACCTTTCCTGATTTGATTTTCCGGATCATTCATTATTTACTTAGTTGAAGAACCCATGCTGATAAAGGTGTTTTGCATCGGGTGATAACGGAGAAAACTGGCAGCTTTCCAGCTTGAAAAACACAACTTCTTATGCAGTGTTTGTATCTGCCGGCGGCACGATATACGCGGGTGCAGATGGTGAAATATACAAGTGGGAAGACAAGGTTAAAAACATAGAAATTGGCAGGAACGGGACTACCCGAAGGCAAGAGCGTATACGCCATTGGAACCACGCCAGAAGGCAACCTGCTGGCAGGCGTTTCGCACAGCGGCATGTATCTCTTGCAGCAATATGGTCAGGCAGTTTTGCTAAAAGGCAACAGTCTCTTTACTACACGTTGAAGTAATGGATGTATGGCTCATTAAACATAGCCAGAACGTAACTATACACAACATTCTGCAACGGAATATCAGGTTTGTTTCCGGGCAATGTTTTTATCAATGGCTCTGCCTAAAAGATAGCCAAGCATGGCTCCTGCTACGGCACCTATAATCATTCCCGTTGCCTCTGCTCCGCGGGCTACCATAACAGCCAGCAAACCAAATACAGCACCAAGAATGGCAGCTACCAAAGCGGCACTGCGCCTTATTTTGGGAAGAGACCGGGGAGTAGAATCTGATTGCGTGCGACGCGCCTGCCTGCGTCGTTTTCTGCTTTCTGGCATAGCATGTTATTTGGAAGAAAGGTAAGCAAACTAAAACTTAAAGCAAACCGCTAATAAGCAGGTGGTTTTTGTAAGATTACTTGTTGTGCAAACCCTACGATTCTGATAGATATCTGAGAAACAAAAAAGCTGTATGAAATCCGGTTTCATACAGCTTATTCTAATGGTTATTTTTTAAGTCGCATCTATATTACAGAACACGGAAATGTTAGCCAAAAAAGCCTGAATTCTTCTTACGGCTTGTTCTTCCGCCAAGACCAAGCGCGCCCAGCAAACTCCGCGTGATGATAGTAGCTGCCGTTCTGCCGGCACTTCTCACCATAGGATTGTCCAGGAAGCTTTCTTCTTTTTTTGCCGATGCTTTCGCTGCCGGTCTTTTTGCTTCTTCTTCCTCTGTTTTGGCGGCGGCTTCTTCGAGTTTTGCAGTTAGTATTTCGTAGGCACTTTCGCTGTCTACATGTGTATTGTATTTAGCCACCAGCCTGCTTTTGCCCGTTATGCTGTCTATCTCCTGTGCTGTCAATATATCCATGCGGCTTGTAGGCGGACGCAGCATCACGTGCGCCAGCGGTGTAGGCACGCCTCTTTCGTTGAGAAGGGTAACCAGCGCTTCGCCAATGCCAAGCTGTGTAATGAGTTCTTCTGTTTTATAAAATGCCGAATCGGGATAATTCTCTGCTGTTTGTTTTATCGATTTACGGTCTACGGCGGTGAAAGCCCGGAGCGCGTGCTGAATCTTTCATACCCAGTTGCGACAGCACACCCGGAGGCACATCCATCGGGTTTTGGGTAACAAAGAAAATACCGATGCCTTTGGAACGAATGAGCTTGATAACCGTTTCTATCTGTTGCAGCAACGCATCGCTTGCTTCCTGGAAAATGAGGTGTGCTTCGTCTATAAACAATACCAGTTTGGGTTTGTCGAGATCGCCTTCTTCAGGGCTTGATGCATACAATTCGGCAAGCAGCTGCAGCATGAAGGTGGAAAACAGTTTCGGGCGATCCTGCAGATTGGTTACACGCAATACATTGATCACGCCCCTGCCGTCATCGCCAATCGCCATCAGATCGTCTACTTCAAAGCTTTTTTCTCCAAAAAAAACATCGGCGCCCTGCTGTTGCAGTTCCACCACTTTTCGCAGAATGGTTCCTGTGCTTTGCGTGGATATTTTACCATAACTTTTTTCCAGTTCTGCCTTGCCTTCGGCACCTACATATTGCAGCACTTTTATAAAATCTTTCAGATCGAGCAAAGGCAGTTTGTTATCGTCGCAGTATTTAAAAATCATGGCGATAAGCCCACCTTGTGTATCGTTCAGTCCCAATATTTTGGTGAGCAATACAGGACCAAATTCGCTTACGGTGGCTCTTAGTTTCACACCCTTTTCATTGCTGATGGTCATCAGCTCTACCGGGAACTGTGTAGGTGTAAAGGGAATGTTTATTTTTTCACTTCGTTCCGTTATTTTATCATTTGTAGTGCCAGGCGCGGCTATGCCACTGAGGTCGCCTTTTATATCGAGCAGCAACACGGGAACGCTGGCATTGCTCAGCGCTTCGCTCAGCATTTGCAGCGTCTTTGTTTTGCCCGTGCCTGTGGCGCCGGCTATCAGCCCGTGACGGTTCATGGTTTTCAGGGGTAGGTAAATGTCGGCACCGGGCACAATGTCGCCTTCATAAACGGCAGCCCCGATTTTTACATTTTCGCCTTTGAAGGTGTAACCGGCTTTTATTGCCTCAATGAATTTGCTTGTGTCAGCCATCGTTGATTTTAAAGTAAGATACGATATGGACAGACACTAAGTGTACAAAGAACTTTTTTCGGGCAATTTTGCTTTAACAGTCTTTCTTCAACCAATAAAAAGTATTTCATTTCATCCGTCTGTTTTATTAAGAAAACGGATGTCATGTTGTTTTGTACATCAAAGTATTTGACTGCTGGCTATCTTTCATCTCAATGATTTGCGCAAGATACAGCGCTTACCTTTTTAAGGAAAACGAATTGATTATTTAAAAAATCAGAGTCACAATTTTGAGTGCTCACAACAACGGTTATTCCTGCGTAGGTTGCTTTGTTTCTGAATCTGCTGATGTATTGCCGCTCACTTTGGGATCATCTTTCAGTGCTTCGTTTTCATCCTGTGTTTCGCTCTCTTTTTCATCCCAGCCAAAGCTCACCGAAGTGCCGCTTTCGTTCAGTATGATATCGCCATCCTGGTTGTCTGCAAGTCCTTTATTTTTCTTATCCATATTCTTTGTTTTTACCTATCAAACAATTACCAAGCCTGAAAACTCTTTTTTTTGCGAAGCAACGTAGCTAAAAACACAGGTAAAATCTTTTACCGGCTTTCATCCTGAAACGCCATCCGTTTCCTGCTGATGATGTGAATCTCATCGCCTACATGCAGCGTGCCTTCTCCTTTGTGAAGCAGGTTTTGACCAAAATAAATTTTATTGTTTTTGCTGCGGTATCCGGTTAATGTACGCAGCGGTTCTTTGCTTTTTTCTGCTGTGCCGGGGTCAATGGTCACCATCACGCAGCGGGCACAAAGTTTCACGCCATACAGTTCCACATCGCCGGTGCGGAAAGCTTCCCAGCTATCTTCTTCGTAAGGTGCCGCGCCGCTTACCACAAGGTTGGGACGAAAGCGAAGCATCTCTACCGGCTGTGGCAAGCGGCTGTTAAGATCATCCAGCGAAGCCTGCCCGATAATGAGCATCGGGTAGCCATCGGAAAAGCTGTTGATCTCTTTGTCTTTTGCATACCTGCCATCTACCCTGCGGCGCGTGGCATCGGGCATATACACAAGACTGCAACGAATGCCCAGCCTTTGTGAAAACCAATCATCAATTTCACTGCTTACTTTTTGCGCCCGGCAGCGGTCGCTCCATACTTCCACCATGGTTGTTTCATTCATGGGCGGTGTAAACGGTACGGCGCATATATCGCCCGTTGGCAAATGGGTTACCTGCAAGCCGTGGGCGTCAATGGCTACGCTAAACAGTGCCATGGCAGGCAGGTCGCGCTGGCTCAGGAAGTCGTAGTGTTCGTCCACCAGCATCCAGCGGCGGTCGTATTGAAAACCTCGGTCAGTAACTATAGCATTGTCTACTGATATGCCGCCTAAAGATTTTATGGGATAAATGTAAAGTGCACTGAGTGTAAGCATATTCTAAAGTAATACATCAGCAGCAATAAAGAAAGCTGCTTCCGATGATATGTTGCCTCCGGCAAAACAGAATTGGGCATCATTGGTAAACAAAACGGTTTATGAACAGGCAGAAATCATTTACGCAAAATGAGAAGGCAATGTCTTAATCGCCTGCCTGGTTGGGTATCACAATAATGAAGCTTGTGCCTTCACCCAGCCGCGATTTTACCCTGATGCTGCCACCCATTTTTTCTATAGTTTCTTTCACGATATACAGTCCAAAACCTGAGCCTGTGAGTTTAGTATTCACCCGGTAAAATTTGGTAAAAATATGGTCGAGATGTTCTTCGGCAATGCCTTGTCCGTTATCTGCTACTTCTATCACGGCCTGTGTTGCTGTTGCATGTGCAATGATCTGTAAATAAGGCTTGGGCTGATCGGGATTGTGGTGCTTCAGACCGTTTGATATTAAATTGTTCAGCACCATGGCCAGCCTCGTTTTATCGGCAAAAAACGGGCAAGACTGGCTCACTTGCACTATTCGCTGAATATGCGCTGAGTTATAGGAATAGGTATGATCCTGCAGGGCATGATGCACAAACTCTTCCAGTTGTATCTCTTCAGGATGCAATGCCGTGCTTTTGTTTTTGGCATATTGTAAAATCTCAGAGATCAGCGCGTTCAGACGCATCAGCGTTTTTTTCTGAAAGTCCACATATTCATTTCTGGTCGCTTTATCATCTTCCAGTTTTATAATATCAGCCATTGCATATACCGAAGTTATGGGCGAACGCAGATCGTGCGAAGTACGAAACACCAGTGTATCCAGTTCTGCATTCAGGATACTTAGCTGCTCATTGGCTTTGTTGATGGTATCGTTTTTAAGGCTCAGCTCATGATTGATGCTTTCGAGTTGCCCGTTCAGTTTTTCTACATTATCAAAAGCGCGGAAAAACTGCCTTGCCATGGCAATAGCCTGGCACACAACCAATATATACATCCCTACATACACAAGGTTGGTGCTTTTTACAAGCAGGCTGGTATACAGTATATCATTAATGACTGTAATAAAAAGAATCACAAACCCTGCAAGGAAATAAATACTGCCCGTTCGCCTGTGTTTTACTGCCCTGATGTATACATACAAGCCATAACAGGCAGATAGCAAAAGAAACACCTGGAACGGACGCAATGTATACCGGAAAATATAGGGAGGAGCGATAAGTGCGGTTAGCACAAACGGCACACTGACGATGAGGATATACCGCAACACTTTTTTCGAAAATTCTTTGGGAAACAATTCAAATGAAAAAAGCGACAACAAGGGTAACGCAAGGTATAAAAACAAAAATTCAATGTGCTTAATGAAGTGCCAGTTCCAGTTGGTAATATAAGTAATGCCCAACTCGCCAGTTACAAGCGGGCGCATGGCGATGAGCAGGCAAAACAAGGCAAAATAAAGTGGCGAAGTGCGCCGCCTGACGAAAAAAAAGATAACTGCGTAAAACAGGCCGATAAGGCAAAAACTGCCGGCAAGAAAAAAATCGCGCGCAATGTTTTGCAGCTGGAAAGTATGAATTTGTTCCGCTGTACCCAGCTTGATAAAGTCCCACAAGCCACCGTTATTGTAGTTGAAATTGGCAACCTGAATCACAATGTCAAGCACATTGTTCTCGGGTGTTACGGGAAAAATAAGTGGTTGGTAAGCCGGAATTGTAGTGGTTTTGGTAGTGCCTACTTTGCCGGTTTCTGCAATTTGTTTTCCATTGACAAACAATTTATAGGCAGAAGCTACGGTTAGGAATTTTAGCCGCAGCGGATCGTCTGATGGCGGGCACAATACTTTCAGGTGATAGGTAGCGTATCCATGAGCCGGTTGAAAAGCGCCCAGCCCCGGCACTAATCCATTCCAGAAGCCGGGCACCACGGCATAGTCCGTAACAGTTTTTGGTTCGCGAAGAGAATCCGGTGTATATAAGGCATGCCAGTTAAATTCCCATTCGCCATTCAGATCTGCCAGCCCGTTTTGTGCCCAGTCCCTGTTTTGCAGGTTTAATATTCCTTTTACAGCAGTAGCATTGGGCTGCGCAAAGCAGGAAGTGCACACAAGCAGCAGCAGAACAAGCCACCTCATTCGTTTACTGATATTTTTGTACAGAGTATTAACGGTACTGATTGGATTTATCATTACGGCAATATTGAGAAACTACCATCTGTCTGTGCATCTTTGAAATAGCCTGATGTAACAATACCATTTATCTTATAACCGGGAAACAGTGAGACGGAATAACAGGCGAAACCACTCATATGTTTTGGGATGTGTAAACGTAAAGATGTTTTTCTGTATTTGCAAATGTGCTTTGGCGCTAAAAGGGTGATGGCAAACCTGTTATGTAATTACACCAGGAACCCGATATAAGAACGGGAAAATGAGACTCATTAAAAAAAGATGAAAATTGGCGCCGCCCCGGATGTAATGGTTTATCCGCTGAAAAATAAGCATACATAAAAAATATAAACTGCATACTGCCTGTTTCGCCAAAAACAAAAAAAGCCCTGCTCATTGTCCTGCGATAATCTTTATTCTTTAGCGATCGCATTGATCATTCCTTTAAAAATAAAGCCATGAAAGGGCAGCACGCTGTACCAGTACAGTCTGCCCATTACGCCCAGCGGACCTGAAGGTGGCTGTTTGCGTAAGCACATTGTTTTTCATCAATGGTAAACTCGAGCCAAGCCTCGCCCGGCAGCTTCATTTCGGCATAAAGCAAAGCCTTTTTTCTTCCCTGTTAGCCAGCAATACGCGCCAGAAATCCAGCGCTTCGCCAGCGCCAAGTATCGGTATCGCTTCAGCGGCCCCTACGCATGCCCACGCCGCCAACAAGCTGGTCTAAAAAGCCCCTGATTTCCCACATCCAGTTGCCGTAATACCAGCCTCTTTTTGCCACCAATGCTCCAGATTTTGTCGAGCGAACGCTGAACATGCACTCAGCTTGCGGCTGCGGATATCGGTAAAGCAGCCATTGACAGGCACTTCTATATAGTGCGATATGCCGACGCTGAATCACGTTGCTCGTTTGCGCGTCTTTTCAGCTCGAGATCACCTGGTTTTGTTCTATTTTATCAAAAGCCAGTTTGATGGCTGTATTGTAATCAATTAGGGAAATCTGAAGAAGTTCCACAAGGTTGTTTGGCTGGCAAATGACTTCTGTCTTCATGCTGTTCACCAGGTTTTTGGCAAGCACATAAGAAGTCGCTGTTACAAATAGAGCCAGTACGATGATATGCGGGGCGTCATTACCGGCACCACGAAAATGTGCCGCTTCAGACCTCTTATTTTGGCAAACCTTGAGCAGCATTTCCTTGTAGGTCAATATATCCGGTCCGCCAATGTCGTAGCTTTTCCTGATAGGTTTCCGTTTTGCCAATCACGCCGTTTAAAAACTCCAGTACATTGCGGATGGCGATGGGCTGGCACCGGGTTTTGAGCCAGCGTGGCGTAATCATGACAGGGAGTTTTTCCACGAGGTCGCGGATAATTTCAAACGATGCGCTGCCCGAACCTACAATAATGCCGGCGCGCAGCGTGGTAAGCGCAAAGTGGACGCGCCTGATAAAATGGTCTCCACATTCTTGCGCGAGGTTCAGGTGTTTCGATAGCTGCTGCTCCGTTCACAATGCCGCTGAGGTAGATGACCTGTTGCGCCGAAGTTTGTTCTATTCTTTCTTTAAAATTGATGGCGCACACCTGTTCCATATGTTCAAAGTCGCCGGCAGGAAGTAGACATGGAGTGAATAAGATAATATGCTACGTCTATGTCATCGGGTATGGCCTGCAGGCTTTGTTTATCCAGGAAATCGGCTTCCACAACGGTTATGCCGTCGCGTTTGTACTTGTTGATCAAACCTGTTTTTATCCGCACACAACAAACCACCTCGTGACCGTTGTCTAATAATACCGGCAACAAGCGCTGCGCAATATACCCGGTAACGCCGGTGAGCAACACTTTCAAGAAGCAGATATTTTGGAATGATCTGATGTTTTCATGGGCAGACGCAAGCACACCATACGATAATGTTTACTGTATTACTGCAAAAAAAGAACCGCTAACGGCTGGCTTTCATTTGGGGCAATCCCTTACGGAAAGGTAGTGGGTTTTCACGGGGAAAGTGACAAAGCGGCAACCCTCATTTTGCAAAACAGCCACCATAACGTTAAAAGGGCGGCTGCAAATTCAAAACCTCTGCAACCCCGGTTTTATTACGCACCTTCAAATAAAATAGCCATGAAACAGATTATTGTTTTGATGTCAGCATTGATAATCACACTGTCAGGCATAAGCCAGGCTACGCCAAAAGGATTGCAAAAGGGAGAAAAAGCGCCTTTATTTACTTCTATAGATCAGGATGGCAACGCCGTAAGTCTGCAAACGATATTGAAGAAAGGACCAGCCGTATTGGTGTTTTACCGCGGGGAATGGTGCCCGTATTGCAACAAGCAGCTTGCACAGTTGCAGGATTCTGTGTCTTTTATTACAGCGAAAGGCGCCACACTCATCGCTATCTCTCCGGAAACGGGCGACAACGTAAAAAAGACGATCCAAAAAACCGGCGCTGCCTATCCTGTATTGTCAGATAAAGGCATGACCATCATGAACGAGTATAAGGTTACTTACGCAGTAGATACCGCGGTGGTATCCAAATACAAAAGCTATGGTATTGATTTTAACGTGGTAAATGGAAGCAACGGTGAGCATTTACCTGTACCCGCTGTGTTTATTGTAGACCCAAACGGCACCATTCGCTTTGTGCATTTTGATCCCGATTATTCAAAACGGGCGAGTGTAAATGAAATACTAACCCACCTGTAAACTGAATTATACAATAGCAGGTGAACGTTTGCTGAAAAACGGTTTTCTCCTGCTTTTTTATGTAATAATCCCCGCAGTTGCGCAGTGTGGCAACCTGTAAAAATGAACAGTTACAGATTGTAGCTGTAGTACGCTTAATTTCGCAACCTGAACAAACCATGCACTTTCTGTGCAAAACTGTAAAAGCCTGCATGAAGCCACCAACATTAAACAGCAGTTCCAAATTTCTCCTGGCAGGTTTCCTGTTTTCGGTTCTGTGGGCTTCCGCTTCGGCTGCGGGTAAAATAGGCATACAATCGGTAGAGCCGCTGCTGCTGTTCAATATCCGGTTTTTGCTTGCCGGCACGCTCATCCTGCTGTATGCGCATGTATTTACCAAAAACCCATTGCCGCAAGGCAATGACTGGAAGCAGATTCTCGTATTTGGCTCTCTGAACACCACCATTTATCTTGGAATGTACATCATCGCTTTGCGGCAGGTATCGGCAGGTATTGGCAGCCTGGCACCAGCTACCAACCCGCTGATGATCGGTATTTTATTGGCCGTGTGGACAGGAAGAAAAGTAAAAGGCATTCAGTGGATCAGTATTGCGCTGGGCATGGCAGGCGTTATCATCGCTACTTACCCGCTGCTGCACAATAGCACCGCCACGCTGCAGGGGCTCGGACTCATGCTGCTGAGTATGGTATGCTATTCTACAGGTGTTATCTATTTCGCGCAAACCAAATGGCGGCTGCCCTCGGTGGTAATTAATGGATGGCAGGTGCTTATCGGTGGTTTGCTGCTTATTCCCTTTACAATTCTGATGCACAGTGAAAACGCGGTGAATCATTTTGACGCGCGCTTCTGGGGGGCGCGGCGTGGCTCATTATTCCCGTATCTGTCATCTCTGTACAGCTATGGCTTTACCTGCTGAAGATCGATGCTGTAAGGGCTTCTCTGTGGCTGTTTTTATGCCCGGTGTTCGGGTTTGTCTACGCCGCCATTCTGCTCAATGAATCCATTACCGGGTTCACGGTTGTGGGTACAGCGCTGGTGATTGGCGGGCTTTACCTGGGGCAAAAATCAAAGCGGGCTGATTGATAAGTTCTATAAAAAAGGATGGCGGCAAAAGCCGCCACCCGGTAATGAATTGAATAAGTTGTATAAAAAACGAAACTGATCAGTCAGCTATATTTACTCATTTTACCCATAACTGAGGTTCTGCTTCTAACGCCTTTCCTATTTTTTTCCAATGCTATACAGCCTTCCCTGGTCGGTTACGGCATACAGCACGCCTTCTTTGCTATCAGCAATATCACGAAAGCGTTGTTTTTCATCTGCCAGCAGTCTTTCCTCTCCCACTACTTTGTTGTTTTCAATCACCAGCCTCACAATGTGGTTGCCGCTCAGTCCGCCAAGAAACAAATTGTTGGTCCATTCCGGTATTGCGTTGCCGCTGTAAAACGTCATGCCGCTGGGCGAAACCACAGGATCCCAATAGTAAACGGGTTGTTCCAGTCCTGCCTGCTGCGTAATGCCAGCGCCTACTTTTTCACCGCTGTATTCGATGCCATAGGTAATCGTGGGCCAGCCATAATTTTTGCCGGGTTCTATAAGGTTCACCTCATCGCCGCCGCGGGGTCCGAATTCGGCTTCCCACAAGATCGCCGGTTTGCGGATGAATGGAAAGACTCTGCACATTTCGGTGACCATATGAATAAATTTCCGGGCGGGCATCGCTCTTGTTCACAAACGGGTTGCCATCTACAGGTTTGCCATCGGTAGTGATGTGCAGCACTTTGCCAAGTGCGGAGTTGAGCCATTGCGCCTGCGGGCGGGTTTCAAGGTCGGAGCGCTCGCCTGTGCTCACAAAAGGTTGCCGTCTTTATCGAAAATGACTCTTCCGCCATAGTGAAGCGTGCCTTTGTATGCCTGGCGTAGCGCGGTAAATTACGGTTACATTTTCTACCCTTTTTTCATCGGCAGAAAGAGTGCCTTTGGCTACTGCCGTAAGGTTGCCGTCGGCTGTTTTTTCAGAAAAAGTCCAATACAGCATTTTATTGCTGGAAAAATTAGGATCAATTGCTACGTCGAGCAATCCGCCCTGCCCGTCGGGATTCACAGCTGGCAAACCGGTAATGGGTTCGCTCAATTTGCCATCAGCAGTGGCAATAACCATCGTTCCGGCCGCTTTCTGGGTAATGAGCAGCCTGCCATCGGGAAGCTGCGTGATGCCCCACGGACTTTTCAGCCCTTCGGAAAGCACTTTCACATCGTAAGGTGTCTTTGTTTTTACACCGGCAACGCGGGTTTGCCCTTCAAACGCCGGTTTGTAATTTGTATTGGCAGTGCCGGTTTCTACCGGCGGATAAGTGCCGCTGGTATCTGCGGGGCTGTTGTCGTTTGGTGGAACATTATCTGCTGAATGGTTGTTGTTGCAAGCCGCCAGCATTAAGGGACTAAGTAAGATTAACAGTGATTTATACATAAGTATTTATTTTCCGGTAATTCATTAATGTCAACTTAGGTATAAACAGATAACATACCAACAATAGAAACAGCGGTATTCCTGCATACAAAATTGCGTTTGTTAAGAGAACAATGCACTTGCATTTTATGCAATTGTCTGCCCTTATTTGCAAACCAATACTATTCCATCAGCCAGAATTCAATATTGTATTCCGTTTCTCCGTTAGCGGCATATTTGCCAAACACTACCGGTTTTTGGGCTTCGGGTTCGCCATCATCATGGCGGTTGTCGAGCAGCAGGGTTTTGCCGGGATAAATGGCTGTTACGGTATATTTACCTACAGGAATGTCTTTTACCATAAAAGTTCCGGCAACATCTTCCACATACCTTTCAATCGTTGCCGCTGCGCTTCCATCTATCAACACACTTTCTTCGGGTGTAAACACGAGTTTCACTTTGTCCATTTGCACATCGGTACCAAAAGCATACAAATCGGCGTGTGCGCCATAGTAAGTGACTCCTTCAGGGCGTTCGCCGCTAAGTGTCCAGGTAAAATTTCTGGTAACTGGATGATCTCGGGTAAAAGGTTCATCAGATGAAGGTGCGAGATCGAAATGATACGTTTGCCCGTAAGCCGTTTTTTGCACCTGCGCTTTGGCTGTCCAGCTGCCCGCAGGATCTGCAGGTATGTCGGCGCTGTAAGTGCCCTATTGTCTGTGGTGGCAAAGAGGTAAGTGTCGTGCCATACCGTGTGTTCAAGGTTTACTTTTATGCCCGGCATCGCATTGCCGGCTGCATCTGTAATGCTGCCCATCACAGTGCCGGAAGATAGCAACGGGCGTAGCACCGCCGCATTTTTCGCAGGCACAAAATGAAGTATTGCAGCATAGGAATACGAGCAATGAAAAGAATGAGTTTTTCATGGTAAAGGTTTGGGTGAAACTGCAATATGCAACGCCGGTAAAGCAGGAGGCAAACAGCACGAACATGAGTTGTAAAAAGCAATGGGATAAAATGAGGAAACAGCGAAAGCGGGTTGTGAGGAAATGGTAAGTAGTAAGCATGCTGTACATAAAAAAACCCAACCTGGTAAGAGATTGAGTTCTTTTGTTTCAGGTCCGTGTTGTAATGAGTAGTGGTTATGGACAGTTTAAAAAACCGTTATCCTGTGAGTTGTTGTCATCCATATCATAGTTTTCATTAATGCTGGTAGCCGTTTCATTTACCTGCGAAGGTGTATAGCTGGTGCTGCAACCGCCAAGTACCTTGTTGGCTTCTATAAAAAAGGCATTAACAGTCCATCCTTCAAAAGGACCACTGCCAATCATCATATTTTTCAGCGGTGTGGTAGCGCTGGTAAATTTAGGATCATATTTTTCCATACCAATATTGAGGCATAGCGTGATGAGCTGACCTACAAGCACGTTTTTAGGTACTGTATTTTTATAGTCCGTTGTAAGCGCAGCGGGCTTGCCGCCTGCCGGCAAACTGTTGGTAACGGCTTTGGGACTGCCCATAAATACAACATGCCCGTTGGTACAGTCTCTGGAACCTACAGAGAAGCCATTGGGAAATGCTTTCCTGAAGTTGGCATACATAAAATCGTGTGGCTGACCGTTGGGTGCGCCATATCCACCTTGCGTATAAGTACAGTGTGAACCACAACCATAAGTTGCAGGTTGTAAAGTGGCGATGTAGTTGGAAGTTGATTCTGAGGAAGAAGAGGTAAGGCTGGTCGTTAGTTCAGATTTATTACAACTGAGAGCTGAAAAAAGAACAGCGATACCCATCGCATACAAACGAAATGTTTTCATGTTTTAAATTTTTGGTCAAACAAAAAGTTGGAGGGCAAAGTATAGATACTTTGATAAAGTAGTTTCGGCAATCAAAGCCACTTCAGACACTGGATTCTGACAACAGGGACTTGAACTTCAAAACTATGATAATATTCCGGCTTACCATGAAAATTGTATGACGGAATATAAGCTGTGTAATGAGTAGCACGGTGAAAGCATGCTGTTTGCAAATCTGCTATAAAACATACTGGCAAAACAGGGGGCAGCATGATGAGCAATATAATTTTGCATTATTGCTTTTTCCTGTGCAGTAAATGGCGCAGATCGCCCACCCGAACCAGCGGTAACAATAGGCTTCCATAATAATTTTATAAACGCCTTTTTCATCTGCATCGGCAACATAGTTTTTGTGCAGGTCTACCAGTTGCCCCACATGTTTGTTCTTTAGGTTGATGCTGATTTCAAATTGCTTTTCATCAAAATTGTGCAGCACCAGCAGGGCGTTTCCTTTCCACTCATAATACATGCACAGCACCGCATTATTATCCACATCAATAATCTCCCATGTGCCCCAGCCTATTTCAGGACATTCCTTGCGAAGTCGTATTAAAGAGGTCATCCAGTTAAGCAATGAGCCGGTGTCTCTGCGTTGCATTTCCACATTCACATGAGTATAACTGTAAGCGCCTTTATCGATGATTGGAGATACCAGTTTTTTTGCTGTAGAAAATCCGGATTGCTCGTTATCTGTCCACTGCATAGGCGTGCGTATGGAAGCGCGCTCTTCAAGGCTCAGATCGTCGCCCATGCCTATTTCATCGCCGTAATAAATAACCGGTGTGCCGGGCAGCGAAAACATAAGGCTGTAAGACAGTTCTATCTGCTGGCGGTTGCCCAGCATGGGTGCCAGCCTGCGCCTGATACCACGGTCATACAACTGCATGTTTTTTTCGGGACCAAATCTTTGAAACACCTGTTCTCTTTGTTTGTCTGACAGCCTGCCCAAATCGAGCTCATCATGATTGCGCAGAAACTGCGCCCACTGTGCTGTTGGAGGCAGTTGTTTTGTTTCCTTCAGGGCTTTTGCCAAAGGCGCAACATCGGCAGTGGCAAGTGAATAAAAGATGTGTTGATTCACATAAAAATTAAACATCAGCTGCAGTCCTTCACCATCGGCAAAATAGTTCTTGCTGTCTTCGGGTTTCACATTGGCTTCGCCCAAAAACACGGCATCGCCGCGGCGCCACTGCGTGAAGCGGTGCATCTCCTTCAGGTACTCAAAATGCATTTCTTTTTTCTGACCGGGCAGCGTGGTTTCGAGCATAAAAGGTACAGCGTCGAGACGAAAGCCTGCAATGCCCAACTGTAACCAATAGCCCAATATGCGGCGCACTTCTGTACGCACTTCTTCATTGTCCATATTGAGGTCGGGCTGAAAATGATAGAAGCGGTGAAAGTACCAGGCTTTTGCTTTTTTATCGTAGGTCCACGTGGCTTTTTGCACGCCCGGAAACACAATGCCTTCGTGCATATTGGAGGGTTTTTCTTTCGACCATACATACCAGTCTCTTTGGGGCGAATCTTCGCTGCTGCGCGCCTGCTGAAACCACGGATGCTCATCGGATGTATGATTGACCACAAGATCGAGAATCACTTTAAAACCCATCTTGGTGGCGCGGTGCATAAACTCTACAAAATCGCCGCTTGAACCATAGCGCTGATCTACACCAAAATAGTCTTTGATATCATAGCCATTGTCTTTGTTGGGCGTAGGCTGAAACGGTGCGAGCCAGATGGTATCGATACCCAATGCGTGCAGATAATCGAGCCGGCGGGCAAGTCCTTCAAAATCGCCCACGCCATCGCCGTTAAAGTCCATGAACGTTTCAATGTTGAGGCTATAAATGATGGCGTTTTTATACCAAAGGTCTTCTATCATACAGAGCTATAAGAAGTGAAGTAATGCGTTGATGTTTCCAAACATTATTCCACTTATTGATATGCGATTATTGTCTTTTACTATGTATAGAACTTGTGTGATAGATGATGAAGATCTTTTGCTGATGTGGAATGGGATAAGACAGAATGATGCTTATTGCCTGATGTATAATTTGCGGATTTAAAGTATTTGTACCACTTGAATGCATAGCTGGCAGAACGTCATTGCGAGCTTGCGAAGCAAACTGTTTACAGGCGGCTACAAAGAACATGAATAATCAGCGTTTTGAAGCAAAGCACAAACTGTTCCGCTCACTACAAAATGGCTTTGCTTTTATTGTGATAAACATGTTTTCAACAGGCATTGATTCATCACGATTTCAATGCCTGATTCTTATGCGGCTTGGTCGTTTTGTTCAGGATAAAATAACCATTTGTAAGATAGCAGAATCATGCGTAATTCATGACTGCTTCAGTTCTGATACTGTAACGATTTAATAAGGAATTGACGGCAACTTACTAGTATTATTTCGCAGCAGCCATCGGCTCATTGTCAGAGTTCCAGATATCCCGCCACAGTTTCCAGTCGCCGTTTTCGGGTTTCCAGATCACGATATACTTCCCCTTGTCTGTTGTTTTGGTTCCGTCGCCCATTTCATACGTGCCGGTTTCAATCACCGCATCCGCATTGCCCGATACATCGGTGGCATGCAGGGAAAATGTTTTGACGCCCGATTTCGAGAACCCTACAGCCATTGAACCCATGTTGTTTCTATCGGTAGCGGGCATTTGAGGCGGATACACTTTCGCATCGCTGTGATAGAGACTAACAAGGGTAGCAGAGTCGCCTTTCAACATGGCATTTGCAAACTGCTCATTTTTGGTGTCAATAATTTGTTTTACCTGCGACAGGTTGAGTGAAGATTCAGCGGAGGTATTATCTGAATTTGCGTTAGGACTGCTGCAGGCGGCAAATGCAACTGCCAGCAGAAAGGAAGGGATGGTTTTCATATGGGGGTATTTTTATAAAGTTATTCAATTTTTATAAAAACGGATGTGTTGTATGTGAGGACAAGCCATTTATCCAATCAATACAAGATTACTTAACAAGCATTCTGAACAACAACAAGAATGTAGTCATTGTATGAATTAAGCAAATGGTTACGCCCTATGGCTTTACCTGCTGGCGCCGCTGCATCAGTTCGCGCCAGGTAGTGAGAACAATGTGCTGATCAGCCAACGCTTTCTTTAATAATGGGTCGGTCATCGCCAGCATATCGGCTTTGCGCAGCGGACCCGAATCGGAGATATGGGCAAATACTTCCGAAGGATCTGTGCAGTGCATAATGACCATGGTAACGCCCGGTTGCAACTTTTCGAAAGACGCGATATACTGATTTGTTCTCCACGATTGCAGCATATTATCATCGTTCTGTATGTCGGCAGGTACTTTCCAGTCGTAGCTATAGTTGTGCAGGTCGTCGAGTACCGGCAAGCCTGCATTCCAGAGTATTTTTCCCATCATCTGCAAAGCCAGTATGGTAGCATCGGGCGCTTTCATTTCGTCCTGTATTAGCTTGTTGTTTCCGCCGGGTATCATCACGGGTATTTTGTTTTCCATACCCAGTTGCATGTATTTCTGCATAAAGGCAGGCGAGGCGAATAGCGTGCCCATGTGGCTATCAAGATGTGTAGGCACAAAACCCATGGTAATGGCGCGGTCGAGCTGTGCTTTTATTTCGGTATACACTTCCTCTGCGGTTGCGTGCTGCACCACATCCTGCACAGATGGCCACAGGTCGCCTTCCTTATCGGTAAGACCCGGCACCACAGTTTTACCAGCGAGCGGTGCCCAGCGGTATTCCTGCCATTCAGAGGTAAGCGTAAGATGCAACCCTGCATCGGTTTGCGGATGTTCTTCCAGGTAATGCACAAAATGGGGAACCCACGGGCAGGGCATCATCACAGAAGTAGAGTTTGCCACGCCTTTTTCCATCGCTGTTATCACACCTTCGTTAGCATCCCAACTCATGCCTGCATCGTCTACATGCAATATGATAATTTTTGAGCCTTTCGGATAGCCGAGACGCTCAGCATATGTCGTGTCGGGAGACTGGGCAAAAGCGGCAACAGCCGTAATATAAAAGAGAAAAGAGAACAGCATTTGTTTGGCAGGCATAAGACGATTTTGGTTCAAAGTAATCATAATCTGCTTTACAGAATACGGCATCCTTACACCGGCCATTCTTCCAGCTTATACGCACTGTCCCAGAACATCCATTCCAGTTTGCTCGCCATCGTAAACGCTTCCCACATCCGCTGTTGCTGGGCGGCCGAGCAAGTGGCAGCTACGTCATCACAAATGGCAATGGCTTTCTCTACCAGCAGCCCAAACTCTTTGCCCGAATACGTGTTTATCCATTCGCGGTAAGCATTGTTTTCTGCCTGCTCATTGGCATAAATAAAATCTCCCACTTCTTTATAAATCCAGAAGCAGGGCAATACGGCAGCCATCGCTGTTTCTACTCCATCCAAGGCAGATTTGGTCAGCAGAAACTGTGTATAATTCTGGCAGGTTGGCGAAGCCGCGGCATTTTGCGTTACACCAAACTGTTGAAAATAACCTTCGTGCAGCGATCGTTCTACCACGATAGCGCCTTCGGCAAAACGGATAAAATCGAGTCCATACGGATAATGAAAACTACGTGCTCCAATAAGGGCAAGCGCTTTGCTGAATTCACCGAGGTAAATGGCATCCTGCTGCATATAAAACTGGAACCTTTCGATGGCTAAGGTTCCTTTCATCAGTTCCTGGTTAAAGGGCATGTGGATGATTTTCTGATAAATGTTTTCCACGCCGTTCCATGCCTGTTCACTCCAGTTCATAGGTCTTTAGTTGTTGGGGATTAAAAAAGTGATTAAGAGGACCATTGCCCTTGCCGGTTTGTACATCTTTGCCTTTGTCTATGGCTTGCCAGATGAAGTTGCGTGCCTTGCTGATAGCTTCTTCCAATCCAAAGCCCAGTGCTACATAAGCCGCAATGGCAGACGACAAGGTGCAGCCTGTACCATGCACATTGCAGCTCTCAATATAAGGCGAAGTATACACTTTTGTTTGTCCCTCGCGGTCAACATAGACATCATATACGCTTTCTCCTTTTAAATGACCGCCTTTTAGCAATACGGCATTACATCCGGTTTGTAAAAGCGATGTGGCTGCTACTTTCATGTCTTCCACATTTCTCAATTCTTTTCCGGCAAGCACTATGGCTTCATCAAGATTGGGTGTGATGAGTGTGGACAGGGGAAACAGCACTTCTTTAATGACGGCAACCGTATCGTCTTCTATCAGTTTGTCGCCACTTGTGGCAACCATTACGGGATCGAATATAACGGGCACATCCGGGTAAGCCAGTAAAGTTTGGCTAATGGCATGGGCAAGTTCTGCGCTATGCACCATACCGATCTTGATTGCAGCCGGACGAATATCATCCATCACTGCGGTGATTTGTGCCGCAACAAAAGCTGCCGGCACATTGTGAATGCCGCTAACGCCGGTTGTATTCTGCACCGTAATAGCGGTGATAGCCGATGTACCAAAGCAGCCCAATGCGGAGAATGTTTTCAGGTCGGCTTGAATGCCCGCACCGCCGCCGCTGTCAGATCCGGCAATAGTCAATATGCTTCTGTATGTATATCGTTTCATTGTGAGAGTAAATGAGGTAGCTTTTTCAATTTCGTTTCTTAGTTCCGCGGCTGCTTTTTCGGGATCTTTTGCCGAGCAAATTGCTGACACAACGGCTAAACAACTGGCACCTGCCCTGATGATTTGCGCAGCATTTTTTGTATTCACATTGCCAATAGCAACCAAAGGTTTTGATGTCAGGCTCCTGATGTGCTGAATGCCTGCTAATCCCCATTCGGTAACCGTATCTGTCTTTGTGCCGGTGGCAAATACCGGGCTTAGTGCTATATAATCAGATACTGCTGCATCCGGCTTTTGCAGTTGCGCTTCCCATTCCAGCGAATAGCCCAGTATGCCGCAATCCGGCCATTGCTGCCTTACCAGCAGCGGCGAACAATCGCTGTTGCCTACATGAATGCCATCTGCGCTGCTTTGCATCGCTACTGCCAAAGAATCGTTTACTATCAGCGGAACATGGTACTGATGAAGCAGCTCTTTGAGGCGCTTTGTCTTTTACCAAAAAATCTTTTTCAGGCAATTTCTTTTCCCGTATCTGAACAATGTCTACGCCGCCCTTTACAGCAGCTTTTACCACGGCAAAAAAATCGCGCCCCAAACATGCCGCTTCATCTGTCACGAGGTAAAGTTTGTAAGGAAATACAGCCATGCTATTCTTCAATATGCAACCGTTGTAAAAATTGTTCTTCCGAGATGGAGTACAATATATCCAGCAAATGCATTTGCAAACTGCCGGGACCTTTCGACTGTTCGGCGGCTATTTCACCGGCTACGCCCATGAGCGCCATGGCTGCTACTGTGGCTTCCATTTTATTTGAAGGAATGGCTGCGCAAAAAGCACCAATGAGCGCCGTAGCGGTGCATCCCAGCCCGGTAACAGACGCCATAAGTGGTGAGCCATTGGATAAGGATATTGTTTTACCCTCATAATACACCACATCGGTAGCGCCGGAAATGCAAACCACCGCGCCGGTGGTGCTGCTTAGCTGTTGTGCTGCATCAATTGCTTCTTCTGTTTTGTGCGTGCTGTCTACGCCTTTGGTGGCTGTATTCATTTGCGCCAGCGCCATAATTTCCGATGCGTTGCCCCTGATGACGGAAGGATGATAAACCGTAATCAATTCTTTCAATACATCGTTGCGATAAGGCGTAGCGCCTGCGCCTACAGGATCTAAAATCCAGGGCTTTTGCTTTGCTTCTGCTTGCTGTATGGCCAGCCGCATACTTTCTACCCAATACTCATCGAGCGTGCCGATATTGATGACAAGTGCGCCGGCTATGTTCACCATGTCTTTCATTTCGGCATGTGCATGTGCCATGATGGGTGATGCGCCCACGGCGAGCAATGCATTGGCGGTGTTATTCATCACCACATAATTGGTAATGCTGTGTACAAGTGGCGACGTGTTCCTGACTGTAGAAATGTAATTCCAGAGATTCTCTTTCATGCATATACGGTTTATGGCTAAGAGGTTCCCGCAAGGGAAAGATGCAACAAAATATACTTGCTTTTTCCTACGCCGGTATCAGCCGGATCAGGTGCAAAGGGTATAATCTCAGTCCGGTGAACGGACACCCCTAAAGCCGCTGCAAGATTAGTCAATAGAATTGAAAAATGGCGTGAAAAGTAAGGAATGGCATATGTATTAGAAATGAAGGAAGCCATAACAGCATTTGTTTACAAAAAACTAATGTAGTGTAATGGGCTGTATGTTTCCTGCTCCGTATATGCAACAAATGAAAGTGTTATCTTGATGAATCATTACACCATTCATCTTGCTGGATGAAAGCAAAAACAGGATTGATTTTATGAAAAAATTTACCGGTATTTCACTCATCACGGTGTTCCTGTGTGCGGCAGGGATTCTCACTTGTTTTGCGTTTACAATCTTACAACAAAGCGGCTACCTCATGGAGCATGAGCAGGAGATTGCAAAAGAAGAACCGGGCACGCACAAGGGAAATGGAATGACGACAGGTTATAGTTTTTTTGGCTCTGCCACCAACAGCAAATTGGTGTTTCGTAAACGTGCATTGCATCCCGGCGCTTCTATCGGCTACCATTTGCAAAAGGAAGAAGAAATTTATTATATAGTAAGCGGAAGCGGCGAAATGAAGATGAATGATAAAGTGTTTCCCGTTAAGCCCGGCGATGCGATTCTTACCTTTGCGGGCAGCCATCACGGGCTAATACAAACAGGTGCTGAAGACCTTGTTATAATTATCAATTACTTACAATAAACAGGCATCAGTACAATTGTTTTTTCGATGCCTTCAAGTTGGCGTATGCCAGAGTTTTATGTATCGTGAAGGCCACATGCTAAAGCAATTTCTTTACCATTGCAGCGTCTTTCTTTTCTCCTTCTTTTAGTGAAATGGGTTGCTGTTTTTCCATTAGCATGAATGGTAGTTGTTCCATCCTTTTTTGCAAGAATTGTAACGGTTTGCAATAGGTGATTATCCCAGTTCATAGCACTTCAAAACCTCCTCTTGCACACAGTCCCGATACACTTCCCTGCTCCCATGCATCGGGCAATGCAGGTAAGAGTTTTATTTCGTTTTCACCCGATTGTACCAGCATTTCCGCCACTGCAGCGGCACCGCCAAAATTTCCATCTATCTGGAAAGGTGGATGCGCATCAAACAGGTTGGGATACGTGCCGCCGCCCCGTGCATAATTCGTTTTTACGCCATCGGGCAGCACGAATTTCAGCAACTCACGATACATTTTATAAGCATGGTTGCCATCGCCCAAACGCGCCCACAGGTTGATACGCCAGCCTTTAGACCAGCCTGTTGTTTCATCGCCTTTTATGTCAAGTGTGCGGCGTGCGGCAGCGGCAAGAGCAGGTGTACTGTCGGGCGTGATCTGGTGACCGGGAAACACACCAAACAAATGCGACTGGTGCCGATGCTTTCGGGTCCTGGTCTTCCCAATCATAATACCATTCCTGCAGGCTGCCATTTTTGCCCACTTTATAAGGATGCAGGCGCTGCAAGGTTTGTTTTACACGGGCTATAAAATCAGCATCGGTATGCAGAATCTCTGCCGCCTTTATCGTTTTGTCAAGCAATTCTCTTATCATAGCAAGATCGGCAGTGCCGCCATATAAAGTTGCTCCTATATATCCACCGGGTGTTTTATACAAATTCTCCGGCGAAGTAGAAGGCGATGTAATCAGGTTGCCCTCTTTATCTTCCACCAGCCAATCCAAGCAAAACTGTGCGGCGCCTTTCATCAGCGGGTAGCCTGTTGTGGAAAGAAACAGGGTGTCTTTGGTAAAAATATAATGCTCCCACAAATGAGTGCTCAGCCATACGCCACCCATGTTCCAGTTTGCCCAGCTTGGATCGCCTTTACCAAAATTACCCACAGGATTGCTCATTGCCCAGATGTCCGAATTGTGACTGCCCACCCAGCCGCCGGCACCATAAAATGTTTGCGCCGTGATGCTGCCCGTTTTCGACAGGTTTTGAATAAAGCTCATCAGCGGTGCATGCATCTCGGACAGGTTGGTATTTTCGGCCAGCCAGTAATTTTCTTCCAGGTTGATGTTTGTTGTATAATTGCTGCTCCAGGGCGGACGTATGTATGGGTTCCAGATGCCTTGCAGATTGGCAGGCACACCCGGCGTGCGTGAGCTGCTGATGAGCAGGTAACGTCCATACTGAAAGTAGAGCACTTCCAGATGTTTGTCCTCTTTACCTTCAGCATAACGCATCAGCCGCTCGTCTGTAGGCAGATCGGGAGCAGATGTATTGCCAAGGTTCAAACTAACGCGATGATAGAAACGCTGGTAGTCGTTTAGATGTGCCTGTTGCAGCGCTTCGTATGTTTTTGTAAAGCTGTTGTTCATCGCTTTTTCTGCCAGCGCTTCATCATCCAAACCTTCCGTTACCGGGTTTTTATCAAAGCCATGAAAGCTGGTGGCAATGGATACATACAGCACTGCTTCTGTAGCGCCCGATAGTGAAAGCATTGTATCATTCAGGGCAAGATTGCCATCCTTGTTTTTGATAGATACAAGCGTTGTGAACCTTGTGCCTTTGGCAGAATCATAGATAATAGAATTCTGTACATCACCCAAATAACTGGGTTCTATATGCAGGGGAGCATAGCCTTTCATCTGCAGGCTTTTTCCGTGTGCAGAAGTTGTATTGCGCAGCAGGCTCTTTAGTTGTATATCCAGACTCAGAGCGCCCTTTTTGCTGCTCTTTAGCTGAACGATCATAATGCTGTCGGGATAAGAAACAAAGTATTCGCGGGTAAAGGTTATGCCATTCACTTCATACCTCACTTTGGATACGGCATTGCTGATGTCTAACTCGCGGTAATATTGGCTGGCTTTGCCATCGTGTTTTGTATGAATAAACAGCGTTCCCAGCGGCGCATACGATTCGGAAAACTTGCCCTGCAGCCTGTGATTCAGCGAGTCGGCCAGTTTGTAATTTTCCTGTTGCAATGCAGCACGCACGGCAGGCAAATGCGTATAGGCATCGGGGTTCATGTAAGCATTCACCGGCTCTCCCGACCACAGCGTGGCGTCATTCAGGTAAATCATATCGGTATCAACACCACCAAACACCGAAGCGCCCATTTTTCCATTGCCTAAAACGAGACTTTCTTCAAAATATCCGGCAGGTTTCGGATACCAGAGCAGATGGTCTGACTGTGCCATCAAATGTGTTGAAGAAATGAACATACATAGCAGGAAGGCAATCACTGTCGTAAGTTTCATAGGTCTGTTTTTATCGTTATTTCTTGTTTTGCTTTTCTACAAAATTTTCTCATGTCAGTTACCAGCCTATATAATCGGGAGGCTTAATGCCATTGATCCTGAGATACACCAGCAACTGCCCGCGGTGATGCGTTTGGTGATCTTCTATGAGGTTTATAATCTGCAGTTTGGATAAAGGTCCTGCGAAAAAATGTACAGTATCTGATAGTGTGTGCAGATCAAATGTCTGCAACTCATGAATGGCAAAATCGTAAGCTTTGGCAACAGTGTTTTCTACCTGTTGTTTCGACGTTGCTTTTGTATCAGCCTCTGACAGAGGATTGTTGTTGTGGTTGAGATAAGCGGAACTTAACCAGCAAAGATTCTGCGCGATATGCACCAGTTGTTTGCCAAAACTCATTTCGTCTTTTGCGGGCGAAAAATTATATAACGAATCCGGCATCAGCCGTGCTGCCTGCAGTGTATATTGTTTGGCGTTGGTAAGCTTTGTAATGTGTGCCTGTATAAATGCCGAATCTACATTTTGCGCGTATGCGCCCGATCCGAAAATACAAAACATGGCAAGCGCTGCAATCTTCTTCAAATCTATAGTTTATGTCAAACTTAGTATATAGAATCAAAAGAATGTCTTTTCATTCGTCCGCCATGCAATGTATGGTCCTGTGGATAGTGCCACGCTGAGCAAAACCATTCGCATGGAACACATGATGCGTTTGGTGGCGGTAACCTTCAATTTCCCACTTTTTTTTACTGTTGTCATCGTAAAAGCGGGTCTTCGTCAGTACGTTGTATGCTATGTTTCTGCTGTGTTAATCTACCATTTTCCAAACAAAACAGCTTCCATCTTTTCGGTTTGGCGTTGTGCCTTTGGAGTCGGCAGACGCTAGGCTGCGCTGATATGGATCGGCAAACAGGTAGCGGTGTGTGTATAGCGACATCAGCATTAAATCGCCTTGCAGCATATCCTCCCACTGAAAAAGAGAAGAGTCGCCTGCTTCTTCTTTTTCTATCCGCACTTCGGCCATGCCACCCAATCCTTTTACCCTTACAAAACCACTATCCAGCACCGATTGCAGCGCGATGCGCCCATTGCCACGGTCCACTACCCGAAACTGTGCGGCAGCGCCATTTGCCAGCGGTGAACCGGCAGATACGGGCCGCACAAAATTTTTCCAGCTTATGAGCACGGTGCTGTCGGCAAGACTGGCGAGCGTAATGATCTTATTGTGAGGAATGGGTTGTGTAAGTCCTTTATTGCGGGGTTCATTTACTGTAAAATCATTAAAATCCACATAGCCGCCTTCGTGCCCCAGCGTGTTGTAGTGAAACAATGTATAGCGCACACCCTGAAAGGTTCTTAGCTGAAACACCATTACAGTGGTATCACCGGCAGGGCTAAATGTTTTGCCATCCGTGCTATAACTGAAGACTGCTTTTTCTGTATCGAAATTGCAGTGCACACGCAGCCATACACGCGCTGCATTCACCTGTGTTTTGGTCAGCTTGCCGGTTTGCTGGTCAAACTGTGTAAGCATGGTGCTGCCGGCATTTTTTTCTATACCTATCCACGCAAAGGGCAGGTTCAGGAGTGCAAGCCCCGCTACATCTCCATCCTGCATACCACTGCCCTGCACTTCTGTGGTCACTACAGATTCGGGGCCCACAGCTCGCTGTGTAAGCGAGTTGCGCGCACGCAGCAGGTCACTCGCCGGCAAAGAATAGAGACGCAAAAAGCCTTTACGGCTGCTCAGCGACCATTTATCCTTTAGTGGCGCATGGTTCCACTGCCACAAAGGCTGCAGTTGCGGTGCTGAAAAATCGTCGGAGCGCTGATACGTAGCCCGTGGTGCTGAAGTGAAGCCTGTATTGGGTTTCACCCAGGTGCGCGGGGATCGTTTGAGATTGCCGGGCAAACCGAAATAAGGCCAGTCGTTCAGCCAAGTCACAGGCGAAAGAGCCGTTACCCTACCAATTGAATTGTAATCCATCATCGACCATCCCCACCATTCGCCCGACTGTATTTGTATAATGCCTCCCTGGTGCATAGGTATCGAGCCCACAAAATTATCTGCAGGCGGCACCAGATCAAACGGCGGTCCGTGTACAGCGTCGCGCATGCGCCAGCCCGTGCCCACACCCATGTTTTCCTGCGCGCTCATCACGTTTATTTCATAAGGACCCGAAGGGCTGCCTGATCGCAGGCAAACCTGATAGCATAGCGGGTCGTAGTTGGTATTGGTAATGTAGTATTTCCCGTTTATTTTATAAAAATGACATCCCTCACCTGCACCGCTCCCTTTGGCAACAATAATGCGCTCGCTGCCTTCCCTGATGTCGAGCAGATCATCGGTGAGCTCGGCTAAGTGTAGCTCATCATAGCCCCAGACAATGTAGTTTTTTCCATCGTCGTCAAACAACACTGACAGGTCGTGAAAACCTTTTTTCATTTGCAGATGTGTCCATGGTCCTTTGGGATCTCTGGCAGTATAGAGTTGCGTGGTTTGCCCGTTTACATTGGTGAAAATGTAGAAGGTATTGTTGTGATACCGGATGCACGGAGCCCAGATGCCTTGTCCGTAAATGTCTTTGCCATCTTCAAGGCGATAGGCTGGTCCAAAGTCGAGTTTATCGGCTACGTTGCACAAAAATTCCCAGTTCACCATGTCCTGCGAGCGCAGTATAGGAAGCCCCGGCATTGTATGGTTGGTGGTGCCGGTGAGGTAATAGTAGTCGCCCACACGTATCATATCCGGATCAGAAAATTCATCATAGAACAGTGGGTTGGTAAAGGTGCCGTTACCATTGTCAGATATCCATGTAGACGATCTGCTGCTGTCGTGTACGTTTAAATTGTTTGCCAGCTTTCCTTTTCCGGCTGAAGACCTTTGGGAAAAGGCAATTGTTCCAAAGCATAAGAAACAGCTAATAGAAAAGAGTTGTATAAATATGGAAAGCCTGGATAGTGATAAATGACTCTTTAGAGAGTAAATCATGTGTCAATCGTTTTATGGCAAATAATACCTTGCAAAATAAGGTAGGAACATCTTTGATGTGGATATTTCTTTCAGCAGGACTCTGACAAACGTTTACAGGTAAAGGAAGAGTGAATACAGCCTATTTTGTTGCATGCCTGTTATAAAATTTATGATTGCATACCCTCAATTAATTACCTGCTTTTAGCAGTTCATAGCCCACGCTGTTTACTGCTGATAGACTTTCATCGTAATCTTGCATAATGATAATGCTAAGGCTGGGCCTGGCTCTTTACCAGTTAAGAATTTGACTCTGTAACCTTCATCAATTTTCTCTTTTTATGTTACCTGTTTCCAACATTCGCCGCGTTTACCACAACCTTATCAGGCCGGCATTGTTTTGTTTTAAAATTCTGTGCATAGCCTGTTGTTTTTCAATGCAACATAAAGTTTCTTTGGATAAAGGAACGTCTATCCGCAATATGCCATTCAGTGATCTTATGCAGGCAAGCGTTGTTCAGGAAAGCCGCGCTTATTCTTACGCTACCCTGCCAGGTGCTGCCGGCAATCTGCCCGCTATCCGCCTTGCAAGACCGGGTGAAGAGGCGTCTGCACACAGAGATTATATTATCAGTACTGTTGGTGGCATTGAACGTGTAGACAGTCCATTGAAGCTGGCTGATGTGGCTGCAGCCCATAACGAAAAAGAAACTTCTGAAAAGGGTTCCACACAAAGAGTTATTCATAAAGTTGCAATCAGGTAGCAAAAGCTAACGCAAAACGCAGAATCTTATTTTGCTCACCAGTTTTTCTCTTAAACAAGCAATACCAGCAATGCAGGAATGAAGCCTGCATTTTCTATTTATATTATCCAGGATAACTAATCGTTTTTCAATAGTCTACATCAAGCTTTTATCATCCTAATGTAAATAGGTAATTGCATTTTCCCCTAAACCCACCCGAGGAAAACACCCCCTATTTTGACGATTTTTTACAATAGGTAGCCATCTGCTTATTGTAGTTTTGAGAAACAAAAGATGGAATAAGATGTTTCTCTCGTGTGTGATTATCCGACAAATTATCTAAACCGCGGGATGAAAAGAAAGACAGGACGAAGTAACGGAATTCCAGATTGAATTTTAAAAACTCAACTTACAACATATGTTCATATACCACGATGCGCAATTGATAAACTAATGCAAACAACCGCATCCGTTTCAACCCTAATTTACCTGAAAAAAACACCCATTTACACTACCCATTGTAAACACCCTTCAAATGAAAACTGCAACTCTTCCCCTGTTTCTGAGCCTGCTATGCAGCTTTAGCCCGCCCTGTGCACTCGTTTCCGGTTCCATGCCCGGTGTGTACAACATGGTATCGCAGATGGTTACATCCGGCAGCGAAACAGAGACATACAACAGTCATCAGCTTAAAATTTATACAGACCATTTTATGATGTATGCCAATGTGAATCTGCAGGACTCTTCCGCTTCGTTTGGTATTGGCACGTATACTGAAAATGGTAATAAAGTAAACGAACATGTTTTGTTTTCAGCCGCAGGAAGCAACAGCGATGATACGGCAAGAAACTATACGCTCAACATCGAAAAAACAGCAAATGGTTACCGGCAGGTAATTCCGAACATCGACGGCGCTGGAAAATATACATTAACCGAAGAATACCAGACAGTGAACAATGGAGAGAGCACTTCACCGCTTGACGGGCTGTGGAAGCAAACGAAAATATATAATGTATTGAACGGGATGGATACCTTGCCCGCAGATGGAACGGTTACGCAATACAAAGCCTATTTCGGTGGTCATTTCATATGGGGACATTTTATAGCAAGCGGAAACGAAAAACAAACGAATATAGGTTTCGGTACATTTGAAATGACGGGAAATAATGATGTAAAAGAAATGGTGGAAGAATCTTCCTATTCCAATATTAAAGGACAGTCTTTCCCCATTAAAATTGTCATCCTTAGTCCCGATTCGTTCAGGCAATCGATACAATACAATGATAGCATCAGTGGCGTGGAAGAATATCAGCGTGTAACCTCCATGTGATGAAGTTTGTTATCATCTGTTGATAAACAACTTTATCCTTCAATATTAGCATAGCGAAGTAGCACTTATCAACGAATAAAATTTACTGATAGCATTCTACATCTGGTAGAGGGAAAAAGCCTTTTCACCTTCAGTTTCAACCCGGATGCTTCCAGACAATCGGATGTTTATTTTCTTCACGGAAATGAACAACAACCTTTCTGCATCAACCTGTAAAACAAAACCCATGAACTCCCATCATAAATATTATTTACTCCTGCTCATCCTGACAATTGGATTGTATATGCCTGTATCTGCACAGCCTTTATTCTCCTCTTTTCTTACAAAGTCAGTAGCTGCTGTAAGTCCCATCAGATACCGCAAAGCCACCAATGTAAAATCACACCAGATCTTTAACGTCAATATGAAGGCGCAACGCGCTTTTGTAAAACAATTCAGGCATGCAGAAACTGAAGAATGGTATACATCGGGTGAAAACTTCCTTGTTTTCTTCTCAGATAAGGGAGTACAGTCAAGAGCACTGATATCCAAAAGCGGTATGTTCATCTATACTATCTACACAGTGAAGAAGGAAAATATACCGGATGATCTTATGGAAAATATACGTTTCATCTATCCACAATATTCTATCAGAAGCGCATATCATGTATGTGAAGCTCAGCAGGATTTCTGGTATCTCAATCTACAGAACGGCGGGAAGTATAAGGTACTCTATGCAGAGCAAGACAATATCAAAGTGATCCAGGAATTCGAAGAATAAAAAATCTGTCAATTCTCTCAGTTATATACAAGCAGTTGAAAAACCGGCTCCCTGTTTTTACGGGGGGCTTTTTCATGCCGTATTACCCCTTCTTTATCTCCACATCCTGTTTTGCATCATGTTTTTTCATCTGCTAATCGCTGGTTGATTATTTTAATCATTCAGCGCAAATCACTTATTTTCAGCCTTTAATCGATTGCTTATGCCACAATATATCCTTGCTTTCGACCAGGGCACTACCAGTTCCCGCGCCATTGTGTTTGACAAAAACGGAATGATTAAAAGCTACGGCGCAAAAAGAATTTACCCAGATTTTTCCCCAGCCCGGCTGGGTAGAGCACGATCCCAACGAAATATGGAGTACACAGTTGGGTGTTGCTGCCGAAGCAATGACCAAAGCCGGCATTGACCGTAAAAGATATTGCCGCTATTGGCATCACCAACCAGCGCGAAACCGTAGTGGTCTGGGAACAGAAGCACCGGCAACCCGTTTACAATGCCATTGTGTGGCAAGACAGGCGCACAGCCGATTATTGCGATGAATTAAAGAAAGAAGGACATTCAGTGCTGGTACAACAAAAAACAGGATTGATCATCGATGCTTATTTTTCGGCTACCAAACTCAAATGGATATTGGATAATGTGGATCGGCGCACGCGAAAAAGCCGAACAAGGGCGATCTGTGTTTTGGAAGGTGGATAGCTGGCTGTTGTGGAAATTGACCAAGGGCACCGTGCATGCTACCGATGTTACCAATGCATCGCGCACCATGCTTTACAATATTCATACACTTAGCTGGGACGATGATTTGCTGCCACTTGTTTGATATACCCGCCGTATGCTGCCGGAAGTAAAAAGCAGCAGCGAAATTTATGGCTACTACCCAACAAATATTAACCGCGCATTCTATCCCTATTGCCGGTATTGCCGGCGATCAGCAGGCGGCTTTGTTCGGGCAAATGTGTACCCAGCCGGGTATGGTAAAAAACACATATGGTACCGGTTGTTTTATGCTGATGCAAACGGGTGAAAAACCGGTGACTATCAACCAATAATTTACTGTACTACCATAGCCTGGCAAATCGGCGGGCAAACCCAGTATGCACTGGAAGGCAGCGTGTTTATAGCCGGTGCCGTTGTGCAATGGCTTCGCGATGGATTACAGCTTATCCGCACTTCTGCCGAGGTGGAAACACTTGCTGCGCAGGTTACATCAACCGATGGCGTGTACATCGTGCCGGCTTTTGCCGGCCTTGGGCGCGCCCTATTGGAACGGTCATGCGCGCGGTACCATTACCGGCATTACCCGCGGCACCACTGCTGCACATATTGCCCGGGCTTGTATAGAAAGCATCGCATTTCAAACAATGGATGTATTGCTGGCCATGCATGCCGATGCCGGTGTGCCTATACAGCGAACTGCGGGTTGATGGCGGCGCTACCATCAACAATGTACTGATGCAGTTTCAGTGCGATTTGCTGGGCACACCCGTCATTCGTCCGAAAATCACCGAAACCACGGCATTAGGCGCTGCTTACCTTGCCGGATTGGCGATGGGATATTGGAGCAACCTGGAGGAAATCCAGGCACAGTGGCAGGTGGACGCCACCTTTACGCCGTCGGTAGAAACTGCCCAGCGTAATGAATGGGCACGGCGAGTGGCAACGCGCCATTCATACTACCCAAACCTGGGCAAATGATGTGCATGGCTCGTAATGTAACCAAGGGGGGAAAAAGCGGTTGACGTTCAAAGGTATTGCTGTCCGGATAATGCACTTTCTGATGCTTGTTAAAACAAAATATTTATTCCTATGATTCGCAACACCATGCTTGCACAGTTGCAGCAAACTACCGAATGGGACATTGTAGTGATAGGTGGCGGCGCTACCGGACTGGGCTGTGCAGTAGACGCCGCAAGCCGTGGATTAAAAACCTTGCTGGTAGAGCAGTACGATTTTGCAAAAGGTACTTCATCACGTTCTACCAAGCTGGTGCATGGTGGGGTGCGGTACCTTGCGCAGGGCAATATTACCCTGGTGAAAGAAGCATTGCGCGAACGGGCTTACCTCCTGCGCAATGCCCCCCACATAACCCGGGCAATGGCTTTTGTAGTGCCGGTTTATAGCTGGTGGGACAAATGGTTTTATGGCATTGGATTAAAAATGTACGAAATGCTGGCCGGCAAACTGTCTTTGGGAAAAACAAAATGGCTCAACAAAAAAGAAACGGTGCAGCAACTGCCGGGTGTGAGCGATACCTCGCTCCGCGGGGGCATTCTGTATTACGATGGACAATTTGACGATGCCCGTTTGGCGATAGACCTTGCCACCACGGCAATGCAGCAAGGTGCTACGCTGCTCAACTATTGCAGTGCACAACAATTTGTAAAGCACAACAACCGCCTGAAGTCGGTGGTCATCTACGATGGACATTCAGAATACCTCCTATACCATTCAATCCAAAGCGTTTATTAATGCAACGGGAGTATTTGCAGATGCAGTAATGCAGATGGATGAGCCCGGTGCCACGCCCTTGATTGCGCCGTCGCAGGGCATACATGCTGTGGTGGAAAAACGTTTTTTCCCGGGCGACAATGCGCTGATGATTCCTAAAACAGATGATGGACGGGTGTTGTTTGCTGTGCCCTGGCACAACAAGGTTATTCTGGGCACTACCGATACACCAATAAAAAATATATTGCCGAGCCAAAACCACTGGAGCAAGAAATTGAATTTATCCTGCATCACGCCAACCAATATTTATCCGCTACCATCACGCGCAGCGATATAAGAAGCGTATTTGTGGGCTTGCGCCCGCTCATAAAAAAAACGGGCACTGCCGCTACTTCCCTGCTCAGCCGCGACCATACCATTGTGGTTTCCCGCAGCGGACTCATTACCATCAGCGGCGGCAAATGGACTACTTACCGCAAGATGGCGGAAGACGCTAGTAAACAGGGCCGTGCAATGGGCAAAACTGCCGCCAAAAGCCTGTGTCACAATGAGCCTCCGCGATCGAGCCATCTCGCTGCGCGCATGCTCAGAGATGCCACCGCATGGTTGCACCCCGCAGTTTCCTTATACACGCCGGAACATAGAATATTTTATACGTCTACGAAATGGCAATGACGGTAGAAGATGTACTGGCACGCCGTACACGGATTTTATTTTTAGATGCGAAGCTGGCGATGGATGTAGCGCCTGCTGTAGCGGAGAAAATGGCGGATGCATTGGAAAAGGACGAAGAGTGGATTCGAAAGTCAGGTAGCAGATTTACCCAATTGGCTCATGCAATACAGTGCTGCTAGAATAAAAACGTAAGCAACATGAATAACTGTTTGTAAAACGATTGCTTTAACCATTTAAGATTTACACATGACTCCATTTATGAGTGAATTTGTTGGTACCGCTGTGTTGCTTACATTGGGTAACGGCGTGGTAGCCAATGTGGTTTTAGTAAAAACCAAAGGCAACAGCGGCGGGCTGATAGCCATTACATTTGGCTGGGCGATAGCGGTGTTTTCGGGCGTGCTGATTGCTGCCAAAGACAGCGGTGCGCACCTCAATCCTGCCGTTACCATCGCCCTTGGCTATGGTGCACAAGCTGCCCTGGAACATGGTGCTGCCTTATATGCCGGCGCAAATGCTGGGCGCCATGGCCGGTGCTTTGTTGGTATGGATTGCTACAAGCAGCATTTCGATGAAACAAACGATGCTACGGCGCAACTGGCTGTGTTTTGCACCGCGCCTTCCATCCGCAATGCCCGGCACAATTTTATCACCGAGATGATCGGCACATTTATTTTTATTTTGCCATACTTTATATCATTCCACCTTCTAATAGTTTGGGTCGCTTTGGATGCATTGCCGGTGGCACTGGTGGTGTTGGGCATTGGGCTTAAGTCTTGGAGGTCCAACGGGTTATGCCATCAACCCCGCGAGAGATTTGGGTCCCCGTATGATGCATGCTATTTTGCCCATAAAAAACAAGCGGGAAAGCGACTGGGCGTATAGCTGGATACCGGTATTGGCGCCCATGATCGGCGCAGCAATGGCTGCCTATGTATTTCCCTGATAAAGTAATGTTGACCTTTGCGGGTGATTGATAAAAATACAGAGCTGTGTTACCCAATAAAAAGGTCAGTTGATCGGATATCAACTGACCTTTTTAATGCGTTCTCGAGTGCTTACAGAATGGTAAAGATGGATGAAATTAAAACAGGTTATCAAAGATGAATCTGCAAGCTCATATCATGTATCTTCTGCCGGCAATACGCCAAATTTTATTCGCACTTCTTTATCGGCCTGTAGCCAGCCAGGTTGCTACTCTTTCTCCCAGTTGCTCCGCTGCTATTTCTTCATACCGTTCGCTGTCTTCCTTGCTCAGCAAATCTTTCCATCTGCCGTTGGTTCCTTTGTTGATAAACGTATTGGCACCGCCGTTCCATACAATACCACCAAGAGGTGTGCATATTTCTGAATGTTGCTTCATGTAGTCGAACGTGCAATGTTTAACAATATCATCCCATTTGTTTTCATCAATGTCTATCTCCAGAAACTCTGCAATTCTGCGGATTTCGCGCGGCATATTTTCTTTCAGCTGTGAATAGTGCAGCAACAGCACATTTGGCAAATGACGAATACTCCACCAGCTGCGCACGTTTTCCCAAAAAGACCAGAACGGGTAACCATCTTTTTCGAGCCATTCCCTGAAATACTCAACGATGTTATCCGTTGGTTTTTCCAATGGAGGTCCTACCCTTCCCGGTGTGTCATTAATCAGTTCGTAAAACAGGTCGTTGGCGTTTGCATGGTGGTTGTATAAACTCCACACCACATCGCGTCCGTCTCTTGCCACATAGATATATTTTGCCTTGTCAGAAAAAACAAGCGCATCAACCGGAAGGTGTGTTTTGATAAAGCGGCGGTGTGTCTGGCTTTCCAGTGCCTGCAACTTGATGTCGGCAGCCGGTATGCGCATATCGAGCCACGGCGAAATACCGGGAACATCAATGGTTGGGTCCCCGTTAAAAATAAGTTGTGATACAATTTGCTGCATCCATGTAGTACCCGATTTTGCATACGTGGCAATCACAATATCGTCTTCCCGGAAGTTGAAATCGTTCCATACCGTAGAATCTAAATGATTGCTTAAGAGTTCGCGTGTTTTTTGGGGAAACAGGGCTGTTTCAGAAGTCATAGATAAGGGTTTAGTTGTTTAAAGATGACACAAAGTACCGTTGCAGATATGCCCATGCAAAGCGGATAATGATGTAGCGGCATAATACAAGTATGAATGGAGAAAAGAAATGGTTGAAGTGTTAAGAAAGCCGCCATGAGCTTGGCATATAACGATAGTCAACAGAATAAGGAAGTTGTGTAGAAAAGGGTTTTATCTGCGACGAAAAAAATAAAGATGTGAGGATATATGGCAAACAGCAGCAGCCATTTTTTCTTGTGCCAACACATCAAATAAATATGACAAAACCGGCAAACCCGTCATTACAAAATGAAAGCTTTGCCGGTTAAAAACGGATGCTATATATAGAGAGGAATTATCAGCCAAACATTTTCCCTAATGCACCACCTATGCCGCCAGGCAACGATTTGGTAATACTGTCCAGCGATATGCTGTTGTCGGTAGGGTCGGATGCCTTGTGGGCAAACTTTTGCAGTAATGCCGGTATTGCAGCCGAAATAGCGCCTATAGCAGCCGGTGGAAGATTGAACTTGCTGGCCAACGTGCCTGCCAAACCGCCGGTGATTGAACTTGTTAGCGGGCTGCCCGAAGCGCCACCTGTAAACTTTGACAACAAACCGCCGATACCGCCTTCGGATACCGCTTCGTTTTTGATTCCGTCTGTTACATGGCTGGCTATTTCTTTATGAATGTCATCTGCGTGTTGGTTGGGTATTGCCTGTGCAACTTCAGGATTGCTGCCAAGCTGTTCTTTTACTAATTGCAAAATTTGATCGAACATAATATAAGGTTTAAATGATGATGTGATTAACTCACTATTTATTCCAAAGGTATACTAAGTTTTAAGGTTTGCCGTACCGTTTGCCCCTATGCCGTTCCGGTGCAGCATGGTGCCATTCATCGATAAATGAGACTCACTAAATGGCTTCTGAATTACTTTATCACCGTTTTGGCAATGCTATATTCGTACAATCCGTTAATCTTGCATAAAAATATAAGCCATGAAAAACAGACTCATAGCGGCATTCGCTACCATAGCCTTGTTATCTGCCCTGCAAACATTTGCACAGCCAACTCCCAACATCAGCGATACTGCTAAAAAAGCACCTATTGCAAGTCCGCGCGATAGCGTTGTAGCTACCATATCATCAGGTGTTACGGTTACCATCACCTACGGCAGCCCTGCCATTAAAGGCCGTACGATTGGTAAAGAACTTGAACCGCACAACGACTCTATCTGGCGTGCAGGCGCTAATGAAGCCACCACTTTTGAAGTGAATAAAGATGTGATGATTGATGGTAAAAAACTGCCCGCCGGCAAGTATGCACTGTTTACAAAAATGCATGGCAGCGAATGGACGTTTATCTTCAATAAAACATGGAACACCTGGGGTGCGTACAGTTATAAAGAAAACATGTCGCAGGATGCCTTGCAGGTAAAAGTGATGCAATCGAAAGGGTCTACTTACAATGAACGTTTAAAATACGTAGTAAACAGCGATGGCCGTGTGCAACTTCTTTGGGGCGGTATCGATGTATCATTTATGGTAAAATAAATGGCTGCGCATACATATAATCTTTGCTTTGTGCCATTTCTATTCAATTACTTGCACAAAAAAAGCCGGTTAATCTTCAACCGGCTTTTTTATATTCTCTACCTTCTCTTTTATTTCTCTTCTTTTTTCAGAACAGGACGGCTTAGCGGCGCATTGCCGGCGTTCAATGTTTCCTGTCCTTCCTTGTCGTAAGCCCTGATAATGGCTTTTACAAGGCGGTGACGTACAACGTCTTCTTCATCCAGCTCTATATGAGCAATGCCATCGATGTTGCGCAAAATACGGTTGGCTTTTCCCAAACCACTTTGCATATTGCGGGGCAAATCTACCTGCGTAGGGTCGCCGGTGATAATGGCTTTTGCATTGGCACCAATACGGGTAAGAAACATCTTCAGCTGCAGGTCGTTGGTGTTTTGTGCTTCATCCAATATAATGAATGCATTGTCCAGCGTACGACCGCGCATATAAGCCAGCGGCGCTATTTCGATGGTGCGGGTGCTCATGTAATAGCCAAGCTTGTCGGCAGGTATCATATCGTCGAGCGCATCGTACAACGGGCGGAGGTAAGGATCAATTTTTTCCTTCAGATCGCCGGGCAAGAAACCAAGGCTTTCACCTGCTTCCACCGCGGGGCGCGTAAGTATAATTTTCTTTACCTGTTTGTTTTTCAATGCGCGAACGGCAAGTGCTACCGCGGTATACGTTTTACCGGTACCGGCAGGTCCTATGGCAAATACGATATCGTTTCGGTCGGCAGCCTGCACCATTTTTTTCTGGTTGGCTGTGCGTGCGCGAACGGTTTTGCCATTGGGTCCAAACACAAGAACATCATTTGGATTACGGTCTATAAAATTATCAACCGTTTCGGCATCATCGCCACCGAGAATTTGCTCGAAATAATTTTCGCTAAGGTCGCCGTTGCGCTCCATGTATTGCACAACGAGTCCTATTTTCTCTTTGGCCTGGTCTATCTGTTCAGGCGCACCACTTAGCTTTATCTGTGTACCGCGGGACAAGATTTTCAGCAATGGAAATTTCTTTTTCAGAAGATCCAGCTTGCGGTTATTCACCCCAAAAAACTCAATGGGATTTACCGTTTCGAGGTTAATAATTGTGTCTGTCAAATGGAATGGTTTTATTAAATAGTGTTACTCAAATTTAGTACTAATCTGCTATAATCCGAAGCGTTGCTTTATACACTTTTGTTAATAAAAATTACAGGAATTCCGGTTACAAAATTGTATTATTTATGTAGGAGATATACCTCTTTCTGCAAGACTGAATTTACTCCGTAAACGAAAGATTGCCGGTTAAAAAAACATTATTTTCTTGTATGTTCATTGATGCTCAATGCGTAGCAATTTTTTTTCTTCGTGTATCTGTTTCATGGTTTTTGGTTTTATGAACATGCATTAAACATCCGCGGCTTTTCATTGTCTTATCCCGCCGAAATGCTGGTAGCTTTTTTTTAACAATGCAGGGTTTGTGGTGCTTGATGGGTGCAATGTATCAGAAAGTGTTGCAGTCGCGTACTGCGCAAGCGGGGAAAACAGGCAGATGTTGGGTACAAGTGCGCATGAGGTGTAAGAAAATAACATCTCTTACTGCCTTACACTTTTACCTTCGCCTTCTTTCCGATATGCCCGCAGCCATCGTGCTGGAGAAAGAAAGCAAAACAGGTTGGCATAAAAATTTATAAACAGACAATATAAAGACTATCGATCATGAAAAAAGTACTGGTATCCTTGTTGCTTTTGCTGCTTGTAGCAGGCGGAGCGCAGGCGCAGTTTCGCAAAGTTCCTTCCGATGTAACGAACGCTTTCAAGACAAAATTTCCCGAAGCCAAAGATGTAGAATGGAAAGACCGGCTTACGGCTTTTAAAGCAGGATTTACCCTCAATGGTATCAACATGTCGGCTTCTTTCAACAGCAAGGGAGAATGGCAGGAAACCGAAAAAGCGCTCAGCTTTGAAGAAGCGCCCGCATCTATAAAAGAAGGATTGGCAAAAAGCAAATATGCATCGCCCGACGAATGGAAAACGGGTGATGTAGTAACGCTAATAACAAGAAATGATAGCACTAAGTTGTATCGTGTGTATGTAGACAAGGTAGATGGCATTCAGAAGAAATACCTGTTCTTCAACGAATCGGGACAAATGATAAAAGAAGCATTAACCTTATAACCACTAAATTTTAGACCAACAGCCCTGATTATTCGGGGCTTTTTTATTGTCATCACCTATTTTTAGCGCATGAAAAAAATTGCTATTCTCATTGCCTTTACTTCTATGGTATGGGGCGTTTCACTGGCACAGCCCGACCGCTGGCAGCAACGGATAAAATATAAGATTGATGTAGATATGCATGTGCAGACAAACCGCTTTGCCGGCACGGAAAAAATTGATTACTGGAACAATTCACCCGATACTCTCAACCGTGTATTTTTTCACCTGTACTGGAATGCATTTCAGCCCAACAGCATGATGGACCAGCGCAGCCTGGAACTGGGTAAAACCGTATTGGGAACCGACAGGCGCGGAAATGAAGTGCGCGACTGGGATGGCAGGGTAAGAGACCGTATAGGAAAGTTGACACCGGAAGAAATTGGGTTTGACAGCGTATCTTCTATCCGGATAAATGGTGCGGCGCAAAAGCTGGTGTACCACGAAACAATATTGGAAGTGCAGTTGTCTTCGCCCATTTTACCCAACAGCAAAACCAGTATGGATGTAGCATTTGCAGCGCAGGTGCCGCTACAGGTGCGTCGCAGCGGCAGAGACAATGCGGAAGGCATTCGCTATAGCATGAGCCAGTGGTATCCTAAAATGGTGGAATATGACTACCAGGGCTGGAATGCCAATCCTTATATAGCCCGTGAATTTTATGGCGTGTGGGGAGATTATGATGTAAACATTACGATTGATAAACATTACCTGCTGGCAGGCAGCGGCACCATTCAAAACCCGAATGAAGTTGGCTTTGGTTACCAAACCACGGGCAAAGCGCCAACCACTGCGGGCACTACACTCACCTGGAAATTTGCTGCGCAAAATGTGCACGACTTTGTGTGGGCGGCAGATACGGCTTACAAGGTGATAAAGCGGCAGGCAGCAAACGGACCCTTGATCTACGTGGTATACAAGCAGGTAGATTCGCTGGAGGCAAAATGGCAACATCTCGCAGATACTGTGCAACTGGCATATCCTTTTATTGCAAAAACATTTGGCGCTTACCCGTATAAGAATTATTCCTTTATTCAGGGCGGCGACGGCGGAATGGAATACCCGATGGCAACACTGATAAAAAACGCCAGTATTGGCACTGCCATTCACGAATGGATGCATAGCTGGTACCAGGGCATGATGGGTACCAACGAAAGCCTGTATCCGTGGATGGATGAAGGCTTTACCACGTATGCCGAAGACAGGGTAACCAACCATCTGCATGGTGATGAAGGCTTTGCGTTTGAAGATGATTACAGCAATTATCTGCGACTTGTAAAAAGCAGCCGTGAAGAACCCATGAGCACACACGCCGATCATTACAATTCCAACTTTGCTTATTCGGTGGCTTCGTATTCCAAAGGAGCCGTGTTCATGGCGCAGCTTGGCTATATTGTAGGTGAAAAAAATCTGGATAAAATATTATTGGCTTATTACAACACGTGGCGCTTTAAACATCCGAACGTGAACGACTTTATCCGGGTTGCTGAAAAAGTGAGTGGCATAGAGTTGCAATGGTATAAAGAATATTGGGTGTATACCACCAAAACTATCGATTATGCCATTGGTGATATCAATACAAATGATGGAAAAACGACGATCACTATCAAACGTCTTGGCAACATGCCGATGCCGGTAGATGTATTGGTCACTTATAAAGACGGAACAAAGGAAATGCACTACATACCTATGAACCTGATGTATGGTGCCAAACCTGCTGAAGACACAACACCGTTTATTGTGCATGAAGAATGGAAATGGACGCAACCCGACTATACACTCACTTTGATAAGCCCGTAAAAGATATTAAAGAAGTAGAAATAGACCCAAGCCAGCGCCTGGCAGATGTGAACAGGGTTAACAATAAGATTACCGTGCCCGATATGCAATAATCATTGCCTTTGTGCGAAGCACAGATTCCGCGGATTAACACAGGCTATATAAATAAAAAACGGAGCACGCAACATGATCATGTTGCGTGCTCCTTTTTTGGTAGAAAACCATACCGCAATGGCATGCACCGACATTGATTTACATACGATATCCAGGCATTTTGACTTTCCCTTCTAAAGCTGATCTTTAAATGGACATAAACAAAGAGTGCGAAGCGGTAAAGCTTCGCACTCTTTGTTTATGTCTGATTCCCTGCAAGTCTGCGTTTAACCAAATTATCTGTAGTAAAATCGAATCTTTAAAATTTCCATCTTACAAAGGCTTCCATTGCTTCATAATCTGCCAGTCCCAGTTTGTCGTAAATCTTTGCTGTTTCGCGGTTGCGCTCGGCGGCTCTCACCCAAAATTCTCTCGAATCGTCGCCCGGAAATACCGGTGTGTCTTTCTGCGACTGGTGTTTGAAAATAGCGTTGCGTTTACGAACCACTTCCAGAGGCGACAGCGGCACTGCCATTTCTATTTCGTAAGGCTCAAACTCGTGCCAGGCGCCCCGGTACATCCACAGCCAGCAGTCTTTTGCCCACTCTTCCGTAGCGCGAAGCTGAGTGAGCGCTTCCAGTATAATTTTAAAACAAACGATATGCGTGCCATGCGGATCGGCGAAATCGCCTGCGGCAAATACCTGGTGCGGCTTTACTTTTTGCAATAATTCCCTTGTCAAATCCACATCTACTTTGCTCACCGGGCTTTTCCGGGTTTTGCCCGTTTCGTAGAAAGGAAGCGCCATAAAGTGGATGTGATCGTCTTTCAATCCTGCATAGCGGGCACCGGCAATGGCTTCCGTTTTGCGGATCAGGCCTTTGGCAGTAAGCATTGGAGGAATGTCAATTTCATTCGGCTTTTTCTTTTCCATAAACGCTCTCATTTCCTCGTAAAGCGATTGTAGTTCCTTATCGTCTTTGCCAAGGCTTTTGTTGAAATCAATGGCAAATTCTATGTAGCGCAATACATCATCATCCCACACGGCGGTGTTGCCTGATGTCTGGTAAGCCACGTGCACATCATGTTCATGATCTACAAGGCGAATAAATGTACCACCCATGGAGATCACGTCATCATCGGGGTGCGGAGAAAAAATAATGACTCTTTTTTTGGCAGGCTCTGCTCTTTCGGGGCGAAACGAATCATCGGTTGCCGGCTTTCCGCCCGGCCAGCCGGTGATGGTATGCTGCAGCTTGTTGAAGATGTGAAGGTTGATATTATAAGCCGGACCTTTCTGCACCACCAGCTGGCTCATACCATGATTGTTGTAGTCGTCGTCGGTTAGTTTTAAGATGGGTTTGTCTACTTTGAAAGACAGCCAGATTACTGCTTTTTTTGTCAACAATTCGGTCCACTGGCAGTCTTTCACCAGCCAGGGTGTATCGAAGCGCGTAAGCTCGCTGGCAGCGTCTGTATCAAGAATAAATTCAATTTTATCCGACAATTGAAGATAGGTGGCGGGAACAGAAGCTGATAATTCGCCTTCTACTGCTTTTTTCACGATAGAAGCCTTCGTTTTGCTCCATGCCATCAATATAATTTCTCTTGCTTTGAAAATGGTGCCGATGCCCATGGTTATGGCTTTGGCGGGTACATTTTCCTTACTGCCAAATTCGCGCGAAGCATCGCGTCTTGTAAGGTCGGCAAGCGTTACAAGCCTGGTGCCGGAATTGGGTGCCGAGCCCGGCTCGTTAAAGCCGATATGCCCCGTTCTGCCAATACCCAGCACCTGCAGATCCAAACCGCCGAGTGCTTCTATTTTTCTTTCATAATTGAGGCAAAAGGCGGTGATGTCTTTTTGCGCCAGCGTTCCATCGGGAATATGAATATTTGCCCTGTCGATATCAATATGGTTGAACAGGTGTTCATTCATAAAGGCTACATAGCTTTGCTTTGCATCAGGTTGCATGGGGTAATATTCATCAAGATTAAACGTGATGACATTGGCAAAACTGAGGTCTTCTTCCCTGTGCAGCCGCACCAGTTCCTGGTACACATTCACAGGCGTATCGCCGGTAGCAAGCCCGATCACCGCGGCTTCGCCCCGGTGTTGTTTCGCTGTGATAATGGCAGCTATGCGCCTTGCCACTTCTTTAGAAGCCGTGTAGCGGTCGGGGTACACGCCGACCGGCAATTTCTCAAAACGTGTTTCTTCCAGTAAGTTAAGTCTAGCCATAATAGTATGAAGTAAATGTAATAGAGTCTCGTTAATGCATAAGCCAGTTTGCCGGAACCGGTAGTTTTTCTTTGCCGTCCATGCTGTACAGCAATTGCAGCTTGTAGCCACCGCCACCTTCAATGAATGACAGCTGAAAAGGCTGGTAGCCTTGCTGCAGCGCTATCTGCCCGCTCTTTTCTATGGCAGCGTGCAGGCCATCGTTGTTCACCACTTCTCTGCCGGCTACCGATAATACACCGCCATCATCGCATGTCAAATAAAAAGAATAAATGCCTGTTTGCGGCACATTTATAAAACCATTGTATTGCAAAGCAAAGCTGGGTGCTGTAATGCTGGCAGGCACATGCAGGCTATCAATTGTAAATGTACTATCCGCTTTTGCATTTAGCAAGGCTGATGTGTTTTTAAAAAAGGCTTTGAAGTAACGGCACGTATACACCGGGAAAGGCGTTGGCAGCCATCACGGATGGATGGTAAGCTTCTTTTTTGTAGTGCAATGTGTAGGTGTCGCCTTTAGAGCCGCTTTGGGTAAAGGCAGCAAGTTTTATCGTGGCATCATTGGTAATAACCAGTGGTTTGTTTAAAATGGCTGATGCTGTACCGGGCAATGTGTTGTTAGTGGTATAACGAATGTTTAATCCCGGTCATTGGCGGCTGCACGGCTAAAACAGCAGAATCGGTAAACACATTTTCTTCCACCAATCCCGGCAAGGTCGGGCAGGCGATAATGAACACTTAAGGCATCGAGCCGCGGGTAATGCTGCTGCAGCCGATTGAGGTAAGAATTCGTAACGGGTGCCGCCGCTCCACAGCACTTCTGCCAGCGCCGTCATACGCGGCATATACATATAATCTGCCCGTTGTTCGGTAGGTATATATTCTGTCCAGATGTTTGCCTGCGCGCCTTGTATATTACCGGCTTCCTTTATTGTTAGTCCCTTGGGCACTACTGAAAAATGATACACATTGTATACAGATTGTGCATCGGGCAACGCATCAAAATAAAGCGGGTTGCCGGGCGTCATCACTACTTTATTGCCCAGTTTTGCTGCTTTTACAGGGCGCATCGGGCACCCAGCTTCGCCAGTACATTACCATTGCCGTAGGGCTCACGCCACCTTCGAGTATTTCGTCCCAGCCAATCATCTGTTTGCCTTTCGACTGGATGAATTTTTCCATTCTTTTTACAAAATAACTCTGCAGTTCATTCACATCTTTCAAGCCTTCTTTTGCATCAGTTCTGCACAGGCAGAATATTGCGCCCAGCTCTTTTTTTCCACTTCATCGGCGCCAATATGTATGTATTTGCCGGGAAACAAACTCGATGATTTCACTGAGCACATTTTCCGCAAATGCAAACGTCGTTTCCTTGCAGGGGCAGATAGGAGTGGAGAAGGTTTCGCCCCATCCGCTCTGTTCTGTGCAGGAGAGAAAAGGATACTGGTTAATAGCTGCCATCATGTGACCCGGCATGTCTATTTCCGGCACAATGTCAATGTGTTTGGATGTAGCATATGCTATCACATCTTTCATTTGCTCCTGCGTATAAAAACCGCCATACATTGTTTTGCCATTACGGGTAATGATGTGCGCTGTATCTATTGCCATGTCAGGATTATCGGCTGCGCGTTGTATACAGGCAGAATCCTGGTTGTTGAAGGTGCGCCAGGCGCCTTCCTCTGTGAGCTTCGGATATTTTTTTATCTCAATGCGCCAGCCCTGGTCGTCGGAGAGGTGCAGGTGAAAGGTATTCATTTTATACAGTGCCATTACATCTATGAATTTCTTCAGATAATCCACAGAAAAAAAATGACGCGATACATCGAGATGCATACCGCGCCAGCTATACAAAGGTTCGTCTTCAATGGTTACACAAGGCAGTTGCACATGTGCTATTAGTATGGGTTGGTGGCAATAACTGCCGGATGGTTTGCACAGCTCTGAAAGCGCCTGCCGGCTCGCCTGCAGCGATGGTGATACCTTGCGGTGTGATGCGTAACCGGTATCCTTCCGGGGCTTTTACCGAAGTATCTTTTGTTAGCAGAATGATATTTTTTTCGCTGTTTCCGGCATTTGTTACGCGCAGGCTTTTCCCAATGCACTTGTTATCAAAGCTTGAAACTGTTCTTTTTCATTTGCAAAAAATGGAGACGCGGAAATCACCGTTTTGTGCAGTAATGAGTAAACGATCCGCTGGCAGCCCTCAGGTGTGCCGGATAGGGGATAAGCGGATATCTTTCCGCATCGGCCGCCGATTGTCCAAATACTACTGTAGCAAGTGAATAAAGAGAACATCACAAAACAATGAATAACGACAGAGAGAGAAAGTAAAAAGCGGTTGTTTAGCTGGCATCATTTGACACAAAATTAAAACTTCTCCCGGTTAATCGGATTGGCGGCTAGGCAATGAATTGTTTTGGTAAAAAAATGACAAGTATCAGCAAAATATAGAAAGGCATTGCTCTGTATCGGCAGCAACCTGAAGTGGGCAACATCAAAAATGTTGTGGTATGTGTCAATTACGGCGATATTTGTTTGCTGCTTTTTTATCATTATTGCAACTCTATCTTTCTTATCGACATGAATAAACCATTCGCCTTTTTTCTGCTGTTTTGTTTCTCTTTCCAGTTTGTATTTGCGCAGCCCAAAATGCCTTATAAAAATGCAGCTATACCCATAGACCAGCGTGTGCAAGACCTCTTGCCGCGCATGACCATAGAAGAGAAATTCTGGCAGTTATTCATGATTTCGGGCGAAATGCGACAAAGGCGAAGAAGAAAAATACAGGAACGGAATTTTTGGATTCCAGGTGGGCGCAGGCGCACAGGAAGGCAATGCAGGTGCACAAATGCTCAACTACAACAGTACGGAAAACGCAGTTGCGTTTGTAAAGAAAATAAATGCCATGCAGCACTATTTTGTAGACAAAACAAGGCTGGGCATTCCTATCATTCCGTTCGACGAAGCCCTGCACGGATTGGTGCGCGGCGGTGCCACTGCGTTTCCGCAGGCGATAGCGCTGGCAGCTACTTTCGATACCGCGCTGATGCGGCAGGTATCTACGGCTATTATGAAAGAAACAAAGCTGCGGGGCATACGCGATATTCTCACACCTGTGGTGAACATTGCCGGCGATGTGCGCTGGGGCAGAACAGAAGAAACCTATGGCGAAGATCCGTTTCTCACTTCGGAAATGGGTGTTGCTTTTGTGCAGCCTTTCGAGCAAAACGGCATTGTAACCACGCCTAAGCATTTTGTAGCCAACCTCGGCGATGGCGGCAGAGACAGTTATCCCATTCACTTTAACGAAAGATTGCTTCGTGAAATTTATTTTCCTCCTTTTGAAGCCTGCTTTACACGTGGTGGCTCGCGCAGCGTAATGATGGCATACAATTCTGTAGATGGTTTGCCCACCACCGCCAGCGAATGGCTGCAACAGGACAGTGATAAAAGGCGACTGGCATTTTCCCGGCTTTATTATCTCCGATGCCAATGCGGTAGGTGGTGCCAATATCCTGCATTATACATCGAAAGACATTGCCGAATCTTCAGAACAGGCTATCAATGCCGGGCTCGATGTTATTTTCCAGACAGAATACGATCATTACAAATTATTTATTCCCCCGTTTTTAGACAGCAGCATTCAACTGGCGCGCATCAACGATGCAGTATCGCGCGTGTTGAAAGCCAAATTTGAATTGGGTTTGTTCGACCATCCTTATGTAGATGAAGCGCATTTATTACAAAACCTGGAAGCCATCAACCACAAACCGCTGGCAAAGCAGGCAGCCATTGAATCGATGGTGTTGTTGAAAAATGAAAAGCAATTGCTGCCCTTAAGTCCCAATACGAAAAGCATTGCTCTCATTGGCGTTGAAGCTACCGAAGCAAGACTAGGTGGCTATAGCGGGCAGGGCAATGGTATTGTGAATATGCTGGATGGCATTAAAAAAAGAGTGCCTTCGGCAAATGTGATATATGCGCCCGGATGCGGTAGGAAAACAGAAGAATGGACGGTGATTGCTGACAGTTTTTTTACCAATGGTTTGCAGGCAAAATATTACAACAACACAACACTGTCGGGCGATCCGGTAGTGGAAAGAAAAGACAAAAACATCAACTTTCACTGGACGCTGTTTTCGCCCGATCCGAAGATCAATCTCGACTATTATTCTGCCCGCTGGACAGGCAAATTAACTGCACCACAAAGTGGTACGTTTCAGATTGGTATTGATGGCAATGATGGCTACAAGCTGTATATCAATAACAAACTGCTGATTGATAAATGGCAGAAGCAAAGCTATCATACTTCCCTGGTAAACTATACGTTTGAAAAGGGAAAACAATACGATATAAAAGTAGAATTTAACGAACCCATTGGCAATGCCACGCTAAAGCTGGTATGGAACGTGGGCGTACCCAACAACTGGCAGGAGCAAATACAGGAAGCGGTTGCTGCTGCGCAAAAAGCCGATGTAGCCATTGTTGCTGTTGGCATTCACGAAGGCGAATTCCAGGACAGGGCAATGCTAAACCTGCCCGGTCACCAGGAAGAAATGATCAGGCAGATTGCCGCTACCGGAAAGCCTGTTGTTGTGTTGCTGGTAGGTGGCAGCGCCATCACTATGAACAGCTGGCTCGATAGCGTAAGCAGCGTGCTGGATGTGTGGTATGCGGGCGAAGAAGGTGGCAATGCCGTGGCCGCAGTGCTGTTTGGAGACGTGTCTCCTGCGGGTCGGTTGCCGGTTACATTTCCCATTTCCGAAGCGCAGCTACCGCTTGTGTACAATCATAAACCTACGGGTCGCGGAGATGATTATTACAACCTTACCGGGTTGCCTCTGTTTCCTTTTGGATATGGATTGAGCTATACCACATTTACCTACACTGATCTTTCGTTAAGTAAAAATAATATCAGTGCTTCAGATTCTGTGATAGCCACCTGCACGGTAACAAATTCTGGTACTTATGAAAGTGATGAGGTGGTACAATTGTATATCCGGGATGTGATTGCATCGGTATCGCAGCCTGTGATGCAACTAAAGGGGTTTAAGCGCATACACCTGAAACAGGGCGAAAGCCAGCGGGTATCATTTGCTATCCATCCAGATATGCTGAGTATGCTCGATAAAGATTTGAAAACTGTGGTAGAGCCGGGTGCCTTTCGAATTATGATCGGACCTTCTTCATTGAATATCCGGTTGAAAGAAACGTTGATGGTAAAGTAATCCATGCCGGAAGATATAGCCCGCAGATAGCAGGACTAATTGCAGATAAAACTGCTTTTGTCCCTGTTTTCTGCGGGTTTATTTGTTGATAAAAAAAGTACACATAAAACGCTGCATTGTTTACGCAAACGACAACGAACGTTGCGCAGGAATATGTGTTGCTTTTATTTGGGGAACGTTCTTGTTCAGCCAATTTGCCATGAATTCCGAACCCGGTTCTTCGCTTGCTATATGCCCCAGTACAATGAGTGAAAGCGGGTCGCCTTTTGCACGTGCATCGCGCACATATTCCGCCGTTTCCCATTCCTGTATCTCGCCACAGATGAGCACATCCGGCTTTGTTTTACTCATGGCTTCAATCTGACGTTTGCCACCGGCGGCGCCGGGCATCAGCAGTATCTTTTGGCAGGACTGAGACAGGTTGCCAATGTATCGGAGTGTATCTATTCCAAGCTGTTGTTTGCAATGCGAAATAATATGTTCCAGGGTGGCAGCAGGCATCACAACCAGGTTTTCGCCTTTGCCTTTGTCGTACTGTTTCCAGCCGAGCTTCGCCAGCACACCTTCCCATACGCCATCGGCCGCAAGGCTGTGTACATAATCGTGGTTGCGCCAAACGGCTATGTTGTGTTGTTTCAATAAATCTGCTTTGTATCGGTACACATCATCATTCTGCAACCAGCTTGTATCGTCTGCATGATTGTAAAACGTAGGCTCGTGCGCAATGATGAAATTAGCACCAACATCTATGGCTTTTTTAATCACTTCTACCGTTGCAAACATGGTAGTGGCTATACCCGTAACAACGGTATCGCGGCTGCCGGATTTTAGTGTGTCTACCGTTGTGGCAAATGGCGCATCGGGCACTTGTTTGATGAACAGATCCATTACATCTCCCACCGTCATACCTGCCCTTTGAGCGCTGAATACCGAAGCATTGCTTACGAGCGGTGCTGACAACAATGCCGCGCTGCCAACAGCTTTGGATAGTGTGGAGATAAACTGTCTGCGCTGCATGGCATTCGATCCATCGCTGTTTACATCGTGGTTCTGTGTATCATGTTTCATCATGTCTGTATTCGTAAATAATGAGTCATTAAATGTAAGCGAAAAGGCATAAACAAGTATTGGAAAATAAGGTAGTTTAAAAAATCAAAACCAGAGTTCCCGTAATAATCAAACCTGCGCCGGCTGCCGTTTTCAGCGTTAGCGGCTCTCCCAGGAACACGACGGATAATAAGATGGCAAGCGCCACGCTTAGCTTATCTACCGGTGCCACCTGCGATACCTTTCCCATCTGCAATGCTTTGAAATAAAATATCCACGACAGACCTGTGGCAATGCCTGACAGTAATAAAAACAACAGGTTTTGTTTGGTTAATGTGCCCGTAGTAGCCACACCGCCCCTGAAGATAGCAATTGCCCATGCCAGCACCAGTATCACGCTGGTACGAATGGCTGTGGCCAAATCAGTATCTACACCTTTGATTCCCACTTTTGCAAAAACGGCTGTAAGCGCGGCAAAGAATGCCGACAGCAATGCATACATCCACCACATATCGAATATTGTATTTGAAAAGTAAAGATGATACATTCCGGTCACCTTACCTTTACTGTCTCAACGATTATTTATGAACGAAGCGTTTGTCAGCCGCTTGTCCAACGAACTGGAAGAAATAGAAACTGCCGGTTTGTACAAGCGGGAAAGAGTGATTACCAGCGAGCAAGGTGCAGAAATAGAAGTAAACGGAAAAACGGTGCTGAACTTCTGCGCGAACAATTACCTTGGTTTGTCTTCCCATCCGAAAGTGATAGAAGCTGCGCACAAAGCGATAGACACGCATGGCTATGGCATGAGCAGTGTACGCTTTATCTGCGGCACGCAGGATATACACAAAGAGCTTGAGCAAAAAATCTCACAGTTTCTGGGAACAGAAGATACTATTTTATATGCCGCCTGTTTCGATGCCAACGGTGGTGTGTTTGAGCCGCTGTTTAATGAGAAGGACGCCATCATCAGCGATGCCTTAAATCATGCTTCTATCATTGATGGTGTTCGTTTGTGCAAAGCACAGCGTTTTCGCTATGAGCACAACAATATGGAAGACCTGGAAGAAAAACTACAGCACACACAGGAACTCCGCAGCCGCGTGATTGTAACAGACGGATCGTTTAGTATGGACGGTACCATTGCGCAGCTCGATAAAATTGTGGACCTGGCAGAGAAGTACAATGCGGTCGTGATGATTGATGAATGCCACAGTTCGGGCTTTTTAGGTAAAACGGGGCGCGGCACGCATGAATATCGCGGCGTAATGGGAAAGATTGATATCATTACCGGCACGCTGGGCAAAGCACTCGGCGGTGCAAGTGGCGGTTTTACATCGGGGCGAAAAGAAATTATAGAACTGCTGCGGCAGCGCAGCCGGCCTTACCTGTTTTCCAACACTGTAGCGCCTAGTATAGTAGGTGCATCTATTGTGGTACTGGATATGCTGACAGAAACCACCGAACTGCGGGATAAACTGGAATACAACACCCGATATTTCAGGCGTAAAATGACGGAAGCTGGTTTTGATATCAAAGCCCGGCGATCACCCGATTGTTCCTATCATGCTATACGATGCGGTGGTGGCGCAAACATTCGCTGCCAAACTGCTGGAAGAAGGCATTTATGTGATTGGTTTCTTTTTCCCGGTTGTGGCAAAAGGACTGGCCCGCATACGTGTGCAATTGAGTGCAGCGCATGAGCCGCATCATCTCGACAAAGCAATCGAAGCATTTACAAAAGTAGGGAAGGAGTTAGGTGTGTTAAAGGCGGAACGTGCTTGTATAAAATGAAACAAAGGGACAACCTATTCACTATCATAAAAAAGTCCCGCAGAGAGTGTTGAGAATCGCGGATACAAATACGATCTGCAATCTTTGTACTGTCTGCGGGAACATAATGTAGCCATTTTAATGTGACTCTAGATTGGTAGCACTGTTATTTTAAACCGTCTTTTATTGACTGTGCCGCATCAAGATGCTTTTGTAAAACAGGCAACGTTTTCTGGGCGAAAGCTTTGATGTCGGTATCTTTTGCATCGTCTGCCGCTTCTTTAAATTCGTCGATATCTTCTTTGTGGTCAGATGTCATGAGGTCCATATAGGCTTCATCAAAATCTTTCCCTGTTTTTGCGCTCAGGTCGTCCACATGCTTCTGATGTTTTTCAGACAGTGTTTGTGGAAGCGTAATGTTTTTTTGCGCAGCCAGTGCTTTCAGTTCTTCATTGGCTTTCGTATGGTCATCCACCATCATTTTCCCAAAGTCTTTTACTTTAGGATTGGTAGCTTTCTGCTGAGCCAATGTGCCCAATTGAACTTCCATCATGCCGCCGCTTGCTGCCATGGTCATAAATTCCGAACCATCTTCCGTTACGGCTGTATTGTTCTCATTTTGTTCCTGTGCTACTTCTACACTGTCATCTTTATTTGCGTTGTTGTTGTCTCCGCATGACATAAATGCAAATGTTCCCATCGTAAGGAATGCCAGTCAAGATTGTGTTTTTCATATGCTTTTTTCACAGCATGGCAAACAGCAAGCCACAATTTCATGGTGTTAGCATCATTGCACGCATTCTTACCCTGTTTTTAGCCTGTATCAGGGGCAGATATTGCCACTCATAAGCATTTCACAATAAGTTCATTCACTACTAATTATTTTTGTCCTTTTACATAAGGAAATGCAGTTTCACCGGTCTTTCCCAGGCAGGTGAATTAGCTGCAACCTGTTTATCAGAAACAACGAAAGAGTGTTTCAATAATCGTCATAACGAATTATAAAATAAATCTGTATGATACAAAATCATGAAATAGATTACCGCATTTTTGGCGAAGAAATGCAGTATGTGGAAGTAGAACTCGACCCGCAGGAAACAGCGATTGCCGAAAGCGGCGCCTTCTTGATGATGGATGATGGCATACAAATGCAAACCATTTTTGGCGACGGCAGCAAGCAGCAGGGCGGCGGCATTTTTAACAAGCTGTTGAGCGCCGGAAAGCGCATACTTGTTGGTGAAAGCTTGTTTATGACAGCATTTACCAATGTGGAATATGGTAAAAAACGCGTGTAGCTTTGCCTCGCCTTATCCCGGCAAAATTATTCCTGTGAACCTGCAGCAACTTGGTGGCACCATCGTTTGCCAGAAAGATGCATTTCTGTGTGCGGCAAAAGGAGTGAGTATCAGTATTGAATTCCAGAGAAAGCTCGGTACGGGCTTGTTTGGCGGCGAAGGCTTTATTATGGAAAAACTCGAAGGCGACGGTATGGCATTTATGCATGCGGGTGGTCATGTATTTTCGAGGAAACTGGAGCCCGGGCAAACCCTGAAGGTAGATACCGGCTGCCTGGTTGGTTTTACGCGTGGTGTGCAATACGATATTCAGTTTATTGGCGGCATCAGGAACTCTGTTTTTGGTGGCGAAGGGTTGTTTTTTGCTACGTTGCGCGGTCCCGGAACCGTGTGGATACAAACACTGCCTGTGAGCCGGCTTGCTTCCCGCATACTTTCCTATGCTACTACGCAGCGTAAGGAAGAAGGCAGTATTTTAGGCACGCTGGGAAACATGATTGATGGCGACGGCTATTAAGCACAGTGCGAAATAATGTAAGGCGTCAATGGACGACAGCGAAACAGTCGCAGCCAATGCATAGGATGCTTTTGCTCTTTTCACACCGTTTATTGTGCGTTCCGTTTGTTCATTCCTGTTTCCCATCTATTTGAAAACACCTTCTTCAATTTTTTTCTTTGAGTATAAAAAGCTTGGCCGGGCAAACCGTTTGGTATGGTGTCAGCAGCATTGCCGCCCGTTTCATCAATTATTTGATTACACCGATTCTTACGTATTCAGCCATAGTATCGGTTGCCGATTTTGGCAGAATGGGTGCCGTTTATGCCATCATGCCGCTAATGAATGTATTGTTTACCTATGGCATGGAAACTACTTATTTCCGGTTTTTACAAGACAAAAACATAGAGAAGAAAGTGAATACAACTGCTTCGGTAAGCCTGTTGTGCACCACTATTTTGTTTTCTGTATTGCTGTGGCTCAACCAATCGTTTCTGGTGAATGTGACTACGTTGCAGGGGTTTCCGTTGCTCATCCAGTTAAGCATTATCATCATTACGCTCGATGCGCTCACCACCATTCCTTTTGCGCGGCTGCGCAATGAAGGAAAGCCCAAACTATTTGCCCTGATACGAGTAGCCGGTATCTTTATATATGTGGGGTTGACAGCATTTTTTGTTATATATTGTCCCGTATGAGTATCAGCAAAGCGGCGGCAATTCATGGATGGTCCTGGTGTACCGTCCCGATGGCAACCCATCGTGTATATATCTCATTGCCAATATTGCGCAGTCTGCATTCACCTTACTTTTATTACTCAGTTGGCTGATACCTTCCCGGTTTGAGTTCAGCTTTTCCTTATGGAAGCAAATGATGATTTACGCGTTGCCTATGCTGGTAGCGGGATTGGGTGAATGGTAAACGAAACGTTTGACAGGCTAATGCTGGGGTGGTGGCTGCCGCATACCAAGCTTGCGCGATGATCAGCGTGGTATTTACGGTGCCTGTTACAAGCTTTCTATACTTATCAGCCTGTTTATACAGGCTTTCCGCATGGGTGCCGAGCCTTTCTTTTTCAAACAGGCAGGCGGAAGAACGCACCGGCAACCTATGCCCGCGTCATGAAGTTTTTTGTGCTTACCATTACCCTCATGTTCCTCGTGGTGAGCCTCTTTATACCGGTATGGAAATTCTTTATTTCCCCGCGCTATTGGGAAGGGCTGACCGTGGTGCCCATATTGTTGTTAGCCAACATGTGCCTTGGTGTGTATTACAATCTGAGTATCTGGTACAAGATAACCAACAAGACCTATGCAGGCGGCATTATTACACTGGTGGGGGTGTCTATTACCTTTATAATCAACTGGTTGTTTATTCCTAAGTACAGTTATGTGGCGTGCGCATGGGCTACGTTTTTATGCTATGCCACTATGATGGTTATCAGCTATGTGTGGGGGCAAAAACACTACCGTGTGCCATATGCGTGGAAAAAACTATTAGCCTATTTCATTATTGTCTTGTTGTTGTATTTTATTCACAGCGGGCTCACATGGGTGTGGAGCAATACTTTGTATAGCCTTGCCGTGGGCAGTGTCTTACTCTTGTTTTACGCGTGGCTCATCAGCCGGATAGAGAGAAAGGAATTTCAGCAATTGCCCGTGGTTGGCAGGTTTATAAAATAAAACAATCCCGGCGAAAGACCGGGATTGTTGTTTGCAACAAAAAGAGATATTGGCTAGTCTACCAATGTTTTTTCTACAGAGATTTCTGTATTCAGCAATTTGCTGATGGGGCAGTTCACTTTTGCATCTTCAACGCATTCGTTAAATTTTTCTTCGCTCATGCCGGGTACTTTGCCTTTTAAAATAAGGTGCGATTTGGTGATAGAACCATTTTCCAGCGTTACTTCTCCGGTGGTTTCTAGATAATCTGGGTGTAAATCCGGCTTCGCCAATAGAGAAACTCAGTTTCATGGTAAAACAGCCGGCATGTGCAGCGGCAATCAGCTCTTCGGGATTGGTACCAATGCCTTGCTCAAAGCGTGATTTATAAGAATATTGTGTATTGCTTAACACGCCACTTTGCGAACTGATACGACCATTGCCTTCTTTTCCGGAACCGTTCCATACGGCTGTTGATTTTCTTGTCATGATTAAATGTAATTTTGTATTAGGTTGTATGATTCAGCTAATTTTATACCAATGGCTATTCAGGAAACTGCTTACTATAAAAGTCCCGATCGGAACTGTAAAAATAACAGCTAACGATTCGTTTATCAAAGAACTCTGTTTTATTGAAGACGAGACAGCGTCGTTTGCCGACAAAAATGGCTCATGCATCTGCCATCTCTTCAGCTATGCAAACGGGAACTTGACGAATTTTTTCGGGGCGACAGAAGAGTATTTCTGTTCCCCTACAGCAAGCCGGCACGCCGTTTCAGCAGAAAGTGTGGGCAGCACTGGCTCTCATTCCTTTTGGCAAAACGGTTTCTTATCTTGCATTATCCAAACAGTTGGGCGATGCCAAAGCCATCCGGGCAGTAGCCGCCAGCAATGGTAAAAACAAAATCGGCATTCTTGTTCCCTGTCACCGGGTGGTGGGCAGCAACCAGTCGATGGTGGGCTACGCATGGGGCACCTGGCGCAAGCAGTGGCTGCTGCAGCACGAAGCGCGGCTGGCAAACGGGGTGCAGACTTTATTTGAACAGAGTGAACATAAAATGATTATTTTGCAGCCCGATGAATCGCTCCTTTCTACATAGCAATCTCGATTTTCTCGATCATCCGCGAAACAACTAGTATCGCTGCAGTGGCTGATATGATGAGCGCATGAAATCGTTCGTTTTATTCGTTACATCCCAATTCTTTTATCCCTCTTTTTTACACAGTTTATCTTAAATAATACATTCCTATGCTTACTCATGCTTTGTCTGAGAAGACGCAATATTACCTGCAGTTAGAAGAACAATATGGTGCCCACAACTATCATCCGTTGCCCGTGGTGCTGGACCGAGGAAAAGGCGTATTTGTATGGGATGTGGAAGGCAAGCGTTACTATGATTTTCTCAGCGGCTATTCTGCCGTCAACCAGGGACATTGCCATCCGCGAATTGTGCAGGCGCTGGTAAAGCAATCGGAAAAACTAACGCTTACTTCACGTGCCTTTTACAACAACCTGCTGGGCGAATATGCAAAATACATCACATCTTATTTTGGCTACGATAAAGTGTTGCCAATGAATACAGGTGTAGAAGGTGGCGAAACTGCCATTAAGCTGGCGCGGCGCTGGGCTTACGATAAAAAAGGCGTTCCGCAAAACAAAGCAAAAATCATATTTGCCGAAGGCAACTTCTGGGGCAGAACCCTTGCTGCCATTTCTTCATCAGCGATCCAAGCAGCTACAAAGGCTTCGGACCTTTTATGCCCGGCTTTGACCTGGATTCCTTATAACGATTTGCCTGCTTTGGAAAAAGCACTGCAGGATAAAAATGTAGCCGCCTTTATGGTAGAACCTATACAGGGCGAAGCCGGCGTGGTGGTGCCCGACGAAGGCTACCTGAGAGGCGCCAAACAGTTGTGTGAAGAATATAATGTGCTATTTATAGCCGACGAGATACAAACCGGGCTGGCGCGCACCGGCAAAATGCTGGCCTGCGATCATGAAAACGTGCGTCCCGATATCCTGATTTTGGGCAAAGCACTTAGCGGTGGTGTGTTGCCGGTGAGCGCCGTATTAGCCGATGATGAAATTATGCTTACCATTCATCCGGGCGAGCATGGCTCTACCTATGGCGGCAACCCGCTGGCTTGTGCCGTGGCTATGGAAGCCCTGCAGGTATTGAAGGATGAAGATATGGCTGGTAATGCCGAAAAGATGGGCAGCCTGCTGCGCAGCGAGCTGGCAAATATGCAGTCGCCCTACATTAGTACCATCAGGGGCAAAGGCTTGCTGAATGCCATTGTGATAGAACATCATAACAAAGAGGCAGCCTGGGACCTGTGTCTTGCCTTAAAGGATAATGGCTTGCTGGCAAAACCTACACACGGCGATAAAATCAGGTTTGCACCGCCACTTATCATAACCGAAGAACAGGTATTTGAATGTGTGGAGATTATTGCAAAATCAATGAAGGTGCTCGATACATTGTAGCCATAGCATAAGTTGGTCTATTAACTGAAAATGATAAAGAAAGCCGTCAGCCCGAAAGGTTGGCGGCTTTCCTGTGTTTCCCCTAAATACACTGAATAGCAATTATGGAATAGGCTTTTGTGACCTGAAAATGAAATTTTAGTATTTTTTTAGTAATGTGTTAGTTCAGCAAGTTTTTTGTACTGATCTTACAGCCGGGATTCCCCAGAAACTATTAACCAAACACATTCATTAAAATTTATTGCACATGAAACAAATGTTTACTCTTTTTGTTGCATTAGTTCTGTTTTCCTATGCCGGTTTTTCGCAGATTTACTGGAGCTTCAGCGATTCGAGCGCCATGCCTGCTACCAACGCTTACAGCGATATTACTGTAAGCTGAAATGACATCAAATTTGAACAATGGCATGGTAGATCCTACAATTACCAAAAGTTCGGTATCGAAAGACTATGCAGGTGCTTCAGGCACTTTTAACCTTGGTGCTGCAGCCTCTACAGGCGGCTTGTCGCCGCTCACCACATTTTTTGAATTCACGCTTACACCAATAGCTAATACGTCTGTTATTTTTAATACCATCAGCTTTGGTACCCGCAGCACCAGCACAGGACCGCAGGCGTATTCTATCCGCACCAGCCTGGATGCTTTTGCTTCCGACATTGCTTCTGACACCATGGGCAATACTTCTCTCTGGAGCCTAAAAGAAAAAACAGATCTGGGCGTAGTAGCCGGAGCCGGTGTGCCTTTAACTGTTCGTATTTATGGATTTAACGGAACCGGAAATCCGGGTACAGGCGTTATCAACTGGCGTATAGACGACGTAACTGTTAACGGCGCGGTGCTGCCATTGGTGCTTACCAGTTTTACTTCATCTGTGATCAGCAACAAAGTAGTATTAAACTGGACTACGAATAATGAAGTAAGCATGAAAGGATTTTCTGTAGAAAAAAGCCTGAACGGACGCGACTTCAGCGAGCTGACTTATGTAGCCGCAAGCGGAAACTATGCTGCTAAATACAGCACGCAGGATGCACTGGGCACCGGCATTACCTATTACCGTTTGAAAATGATGAATCTTGACGGATCATTTACCTACAGCAAAAACCTGCCGGTAAATGCAAGCCTGTTGTCTTCTTCTTCCATGCACATTTATCCCAACCCTGTTCGCAATACCGCAGTGGTATCGCATCCACAGGCTGGTAAAAGTGCTTCTTTAAAAATCACAGACCTCAATGGTCGCGTTTTGCAAACGTATTCATTGGCACCTAATACAATGCAGACCACTATCTCTGCAGGCAAACTGGTAGCCGGCACTTACATGCTGGTTTATCGCGACGCTGCCGGTACCATAATCAGCACACGCATGATCAAAAACTAATTCAGAGTAGTATAACAACCAAAGGTTTTATTACACAAAGTCTCCGTACCCACGGAGACTTTTTTATTTACCTGTATGACTGTCTTTGCTTTACCACTCCACACGCCACTGGCAGCCACATGACTTTTCGGTAATGAAGCCGTATTTGGATAGTCTGGCTCATTTTTTTATATAAGTTCCTTATGAGTTTAGGATATGCGTGCATCAACATCGGATTGAACGAAGAAGGAATTTCATCTACACGCAGCATGATACGGCGAACCTTTGTAGAGAAAGGGATTCAGTATGCTTCGCAAGTGGCATTGTCTAACGTAAAGGGCTTGCTCGACATACTGAAATGGAACGTAGCGCATGGTGTTAAAGTGTTTCGCGTTACATCTGACCTCATGCCGTGGGCGTCTGAATACAAGCTGGAATCGCTGCCCGACTTTGCCGAAATCCGCGCTGTGCTGGAAGAAGCCGGCAGGCAACCGGTGCGGGTGAGTACGCATCCCGGACCTTTCAATAAACTGGCAGGCAGCGGCGCTACGTTAAGCAATACCATCAAAGATCTTGACATCCACGCGCAGATTTTCGACATCATGGGTTTGCCGGCATCGCACTGGCATAAGATAAACATACACGTAGGCGGCGCTTATGGCGACAAAGCAGACAGCATAAAACGGTTTGTTCAAAACTTTCAGCCTGCTGTCTGCCACTGCCCAAAAAAGGCTGACGGTGGAAAATGACGATAAGACCGGGCTATATACGGTTCAGGACTTGTTGCCCATTTACGCCGACACAGGCATGCCTATCGTGTTCGATTATTTTCATCATAAGCTAAACCCGGGTTTGCAAACGGAGGAAGAAGCTTTTTTGACGGCCTTTGATACCTGGGATGTAAAGCCGGTATTTCACTACTCGAGCTCGCGCCGCGAGAATGAAGATGCTACAAGTAAAAGAGAAGCGCACAGCGACTGGGTACATGAGCCTATCAATACATATGGCAAAGACATCGACATTATTCTGGAAACAAAAATGAAAGAATTGTCGCTCATCAAATACCGCGAACAATATGGCGAAACCGCATAGCTAAGCCTGCTTTAGCACATCTATCTCCAGCTTCGTCATCTTCATCATCGCCTGCATCACGCGTCCTGCTTTTGCTTTGTCAGGAGATGACATCAACTCACCTAATACAGTGGGCACAATCTGCCACGATAGTCCGAACTGGTCGGTGAGCCAGCCACATTTTCCTTTTTGCCCTCCTTCGGAAAGTTTCTCCCACAGGTGGTCGATTTCTTCCTGCGATTTGCAGTTTACAAACAGGGAAACCGCTGGTGTAAATGAATACATCGGTCCGCCATTGAGCGCCATAAACTGCTGTCCTGCCAATTCAAAAGTTGCTACCATCAAGCTTCCTTCTGGTCCCGGACTGCCTTTGCCATAACGGCTCATACTCGTAATCTTTGAATCGCTGAAAACAGAAGTATACCAGTTCACGGCTTCTTCCGCATTGTTGTTGAACCACAAAAAAGTTACAATTTTCTGTTCTGTACTCATAAAAAATCAGGTTGTTTCTGCACGCAAACATATCTGCATTTGCTGATGAAACAGCTGTGTAAAAGCGACAATACACAAGGTAGATTGCGCCCCGCATTTTGCCTGCGGTATAATAACCTGGGCGCAAGGCAACTGTTGCTGACAACAGCAACCATAAGCTACGGCAGGATTCTTGTAAAATCTATTCACGCTGCTGTTTGCCTTACCTATCTAACCTCTTTTGATTGTTGTTCAGACTGCAGAGCAACCGGAATTCAGGAAGCAGCAACACATCGCTATCGCATTTATAAAAAGTAAAGAATATGATTATGAAAACATTGTTATTTATACTGGGTCTTTTGTGGATGTCTTCTGCCGTACACGCGCAGGAAGACAGCATCAACGCCAGCCTTGCAAAAGACTATGTGGGAGAAATAAAGATGGTGTGTGGCAAAATACAACAGGCGCGGCTGAAAGATATTTCAAAAGACGAAGCCAATGTGCTCTACACCGGACCCAGCTATGAAGACCGTACTCTTGCACTTGTGTTTACCAAAAGGGTTTTGAAACGGTTTCCTTACAATCCGAATAGTAAAATGATCAATCACAAGTTTTGTATCAAAGGAAAGATTGTGATGTACAAAGGAAAACCCGCCATTTACGTAGTAGACGAAGAACAGCTGAATGTAGCTGAATAGGTGGTTGTATTATCATTCTCAACAAAGGGACTTTATATTTTAAAGAAAATACCTTTGCGGTATAGCCAGTAGCAGATGCCCCATTCCAGCAGGAACACCACCAGCGATGCCGTGATGTAGCTAAGCATTTCGGGTATGTGAATGTACCCTAACAGGCTTGTAACAATAATGGTAATATAGCCTGTAAACCATCGGTGCCCCACAATTTCGAAAAACAGGTAAATGAACAGCGAGTTCATACCTATCACCAGAAAAAAGGTAAGGTATTTCCGATGGTTGCGTATATCTATCCACCAATAGCAGGCTGCCAGCATCATCAGGCACCAGCCAAGAGATGCAAGCACAAAGGAGGATGTAGCAATGCGCTTGATAATAGGAGTGATGCCGCTCCAATCCAGGGCAAAGCCAGCAGCGAGGCAAACCGCCGCCCACATCAGCAAGGGTTTCACATGCTGTCCACCTTTCAGGAGAAGCTTTCCCGTAAGTGCGCCTGCAATAGTATGCACTGCCGTGGGAATGCAATTGATAGCCACCCATCCATCATCATTAATGACATTCATCAATTGCAGATCCATATAGTTGCCAAAGTTGTGCTGATTGGTAAACGGCAGATCAAAGCCGGGGATGTGTGTAAAGCGATACAACCCTTCGGTAAGCAGCAACAATGCCAGGCAGGTAATAGCCTGCGCTGTAAAGCTCCAGTTGAAAATAAGAAAAGCTACGAGTGTAGTAAATGCCAGTTGCGTAAGCACATCCCACAGTAGAAATGACAGTCCGTTTTTGCCAACGGCATAATCCAGAACGCCCCAGAAAAACAGCCAGCCGCTTCGCTTGAGCACCTTGCGGAAAGATGCCTGCCACGGCACGCCGAGCTGTTGCTGCTTGTGCAATGAATAGGCAAGCGAAACACCAGCCATAAACATAAAGGCAGGCTGCACCAAATCCCAGAAATGAAGCCCGTGCCACGGATGATGAAAGAACTGCTGAAGAAAAGTATGAACAGGATTTTCTTTTGTAGCTTCTGATAAATGATCGTATAAACCGGCGCTCTCAAGTGCGAGTAACACCATGATGAGTCCACGCATAAAATCTAACGATAATAGGCGCTGGTAAAAAGGCGAGGCAGAAGTGGTAGCTGGCATAAGCGATCGGTTGCGTGCAATAAATGTAAGGCAGGAAAATGAAATTGCTACCAGCAAATAAGAACCATCCGCAACAGGCAATGAAGTATCGATAATGACGATTGAATAGGAGGAACAGTTCTTGATTTGTTTTATAAAAAAAATCAAATGAATGCACATGCTATAAAAGAAGCGTTGTTGTATAACAACACTAAAGACATGAATACACGCAGGAAAATCTTATTGCTGTCGGCTCTCGGGCTGGTTGATTTTTCCATCATCTCATTGTACCAGACAGGGGTTATCAAAAAGCTTCCCGATTTGCCATTTTCCATATTCGATTCCAACAAAATCAATGCTTCCAAAGAGGCTTACCAATTTGGTGTGCCCGATGGCCCGGTAAGCGCTACCGTGTATGCGGCAACGATGGTGCTGGCAGCGGCTGGCGGAACAGAAAATGAAAGCCGGACACCTGTGTGGAATACATTGCTTGGCGCAGCCGTTGCCGGCAACGCTGCCGGGGCTGTGTATTACCTATACGATATGATATTCCGGCAAAAAAAGATATGCCTGTATTGTGTAACGGGTGCAGCTATCAACCTTGCATCAGCAGCTTTGGCAGCACCACTGGTAAAGCAAAGTATACAAAGGTGGAAGTCGTAAAAGGAGCTGTATCTGTTGGATCCTGCAACCAAAAGACGCAGCACTGCGTGCTTCATATTTAGATGAACTGTTTTGGAAATTGATTTATGATTGCGCTGCACTTCAAGTGACAGGTAACTTCATCATCAGGTCGGTTTGCACATCGGTGCCGAGTACAAAAGAGTGTTTGTCAAAAACGGTGAATCCATATTTCTGGTAAAAGCGCAGTGCTTTGCTGTTTTCTTCCCACACGCCCAGCCAGATGTATGTCATTGCTTTTTGCCGGGCTACTGCTAATGCTTTGTCCAGCAGCATTTTTCCTATTTGTTTTCCCTGGTATTGATGCAATACATATATGCGTTCTATTTCAATCGCGTGCTTGTCTTGTTGTTCGGTTTGCGCTTCGTTCCAGTTTAGTTTCAGGTAGCCAACAATTGTATCATTGAGCATGGCAAAAAAGAATATGGTAAAAGGATTTTGCAACTCTTTCTCCAGTTGGCGGAGGTTTAGTTTTTCATCAATGTATTGCTTTAGATTCTCTTCCGTATTGTGGGCAGAAAACGTTTCAGAAAACGTTTGTACGCTTATGGTTTGCAATGGTAGCAGATCTGAAAGTTGTACTGTTGTAAGGCGAATGCTTTGCATGTAAAATTGTGTTGGTAATGGGATGGCTTTAGGTGTGATGGTATTTTTTTTAGATAGTAATAATAAAGCGGGTTCCTTCGCCTTCTTTGCTTTCTGCCTTTATTGTACCATTGTGTTCTTTGGTAATGATGTCATATGTTAAGCTAAGCCCTAAACCCGTTCCCTGCCCGGTTGGTTTAGTGCTAAAAAACGGCTGGAAGATTTTGTCTATTATGTTGGGTGGAATGCCGTTGCCGTTATCTTCTACTATTATCTCTGTTTTATCATTTAGTTTTTTTGTGGTTACGCACACCTTTGGCTCGTATCCGTTCGGAGAGCTCTTTTTCTTTTCATTCACCGCATAAAATGCATTATGAAACAGATTGAGCAATACGCGGCCAAAATCCTGCGGCACCACGTTGATACTGCCAATATGTTCATCCAGCTGCATTGTATAATCTGCATTGAACGATTTATCTTTTGCCCGCAGTCCATGATAGCTAAGGCGCATGTATTCGTTGCATAAGGCATTGATGTCAGTTGGTTCTCTTGTGCCTTTTGCCTGCCTCGAATGCTGCAGCATGCCTTTTACAATAGAATCTGCGCGCTTGCCATGGTGCATTATTTTTTCAAAATTCATGGTGATATCTGCCAGCAGTTCTTCTTCTGCTTCTTCGTTTCGTTCTTCCTTTGTTTTCCCCTTTTCATTTAGCAGTTCCTGTATCAGTTCATGGTTCACTTCGCTAAAGTTGTTGATGAAGTTGAGCGGGTTTTGTATCTCGTGCGCAATACCTGCCGTGAGCTCGCCAAGCGACGCCATTTTTTCAGACTGAATTAACTGCGATTGTGTTTCTTTCAGTTTCACCAATGTATGTTCGGCATTTTGTTTTTCTAATTCTATCGCTGCATTTTTTTGGTGAAGAATTTTGTTTGCCTGGTTGAGTTTGTTGCGGTTCCGGTTTATCATCCATGCAATTATGCTAATGACTACCAGCGCGGCAAAAAAGGAATACATCAGCCATCGCTGCTGCAATTCTTTTCGTTGAAATTCCAGGTCCTTTTTGGCCAGTTCGTAGTCTGCTTTATAGGTGAGTGCAGCACGCTCACTCTCCACGCTGCGAATACTGTCGGAATAGGTTTTAAACTGCTTGTAATACATCAGCGCTTTCCCGTTGTCGCCCATATGTTCGTACACTGTTGCTGCTATCTCATTTGCATCGCGCAATAGTTGGGTGTGTCCCATGCCCTGTGCCAGTTGCAAAGCTTCCAAAGCGTCTGCCAGCGCGGGTTGCAGCATGTTTGCTTTGTTCTTCACTTTTGCCAGTCCAATCAAAGCTTTTGTAGTAGCCAGCTTATTTCCCTGTTGTTTTGATAGCAGGACAGCCGTATCAAAATAAGACGTGGCGGTAGACAAACTATCCAGTTTCAGGTACACATAGCCGAGCGTTTTAGCACTCGCAACAGTCATTTCAGGATCATTGGCAAGCCTGGCAAGATGGCTGGCCACCTGCAGATGCTTCAAGGCAGCCAGGGCGCTGTCCTGCTCGAGGTTTATTTCGCCAATGTTGTTGTATGCCATGATGATGCCTGCCGTATCGGACATGCTTTCTGCAATCGCCAGCATTTTTCGGTAGTCGCTTTTGGCTTCTTCCCATTTGTTCTGAAAAAAATGCACGTTAGCGATATTGTTCAATACCCTGCCTACAACAAAGCGGTCGTTGCCGGCTTCTGCGGTTTGCAATGCTTCATAAAATTCGCGCAGCGCCAGTGTAAAATCACCTTTATTGAGATAGATCAGCCCGATATTATTCTGAATGCCCGGTAGCAATTCCAGGTACTGTTTTTCTTTGGCAAGACGATACGATTGCTGGTAATAAGAGATGGATTTTTCAAAATCACCTTTCGTTTGCCAGGCGTTTCCCAGTATTTTCAGTGCAATGATTTCGCCTTTGATAAAGCCCAGTTTTTTGCACCTTTCAGCCTGCCCCTTTAGCAGCATAATGGCACTGTCGGGGTAATTATCTGCATAATCAAACGCGAGCTGGTTGAGTGTATTGAGATAGGCAGTATCTTCCAGGTAATCCGGTTGCTTTTCCAGCTGGTTTATCTTCTCTTTCAGTACCGATGGTGTGGCATGCTGTGCAAGGAGTGAGGAGGTAAAAATGAAAAGCGCCAACACTGCCGCCCCCACTATTTTCCAACACGTTTGAAACAGTGAAAAGTAGAATAATCCTGACCGGACCCGTATGTCTGAACAGCCGCTTGCAGGCAGGAATAATTTACTAATCATTGCTAATATTTACGAATCAAACAAAGGTCAATGTAAATAAAAATTTTCTTCTAAATTGTACCATCAAATTTTTCTATCACACAATCAACGAAGCCACTATGAAACAAGTAACCAATAAGCATTATTTCCTTAGCTGTTTGTTAGCCCTGAACCTCGCCGCTATGTTGCTTTCCGGGTGTGATTCCGGCACTACTGACAATACCAACGATATGGACACATCTACTATCATGATGTCTCCATCCGATACGTCTTTCGTTACTTCTGATTCTTTGCCGCCGCTCGATACCACCACGTCTACCCGGCCCGAAAACGGGAAAACCAAATAATGCCCGGATTTCATGACAGTCAATCTATTAGCGGGCATCTGGAAGGGTCATGCCTGTAAAAAACAGTACCTGCGATGGTTGTTTTTTATTGTACTACTGCTGCTGGTTTCAGGAAGTTACGGACAATCTTATTTTTATTTTGAAACAAGACTGAGTACATCCGATAGTATACCACTTACATACTATATTTTTCTAACGGTAAATGCTGATGGCACTGCTGACGGCCGCATACTTTACAAGGACGCTTATTCGGGCGAAGAAGTATTGATAAAACAATCGTTTGCTGACTCTTCTGTGAGCCACGTTTATAGCAGCGGCAACGATGAAACGCGATACCTGGTGCCAACGGGTGTCGCTCTTCGTGCCGATGAAACCGAAGATTCTAGCATTATTCATCAAACCAAGATTTGTATTTCACCGGCAGCAGGCGGGCTCTGATACTTATTATGTGCCGGTTGGTATCGACTATACATTTGACTACGCCAACTGGCATTCTGCCAGCATGATTGCCAGCCAGCAGAAAAGCTATGCAGAACTGGCAACGCAACCGCAACTGATCCGTTATTTTTTCAGCCGTGAAGATCCGTTTTACACCTACTTGTTTATGCCCGACACACGCGGTTTGAGCAATATGGAATTGAAAAGCCGGATGTTTCTGATTGTTGTTGCCAATACGTTAGATGATTCTATCGGCGTTACCTGCCAGAAGGATCTGATCAGCGTTACAGGCATGTTTACACGCATGACCAAAGAACTCGGTATTCACTTAATGTCAAAAACCATTTTTTCAACTGACCTGAGTAAAAAAGCGGTGAACGAGGCTATTGACACCTGGCTACAGCCATCTGCATTGGATATCGTGGTGTTTTATTACACCGGTCATGGTTTCCGCTATGCAAACGATGCAAGCAAATATCCCCGCATGTCATTGCGCATCAATGGCAATGGTGATATTGATCAAAACAACTTACTTGTGGAAGATGTCTATAACCGCATTGTGAAAAAAGGGGCGCGGGTGAATATTGTATTGAGTGATTGCTGCAATGAAAATATTGGTGTGCCTGTGCCGGTTGGTAAGTTGCCGCTTACCACTAAAGATGTGGGCATTGCCGGAAGGCGACTGAACATTGCCAGTTGCAAAGCGTTGTTTTTCCCCAATCATCCGCAAACGGTATTGTCGTGCGCTGCCGAGGCCAACCAAAGATCGGTTGGCAACCCAGCGAAAGGCGGTTTTTTTACCTATTACTTTTTGGAAGAGCTCACTAAAAGCCTATATGGAAATGGAGGCGAACAACGCTGGCTTCCTATTTTGGTGAATGCCAAAAAAAATATTACTTACTGGGCTACCTCAGGGCTTTGCGGCAGCAGCCGTTGTGTGCAGCGACCCGAGATAAAAGTGATACCGGAGTTGTAACAGCGGCCCTTCTATTTACAATCTTTTTGGTTATATATTCCCTCCTCCATTCTTTAATCGCGATTAGATTATTTCATGGTAGTTGCTTGCTTTCTTTTGGGAATGCGGTAGTTGTTGTGGTCAATAAACTGCAACTCTCCTGCTTTTTTAAAATCTTCCGGCTCCGGCAATGGTTGTTGCAGGTAACTATTCTCAAAGGCGTATGCCGACAACAGGTTTTTCCACGCATCCGTATGCCTGAACGAAGCCCAGGCAGTATCTGCTTCCAATACATATTGGTAGTGGAATCCACTGTCGAGTGCCCGCTGCAACGCACGGAAAGCGTTGTCTTTGTCTTTCATCAGCGCGTAGATACGCGCCGTAGTATAGTAACGGAAGTCCTGCTGTTGTTCTTTCTTCCGGATGGTTTCGGTATCGTCCTCCCAGTCATTTATAATAGCAGGGGGGAAAGAATCCTGCAAATATTGCAGTGCCTTTTGCGGCTTGCCGGTGAGCCAGTATAGCTGTGCCTGCAGCGACATGAACTCAAATGTTTCCGAATCGTTACGGGGTTTGTAATTATTCAAAAGCGACAATGCCTGTTTGTACTGGTGCGAAAGGAGATTATATTTTGCCAACTGCAATCCTTGCTGCCTGTTTATTTTCTTTCGCGCATACAAAATATCCAGCTGCCTGGCGGCGGCCGGCAGTTCCTGAACGGCTTGCAGGTAGTTGATGTATTTTCTTCTCAGTGCGTCATTGGCGGGCTGTGTGTTGAATACGTTTTTGAATTGCTCAATGGCTTCCTGGCTGTTGCCCAGCCAGCTGTTGAGGTTGGCCAGTGCGGTTTTGATAGAAGTTGGCGGCACTTTGGCGGGCGACAAGGTTACTGATTGCTGCAGGTATTCAAGTGCATCTTCAATGGGGTTGTACACAGGCATTTGGATGCGCAACGTGTCGTGGCTGCCGGGCAAGATATATACGGCAGAATCTTCGGCAGCCGAGATGTTTTCTCCGCTATGCCAGGGATATTGTGAGGTGGCGGTATAATGGCTGAAAGCGGTGAACTGTTCTGCCGGAACCTGGTCAAAAGTCATGGCAAGGCGTTGGTACAGAAACAAGCCGGCTTTTTCTTTCCACCTGTAATCTCTTGGAAACATGCGCATCACCGATTGGTAAAACCGGTAAGTTTCAGCTTCCAGATCCCGGTTGATGTCGAGCCAGTATTCATAATTTTTAAATCCTGTGAATTGCCAGGTGCCGGGTTTGTTTCTATCCAACGCTGACTGCCTGGTAAAGCCGGCTTCGCGGTTTAAGGCTACCTGGTTCAACAATACTTTTTCTGCTTCTTCGTATTTGCCCAGCCGTTCATACAGCCTTGCCAGCAGGATGGCACCGCTCATTACAATATGACCTTCATAGCGGTTTGTCAGGTCTTCATCATAAAATGAAATATTTTTTTGTAACGGGTAGTCTTTATAAGCCGCCTGGTCTTTCAGCCATTGATTTTCTATGTGGGATAGCAAGGTATATTGCGCAGCTGCTTTGTCCCAACGTTTTTGTGCCAGGTATTGATCCGCCAGTTTGTAATGCTCCTGCAGTCTATGTTTCATTTGTGCATCCAGGTTGATGTTAGCAGAACCAATGCCACCCAATTCAACTCCATAATCAAAGTATTGATGGTTCAATACCCAGCCTTTTTTTCGCTGTGCCGCTTCGTACAGATTTGCATCGGCTTTCCCGTAGTCGCCAGTGTTGATGTATAGCATGCCCAGCCTTTCAAAAGGGAGAAAATGAACCCGGTTCAGCGCGATGGCTTTGCTATACCGGTTGGTTGCTTCCAGCCAGTTGCTGTCGCGTTCCATCACCAGTCCTGCATTGAGTAAGGTAAAAGAAAGATTGGGCTGCAAGGAATCGGACTTTTGAATGGCTTCCTTCGCTTTCAACAGGTTGTTGACGGCAAGGTTCAGCCTTATTTTATTAGACCAGGGAACAGCCCACGACGGCGCCAGCACGGAGGCAAGACTAAAATGATAATTGGCTGAATCGGAATTATTTTGGTGCAAAAAAAGATTGCCCAGTTCATTGTGAATGTAAGCGGCATAAGGCTCTAACGACAAAGCTGTTTGCTGGAAGGCAAATGCAGCCTGCAACAGGCTGTCGGGGTTGCTTCCTGTAGCCATCTTCATCCGGCAGATGAGCCCGGCGATGTAGTTGTCGTCTACCGCCAGCACGCGCGCCAGCCGATGCGTTGGCGGCACCAGAAGCCGCGCCAGCCGGAGCATGGGCAGAAAATCGTCGTATTGCTGCCTGCCGGTATAGTAGTATTGTCGCCGCTCCAGTTCTGCCAGGTCGCCGCGGAGATAAGCGTTGATCATGTCCTGGCATTTATCCTGTATCATCTGCACCAGCCGTTCGCTGAACTTCGCCGCCAGCACTTTGCTTTTCAACAATTGTTTTTGCAGCAGTTGCAGGGTATCGGTACTGGAAAACCGGTAAAAAGCCGTGTCCCAATAGCCATAGGCATCTGTCTTCGACCTGCTGTAATCTACCAGTTGAACACCCGAAATCTGGAAGGCGATGCAGTCGGCCACCAGTTGGCTGGCTATTGAATCGGCCGGCAGCGACAGGTAGCGGGAAAACGGAAGCATGCTTTCGAGCGGCAGCTCTTTTGCTTCGGAAAAAAACACATCAATAGCCTGTGCACTTTGCGCGCTGAACGTGCGCAAACCTGCGGGAAGACTGGAATCGCCAGCAGGTGCGCCGGTTGCCCAGGGAGAAGAGACAAAAGCGGGGTCAACCACCGCCAGTTGAAAAGCAGCGTTGCCATCGGTAACGGGCGTTTGCTGGTGCTTATTTGCCCGCAAAATTTTATCGGCTGCAAGCGAAGAATCCAGGTATTTGTTTAACTCCCAAAGCTGTATGCTGCTGTCACGTTTGCTATCTGCCTTACCGGCAAGCCCGGAGAGAAGGTAATACGAAAACACGCCACGCCCGCCACCCCAATCGGCACCTTCGGCAGCTTCCTCATGGGCGGCGCAGGCAGCCAGCCGCACTTCGTTGTTCATCACCTTGCTGAGCTGGCCGGCAGCATACTGTTTTCCTTTAAAAAAATCACCTGCCAGCTTCCCCGAATGACAGGCATCGGTAATGAGGATCACATTCGCCCCGTTGTGCAAAGTGAGAGCATTGGCAGCATCGTTGAGGCTTTGGATGCTGATGGCATTGTTGACATAGTTGTTGGGCGGCGTATTGTAAGCCAGCAGGTAGCCGGGCGTTGTCTTTTTTTCGGTTTCCAAATCGCCGTGCCCCGAGAAATAGAAATATACTTTATCGTCCTTTTTGCATTGTTCTTTCAGCCAGTCGAGCGCATCGTAGATGGCGGCGATAGATGCTTTGTCGTTTTGCAATAATCGTATTTGTTTTGGTGGTACGCTGCCACCGGCAGCCGACTTTAGATAACCGGCAAACAAGCCTGCGTCTTTATCGGCGTATTGCAAAGAGGGCAGGGCTTCGCTTTGGTAAGATGAAATGCCGATGACCAGCGCATACGTCTTTGGTGAAGCGCTTTGTTGCGCCAGCAAACTAACCGGAAAGGAAAGGCAGCACAAGAGGATAAGGAATGGATAATGTATATTAAAGAAGGGTGTTTTCAATCCGCATCGTTTGATTGAAAATACTACATTTTAAACCCCTTGACAAGTAGCATTTATAGCGTTGCGATTTGCAGCCTGTTTGATATGATAGACTTTATACATTTCGCAACCAGGACAGGAGATTTGTGGCAAATCGAAAAGAAAAATCTGTATCTTCAAACAAGCCAACAGACGTTGCTTACCAACTAATTATTTCCTTTCCCAACACCACTATGATGTTTTATTGTATTACAGCGTGACCTTGTAAAAAAGACGAAAGATGAACGTAAGATGAAGGAAGGAACACGGGCGCAATCCTGACGCAAATGTGGTATTGCTGACACGTTGAATGGGCTTGTGAATTGCTTCGACGAAATAAACATTTATTTCTGTGTCGCTTGCAAGGATTGCTGTTTATATACCGGAAGCCGTGAATCAACAGTATACTCTTTGCAGCAAAGTGAACCCCCCGCACGAATGATAGTAGTAACCCGAAGATATATGAGTGATACAGGCGCGGCACTTTTCCGGTGCTTTATTTTGACGGATTGTTGCTATTCCAAACCAGAATAGTGCAGCCGGTTGGCGATGTGGCATGATGCTCAGTGCCTGCGGGATAGTACCAAATAAGAACCCACATGAAATTCTTTGCCGGCTTCTACATTGGGGTCGACATATGTGCCTTCTACCACAAATACTTCATCGGGTACGGAGTGCGAATGATGAGGATAGCTGCTGCCTGCAGCAATGGTAATCAACACGCGGTTTTCGCCGGGTTTGCTTCTCAATACCGCTTTCTGCACTCCTTCGCTCACGGGTTCCCATGTTAGTGCGGGTCCGTCTTTGTATTCAATGCCTGTCATCTGTTTTAAATTTATTCTGCTCTACAAGTTAGGCACTTGCAGCAGCAAAGTTTATCATTTCCTTTCACATCTTACACAGATATTGTTGGGAAACATTCTTTATCCTGTTGCACTCTATACTATTGTTTGCCGGCATCAAAGATGACTTGCTGCAAGCGGAATGTTTTATAACGTTTGCAAAGACTGCTGCTGATAGGTTTTGTGTAAAAGTTGAAGTTAAGAGCTGTTGTTTAGCATTATACGTCATGCAGAAATAATTGCTGATACTGTGATGAAGATGATTCCGCTGCTGTCGAGGTCCCATTGCAGCCATACTATGTTCTTGAAGTTTTTCAATTGCTCAAATTGCACAAAAGTCCTTATCATCGGAAGGAAGTTCTATTGTAATTATATTCTAAATTATGTCATCGTCAATCCCGGCATACGCATGTGAAATTCTATTCTTTAAACGATACATTTTTTTCATAGGAGGGTCATATAGTTATCTTTAATTGTCGCCGGTAAATTCTAAAAAGCTTCTCCCATTATTTCAAGGTTCCTGGTGACAGCATCAACAGTTTTATCGTCCTATTCTAAATGCTGGAAGTCCAGTTCTGTTATCTACTTCTGTACCCGTTTAATAGATAAAGCTCTGCTGTTTTATTTTTTATTTAATGTCCATAAACCTGCTTGCCGCCTTCTGATCAACGATTTGTTGAATAGCGCTTCCGTCACTGTTCATTTTGAAAATTCTGTCACCATAAGCTCCTGTTGCTTTTGTCCGAAAAAAAATCAAGGTGCCATCCGTTGAAAATCTTGCGTCAATTAATGAACCTCTTTCACTGCCAAGTTCGATTGTTTTCTGCAAATTGCCATTGTAATCATAAATAGCTAAAGTACTGTCTGAGTTTAGATATGAGGTAAGTATTAAATTCTGATTTGCTGTACCTCCCGTTCGACTGTCGACAGAAATAATACCATTACTTGTTACACTGAGTCCATTGCCAACAATAACGCCACCTAATGAGGTCGTTGTCGCAGGTGGAAGAGTATAAGCCAGTGTTTGAGCTTGTACATCCTTATGGCAACTGATTTGAATTAAGATTAACGAAAAAGCAAACAATGTCAATACGACTGATCCTAACAATAATTTTCTCATAAAGATATAAAACAAACTATGCCTACTCTTTCAATATGCAGTTTTCGGCTTCCCTGATTTTGTCTATTCGCAAAGTTTAATCAATGTGTCAAATTTCAATGGAGTATTTATTACGGCTAATTACACACAACGGTCAGGTGTTTGTGAAGATGTGTTAATAGAATTCCATTAAGGTCGGCGTACTAAACCCGATTTATAAATTGATGTTTATGAATTGTTCACTGCTAAATTTATAATGTCCAGCCCGATATGCGGCTAATTGAAATACAAATAGCTGAAACACAGCTTCCGTCCGCGCGTATTTTGATAAAGCCCTTGCTACCAGTTCGTACTTCAACTCTCATGGTAAGTGTTTTTCAAATTGTCGGTATTCCGCATGAACTTAAAAAGCTATATGTGTCATCATATAGTTTGTTTGGTCTTGTTCTATCTAAATTATCCCCATATGGTATAAAGATGATTAAGCCCTGTCTTGCTCTTGTCATTAAAACTCTGTATGCATTTCTTAGATATGCTTTGTCAATTTCGTTATTTATCCCTTTCCAATTAGTTCCTTCAAAATTTTGATAGTTCCATTTACCATTATGAACATAAAAATTAATGTCCCAAGCTAAACATACATAGTCAATTTCCAATCCTTGTATGTCAAATTCGGTTGCAACTAGTTCTAAATAGTGAGATGAACGAACATCCGAAGCTTCATTTAAAAACCAGTCTTCTGCTGTAATCTCATTTTTTACATCAATGCCTAACGGTCTTAATCTTCTGCCACCAGAACTACCTACCAGTCCAATTCTTTCAGTTCCCTTCGCATTTTTTCGCAACCAGTGTTTTGCAACATGGAAATCTCTCGTTAAGAATATACAGGAAATAGTTTGTTTATTTCTAAATAAAACATCTTTCGCCTTACCAGCATTTCCACTAATTACTTCGTGAACAAAACTTGATAATTTTTCCGAACGAAATGAACGAACAGAAACTGAAAGATGAAGTTCGTCCTCTGGATTGCCGTTTCCTTTTAACCAATCTCTTTAAACTTTCATCACTCAAATAATTATCGTCTTCTGTAATAAGACTTGAATAATATATATCCCAGTTTGAATAATGATTTTTTAATGCAATTAACCATTCTGAAAGTCCAGCTTCACCTGTATTGATTTCCTGACCGCCGCCAACTAAACATATTATCGTGCAGTAATTTCCATGCCTATTCATTACATCAATTAAAAACTCAGGTTCAGACATACTGAAGCCTTTTCCTTTTAATTTCATGAATGATGTTGCCTTTTCTTTTAGTCCAAGCTCTTTGAGCTTCATCAAAAACCACAACTTTCTCATCAGGCGCTTTACTAGAAATATAGATTATCATCCCTGAAATGATGAATATTCTGAATAAAAGCATTAGCCTTTATCGCAGATTTTTTCTTAGTTAATTTTTCACCTTTTTCTTTTGCTTGTTGTACTTCATCTCTTATCTAATGCTTCTCTCAAAACATATACTAAAGGTCCATTGCCGGATAGAAAAACTGCATTTTCATCTTTATGAGCTTTTCTCCTTTCATTGGCAATATTGAGTCCCGCTAAAGTTTTACCGGCTCCTGGAACCCCTGTCAAAAAACAAATAGATTTCGAATGAGTTATCTTTGACTTTTCAATGATGCGATTAATACATTCGGTCGTTTTTGAAAGATTAATTGCACCGGCATCGCTTCTTGATATTTCAGAAACAGAATGACCCTCTGTAAAGTGCTTGAGATGCTTCAATTATTGTTGGTGTGGGTTTATAAATAGAATATTCCCATTTTGCAGGATTTATTTTGTTTCCAACACTTAGTAAAAGCATTTGTGTTATTAATTCGGCAATATTGTCGTGACTTGCCTTTTAACGGCTCAAACAAATTGTCGATTAATTCAAATTTATTTTCAACACGTGGAGCCTTTGTAGAAATTAGAACTGGAACTAATTTTTCATGGTGACTTCCTTCATGGAAATTTTGTAAGTCAAGACAATAATCAACCGCTTGTTCGATTGCATGTTTTTGATATTCGGTATCTCCAACTTTAAATTCTATTACAAAAATAAAGTCCTCGATGATTAAAATATTGTCAACTCTTTTACCCATTCTTGGGATTGCAAATTCAAAGTAGATTTGTCCGTAAGGAAATGGCTTTAATGCAGTCTTAAGGATTTCGATTTGTTTTATCCAAGCATTTCTTTGTAAGTTTTCAGTAGCAAAACTGTGACTTCTGAATTAGCTGTCCCAATATTTTATCACCATCGTCAATTAAGAAGTCAGATATAGAATTTGAATAATAGCTCCTTGTCATTTATTTCACTTGTTTGTATCTTTTGTCTGTCGCGACAGCATGACCGGTAACGAACAGGGCTTGCCGATGGTTGGGAATTTATTGAATGTCCAGCCTGGCAACTGATGCCCAATGTAAATACAATTGTTTAAAGTTGTTCTCTTGCTCAACAGAATTCCGTCAGGCCGGGATGAAACTGATTAATGATATGCTGCCGATTGCTCCAACGTCCCGCCCAAACTAATGGCAATACCCTTATTGCCTGTAGTTTTATTCTTGCATTCTCTTTTTCAAATCCACTTTACTGTGCAATATCCTGATAATTTTAATTTCATCATTGTTAGATGCTCTATAAGATATTAAGTAATAACCTCCATTAAACCCTAAATATCTTTATTGATTTCGTAATAGTTTTTCCCTAAGCTTATTTTGTCTCCTAAGTCTTGACAGTATTCAAGAGCAAATTGTAATATTTGTCGGCTTGTATTTCCAACCAAACCTCATACATATAATTCCAAATTCCGGATAGATTGTTTACAGCTTTGTTTGTGAGAATATAACTAGCCATTTCTTTTGTTGTTGGCTTTTAAAGCTTCAAGGTGCAGCTTTGCATTGACATTTTTAGCCAATCCATTTTCAACTCCTTCATCTATTGCTTTCTTTAAGCAACTATTTTGGTTTCTTTCTCTTCAAGCAAACGTAAACCTGCTCTACTGACTTCACTTGCATTTTTAAATCTACCTGTTGATACTCGATTGTCAATAAAGTCCTCAAAGAGATTTCCGAATGATATGGATGTATTTCTGCTCATTGTATGACGTTTTTCGAAGCTACCAAATTTGGTAAGGTTAGAATAAGGGAATTTGAAATTTCGAACAAGAATTACAGCTAACAAAATAATCGCTGAAACTTCTCAATTTTCCACAAATGGTAAGTGCTTCATAATCAGTTACCTGCGGTTTCGCATAAGTTTTAGTTTTATCCGTCAATCGTCAGTCCCCACTTACCCTGCGCTTCATCCTGCAACAGGTGATGATTGAGGAAATGATAGGTAAACACGTTGCTGTGTTGATGATAGGTACTGTGCAGGCTGTGCATCATCTAACTGTGCAGAGAAGCTTCCTGTTGCGCATACTTTCCAGGTATTTTTCAGGCACCGGGCAGAAGAGCAGCGCGCAAGTGATCTTTACCCATATGTGCTCATGTACGTTGGTTCATTTTCACGTGAATAGTGACTATGTATTGGGTGATCTGCTACTTCGATCTGGCACACTTTATCACTCCGGAAATTATTCTTTACCTTTTGCCCTCACTTTAATTTTTGTAACTTATGAAGAATGCAATAGCGATTGCATCGTTGGCATTTACACTACTGACATCTGCAGCCAACAGTCAGACAAATACACCTGCTTCCGCTATCAATAAAGACAGCCTGGATAAGGAAATCAGCATACTGGCTTCCGATGCGTTTGAAGGGCGAAAACCGTTTACAAGCGGCGAAACCAAAACAATTGAATACTTAAAGAAACAGTTTCAGATGTTAGGATTGGAGCCGGGCAATGGCAGCAGCTATTATCAGGATGTGCCGATGGTAAATATTGTAACCGAAGCAGCTCCTACGATGCAGGTGCAATCGTCGAAAGGCACCTTTACCTTAAAGGGTTTTGAAGACTATGTGATCTGGACCGATAAAGAAGACACAGTCACAGATTCAACTGGATAAAGATGAACTGGTATTTGCCGGATATGGCGTGGTGGCACCTGAATACCATTGGAACGACTATGCAGGATTGGATGTGAAAGGAAAAGTGGTTTTGATAATGGTGAACGATCCGGGTTTTGGCACTGATAGTTCCCTGTTTAAAGGCGATACAATGACGTACTACGGAAGGTGGACTTACAAGTTTGAAGAAGCGGCCCGCCAAGGCGCAAAGGGCTGTTTAATTATTCATAACACCAAAGCCGCCAGCTACCCCTTTAGCGTGGTGCAAAACAGCTGGAACAGCGCTCGGCTGCATTTGGATACACGTGGTAAAACATGTACCTTATTGCGATGTAATAGGTTGGGTGAGTGCAGATGCGGCAAAACAATTACTAAGCGCCGCCGGATAAAGATACCTCTTTACTGCTGCAGGCTAACCAACGGGGTTTTAAAGCAGTTCCCTTGCACGAGCAGCTATCTACAACCATGAAAGTAACCACAACGTTCAAACAATCGCACAACGTGATTGCGAAAATTACCGGGAACTGACTACCCGGATGAATACCTGGTTTATACAGCGCATTGGGATCATCTGGGCATTGGCACACCCGATGAGCGGGGCGATTCTATTTATAATGGCGCGTTGGACAATGCCAGCGGCACGGCAGGTTTGCTGGAAATAGCGCGGGGCTTCACCCAACTGCAGCCAAAACCAAAACGGAGTATTTTGTTTTTAGCGGTTACTGCCGAAGAGCAGGGCTTGTGGGGATCGGCATATTATGCGCAAAACCCGGTGTATCCTCTTGCCAAAACCGTGGCGAACCTGAATATGGATGTATTGAATTCCATCGGAACTACGAATGATATTACCATTACCGGTGCGGGGCAAAACGATCTGGAAGAGATACTAACAGCCGCGGCTAAAAAAGAAGGCAGGTATATCTCGTTTGAAACACACCCGGAAGCCGGCGGTTATTACCGGTCAGACCATTTTAATTTTGCCAAAGTGGGCGTTCCGGCACTGGATGCCGGCGGCGGAACCGATGTGGTAGGAAAAGGAAAAGAGTATGGCAAACAAATGGGCGACCAATACACAAGTTTGCATTATCACCGCCCGTCGGATGAGTATTCACCAACCATGAATTTGGAAGGAGCCGTTGCCGATTTAAACTTTCTTTTTGAAGTAGGCAAACAGCTCGTTTTCTCACACACCTGGCCGCAGTGGAAAGAAGGATCGGAGTTTAAACTGGCAAGAGAGAAAACAACGATCGTTACGTAAATAATTCAATGATATTATTACATAAAAAAGGCTTCGCAGTTTATTATAGCGAAGCCTTGTTTATGTATAGTGTAATAGCGTAAATTTTATTAGAATGATTTGTAAAAGAATAAGCCTGAATACATCAAATCAGAAGGGTTATGAAAACAGTACAATGTAGCCTGAAATGAAGCCTGGCGGGCAATGGCTCTTATTTGTTTAAGATATCGGGTATTTGTCGTTCCATTCACTATCAAAATCGTACTCATTTCCTTTCACTTCGGTGTACAAATCAATTCCTATTTGTTTATCGTTTGATAGTTCGATAAGTTTTTAATCCATCTTCCGGGGATGGATTTTTCTCCTAACAACAATCCTACAATGTTGCCGGTAATGGCTCCTGTGCTGTCGGTATCGCCGCTGTGATTGATTGAAAGATTGATGGCTTTTTCAAAGTCATTCGCGTAACTCAACGCGCAATATAAACCAATGGAAAGCGCTTCTTCACCAACCCAACCTTCGCCAAGAAGTTCTACATTGGTGAACGACGGGCTTTGCTTTTTGTGAAGCATTACAGCTTTTTGTACAGCTTCTAATACTTCTGTATGTTGCTTATAGTGTTGTAAAATTTCAATTGAGGAATCAATTGCATTTTCAAACGATGAACCGTTATTTAAATAGCATAATAATGCAGCCAGATAACCGGCAGATAAGTAACCACTTGGATGCCCATGTGTCATTGCAGCCAGTTCAGCTCCTATTTCAAAAGCTAGCTTTGGATCTTTGTGAAAAAGCAAACCAACCGGGGCAATCCGCATAATGCCCCCACAACCTTTGCTGTTATTAATGGGGGCTTCTATTGTTCCGGGAATACCCTGTTTCAGCGCACTCAAACAGGTTTGTGCCGGGTGCCCGGCGTTTATATAAAAACTTCTCTTTTACTAACCATCCGTCCAGGCTAAAATGTTGTAGCGCACTTTTCGGATGCCCATCATGTTGTGTATAAAGCCAACGCAGGTACGACTGATAACAAATAGTTTCATATGCACCCCATATGCCTTTTGTAGCCGCTCTGTGCCACGACCGCAATAATCCTTCTGCGGTAAACATTAACATCTGCGTATCATCTGTAATTTCACCCAATCCATTTTCAAATTCCACGTAATCAGTCACACCGGATGTACCGTATTTCGATAAAATAGCCGGTAGCTTCATAAATTCAACAGGTGCGCCTAATGCATCTCCGATGGCACCTCCCACGATGCATCCAATATAATTGTCTTCTTCTAATTTTGCCATTATTCCCGGGATTTTTGAATTGAAAAGAGTTTCTGTAAGATGCTGAATTATGATAATTCCGCGCATTACAGAAAGAAGGGTAAGAAACGAAAAATTCGTGATACCTGAGAAGAATCTTACGGGAAGATGGTACCGGGGAATGAGAGTTAGCAAAGGAAAGAGTATTGCATGAAATACAATTCACCAATCAGAAATTTGCGAGCTACATTTTAAGCAGGCTTCAACCCAATTCCCTACATCCGCACCTGCTACTTCATCATTCATACGGTTTATAATGCGTGCATCATTTATATTTTTTTACATGATCGCTAATTAATAAATGTTTTTGCCAGCTTGTTTCAAACAGGTTTTGCTGGTGCCGGTTTGCAATTAGTTTACCATCTGCTTAAACAAGTCGTTTTCATATTACGGCGAGCATGTGTATAGAGATAATCGTTCTATTATAGGTTCCATTTACCCATCGGGAATTAAAATTTCCATATCAGGATCTATCGGTAATCAGTCACAAATTTTTCAGCTATTGTTGGTGTTTTTCGCTAACAATCACATGATAAGTTTAAAACTAAAATGGCTACCTCCAGAAAAGAGATAGCCATTTGCTATAATAACGAGTTGGATTAATGCTGCAGAGTCAATTGCCTCGCGCAACGCTTTTGCTGCTGCGGTAGGATCTTCTGCACCATAGATGGCAGCGCCTGCAACGGCTACTACAACACCCGACTTGATAACACTGTTAATGTTGTTGATATTTACACCACCGGCGATAGATACGGGAACGCCTGCACGAGCCGCTTCATCTATCAATACCTGTATGGAATAGCCCGGTGTCCATTGCTCATCTAAACCGGCATGCAGTTCTACAAACTCAGCGCCCAGTTCCGTTACTTCCTGTGCACGTTTCACACGGTCTGCCACGCCAATGGTATCTACTACCACGCCTTTGCCATGTGCTTTGCCAGCTTTTATAGCGCCTGCAATGGTGGCATTACCGGCTGCACCCAATACGGTTACGAGGTCGGCACCGGCTTTAAAAGCGATGTCCGCTTCCAGTTCACCGGCATCCATTGTTTTCAGATCTGCAAACACCAGTTTATCGGGATGTGCTTTTTTCATTTCTGTAATGACTGTGATACCCGCGTTTTTGATTAATGGCGTACCCAATTCAATAATGTCGATGTACGGTGCAATTTTAGCCGTTAATTCCAATGCTTCTTTCGTTGTGAGCAGGTCTATTGCTACTTGTAATTTTGCCATGATGCTATGTTTGTTTTTTGTTTACTTTTTTCTAATGCAGCTAACACTATTCAAGGTTAGCGTGGCGTTTCCACAATTCTTCCGCCGGTGTGCCTTCTGCTGCCCACAGGGTTTGAAACAGGGCATCGGTCAGCAGCCATACCTGTTGTTCAAACAAGCTGCCTGCATATTGTGCCGAAACTGCCTTGCCATGATCCTCCTTTTGCGCAGCCGGTATCACCACTACCAGTGAACAAAGATGGGCAAGTGGTGACGTCGTATGGGTGGAAAAAGCTACTACCCGTGCGCCGGCAGCTATTGCTTTTTCGGCTGCTTTTACAATGGTACCTGTAGTGCCCGAGCCGGAAGCGGCAATCAGCAAATCGCCTTGCGCAATGGCAGGCGTAGTGGTTTCGCCCACCACAAACACCGTAAGTCCAAAATGCATTAACCGCATAGCTGCGGCACGCATGGCTAAGCCCGATCTGCCGGCACCCGCCACAAAGATTCTTTTTGCGCTTTTTATAAAAGGCAAGATCTGTGCGGCTTGCCTGAAATCTATTTGATCAGCTATTGTATGCTGCTCGGATAGTATCAGCGCGAGATTGCTTTGTAAGTGTTCTGCTTCCTTCATGTTTTCTTCTTCACGGGTAGTTCTTATTTGCACAGGGCAAAGGTAGACGGGGTGGCGGCGCAGGTGTTACACAGAGTGCCTATTCTATGGGACGATTTGGAAATGAAAGCTTTTTAACATTGCCGCTTTGCAAAAACAATTTGCCTTTACTCCCCGTGTTCTGTTAGCTCGAATAAACACATCATCCCCGCTCATCGCGGTATCTTCGCATCCTCAATTGGCAAAGCAGCGGATGAAAACAAGAGGCGTACTATGGAATTAGCAAATGAAATCACAGCGTTAGAACAATCGCAGATCTTCATCAGGAACCTGGCAAATTGTCCGCCCAGCTACCTGAATGACCCGGGGCGAAAAGACTTTTTTGAAATCGTCTGGCTGCAGGATGAATTGCCGCTACACGACGTGAATAATGAAGAATATAAGGGCATAGGCAATTGGGTATATCTCATTCCGCCTTACCGTGTGCACCAACTGAACAAAGCAGGTAAGAAAGGCATCCTGTTGTCTTTTAAAAAAGATTTCCTGGCAGATGAAGACAAAGAATTTTACCTTGATATTTTTAAGATATTCAACATACAGGGCGAGTTTTCGAGCTTTCCGCTTTCGGATGATAACGCCGATGATCTTGCCAAAGTATATGATTTGCTTGAAGAAGAATACGAAGCTGGTGAAAACAATTTCCTAATCCTGAAAGCATTGCTGAAAGTGTTTTTGCTAAAGCTGATCCGCATAAAAGAACATGTGTTTACCAGCCATGATGTAGATCAAAAACGAGTGTACGAATTTATGATGCTGCTGGAAGATCATTACCTGCAGGAACGCAATGCCGGTTTTTATGCATCGGCGATGGGCATGAGCGCCAAACGACTGAACCAGGTATTGAAACAAAAGCTGGACAAAACGGCTATGCAACTGCTGCACGACAGGATTATACTGGAAGCCAAGCGCAACATTATTCATAGCGAAAGCACGCTAAAGGAAATCTCTTACAACCTCAACTTCACCGACCGGTCTTACTTTAGCCGGTTCTTTAAAAAACAAACCGGGCAGTCACCTGAAGACTTTCAAAAACACGTGTATCTCCATATCGAAGCAAAGTTCAATACATTGATATGATAGTAGCGCTGATAGCAAAGAAGAGCCATAAAAGACACGAAAACGAGACATTCAGGGACAGACCGACATAGCCGGGAAAATAAGCCGCCCGACGAGTGAAAACGATGATACTCGATAATGATTAAGCTGTATTGATTTGTTCCTGAAAGTGTATTGAATTATCCAACGCTTTTAAGCATCCACATATCGTATCGAGCCATCGAATTTTATAATCATAAATGGGTGGACTTGGATGGTAAATGTTTTGGTTATCAGCGCGAGCAGAAACTAGCCTTTTTGTCAATTTTGAAATTTTTCCGAGTGCATCACCTTCCATTACTCTTATGGGTTTGACGTTTCCCCAAGCAAGGATAACAGTTGTTTCAGCCGTGAAATAATTATGCAATTCGGATTGTCTATTGTCTGAGAATATGGCAATACAAGTCAGTTTATGCATTAGTTTGCAGGCTCGTAATACAGGATTATCTGGCCCCCCGGAAAGATTTTTGTCTGTATGAGTTTCAGTATTTTCTTTTCATTGATGTTGTTAAATAATGGCAATCCATTTCCTGCTATTACCGGGTGAACACAGAGTTGGTATTCATCGATTAAGTTCAGCTTCGTAAGTGCTATTATCAAAGCCGGGCTGCCAACCAAAATGTCTTTACCCGCTTGTTGTTTGAGTTGGATAACTTCTTCTTCAAGGGTCTTTTGTGCCAAGGTTGCACTTGCCCATTCCACCTGTTTCAGTGTGTGAGAAAAAACAAGTTTTGGAATCTTATCCATTATCAGGGCAAAATGATCCACTGCTTTGTTGCCGGTAGGATTTGCCACCACGTTTTTCCAATATTCCATCAGTTGATAGGTAACTCTTCCATAGAGAATAGTATCTGCGCTACTCAACAGGTCAGCGTAGTGTTGATGGATCTCTTCATCTGCAATAACTGCCGTGTGATCGCAGTAGCCGTCAAGAGTCATGTTGATGGCTGCAATGAGTTTTGCCATGATTATTTAGTTGAATCGATTGTCAATGTTACTGTTTGTCGTTGGAAGCACACATGCAAAATGTTCAATGCATGAACAGAGGTAAATGTAAGATTTTCGATTAATAATTTTTTTAACCAGCCTAAGCTCACAACGCTTGCTTTAATGAGGCCAAACGCGCTTATTGTTCGCTGCATTACCGGTTGAAAAAGGAAATGACAATCGTCATTGATGGAACGCTTTTATAGGTAAATGCATTCCGGGTGGAAGCTTTTGTCTTTTGTCTCAAAAGCGCAAAGGTAGCAAGCGGAATAGCAGATCTATCAAAAAACCTGAACGTAATCCTTTGTACTTTTCACTTCCCCCAGCGATGAATCAATGAAACATCGTATCCTTTTTTTCAATCATTATTTACATACAACAATCTTGTTCCGGTTATTATTCAAAAGGAAATTATATAGGTGAGAATATTTATTGCTTTGATGGATTTGGTATGCGAGAAATACATCTGGGTGCCGCACAAAGCTCATCAACAGCTAAGCATTGTTTGTTGTCTATCATTCAAAAACATGGATGCTGTTACTGGTTTTATAATTGTTCTGCCAATCCAATCAAAAGACCTTCCACTCCACGAATGTAGCAGAGCCGGTAGGCGTTTTTATATTGAACGATCTCGCCCACAAGCTCAGCACCATTTTTCAGAAGCCGCGATACCAATTCGTCAATGTTATCAACCGTAAACATGATGCGCAAATAGCCTAAAGAATTAACCGGTGCAGCCCGGTGGTCTGAAATGGTGGCTGGTGCGAGGAATTTCGAAATCTCAAGGCGGCTATGACCATCCGGCGTTACCATCATGGCAATTTCTACACACTGCGAACCAAGCCCCGTAACACGCCCTGCCCATTCGCCTTCGATGGTGGCTCTGCCTTCGAGCGTCAAACCAATTTCGGAGAAAAAAGTTATGGCATTATCAAGGTTTTCTACCACGATACCCATATTATTCATTTGAAGTAATTTGCTTTTTTCCATCTGTATTTTGTTTCTAATCATTCAGGGAATGAATGCCTTGTTTTTTGAGTTGTTCAAGGTGGTCTTTCATTGCTTTCACTTGTTCCAAAGAATGTCCCTGCCAATTTGAAACTTCACCCACAACCCGGAAAGGATGTGCCGAGCGATACGATAGAGTCGGGTTACCAGGGAACTTTTTATCTGTCAGGTCCGGGTCATCTTCAACAGGTCCTGTAGGTTCTACTAAATAAATTCTTTCCCGTTCTTCGCCAAATGAAAGTTCGGCACCCCAGATAGCCGCGTCCAGTGTTGCGGTTAGGAAGATGTATTTCGCATTGTTTCTTTGTCCATAGTTTGATTGAAAACCAACTTCAATCACGTCACCGACTTTTAAGTGAGCCTTTGTGCCGTGAAAATATGTCTGACTAAAAGGTGTGGCTCCTTGTATGCTTACTTCGTTTGTGATGTTATTTTGCTGCATGTTCAAAATTAGTATTTGACCGTCGCCTTGCGGCGCGTGTTTTATCTTCTATACAATGTTGCAGTGCCGATGGCTGGAACTTCCTGTATCTTCTGAAGATTGGAATAAGCATCCTGCCCAAACACACATGCGGATTCTAAAAACTAATGTACAAAATATGTTGAATAGCGAAATGAGAAGGCGGAGTGGAGAAGCTAATGGCAAATGAAGCTCAATTGAGATGCAGTTTTTGAATGTATGTTCTCCTGTTCATCTAAATTTCGTCAAGCCGGGATGAAGCTGATAAGTGATATGCTGGCGATTGCTCCAACGTTCCGCCAAACTAATGGCAATACCCTTTTGTTGGCGGTTTGCTGTTCTTCTTGGTAGCCACGACTGTTGCATATCTTAGTAATTCTAAATATTGACAATATTGTTTGGTTTAATAACACCAAAATGTAAGAGGTGAAACCTAACTAATATCCGTCAATTCAATTATTTTGTCCTCTGAAAACTTAAAAATGGATTTTCCTTGAAGATGTAGTTTATCTCCTTTTTTAAGACCGTTGGGAAAATCTATTGCCAAAACTGCAGAATATTCTATTTCTATTTCAATTGAGCTTCCTTCATGTTTCCATGATTTTATTATCTGGTGTCTTGTCTGAAAATAATTCTTTGCTTGTTCTGCTTGTGACTTAAATGAGTTTAAATCATCTATCACCATATTAGTAACTCCATTCGAAATGTTTCTAAACTTTATCTTCTTATCAAAGTAAGTTATCATTTTTCCTACATCCATCGTATTGTAAGCATGAACGTAATCTTTAATTATTTTTCTCTTTCCATGAGATAATTTTGAATTGAAAGTCAAATTAAAATGAATGTTTTTCAACATTCGCTCTACAATGACCGCTAACGAACAGGGCTTGCTGCTGTGGCGGCATTTATTGCTCGTCCAGCCCCGAACCGCAGTTAATTAAAGTTAATAAAGATGATGTTTACTACTGCTGCTCACCTGCGTTCCGTCTGCCAGAACTGAAGTTGATGCCTGCACATAGCCGAAGTTTGTTACGTCGCCCCGCCATAGCAGCAAACCAATGTTGGGTGCAGTACTACTCTGGTTTAAATATTTCATCCTGTCTTTCTTTGTAGGTTTTTCCTTGTTCATTTACCCATTCTATATTTCCATTCGATTGTCTACCTAATACAACGTTGGCTGCAGGGCTTATGCTACCAAAAATTGCGTCAGCTGTAAATTCGTAATATTCTCCTTTATCAATCAAAGTTCCATCCTCAATCAACTTTTGCCGGAGAGAAATGTAGGTCGGCGAAATTGAAGGAGAAGTTGTTTTATTTGCTTGTGATCCTTTTAAAACAATATAGCCTTTATCGTCTTCTGTCATATATGCAATTAAACTTGCATGCTTTATCCTATACTTCTCAATAGACGTAAAAGTTGATGTTTTATGCTCTTTGTCATCAGCCTTTAAAGTTGATTTTATTACTGTAGGTATCAAGAATCTAAAACCCATCAGAGGTAAAATGAGCTTTATTTGATCCAAAAAATAGTCCATGTCAGACACCTCTGCTTCTGGCAAATACGGTAATGAGGTTTCATTGCTATTTTCAATTTGCGCCGTCTTCGCTTCTTTGGAAAGTAGAATTATTTTGGATTCTAAATATCGAATATGAGCTTTAGTTAAGATGTGGCTTGTAAAAGCAACGAGCTCTGTAAAAAAGTCTTTGTCAGTATCTTTAAGATGCTCCCGTATTCTTTTGCGCAAAACCTCAGCTTCGCCAATATAAATTCGCTCTAAATAAACATCACTTTCTGGAACTGACTTCAAAATGTAAATTCCACAACTATCAAACTCAGTTCTGTTTAGAAATTCATTTGCAGATGAACGCGGAGTATATAGCGCTTTTCCTGACCAGTTGCCAATCTCAACTGTCCTTGGACCGTACTCAGTCCCATCTACTAAAAATACAGTTAGTTTCTTGCCCATAAAAAGTATTGCACGCAACGAACAGGGCTTGGCGTTGTTGGGGTATTTGAAAAACGTCTGCCGACAACTGAAGCCCAATATATTTTTTAAAAGTTGAAGATAAGAACTAAAGCTAAAATTATTACGTCAAGCTGAAACTGAAGCTGATAGCGAACTGTAGCCGAAGCTCCAACGTCCTGCCCCAATAACGCCAAACCCCTTGTTGTACGTTCGCCCTTCTTTCGGGTGTGTCACTATAATGTATGTGTCCACCGAAGTAGGGTGTGTCCCGGAAGCGTGGGAACAAGGCAGGCTCTTTTGCAAGGTTAGCTTTTGTGTGTCGGCTTTGTGTGCCTTGCAAATGTGCCTGACTTGGTGCGTTTGCAAATTCATCAAGTCAAGCTTCTTTAAATAAATTGGAAATCTTGTCCTCTGCATACACTTGGGTAATCTTTTCTTGTTCTAATCGAATATTATTTTCACGCAAATAGTTATAAAGATTTAACTCCTCTTCAGACAGCCATTTCAAAGTTTGATTATTAGCAGGTTTGCCTTCTCCAAATTGAAAGCTGTTTAAAGTTGCTGTATCCATCATCACTGCTTTTGTATTTGGAAAATAGCTGCGGCACTGATTTAAAATTTGAAATCCCTGGGCATCAATATCTCCCCAATAATAAAATTGTTTATCCTTTAACCACTCAATACTTTTTAAGTAGCTGATGTTAAATCCGCCACCACTCCATATAGCTATAGTATTCTCTAAAAATGGCAAGGTTAAAAAGTTCATTAGGTTTTCTGTGATGAAAACATTGTCTATGGCAAAATTGTAATGTTTAAGTTCTTTTTCTGTAAATGAAATATCGGTAACGCTTTGAAGAGGACTTTTAGTAACATCTAAAAAGCGTATTCTTATTAATTGTTCTTTAGACAACAAGTTGAATCTTTTTTCAAAGTCTTTTTCTTCCTTATTAAGCTCGTTAGGAATTAAATAATTAAGCAGAGATGTAATAATACCTTTGTTTTCAAAAATGTATTTAGTATGTATATCAATTGGCAATTGCCTGATGTATAAATTGGGTTTAGGATTTTGCAAAAAATATTTGCAAACCTTCAAAGTGTCAGCCCAAGTGGTATGTTCAATTAGTTTTATAGGATTTGCCTTTATCCATTCAATAAGCAAGGGTAATTCGGTTTGAATAAGAGAAAGATTTTTGAGAAAAGTTGATATTCTTTTTCCTTTCCAGTGACTTTTAAATAGTCTTCAATGCTGTCAATAGTAATTTTTTCCGGAACCAGTTGTTTACCAATTTTTTCAAATTGTCTTTCACTTATAAGCAAAGTATAACCAATTTTCTTGTTTTCTTTTGAATGGCTTTTAAGTAATTCGATTGATTGCTTATATTCTGAAAGCTTATTCAAAATATCTTTTGAGCTTATCTTGCCAATTCTGTTTATTTCTTTTGGGAAATAGGCTACTGAATCAACAGTAGAAACCAACACTTCTTTCCACCATTTTAAGCATTGCTCCTGAATTTCCTTTGGCGTAATCATTAGGCTATTTCTCTTACTTCAATTCCGTTTAAGGTAATATTGTGCAGGTGCTTCGCTTCTTTGTATTCTTCAACTGTCATGTTTTGCAGTTCTGAATTGTTGCCCTCAATATTTAAAACAAAGTGAACAGAGTTAATATAGTTTTCGATGATATGAATTTTTTGAAGCGGTGTAACAATCAGCAATTGCAGATTTAGTTTTTTAAAAAGTTCCAAACCATATTCCGCACTTGAATCACTGCCCTTTCCAAATGCTTCATCAATTACAGCAAAGCGAAACGATTTGCTTTTTGGTTCGCCATATTTTCAAACCAAATTGATAAGCCAAAGCAGAAGCAATAATCGTGTAGGCTAATTTCTCTTTTTGTCCACCTGATTTTCCTGAACTACCTGCATAAAATTCTTTTTCCAGGTTGTCTGCCAAATACCTTTCACTTGCATTAAAGTCAAACCAATTTCTTACATCGGTTACTTTGTTCGTCCAATCAATGTCTTTGTTTTCATTGCTTCTAAATCGGTTTAAAATTTTCTGCACATCATTAAAGCGGTCTTCAGTGTAAGCATCACTGGTATCTAAAATATTGCTGTAGCAAGCTTTTAAATCTTCTTTAAAAACTTTTATATCCTGGTCTCTGTTTCTGTCGGCAATCAGTTCTATGTAGGTTCCTTTATTGAATTCAATCTCCTTTAAATGCTCATTGATGTTTTTAATTTTGGTTCTGATTTCCTTTTCGTGAATGTCTAACTTGTTATCAAAAGCAACGATGTCGTCAATGGTGTTTTTATTCAACATGGTTTTCAGGGTTGCTTCGTGTGCCGGCAATCCTTCTTTTACAATCTTTTCTAATTTGTTTAAATATTCACCTCTTGCTTCAATTTCATCAGAGAGGTCAAGCGAATCAGAAGGAAACTGGTCTTTGTATTCCTTCATTTTATGAATAATCTTATCTCTCACCGTGCTTTGCCTTCCCGAAACCCTTTTTCTCTCTTCATTCAATTCCCGGGTTAGATTTTCTTTTGCTCTATCAATGGTTTTTACGGTGTAGGAACGTCTTTTATTTCACGTGCAATCTTCGGATAGAACCTTTCTTTCTCTTTTTCATTCAGTGTATTTACTGTTACAAAACATGCTGTTATTTCTTCTTTATATTGGCTGACCTTATCCTGTAAACTTCTTTCATCTCCTAACTTTTCTTTCAAAAGTTTTTCCTGGTCGGCTATTTCCTGCTGAACAACCAACAGATTTTCCTGCAGGGTTTTTAAAAGGTCATTGCTGTTTTGAAGCAGGTTTCTTTCTTTCTCTAATTCAACAATGGCATCCACTTCATCTTTCCAGTTCAACTCCTGCCAATTTTGATAAGCAACCAGTTGGGCTAATTTGCCCTGGTAGGCAGTATTGTTTTTATTTTCGGTTGTCAGTTCTTTTAGTTTGTGCTCAATGGTGCCCTTCTCAATTCTTAACTGATTCAAATGCTTTTCAACCGCTTTAATTTTTTCCTGGTTACTCCAGCCCAAAACAAAATTTCTTCTATCCCACAGTTCGCGCCGGTCGTCTTTAATGTGCCGCTGGTTGCCCACTTTGTATTGACCTTGTTTGGTAATTACATCAGCCGGCATCCGTTGAAATTCTTCCAGCGAAACACAAAGCAGGTTGTACCGCTTTTGCAGTTCTGACTCCAGCCAGCTTTCAAATGGACTATCGCCTTTTATCTCAATTTTGTTTACTACCGAGTCAGCATCCACCTCGTTATACCTGCTTGACTTAAACGAGTGAGGTACCCTGAAATACTCAAAGCGCATTCCTTTGTTCCGGTTGTCAGACAGTCTTCTTTGATTGATGTAGTTGCTTATTTGCTGGTAGTGTTTTTCAGGCACCAACATACTTACGCCAAAACCTCGCAGCAACCTTTCCAACGCTCCTTCCCAATCTTTTTCCTGCTCATGTACTTTCATCAACTCACCGGCAAAGGGTATTTCTTCTTCATCAATTTCCAACACATCGGCAAGTTGTTTACGAATATTAAGGAACTCCAGCGGAATTTGATTTTCCCTTTGCTTCAACGATTCCAGTTCTTTGGATTCCGCTTCAATGTTTTCTTCAAGCGAGGCTTTGCTGCCGGCAATGGTTCCTATTTCTGCAAGTATTTCATCCTGCCTTGCTTTAAATGCTTCCACTTTCTGTTCTGCATTTTTCAGGTTTCTGAAAAATGTTTTATCAGTGTTTGCAGTTTCCAGTTCGCAAAAGGAGGTAAGTTCTGTGTATTGGTTATGCTTACCTCTTTTTACATCTCTTATCCTTCCTTTCTCGTCAATTTCTTTGGCTATGTTTTCTAACCGTTCTCCGCCGTTGCTTCTAATGTCTTGTTTAATCTGGTGGAGGTTGTCGCGTTTGGTGTTAAGCAATTCTTCAATGCCAATCAATTGCCCGGCAAATTGAAGCAGCTTTCTTTCGTGTTCGGCAATTTCAGTTTCGAGCAACGCAATTTTCTCGGAAGCAAAATAAGCGGGTACGGCATTTAAAATACCTTCTATATCCTGAATTCTCTCCTCATACACCCTGAAGTTTTTACAGAAGTCAACCAGCGGCTCAAGAGTATCCTTTTGTTTTCTTGCCAGTTGCACTGCAGCATACGCTTTATTTAAATCATCAAAGCGTTTCTTTAAATCTTCTATTTGCGCTTTTATTTCTGTCCGTTCCAGCATTTGTTCTCTTACAAATACCGTCAGGCTGCTTACCGATTTCATCGACACGGTTTGATAAAACAGGTCAATGGCTTTATCGGTTTGCATGCCAAACAATTGCCTGAAACGCTGACTATATTTAGAAAAATTATCGTCGAACGTTTCGGTGTTCGGCAAGTCTTTCATCCGCTTTCTCAATTCTTTTGCATCCTCTATGTTCGAGAAATTTTCTTTTACTGAAAGCGGTTGCTTTTCCCGTATGATTAAAAGCTTTTGCTGCTTGTCGTTCTCAATCCAAAACACCTGCGCCAGCGAAATGGATTCATGAAAACCTTCGTTGCTAAAGTTGGCAATGATTACACTAAAAGTACAGTCGTTCGCATGGTTGTAGCGAAGCGAGACTGCTTTTTCCCGCGAATTGGTATCGTCGCTTTTGGTGTTTTTATATTCGCCTTTATGTACGAAACCAGGGTGCGCTCTTTGCTTTCTGCTCCTGCCGCTTTATTAAAAGTAATTTTATGATGCGGAACTATCAAACAAGTCAAAGCGTCCACAAGGGTTGATTTGCCCGAACCCACATCGCCGGTTAAAAGCGCGTTGCTACCGTTGGGTTCAATCCTCCAAATTTTATTGTGAAAGGTTCCCCAATTAAACAACTCCACCGAATGCAGGCGAAAACCTATTTTAGAATTGTCTGTATTAAATTCAAATTCACCCACTGCTAATTGTTTAAGTTGGTAAAAGTATTGATAAAAATGAAGGCTAAAAAAATGCTGGAATTTTTTGGGTTATCAGCATTCGTAGTTAGGGCAACTTTGGTTGCGACGCTCCGTTCAACTGTAGTTTTTCATGGCATCACGAAGCTGTTATGTTGTTTTTCTACTGTTGCCATAAGTACTACCGATGAAGTGATTGCGACGCAACGATGATGCTATGAAATACTGAAGCCGGTACCAAAAAAAATCTTACGACACATCGGTAAACTGGCTTGCATAGTTTTGCAATTTTACCAGAGCATCTTTCACCACATTGGCATTTACAAATGCCTTAATGATGCGGTTGATTTCGTACTGTTCGTCTTCTGTTTTCATTTTGCGCAAAAAGCCTTCGTCAATTACCCGCTTCATTGCCGTCTCAATTTGCTTCTGCTGACTGGCTTCGTTGGTGGTTTCTTTATAAAAGGGTTTTACGAGCTGAATAATTTCTTCCTTTGTTAAAATCGCCTTGCTCGATTCTCCTTCGCGGTCGTTCTCAATTAAATGCTTGCGCAACAGCAAACACAACAGCGACACATGAAAATTGAGTTGCCGCCTTTCAATGAGTTTTGGCGTTTCTTCCTCATTCTCTTCACTTTGCCTTTGCTTTAAATAAGCATAGCCCTCCGATTTATCAACTATTAGTTCGAGGTTGATTTCAGAAAAATATCTTTTTACATCGGCTTCATTTTCCGGCTTCAAAAGGTCGTCCCACACTTTTTCGTGATGACTATACACCACGCCTTTCAGCAGGGCAACCAATATGTGCGAATAGGGCTTTGTCATTTGCAGAAAACGATTTTTGGAATTTTTACTTTGAACTTTTTGTTGGTGTTGGCATTTTTGATGTTGATAAAATCGTGTGCATTGTTTTTTACAATGTGCCGGCTTTTTTCGTTGGAGGCTATCTCAACATAAGCAACCACTTCTGCTACTCCTTTCTTTATTTCGAACTCTTTTACAAAATCAGCGAAAGTGATATGGGTTTTATTTTTCAGCGAAGACTTTATATTGTTTTTTAAATCGGCTATACTTATTTCAAACTGCTCGTACAGATGGTCTTTGTCGCTGGTGCTCTGTCCTTCTTCGGGATTATTATTGGCAAACTTTATTTTCTCCGGCGGTTTAAAGCCTCTGACATCCCAACCATGACCTAACATTAAATCAACGTCAATGATATTATCCAACTCCACCAAATTCAGTTTGCTGAAATCCTTATCAGCGTTCAGGCTGATAATTTTTAGCGCTTCCTGTATGTTGTCGTAAATCCGCTTGTTCTCGGTGAAAGACTTGTGTTCCAAATATTTTCTCAACTGCGCGAGCAAAGAATTGGTTGAACGCTTAGTTTTATCACCTGCCTCGATTAAATCGTTTCTCAAATTGGCAATACTAAAGTTTTCGCGCTGTACCTCCTGCACGGCGGGCAGGTTTAATACATCGTTGAGCATCTCCTCAAATTCATCCTGCCTCGATTGCGATAGAAGAAACTCCCAAAAGGCATTGAAACTTTTGCCCTGGTCTTCTTCCAGCAAATTATTTTGCTGCTGAAAAAGGTCTTCCAATACTTTGCCTTTCGTTAAGCTGGTTGTGATAACTTTTTGCCGGAAGCGCCTGTCTAATTCACGAAAATTTTGCTCCACCTGCCTGAAATCTGAAAGTAGGTTCTTCGCTGTTTCTTCAATCAGGAAATACTGTTCTTTTATTTGCCGGTCGTCGAGCACGTCCATTTTGCCGTGCCTGATATCCTCCATTTCCTGTTCAATTTGTTGTTTCTTTTTCTCCAGTTCTTTTATTCTCGTTGCATAGTCGCCTTTCGATTTGCTGGAAAGCTCTTTCACACTTTCAAACAAATTTTTTAGCCGCGATTCCTGCCCTACGAATTCTCTTTTGTCTAAACTGTCAATCCATTTAAAAGCATTTTCTGTTGCTGCCGTTAACTCATAAAGGAACTCGTCATTCTTTACCGGGTACTTTCTTAAATAACCGGCGTTCGTCCAGTCAGTCAGGTATTGTTTTGGCAGCCGCGGAAACTGAACCTCGTCTTTGTTGAGTATGTAGAAGTAATCGGAAAGTTGTTCGGTCAAATCTTTCTCCGATAGGGTGTCGGTCTTAAAACCGTTCCCTTGCAGCTTGAATGCTTTAAACAGAAAACTAATAATCAATGCAGCGCTATCGGCAGTTATCAGCGTAACCGTGCGATGCGTTTTAAGCAGTTGATATATTTTGTCAAAAGTCATGGTGGGTTAATCAGAAGAACAAATGTAAAGATTATTGTCTCGCTATTTCAAAGGTTGCGCTTGTTAGTTTTGTTGAATGTAGTACTGATGATAACAAGAATTACGTCTTTGGGCTGCAGGCTGTGCATTTGCATTTTTAGCTCTTTGCAAGGTTGCTTTTGTGTCTTGGCTTTGTGTGCCTTGCAATGTGCAAAAAATAGCGTGGGGAAGCGTCAGCAGAATTTAAGGTTGTGTCAACATGTTACGATGTGTCCATTAGGGTTACGTACAACT
>CAVXBN010000017.1:0-48607 GCA_963760045.1 uncultured Chitinophagaceae bacterium
GCACCTTTACCGCAGGCAGCCATTTTACATCTATGTGCAAACCTATTTCAAAAGATTGCGGATACCTGATGGTATCCACCGGGTACTTCATTGTGTTTTTGCCGAGGTAAAGAAAAAAACACGGAGTCTTTTGTAGAAACAAAAAGAGAGTAATGACCAGCCGAGTCAGTGAGGGTACCACTACCACAAGTGCATCGCACTGTTACCGATTCTATGCGGCGGTTGCTGAAGTCGTACACAGAACCAGACAACTGCAATTTCTGCGCTTTCAGCGAAGAACCTACACAACATAAACCAACAAAAAGACACAGGTACAGACACCTCAACGCGTTCGTATTTATGTGTGTAATATTACTGCTCCTGTTTTGCGCAGCGGATATCATGGCAGTTTTTAACCTCGATTTGGCAAAAAAATATTATTTCAATATCTAATTAACTTATTGATAGTCAATATATTATCTACCCATATACACCATGAGTATCTGTATATCACTGGGATTTACACCGCTAATGCGGCTTGCCTGGCCAATAGTACGTGGCTTTATTTTTTTAAATTTTTGCAATGCTTCATTACTGAGAGCTGAAATGGTATCGTAGTTAAATACATCGGGAATAACGAAGTTTTCCATGTCGCTTTGTTTTGCTACCAGTTGCTCTTCTTTCTCAATATAGCGTTCGTATTTTACCTGTATTTCGCTTTGTTCCAACGCGTCTTGACTGAATTGATCAAACTTTTCCCTTAGTGCAGGAATATGCTGTATAACATCGCATAAACCAACATCCGGACGCAGCAGAACTTTCGACAGCTTTTGTTTTTCAACTATAGGCGCTGAGTCAATTTTCCGGAGATATCCATTTATCTCAAATGCTTCTACCGAAGTCATATTCAGCAGTTTGGTGATGTCTTGTACTTCTTGTTTTTTCTTGTCTACTGCAGCAAGTCTTTCGTCTGATGCCAAGCCCAGTTTGTGGCTCATTTCTGTCAGCCGCAAATCTGCATTGTCTTGCCTCAGCAGGGTTCTATATTCAGCCCGGCTGGTAAACATGCTATAAGGTTCATCGGTTCCTTTGTTGATTAAGATCATCGATTAAGCACACCGATATAAGCTTCACTTCTTTTTAAGATAAATCGGTTCTTTGCATTGACTTTCGGTGGGCATTGATTCCGGCCATCAAACCCTGGCAGGCAGCTTCTTCATATCCTGTCGTTCCATTTATTTGCCCTGCAAAAAAAAGATTTCTGATCTGTTTGGTTTCCAGGTGATAGTTAGTTGGGTAGGTGGAAAATAATCATATTCAATTGCATAACCCGGTCTGAACATTTTGCGTTTTCAAATCCTGGTACTGCTGAAGGCTTTGTATTGAACATCTTCCGGCAACGAGGTAGAAAATCCATTTACATAAATTTCAACAGTGTTCAATCCTTCCGGCTCAACAAAAATCTGATGCCGTTCCCTGTCGGCAAAACGGTTGATTTTATCTTCAATACTTGGGCAATATCTTGGTCCTACTCCTTCAATTCTCCCTGGTAACATGGGGCTTCTGTCAAATCCTGTTTTAAATATCATGAACTGTTGAGTTGGTATAGGTTATATAGCAACTTAGCTGCTGTTGCAGGCTTGCAGTTTCTTGGTATTGCTAGATAAGAAAATCCGACAATCTCGTCATCGCCTTTTTGTTCTTCCATTTTTGAATAGTCAAGGCTCGGCCATCTATTCGCGGAGGGGTTCCTGTTTTCAGCCGGTTGCTTTCAAAACCCAAGGTCACCAATTGTTCTGTAATTCCGGTTGCTGCTTTTTCAGCCATTCTTCCTCCACCAAATTTTTTTTCGCCAATATGAATAACGCCGTTCAGAAAAGTGCCATTTGTAAGAACTACTGATTTGCATTAATTTCGTGTCCCAATCCTAGTTACCACGCCACAGCCCTGTTGTCTTTCTATAATAACAGATTGAACCATATCCTGGTAAAAGTCAACATTCGGAGTTTTTTCCAGCATTTCTCTCCAGGTGAGCAGCAAACATCATTCTATCACTTTGTGCTCTCGGGCTCCACATTGCCGGTCCTTTGCTTCTGTTCAGCATCCGGAATTGAATCAAGCTTTTGTCTGTCACTATTCCACTATAGCCACCAATCGCATCAATTTCTCTTACAATTTGTCCTTTGGCAATTCCACCCATAGCCGGATTGCAACTCATTTGGGCGATGGTTTGCATATTCATTGTAATCAGCAATACTTTGCTGCCCATATTGGCTGCTGCTGCAGCTGCTTCACATCCTGCATGACCGGCTCCTACTACTATTACATCGTATTGTTGGAACATAATTTTCATTTATTGTTTCACGTGAAACATTGCATATTTTTCGAGATACTCATTTTCTTTCAAAGTCATTGTGTTCTTCTCTTTAGCCGTTTTATCACCAAAACCACAAAGGTGGAGAACTCCGTGAAAAATGATGCGGGTGAGTTCGTCCAAAAAAGTAACACCATGTAGCCTGCTGTTTTCCAATACACGCTCTGTACTGATATAAATTTCCGAAAGCACTGCATCAGAATTACTCAGGTCAAAAGTTAGAATATCAGTGTAATAATCGTGCTGCAGAAACTGCCGGTTTAAGGATAACAGGTATTCATCGGAGCAGAAGATAATATCCAAAGCATCTAAAGAGGCGACCTTCAGAAGAAATTATAAACTGAATAAACTGCTTGAGAAGTCTCTTTTGCGGGAGTTTTACCGTAATATCGGCAGTGGAAAACGAAACACGAGGCATTTTGCAAACTTAATCAACCCATTTTGATTCGCGTAATTTTACAGCGCGGTGAGAATTTAAAAAAAATGTAATTCTACATTTGCAGCATGAAAAAGTTGACGGAGATACCAGCAGGGAAGAATGTAACAATCAGAGATTTTGCCAACGACGAATTATATATCAAATTGATGGAAATGGGATGTGTGCCCGGCGAAATCATCTGTATAGACAAAATAGCACCTATGGGAGATCCGATTTCTGTATCCGTATCAGGCTATCTGCTGAGCCTCAGAAAAGAAGAAGCTGCCAATATTCTGGTAGAAGAAATATAGCTGCATGAAGATCGGATTATACTTTGGCTCTTTCAATCCTGTGCACATGGGTCACCTCATTATCGCAGAACACATTGCCGACAATACAGATGTGCAGCAGGTTTGGCTTGTAATATCACCTCACAATCCTTTTAAACAACAAACCTCATTACTCAATAGCTACCACAGGCTTCATCTTGTGAAGCTTGCCATAGAAGACAATCCAAAATTGCAGGCTTCAGATGTTGAGTTTAAGTTGCCTACGCCCTCTTATACAATTGATACACTCGTATACCTGGAAGAAAAATATCCTTTGCACCAATTTGTAATTATTGTTGGCTCAGATAGTTTTCAGAATATCAAGAAGTGGAAAAACGGGGGAGCTATTACTCAAAAATTATCCATTTATCATTTATAACCGCCCCGGCTTCCTCGGTTAGGGTGATTCTTTTGGAGCCCGACTGCCAGTTTCTACAAGCGCCGCTACCAAATTTCATCCACCTTTATTCGCAAGCAAATAAAAGCCAGGCATAGTGTACGCTACATGCTGCCGGAGGAAAGGTATACCAAGGAAAATAGAATGAAAAATACATTACTACCAATAAATTAAAAAAACAAGGCTACCTAACGCAAGTACAGGTAACTTCAACAGATAAAAGGGTGGACGATTTTAGAAAAAGTAAACATACTATAAAGGGTTCTCTTTGCTATCTCTACAATGATGTCTAATACTTACCGACAGCGGCGTGATACATAAGTAGTATTTGTAAAAATATACTATTAATGAGATACATACAGGAACCGGTGATGATACCCACAACAGCTGCATTGATTCCTTCGAGCGACCGGTAAATAACCGTATACTTTTTAAGATTGCTCCACACCGGGAAAAAGAATAAAACCAGCAACGCGCTTGGCAGAAAGATAGCAACCGTTCCAATCACGCATCCAATAATCTGATTCCTGATTCCGCCTTTGCTCAGCAGCATGCCACCTACATAAGCACTAATGGAAAATACCGGACCTGGAATAGCACGCACCATACCCGAGCCGGTCAGGAACTCTGATTGGGTCATGTTGTAAGCGCATTTGGATTTTTTTGTTTGATAAGATCTGTTTGCGGGCGCACCACGTACTGCTCATACATCATGGGCATCAGCACATCGCCACCTCCAAATACCAGACTGCCAAAACGATAAAAGTTCTCGAACAGGTTATACGGTCCGCGGTTATTCCAGTTTTGCTTACGGGCAGTTTCGCTAAAAGAAGCGGCAATGATAAAAATGAAAAGAAGATAATGAGGTTGCCCCACTTGATTTTTTTTCTTGGTTCTTTTTTATCTGGATAACGTTTGTCGCTGAAATTGGTGACAATACCTGCCATCAGCAACATAGCAGGAAATATCCACGGCGTTTTAAACATCAGGAATGTGAGTAAAGTAACGCAGACCATGATAACGCGTGTAATGGTATTGCGGATAGAGATGCGGAACAGTTTAAATGCGGAAAAAGCGATAAACCCAATAGCCATGGGTTGTATGTAATTGAAAATGTGTGTGTTAAGGTATGTGCTACTCACAAACCGAAACAAGAAAGACAATAAACTCATCAGGATACAGGCTGGTAAAATCCAGATAGCAGCGTGACAATTGCCAACGGCAGCCCTCCCCTTTTATAGCCAATCAGTGTAAGCGTTTGTGTAGACGATGCGCCGGGCAGCATCTGGCAAAAGCCATTATACTCCATCAATTCTTTTTCCGTCACGTCTTTTCGGTGATGAACAAAGGTTTTCAACATCATTCCAAAATGACCTTGCGGTCCTCCAAAAGCTGATATGCTGTGGTAAAAAACGGCTTTTAAGAATGGAATGTGGCGTTTCGTAATCAAATGAAATGATTTCTTTTTTTAGTAATAATCTGTAAATGTAAAGTTCATTCCAAGAAAAAACCCGCTTTCACAAAAAGCGGGTTTTTTTATAGCTATATCTGAAATTTAGTTTTTAATATAACGGATTGCCTGCACAAAATTATTATCATTAAATATATTGATGACATACATGCCTTTCTGCAAATCTTCGAGGTTCAGGCGGAAGTTGCTGATTCCCTGTTCTATATTTTGCTTTACGGTTTTGGCAATTTTGCCATGTGTATCCAATACTTTTACTACTACATTGCCTGTGCAATTGGCGGCAACCTCAAAATAATTCAATACATTTTGTCTGGATTGGTCGAGTATCATGGCGAAGGAATTTTTAAAAGGACCTGTAAAATTAATTCAAACGATATGCCATCTCAGTGGTAAGAACAGGCTGTTTTAGGGGAAGAACCAGGCTTTTCGGGTATAATCTTTCTATGTTTAATGGCTGAAAAGGAAAGTTATTCAATATTTCAATTAGAGTAACCTTTTTCTATTAGAATTTTTTATTAATTCTTCTTTTCTTACGCTTTTTTAAGCTGAATCTTTTGAAAGATGTATACTGATAAATTAGGAATAATGCCATAAAAAAAGCCTGTTGCAACTGCAACAGGCTTTGGTAAGTAAATGTATTTGAAATAGTTAGTTGCCGTATTCACTGATGAACTTGATGCGCATAATCTTCAATTGCTCCCAGTTGTAGTTGCTGTCGGCCAATTCTTCCTGTGCAACCTGCAGCGATGAGGTTTGGCAACTGCGGAAATAATCAATGATTTCATCCTGATCATCTTCGTCGAGCATGCTTTCAATAGCATAATTCAGGTTCAGTTTCGTGCCGCTCGCTACAATAGTTTCCATTTCTTCCAGCAAATTATCCAACCGAAGGTCTTTGTTGCGTGCAATGGTTTCAAGAGGTATTTTCTTATCTATATTCTGGATAATGTAAATCTTGTTGCTGCTTTTGTTAGCCACGCTTTTCATTACAAAATCATCCGGCTTTTCTATATCGTTTTCCTCTACATATTTAGCTATCAGTTCTATAAACGGTTTGCCAAACTTCAATGTTTTGCCTTTGCTTACACCCTGGCACTTTTCCAGTTCTCCTGAAGTAGTAGGATACATGGTTGCCATGTCTATCAGCGAATTTTCCAGGAACACCACAAAAGGAGGCAATCCTTTTTTCTTGGCTTCTTTCTGGCGCAATTCCATCAGCATATCCAGCAATTTCTCGTCGGCGGCGCCTCCGCCTGCATTTGCACCATCGGCTTCTTCATCGTCCTCGTTTGCGTCTTCAAACAGGTTGTTGAGCACAATTGGAAACGAATGCGGTTTTTTCAAAAACTATCTCCCGCTTCTGTAAACTTCAGCAATCCATATTCTTCAATGTCTTTGCGAAGCAAATTGCTGAGCAGCAACTGGCGGATCAAACTGCTCCAGAAATGTTCGTCCTTATCTTTTCCAATAGCAAATACATCCAGCTTCTCGTGGCGGTACATGTTCATCTGCGGCGTTTGTTTGCCCAGCAAAACACTCACTACATAATCGGTAGGAAACCTTTCTTCCAGCGCTTTCACCACTTTCAGCACTTTAGCGGCTTCGTCTTTGGCTTCAATTTTTTCTTTAGGATGCAGGCAATTATCGCAATTATTGCAATTTTCGAGTTGCCAGTCTTCGCCAAAATAGTGCATCAGCACTTTGCGGCGACAAACAGAGCTTTCGGCAAAAGCCAGCGTTTCGTTGATGAGCTGTGCACCCACTTCGCGTTCGCTCAGCGGTTTGTCGCGCATCAGGTGTTCCAGTTTCGACACGTCTTTATGGGAATAATACAACAAGCATTTTCCTTCCAGCCCGTCTCTGCCGGCGCGCCCGGTTTCCTGGTAATAGTTTTCAATGGATTTCGGAACATTGAAATGAATCACAAAACGGATATCCGGCTTGTCTATTCCCATTCCAAATGCAATGGTAGCAACTATCACCTGCACATCTTCGTTCAAAAACTGGTCTTGCCTGTCGGCGCGCAGCTTTGCATCGAGTCCGGCGTGGTAAGCCACGGCTTTTATACCGTTTGCTACCAGCACTTCTGCCAGTTCTTCGGTTGTTTTCCTGTTTAATGTATAGATAATGCCGCTTTTGTTTTTCATCCCTGTGATGAAGCGGACAATACTTTTTGTGGTTTGTTCTTTTTTAACCTTTGGAACAATTTCGTAATATAGATTCGGGCGGTTGAAGGAAGAGATAAAAACATTTGGAGCCCGCAGATCGAGATTTTTTACAATATCGCTTTGCACTTTTGGCGTTGCGGTAGCTGTAAGTGCGATAACGGGAATTTTTGCGTCGATAATGTCCATCATTTCGCGTAGGCGGCGGTATTCGGGGCGGAAATCATGTCCCCATTCCGATATACAATGCGCTTCGTCTACCGCGAAAAAAGAAACTTTAAAATCTCTGAAAAAATCGAGGTTTTCCTGTTTGGTAAGTGTTTCGGGCGCCACGTACAGAAGCTTCGTTTTGCCTTCTGTGAGATCGCTTTTTACCTGTGTAATCTGTCCTTTATTCAGAGATGAATTTAAAAAATGGGCAACATTATCTTTCTCGCTGTAGCTTCTTACCAGGTCCACCTGGTTTTTCATCAGGGCTATCAATGGACTTACGATGATGGCGCAGCCTTCAAGTATGAGTGCCGGTAACTGGTAGCATAAGCTTTTGCCGCCACCTGTGGGCATAATCACAAAGGTATCGTTGCCATTCAGCAGGCTGTTGATTGCATCTTCCTGCAGTCCTTTGAACTGTTCAAACCCAAAATTGGATTGTAAGTGTTTGTGAATTTCGTAATTGTGAGTGAAAGTATTGGCTATTGGTTCTGTTTCTATTTCTTCTTTTACGCTTTTCGTTTTCCTTGTAGTCTTTCGTGGATGACTTTTTAGAAAGTGTTGCCATATTTGTCTTTTGCCGTCTGCCGCTTGCAGAAATTCTTTTAATCTGTAATCTTAAACCGTTTATATATAAAAAATTGTTTAGAAGGGAAAAAGGGAAACGAAATTAACACCAAATAAAGACTAACGCCGAAGGATGGTATGTTAAAGTTTGATTTTGTGTTCATCACTGCTTAAAGTTACACAAACTTCGCCATCAAGGGATGAAAAATATTTATCTTATGTGAATATATCATGCTAGGAACTCCTGCAGGTAATAAAGTCAACAAGTGGACATAATACAGATATTATTAGTACAAATTGTAAGAAAGTGATAATTATACAAAATGAACAATGGCAACAGTACAGTAGTACAATAATGATGCTCAAACAATTATTGGCTGATAGCGAAATGTAGTTTAACAATGTGGTTTGCGGAAACTGCAGTGTGTATGCGTGTATCTACTGGCAATGATTTGCCACCCGTGTATGCCAACATGTGAAAAGCCTTTCTGATTACGTTCATCCGGTTACCTTTGCTGCTACAATGAATGCAGATATTCTTCACGTGCCATAGAAACCATTCGTTCAGAAGCACAGTCTGTTGCCCGGCTTGAAGCAGCAGTTAAATTCAGATTTTCAGAAAGCAGTTCAACTGATACATGCCTGCAAAGGCAGAGTGGTGATCAGCGGTATTGGCAAAAGCGCCATTGTAGCCCAAAAAATTGTTGCTACATTCAACTCTACCGGTACACCTGCCCTGTTTATGCATGCAGCCGATGCCATTCATGGCGACCTTGGCATGATACAGAAGGAAGACATGGTGATGGTGCTGAGCAACAGCGGCAATAGTAGCCGAAATAAAAATGTTGGTTCCCATGGTAAAGCAGTTTGACAAAACAATCATAGCGATTACCGGCAACCTGCAGTCTTATCTTTCCATGACGCAGATATTGTTATCAACGCCTCGGTAACCGAAGAAGCCTGCCCGGTAAACCTCGCGCCTACCAATAGCACTACGGCGCAAATGGTGATGGGCGATGCACTCGCCATTTGCCTGATGAAGCTCAACAACTTTACCGAAAGCGATTTTGCAAGTTTCATCCCGGTGGAAACATCGGGAAACGCTTATACCTGCGGGCTTCCGATTTGTATAAACTCAATCAAAACCACTTGTCATCCTCCATATCCCGTAAAAGCCGTTATCAGCGAAATTTCGGGCAAACGGTTGGGCTGCACAGCTGTGGTGAAGATAGGAAAACTGAGCGGTATTATCACGGATGGCGACATCAGGCGCATGCTCGAAAAAACCGATAACATCAGCAGTGCCACAGCTCAGGACATTTATTCACCACATCCAAGGTGCATTCATCCCGATACGCTTGCCACCACCGCCTTCGAAATCATGAAAGCCAACGATATTACCCAGCTAATCGTAGCGGGAGAAGACAACATATACTTAGGAGTTCTACATTTGCACGACTTATTACAAGAGGGAATTTTGTAAAACCACACTTAACATCCAATTATCACAACGAATAATTATGAATAATCATCATTATGTAGCGATTATGGCAGGAGGTATCGGCAGCCGGTTTTGGCCGCAAAGCCGTGTTTCCTATCCCAAGCAGTTTTTAGACATATTAAACACGGGAAAAACGCTGATCCAGTGGACCTTTGAGCGCTACAGCCAGTTCATTCCAGTAGAAAATATCTTTGTTGTTACGTCGGGCGAGTATGCTGATATCGTAAAAGAGCAGCTTGCGACATACCACACGATAATATTGTATCTGAGCCAAGCCGGAAAAACACGGCGCCCTGCGTAGCCTATATTGCTTTCAAGCTCATGCAGAAAGATCCGGATGCAACGCTGATCATTGCCCCGAGCGATCACATGGTGCTCGATCAGCTTGAATTTACAAAAATATCAAGAGAAGCGCTTGCCTTTGCTGAAGAACGCAAGGCATTTGTGACATTAGGTATCAAGCCAACATATCCCAACACCGGCTATGGCTACATTCAGCACGAAATGGATAAAGCCGGTCCCAATGTGTATAAAGTAAAAACCTTTACTGAAAAACCAGATTCAGAACTGGCAAAAACCTTCCTGGACAGTGGCGATTTTTTGTGGAATGCCGGTATCTTCATCTGGCGCGTACAGGATATCCTGAACGCCTTCGAAAAATACCAGCCCGAAATGTACGAGTTGTTTGCCACCGAGCAGGACAACTTTATCAATGGCAGCGAACAGGAAGCTATTGAACGCATCTATTCTTTTTGCACCAATATCTCCATCGACTATGCCATTATGGAGCATGCCGATAATGTGTATGTGATTCCTTCTTCTTTTGGCTGGAGCGATCTTGGTACCTGGAACAGCGCATACGACAATCTTGAAAAAGACTATTTAGGCAATGCTGTATCTGCCGAAAACGTAATTGTGATTGATGCCGTAAAATGTATGGTGTCAGCGCCTCACGACAAATTGGTGGTGCTGCAGGGATTAGAAGACTTTATCGTGGTAGATACTCCTGACGTGTTGCTCATTTGCCAGAAAGAAAAAGAACAGGCAATAAAAGAATACGTAGCCGAAGTAAAGCGTACCAAAGGCGATAAGTATTTATAATATATTCTTACTTCTGCATTTGCTTGTAAGCAGCATCCTTTTAGTTTTCGCAAATGAAAGGAAAGCCGGAAAGAGCAATGCGCAAAAAGGCAATAAGCTGCCGGTGTCTGATAACATCGGTAGCTTTTTTTGTGAAAGTATGCAGTCAAAACAAGTAGACAATTGCAATCGCAGGTGATTTTACAAAAACGCCAACAGTTAAAACCTGCTATCAGGAACAGATTTTGGAATACTGCTGACAACATTGTTAACCACAAAAAAACACATTCGTATGTCCGTATTATCAGGCAAGAAAATAGCGATTATCACCGAGAACGGTTTTGAGGAAGTAGAACTTACAAGTCCCAAAAAAGCACTGGAAGAAGCAGGCGCACAGGTACACGTGGTGTCTCCACAATCAGATACTGTAAAAGCTTGGGACAAAGACCACTGGTCTATAGATGTTCCTGTAGATATACAATTGTCCAGCGCCAATCCGGAAGATTATGATGGATTGCTTATTCCGGGCGGCGTTTTGAATCCCGATACCATGCGCACTAATCCGGATTGTATAGCATTTGCGCGCCATTTTATGGATGCCGGCAAGCCGGTAGCTGCCATCTGTCATGGTCCACAATTGCTCATAGAAACCGGAGCGGTAAAAGGAAGGGAAATGACATCTTATCCATCACTGAAAACAGACCTGCAAAATGCTGGCGCGCAGTGGCATGATAAAGAAGTGGTAACCGATAACGGGCTGGTAACAAGCCGCAGCCCCAAAGACTTACAGGCATTTAATAAAAAGATGATAGAAGAGTTTGGAGAAGGTATTCACCGCAATTAAACTGATAAAGCATTGCTGTATAATCATCCTCTGCCCTTGGCAGGAGGTTTTTTTATTTGTTTTGTGTGATGAGGAGCAAAAAAACGACCACATTCGGTTAGGATTGCCTTTTTTATTTGTTTTGTGTGATGAGGAGAAAAAAACATTCTGTGATTGCCTTCTTTACATCAAATAAAAAAGCTGTATTTATTAAAGTAAATACAGCTTTATATACCTGAGATCATAATTTCAATTACACACTTGATCTTCCTCTTATCAATGACAACAGGAACAATACTAAAAAGATAAAGAATAAAACTTTGGCTATGCCTGCAGCACCTGCAGCGAGTCCTCCGAATCCGAGTACAGCGGCTATAATGGCTATAATCAGAAAAGTAATTGTCCAGCGTAACATAATAAAGTAATTTTTGGTTAGAGAATATATTTACTCTTTACCAAAATTCAGAAAGCGTGCCAATTCTTATATACCTCTAAAAGTGCGTTGTCATACCATTCTTGTTCATTCCAGAATATCAGCAGGGAATTTGCAGCTATAAGCCTTCACAGCAACTGCCAATTGACTAAGAATACCTTATACAGGGTGGCATAAGCAACAACCTTACATTTGCAAAGTTATGATGACAGCAGAGCAGCAACGTCTGAAGGTAAACGCAGGCAATAAAATACCATTGGAACAATGGGGTCCTTATGTTTCTGAACGCCAGTGGGGCACCGTAAGGGAAGACTATAGTGAGAATGGTGATGCCTGGAATTACTTCCCGTTTCAATGCACACAGCCGTGCATACCGGTGGGGCGAAGACGGACTGGCAGGAATATCAGATTTCTATCAAAACCTATGCTTTAGCGAGGTTTCTGGAATGGAAAAGATACCGTGCTCAAAGAGCGGTTGTATGGGCTTGGCAACTATGAAGGCAACCACGGGGAAGATGTAAAAGAGCTCTATTATTATCTTGACAACCTGCCTTCCCATTATTATATGCAAATGCTGTATAAGTATCCGCAGCAGGCATTTCCCTACGATCACTGATCAGTACCAACCGCCGCCGCAGCAAGCTGGAAACAGAATATGAACTGCTGGACACCGGTGTGTTTGACGACAACAAATACTTTGATGTGTATGTCACCTATGCAAAAAACAGCAAGACCGATATTTCTATCAAAATAGAGATCGTGAACCGCGGTCCGGCAGCTGCGCCCATTACCGTTTTGCCCACGCTTTGGTTTTACAACCGCTGGTGCTACGGGGGTTTGGAGCAGCGCCCCGTGATAAAGCAAATGACGACTGCAGCGTAAAGGCCACGCATGAAAGAATCGGTGATTATTACCTGTATTTTCAAAAGCCTGCAGATGTTTTTTTACGGAAAATGAAACCAACACCCAAAAGCTGTTTGGCAAACCCAACGCCACAGGCATCTATGTAAAAGATGCCATCAACGATGCCATTGTAAACCAGAAAAATGTTCAGCAACTGCGCAAGGCAAAACAAGGAACCAAGTTTTCACCGGTGTACCAGATGACGATGCCGGCAGGTGGTTCCAAAGTCGTATACCTGCGGCTTTGCACCGAAATGCAAAGCAGCCCGTTCGGGCAGGGATACGACCAGATATTCACGCAGCGCAAATGGGAAGCCGATGACTTTTACGGCAAAGTGCTTCCCAACAACCTTTCGGCAGATGATAGGCTGATAGCGCGACAAGCCATGGCCGGATTGCTGTGGAGCAAGCAATATTATCATTATGATATTGAACGATGGATCTCTACCAGCGACGGAATCTCTCCTATATCCAATTTTCGCAAGTATGGGCGCAATCACGACTGGCTGCATCTGAAAAACCAGGACATCATCCTGATGCCCGACAAGTGGGAATATCCCTGGTATGCCGCGTGGGATCTTGCTTTTCATTGTATACCTATGGCAATCATAGATCCTACGTTTGCAAAGCACCAGTTGCTGCTCATCATGCGCGAATGGTACATGAAACCCGACGGGCAATTGCCGGCTTACGAATGGAATTTCAGCGATGTAAATCCGCCCGTGCAGTCGTATGCAGCGCTGGAAGTATATCGCATAGAAAAAAAGATGACCGGCACAGGTGATATCAATTTCCTGAAACGGGTGTTTCAAAAACTGATTATCAATTTTACCTGGTGGATAAACCGTAAAGACCCCAATGGCAACAACATCTTTGAAGGTGGCTTTCTGGGGCTTGATAACATCGGCGTGTTCAACAGGAGTATGCAACTGCACGGGCAAATGGGACTGGAGCAGGCAGACGGCACAAGCTGGATGGGAATGTATGCGCTGAACATGATGGATATGGCTATTGAAATAGCGATGAACGATCCTTCGTTTGAAGATACCGCTACAAAATTCTTCGAGCATTTTGTGCTGATTGCCGAAGCGTTGAACGAACTGGGTATGTGGAACGACGAAGACAAATTTTACTACGATACATTAGCCGTTGTCAATGCAAGTCCCATACAACTGCGTATCAAATCAATTGTTGGTCTTACCTCTATTTTTGCGGTATCTATCATTGAAACGGCTGTACTGGGCAAGCTGGAAGATTTTAATAAACGCATCAACTGGTTTGAAAAATACCGCAAAGCCAACCACAAATTTTGGCCAAACGAAGAGCGGGCAGACGAAAACAAAATTCTTATTTCACTGATACCAAAAGAACGGTTGATTGCCTTGTTGCAACGCATGCTGGACGAAACGGAATTTCTTTCGCCGGGCGGCATCCGCGCGCTGTCCAAATATCACGAAGCGCATCCCTATTCGGTGAATATCGAAGATGTGGAATACAGCATTCAGTACGATCCCGGCGACAGCACATCCGACTTTTATGGTGGCAACAGCAACTGGCGCGGTCCCGTATGGATTCCCATCAACTATTTGCTCATCGGGTCTATCAGGAAGTATGGTGAGTTTTATGGCGATAGTTTAAAAATTGAATATCCTACCGGTTCCGGTGTGTATATGAACCTTAAGCAGGTAGCGGACGAATTGTCGAAGCGGGTGATTAGTTTGTTTGAAAAAGATGAAAACAATCACCGTTGTCTTCATGGCGAATACAACTGGTTTTATAGTCGTCCCGAAAACCAGGATTTGCTCCTGTTTTACGAATATTTTCATGGCGATGACGGTAATGGTTTGGGTGCAGGGCATCAAACCGGGTGGACGTCGCTCGTTGCTTCACTTATTTCCGAACTGGCAGAGGAACGCCCCGATTATAAGGTGCCTGAATGTATTATTGAACAGGAAGAAGAAGAAAGCTGATCAGCAAAAAAAGGCTGTAAGTGAAAAAAGGAATTTCTTTCACTTACAGCCTTTTTGAAAACAAAGCTATTATTACTGGTAAAAATCAACAGCTTTTTTACTATCGCGCTCGCTTATCGCATCATGGATTGTATAAACTCAGCTGCAGTTGTGCAGCTTACTGAAGGATAGCGCCCATTGTCCAGCGACAGGTGGTGAACACGAAACATGTCATGCATATACTGCCCGCTTTGCCATTTGGGATATAATTCTGTTTCAGTATCGGGGTGAGATTCGCGTTCGTATTTGTTATAGGCAGCAAAGTCTTCCAGCTTACCCATATCAATGAGGGTAAATGCAGAAAGAGAAGCTTCGCTGGCAAGGCTCAGCAACTGGTGCGGACTTACCTGGAAGCTGGCCACATTCAGGTATCTCGGTGCAGTTGCATCTAAAGCAGCTTCTGCGGTAAATGCTGCCGTATTATCCGTTGTCGTAAAGTCAAGATGCCAGTTTACGTCGTCACCCCAATAGCCAACGCTTTTATTTTTCACATTCAGTACCGGCGTGTTATAAGTGAGAATGTCGGCAAAAACGCCGTTGAAAACGGAGGTTGCTGCAATCGGAGCTTTGTTGAGATATGTATGAAATTCACGGCGGAAATCAAAGTTGCGGTTTGTACCGCCTGGCAGCTTCGTAAAATCCAGTGAGTAATCAGAAGGAATAAAGCGCGGTACACCTGCCGCAACTGCCGCATCGAGCAAAGCAACCTGTGTGTCAACAATCACATCGCGTAATCCCTGCAAAGCCGACACGACACAATCAACCCCGCTGCAAGCTTTTTGCAGGTCTTCTTTATCATAACTGTTTACCTCCATTAACCGCACGCCCATTTGTTGCAGCTCATCACGTTTAGTTTGTTTGCTTCCGGTACGAACAAGGGCACGAACATTTGCTCCCCTGCTTTGCAATGCCTTACATATTCTCTTCCCAAGGTAGCCGGTGGCACCGGCTACCAATACAGTTGTCGTCATACTTTTAATTTTAAAGATTCTCTGTTACATAGAAGCGGATGCAGCTAATGAAACAATTACGCCACACTTTTTTGCCAAGGAATAGAATAACAACTCCTGATTCATAAATGCAAAAGCAGGTTATCAGTCAACATTGCACAGGTAAGAATTGTATGGTGCAAAAGGTCCGTTTTTCGTATCTAAATTACCGGTCTTTCATAGGTACAAAATCCCTGCTATCGGGCCCGGTATAATTAGCGCCGGGGCGGATTATTTTTCCATCCTGCCGCTGCTCTATGATGTGCGCGCACCAGCCCGTAAGCCTTGCTATGACAAACAAAGGCGTGAAAAATAAGGTAGGCACGCCCATTTGATGATATGAAACAGCCGAAAACCAGTCGAGGTTCGGGAACATTTTCTTTTCATTCCACATCACCGATTCCAGCCTTTCGGCAATATTGTATAGCTGCATATTGCCAGCTTCTTCCGACAGCTTCTTAGCCACTTCTTTTATCACTTTGTTCCGCGGATCAGATACCGTATATACCGGGTGACCAAACCCGATTATAACTTCTTTTTTCTGCAGGCGGTTTTTAATATCGTCTTCCGCTTCATCGGCAGAAGAATAGCGGCTTTGAATGTCGAACGCTACTTCGTTGGCACCTCCGTGTTTGGGTCCGCGCAATGCGCCGATGGCGCCGGTAACGGCTGAATACAAATCGGATCCTGTTCCTGCAATCACTCGCCCGGTGAATGTGGATGCATTAAACTCGTGTTCGGCATAGAGATTCAGCGATATTTCCATGGCTTTTGTCCACGATTCCGATGGAGCTTTGCCGTGAAGCATGTGCAGGAAGTGTGCGCCGGCAGTAAGATCAGCTGTTTCTACTTCTATCCGTTTCCCGTTGTACGAAAAATGATACCAGTAGAGTAAGGCCGATGCAGAAGACGCAATCAGTTTATCGGCAATATCCCGTGCACCAGCTAAAGAATGGTCTTCTTTTTCGGGGCTGATACTGCCCAGCAGAGACGTGTAGGTACGCAACACATCCATCGGGTGAGCCGATGCGGGTATTTGTTCCAGCACATTTTTCACAACAGCAGGCAAGCCACGAAGTGCCATCAGCTTGTTTCGGTATGCAGAAAGGAGGCTGACAGTGGGTAATGAACCATACAACAACAGGTAAGCAACTTCTTCGAAAGAAGCGGCTTCTGCAAGATCGAGAATATTGTAACCACGGTAATGCAGTTCATTCCCGTTTTTACCCACGGTACAAATGGCTGTATTGCCAGCCGCAACGCCGGAAAGGGCTACCGATTTTTTAGGTTTAAATTCAACTGGCAAAGCTTCGTTCATAATCGTTATTTTTTTTGATAAAGTGCATCGAGTTTTTGCTCGTAAGCATAATAGCCAATGCTTTCATAGAGTTCTGTACGCGTTTGCATGGAGTGCAGCACGTTTTGCTGCGTACCATCTTCCCTGATGCGTTGGTATACATTCTGCGCCGCTTTATTGGCAGCACGAAAGGCAGACAGCGGGTACAACACAAGGCTCACGCCGGCTATTCGTAATTCTTCTACTGTCCACATGGGTGTCATTCCAAATTCGGTGATGTTGGCAAGAATGGGCAGACCTGAAGCATCAGCAAATTTTTTATAGAGCGACAAATCGGTGACGGCTTCGGCAAAAATAAAATCGGCACCCGCTGCTGCATAAGCCTGTACGCGTGCAAGGGTTTTGTCAAGCCCTTCTACTGCAAGCGCATCTGTGCGCGCGCCAATCACAAACTGCTCATCGGTACGTGCGTCAGCGGCAGCTTTGATACGATCGGTCATTTCTTCGGTAGACACTACTTCCTTGTTGGGGCGGTGACCACATCTTTTGGCGCCTGCCTGGTCTTCAATATGTAAAGCGGCTGCACCGGCTTTGATCAGCGACTTTACCGTGCGTGCCACATTGAACGCCGACGGACCAAAACCAGTATCAACATCTACCAGCAGTGGTGTTTGGGTGACGTTGGTAATGCGCTGAATATCTATGAGTACATCTTCCAGCGTGGTGATGCCCAAATCGGGGATGCCTAAAGATCCGGCGGCTACGCCACCACCCGACAGGTAGATCGCATTGTAGCCAGCCTGCGTGGCCAATAAGGCATGATTGGCGTTGATAGTGCCTACTATTTGTAAAGGCTTTTCTGAATACATCGCCTGGCGAAAACGTGCGCCGGCTGAATCGTTAGTGTTCATCATGGAGTTGTAAATTACCTACAGCAAAGTAGGTAATTTTAAATAAGTAAGAAGTTAGGGTATTGTAAAGTAGATGCCTTACGTACCAAAGGCGCTGACAGGCGCAGGTTTCTTTCGAATAGAGATAATGAGTAATGCCCAAAACTAACACTGCCGGCATAACAATCTTATTGTATTCTCAGTAATAGATCATTCAAGTTTTGCTCATCCGCGCTACCTGCGCTGAAGCCATTCCATTCCGCTATGTGTTTCACGGGAAACATTATTTCACTTTTCCCAGCAGATACCCCATAGGTTGCAAAGGTTCAATGTTGTCAAAAATGATTTTTGCCATCCCTAAAAGCGGAATGGTAAGCACCATACCCGGAATGCCCCAGATGAGCTCACCTGCTACCAGGCCGGCAATGGTAACCAGTGGATTGAGGTTTACATTCTCACCTACTACCAGTGTTTCCAGGAAATAAGTTTGAATAAACTGTACAGTAACGTATGAAATAAACACGCCCAGCACCATCATATTGCTGCCGCCCTGTGCCACCGTCATCACGATAGTAAGCAGCGTGCCGGTAATATTGCCGATGAAAGGAACCGTTTCGAGCACTGCAGCCAGCAAAGCAAACAAGACAAAACTTTTTACACCCACCAACCCAAAACCAATGCTATACATTACAGTAAGGCACACAATCATTAAGGCTAAACCCGATACATATTTCTGCGATACCTGCCGGCATTTTTCCATAACGGCAGACGCATGACTGCGATGGTTGGAAAAAAACATGCGCAGCGCAAATTCTTTAAGGTGAGAACGATAGAAAATAAGGAGAAAAATATACACGATAAAGAGAATGAAATCTGTAAGAAAGCTGCCAATGCCAGCCAGCAATCCCGATACAGCGCCAGCCAGGTAGCTATCAGATGAACTGCTTACCTCACCGCTGGCAATCTTGTTTTGTTTTCTTACCGATACGCCCAGTTTTTCCTGTAAATAATGCTGAAACTGGTGTACTTTTTTAGTTGCCTGCTCTTCTATATTGCCAAAGTCCTGCGTCAGGTCGGATAGCTGCCAGGCTAAAACATAAATTATCCCTCCAATCACGCTGATGAACAGCAGCAACGAGCACAAAGTTGCCAACCAATTGGGAAAATGATGTTTTTGCAGCCATATCGTTACGGGCATCAGCAGCATACTGATGACAATGGAAAATGTGAGTGGTATCAGAAATGATTTGGCATAATAGAGAACCACCACTGCTAACACGCTGAACAGCAATACACGCAGCCACTTTTGTAAAGATAGATTTTGCATGAGCACTATGCACAAATTATCATACCAACCCTCATGCAACTTGTATCAGCATGGGTATGAGTTTCAGCAAAGAAGAATGAGAGCGATATTTTGATGTTGCCGGTAAGCTAGTTTCAGAGCTTCAGCGAAGCCGGAATAAAGTGTGGTTGGCTTTCCTGTTTTCCCGCCATTATGTCTTCGTATGCACCATCCCACAATTCGATACGTTTCTGCAATGCCATCAGGGTTGCTTCTTCCGCGCTTTTCCATTGTTCCTCATCATCACCACACAGGTTGGCTGTCATTTGCAAAGCGAGGTGGCTATGATGATCGCCATCTACTTCTATATGCCGCTCCAGGTAATATTTAAAAATAGAAATGCTGTCGGGAGATGAATTGTTCACATCATTTACAATAGACATAAACATACCCGGAATTAAATCTTCCCTGCCAAACGTAAACACGGCAGACTGCACATAATCCTTTCCGCTGCCGATAACATCAAACGTGAAACCGACAAAACTACGCGCAGCTGCCGGCGTTGCTGCCTCATTAAAAGAGGCTGCCAATGTTTTTCCGCCGTGCAGGGAAGCGATGAAAGTTTCTATTCCTGTTGTTTGCGCTCCGCACTGCTTCATCGCATCGAGGTACATTTCAAAATGACTTTTCCTCACTCCTTCTGCATCTACATCCGATTCTTCACCGGCTACTATTTCGTTTATCAGGTAGCGGGTTTCTGCCGATCCTTTGGGAAACCACGGCACAGAGGTACAGGTCAGGCTGTTTTGCAAACATTTAAGCAGCGACATAAAATCCCACACGGCATATACATGATACTGCATAAACACTTTCAGATCGTCTATATTCTCAATGGCTGCATACACTTTATGATCGATAATCTGCCGGCGCAAAGGCTCTATGGCTTCCTGTATTCTTTCTATTCCTGCTTTCATACATTCACTTCTTTACTTCTATCTACGATTATTGTTTTACAAACAGTTTATCGGCCATTTTTTGATCGTGACCATATATGTCATGGCGGAAATTGACTTTATCGTACCGGTCTACCCAGGCTGTAAAATAGCCGATAAATACCCGCACAGGCTTGTCGATGGTTACCCATTTTTCTTCTTCCTGGTGCATGGCGCTGTCTATTCTTTCTTCTGTCCACGAAGTGTCGTTTCGCAGCAGGTACATAGCCATTTTCTTTGGATTCTGAATACGGATACAGCCATGGCTGAAATTGCGGTTGGTAGCAGAAAACAGGTTTCTGTTGGGCGTATCATGCAGGTAAATATCGTAGCTGTTTGGAAACAGGAACTTTACATTTCCCAGCGAATTGTCTCGGCCCGGCAACTGGCGAACGATGGGCAATCCGCCCCGTGTGCCTGTCACTTCCATATTGTGCGAAGCGAGGTAATTTGAGTTGCGCTGCATACCCGGAACAATCTCTTTTTTTACAATGCTGGCTGGCACATTCCAGTATGGGCTGAACACGATGTATTTGATGTTGCCGGTAAAAATTACTGTGCTCGTGCCGTCTTTCCCTACTATCACGTTCATATCAAACTGTAGTTCGCCTTTGTCGTATACATACAGTTTGTATTCGGGTATATTCACCAATATATAATTATCGTCATTTTCTGCCGCCATCCAGCGGTCGCGCTCCAGGTTAATCATGATTTGCTTGATGCGCTCCTGCAGCGGGTAGTTTAGTTCCTTCATTGTATTTCCGCTTACCACGCCATCTTCTTTCAGTCCCATGCGGTGCTGAAACATTTTGATGCCTTCCGCCGTTTCTGCGTCAAACAATCCCGACGTGTCGCCTTTCGGCATATCGCCCAGCAATTGCAGCCGCTGCTTGATCTGCGCAATGGCAGCAGAAGAATCGCCCTTGCGGTATGCCTTTTTAGGAACCGGGATAGAATCCCATCTGTATTTTTTTTGTATATCGTAGTATTGCGAGAGCACAGCCTGCAGCTTTCTGTATTGTTTATTGAGTGGCAGGTATTTGTCTTCGTGCTTGCCTTTGTTGGCAATTACAGAATCAAGAACAGTAGTTAAGTTCACTTTTTTGCGCGGTATAAACCAGCCTAATTCTTCCGCATCTATGTCGCTGCCTTTGTACACGCGGGAAGCGTATTTAAAAAACTGCCCGGTTAAAAACAATTCTGTTTGCAGCGGCGATTTTTGGAGGTGATCTGTTGTATCGGTGAAAAAAGCGTTGTAGAGGTTCATCATCTTCTTACTGTACAGGCTGCTGTCGTTGAGGTCGGCGATGGTGGTACTCAGGAGGTTCACAAAGTTGGTAGCTTGTTCTGCCAGTCCGCTGGTATCAAACCAGGCATATTCAAAATTTCGATGGTTGTAAAAATCCTCAAACTGCTGTTTGTAGATGTCGTAATCAGGGTTGTCAGCTAAAAATGAATTGATTTTATTGCTGTCTAAAAACAGGTTATTAAAAGCATTTTGCCGGGTAATGGTGGTGTCTACCTCAACGCCCGTTTTCGAATCGTTATGGCAGGCAAAGAAAAAAATCAGCAGAAAGGACAGTATGGATGCAGGTACGAAAGATAACTTCATTCTTAAAAATCTCCTGTTTTTGGACTGTGAATAAGCAAAGCCGATGCCACAACACCTGCTGTTTCTGTGCGCAGGCGTGTGCTGCCAAGGCTCACCGGTTGGTAATGATGGTGCAGCGCAAGTTCTATTTCTGCCACTGTAAAATCGCCTTCCGGGCCTATCAGCATCTGTGTGCCGCCTGGCGATATGGCAAGGCTGTTTAAATCGTTTTTTTGCTGGTTGTCTATGCAATGGGCAATCAGCTTTTGGGTAAATTGGCTATCCTTCACAACGGTTTCAAAAGCGGTGGGCAGGTGCAGCACCGGCAACCAAACCTGCCGGCTTTGCAGCATGGCAGAGATCACAATGTTCTGAAAGCGGTCGGCTTTGTAGTGTTGCTTTTCGGTGCGGGTGCACAGCAGCGGCACTATTTCGCGAACGCCGATTTCGGTTGCTTTTTCCAGGAACCATTCAAAGCGGGCTGCATTTTTCAGCAACGACACCGCTATGCAAACACCGCTTGTTGCGGGTACGTCGCCATGAGTTTCTTCCACCCTGATGCCGCAATGCTTTTTATCGGCAGACACAATAGTTGCCGTATAGAGGCTGCCCCTGCCATTCGTAAGCTGCAATTTCTCGCCTGCTTTCATGCGCAACACCTGCACACAATGACGGCTTGTTTCTTCGCCAAGGGTGAAAATGTTGTTTGAAAGATAAACTGACGGGTCGTAGAAATATGGTAGCTGCATAGTGCGCGAATCATCTTTAAGATAAGCCTGAAACAAAAAGGTTCAATCAGTGTTTGTGTCTTTGCAGCCTTTCAATAGGCACTGCCTACACTTCTTCCTTTGCAAAATAATTGGTAGCAGACGGAATATTCTGTGCAAAGCCGGCAATCCACCTATCGGCAATGGCGCGCAGTTCATCCACAGGTGTTGCTTCGTTTATACCCAATTGCTTTTTAATATCGTCCTGTATAAACCCCGCTTCAAGAGCATTTTCCGGTTTTGCCATAGAGAGATTGTAGATCGCTACGCGGTTGTCCCAGCTCCACTTGGTAAGATCGCGGCTTAAAAAAGGCGCTATGGCAGGTATGCGTATTTTCCTGGGTGTTCCGTTTTCGGCTGCTCCTTTCATCACCAGTTGCATCATATCTGCTTCGGTAGCCTGACCTGTTCCGGCAAGTGTATTCAGTGGAATGCCGTCATTGTAATCCAGCACAAAGAGCATCCAGGTGTCTTTTTCTTCCACCAGCCCAATGTGCCAGAACGCTCCTTCGCGCATCAGCCTCAATGAAATAGCTGTTTCTACTTTAGGCAAAGTAACAACTTCCGGCAGGTGCGCTACGCGGCGGATGCGGGTTCTTTTGAGGTACAGCCTACCCTGCCGGTAAATGCGTTTTACCTGCTTGATTGCCCATTCGGGATGCGCCTGCTGCAAGGCGGTTATGCAATCTTCAAGGCTGCGGTTGCTGTTTTCCTGCAGCAAATGCACCAGTGCGGCATACACTTCCTTGTCGTCTGTTTCGGGTTTTCGCGGACGGTAGCCGTAGGTTTCCTCCGGCATATTCACCAGCTCGCAGGCTTGCGCAATTGTAAGATTGTAACGTTTTACCAGCTCTCTCGCCAACTGGCGCGACACTGATTTGTCCTTGTCAGTTTTCACCAGTGCAGCTACCAGCATTTTATACCGGTCGTTGGGTTGCCAGTGCAGAGATGTGTTTGCGGCAGGTGTTTCGCTACCGGTTTCGGAAGCTGCGGCGGCAGTGGCTGTTTCCGAAAATTCGCTCAGCCAGTTGTAAAGCGTGGCGCGCGAAATGGCCGCTTCGGCACAAATAGCCTTGATAGATTTGGTTTTGTGCACCATCTCAAACACCCACATCCGGCGATGGTGCTCACTATACCTGTGTACTTTCATGGGCTTCAAATATAGAGACCGTGTCTGATAATGCAGCTAAATGCCCATAAAATTTTCTCCAATCATTTCTCTTTGGAATGTATGTCTGTCCGCATCATACTTTTACAAAAGTTTGTAAGATGTATAAAACATTATTGTACAAAAACAATGAGCGATCAGTATTAAGTACAAGCAAATTGTGTAATAATAAGGATTTGCGCTATGCAAAATATTTGATTGTTCTTTGGCTCTCTTCCACGAATGATGATACTTCAGAATCGCAAGGTATTTTCATATATCAACGGTATTACTGTAAAGTATTACTTCCTGCTGGGATAGTTGCAGGCATCCGGATGCAATTCAGTGCCTTTAGATAAAATCGTTGTGAGCCATCCCCTGTTTTCCGTTATTCCCCGTGTTGTAACGGGCTTTATTTCAACTTACCCAGAAAAACACTGGGAATGATAAATCCGTAAAAACCGAAAAAGTGAAACTGACTTTGCCTGCAGCAGGAAATGATTCGAGGTTTCAGGCAAACAAAAAGTAAACGGTTCTTAAGCTTCCACGTTTCTCAAGCCATATCCATTCATTGTTATAATGCTATCTTTTATCAACAACTACTGCACAAAACACGATCTTCCGGCAAACAGGAACAAAGGATGTAATCCTGTTCTTTTCATAATAGACAAAAATTAGCAGTGCAAAAATGAAACGGGCGAAGCAAAAATCAAACGGGATGATGGAATGAAAGCAGGATACAAAGAGCCGGTGCAAATGGATTATAAAGCTATGATGGCGCCCAGCACTTCCTGCGGACTTGTGGCGTTGCCCATGGCATTCACCTGGGTAAAATAGTTGTGCCATCCCGCGCCCGTCACCATAGCTTCAAACTGCTGTGCAGAAGCGGTATCGGGAAACGTCCATACGGCAAAATAGTCATAGTCTGCCCGGTTGGAAACCGAAGGGTCGTTGGTTCCCCAGCTAACGATCTGTACGCCATTGTCTATCAATTGCTGAATAGCTGGACCGAGCGCGGTCATGTAGTTTTGCCTGTCTTCATTTGGCAAATCAAGCCATGCCTGTTTCGCACTCCAGAGTTCAATGTAAGTAATCATCAGAGGTAGGTTTAATATTGTTCAAATGTATTGTTTCTACAATCAGCAGCCCTGAAACCAAAACGTTCAAAAAGGACGTGTCAAAAGATTATTGTTTCACGGTCAGCATGTTTTCGCCTTCATGCAGAGAAAGGTGAGTGCTCCCAAAAAGAAAAACACCGTTTGTGCCTTTAGGTAAATAAATCTGCGCCTTTAGTGAACCCTTTTTCAATTCATATGCTGCTGTAATGGTGCCTTTGGGATGCGGCATGCTGCCGGAAGCTTTGCTGAGTGTTCCCAGGTGTGGCGAAATACGGATGCGCGCAAATCCGGGTGCATCGGAGTCGATGCCCAGTACGGTTCTCAGCAATTCGATGTTGGGACTTGCGCCCCATGCGTGGCAGTCGGAGCGCGAGGCGCTTACATTGCTCATTTCTGCCCATGTGGTAAGCCCAAGCGCAAGGTTTTGTTTCCAGATACCCAATTGGTCAATGTACAAATTGCCCAGACCGGCGGTCACGATTGCGCGGTTTACATAATAGTTAAAGTAGATGGTAGCTTGGGTGAGAGAAGTGTCTGCCAGCACTGTTTTCATCAGCCCGGTAGCGTTGCTGCTTGTTACTGACATTGGTTAATACGGCTAGCGTGTTGGCATGTTGCGAGAAAACTTCTTTCTCTTTCGTATCGCTAAACAATTGCCTTTTTTCATCCCAATACTTCGTGTGAACCGTTTGCCGTAATTGTTCTGCTTTTTGTTTGTATAGCTGCGCAAAATCTTTCATGCCCAGGCTGTCTTCCATTTGCGCAGCCAACTGGTAAGCCCACAGCAACTGAAAGTCCAGCACCGAGGAAGAACCATCTGCCCCCAATGGCGGAACGCCATCTTTCCAGCCATGCCCTTCACTCCAGTCGGTAAACTCCCAATAAGGCGCGCCGCGCAAACTGCCATCGTCCTGCTGGTAGCGCGCAAAAAAAGACAGGACCTGCCGCATGCCGGGCAAAAACTGTTTTACAAACAGCGAATCATCGCGGTACATCCAATAGTCGTGCAGCATGCCAATCCACCACAAGGAAAATGGAGGTATCTGCTGTGGCGTAAAAGCGGGGTAACGGCTTTGTGTAATGCCTTCCGCCATGCGTGAGTTATCAAGTTGTGTAATCGCGTTGCGCATCAGGCGGTCGTCGCCGCTATTGAAGAGCGATACCAATGCCTGTATGCGGGTATCGCCGGCATATTGCAACTGCTCGTAGTACGGGCAATCCATATAGGTTTCTACCGCACAGTTTCTTGCAGTGCGCCATCCAACTTCCATAATATTATCGTACAGCGTATCTCCTGCCATAAAAGAAGCTTTGTAAGCAAAGGGATAACCGGTAAATACGCTATAGAAATCATTGATTGTAAGGGTTTCCTCCGCCGTATGAATGCTGAGTTGTACGTAACGGAAGGTTCGCCAGGATAAAGTAGTAAAAGATTGATCGTTGCTACCATCAGCCGTAATGCGGTCCTGCACGCCAATGAATACTTTGCCGGCTACTTCGTTGCGGTTGCCTTTTTCATACACTACTTTGCCTGCATCTTGCAGATACAATGCTTCGGTATATCCAATGGTAATTTGTGCGTCTTTTTCCCTGCTAAAGTTGAGAACCGGGTACGCGTTTGTTTCAAATCCCTGGTCGAGCAAAATTTTTATGTCTGAATGTGCCGGTACTGTAAATGCCTGTTGGGTAGCTGGAAAAGAAGAAGGCGCAATCTTGCCTGAATCTTCTCTTACACTTCTGAAACGTTGCGGTGCGAGTTCCATTTGCGGGATGGTGCGCGGCACCAGCATCCAGCCATACGAAAAGTTGAACGCGCCTTTGGGCAATCCGTTGAAGATTTCTTTTGCGCTTTTCCAATCGCCATCATTAAAATGGGGTTGTTCCCAGTATTGTGGAAAAGAGTGAAAGTTTACGTTTTCGCCCGGACCTGCCACATAATACGCATAGTGAATGTCGGGAGGTAAAGGGCGATAACTGCTATCGGTGCTGCACTTCCACGTTGTGTCGGTATTGGCAATTGCTTCGCTGTCGCCATCGCCCTGCAGGATAAAAGCGGTTTGCAGGGAAAACTGCGCTTCCTGCCTGTCGTCACCAAAGTTCCACACTACGGAAGCCAGCACGTTTTTTCCCGTTGCAAAATAGGGCGCGATATCCACTGTTTCAAAATTCCAGTGATAGATATCGCCCCTTGCCGGGCCTAAGGAAACCAGCGTGCCGTTGACATACAATTTATAACGGTTGTCGGCACTCACATGCACTACGAAGCGGGCAGGAAGTGTATCTATGTTCAGTGTTTTTCTGAAATGATACACGCCATACTGATGCGCTGCCGATGGTGCTGCTTCAATCCACCTGGCTTTCCACTCTTTCGATAAAATAGCCGGGTTTATATTCTGCGCCGATGAACGAAAAGAAGAAATAAAGACTAACAGAAAAAGCGGAATCAATGTTTTCATATGGAGCCGTTCGCGTGAGAATAATGAACATGCAGTTATTTATAAAATGCACGTGTTATATGGAAAGGAAAGATAGAGAGGATTGGTGAAATGTGGGTTTCCAATATAAAGAGTAAAATAAGAGGTAGCGATAAAACAAAAATGCATGGTAAAGAATATGCTTCCAAGCGCAGACCCGTCAATATCTTTTGCTTCAGGGCACAAGAAAAATAAAACGCACAAAAAGGTGAGCCTTTACCGCTCACCTCCTTGTTACAAGTTACTTTTATTCCTGCACATCACTCCCTGCCAAATACCAGTTTATACACCCGGCCTGTTGTGCCCTGTGGTCCTATTTGTGCCGAGGTAAGTACATAGATTTCGCCACTCATATTCTGTCCCATGCTTTTAATGTATTGTCCCAGGTCTTCAGAATAGCTTTTCAGTTCCAGTTTTTCATATTCCCATAATCCTGTTCCGGAAGGCTTTCCCATAAACAGTTGCCCGGCGGCTTCCTCGTCATCATCCGACAAAATACCAAAGATGTATTTTCCATACAGAAACGGGATCTCTTTACCGCGGTATACATTGCCACCTACAATAGCTGTGGCCATGCCGCCGTGTGGATTATCGTAATTGGGCAGTTCGATAATGGGATCGATCAGCGGATTGCCATCAGGATCTTCTACCGGGCACGCATCGCGTTCTTCTTTATCATTATCTGTATTGAAGCAATGTGTACCTTCTTTTACATTCCAGCCATAGTTGCCGCCTTTTTTTACAATGTCTATTTCTTCATATAAAGATTGCCCTACATCGCCGGCATACAGGCTGTGGTCGCCACCCATATCGAAGGAGAAGCGGTAAGGATTTCTGAATCCATAAGCAAAAATTTCTTCTTTGGCATCGGTACCTGCAAACGGATTGTCGGATGGAATGCCGTAGCCTCCTTTTCCGTAGTTGTCTACATCTATCCTCAGGATGCTGCCCCATCAGGTTGTCTTTTATATCCTGGCCATTGCCACCGGCGTTGATATCATACCAGTCGCTTACGTGCCCGGAACCTATATCATCTGCATTACCGCCATCGCCAATGGCAATATACAGGTAGCCATCAGCACCAAAAGCTATGGTGCCACCATTATGATTGCCCTGCGGATGATCGGCTTCCAGCACAATCCTTTCAGAAGACATATCTGCTTTGTCTGGAGTTTGATGCCGATACATGAAATTCGGAAATGCGCGTCAGGTTGTTCCACGGTACGCCGGGTTCGGGACCGCCCATACGGGGAGGCGCAGTGTAGAAAACATAGAATTTGCCGTTGGTTTTAAATTGCGGGTGAAAGGCAAAACCCAGCAATCCGCGCTCATCATAGAATGGCGACAGAGCAACCATCCGGCTGCTGATGTCGAGGAAAGGCTCCAGCTTTTTAGAGCCGTCAGGGTTGAGAACCCAAACCTTACCTGTCTGGTCGGCTACAAACAGGCGGCTGCTGTTGTCGGGAGCTTCTTCAATGCCGATGGGCGAAGTAAAACCATCCGATACCAGCTGCAGGTCGTAGTCACCTACAGGCGGCGGATTAAAATCATGCTTTTTGCAACCCTGCAATATTAGCAGGAAACAAAACAGCCATACGACAGGGTGAAAAACAAACGAAGGAAAAACCTGTCTAGCCATAAAAACGGGGTTTGTTGTGTGGTTGATTTCATCGGGTAAGCGTTTTAGATGTATGAAAATGAAAAAATTCTGCATGAGTTAAAAAGTGCCACCCGGCAATGAATCTGCGCAAAAGGCAGGCTGCCAACGCAAAAGCAAAACGAATCCTATTCATTGTTGCCTTTTGGTATGGTTGGGCACTTTCTTGTACATCAGATTGTGGGCAAGCTGGCAAATCGTTTCTCATTATTACATACGCATGATTTGTTGGCGGGTTGCTTTGACTACACTTATTTCAGGCAGGTTTTTTTCTACTGCACGGAAGGGAAAGCAGAAAGATGCGTAGGTAGTGTGAATTTGCAATCATCATTTACACCCAAAACAAGATCTGCTGTTTATAGGCCATTAGATACATTTGCAGGGTGAATATGACAGATTTAGACTTGTTCTACAGCAGTGAACGATTTCGTAATTATTTCAGATCGTCTAACCGGTCGTTGATTATCAAAGCCAATCCTCCTCACTTCACGGTGGTGGCGGTAAGCAGCCAGCACTTGATACTGACGCACAAACTGGAAAACGAAGTGTTGGGGAATGATTTCTTCGGGATATTTCCCGGCAATTCCTTCCGGCCTGACGAAAAGCTGCAGATCATGCATTCCTTCAGTACCGTAATACAAACAAAAGAGCGCCATGTATTGCCCCATTTTCAGTACCAGATATACACTCCCGAAGATGGTGGTGTAAGCGAGCTGCAGTATTGGTCGAATATCAATGATCCTTTACTGGATGAACACGGGAATGTGGCTTATATCATTAATACCAGTACCAATATTACCGACATTATAACCGGGCGCGAATCGGTAGAAAAAGCAAGGCAACTGGAAGCCTCACTGATGCGTGAGCAACAGCTCAACCTGCAATTGAACGAAACGCGGAAAAGCCTTGAAAAGCTCAACAATGAGCTGGAAGAAAGAGTGAGAGCGCGCACCAAAGAATTGTCTGAAAGCGAAGCCCGGTTGCGGTACATGCTGGCAGATGCCCCGGTTGCCATCGCCATGATGACAGGACCGCAAATGATAGTGGAAGCTGCCAATAAAAAAACGCTGGAGGCCTGGGGAAAAACAGAACAGGTAATTGGCAAGCCGCTGCGCGAAGCCCTTCCCGAACTGGAAGGACAACCTTTTTTAAGCCTGCTCGATGAGGTATTTATAACCGGGAAACCCTACTATGGCAACGAAGTGAAAGCAAGCATGGAAGTGCAGGGCGTGATGACAGACGTGTATGCCAATTTTGTATATTTTCCATTGAAAGATGAGCAGGGCGAAACCATCAGTATTGTGTTGGTGGCCAATGTGATCACAGACCTTGTATTGGCCAGAAAAAAAGCCGAACAGGCAGAGGAAATGCTTCGCTTTGCTGTAGAATCGGCTAATGTGGGTACCTGGCACCTGTATGTCGAAACACAGCAACTGATTGCTTCAGACAGACTGAAAGAATTGTTTGGTTTTTATTCGGAAGACAACCTAGTGTACCAGGACCTCGTAGACCAGATACCCGAAGAACACCGGCAGCTTATTCACGATGCCATCAACAAAACATTGGAGGAAGGTGGCAGCTACTGCATGGAGCATCCTATTATCGGGTATCATGATAAAAAGCTCCGCTGGGTGAAAGCCACCGGCAAACTGAACCGCGACGAGTGGAACAAAACCGAATATTTTTCGGGCATCCTCATGGATATTACCGAGCAAAAACGGGACGATGAACGAAAAAGCGATTTTATAGGAATGGTGAGCCACGAGCTCAAAACACCGCTCACATCGCTCAGCGGTTTTATTCAGTTGTTCCAGATGAAAGCACAACAATCGAATGACACGTTTACAGATGGCTTGCTGCAACGCGCATCGTACCAGGTAAAAAAAATGTCGGATATGATCAATGGGTTCCTGAATGTATCGCGACTGGAATCGGGCAAAATACAGGTGAACAAATCGGTTTTTTTGCTCGACGAACTGATCCAGGAAATGATCAATGAAGCCGTTGCCTTACAGTTCAGCCATAAGATTACGTTTCAATCCTGCAGGCAGGTGATGGTCAATGCTGATAAAGATAAAATTGCCAATGTGCTTTCCAATCTCATCAGCAACGCTATCAAGTATTCTCCCGGCGGCACTTCTATCCAGATTGCCTGCGAGGTACAAAACAATGAAGTTGCAATCAGTGTATCAGACCAGGGTTTTGGTATTTCAGCAGAAGATGCCGAAAAACTGTTTGAGCGTTATTACCGTGTGAAAAGGGATCATAACATTTCGGGTTTTGGCATTGGTCTTTACCTTAGTAAAGAGATCATTCAGCGGCACCATGGCAGAATTTGGGTAACCAGTGAACTGAACAAAGGAAGTACGTTTACATTTAGTCTGCCGCTTGAATCCTGAGCTTACTTTTTATGTATTGAAGTAAATAAATACCTTCTTTCGGTATGCATTCATTGCTATTACATTTATTACTTAAAAACAAGGAATGCAGAGCTGTGTTTCATGTTAGCTATTATTCAATAAAGTCTTGAAAAAATTGCTGCCGAATAAAAGAAGCTTTCTGTAAAAACTCTTTACCTGGAGAAGTTGTTTTAAAATTAGTTTCACCCCAAAACCGGCTGCACTGCTGCGTGCATTCATGCCGTTTTACTCTTTCCTGTGTATTATCTCCCGTTGGTTGTTTGCTTTGTTTCATTCACTTCAGGCAACCTGTTGTTTGATTGCTGATTTTAATTTTCAACCTCATTTTTTTTATTATTTAGCAAAACGAAACCACGAAATCTCAATATTTCTCAACCAACTTTTACATATGAAACGAACGTTTGCTGCCACTCTGATTATTGTAATAATCAGCTCCGGATTCTGCTATTGCACCAATCTTACAGGGAAGGAAACATCTCAGCCCGAACAAACATTGATAGCTGATGCTGCCATCAATTCTTTACAGGAAAACATGGGAACCACGTGGACGCCTGTCGCTCTGAACAATGACGATGAAACGGTAAGTGCTTTCCTGAATGTGAAGGGAAAGCGCATCGTTGCCGGAACGTCTGCCGGCATCTACCTGTCAGACGATTTTGGTAAAACGTGGTCATTGGTTGGTGCAGGCTTGCCGCAAGGCAAGAGCGTATACGCCATTGGAACCACGCCTGAAGGCAGCTTGCTGGCGGGTGTTTCGCACAGTGGCATTTATCTTTTACAATAATCGGACAGGCAGTGTGGAAGCAGGCAATTGCTCTTCTGCAAATGCCTGTTTTTTTGTGCTGTTTATGTATCAACTGTAAGATGATGAAAGAACACTTTTGCCTATCGCTTCGTTTTGATTCTGCAACAAAATATCAGGTCTGTTTCCGGGCAATGTTTTTATCAATTGCATGACCTAACAGATAGCCCAGAAGGGCTCCTGCTACAACGCCCACAATCATTCCTGTTGTTTCGGCTCCGCGCGTTACCATCACGGCCAGCAAACCGAATACAGCACCCAGAATAGCAGCTACCAAAGCGGCGCTGCGCTTTACTTTTGGAAGAGAGGTTGGAGTAGTACCTGATTGTGCGCGGCGCGCCTGCCGGCGACGTTTTCTGCTTTCTGGCATAGCTTGTTATTTGGAAGAAAGGTAAGCAAACTAAAACTCATGGCGTCGTGCTAAAAAGCAGGTGGTTTTAGCAAGATAAATTGTTGTGCAAACCATACGATTCCGATAGATCTCTGCGAAACAAAAAAGGTGTATGAAATCCATTTTCATACACCTTACTATAATGGCTATTTTTATTACGCATCCATATTACCTATCAAGAAACAGCTACCCAAAAAAGCCGGAATTTTTCTTGCGGCTTGTTCTTCCTCCAAGACCCAACGCGCCGAGCAAACTGCGTGTAATGATGGTAGCAGCCGTTCTGCCTGCACTTCTCACCATGGGATTATCAAGAAAGCTTTCTTCTTTTTTTGCGGTGGTTTTGCCTGCCGGTTTTTTTATCTCTTCTTCCTCTGTTTTTGCGGCGGCTTCTTCCAATTTGGCAGTTAGTATTTCATAGGCACTTTCGCTGTCTACTACTTGTGTTGTATTTAGCCGCCAGCTTGCTTTCTGCACTATGGCGTCAATCTCTGCTTCTGTCAAAATATCCATGCGGCTGCGTGGTGGGCACAAGCATCGCATGCGCCAGCGGCGTGGGAATGCCTTTTTCATTGAGCATTGTTACCAGTGCTTCGCCAATGCCCAGTTGGGTGATCAGATCTTCTGTTTTATAAAAATCCGTTTCCGGATAGTTTTCTGCAGTTTGCTTGATCACTTTTCTGTCGGCCGCAGTAAAGGCCCGTAACGCATGCTGAACTTTCATACCCAATTGCGCCAACACACTGGCCGGCACATCCATTGGGTTTTGGGTACAAAAGAAAATACCAATGCCTTTGGAACGAATGAGCTTGATCACGGTTTCAATCTGCTGCAGCAACGCCTGGCTGGCTTCCTGGAAAATGAGGTGTGCTTCATCAATAAACAACACCAGTTTTGGTTTGTCGAGATCGCCTTCTTCCGGGCAAACTGCATATAATTCGGCCAGCATTGCAGCATAAAAGTGGAAAACAGTTTCGGCCGATCCTGCAGATCGGTAACGCGCAACACATTGATCATTCCGCTTCCGTCATCGCCAATCGCGCATCAGGTCTTCTACTTCAAAACTTTTTTCGCCAAAAAAAATATCGGCGCCCTGTTGCTGCAGTTCTATCACTTTTCGTAAAATGGTGCCGGTAGTGGTGGTTGAAATTTTGCCATAACTTTTTTCCATTTCAGCTTTGCCTTCATCACCTATATATTGCAATACTTTTATAAAATCTTTCAGGTCGAGCAAAGGCAATTTGTTATCGTCGCAATATTTAAAGATCATGGCTACCAGTCCACCCTGCGTATCATTCAGCCCTAATATTTTGCTAAGCAATACAGGACCAAATTCGCTTACCGTTGCCCGTAAGCTTCACACCTTTTTCACTTGCTGAGCGTCATCAGTTCTACCGGGAAATTGCGCAGGCGTATAATGCATATCCAATTTTTGACACCGTTCATGTTATTTTATCATTAGCAGTGCCAGGCGCGGCAATACCGCTTAGGTCGCCTTTTATATCCATCAGCAAAACCGGCACGCTGGCATCGCTTAAAGCTTCGCTGATCATTTGCAGGGTTTTTGTTTTGCCGGTTCCGGTTGCGCCGGCTATCAAGCCCATGCCGGTTCATTGTTTTAAGAGGTAAATAAATATCTGCTCCCGGCACAACCTCGCCTTCATACACAGCTGCCCCGATCTTTACATTTTCGCCTTTAAAGGTGTAGCCTGCTGTTATTGTTTCCAGGAATTTGCTTGTGTCAGCCATCGTTGAATTTTATAGTAAGATACGATATGGAAAGAAACTAAGATTATAAAGTAATATTTTCCATCGGCTGCTATTTTTTGTGGCTTGATCCCCATCATTTATTCTATATTTTACCTGAAAAATAATAAGTTCAACAACTATGCAAACCGTCGAAATTCGATTTTCGTACATGAAGTACACTTTGACCAGACTCATCTGATTGTAACTGTTTTCTATGTACCGTATCCTGTTGAAAAAAGCTTCCTTCTTCTGTGCCTGCTGTTCCTTGCTGGCAGCCTTGCAGTGAAAGCGCAAACCAACACGAAAGGAATTTATATTGTGCATACAGCTTCTAAAATACCTCTTCCCGGCGTGTCGGTAGCAGCAGCAGATGGTTCATTCAATTCCATATCGGATGAACATGGATTTGTGGATATGCATACTATTCCTGCAACTGCAACTAAACTCGTGCTTTCCTGCATGGGTTTTCGCTCTCTTACTATTGACCCCGGTTCTTTGTCTTTTGCGGACAATACGGCTTGCGTGGGCCTGGTGCCGCAAACTGCCGGGCTGCAGGATATCACAGTCAGTTCGCAGGCCCATCACAGCATTTTTAAAAACATCAGCGACCTTGACATTCATTTGCGCCCCATCAATAATTCACAGGAAGTATTGCGAATGGTTCCGGGATTGTTTATCGGTCAGCATGCAGGCGGTGGCAAAGCAGAGCAAATATTTTTAAGAGGCTTTGACTTGACCATGGCACCGATATCAATATATCTGTAGATGGAATGCCTGTAAATATGGTGAGCCATGCACATGGGCAAGGCTATGCAGATTTGCATTTTGTAATTCCCGAACTGATAGATAAAGTGAACTTTAATAAAGGACCTTACTTTGCAGATAAAGGAAATTTTACCACAGCCGGTTTTGTAGAGTTTACAACCAAAGAATTACCTGGAAAAAATTTTATAAAAACTGAAGGTGGGCAGTTTGGTACTTTTCGTGGTATAGCAGGCATCAACCTGATAAAACCAAAAGGCGACAGGAGAAACCAAAGCTTGTATTTTGCCGGCGAAGGTTCGTTTACCAAAGGCTATTTTGAAAGCCCGCAAGATTTCAGCCGCTTCAATGGAATACTTAAAATATCATGGCAGCTATTAGCACCACAACACGCTGTAACAGCAACGGTTACAGGCTTTACAAGCAAATGGAATGCTTCAGGGCAAATACCTGAACGGGCAGTAGAAAGTGGGCTGGTTGGTTTTTATGGAGCAATTGACAATACAGAAGGCGGCAAAACATCCAGGTACAATGCCAGCATCGTATGGAATTGTTGACCAAGCTGAATAATGGTGGAATCATTCGCAACCAGGTGTTTTATAGCCAGTACAAATTTGAATTGTATTCAAACTTTACTTTTTACAAAGAAGACCCTGTAAATGGCGACCAGATAAGGCAAAAGGAAAGCAGGAACATTGTTGGTTACAATGGTTCTTACCAGAAAGAGTGCTTTATCGGCAATGTCAAAACAGAAACAAAGGCCGGTCTTCAGTTTCGGTACGATGACATGTAGATAATATAGAACTGACCCGAACAAAAAACAGAGCTTATCAATACTGCAGCATAATGCTGGGCGATGTGAATGAATTGAATGCAGGTGCTTACTGGTCGCAACGATTTCCTTATCAAACAAGCTGGACTATTACAGGAGCTCCGTGAGAGCAGATTATTTTACCAACCGGTACAATGATAACTTTAGCATCGCAGGTGCTTTCATCTCATTCTATCCATCATTAGTCCCAAAACTAAATTTAAATTACAGGGTAAATGATAATGTTCAGTTGTACCTATACAATGGCAGAGGATTTCACAGCAACGATACAAGAGTAGCGGTTCAGCAGAATGGAAAAAAAGTGTTGCCCCCTGCTTATGGTACGGACTTCGGCGGCATTTTTAAAGTGGTAAAAAAGTGGTGCTTCAATCTGCATTATGGTATTTATGGCTCGACCAGGAGTTTGTATATGTAGGTGATGAAGGTGTAGTAGAAGCCGGGGGGCAATCGAAGAGATGGGGCGCAGATCTGTCGGTGCGCTATGAAGCCAGGAAGAACTTGTTTACTGATGTAGATATCAGCTTTGCCCATCCGCGCGCATCAGGCGTTGCCAAAGAAAGCAGCTATCTGCCATTGGCGCCCCGCTTCACGAGTGCGGGCGGCATTACCTATAAAAAAGAAAAGGGCTGGAATGGCAGCCTGCGTTATCGCCTGATGGCAAACCGGCCCGCCAACACCGGCAATTCTGTAATTGCTAAAGGCTATTGTATTGCAGACGGAGCCATCAACTATACTATGAATAAATGGGAAGCGGGTTTGTCTGTTCAAAACCTGCTTAATAGCCGCTGGAAAGAAACACAGTTTGATACCGAAAGCCGGCTGCAGCAGGAAGCCGCGCCTGTTTTTGATATACACTTTACGCCAGGCACGCCATTCTTCGGCAGGTTGAGCTTTACGTTGTTTTTTTAATCGCTATCACGCTTTACGTATCCTTTTCATAATGCCAGGCATAGTATGCTTTGCATAGTAAAGATGCGAAAAGTGAAAAGACCCCCGTGAAATAATGACTTATGTGCTGACAAGCTTATTCCGGTGTTTGCTCCTTTGTACTAGCTTCGCCAGGCGCTTCGCCGTTCAGTTTCGGATCATCTTCCAGCGCAGTATTTTCATCGCCTGATTTGCTTTCTTTGTCATCCCATCCAAAGCTTACCGATGTGCCGCTTTCATTTAGTATAATATCGCCATCCTGGTTGTCTGCAAGTCCCTTGTTTTTCTTATCCATGTTGCTTGTTTTATATCGTGTAAACAATTACCAAGCCTGAAACCATTTATTTTTTTCTCGGAAAAGTATTTCCCCTACGGGTAGAATGGTTGTGCCTTGCCTGTGCTGGTTATAACTTCATTGGCTTTCGTGTAACGATATGAATTTCGTCGCCCACATGCAGCGTACCTTCTCCTTTATGAAGGAGGTTTTGACCAAAATAAATCCTGTTGTTTTTGCTTCTGTATGACGCTAACGTGCGTAGCGGTTCTTTGGTTTTTTGTGCCGTGCCGGGCTCAATGGTCACCATCACGCAGCGGGCGCACCGCTTCACGCCATAGAGTTCCACATCGCCCGTGCGGAAGGCTTCCCAGCTGTCTTCTTCGTATGGTGCACGCGCCGCTCACCACAAGGTTGGGCCGAAATCGCTGCATGTCTACAGGCTGTTCCAGCCGGCTGTTCAAATCTTCCAGCGAGGCCTGACTGATGATGAGCATGGGATAGCCATCGGAAAAGCTGTTGATCTCTTTGTCCTTTGCATACCTGCCATCTACTCGCCGGCGCGTAGCATCGGGCATATACACAAGACTGCAGCGGATACCCAGCCGCAGGGAAAACCATTCATCCACCTCGCTGCTCACCCTTTGTGCACGGCAGCGGTCGCTCCACACTTCCACCATGGTTGTTTCGTGTAAAGCCGGTATAAACGGAACAGCGCAAACTTCGCCGGATGGCTGATACGTTACCTGCAAACCTTCATGGACTATAGCTACGCTAAACAATGCCATCGCTGCCACATCGCGCTGGCTCAGAAAGTTGTTGTGTTCATCTACCAGCATCCACCGGCGGTCGTATTGCAAACCGCGGTCGGTAACTGCTGCACGGTTTACTGCTATGCCACCCAACGATTTGATGGGATAAACATACAGTTGGCTAAGTATAAGCATCTGCTAATTTACAGTATCGGTATTGATAAAGAAGCGGCATTTTCATGTTGCCATCATCACATAAGAGCATTCATGAAAGGCAACATGCAGAGGCACGATTATTTGGCAGAATACAGGTGTGAAATGGAAAAACAAATCCATCAGTCTGCCATGTTGGGTATCACTACAAAAAAGCTGGTGCCCTCTTCCGGCTTCGATACTACCCGGATGGTTCCGCCCATTTTTTCTATTGTTTCTTTTACGATATACAATCCGAAACCAGAGCCGGTAAGTTTGGTATTGACCCTATAAAATTTGGTAAAAATATGTTCGAGATGCTCTTCGGCAATGCCGTGACCATTATCGGTCACTTCTATTTCTGCCTCTTTCTCCGTAGCCCGCACATTGATCTTTAAATAAGGCTGTGGATGATCGTGATTGTGGTGCTTCAGCCCGTTCGATATCAAATTGTTCAGCACCATTGCCAGCCTTGTTTTATCGGTAAAGAAAGGAGCAGACTGACTGGTATGTACAATGCGCCTGATGTGTGCTGAATTGTATGAAAATGTGTGATCCTGCAATGCGTGTTGCACAAACTCTTCCAGGTTGATTTCTTCGGGATGCAATGCCGTACTTTTGTTTTTGGCATATTGGAGTATCTCGGAGATCAGGGCGTTGAGTCGCATCAGCGTTTTTTTCTGAAAGTCCACATATTCATTTCTTTTTTCCTTGTCATCTTCCAGTTTTATGATATCTGCCATGGCATATACCGAAGTAATGGGCGACCTCAGATCGTGCGAAGTACGAAACACCAGTGTGTCCAGCTCGGCATTCAACATGCTCAGCTGCTCATTGGTTTTGTTGATGGTATCGTTTTTATGGTTCAGTTCCTGGTTGATGCTTTCCAGTTGACTGTTCAGTTTTTCTACTTTATCAAAAGCCCTGAAAAACTGTCTTGCCAGTGCGATGGCCTGGCACACCACCAGTATATAAAGCCCTGCATATACAAGGTTGGTGCTTTTTACCAGCAGGCTTGTGTAGAGAATATCATTGATAACCGTGATGAAAAGAATAACAAAACCAGCAAGAAAATAAATACTGCCTGTGCGTCTTTTTTTTACAGCCCTGATATATACATACAAACCATAAAAAGCAGACACTAACAAAAACACCTGGAACGGTCTCAGCGTATAGCGAAACATATAGGGAGGCGCAATGAGCGCGGCCAATACAAAAGGCACGCTGATGAAAATGATATTTCGAAGCGCTTTTTTTGAAAATTCTTTGGGAAACAGGTCGTATGAAAACAGGGATAATACAGGCAATGCCAGGTATAAAAACAAAAATTCAATATGCTTGATCAGTTGCCAGTTCCAGTTGGTAATATAGGTAATGCCCATTTCGCCTGTTACGAGCGGGCGTATGGCAATGAGGATGCAAAACAGGGCAAAATACAGCGGAGAAGCTCTTCCCCTTACAAAGAAATAAATGATCGCGTAAAACAGGCCGATGAGCAAAAAGCTGCCGGCGATAAAGAAGTCGCGGGCAATGTTTTGTACCTGGTACGTATGGATTTGTTCGGGCGTTCCCAGCTTGATAAAATCCCACAGGCCGCCGTTGTTGTAGTTAAAGTTGGCAACCTGTATTACTATGTCCAAAACCTCGTTTTCGGGTGTTACGGGAAAGATTTGTGGTTGATAAGCTGGTTTTGTGGTGGCTTTTGTAGTGCCTACTCTGCCGGTTTCTGTTATTTGCCTGCCGTTCACATACAGCTTGTAGGCAGAAGCTACCGTCAGAAACTTCAGTTGCAGCGGCTCGTCTGATGGCGGGCACAAGACCTTGAGGTGGTACGTGGCAAAACCATAGGCGGGTTTGAACGAACCCAACCCCGGCACTAAACTATTCCAGAATGAAGGCACCACCGCATAAGCCGGAGCTACCGTTGTATGTGGAAGAGAGTCCGGCGTATACAAGGCATTCCAGTAAAATTCCCATTCGCCATTCAGATCAACAAGCCCGTTCTTGTGCCAGTTCCTGTGTTTGAGGTCCAATACTCCTTTTACGGCAGAGACAGCAGGCTGTGCAAAAGAGGCTGTGCACACAAGCGCAAGCAGAACAAGCAGACTTGTTTTTTTGCAAATATTGAAATACAATATGCTAACGGCGCTGATTGGTTTCGTCATTACGGCAATATTGAAAAACTACCATCTGTAGATGAATCCTGTAATTAAGCTGATGCAACGATATCATTATTTACCAATCGACTAACAGTGAGTTGGGACAACGGTCATAACCACTCAGATGTTTTGGGATATGTAAACGTAAAGATGTTTTTCTGTATTTGCAAATGTGGGCAGGCTGCAAAAGTGTAATGGCTGACTCATGGCTGTGATTGCAGCAGGAACCGGCTATAGAAACGGGGAAAAGCGAGTTATTAAAAAAAGATGAAGATTGATAGCAGGTTCTATTTTGAAATGTTTACATGGAATATAACGCTGAATTCAAATGACAAATTACGTAGTTGCCCCTTGCCCGAAAAGGGAAAGCGCTTCCCTGCCTCCTGTCAGAATTGCTGTTGTGGTGCCTTGCACTCATCTTTATTATTTCGCGATAGCATTGATCATGCCTTTGAAAATAAAACCATGAAAAGGCAGCACGCTATACCAGTAGAGCCTGCCCAGCACGCCCAGCGGCCGGAAAGTAGCCGTTTGCGTAAGCACATTATTTTCATCAATCGTAAATTCGAGCCACGCCTCGCCGGGCAGCTTCATTTCGGCATACAGCAAAAGCCGCTTTTCTTCCCTGTTTGCCAGCAATACCCGCCAGAAATCGAGCGCTTCGCCTGCCGATATATCAGTCTCGCTTCTGCGCCCGCGGCGCATGCCCACACCGCCCACGAGCTGATCTAAAAAGCCTCTAACTTCCCACATCCAGTTGCCGTAATACCAGCCGGTTTTGCCGCCGATGCTCCATATTTTTTGAAGTGATTGCTGAACATTGGATAGTTTCCGGCTGCGCACGTCCTTGAAACACCCGTTTACCGGTACTTCTATATAGTGCGAAATGCCACGCTGAATCACGTTGCTTGTTTGCGCGTCTTTCCAGCTCGAGATTACCTGGTTTTGTTCTATTTTATCAAAAGCCAGTTTTATGGCAGTATCATAGTCGATAAGAGAAATCTGGAGAAGTTCTGCAAGGTTGTTTGGCTGGCAGATCACTTCTGTCTTCATGCTGTTTACCAGGTTTTTGGCAAGTGCAAATGATGTGGCCGTTACAAAATACAGCCAGTAGGAAGATATACGGGGTGTCATTACCGGCACCACAAAAATATGCCGCTTCAAACCCCTGATCTTTGCAAACCTGAGCAGCATTTCCTTATAGGTCAATATATCGGGACCGCCGATGTCGTAGCTTTTCTGGTACGTTTCCGGTTTACCAATCACGCCATTTAAAAATTCGAGCACATTACGAATGGCGATGGGCTGGCAGCGGGTTTTGAGCCAGCGGGGCGTAATCATGACAGGCAGTTTTTCCACGAGGTCGCGGATAATTTCAAACGATGCGCTGCCCGAGCCTACAATAATGCCGGCGCGCAGTGTAGTGAGCGCGAAAGATGCACCCGATAAAATGGTTTCCACATTCTTGCGCGACGTCAGGTGTTTCGATAGCTGCTGCTCGTTCACAATGCCGCTGAGGTAGATTACCTGCCGTGCTGAAGTTTGTTCTATTCTTTCCTTAAAATTGATGGCGCACACCTGCTCCATGTGCTCAAAGTCGCCGGCAGAAGTAGACATGGAGTGGATAAGGTAATAGGCAATATCAATATCAGCCGGAATGGCCTGCAGGCTTTGTTTGTCCAAAAAGTCAGCTTCTACAACGGTTATGCCTTCGCGTTTGTACTTGTTGATAAACCTGTTTTTATCACGCACGCAACAGACCACCTGGTGCCCGTTGTCCAATAATACCGGCAGCAACCGCTGCGCGATATACCCGGTAACACCGGTGAGTAACACTTTCAAGAAATTGACATTTTAGAATCAATGGCTATTTTCTTAGGTAAATGCATGAGCGGCATTGGCAATGTTTTAGGGAAGCGCTGCAAAAAAAGCACCGCAATGGCAGCTTTTATTTTTTGTGCCCTTTCTTTTGCCGCTGAGTGGCAGGCTCAGGAAGCCGGCGCGTTTTATTTGCGACTAAAAGTGCAGGTAGAGCAAGCCATTGATAAATTACGTCATGGGAATACCGATAACCGCGCACCTTACCAGTTGCCGCTGTGAGATATGCAAACTACACAGGATAAAACAGGATTTGTAAAAAGTTCATCAGGTTAATTGGTTTGCATCCTGTTTTTTTCATCTTCAGCACCGGTTTCTCTTTGCCGCGATTCTTTTACTTTGGCATTGCCAAACTTTCTTGTATAGGTAAGCTTAAAGGTGGTGACGGAAAATCTTAACCGTGCTGTGACAATGAGGTTTTGCTCAGGCGCATCTACGGAGAATATATACTTTGGCGGACCCGAAAAATCGGTGACGTTGAACAGCAGCGTGCCGCCATTTTCTCCCAGTTTTTTTCGCAGTCCGAAATTTAGCGAGGTAATGGCGTTCATTTTATAAATTCCAAACAATCCGCCGGATTGGTAAAAGCCGGTCAGCTCCATCGTATAGTCTTTTGGCAGCGTAACCGTTTGGGTGGTATTTACCGAAATGTTTTTCTGTATTAGCAGCAGCGGGCTGTTTTTATATACGGCATTCAGTTGCTGCCAGTATCCTGACAGATTGTTTTGCATCGCCCACCATTTGTTTACGGTAACCGGAAGCGTCATGGTAAGGTTAGCAACGTCTTTCGATTTTTGATTTTCTGCCGACAAGGTTTGTTTGTTGGTGACGGGGTCTACCGTTGGTGAAAAATTGGTAATGCTATTCGTTTCATGCGTAAACGAAATTGAAAATACAAACTGCTTGATGAGGTAATCTGCTTTTATCTGATTGGCAAATGATGGTTGCAGCGCCGGGTTGCCTGAAAATACGGTGTTGGGGTCAACGAAGTAAACAAATGGTGCCATATCGTTGAATGTGGGCCGCGTAATGCGTCGGTTTGCAGACAGGTTGAAGGAATTTTTGTCTGTCAGGGCATACGACAGGTAGATGCTGGGAAACAACCTGCCGTAATGCCGGTCCACTATGTTTTTCCGTGTATCTGAATTGAGGTTGGAGTTGGTGTATTCGTAGCGGAGACCTGCTTTTGCAGTAGTTTTCTTGCCAATTTTGGTGTTTATGGATGTATAAGCGGCAAAGATGCTCTCGTTCAAATCGTGTTGCGAAGTAAAAGTTTCATCAGTTTTCCACACATTTTGTTCTTCCCTGTCTACCCTTACATCATTGGTAAAACGGGACAATGTAGATTTTAAGCCGGCCTGCAGCTCCAGTTGTTCACTTGCCTGTTTTTGTAAAATCGGCGGTAGCTACCCACAAATGAATGTTGGTTTCCTTGCCGCTTTTGGTTTCATTCCGGAAAAGATAATCACCGTTGCCATTGTATGTATCGTTTTCATAATTAAGGGTATTGGCATCTCTGAAAAAAATGTAGTCAGCATTGACAACCAGCTTTTCTTCACTTTTAAAATGATGTTGTGCATTCAGGTTAATGCTGTAATTATCCAGCGGGTGCCTTTCCGGGTTTTTGATGATGAGGCTGGTGTCCAGCGTTCCCTGCTTCACAATATTACTCCGGTTTACTGCCTCCATACCATACATATTGCTGAAGCCGGTGAGCAGCACACCTACCACAGTCTTAGAGTTTAGCTCAAAGTCGGCACCTATTCTGCCATTGTGTGTTCTTCTGAAATCATCCCTGGTTGTTGTCATCCTATTTTCTGTCACCACTGTTCCGTTCATTACTTTCCTGTAAAAGAATCCAAATGATTGCGGAACGAGGCGGTTAAAGGAATAATCGCCAAACACATTCCACCATTTTTTACGGCTGTTCAGGTTTATACTGCCTGCGGTTAGGGGTCCGCCCTGTATGCCATATCCTGCTGTTGCAGATACAGAACCGTTGGTTCCATATTGTGTATTTTTTTTCAGTATTATATTGATAAAGCCTGCATTGCCTTCTGCATCGTAGTTGGCAGGCGGTGTTGTAATCAGTTCTATCTTTTCAATATTCGCAGAACTCATGCCTGCCAGCAATTGTACGATGGCTTCTACAGGCATGCGGTTTATTTTTCCGTTCAGCATTACCACTACGCCATCTTTTCCGTTCATCGAAAGAGTATTGTTTTGAAGGTTCACCAAGATACCCGGCGAGCGCATAAGCACATCCAGGGCAGTGCTTCCTGTGTTGGTAATATTGTTGGCAACATTAATGACCATCCGGTCTATCTGCTGCTCAAACAAAGGCTTCTTTGTGATTACGGCAACATCTGTAAGGATTGCGGGCTTTTCAATAACAGCCAGGGCTGGCAGAGTAACGAAAGGCTCATTGTTTACGAGGAACACGTGAGAATATGCATCTTCACACCCGGCATAAGCCGAACGGATAAAGTAACGGCCTGCCGGTATTTTTTCGAAATCATAACTGCCGGTTTTATTGGTGACAGCGCCCTTTACGAGAGACGAATCTGATGAAAGCTGAAGCGATACGCTGGCGCCAATGAGCGGTTGGTGAAGGCTGTCGGTAATGGTTCCGTGGATGTGGCTTTGTGCCTGGCAATGATGTGTAGAGATTACGAAACAAAACACAATGCCTGTGAGTTGTACCAGAGAAAGTTTCATAGGGGGTATTTATGGAAGTGGTATCAGGGTGACAGATGCTTAAAGGACGGTGCTATGCTTCTATGAAGTGGCTATAGGTGCTTTGCCTCTGCCAAAATTAATGAAATTGATTTTTTCGGAAAAATATTGTTGCCTGTGCGCCTTCTGCCACCACAACGTTAAAATGGCTTCTGCAGTCTCAAAAGTTCTGCAACCCCGGTTTTTATTGCGCATCTTACAAAATAAAAAGGAATGAAACAGATTATAGTGTTAATGTCAGTGTTGGTACTTGCGCTGTCAGGCATAAGCCAAGCTACGCCAAAAGGCTTGCAAAAGGGAGAATCAGCGCCCTTGTTTACGTCTACAGATCAGGATGGCAATACTGTGAGCCTGCAAACGATATTGCAGAAAGGACCCGCCGTGCTGGTATTCTATCGCGGGCAATGGTGCCCGTATTGCAACAAGCAGCTTGCGCAGTTGCAGGATTCTGTGTCATTCATTACAGCAAAAGGCGCCACACTCATCGCTATCTCTCCGGAAACAGGCGATAACGTAAAAAAGACGATCCAAAAAACCGGCGCTGCCTATCCTGTATTGTCAGACAAAGGCATGACCATCATGAACGAGTATAGGGTCACTTATTCAGTAGACACGGCAGTAGTGTCGAAATACAAAAGCTACGGTATTGATTTTAATGTGGTCAATGGCAGCAATGGTGAGCATTTGCCTGTACCCGCCGTGTTTATTGTAGACCCAAACGGAACTATCCGTTTTGTGCATTTTGATCCCGATTATTCAAAACGGGCGAGTGTAAAAGAAATCCTATCTTACCTGTAACAGAATGACATATTAGCCGGAGATCAATCGTTGCCAAAGGATTTTCTCCTGCTTTAATTGTGAGACACTAAGCCGGCTTCCTCATCTGGAAGAGCGGGTTTGCGCATCGTGGCTACCTTGATAAATTGCGAGTTACAGATTGTAACTCCAGTACACCTAATTTCGCAACCTGAACAAACCATGCACTTTTCTGTGCAATAATGTATAAGCCTGCATGAAGCCACCAACATTGAACAGCAGTTCCAAATTTCTACTGGCAGGTTTACTGTTTTCTGTACTGTGGGCTTCCGCTTCGGCAGCCGGTAAAATAGGCATACAATCGGTAGAGCCGTTGTTGCTGTTTAATATCCGGTTTTTGCTGGCGGGTACGTTCATCCTGTTATATGCCCATGTGTTTACCAAAAACCCATTGCCACAGGGCAAAGACTGGAAGCAGATTCTCGTGTTTGGCTCTCTCAATACCACTATTTATCTCGGAATGTACATCATTGCTTTGCGGCAGGTATCGGCGGGAATCGGCAGTCTTGCACCGGCTACCAACCCGTTGATGATCGGCATTTTATCGGCCGTATGGACAGGACGAAAAGTAAAAGGCATTCAGTGGATCAGCATTGCGCTTGGCATGGCGGGCGTGATCATCGCTACTTACCCATTGCTGCACAACAGTACTGCCACGCTGCAGGGCTTGGGACTGATGCTGCTGAGTATGGTGTGCTATTCTACAGGGGTTATTTTTTTCGCGCAAACAAAGTGGCGGCTGCCATCTGTGGTTATCAATGGCTGGCAGGTGCTTATCGGTGGCTTGCTGCTTATTCCCTTTACAATTCTGATGCACAGGGAAAGTGCAGTGAATCATTTTGATGCCCGCTTCTGGGGAGCGCAGGCCTGGCTCATTATACCCGTATCTGTTATCTCTGTACAGCTATGGCTGTACCTGCTGAAGATAGACGCTATAAAGGCTTCCCTGTGGCTGTTTTTATGCCCGGTGTTTGGCTTTGTGTATGCCGCCATTCTGCTCAATGAATCCATAACCGGGTTTACGGTTGTGGGCACAGCGCTGGTGATTGGTGGTTTATATCTCGGGCAAAAGACAAAGCGGGCCGATGGATAAGTTCTATAAAAAAGGTGGCAGCTATGCAGCCGCCACCCGGTAATGAGTTGAATAAATTGTATAAAAAGCAAAACTGATCAGTCAGTTATATTTGTTCATTTACCCATAGATGAAAGTTTCCTGTTCTAACGCCTTTCCTATTTTTTCCCAATGCTATATAATCTTCCCTGGTCGGTTACGGCATACAGCACGCCTTCTTTACTATCAGCAATATCACGGAAGCGTTGTTTTTCATCAGCCAGCAGTCTTTCCTCTCCCACTACTTTGTTGTTTTCGATCACCAGCCTTACAATGTGGTTGCCGCTCAGGCCGCCAAGAAACAAATTGTTGGTCCATTCCGGAATGGCATTGCCGCTGTAAAACGTCATGCCGCTGGGCGATACCACAGGGTCCCAGTAGTAAACGGGTTGTTCCATTCCTGCCTGCTGGGTAATGCCGGCACCTACTTTGTCGCCGCCATACTCGATGCCATAAGTAATCGTGGGCCAGCCATAGTTTTTACCCGGCTCTATGCGGTTCACTTCATCGCCGCCGCGGGGTCCGAATTCTGCTTCCCAAAGTTCGCCGGTTTGCGGATGAATAGAAAGGCTTTGCACATTGCGGTGACCGTAAGAGTAAATTTCCGGGCGAGCATCGCTCTTGTTTACAAACGGGTTGCCATCTACAGGCTTGCCATCGGTGGTTATGTGCAGCACTTTGCCAAGGGCAGAGTTGAGCCATTGCGCCTGCGGCCGGGTTTCCAGATCGGAGCGCTCGCCGGTGCTGACAAACAGGTTGCCGTCTTTGTCAAAAATTACCCTTCCACCGTAGTGAAGTGTGCCTTTATATCCTGGTGTAGCCTGGTAAATCACGGTTACATTTTCTACCTTTTTTTCATCTGCAGAAAGGGTGCCTTTGGCTACTGCAGTAAGGTTGCTGCCGGCTGTTTTTTCAGAAAAAGTCCAATACAGCATTTTGTTGCTGGAAAAGTCAGGATCAATTGCTACGTCGAGCAATCCGCCCTGCCCGTCGGGATTCACAGCCGGCAGCCCGGTAATGGGTTCGCTCAGCTTGCCATCAGTGGTAGCAATCACCATCGTTCCGGCCGCTTTCTGGGTAATGAGCAGCCTGCCATCGGGAAGCTGCGAAATGCCCCACGGACTTTTCAGTCCTTCTGAAAGAACTTTTACATCGTAAGGTGTTTTTGTTTTTACGCCGGCAACGCGGGTTTGCCCTTCAAACGCCGGTTTGTAGTCTGTATTGGCATTCCCGGTTTCTACCGGCGGATAAGTGCCGCTGGTATCTGCGGGACTGTTGTCGTTTGGTGGAACATTATCTGCTGAATGGTTGTTGTTGCAAGCCGCCAGCATCAAAGGGCTAAGTAAGATTAACAGTGATTTATACATAAGTTTTTATTTTCTGGTAATTCAGTACACTCAACTTAGGTATAAACAGATAACATACCAACAATAAGAACAGCCGTGTTCTTACATACAAAATTGCATTTGTTAAGATAACAGGCACCAGCATTTTATGCAATCGTCCGCTTTATTTCCAAACCACATTATTCCATCAGCCAGAATTCAATATTGTATTCCGTTTCGCCGTTGGTGGCATATTTGCCAAACACAACCGGCTTCTGAACTTCGGGTTCCCCATCGTCGTGGCGGTTGTCGAGCAGTAAGGTTTTGCCGGGTAGATGGCTTTCACGGTGTATTTACCTACCGGAATATCTTTTACCATAAAAGTACCAGCCACATCTTCCACATACCTTTCAATTGTTGTAGCCTCTGGCTTCCATCTATCAATTCGCTTTCTACGGGTGTAAGCACGAGTTTTACTTTATCCATTTGCAAATCGGTGCCAAAAGAATACAGATCGGCATGTGCGCCGTAGTAAGTGCCTTGTTCCGGACGTTCGCCGCTGAGTTTCCAGGTAAAGTGTCTGGCAACTGAATGATCGCGGGTGAAAGGTGCGGTAGAA
>CAVXBN010000018.1:0-42486 GCA_963760045.1 uncultured Chitinophagaceae bacterium
GCTAGCCTGACCAATGGTTCGAGGCTTGATTTTTTTAAATTTTTGTAAGGCTTCATTGCTAAATGATGCAATGTTATCATAATTGAAAACGTTAGGAATGAAGAAATTTTCCAAAGCGGTCATTCTATTACTAATTGTTTTCTTTTTCTATGTAGCGTTCATACTTAATTTGTATTTCGCTTTGTTCTATTGGATTTGGCTGTACTTTGCTCATTATCAATTTAGGAAACAGAAGCTGACTATAAGTGGTTATAAGCATACGTTTGGGCGTAATAAAAATTTTAGAATGCTTTTTGCTTTTCGTAACAATGGGATTAGAATTAATTTTTGTAAATAATGATTAATTTCGTGGAGGTTCAACGATAGTTGTATTTAAAATTTTAGTAATAGAATAAATTTCATTTTTATTTGTTAATCTAGTTTTTGCATTCTTTCCTTGCTGGCCAAGCCAAGTTTATAGCTTATTTCTGTTAAGCGCAAATCGGCGTTATCCTGTCGCAAAAGCGTTCTGAATTCTGCCCGGCTGGTAAACATTCTGTAAGGTTCTTCGGTTCCTTTATTAATCAGATCATCAATCAAAACACCAATATAAGCTTCATTTCTTTTTAAAATAAACGGCTCCTGCTCATTGATCTTTCAGGTGCGCATTAATACCTGCCATTAATCCCTGGCAAGCAGCTTCTTCATATCCGTGGTTCCATTAATTTGTCCCGCAAAAAACAGGTTATTAATCAGTTTTGTTTCCAGCGAATGCTTTAACTGTGTAGGAGGGAAAAAATCGTATTCGATAGCATAGCCTGGTCGAAACATTTTACGTTTTCAAATCCCGGCATTTGCTGCAGAGCTTCGAATTGTATTTCTTCGGGTAAGGAAGTAGAAAACCCATTTACATAAATTTCTACCGTATTAAATCCTTCCGGTTCTACAAAAAGCTGGTGGCGGTCCCTTTCGGCAAAACGGTTGATTTTATCTTCAATACTTGGGCAATACGTGGACCGGTGCCTTCAATTCGTCCCGGTAAACATCGGGCTTCTGTCGAAACCCGTTTTTAAAATATCATGAACTTCAGCATTGGTATAAGTAATGTAGCAGCTTCGTTGCTGTTAGGCTTTAATTTAGGATATCGTAAATAAGAGAAACCAACGATTTCATCATCTCCTTTTTGTTCTTCCATTTTAGAATAGTCAAGGCTTCTCCCATCAATCCGTGGTGGAGTGCCTGTTTTTAGCCGGTTGCTGTCAAAACCAAAGTTCACCAATTGTTCCGTAATTCCGGTTGCCGCTTTTTCGGCTACTCTACCCCCACCAAATTCGTTTTTCGCCAATATGAATAACGCCATTTAAAAAAGTTCCACTGGTAAGAACAACCGATTTGCAATAGATTTCATTGCCAATGCTTGTTATTACCCCACACACCCTGTTATTTTCTATAATTACATGATCTGTACCATATCCTGGTAGAAATCAACATTGTGGTTTTCTTCCAGTATTTCCCGCCAGGTGAGTGCAAACATCATCCGGTCGTTTTGCGCTCTTGGGCTCCACATTGCCGGCCCTTTACTTTTGTTAAGCATTCTGAACTGGAAGTGAGCTTTTGTCAGTCACAATGCCGCTCATACCCCCGATGGCATCAATTTCTCTTACAATTTGTCCTTTTGCAATGCCACCCATTGCCGGGTTGCAACTCATTTGTGCAATGGTCTGCATATTCATGGTGATGAGCAACACTTTACTTCCCATATTGGCGGCTGCTGCTGCGGCTTCACAGCCTGCATGCCGGCGCCAACTACAATTACATCGTATTTCTCGAACATACATTTTTCTTTATTGTTTCACGTGAAACGTCTCAAATTTTTGAAGGTATTCGTTTTCTTTTTCCGTCATCCGGGTTTTGTCTTTTTTCGTTTTATCGCCAAATCCGCATAAGTGCAATGCACCGTGAAATAATAATTCGCTGTAATTCCTCCTGAAAAGATGCGCCATTTTGTTTTGCATTGTCGCGCAACACGGTCGATGCTGATATAGATTTCAGACTTCCGAAGATTCATCCCACACTCAAATCAAACGTGAGAATATCGGTATAATAATCGTGTTGCAAAAACTGCCGGTTCAATGCAGCAGGTATTCATCTGAACAAAATATGAATCGTGAGATGACAACAACGCTTTTCCTTCATCGGAAAAAATTGTGTGAATAAACTGCTTGAGCAGTCGCTTTTGTTTGATGGTTGGCTTTACATCTGCATTGGAAAACGATAACCGAGCCATTCTGCAAACTTAACTCATACAGAATTGATTCGGTGTAATTTTACCCTTGTATGAGATTTAAAAAAAATGTAATTCTACATTTGCCGAATGGTGAAGAAGTTGACGGATATACCGGCAGGGAAAAATGTGACGATTAAGGATTTTGCAAATGAAGAATTGTTTATAAAATTGATGGAAATGGGTTGCGTGCCGGGAGAAGTAATTTGCATAGACAAAATTGCCCCGCTCGGAGATCCCATCTCCGTTTCCGTTTCGGGCTATATGTTAAGCCTGCGAAAAGACGAAGCAGCCAACATCCTGGTAGAAGAAATGTAAGCACATGAAGATTGGTTTGTATTTCGGATCGTTTAATCCGATCCACATTGGTCATTTGATCATTGCAGAATTTGTTCACATACCACACCGATGTGCAACAGGTTTGGTTTGTGATTTCACCTCACAACCCATTTAAACAACAGTCTTCACTGCTCAACAGCTATCACCGGTTTCACTTGTAAAGCTTGCTATTGAAGACAATGCCGCATTTGCATGCATCGGATGTCGAATTTAAACTGCCCACTCCTTCCTATACAATTGATACACTGGTATATCTCGAGGAAAAATATCCTACCCACGAGTTTGTCATTATTATTGGGTTCAGATAGTTTTCAGAACATCAAAAAATGGAAAAACAGTGAATTGTTGTTGAAAAATCATTAGTTCATTATTTATAAGCGTCCCGGGATTTCGATAACACCGAGTTTCATGGTGCACGATTGTGAATTGCTCGACGCTCCCTTGCTGGAGATTTCGTCCACCTATCATCCGTGAACAGATCGAAAAGAGAAACACAGTGTGACGGTACATGACTTACCGGAAAATCGTATATTACTGAAATTATAGGACAATAATGGAGAACCAATAATCTAAAACAATAGTCACCAACGAATCCAAGTAAAGGTCAATCACAACTATAAAATGGCGCACGTACTTTGGTAAAAACGATAAGTACACGTAAAAAGTGTCAAGGCAAAATAACAATGATATCAATATCACCGATACGGTAGTAATGGTCATAAGTGGTATTGGTAAAAATGTCTTTGATTAAAAAAAGCAGGAACCGGTGATGATGCCCACCACCGCTGCATTGATGCCTTCAAGCGACCGGTAAATCACTGTGTATTTCTTCAGGTTGCTCCACACCGGGAAAAAGAACAACACCAACAAGGCACTTGGCAGAAAAATGGCAACCGTACCAATTACACAACCAATCAGCTGCAGTATTGCATGCCGTCTGTTGCTCAGCACCATACCTCCCACATAAGCACCTATTGAAAACACCGGTCCGGGAATAGCCCGCACCATTCCGGAACCGGTCAAAAATTCTGATTTCGTCATGCGCAATGCATTGGGGTTGGCTTTGCCTGATTACGATCTGTTTGCGGGCGCACCACATATTGTTCGTACATCATCGGCATCAGCACGTCGCCGCCACCAAAAACAAGGCTGCCAAACCGGTAAAAGTTTTCAAACAGGTTATACGGTCCGCGGTTTTTCCAGTTTTGTTTTCTCGCCGTTTCGCTAAAAAAAGCCGCCGTAAAAAAGATGGAAAAGAAAATAATGATGTTGCCCCATTTTATTTTTTTGCGCGGTTCATTTTGGTCGGGATAGCGTTTGTCGCTGAAATTGGTGGCAATGCCTGCCGAAACCAACATGGCCGGGAAAATCCATGGTGTTTTAAACAACGAAAAAGTGAGCACCGTTACCGCCACCATAATGACGCGCGTAATGGTATTGCGAATGGAAATCCGGAACAATTTAAACGCCGAAAAGGCGATAAACCCAATCGCCATTGGCTCTATGTAGTTGAAAATGTGTGTATTGAGGTATTTGTCGTTGACAAACCGCAATACGAAAGAAAGCAAGCTCATCAGGGTGCAGGCAGGTAGTATCCAGATGATGAGGGTAAGTATGGCCAGTGGTAATCCTCCTCTTTTATAACCGATCAGCGTAAGCGTTTGCGTGGAAGAAGCGCCCGGCAACATCTGGCAAAAAGCATTGTATTCCATCAATTCCTGTTCGGTCACATCTTTGCGTTGCTGTGCAAAAGTGGTCAGCATCATTCCAAAATGACCTTGCGGACCTCCAAAGGCAGAAATGCTATATAAAAAAACGGCTTTTAAAAATGGAATGTGGCGTTTGGTGATCAACTGAGATAATTTCTGGTTTCAAATAATCTGTAAATGTAGAATTCATTCCAACAAAAAAACCGCTTACCTGATAAGCGGGTCCATACATTTGGCAGAAACACAAATCAATGTTTTGTATAAAAGATAGAAGTTACAAAATCGTTGTTGTTGAAAATGTTGATCACGTACCTGCCCTTTTGAAGATCGTTTACATCAACCGGCAACCGGGAAATATACTCCCGGAAAGTTTGTTTTACGGTTTTTGCCATTCTGCCTTGTATATCAAACACCTTTACCACAATGTTGACCCGAACAGATGGTTGGATAAGTCGAAACTAAATAACAACATTCATTCTGATAAGGCACTCTGTAAGAAGCATCATAAAAAGGGGATTTGCAACACTGTAAAAGCCATTCAAAGGATATCGCCACCGGACAGACGGGAATTTCGATTTGATCAATATTTGCCGGATAAAATAAATGTTAAATAAATTATTTTTATTCAAAAGCCATCCTCTTTATTAATCTATTGCAAATGATTCCTTCTAAAAAAAAAAGCCCGCTGCAATTTGCCACGGGCTTTTGTATGGTGAAACGGCAGGTTACCGTTAGTTTCCATATTCGCTAATGAACTTGATGCGCATAATTTTCAACTGTTCCCAGTTATAATTGCTGTCTGCCAGTTCTTCCTGTGCCACCTGCAGCGAGGACGTCTCGCAACTGCGGAAATAATCAATGATTTCGTCCTGGTCGTCTTCATCCAGCATGCTCTTCAATGGCGTAGTCCAGGTTCAGCTTGGTACCGCTGGCAACGATGGTTTCCATTTCTTCGAGCAGCGCATCAAGCCGCAGGTCTTTGTTGCGGGCAATGGTTTCCAGCGGAATCTTTTTATCAATGTTCTGGATAATGTAGATTTTGTTGCTGCTTTTGTTGGCCACGCTTTTCATGACAAAATCATCGGGCTTTTCAATGTCGTTTTCTTCAACGTATTTGGCAATCAGCTCAATGAACGGTTTGCCAAACTTCATCGTTTTGCCCTTGCTCACGCCCTGGCATTTTTCCAGTTCCGTTGCAGTAGTCGGGTACATCGTCGCCATATCCTGAGCGAATTTTCGAGGAAAACCACAAAAGGCGGCAGTCCTTTTTTCTTTGCTTCTTTCTGGCGCAGCTCTTTGAGCATGTCAAGCAGTTTTTCGTCGGCTGCACCGCCGGTACTGCATTCGCGCCGTCGGCTTCTTCATCATCTTCGATTGGCATCTTCAAACAGGTTGTTCAGGACAATCTTGAACGAATGAGATTTTTTCAAAAATTTCTCACCGCTTCGTGTAAATTTCAGCAGGCCATATTCTTCAATATCTTTGCGTACTAAATTCCTGAGCAGCATCTGCCGGATGAGGCAGTTCCAGTAATGTTCGTCTTTATCTTTGCCAATGCCGAACACATCCAGCTTTTCGTGGCGGTACATGTTGATCTGCGGGGTTAGTTTGCCCATCAGCACACTCACCGCATAATCGGTTGGGAACCGTTCGTCCAGGGCCTTGACCACTTTCAGCACTTTCAGGCATTGTCTTTGGCTTCTATTTTTTCTTTCGGATGCAGGCAATTATCGCAGTTGCCGCAATTTTCCAGTATCCCAGTCTTCGCCAAAATAGTGCATCAGAATTTTGCGGCGGCAAACACTACTTTCGGCAAAAGCAACCGTTTCATTAATCAGCTGTGCACCCACTTCACTTTCGCTTAGTGGCTTATCGCGCATCAGGTGTTCCAGCTTCGACACATCTTTATGCGAATAATACAATATCATTTGCCTTCCAGACCATCGCGCCGGCACGGCCGGTTTCCTGGTAATAGTTTTCAATGGATTTGGGAATGTTGTAGTGAATCACAAACCGGATATCGGGTTTGTCAATGCCCATTCCAAAGGCAATGGTGGCCACAATCACCTGTACATCTTCGTTCAGAAACTGGTCCTGCCGGTCGGCCCGCAGTTTGGCGTCAAGCCCGGCATGGTAAGCCACTGCTTTAATGCCGTTGGCCATCAGCATTTCGGCCAGTTCTTCGGTTGTTTTGCGGTTGAGTGTATAGATAATGCCGCTTTTGCTTTTCATCCGGTGATGAAGCGGACAATGTTTTTATGGTTTGATCTTTTTTAACCTTTGGCTGAATTTCGTAATAGAGATTGGGGCGGTTAAAGGAGGAAATAAAAATATTGGGGCTGCGCAGGCCAAGGTTTTTCACAATATCACTCTGCACTTTGGGCGTTGCCGTAGCGGTGAGGGCAATACCGGAATTTTTGCATCAATGATGTCCATCATTTCGCGCAGGCGGCGGTATTCGGGACGAAAATCGTGACCCCATTCTGAAATACAATGCGCTTCATCAACCGCAAAAAAGGAAATTTTCAGATCGCGGAAAAAATCAAGGTTTTCCTGTTTGGTAAGCGTTTCCGGCGCTACATACAGAAGTTTGGTTTTGCCCGCGGTCAAATCGCCTTTTACCTGCGTTATCTGTCCTTTGTTCAAAGAAGAATTTAAAAAATGCGCCACGTTGTCTTTTTCGCTGAAGCCCCGTACCAGGTCAACCTGGTTTTTCATCAGGGCAATCAGCGGCTAACGATAATGGCACAGCCTTCCATTATAAGTGCCGGCAACTGGTAACACAAGCTTTTGCCGCCGCCGGTTGGCATAATTACAAAAGTATCTTTACCATTGAGCAGGCTATTAATAGCTTCTTCCTGTAGTCCTTTAAACTGTTCAAAACCGAAGTTGGATTGTAAATGCTTATGGATTTCGTAATTGTGGGTGAATGTGTTAGCGATCGGTTCTGTTGCTATTTCTTCGTTTACGCTTTTCGTTTTCCTTGTAGCTTTCGTGGATGACTTTTTAGAAAGTGTTGCCATATTTGTCTTTTGCCGTCTGCCGCTTGCAGAAATTCTTTTAATCTGTAATCTTAAACCGTTTTAGTATATCTATCATTGTTTAGAAGGGAAAAAGGGAAACGAAATTAACACCAAATAAAGATTAACGCCGAGGGATGGTTTGTTAAAGTTTATTTTGTGTTGATCACTGCTTAAAGTTACCAATTCCCTTTCATAGGGATGAAAAATATTTATCTTATTTTAATATTGATCATGCTGCAATTCCTGCAGGTAATAACAGTCAAAATGTGGACAATAGACTGATTATTTTTAGTTCAAAATAAAAAAGGATTATTGTACAAAATAACACAATGGCAACGTACAGTAGTACATATAATGTTGCTACACTATTACCGGACAATAGCGAAATGTATGTCCAACAATGTGGTTTGCGGGAAACTGCAGGTGCATGCGTGTAGCTACTGGCAATGATTGCGCAGCCCGGTGTTGCACAGATGTGAAAACCTGTTCCGGATACGTCCATCCGATTACCTTTGCCGCCACAATGAATGCAGATATTCTTCACGATGCCATTACTCACCATCCGTTCAGAGGCGCAGTCTGTTGCCCGGCTTGAAACCCTGGTTGACGCCGGTTTTGAAAAAGCGGTGCACACCATTCATGCCTGCCGGGGAAGAGTGGTGATCAGCGGCATTGGAAAGAGCGCCATCATTGCCCAAAAAATCGTTGCCACCTTTAATTCCACGGGTACCCCTGCCCTGTTTATGCATGCCGCCGATGCCATTCATGGCGACCTTGGCATGATTCAGAAAGACGACGTGGTGATGGTGGTGAGCAACAGCGGCAACAGTGCCGAAATCAAAGTGCTGGTTCCCATGGTAAGGCAGTTTGACAAAACCATCATCGCGCTTACCGGCAACCTGCAGTCTTATCTTTCCATGCACGCAGATATTGTTATCAACGCCTCGGTAACCGAAGAAGCCTGCCCGGTAAACCTCGCGCCTACCAATAGCACTACGGCGCAACTGGTGATGGGCGATGCACTCGCCATCTGCCTGATGAAGCTGAAGCAGTTTACCGAAAGCGATTTCGCCAAGTTTCATCCCGGTGGCAACATTGGCAAACGCCTGTACCTGCGCGCGTCAGATTTGTACAAGCTAAATGCAAAACCACAGGTAACGCTCCATATGCCCGTAAAACACGTAATCAGTGAAATATCGGGCAACCGGCTGGGCTGCACTGCTGTGGTGAACGATTCAGGTAAGTTGTGCGGCATCATTACCGATGGCGACATCCGCCGCATGCTCGAAAAAACCGACCACATCAGTCAGCTCACCGCGCAGGACATCTATTCGGCACACCCCAAATGCATTGAACCCGCCACCCTGGCCACCGAAGCACTCGAATTGATGAAAGTCAACGATATTACCCAACTTATCGTTATAGATGAAGACAACATATACTTAGGAGTTCTACATTTGCACGATTTGTTACGCGAAGGCATTCTTTAAAACTATGCTACATCCAACTATCGTAAAGCACAATTATGAATAAACATCACTATGTAGCCATTATGGCGGGCGGCATTGGCAGCCGGTTTTGGCCACAGAGCAGGGTTTCGTATCCCAAACAGTTTTTAGACATTTTAAACACCGGTAAAACCCTCATTCAATGGACGTTTGAACGCTACCGGCAGTTCATCCCGGCCGAAAATATTTTTGTCGTCACCTCGCAGGACTATGCCGGCATCGTGAAAGATCAGCTGAGCGACATCCCCGAAGAAAACATTGTGTCTGAACCAAGCCGCAAAAACACCGCGCCTTGTGTTGCCTATATTTCGTTTAAACTAAAGCAAAAAGATCCCGACGCTACGCTCATCATTGCACCAAGCGACCACATGGTGCTTGACCTCGAAGAATTTATCAAAATATCGGGCGAAGCGTTGCAGTTTGCCGAACAGCACAAAGCATTTGTTACGCTGGGCATCAAACCTACGTATCCCAACACCGGTTATGGCTACATTCAGCATGAAACCGATGAAGCGGCGCACAATGTATATAAAGTAAAAACCTTTACCGAAAAGCCCGATGCCGAGCTGGCCAAAACCTTTTTAGACAGCGGTGATTTCCTGTGGAACGCGGGCATTTTCATCTGGCGCGTAGCCGACATTTTGAGTGCGTTTGAAAAGCACCAGCCCGAAATGTATGAGTTGTTTGCACTGGAGCAGTCCAATTTCACCAAAGAAAAAGAAGGAGAAGCCATCGAGCGCATCTATTCTTTGTGTACCAACATATCCATCGATTACGCCATCATGGAGCGCGCCGACAATGTGTATGTGATTCCGTCTTCGTTTGGCTGGAGCGACCTCGGTACCTGGAACAGCGCATACGACAACCTCGAAAAAGATTATCTTGGCAATGCCGTTTCGGCCAACAATGTGATTGTGATTGATGCCGTGAAATGCATGGTATCGGCACCGCACGAAAAACTGGTGGTGCTGCAGGGGCTCAACGATTTCATCGTGGTGGATACACCGGATGTGTTGCTGATTTGCCAGAAAGAAAAAGAACAAGCAATCAAGGAATATGTAGCCGAAGTAAAGCGCTCTAAAGGCGATATTTATTTGTAATATATCCAAAAGTGATTGCACAAATGCCTGCCGGGACGATTGATCCCCGGCAGGCATTTATGTATGTTTTCCCTGCCGCTGTTTTTCCGTTTTGGGGGATAACAAAGCCGGGTTGTTTGGCTGCGTGAAAAAAAACGTTGCCAGTTTTAACATTGTGCACACCGGAGCTTTCTGCTGTTCGGGAACAGAATTTGAAATATACCCCACAGATTTTGTTAACCTAAAAACACAAGAACATGCCAGCATTATCAGGAAAAAAAATAGCCATCATTACCGAAAACGGATTTGAAGAAGTAGAACTCACCAGCCCGAAAAAAGCGTTGGAAGAAGCGGGTGCCGAAGTACACGTAGTGTCGCCACAAACCGGCAACGTAAAAGCATGGGACAAAGACCACTGGTCAATCGAAGTGCCGGTAGATGTGAACCTTGAAGATGCAAACCCTGAAGATTACGATGGGTTGGTGATTCCCGGCGGCGTAATGAATCCCGATACGATGCGCACCAATCCCGATTGTGTGCAATTTGCCCGGCATTTTATGGATGCGGGAAAACCGGTTGCTTCTATCTGCCACGGACCCCAACTGCTCATTGAAACCGGTACGGTGAAAGGCAGGGAAATGACCTCTTACCCGTCCCTGAAAACCGACCTTCAAAATGCAGGTGCCACCTGGCACGACCAGGAAGTGGTGACCGACAACGGGTTGGTTACAAGCCGCAGCCCCAAAGATCTGAATGCGTTCAACAAGAAGATGATTGAAGAATTTGGCGAAGGCATTCACCGCAATTAACATCTCGCCGGATAAACCGGGAATGTATAATTTTAGTGAATTATTGTACAATAGTCTATTTTTTCAATTTAAAATAAGGCGTTGGTGTAAAATAATACTACCACAAAGGCTTCCGGTTCCGGAAGCCTTTGTGGTAAATAGTACGTAATGCAATTTGAAGAATAAACGACTGTAAAGGTGGTGGGGAGTTTATCAAAACTGGAAACGGACAGCCAACAAAAAAGCTGCATTTACACTCCGTAAATACAGCTTTTTACAATTCTGTTTTCATATCGTATTCAATTACACACTAGATCTTCCCTTGATTAAAGAAAGCAGAAAGAGCACCAAAAAGATAAAGAACAATACTTTAGCGATGCTTGCAGCGCCAGCGGCAAGTCCTCCGAATCCGAGTATAGCGGCAATGATGGCTATAACAAGAAATGTGATGGTCCAGCGTAACATGGTGTAATATTTTTTTGGTAGAAAAAATGGTGAACAATGAGAAAAATTCAGAAAACGTGCCAAATCTTTACAGGTGCCTGCCATTGGAAAATGGCAACGGTTTGCGATCCCGGCGTTTGCCGGTTTTCGGTATAAGTACGGTTTGGCGAAAAAGTTATTCAGATTTGCCCCATACCACTTAAGAAAACCTTAGCAAACAAGGTGGCTAAACCAACACCCGTACATTTGCACCGTTATGATGACAGCAGAGCAGCAACGACTGAAAGTAAATGCAGGCAGAAAAATTCCGTTGGAACAATGGGGACCTTATGTTTCGGAACGGCAATGGGGAACCGTGCGCGAAGACTATAGCGAAAATGGTGATGCCTGGAATTACTTTCCATTCAGCCATTCGCATAGCCGCGCCTACCGGTGGGGTGAAGACGGGCTCGGCGGCATCTCCGACTTTTTTCAGAATCTTTGCTTTTCCGTTGGCCTGTGGAATGGCAACGACCCCATCCTGAAAGAACGCCTCTTTGGGCTGGGCAACTACGAAGGCAACCATGGCGAAGATGTAAAAGAACTGTATTACTACCTCGACAACGTGCCTTCGCACTATTACATGCAGATGCTGTACAAATACCCGCAGCAGGCATTTCCCTATGATACACTCATCAGCAACAACCGCCGGCGCAGCAAGCTGGAAACAGAATACGAACTCCTCGACACCGGCTTGTTCAACGACAACAAGTATTTTGATGTGTACATCACCTATGCCAAGCATAGCAAGACCGACATTGCCATTAAGATAGAAATTGTGAACCGCGCGTCGGTAGCGGCCCCCATAACAGTGCTGCCAACGCTTTGGTTTTACAACCGCTGGTGCTACGGCGGGCTCGAGCAGCGGCCGGTCATCAAACAAATGAGCGAAGACTGTGTTAAAGCCACGCATGAGCGCATCGGCGATTATTATCTGTATTTTCAAAAGCCGGCAGATGTATTCTTTACGGAAAATGAAACCAACACGCAAAAGCTGTTTGGCAAACCCAACGCCACCGGCATGTATGTGAAAGACGCCATCAACGATGCGGTGGTGAACCAGAAAAATGTACAACAGCTCCGCAACTCGAAGCAGGGCACCAAGGTGTCACCGGTGTATAAATTGACCATTCCTGCCGGCGGCTCCAAAGTGCTGCACCTGCGCCTGTGCAACGAAATGCACAGCAAACCCTTCAGCCACGACGTTGAAGAAATCTTCAAACAGCGAAAGGAAGAAGCCGATGAGTTTTACGACACCGTATTGCCTGGCAATCTTTCAGTTGACGAAAAACTCATTACGCGGCAGGCATTGGCCGGGCTGCTGTGGAGCAAACAATACTATCACTACGATATCGAGCGCTGGATATCTACCAGCGATGGCATTTCGCCACTCTCCAACCAGCGGAAATACGGGCGCAACCATGACTGGCTGCACCTGAAAAACCAGGACATTATCCTGATGCCCGACAAATGGGAGTATCCGTGGTATGCCGCCTGGGATCTTGCTTTTCATTGTATCCCGATGGCCATCATTGACCCTACGTTTGCAAAGCACCAGTTGCTGCTCATCATGCGCGAATGGTATATGAAACCTGACGGACAATTGCCCGCCTACGAATGGAACTTCAGCGATGTGAACCCGCCGGTGCAATCGTATGCTGCGCTTGAAGTGTATCGCATCGAAAAAAAGATGACTGGCACCGGCGACCTTCATTTTCTGAAACGCGTATTTCAAAAACTCATCATCAATTTTACCTGGTGGATCAACCGAAAAGACCCCAATGGCAACAACATTTTTGAAGGCGGGTTTTTGGGCTTGATAACATCGGTGTGTTCAACAGGAGCATGCAGCTGCACGGGCAGATGGAACTGGAGCAGGCAGACAGCACCAGCTGGATGGGCATGTATGCGCTGAACATGATGGACATGGCAATTGAAATTGCGATGAACGACCCGGCTTTTGAAGATACGGCTACCAAATTCTTCGAGCATTTTGTACTGATCGCCGAAGCGCTCAACGAACTGGGCATGTGGAATGAAGAAGATAAATTTTACTACGACACGTTGGCCATCGTGAATGCAAGTCCTATACAGCTTCGCATCAAATCTATCGTGGGGCTTACTTCCATTTTTGCCGTATCGGTCATTGAGACCAATGTGCTGGGCAAGCTGGAAGATTTCAACAAACGCATTACCTGGTTTGAACAATACCGCAAAGCCAACCATAAATTTTGGCCCAACGAAGAGCGGGCAGATGAAAACAAAATTCTCATTTCCCTCATCCCGAAAGAGCGGCTCATTGCCTTGCTGCAGCGCATGGTGGACGAAGATGAATTTCTCTCGCCGGGTGGCATCCGCGCCCTGTCTAAATACCACGAACAGCATCCTTATTCGGTGCGCATCGAAGACGTGGAATACACCATTCAATACGATCCCGGTGACAGCACGTCTGATTTTTATGGTGGCAACAGCAACTGGCGCGGACCCGTATGGGTGCCTATCAACTATTTGCTGATCAAATCTATCCGGAAGTACGGTGAATTTTACGGCAGCAGTTTGAAAATCGAATATCCTACCCGCTCGGGCAATTACATGAACCTCATAGAAGTAGCCGACGAACTATCCAAACGCGTGGTGTGTTTGTTTGAGCAGGACAGCAAGCACAACAACGAACGCCGCCATCATGGCGACTACAACTGGTTTTATACCCGGCCGGAGAATGAGAACCTGCTGCTGTTTTACGAATATTTCCACGGTGATACAGGGCATGGATTGGGTGCTGCCCACCAAACAGGCTGGACCTCGCTTGTTGCTTCGCTGATAGATCACCTGGCACAGGAACGACCCGACTATAAAAAGCCTGAATTGGTAATTCAACAGGAAGAAGAAGAAAGCTAAAAATGAAATTGGGTGTAGAGGAACAAAGTATTATTTACCTACACCCAATTTTTATAGCTGCCCAATACAACTGGTAAAAGGAAAATTTTTGTAGATCGCTCAGCGGATCATCGATTGAATAAATTCAGCTGCAGTTGTACAGTTTACCGAAGGATAGCGGTCATTGTGCAGCAACAGGTGATGCACACTAAACATATCATGCATATACTGCCCGCTTTGCCATTTGGGATAAAGTTCTGTTTCACTATCCGGGTGAGATTCGCGTTCATATTTATTGTAGGCTGCAAAGTCTTCCAGTTTTCCCATATCGATAAGGGTAAATGCACTTAGTGTAGCTTCACTTACCAGGCTCAGCAACTGGTGCGGACTCACCTGGAAACTGGCAACATTCAGGTATCTGGGTGATGTTGCATCCAAAGCAGCTTCAGCCGTAAAAGCAGCCGTATCATCCATCGTCGTAAAGTCAAGATGCCAGTTCACATCATCACCCCAGTAGCCAACACTTTTATTTTTCATATTCAGTACCCGGCGTATTGTAAGTGAGAATATCGGCAAAAGCGCCGTTAAAAATAGACGTTGCCGCAATCGGAGCTTTGTCGAGATAGGCATGAAATTCACGGCGTAAATCAAAGTTGCGGTTTGTACCGCCTGGCAGCTTCGTAAAATCCAATGAATAATCCGACGGGATAAAGCGCGGAACGCCTGCCGCTACAGCCGCATCGAGTAAAGCAACTTGTGTGTCCACAATCACATCGCGAAGCCCCTGCAAAGCAGACACCACACAATCGGCACCGCTGCAAGCCCTTTGCAGTTCTTCTTTCGTATAACTCTCTATATCAATGCACTGCACACCCATTTGTTGCAGTTCATCAAGTTTTGTTTGTTTACTTCCGGTACGCACAAGGGCACGAACATGCGCTCCTCTGTTTTGCAATGCCTTACATATTCTCTTGCCAAGATTGCCGGTGGCGCCGGCTACCAATATGGTTGTTTTTGTCGTCATTAATTTACAACAGATGTTTTATGAAACTGGTGAATAGAGAATCTATACTATACTTTATTGTCGCTCTTGTAAGGGAACAAAATCCCTGCTGTCGGGTCCGGTATAATTAGCGCCGGGGCGGATTATTTTTCCATCCTGCCGCTGCTCTACCACATGCGCGCACCAGCCCGTAAGCCTTGCGATGACAAACAGGGGCGTGAAAAACAAGGTTGGTACGCCCATCTGATGATAAGAAACAGCCGAAAACCAATCGAGGTTCGGAAACATTTTCTTTTCGTTCCACAGCACTGTTTCCAGCCTTTCGGCAATGTTGTATAGCTGCATATTACCGGCTTCTTCCGATAGCTTTTTAGACACTTCTTTTATCACTTTGTTCCGCGGGTCAGATACTGTATACACAGGATGACCAAATCCAATAATGACTTCTCTTTTCTGCAGGCGGTTTTTGATATCGTCTTCCGCTTCATCGGCTGATGAGTAGCGGCTTTGAATATCGAACGCTACTTCGTTGGCACCGCCGTGTTTGGGTCCGCGCAAAGCGCCGATAGCGCCGGTTACGGCTGAATACATATCTGAGCCTGTGCCTGCAATCACCCTTCCGGTGAATGTAGACGCATTGAATTCGTGCTCGGCATAAAGATTCAGCGAAATGTTCATCGCTTTGGTCCACGATTCAGATGGGGCTTTGCCGTGAAGCAAGTGAAGGAAATGAGCGCCGGTTGTCAGGTCGTCTGTTTCTGTGTCTATCCGTTTTCCATTGTGCGAATAATGATACCAGTACAGCAATGCCGACGCAGAAGAAGCAATCAGTTTATCCGCAATATCTCTTGCGCCCGCTACAGAATGATCTTCTTTTTCTGGAGAAATGCTGCCTAATACAGACGTATAGGTTCGCAACACATCCATCGGGTGAGCTGATGCGGGAATTTGTTCCAGCACAATTTTTACAACGGCAGGCAAGCCGCGCAGCGCCATCAGTTTTTGCCGGTAGGCAGATGTTTGGCTGGCATTAGGCAAAGCACCATACAACAGCAGGAAAGCAACTTCTTCAAAAGAGGCGGCTTCGGCAAGATCGAGAATATTGTAACCGCGGTAATGCAGTTCATTTCCGTTTTTACCAACGGTGCAAATAGCTGTATTGCCAGCGGCAACACCGGAAAGGGCTACCGATTTTTTTGGTTTAAATTCAACGGGTAAAGCTTCGTTCATAATCGTTATTTTTTTTGATAAAGTGCATCGAGCTTTTGCTCGTAGGCATAATAGCCAATGCTTTCATAGAGTTCGGTACGCGTTTGCATGGCATCAAGTACATTCTGCTGCGTACCATCTTCCCTGATGCGTTGGTATACATTCTGCGCAGCTTTATTGGCAGCGCGAAAGGCAGACAGCGGGTACAACACGAGGCTCACGCCTGCCGTTCTCAGTTCGTCGGTTGTCCACATCGGCGTCATTCCAAATTCGGTGATGTTGGCAAGGATGGGAAGCCCTGAAGCATCGGCAAATTTTTTATAAAGTGACAAGTCGGTAACAGCTTCGGCAAAAATAAAATCGGCACCTGCAGCGGCATATGCCTGCACGCGCGCCAGTGTTTTATCCAGTCCTTCTATCTGCAAGCGCATCGGTACGCGCGCCAATCACAAACTGTTCATCGGTACGTGCGTCAGCGGCAGCTTTGATCCGGTCGGTCATTTCTTCGTCGGTCAACACCGCTTTCTCTTATTAGGACGGTGACCACAGCGTTTGGCGCCTGCCTGGTCTTCAATGTGCAAAGCGGCTGCACCGGCTTTGATCAGCGATTTTACGGTACGTGCCACATTGAAAGCCGACTGGACCGAAACCCTGTATCGACATCTACCAGTAAAGGCGTTTGGGGTCCATTGGCGATGCGCTGAATATCGATGAGTACATCTTCGAGCGTGGTGATACCCAATAACTTCGGGAATACCTAAGGAACCCGCCGCCACACCACCGCCTGAGAGGTAAATGGCATTGTCACCGGCTTGTGTAGCCAGCAAAGCATGATTGGCGTTGATGGTTCCTACTACTTTTGTAAAGGTTTTTCTGAATACATCGCCTGGCGAAAACGTGCGCCGGCTGAATCGTTAGTGTTCATCATGAAGTTGTAAATTACCTACAGCAAAGTAGGGAAATTTAAATAAGTAAGAAGTTAGCAGATTATTAAGTAAAGTTTGTTCTGCTGATGACGCGGATGAGCGCAGATATTTTGTAAAGGTGAAAATGATGAATGTTTCAATCAAACATAGCTTACCTGACGACAGCTAATTTCCTTAATCATTTATCTTATTAGCAAAAATTCATCTCAGCTTTCCGCGTTTCTGCGTGTGATCCGCAGGAAATCATCCTTCAGCTTTTTGTTTCACGGGAAACATTATTTTACCTTACCCAGCAAATAACCAATAGGTTGTAAAGGCTCAATATTATCAAATACAATTTTAGCCATACCTAACAGCGGAATGGTGAGCACCATGCCCGGAATACCCCAGATGAGTTCGCCTGCTACCAAACCAGCAATGGTAACCAGCGGATTCAGATTTACGTTCTCGCCTACCACCAGCGTTTCCAGGAAATACGTTTGTATAAACTGAACCGTAACATAAGTAATAAACACGCCCAGCACCATCATATTGCTGCCGCCCTGTGCAATAGTCATCAGGATGGTAAGCAGTGTGCCGGCAATATTGCCTACAAAGGGAACCGTTTCCAATACTGCCGCCAGCATAGCAAACAGGATGAAACTTTTTACACCCACCAACCCAAAACCAATGCTATACATCACTGTGAGAGCAACAATCATTAAGGCTAAGCCCGACACATATTTCTGCGATACCTCGCGGCATTTTTCCATAACGGCAGATGCGTGACTGCGATGGTTGGAAAAAAACATGCGCAACGCAAATTCTTTGAGGTGAGAACGGTATAATATAACGAGGAAAATATAAACGATAAACAGGATGAAATCGGTGAGAAAGCTGCCAATGCCAGCGAGCAAACCCGATACAGCGCCCGCCAGGTATGTATCAGACGAGTTGCTTACTTCTCCACTTGCAATCTTGTTTTGTTTTCTTACCGATACGCCCAGCTTTTCCTGTAAATAATGCTGAAACTGGTGGATTTTTTTAGTCGCCTGATCTTCTATATTGCCAAAATCCTGCGTCAGGTCGGAAAGCTGCCACGCTAATATATAAATGATACCTCCAATTACGCCGATAAACAAAAGCAAAGAGCACAACGTTGCCAGCCAGTTGGGAAAGTGATGCTTTTGCAGCCACACCGTTACGGGCATCAGCAGCATACTGATGACAATGGCAAACGTAAGCGGAATTAAAAACGATTTGGCATAAACCAGCACAATCACGAACAACACGCTGAACAGCAATACACGCAGCCACTTTTGCAGAGATAAATTTTGCATGAGCACTACGCACAAATTATCATACCAACCGTAAGATTATCAGCCTTGTACTGGTAAGATCGAAGAAAGTGAAGAAGAAAAATCGGGTGATTGTGAGTCGTTTATCTGATATAAAAATCCCGCCGATTTCGCTGGCAAGCGCAGAAACTTTGTTGAGTTCTGCGCTGATCTGCGTTATCGGCGGGATGATTGTTTTTAAACTAATACTATTTAATAATGTGGGTTCTGCGTTGCGGGTTACAGCACCAGCGAAGTTGGTATTCCATTATGTGCAAGGTGATGTTTTGCTGTCACGATGTCTTCGTAAGCGCCATTCCACAGGTCGATGCGTTTTTGCAAAGCCGTAATTGTTGCTGCTTCCGCGGCTTTCCATTTTTCGCCATCATCACCACAAAGATGGGCGGTCATTTGCAAGGCAAGATGGCTGTGATGGTCACCATCAACTTCTATATGACGCTCGAGATAATATTTAAAAACAGAAATGCTGTCGGGAGATGAATTGTTCACATCATTTACAATAGACAGAAACATACCCGGAATTAAATCTTCCCTGCCGAAAGTGAACGCGGCCGACTGCACATAATCCTTGTTGCTGCCGATAACATCGAAGGTGAAATCAACAAAAGCACGCGCGGCTTCCGGCGTTCCGGCGCGCCCGAACGATTCGGTTAAAGAAGCTCCGTTTTGCAGCGCGGCTACAAAAGTTTCAATTTCGTAAGTTTGCGCGCCGCACTGCTTCATGGCATCGAGGTACATTTCAAAATGGCTTTTTCTTATGCCTGCCGCATCTACATCCGACTCTTCGCCTGCTACGATTTCATTAATTAAATATCTTGTTTCTGCCGATGCCTTTGGGAAACCACGGAACAGACGTGCAGGTAAGACTGTTTTGCAAACATTTGAGCAGCGACATGAAATCCCACACGGCATATACATGATACTGCATAAACACTTTTAGGTCGTCTGCATTCTCAATGGCTGCATATACTTTGTGATGAATAATCTGCTGGCGCAACGGCTCTATCGCTTCCTGTATTTTTTTGATTTCTGCGTTCATACAATCCTTTCTTTTCTGCTTATCTACGATTATTGTTTTACAAACAGTTTATCGGCCATTTTTTTATCATGACCATAAATATCATGTCGAAAATTCACTTTGTCGTACCGGTCTACCCATGCGGTAAAGTAGCCAATCACCACGCGAACCGGTTTGTCGATTGTTACCCATTTTTCCTTATCCTGGTGCATGGCAACTGTCTATGCGTTCTTCTGTCCACGAGTTATCATTGCGCAGCAGGTACATGGCCATTTTCTTTGGATCTTGTATGCGGATGCAGCCATGGCTGAAGTTGCGGTTGGTAGCCGAAAACAGGTTGCGGTTTGGCGTATCGTGCAGGTAAATATCGTAGCTGTTGGGAAACAGGAATTTTACATTGCCCAAGCGAGTTGTCTGCCACCAGGCAATTGTCTTACCACGGGCAAACTGCCACTTGTGCCCGGTAATTTCCATGTTATGCGTTAGCTAAGTAATTGGGGTTGCGGTTGCATGCCGGGCACTAATTTCATTTTTTACAATGCTTTCCGGCACATTCCAGTAGGGGCTAAAAACAATGTACTTGAGATTGCCGGTAAATATGACCGTGCCTGTACCTTCTTTACCTACAATCACATTCATATCAAACTGCAGCTTGCCGCTATCGTACACATACAGTTTGTATTCCGGTATATTTACCATAATGTAATTGCTGTCGTTCTCGGCAGCCATCCAGCGGTCGCGCTCCAGGTTAATTAGTATTTGCTTGATGCGCTCTCTGCAGCGGATAGTTCAGTTCCTTCATCGACTGCCGTTCAGCTACGCCTGTTTGCGGTTAAACCCATGCGCGTGCTGAAACGATTTTGACCGCCGCTGCCAGTAGCTTCATCATACATACCGACGTGGTATCGCCTTTGGGCATATCGCCCAATAGCTGCAGGCGTTGTTTTATCTGCGAAATAGCTGCAGATGCATCGCCGCTGTTGTAGGCTTTGGCTTAGGCACGGCAATAGAATCCCATGCCGTTCTTATTTTGTATATTGTAATAGTTTGATAAGCGCCGCTTTGCAGTTTGCGGTATTGCTTGTTCAGCGGCAGGTATTTATCTTCGTCTGTTTGCCTTTGTTGGCAATCACAGAATCAAGCACGCGTGGTTAAGTTTACCTTTTTGCGCGGAATAAACCAGCCCAGTTCTTCGGCATCAATATCGCTGCCTTTATACACGCTGGATGCATATTTAAAAAACTGCCCGGTTAAAATACAATTCTGTTTGCAGCGGCGATTTTTCAAGATGAGTCGGTAGTATCGGTAAAGAAATGCATTGTACAATCCCATCATTTTTTTACTGTACAGGCTGCTGTCGTTCAGGTCGGCAATGGTAGTGCTCAGCAGGTTTACAAAGTTGGTAGCCTGTTCTGCCAGTCCGCTGGTATCAAACCACGCATACTCAAAGTTTCTGTGTTTATAAAAGTCTTCAAACTGCTGCCTGTAAAAGCGTCGTAATCAGGATTTTTGCGCTAAGAAAGCATTGATTTTGTTGCTGTCTAAAAACAGGTTGTTAAAAGCGTTTTGCTGACGTAATGGATTGTATCTACCTGCACTCCTTTCTTTCGTTTCGTTTATGGCACGCAAAGAAAAAAATCAGCAACAGGGATAATAATGATGCGGTACAAAAGATAACTTCATTGCTTAAAAATACGTCCTCTTTATGGACGGTGAATAAGCAAAGCCGATGCCACAACACCCGCTGTTTCAGTACGCAAGCCGCGTATTGCCAAGGCTTACCGGCAGATAATCGGTATTGCAGGGCAAGCTCTATTTCTGTCGGTCTGTAAAATCGCCTTCCGGACCGATCAGCATCTGTGTGCTTCTGCGGGTATTGTTAGGTTATATAATACTGTTTTTACTGCTGTCATCTATGCAATGGGCAATCAGTTTTTGTGCAAACGCTGCTGCTGCTTACATACGGTCAGTAAACGCCGTTGGCGGATGCAATACCGGCAACCACACCTGCCGGCTTTGCAGCATGGCAGATATCAACAATATTCTGAAAACGCTCGGTTTTGTAGTGCTGCTTTTCGGTGCGCTGCGCACAGCAGCGGAACGATTTCGCTGCACGCCGATTTCTGTTGCTTTTTCCAAAAACCATTCAAAGCGGTCTGCGTTTTTCAGTAACGAAACAGCCATGCACACATTTCTCCGTTTGCCGGTTGGTGATGGCTCAGCTTCTTCTACCTTTACGCTGCAATGTTTTTTATCGGCTGCTACTAATAATGGCGGTGTACAAGCTGCCTTTGCCATTGGTAAGCTGCAGTTTTTCGCCTTCTCTTCATGCGCAGCACCTGCACACAATGCCGGCTTGTTTCTTCACCAAGCGTAAATAATGTATTGGTTATTGCCACTGCTAAGTCGTAGAAATATGGTAGCTGCATGGGTAACGCTGATGATCTGTTATACTAACGCTGTATCGTATGATTTTTGAGCCTGCTATCGTATGGCCAACCCAGCTTCCGGTTGTATCTGCTTACGCTTCTTCTTTTGCAAAAAAACTGGTGGTAGCCGTCATGTTCTGTGCAAATCCGGCAATCCAGTTGTCGGCAATGGCGCGAAGTTCATCCGGTAACATGTGTTCATGTATGCCCAATTGCTTTTTAATATCGTCCTGAATATACCCGGCTTCAAGCGCGTTTTCAGGTTTTGCCATCGAGAGGTTGTAAATCGCCACGCGGTTGTCCCAGCTCCATTTGGTGAGGTCGCGGCTTGTAAACGGTGCCGTTGCAGGAAAACGGATTTTCTTCGGCGTTCCGTTTTCAGACGCCGCTTTTGTCACCAGTTGCATCATATCTTCTTCCGAAGGCTGCCCGCTCCCGGAAAGCGTATTCAGCGGAATGCCATCACCATAATCGAGCAAAAATAAGAGCCACACGTTTTTTTCTTTCACCAGCCCAATGTGCCAGAACGCTCCTTCGCGCACCAGCCTGGGTGAAACAGTGGTTTCTTTTATGGGTAAAACAACGGCTTCCGGCAGGTGCGCCACGCGGCGAATTCGGGTTCTTTTCAGATAAAGTCTGCCCTGCCGGTAAATGCGTTTTACCTGTTTGATCGCCCATTCGGGATGCGCCTGCTGCAAGGCTGCTATGCAATCTTCAAGGCTGCGGTTGCTGTTTTCCTGCAGTAAATGCACGAGTGCGGCATACACTTCCCTGTCGTCTGCTTCAGGTTTTCGCGGGCGGTAGCCATAGGTTTCCTCCGGCATATGTACCAGGTTGCAGGCTTGCGCGATGGTGAGGTTGTAACGCTTTACCAGCTCTCTCGCCAGTTGGCGCGATACTACTTTGTCCTTGTCGGTTTTCACCAGTGCAGCTACCAGCATTTTGTACCGGTCGTTGGGTTCCCACTGCAGAGAGGTGTTTGCGGCAGACGTTTGACCTCCGTTTTCAGCAACTGCAGTTTCGGTTGCTGTTTCCGAAAATTCGCTCAGCCAGTTGTAAAGCGTGGCGCGCGAAATGGCTGCTTCGCCGCAAATAGCTTTGATAGATTTGGTTTTGTGCACCATCTCAAAAACCCACATCCGGCGCTGGTGCTCGCTATACCTGTGTACTTTCATGGAATTCAAATATAGAGACTGGTGTCTGATAATGCAGCTAAACACCCATTAATTTTTTATGCTGTAAACGTTTCCTGTAAAACAAACGGCACACGAAAGAGCCAAATTCAAATTCTCTTAACCAGAAACATTACTATACAATATAAGGTTTTATGAGCGTAAAAACAAGGAATGATGTAAAATAATGACGTTAAATGGCTTCTTTAGCATATTGTCAATTTTACATTGATTTCTATATCCGGCGCTGCCATTTTTGTATCGCCAGTTTACTATCACAACGGTATTATTGTAAAACAATGACTTCTGCCTTCGGCAAATAAAAGGGCATCCCGAATATTCACCTTTGCGATGGAGAAGCATTTATTTGCACATGATACTACGATACAGGTTGGAAATAGTGATGGTAGAAATTTTTTATATCAGGAATGGGAGAATGAAAAACCGGGATGTCAGAAAAAACAAGAAAGAAGTCATATTATAGAAAAATAAACAACAAAATGGCAGCAAACCGAATGTAAAAAACGGCTCAACATCCGGTTTTTTCTTGTGAGCCATCTTGTGATTTTTGCTCCGGGTTCACCCGCTACTGCTTCACAAACGTGTAGGGATCGTACTCCAGGAAGTCGTTTACTTTTATTTCTGTTGATATTACTCTGTTGTTTTCCACCGCAAACCTGAGCGGGAAAACACCAAAAGCAATGTTGCTATAAGTAAGTAGCCAGGTTTCATTGTCCATGTATTGCAATGAAGCGGTGAGACTTTTGTGATTGTCGAAATTGACCTGCAGGTTAGTTCCTTTTACACCAATCTGTATATTGCCAAACAGTTCGTTGCTGTAGTTTCCGGCATAGCTGCTCAAGGGCAAAGGCGGCTGTTTGCCTTTTACGCGTTTTTGCAATGCCATCGTTGAATCTACGATTGCCTGCTGCTCGATTGTAAATCCCGGTAGCGAAGCACGGCTCATATTTTCATAAGGCAGGTTGAGATAGCACCCAGCACCTGGTAGCGCAGCAACTCGAAAAAATTCTGGTTGTCGTTGTTGGTAAGTATCACAATGCCCAGCTTTTCTTCGGGCACAAAGCAGGTGTTGGTCACAAACCCATCTGCCCCGCCCGTATGATAATAACACCTGCCTGCCATTGATAGTCGCGCAGAAATACGCCCAGACCGTAACCTACAAAATGAGCTGGGTCAGCACGGCTGTTGTAGCGCCGTGCTCAGCAGTGATGTTCACGTCCCGGGTTTGCTGCACCACTTCCCACGGCAGCACTCTGCTTTGCCTTCATAGCCTGCCGCTGTCGAGTTGCATCAACAGCCAGTTGACTCAGGTCTTTTACGTTGCTCACCATGCTGCCTGCCGGCGCCAAGATTGTCAACGTTATCATAAGGCATTTCAGTAAGCTTGCCCGTATAGGCAGTGGTGTATGGCTTAGCTGCGTTTGGCCTATTGGCCAATACCCTGGACCTAGCGTATGTGTATTGTTCCATGCCGAAGCGGCAGCAAGAATGCTGTCGTAAATATACACTTCCCACGGCTTGCCGCGTTACCTGCTGGAATTACCTGTCCGGCAGTTACAAAGCAACTGTTGCAATAGCCATAGTTCTGCCTGAAACGATCGCGCGTGGCTTCAGCAACTGCATCTTGTTCATAATCTGCGCCGCGGCGAAGATTACCGATTCCAAAACACAAAATCGCCCTGGAAGGTTTTGGTACCAATACGGTGGCTCAGCAGGTCGCGAATGCGTTACCAGTCTGGTGGTGATTTCTATCGTACAGCGTGTAGTCTTGGAAAGTACTTGTGTGACCTTATCATCGAGCGAGAGTTTGTTGCTCGTATTCGAGCTGCGGCAATAGCCGTGCCGGTAAACAGCTTGCTGTTGCTGGCAATCATGAACAGCGTGTTTTCATCTACCGGCTCTTTGGTTTTCACGTCCCTTACTCCATAGCCTTTCATCACTACAACGCTTTCCCTCTTTTACAATAGCAATTGCAAGTCCCGGAATATTCCAGTCTTTCATACCCTGCTCTAATGTAGCTGTCAAGACTATCTTTTACAAAAGAAGGCTGCGCAAAACTGGCGCCGGTGGCAATCACGAAAACTAAAAAGAGGATCGCTTTTTTCATAACAACGAGGTATAAATAAAATGAATGGCAAGTAGCAGGAAAAACGGGGCGAATGAAAGATAAAGGGAAACGACGGTAAAACTGCAAAAAGCCGGTGGTGGGTAATGGTTACAATTCTATCATGGCACCCAGCACTTCCTGCGGGCTGGCGGCTTTGCCCATAGCATTTACCTGGTCAAAATAGTTGTGCCAGCCAGCGCCGGTTACCATGGCTTCAAACTGCTGGGCAGAAGCTACATCCGGAAATGTCCAAACCGCGAAATAATCATATTCGGCACGCTTGAATACCGAAGGGTCGCTGGTGCCCCAGCTTACAATCTGTACGCCTTGGTCCAGCAACTGCTGAATAGCCGGACCAAGCGCGGCAATGTAATTCTGTTTGTCTTCTTTTGCCAAATCAAGCCATGCCTGTTTGGCGCTCCAGAGTTCAATGTAAGTAATCATAAGATAAATTTAGTATTCTTCAAATGTATTCTTTTTGGAAATCATCCTATACTGAAACAGGGCTGGGCAAAATATAGTTTCCAAAGGATTATGGTTTCACATTCAGCGTGTTTTCGCCTTCGTGCAAAGGAAATTCATGACCACCAAAATGGAAAGAACCGGATGTGCCTTTGGGTAAATGAATCTGCGCCTGTAAGGAGCCTTTTTTCAGTTTATAAGCTGTTGAGATATTTCCTTTTGGGTGCGGCATACTGCCCGATACTTTGGTGAGCATTCCCAGGTGCGGCGAAATACTGATGTGCCCGAAACCCGGCTCGTCGGAGTCGATGCCCAGCACCGTTCTCAGTAGTTCGATGTTGGGACTTGCGCCCCATGCGTGGCAATCGGATCGTGAAGCGCTCACATTGCTCATTTCTGCCCACGTAGTAAGCCCGAGCGCAAGGTTTTGTTTCCAGATGTCCAATTGGTCAAGATATAAATCGCCCAACCCGGCTGTTACTAATGCGCGGTTCACATAATAAGTAAAGTAAATGGTAGCTTGTGTGAGTGAAGTGTCTGCCAGCAGTTTTTTCATCAGTGCGGCAGCGTTTGTGCCTGTTGTGGCGTGGGTTAATATGGCAAGTGTATTGGCATGTTGCGAGAAAACTTTTTTCTCTTTTGTATCGCTGAACAATTGCTTCTTTTCATCCCAATACTTCGTATGAACGGTTTGCCGTAATTGTTCTGCTTTTTGTTTGTATAGCTGCGAAAAATCTTTCATGCCCAGGCTGTCTTCCATTTGCGCAGCCAATTGGTAAGCCCAGAGCAACTGAAAGTCCAGCACCGATGATGAACCATCCTCACCCAACGGCGGAACACCATCTTTCCAGCCATGCCCTTCACTCCAGTCGGTAAATTCCCAGTAAGGCGCGTGTTGCAAACTGCCATCGCCCTGCTGGTAGTCCGCAAAAAAAGACAATACCTGCCGCACACCGGGCAAAAACTGTTTTACAAACAGCGAATCATCGCGGTACATCCAGTAGTCGTGCAGCATGCCAATCCACCACAAGGAAAATGGCGGTATCTGCTGTGGTGTAAATGAGGGATAACGGCTTTGTGTAATGCCTTCCGCCATGCGCGAGTTATCGAGCTGCGTGATAGCGTTGCGCATCAGCCTGTCGTCGCCGCTGTTATAGAGCGATACCAGCGCCTGTATACGGGTATCGCCGGCATATTGCAACTGCTCATAGTATGGGCAATCCATATAGGTTTCTACCGCGCAGCTTCGTGCGGTGCGCCAGCCGGTTTCCATAATTTTATCATACAGTGTATCGCCTGCCGTAAAAGATGCTTTATAAGCAAAAGGATAACCGGTAAACACGCTGTAAAAATCGTTGATGGTAAGGGCTTCGTCTTCCGTATGAATGATGAGTTGTACATACCGGAAAGTGCGCCAGGATAAAGTGGTAAATGTTTGGTCGTTGCTACCATCGGCAGTAATGCGGTCCTGCACGCCAATGAATATTTTGCCCGCTACTTCATTGCGGTTGCCTTTTTCATACACGACTTTGCCTTCTTTTTGCATGTATAATGCTTCGGTGTAACCGATGCTGATGTGTGCGTCTTTTCCCCTGCTGAAGTTCAAAACCGGATATGCGTTTGTTTCAAAGCCCTGGTCAAGCAAAATTTTTATGTCTGCATGTGCCGGTACCGTAAATGATTGTTGGTTTACGGGAAAAGAAGAAGGCGTAACCTTGCCCGAATCTTCTCTTACACTGCGGAAGCGCTGCGGTGTCAGTTCCATTTGCGGAATAGTGCGTGGCACCAGCATCCAGCCATACGAAAAGTTGAACGCGCCTTTGGGCAAACCGTTGAAGATTTCTTTTGCGCTTTTCCAATTGGCATCATCAAAATGAAGCTGTTTTCCCAGTGTTGTGGAAAAGAATGAAAATTTACGTTTTCGCCGGGACCGGCTACATAATAGGCATAATGAATATCGGGTGGCAAAGGACGATAACTGCTATCGGTGCTGCATTTCCACGAAGTGTCGGTATTGGCAATTGCTTCGCTGTCGCCATCGCCATGCAGGATAAAAGCCGTTTGCAGTGAAAACTGCGCTTCCTGCCGGTAGTCGCCAAAGTTCCACACCACGGAAGCCAGCACATTTTTTCCCCGTTGCAGGTATGGCGCGATATCAACGGTTTCAAAGTTCCAGTGAAGGATATCGCCCCTTGCCGGACCTAAAGAAACCAGCGTGCCATTTACATAAAGTTTATAACGGTTATCGGCACTTACATGCACCATGAAGCGGGAAGGAAGCGTATCAATGTTCAGTGTTTTTCTAAAATGATATACGCCATACTGATGCGCTGCCGATGGTGCCGCTTCAATCCATTTGGCTTTCCACTCTTTTGATAAAATGGTTGGATTGATTAACTGTGCAGATGAATGAAATGAAAAAATAATGACGAAGAGAAAAAGCAGTACAAATGTTTTCATATGGAGCAGTTCGCGTGAGAATAATGATTGTGCAGCTTTAGTAAAATGCACACGTTATATGGAAAGGAAAGATAGAAAGGATTGGTGGAACGGAGAGGTACAATGTGTTGAGTAATAAACGATAAATTTTAGTTTATAAAAACAGGTAAAACGGCAGCATGAAACACTTTCACCGGCACTGTCCAAGTAGTAGAATTCAGAATGGTATCTGGAAATAAGTGAATCATTATCCACAATAATATTCATCCTAAAATAACGCACAAAAAAAGGTGAGCCTTTTATTGCTCACCTCCTTGATACAAGCCATCTTGATACACATCATTCTCTTCCAAACACAAGCTTGTATACTTTGCCGGTATTGCCCTGCGGTCCTATTTGTCCGGAGGTCAATACATAGATTTCGCCGCTCATATCCTGACCCATACTTTTGATGTATTGCCCCAAATCATCGGAAAAGCTTCTCAGCTCCAGTTTTTCATAATCCCACAATCCCGTTGCTGAAGGTTTTGCCAGGAACAGTTGGCCGGCGGCTTCTTCGTCATCATCCGACAAAATACCAAAGATGTATTTGCCATACAGAAACGGTATCGTTTTGCCGCGGTATACATTGCCACCCACGATAGCTGTTGCCATGCCGCCGTGCGGGTTATCGTAGTTGGGTAATTCGATGATAGGATCGAGTAGAGGATTGCCGTCAGGATCTTGTACGGGGCAGGCGTTGCGTTCTTCTTTATCATTATCTGTATTGAAGCAGTGCGTACCTTCTTTTACATTCCAGCCGTAGTTGCCACCTTTTTTTACAATGTCTATTTCTTCATACAAAGATTGTCCTACATCGCCGGCATACAGGCTGTGATCGCCGCCCATATCAAAAGAAAAGCGGTAAGGATTTCTAAACCCGAAGGCGTCGCGACTTTCCTCTTTTGCATCTGTGCCGGCAAATGGGTTATCGGATGGTATACTATAGCCTTGTTTTCCACGTCCGTTTACATCAATTCTCAAAATATTACCCAGCAGGTTTTCCTTTATATCCTGCCCGTTGCCACCGGCATTGATATCGTACCAGTCGGCTACGTGTCCCGGGCCTACATCATCGGCATTGCCGCCATCGCCGATGGCTATGTAGAGATAACCATCTCGTCCAGGTGTAGTGGATTCCGCCATTGTGATTGCCCTGCGGATGATCGGCTTCCAGTACAATTCTTTCGGATGACAGGATCAGCTTTATCCCGCCGGATTGGACGGAGAAACCCGGAATTCGGAAATGCGTGTCAGGTTGTTCCATGGCACACCGGGTTCGGGACCGCCCATACGGGGAGGCGCTGTGTAGAAAACATAGAATTTGCCATTGGTTTTATACTGCGGATGAAACGCGAAACCCAGCAAACCGCGCTCGTCGTAGAAGGGCGATAAAGCCATCATGCGGCTGCTGATGTCAAGAAAAGGTTCCAGTTTTTTAGAACCGTCGGGATTGAGAACCCAAATTTTCCCGGTTTGATCGGTAACAAAGAGCCGGCTGCTGTTGTCGGGTGCTTCTTCAATGGCGATGGGCGATGCAAAACCATCTGATACCATTTGCAGATCGTAGACACCGACGGGCGGGGGGTTAAAATCATTCTTTTTACAACTTTGTAATAAAAGAAATGAGCCGAGCAAAAGCATGGCACAGAAGGAAGGGAATGAGATAAGAATCTGTTTGGCGGCAATGCCGTGTTGCTGTGGTGTGGTTGATTTCATCGGGTAAGCGTTTTAATGTATAAAAATTAAATATTCCTGCATGGCTGGTAAGAGCTAAACAACTGACGATGTTGTTATTGACGGGCGCATGTTACCACAAGAAATACACAGCTCTGTTTTCGTGCAGCTGTGTTCTTGTACACACATGTTATGATAGCAGGTCAATAGCTGGCAAGCAATCGTAGCTGATTATAACATACGCATGTTTTTTGTGCAGGTTGCCTTACCGTATATAAATTTTCCGGCAGGTATTTCAGTTAACAAGCGCGTGGCAACAAGCAGTAGTTGTATGCAGGCTTATCGTTATTGTGGTTACTGCAAATGCTATCTTCCGTTTACAACGTCATTAAATACATTTGTGAGGTGAACATGACAGATTCCGATTTGGATTATAGCAGTGAGCAGTTTCGCAATTATTTCAGATCGTATAACCGGTCGTTGATAGTCAAATAATCTGCCGCTTGCATAATGCGCCTGCATCTTGCTTTCGTTTCATGAATGCAGCACTATTTTTTTGTATAAATAAAAAGAACAACAACATAAATCATCTGTGGATACAGGTTATGTACATGGCAAATTTTAAACTGCTGCAATCGCCAACCGTGTACCGATTCGGGCTTCAAATGCATACAAATTATCAGTCGTAGCATTTGCCTGATTTCATACTATCCTGCTGTTGAATGGCTAAAATGCCGGTCAAAATCTTTACGCACATACGCTAATGTTACATTCTTTATCTCAACAGATATTGAACCTTTCCTGATTTGATTTTCCGGATCATTCATTATTTACTTAGTTGAAGAACCCATGCTGATAAAGGTGTTTTGCATCGGGTGATAACGGAGAAAACTGGCAGCTTTCCAGGCTTGAAAAACACAACTTCTTATGCAGTGTTTGTATCTGCCGGCGGCACGATATACGCGGGTGCAGATGGTGAAATATACAAGTGGGAAGACAAGGTTAAAAACATAGAAATTGGCAGGAACGGGACTACCCGAAGGCAAGAGCGTATACGCCATTGGAACCACGCCAGAAGGCAACCTGCTGGCAGGCGTTTCGCACAGCGGCATGTATCTCTTGCAGCAATATGGTCAGGCAGTTTTGCTAAAAGGCAACAGTCTCTTTACTACACGTTGAAGTAATGGATGTATGGCTCATTAAACATAGCCAGAACGTAACTATACACAACATTCTGCAACGGAATATCAGGTTTGTTTCCGGGCAATGTTTTTATCAATGGCTCTGCCTAAAAGATAGCCAAGCATGGCTCCTGCTACGGCACCTATAATCATTCCCGTTGCCTCTGCTCCGCGGGCTACCATAACAGCCAGCAAACCAAATACGGCACCAAGAATGGCAGCTACCAAAGCGGCACTGCGCCTTATTTTGAAAGAAGGGGAGTAAAGATCTGATTGCGTGCGACGCGCCTGCCTGCGTCGTTTTCTGCTTTCTGGCATAGCATGTTATTTGGAAGAAAGGTAAGCAAACTAAAACTTAAAGCAAACCGCTAATAAGCAGGTGGTTTTTGTAAGATTACTTGTTGTGCAAACCCTACGATTCTGATAGATATCTGAGAAACAAAAAAGCTGTATGAAATCCGGTTTCATACAGCTTATTCTAATGGTTATTTTTTAAGTCGCATCTATATTACAGAACACGGAAATGTTAGCCAAAAAAGCCTGAATTCTTCTTACGGCTTGTTCTTCCGCCAAGACCAAGCGCGCCCAGCAAACTCCGCGTGATGATAGTAGCTGCCGTTCCGGCACTTCTCACCATAGGATTGTCCAGGAAGCTTTCTTCTTTTTTTGCCGATGCTTTCGCTGCCGGTCTTTTTGCTTCTTCTTCCTCTGTTTTGGCGGCGGCTTCTTTGAGTTTTTCATTTAATATTTCATAGGCGCTTTCGCTGTCGATTTGGGTATTGTATTTGGGCACCAGTTTGCTTTTGTCCGCTATGCCATCTATTTCCTATGCTGTTAATATATCCATCCTGCTTCAGGGGGAGCAGCATCACATGCGCCAGCGGAGTAGGAATACCTTTTTCGTTCAGCATGGTAACCAGGGCCTCGCCAATCCCCATTTGTGTAATCAGGTCTTCTGTTTTATAAAAGGATTCGGGATAATTCTCCGCAGTTTGCTTTATCACTTTCCGGTCGACGGCGGTAAATGCCCGCAACGCATGCTGCATCTTTCAAACCCAGTTGCGACAGCACTCCCGCCGGAATATCCATTGGGTTTTGCGTACAAAGAAAATACCGATACCTTTGGAACGAATCAGTTTGATAACCGTTTCTATCTGTTGCAGCAAGGCATCGCTGGCTTCCTGGAAAATCAGGTGGGCTTCATCGATAAACAATACCAGTTTGGGTTTATCCAGATCACCTTCTTCAGGGCTGATGGCATACAATTCGGCCATCATCTGCAGCATAAAGGTGGAAAACAGTTTCGGGCGATCCTGCAGATCGGTAACCCGTAATACATTGATCACGCCCCTGCCGTCATCGTCGATCGCATCAGGTCTTCCACTTCAAAACTTTTTTCACCAAAGAAAACATCGGCACCCTGTTGCTGCAATTCGATCACTTTTCGCAGGATGGTTCCGGTGCTGGTGGTCGATATTTTACCATAGCTTTTTTCCAGTTCTGCCTTTCCTTCGTCGCCTATATATTGCAGTACTTTGATAAAATCTTTCAGATCGAGCAAGGGCAGTTTATTATCGTCGCAATATTTGAAGATCATGGCCACAACGCCACCTTGTGTATCATTCAGTCCGAATATCTTGGTAAACAATACCGGGCCAAATTCGCTCACGGTAGCGCGTAGACGCACACCCTTTCTCATCGCTCAATGTCATCAGCTCTACCGGGAACTGTGTGGGCGTAAATTCAATATTTATTTTTTCATAGCGTTCCTTTACTTTCTCGTTTGACCCATGGCGGCAATGCCACTGAGGTCGCCTTTTATATCCATCAGCAACACAGGAACACTGGCATCGCTCAGGAATTCGCTGATCATTTGCAGCGTCTTTGTTTTACCGGTGCCGGTGGCGCCGGCGATCAGGCCGTGGCGGTTCATGGTTTTCAGGGGTAGGTAGATATCGGCACCGGGCACAATTTCGCCTTCATAAAGCGCAGCCACGATTTTAACAGTTTCGCCTTTGAAGGTGTAACTCGGCCTTTATTGCTTCAATGAATTTGCTTGTGTCAGCCATCGTTGATTTTAAAGTAAGATACGATATGGACAGACACTAAGTGTACAAAGAACTTTTTTCGGGCAATTTTGCTTTAACAGTCTTTCTTCAACCAATAAAAAGTATTTCATTTCATCCGTCTGTTTTATTAAGAAAACGGATGTCATGTTGTTTTGTACATCAAAGTATTTGACTGCTGGCTATCTTTCATCTCAATGATTTGCGCAAGATACAGCGCTTACCTTTTTAAGGAAAACGAATTGATTATTTAAAAAATCAGAGTCACAATTTTGAGTGCTCACAACAACGGTTATTCCTGCGTAGGTTGCTTTGTTTCTGAATCTGCTGATGTATTGCCGCTCACTTTGGGATCATCTTTCAGTGCTTCGTTTTCATCCTGTGTTTCGCTCTCTTTTTCATCCCAGCCAAAGTTCACCGAAGTGCCGCTTTCGTTCAGTATGATATCGCCATCCTGGTTGTCTGCAAGTCCTTTATTTTTCTTATCCATATTCTTTGTTTTTACCTATCAAACAATTACCAAGCCTGAAAACTCTTTTTTTTGCGAAGCAACGTAGCTAAAAACACAGGTAAAATCTTTTACCGGCTTTCATCCTGAAACGCCATCCGTTTCCTGCTGATGATGTGAATCTCATCACCTACATGCAGCGTGCCTTTCTCCTTTGTGAAGCAGGTTTTGACCAAAATAAATTTTATTGTTTTTGCTGCGGTATCCGGTTAATGTACGCAGCGGTTCTTTGCTTTTTTCTGCTGTGCCGGGGTCAATGGTCACCATCACGCAGCGGGCACAAAGTTTCACGCCATACAGTTCCACATCGCCGGTGCGGAAAGCTTCCCAGCTATCTTCTTCGTAAGGTGCCGCGCCGCTTACCACAAGGTTGGGACGAAAGCGAAGCATCTCTACCGGCTGTGGCAAGCGGGTTGTTAAGATCATCCAGCGAAGCCTGCCCGATAATGAGCATCGGGTAGCCATCGGAAAAGCTGTTGATCTCTTTGTCTTTTGCATACCTGCCATCTACCCTGCGGCGCGTGGCATCGGGCATATACACAAGACTGCGACGAATGCCCAGCCTTTGTGAAAACCAATCATCAATTTCACTGCTTACTTTTTGCGCCCGGCAGCGGTCGCTCCATACTTCCACCATGGTTGTTTCATTCATGGGCGGTGTAAACGGTACGGCGCATATATCACCCATTGGCAAATGGGTTACCTGCAAGCCGTGGGCGTCAATGGCTACGCTAAACAGTGCCATGGCAGGCAGGTCGCGCTGGCTCAGGAAGTCGTAGTGTTCGTCCACCAGCATCCAGCGGCGGTCGTATTGAAAACCTCGGTCAGTAACTATAGCATTGTCTACTGATATGCCGCCTAAAGATTTTATGGGATAAATGTAAAGTGCACTGAGTGTAAGCATATTCTAAAGTAATACATCAGCAGCAATAAAGAAAGCTGCTTCCGATGATATGTTGCCTCCGGCAAAACAGAATTGGGCATCATTGGTAAACAAAACGGTTTATGAACAGGCAGAAATCATTTACGCAAAATGAGAAGGCAATGTCTTAATCGCCTGCCTGGTTGGGTATCACAATAATGAAGCTTGTGCCTTCACCCAGCCGCGATTTTACCCTGATGCTGCCACCCATTTTTTCTATAGTTTCTTTCACGATATACAGTCCAAAACCTGAGCCTGTGAGTTTAGTATTCACCCGGTAAAATTTGGTAAAAATATGGTCGAGATGTTCTTCGGCAATGCCTTGTCCGTTATCTGCTACTTCTATCACGGCCTGTGTTGCTGTTGCATGTGCAATGATCTGTAAATAAGGCTTGGGCTGATCGGGATTGTGGTGCTTCAGACCGTTTGATATTAAATTGTTCGGCACCATCGCCAGCCTTCGTTTTATCGGCAAAAAACGGGCAAGACTGGCTCACTTGCACTATTCGCTGAATATGCGCTGAGTTATAGGAATAGGTATGATCCTGCAGGGCATGATGCACAAACTCTTCCAGTTGTATCTCTTCAGGATGCAATGCCGTGCTTTTGTTTTTGGCATATTGTAAAATCTCAGAGATCAGCGCGTTCAGACGCATCAGCGTTTTTTTCTGAAAGTCCACATATTCATTTCTGGTCGCTTTATCATCTTCCAGTTTTATAATATCAGCCATTGCATATACCGAAGTTATGGGCGAACGCAGATCGTGCGAAGTACGAAACACCAGTGTATCCAGTTCTGCATTCAGGATACTTAGCTGCTCATTGGCTTTGTTGAGATCATATCGTTTTTAAGGCTCAGCTCATGATTGATGCTTTCAGTTGCCCGTTCAGTTTTTCTACATTATCAAAAGCGCGGAAAAACTGCCTTGCCATGGCAATAGCCTGGCACACAACCAATATATACATCCCTACATACACAAGGTTGGTGCTTTTTACAAGCAGGCTGGTATACAGTATATCATTAATGACTGTAATAAAAAGAATCACAAACCCTGCAAGGAAATAAATACTGCCCGTTCGCCTGTGTTTTACTGCCCTGATGTATACATACAAGCCATAACAGGCAGATAGCAAAAGAAACACCTGGAACGGACGCAATGTATACCGGAAAATATAGGGAGGAGCGATAAGTGCGGTTAGCACAAACGGCACACTGACGATGAGGATATACCGCAACACTTTTTTCGAAAATTCTTTGGGAAACAATTCAAATGAAAAAAGCGACAACAAGGGTAACGCAAGGTATAAAAACAAAAATTCAATGTGCTTAATGAAGTGCCAGTTCCAGTTGGTAATATAAGTAATGCCCAACTCGCCAGTTACAAGCGGGCGCATGGCGATCAGCAGGCAAAACAAGGCAAAATAAAGTGGCGAAGTGCGCCGCCTGACGAAAAAAAAGATAACTGCGTAAAACAGGCCCGATAAGGCAAAAACTGCCGGCAAGAAAAAAATCGCGCGCAATGTTTTGCAGCTGGAAAGTATGAATTTGTTCCGCTGTACCCAGCTTGATAAAGTCCCACAAGCCACCGTTATTGTAGTTGAAATTGGCAACCTGAATCACAATGTCAAGCACATTGTTCTCGGGTGTTACGGGAAAAATAAGTGGTTGGTAAGCCGGAATTGTAGTGGTTTTGGTAGTGCCTACTTTGCCGGTTTCTGCAATTTGTTTTCCATTGACAAACAATTTATAGGCAGAAGCTACGGTTAGGAATTTTAGCCGCAGCGGATCGTCTGATGGCGGGCACAATACTTTCAGGTGATAGGTAGGCGTATTCCATGAGCCGGTTGAAAAGCGCCCAGCCCCGGCACTAATCCATTCCAGAAGCCGGGCACCACGGCATAGTCCGTAACAGTTTTTGGTTCGCGAAGAGAATCCGGTGTATATAAGGCATGCCAGTTAAATTCCCATTCGCCATTCAGATCTGCCAGCCCGTTTTGTGCCCAGTCCCTGTTTTGCAGGTTTAATATTCCTTTTACAGCAGTAGCATTGGGCTGCGCAAAGCAGGAAGTGCACACAAGCAGCAGCAGAACAAGCCACCTCATTCGTTTACTGATATTTTTGTACAGAGTATTAACGGTACTGATTGGATTTATCATTACGGCAATATTGAGAAACTACCATCTGTCTGTGCATCTTTGAAATAGCCTGATGTAACAATACCATTTATCTTATAACCGGGAAACAGTGAGACGGAATAACAGGCGAAACCACTCATATGTTTTGGGATGTGTAAACGTAAAGATGTTTTTCTGTATTTGCAAATGTGCTTTGGCGCTAAAAGGGTGATGGCAAACCTGTTACTGTAATTACACCAGGAACCCGATATAAGAACGGGAAAATGAGACTCATTAAAAAAAGATGAAAATTGGCGCCGCCCCGGATGTAATGGTTTATCCGCTGAAAAATAAGCATACATAAAAAATATAAACTGCATACTGCCTGTTTCGCCAAAAACAAAAAAAGCCCTGCTCATTGTCCTGCGATAATCTTTATTCTTTAGCGATCGCATTGATCATTCCTTTAAAAATAAAGCCATATGAAAGGGCAGACACGCTGTACCAGTACAGTCTGCCCATTACGCCAAGCGGCCTGAAGGTGGCTGTTTGCGTAAGCACATTGTTTTCATCAATGGTAAACTCGAGCCAAGCCTCGCCCGGCAGCTTCATTTCGGCATAAAGCAAAAGCCTTTTTTCTTCCCTGTTAGCCAGCAATACGCGCCAGAAATCCAGCGCTTCGCCAGCTGCAATTATCGGTATGGCTTCAGCGACCCTTACGCATGCCCACGCCGCCAACAAGCTGGTCTAAAAAGCCCCTGATTTCCCACATCCAGTTGCCGTAATACCAGCCTCTTTTTGCCACCAATGCTCCAGATTTTGTCGAGCGAACGCTGAACATGCACCAGCTTGCGGCTGCGGATATCGGTAAAGCAGCCATTGACAGGCACTTCTATATAGTGCGATATGCCGACGCTGAATCACGTTGCTCGTTTGCGCGTCTTTCCAGCTCGAGATCACCTGGTTTTGTTCTATTTTATCAAAAGCCAGTTTGATGGCTGTATTGTAATCAATTAGGGAAATCTGAAGAAGTTCCACAAGGTTGTTTGGCTGGCAAATGACTTCTGTCTTCATGCTGTTCACCAGGTTTTTGGCAAGCACATAAGAAGTCGCTGTTACAAAATAGAGCCAGTACGATGATATGCGGGGCGTCATTACCGGCACCACGAAAATGTTGCCGCTTCAGACCTCTTATTTTGGCAAACCTGAGCAGCATTTCCTTGTAGGTCAATATATCCGGTCCGCCAATGTCGTAGCTTTTCCTGATAGGTTTCCGTTTTGCCAATCACGCCGTTTAAAAACTCCAGTACATTGCGGATGGCGATGGGCTGGCACCGGGTTTTGAGCCAGCGTGGCGTAATCATGACAGGGAGTTTTTCCACGAGGTCGCGGATAATTTCAAACGATGCGCTGCCCGAACCTACAATAATGCCGGCGCGCAGCGTGGTAAGCGCAAAGTGGACGCGCCTGATAAAATGGTCTCCACATTCTTGCGCGAGGTTCAGGTGTTTCGATAGCTGCTGCTCCGTTCACAATGCCGCTGAGGTAGATGACCTGTTGCGCCGAAGTTTGTTCTATTCTTTCTTTAAAATTGATGGCGCACACCTGTTCCATATGTTCAAAGTCACCAGCAGGAAGTAGACATGGAGTGAATAAGATAATATGCTACGTCTATGTCATCGGGTATGGCCTGCAGGCTTTGTTTATCCAGGAAATCGGCTTCCACAACGGTTATGCCGTCGCGTTTGTACTTGTTGACAAACCTGTTTTTATCCCGCACACAACAAACCACCTCGTGACCGTTGTCTAATAATACCGGCAACAAGCGCTGCGCAATATACCCGGTAACGCCGGTGAGCAACATTTTCAAGAAGCAGATATTTTGGAATGATCTGATGTTTTCATGGGCAGACGCAAGCACACCATACGATAATGTTTACTGTATTACTGCAAAAAAGAACCGCTAACGGCTGGCTTTCATTTGGGGCAATCCCTTACGGAAAGGTAGTGGGTTTTCACGGGGAAAGTGACAAAGCGGCAACCCTCATTTTGCAAAACAGCCACCATAACGTTAAAAGGGCGGCTGCAAATTCAAAACCTCTGCAACCCCGGTTTTATTACGCACCTTCAAATAAAATAGCCATGAAACAGATTATTGTTTTGATGTCAGCATTGATAATCACACTGTCAGGCATAAGCCAGGCTACGCCAAAAGGATTGCAAAAGGGAGAAAAAGCGCCCTTTATTTACTTCTATAGATCAGGATGGCAACGCCGTAAGTCTGCAAACGATATTGAAGTGAGGCCCACCCGTATTGGTGTTTTACCGCGGGGAATGGTGCCCGTATTGCAACAAGCAGCTTGCACAGTTGCAGGATTCTGTGTCTTTTATTACAGCGAAAGGCGCCACACTCATCGCTATCTCTCCGGAAACGGGCGACAACGTAAAAAAGACGATCCAAAAAACCGGCGCTGCCTATCCTGTATTGTCAGATAAAGGCATGACCATCATGAACGAGTATAAGGTTACTTACGCAGTAGATACCGCGGTGGTATCCAAATACAAAAGCTATGGTATTGATTTTAACGTGGTAAATGGAAGCAACGGTGAGCATTTACCTGTACCCGCTGTGTTTATTGTAGACCCGAACGGCACCATTCGCTTTGTGCATTTTGATCCCGATTATTCAAAACGGGCGAGTGTAAATGAAATACTAACCCACCTGTAAACTGAATTATACAATAGCAGGTGAACGTTTGCTGAAAAACGGTTTTCTCCTGCTTTTTTATGTAATAATCCCCGCATTGCGCAGTGTGGCAACCTGTAAAAATGAACAGTTACAGATTGTAGCTGTAGTACGCTTAATTTCGCAACCTGAACAAACCATGCACTTTCTGTGCAAAACTGTAAAAGCCTGCATGAAGCCACCAACATTAAACAGCAGTTCCAAATTTCTCCTGGCAGGTTTCCTGTTTTCGGTTCTGTGGGCTTCCGCTTCGGCTGCGGGTAAAATAGGCATACAATCGGTAGAGCCGCTGCTGCTGTTCAATATCCGGTTTTTGCTTGCCGGCACGCTCATCCTGCTGTATGCGCATGTATTTACCAAAAACCCATTGCCGCAAGGCAATGACTGGAAGCAGATTCTCGTATTTGGCTCTCTGAACACCACCATTTATCTTGGATTGTACATCATCGCTTTGCGGCAGGTATCGGCAGGTATTGGCAGCCTGGCACCAGCTACCAACCCGCTGATGATCGGTATTTTATTGGCCGTGTGGACAGGAAGAAAAGTAAAAGGCATTCAGTGGATCAGTATTGCGCTGGGCATGGCAGGCGTTATCATCGCTACTTACCCGCTGCTGCACAATCAGCAGCGCCACGCTGCAGGGGGCTCGGACTCTGGTGCCTGTGCTTCATGGTATGGCTATTCTACAGGTGTTATCTATTTCGCGCAAACCAAATGGCGGCTGCCCTCGGTGGTAATTAATGGATGGCAGGTGCTTATTGGTGGTTTGCTGCTCATGCCCTTTACAATTCTGATGCACAGTGAAAACGCGGTGAATCATTTTGACGCGCGCTTCTGGGGGGCGCAGGCGTGGCTCATTATTCCCGTATCTGTCATCTCTGTACAGCTATGGCTTTACCTGCTGAAGATCGATGCTGTAAGGGCTTCTCTGTGGCTGTTTTTATGCCCGGTGTTCGGGTTTGTCTACGCCGCCATTCTGCTCAATGAATCCATTACCGGGTTCACGGTTGTGGGTACAGCGCTGGTGATTGGCGGGCTTTACCTGGGGCAAAAATCAAAGCGGGCTGATTGATAAGTTCTATAAAAAAGGATCGCGGCCAAAAAGCCGCCACCCGGTAATGAATTGAATAAGTTGTATAAAAAACGAAACTGATCAGTCAGCTATATTTACTCATTTTACCCATAACTGAGGTTCTGCTTCTAACGCCTTTCCTATTTTTTTCCAATGCTATACAGCCTTCCCTGGTCGGTTACGGCATACAACACGCCTTCTTTGCTATCAGCAATATCACGAAAGCGTTGTTTTTCATCTGCCAGTAGTCTTTCCTCTCCCACTACTTTGTTGTTTTCAATCACCAGCCTCACAATGTGGTTGCCGCTCAGTCCGCCAAGAAACAAATTGTTGGTCCATTCAGGTATTGCGTTGCCGCTGTAAAACGTGATGCCGCTGGGCGAAACCACGGGATCCCAATAGTAAACGGGTTGTTCCAGTCCTGCCTGCTGCGTAATGCCAGCGCCTACTTTTTCACCGCTGTATTCGATGCCATAGGTAATGAGTACGCCAGCCATAATTTTTGCCGGGTTCTATAAGGTTCACCTCATCGCCGCCCCAGCGGGGTCCGAATTCGGCTTCCCACAAATCGCCGGTTTGCAGTGAATGGAGAGACTCTGCACATTTCTGTGACCATATGAATAAATTTCCGGGCGGGCATCGCTACTTGTTCACAAACGGGTTGCCATCTACAGGTTTGCCATCGGTAGTGATGTGCAGCACTTTGCCAAGTGCGGAATTGAGCCATTGTGCCTGCGGGCGGGTTTCAAGGTCAGAGCGCTCGCCTGTGCTCACGAAAAGATTGCCGTCTTTATCGAAAATGACTCTTCCGCCATAGTGAAGCGTACTTTGTAGGCCGCGTTACGCGGTATATTACAGTTATATTTTCTACCCTTTTTTCATCGGCAGAAAGAGTGCCTTTGGCTACTGCCGTAAGGTTGCCGTCGGCTGTTTTTTCAGAAAAAGTCCAATACAGCATTTTATTGCCGGAAAAATTGGGATCAATTGCTACGTCGAGCAATCCGCCCTGCCCGTCAGGATTTACAGCTGGCAAACCGGTAATGGGTTCGCTCAATTTACCATCAGCAGTGGCAATAATCATCGTTCCGGCTTTCTGGGTAATGAGCAGCCTGCCATCGGGAAGCTGCGTGATGCCCCACGGACTTTTCAGCCCTTCGGAAAGCACTTTCACATTATAAGGTGTCTTTGTTTTTACACCGGCAACGCGGGTTTGCCCTTCAAACGCCGGTTTGTAATTTGTATTGGCAGTGCCGGTTTCTACCGGCGGATAAGTGCCGCTGGTATCTGCGGGGCTATTGTTGTTTGGTGGAACATTATCTGCTGAATGGTTGTTGTTGCAAGCCGCCAGCATTTGTAAGGGACTAAGTAAGATTAACAGTGATTTATACATAAGTATTTATTTTCCGGTAATTCATTAATGTCAACTTAGGTATAAACAGATAACATACCAACAATAGAAACAGCGGTATTCCTGCATACAAAATTGCGTTCGTTAAGAGATCAATGCACTTGTATTTTATGCATTTGTCTGCCCTTTTTGCAAACCAATACTATTCCATCAGCCAGAATTCAATATTGTATTCCGTTTCTCCGTTAGCGGCATATTTGCCAAACACTACCGGTTTTTGGGCTTCGGGTTCGCCATCATCATGGCGGTTGTCGAGCAGCAGGGTTTTGCCGGGATAAATGGCTGTTACGCTATATTTACCCACAGGAATGTCTTTTACCATAAAAGTTCCGGCAACATCTTCCACATACCTTTCAATCGTTGCCGCTGCGCTTCCATCTATCAACACACTTTCTTCGGGTGTAAACACGAGTCTCACTTTGTCCATTTGCACATCGGTACCAAAAGCATACAAATCGGCGTGTGCGCCATAGTAAGTGACTCCTTCAGGGCGTTCGCCGCTAAGTGTCCAGGTAAAATTTCTGGTAACTGGATGATCGCGGGTAAAAGGTTCATCAGAT
>CAVXBN010000019.1:0-127861 GCA_963760045.1 uncultured Chitinophagaceae bacterium
ATCCTTTTACCATTCATCAAGAACTGCTTTCCATTCACATAAAATTTACCCGGAACAGTACCTGATGTCCACATCTTTACTGCCGGAATTTCTCATTCTTCCGTTGAATACTTATGACACAGGGGGTTCGCATTTTGGTAACGGTCATGTTTTTGATTACGTCCGTACTGTTGGCGTCGCATTCCGGCAAAACACAGCCTGGTGTGCCAAGGATAATAACGGCTCAACGCACCGCGGGCACAGTGAAGGTTGATGGTGTATTATCGGACAGCGCCGGCAAGTGACGCTTCGCTGCTGACGGATTTTTTATATTTCCGTCCCAAAGCCGGCACACCCGAAGATCCTGCCCTGAAAACAGTTGCTTACCTCATGTACAACAACGAAGGCATTTACGTGGGTGGTTATTGCCATGAACGAACAAAAGACAGCATTGCCACCGAACTAACGGGACCGGGATGGCTTTGGCACCAATGATTACGTTGGAATCATTTTCGATACGTACAATGATAAGCTGAATGGTTTTGAATATTTTGTAACACCGCTTGGCGAACAATGGGATGCGAAAATGAACCCGCCGAGCATGAACGGAGAATCGGAAGATTTTAGCTGGAATGCGGTCTGGAAGAGCGGTACCGTAATTACCGACAGATGGCTGGAGTTTTGAAATGTTTATTCCTTTTTCAGCCATCCGTTTTGGTAAAAAAGAAGTGCAGGACTGGGGCATCAACATCACGCGCCGAAGAAGAAAAACCGAACAGCAATATACCTGGAATCCCATCGATCCTAACGTAAACGGGTTTCTTACGCAGGAAGGATTATGGAAAGGGTTGTCAAACATCAAGCCGCCTTTGCGTCTGCAGTTTTCGCCTTATTTATCCGTATATGCCAATCATTATCCCTACAACAGCGCGATGCAAGCAACTGGACAGCCCAGGTAAATGGCGGCATGGATGTGAAGTATGGCATCAACCAGGCATTTACACTCGATATGACACTGATACCCGATTTCGGGCAGGTGCAAAGCGACAACCAGGTGCTGAACCTGACGCCATTTGAAGTAAAATATAATGAGAACCGCAACTTTTTTACCGAAGGCACGGAACTGTTCAGCAAGGGCGACCTGTTTTATTCCCGGCGCATTGGTGGCGCGCCGTTTCATCTCTATGATGTATATAATAATCTCGACAGCAAGGAAAGTCGTTAAAAATCCTACCGAATCAAAGCTGATCAATGCCACCAAAATATCGGGCAGAACGCAAAAAGGGCTGGGCATTGGCTTTTTGAATGCATTGACCAAAACCCAATATGCCACCATCGAGAACAACGACAAGGAAAAGTGGCAGAAGCTAACCGACCCGCTGACCAATTACAATGTGTTTGTGCTGGATCAAACCATGAAACACAACTCAAGCGTTTCGTTGATAAACACCAATGTATGGCGCAATGGCAAAGACTATGATGCCAACGTAACCGCGGCATTGTTTGAACTGAACGACAAAAAAAACACGTATAACCTCGGTGGCAAACTGGCGATGAGCAACCGTTTTGGCTACCTGCCGGGCGGCGGAACCTAAAGCGGCATCAGCCATGAACTGCATTTTGGCAAAACAAGCGGCCGTTTCAACTTCAACCTCTCGCAGGAAAGGACTGATACCAAATTTAGCAGTGATGGACATGGGTTATTTTACCAACAACAATTTTTTAAATCATTACCTGTGGGTTGGCTACCGGTGGACGGAACCGAAAAACTGGTACAACCGCATCAACCTCAATTTCAATAGCAACGTGAGCGTGCTGGCAAAAAAAATAACGCCAATCCCTGATCGTTACCAGTCTGCCGGCTTCAATGTAAATGCCAATGTGCAAAGCAAAAAACTATGGTTTTTGGGTGTATTTACGGGCTACACTTTCCGGCAAAACGATTTTTATGAGCCACGTCAAAACGGATGGTATTTTACACGCGGCGCGTCGGCGATGGTGGAATCGTGGTTTGAAAGCAATGGCAGCAAGCAATATTCCTGGTTTGCCGATGTGGCGGTGCGTTCGAGCATTCATTTTTACAACTCGATGGGGTTGGATGTGATGCTGGGGCAAAACATGCGGTTCAATAACAAGCTGAGCCTTTCACACTCGCTGAACCTGATGCCTCGATACAACAACATGGGCTATACGTATGTGGCCGGTAGCTCCAACATTGACTTTGCCAAACGCACCGTGAATACAGTGGAAAACATCCTGAGTGCCAAGTATAGCTTTACCAATAAAATGGGCATCACGTTTCGTGCAAGGCATTACCTGAGTACGGTGGACAATAAAGCCTTTTACCTGTTGCAACAGGATGGCAGCTTGCTACCCAACAACCACCCGGTTAACAATGTAAACCGCAATGTCAATTTCTTCAATATCGACATGGTGTATTCGTGGCAGTTTGCGCCCGGCAGTTTTGTGAATGTGGTTTGGAAAAATGCGACGCAGCAATATGCCAATGAAGTAGAAACGTCTTATTTTAAAAACCTGCACCGCACGCTCAGCAGCGACAACAACAACAACCTGTCGCTAAAAGTGATTTACTTCCTCGATTACCTGACGTTGCGAAAGCAACTGGCCAATCATTAATAATAAAAGCTACGCGCGGTAACCATTCGCATTACTGTTATCCATTTCATTTACCGGCAGGAAATTATTTCCTTGCCGGTTTTTTTATAACCTTAGTGCTTCTACACTCACAGTTGAACGTACGGGGAATTGACAACGCGTGGTAGTCATTACTGCATATACCATGTTACCAATAAAAACATTCAGGCGAATACTGCGATCAACCGATTCATAAGATGTGGTGGAAAAGAAGGATGCATCGGTCGTTCATTGTTGACAATAAAAAAAGCCCTCCCCAAGAATAGGGACGGCCTCTAACGATTGCTTGCCATATGAAACTTATATATACGGTGTATATTTTTCTATTTGATAATGCAAATATAGGGAGGATTGTTTAAACGTTTAAACTTTTTTGAAAAAAGGTTTTGTGAAAATAAACTATTCTGTTTTAATGATTTGATTCCCAAACGTTTACCCTATTTCCTTAATAAAGATTTTCATTTTGATCTGGATAAATTATACAAAAACAACTAGCAGGTTTTTCTTATATCCATTCATACAAACAGAAACTCAAATCGAGAAAAGTACGCAGACCGGATAGAAACACAGTACACTCAATTTATCTTATTTTACACCCGCTAACAATGCGATGGCAACCTGCCGGCAAAGTGATTATTTAACCAGATACTCATTACCATGATTGATCAGAACGCAAACGAAATATTAAACCGCCTCGGGCTGCACTTGCCACCGGCGCCAGCGCCCAAAGGCGTGTACAAACCCTGCCTGCAGCACGGCAACCTTCTATACCTGTCGGGGCACGGCCCCGTATTGCCCGACGGCAGCCTTATGATTGGCAGGGTTGGGCAAGACATGGACATGGACAAGGGAAAAGAAGCTGCAAGGCAGGTAGGACTCACCATGCTGGCAACCATCCAACAATACCTTGGCTCACTCAACAGCATCAAACGCGTCATCAAAGTGCTGGGCATGGTGAACTGTACGCCCGATTTTGAAAAACATCCTTATGTCATCAATGGTTGCAGCGAACTCTTTGCCGCCATCTGGGGCGACGAAAACGGTATTGGTGTGCGCAGTGCCGTGGGCATGGGCTCGCTGCCCGATAATATACCGGTAGAAATAGAAGCCATATTTGAACTGAAATAAAATCGCTTTGAAAACACACCCAGAAATGAATTGGTACGAGATAGAAAACATGGCAGATATCGATTCGCCTGCCCTGATCGTATACCCGGAAAGAATACAACAGAATATCGCCCTTGCCATAGAGATGATTGGCAGCATAGACAGGCTGCGCCCACATGTGAAAACGCATAAAATGGCGGAAGTAAGCCGTATGATGCTAAAGTCAGGCATCACAAAATATAAATGCGCTACCATACCCGAAGCAGAGATGCTGGCGATAGAACGAGCACCGGATGTATTGCTCGCCTACCAGCCCGTAGGTCCTAAAATGAGACGCCTGCTTCAACTCGTGCAGATGTATGCTTCCACTATCTTTTCCTGCCTTGTAGATAATGAAGAAACCGCAATGCAACTGTCCCGGTTGTTCAGCAAACACCAGCTAATTTTACCCGTTTATATCGATGTAAATATTGGTATGAACCGCACTGGCATTAAACCGGAAAAAATAATGCAACTGCTCAGTGCTATAAAGGACTATGAAGGTATCCGGGTAACAGGTTTGCATGGCTACGATGGTCATATCAGGGATACAGATATCATAGCGCGCCAGCAAAGAGCCGACGCCGCTTTTGCAGCTGTTGAAACGTTGCAACAGCAAGCCCTGCAACATTTAGCAATGCCCCTGGCTATAGTAATGGGTGGCACTCCTTCATTCCCCGCGCATGCTCATCGTGACGGGGTGGAATGCAGCCCCGGCACATTTGTGTTTTGGGATTGGGGATATCAGCAAGTGCTGCCGGATGAAGCTTTTCAGTATGCAGCGCTGGTAGCTACCCGTGTCATCTCGGTAATAGATAATCAAACCATCTGCGTGGATCTCGGGCACAAATCGGTTGCTGCCGAAAACCCGTTTCCCAGGGTTCATTTCCTGAATGCACCCGATGCCGTGGCTGTTTCCCAAAGCGAAGAACACCTGGTGCTGCGCATAGCCGAAAGCAATCGATATAAGGTAGGCGATGTACTGTATGGTGTGCCGGTGCACATCTGCCCTACCGTGGCGCTATACAGTACGGCTTATGTTGCGGAGAATTACAACATAAACAGAAGCTGGCACGTGATAGCGAGAAACAGATTTATTCATGTTTAATAAAACCACTTGCATACACAACCTTTTATTATTGATGGTCACCTTGACCTGAGCATGAACGCAATGGAATGGAACCGCGATTTGCGGCAGCCAGTTACAGACATCAATGCAAGGGAAAAAGACTTGCGTGACAAGCCTGATCGTGGCAATGCAACCGTATCGTTACCCGAACTGCGCAAAGGCAACATCGGGCTTGTAACCGCTACGCTAATTGCAAGGTATGTAGCGCCCCAAAACCCGTTGCCCGGCTGGCATTCAGCTCAACAGGCATGGGCACAAACTCAGGGGCAACTGGCATGGTATAAAGCGATGGAAGAAGCGGGCGAAATGACCATGATCAAAGACCGGAATTCCCTGAATGCTCATATAGAATTATGGAAAAACGGACGCCGGATAAACAGAAACCTGTTGGCTTTGTATTAAGTCTTGAAGGAGCCGATTCGCTCATTACGGTACAGCACCTGGAACGTATGTACAACGCGGGTTTGCGTGCCGTTGGACCAGCACACTACGGACCCGGCAGGTATGCTAACGGCACGGATGCTACCGGGAAACTCAATGCTTCTGGCAAAGATTTGCTGAAAGAAATGGAACGGCTAAACATCATACTTGATGCAACGCATTTGTGTGACGACGCGTTTTGGGAAGCTATGGATTTGTTTGGGGGCAATGTATGGGCGAGTCATAACAATTGCCGTGCGCTGGTCGACTCACAACCGGCAGTTTAGTGATGAGATGATAAAAATGTTACTGGAAAGAAACGCGGTGATCGGCGTGGCGCTCGATGCATGGATGATGGTGCCGGGCTGGGTGCGTGGGCAATCAACGCCCGGAGCAATGCAATGCAACCTGGAAAAAGCGATTGATCATATCGATCACATTTGCCAGCTTGCCGGCAATGCATCACATGTGGCATTGGGAACTGATCTGGATGGCGCGTTTGGTCGCGAGCAATGCCCATACGATTTGGCAACAATTGCTGATCTGCAGAAGCTGCCAGCACTTTTCATCAAAAGAGGTTACCAGCAAAGCGATGTGGAGGCGATATTGCACGGTAACTGGCTGCGATTTTTGCAACATGCATTGCCGTGATGGTTGAAACACATAATCTCCAGGAATAAAAAGTTCAAAACGATTTCCATTTATTCTTTGTGCAACTTCTCTCCTTTCTGTCGTTATGGTTGCAAATATTATGAGGTCAGTAAAGATTCAATAGCTGAATGATAAGTATTGAAGTCAAAACTGTCGATTGCTTTTTTCATATTGGCTTCTATTTTATCATTACACAAATTGCCGATGCTGCCTTCATGTACATGCTGCACATGGGTGGAATAAGAAAAATTATTGGCTTCAATATCCATCCCTACTTTTTTATACGCGTCGCGGAATGGTGTGCCGTCCAGCACCAGCTTGTTCACTTCTTCCACACTAAAGAGATACCTGTACTTATCATCCTGCAAAATGTCTTTTTTCACTTCCATATGGCTTAGCATCAAACCTGCCATATCCATACAGTTTCTCAGCGTTTGAAAAGCCGGGAACAGGTGCTCTTTCAGCAACTGCAAATCGCGGTGATAACCCGATGGCAGGTTGGTGGTCATCATCATGATTTCGTTGGGCAACGCTTTGATGCGGTTGCAATACGACCGGATGAGTTCAAACACATCCGGGTTCTTTTTATGCGGCATAATGCTGCTGCCCGTAGTAAGCTCGGGCGGGAAAGAAATAAAGCCAAAATTCTGGTTCAGGTACAGGCAGGCATCCATGCTTAAGCGCGATAAAGTATCGGCGATATTCGCGAGTGCCGAAGCTACAATGCGCTCTGCTTTGCCACGCCCCATTTGCGCGTAAACTACATTGTAATTGAGATCGGCAAAGCCCAACAGTTGCGTGGTCATTGTGCGGTTGATGGGAAACGAAGATCCATAACCGGCAGCCGAGCCCAAGCGGGTTTTTATTTACAACTTCATAGGCTGCTTTCATTACACCCAAATCATCTACCAGGCTTTCTGCATAAGCGCCCAGCCACAAGCCAAACGATGAAGGCATGGCCAGTTGCAAATGCGTATAGCCTGGCAACAGGTCATCTTTCAGTTCATTGCTGCGGGCTATCAACAATTGAAACAAAGCTTCTACGGAATGAACGGTAGCTTCTATTTCGCTGCGCAAAAAAAGCTTTACATCTACCAGCACCTGGTCGTTGCGGCTGCGGGCAGAGTGGATTTTTTTACCAATATCACCCAGCTTTTTCGTCAGTAAAAACTCAATCTGCGAATGCACATCTTCCACATCGTTTTCAATGGTAAAAGAAGCGCCTTCGGCTGAAGGCTGTGTTGTTTTGTAAATATCTCTTAGTTCCTTTGTGAGCAGTTCCGCTTCTGCTGATGTGAGCAAACCAACTGTTGCCAGCATTTGCGCGTGAGCGATATTTCCCAATATATCAAACGGCGCAAGGAGCAAGTCAAACTCACGGTCTTTGCCTACGGTAAAGCTTTCTACTTCCTTAAGCGATTCAATATTTTTTTGCCAAAGTTTCATATTGGTTGCCGGTTACTTTTGTTACATATTAGATTGTTCTCTGTCCGTTCTATCAAATCCCAAAGGTTGCCATACAGGTCTTCAAACACCGCTACTTTGCCCCACGCTTCTGCTGCCGGCAATCTTACAAACTTCACTCCTTTGCTGTTATAAGCTTCATAATCTCTTTGCAGATCGTCGGTATGCAGAAACAAAAATACACGCCCGCCGGTTTGGTTGCCAATGCGGCTTTGCTGTTCCTCACCGGCGGCTTTTGCCAGCAACAGGTTGCATCCGCCATCACCTTGCGGCGCTACGGTTACCCATCTTTTGGTATCGCTCAGCGTTGTATCTTCTACCAGTTGAAAGCCCAGTATTTCTGTATAAAAACGGATGGCTTCGTCATAGTCGCGAACCACCAAAGCAATCTGTGCAATCTGTTGTTTCATGCCGTGTTATTTGCATTGCCGGAAATGAAGGAAAGTGAAAGGAAAGCCATCATTTACACAAGAGCTTTTGTCTTGTTTTACTACGCTTTAAAACCCACCACTGCGCTGACTACTTTTATGTACGTGTCAATGCCGTTCTCAATTTCTTCGAGGTAAATATATTCGTCGGCAGTATGGCTTCTTGCGCTATCGCCGGGTCCCATTTTCAGCGCGGAAAAAGGCATCAGTGCCTTATCGCTCGTGGTGGGAGAGCCATAATAGCCATGACCTAATGCAATGCCAGCTTTTACCAGCGGATGATCTACAGGAATAGAAGTAGAACGCATACGCGTAGTGCGTGGTTTGAAGGTACTTTTCAGATTTTGCTTTAAGTGCATCCAGTATTTCTTCAAACGTGTACAGTTCATTTACCCGCACATCAATTACATATTTGCACTGCGAAGGCACTACATTATGCTGCTTGTTTTCCGTTTCAATAATCGTAACGCTCAGCTTTGATTCGCCAAGCAAATCGCTTACTTTATTAAACTTATAATTGCGTATCCAGTTGATGTCGTCAACGGCTTTATAGAGCGCGTTTTCGCCTTCATTCCGCGCCGCATGGCCAGCTCTTCCGTTGGCAACACAGTCTATCACCATCAGTCCCCGTTCGGCTACCGCCATCTCCAGCTTTGTGGGCTCGCCCACAATACCAAAATCAATATTTCCTAAAAATGGCAATACCAGTTCGATGCCATTGACACCACTGATTTCTTCTTCTGCACATGCGGCAAATACAATGTTGTAGCAAGGTTGTTTTCGTTATAAAAATAAAGAAACGTTGCCATGAGCGACACAAGACAACCACCGGCATCGTTACTTCCCAAACCATACAGTTTACCGTCTTTTACCATAGGGGTAAACGGGTCCATAGTATAGCCTTTGTTGGGCTTCACGGTATCGTGGTGCGAGTTGAGCAGGATGGATGGCTTCTTTTTCATCGTAATGCGCATTTTTTGCATAGATATTATTGCCAACACTTGAACAGGGAATATGGTTGCTTTTAAAAAAATCAACAATGGTTCTGCCGTATCATTTTCTTCTTTCGAATACGACGGCGTGCTGATGAGTTGTTTTAATAAAGCAATGGCTTTTTCAGTTAATGCGTTTGTGGTGTTATTCATTTGTAATGTTTGTGCCGGTTGCTGCGTCACCAGTTCCTGTAATTGTTCGGCTTTGCCAATGACAACGCGTTGTACGCCTTTGTTCAAAGCCGCAAAAGCATTGTCTAATTTGGGTATCATGCCGGTAAAAAAGACCTGCTTATCCTTCAGTTCTTTATAATAAGATGGGATGAATGGAAGAGATAACCGTAGCGTCGTCTTCAGCATTCAGCAACACACCGCTTTTTTCGAAGCAATATACCAGATGCACTTCGTAAAATGAGCTCATTGCCTGCGCGATTTCCTGCGCGATGGTATCAGCATTGGTGTTTAACAATTGTCCTTCTTTGTTGTGTGTAATGGGCGCTAATTACAACGTTTATTTCCTGTGATAACAGGCTTTGCAAAAGCGAAGTATTTACTGCATCCACATCGCCCACAAATCCATAATCGATTGTAGGATGAACTGCTTTTGTGCGATTGAATTAGGTTGCCATCGGCACCACACAAACCAATAGCATTACTGCCCAGGGATTGTAGTTGTGCTACAATATTTTTATTGACAAATCCGGCATAAGTCATAGTCACCACTTTTAGAGTTTCAGCATCGGTGATGCGTCTTCCTTCAATCATTGATTGTTTGATACCCAGTTGCGCAGCGATTTTGGTTGCCAGTTTTCCGCCGCCATGAACGAGAATTTTGCGGGCATCTAGAGCAGCATAAGCTTGAAGAAAAGAAGTGAGCTTTGCTTCATCATCTATAATGTTTCCACCAATTTTAATAATGTAGAGTTTGCCCCTATCCCCTAAAGGGGCATTTGAAGCATCGCTACAGATGCCATGCTTTTCTAAGATTTTCTACTGTTCTGTTATTCGTTGCCAGGGTAGCGTTTCTCTTTTTGAAGATTTCATCGTTTCTAAATCGTAGCATTGATAGTCCAAGCCCTTTTAAATATTTTTCTCTTTCTGCATCATTCTTTTTAACATCTTCATGATCATGTATGTCCCCATCAATTTCAATTACCAGTTTTAAAGAATGACAATAAAAGTCAACGATATAATTTGCGATCGGATGTTGTCGTCTGAATTTCAGTTTCCATTCATTGATGTGCAGCGATTTCCAAAGTGAGGCTTCCGCGGCTGTCATCGTGTTTCTCAATTCAGTTGCCCGCTGAAATATGAATGGCGTTGCTCCATAATACATGCCTCCATTTCCAAAAAGGGAGTATTGAAAAAAATTCAAAAAGTTGTGCCGCATGTAGATAAATGATGAATAATCAAAAAAGTGTTTCACCCCCCTTTAGGGGATGGGGGTGGAGATGGAAGCGATTACTGCCTGTGCCGCCCATACACGGTTGGCGGCTTCTGCCGTTACAATGCTGTTGGCTCCATCTAGTATTTCATCGCTCAGTTCTACATTTCTGCGTACCGGCAGGCAATGCATCACTTTGGCGTTATTGGTAAGCTCCAGCTTTTTATTGGTGAGCATCCAGCGTGGATCGTTTTCATAAATTTTACCGTAATCGTTGAAGGTGCTCCAGTTTTTTACATACACAAAATCGGCATCTTTCAAGGCTTCGTCCTGGTTGTGCGTAATGGTAGCGCCTTTTGTAAACTGCGCTGACAATTCATAATCTTCGGGATGCGTAATTACAAAATCGGCTTCGCCCCAGGCGTTTATCCATTGTGCAAACGTGTTGGCTACACATTGCGGCAACGCTTTTACATGCGGCGCCCAGGTAAAAACAATTTTGGGTTTGCGCCCGTTTTCAACGGCGATTTCTGCAATTGTTCCTGGATGGTGATAACGTCGTTAAGCTTTGCAGCGGATGAAGTGTAGCGCTTTCCAGGCTAATGACCGGCACACCGCAATGCTTTTTGAATTCGGTGATGTAGAGTTCGCTGTAATCGTCTTCCCTGTTTTTTAGAGAAGGAAACGTGCGAATGCATAGAATATCGAAATAATTTCCCAACACAGGCGCGGCATCTTTTACATGCTCAACGGTATTGCCACTCATAATGGCGCCTTCTTCAAACTCAAGCGCCCAGCCTTCTTTATCAACGTTAAACACAATGGCTTCCATACCTAAATTCTTGGCGGCAATCTGTGTGCTTAAGCGTGTGCGAAGCGATGGGTTTAAAAACAATAAACCAATGCGTTTGTTTTTACCGAGCGATTGGTCTTTGAAAGGATCGGCTTTATACGCCAATGCTTTTGCTACTAAGGCATTGATATCTGGCACATCGTGAACGGAAATAAATTGCTTCAATTACGATGGTTTTACACCGGCAAAAGCCAATGGCTGATAATTTGCAAATGTATGCAGAGATACTTTGTGCAAGCATCTTACCTGTATCAGCGCACATATGCGCGCTTTTACACGCTTGTGAATGATTCATAAAAAGACCAGCGATGAAAACATCAGTACCCAAACATTCTCATTCTCAAATGCGGCTGTATGTTTTTCGAATCGCTGTGGCTATTTTCTAATTTAATTCTTTTGCTTCCTGCCACTTCTTCTGGTTTTCAAAACAACAGCAGGTTTAATTTGTATCGCTTCTTTTAAAGCATCCAAGAACTCATCGGATTGCTTGCGCGAAAGGGCAATGAAGGCAACAGGCGAATAACATTTGGCTTGGCTTCGCCGGTAAAAATATTGAAATCGTACAACAGTTTTTTACGCAGGTCTTTAAGATCATCAGGCACATCAAAACCAATCATCAATCCTCTGCCACGAACATTTTCAATACCATCAATGGCTTTCAAACGGTTCATTAAATACATGCCACGCTGCTTGGCAAATTCAATTAGATTTTCTTCTTCCATTACTTCCAAAACAGCCAGCGCTGCTGCACAGGCAAGATGATTGCCGCCAAAGGTTGTGCCCAGCATGCCATGCTTTGGCTTGATATAAGGCGCAATGAGAATACCACCTACCGGGAAGCCATTGCCCATGCCTTTTGCCATGGTATAAATATCGGCATTTACACCAGCATGATCGTGGCTGAAAAATTTGCCAGTTCTGCCATACCCACACTGTACGCTATCGGCAATAAACAACGCGCACGGTGTTGATCGCACAGGCGACGAATGAGTTGTAAAAAGCTTTCGGTGGCAACATTGATTCCGCCTACTCCTTGTATGCCTTCCACTATTACTGCGCACACATCTTTGCCTCGTGTTTGAAAATATGTTTTCAGTGCGGCTTCATCGTTAAAGGAAAGAAAATCTACATTCTCGGTTTCATTTACCGGTGCCACAATGGCTTTGTTATCGGTTGCTGCAACAGCGAGTGAGGTTCTGCCATGAAATGATTTTTTAAACGCTACAATTTTCTTTTTGCCAGTATGAAAAGAAGCGAGCTTTAAAGCGTTTTCGTTTGCTTCGGCGCCACTGTTTACAAGAAACAACTGGTAATCTTCTTTGCCGCTTACTTTGGCTAATTTATCTGCCAGTTGCTGCTGAATGGGAATGTGTACGCTGAATTGGAATAGAAAGCAATTTTTTCCAGTTGCTCTTCAATTCGTTTTACCCAATGCGGATGCGTATGACCGATACTGATAACAGCATGACCACCATACATATCAAGATATTGCACACCATTATCATCCCATACATATGAGCCCTGTGCCTTTGTGATGGTAATATCGTTTAACGGATATACGTCGAATAATTTCATAGTTGTTTTTTGAAGCTAAAAGCTATAAGCGAAAAGCATAAGGCTTGAGCAATGATTTAATATTTAATGATTTTTATATCGATTTAATAAGCTCAAAGCAATAAGCAAAAAGCGTTATCAATTTCGTATTCTATTTTCTAATTGATTTGATAAGATTGATAAGCATGGCTTTTACATCGTTTATATTCCGATTCACAATTCATACTGGTCAGTATTAATCTAAATCGAATGAAAGCAAAGCACAATATTCCACTTCCTGCACAGATCCAAAAGCAATGTCTAAAAAATGAACAAAATCTTTGTCAGAATTTCTTCCACATGCCTTCCAATATTCAACGCTACAGAATAAGCCGCTCGTTTCATTTGATTGGCTAAGCCAAAACGCTCTCTCCATGGGGAAATATATAATAGTGTAATTTTATACAGAACAAACACAATGCATGTGCTTTTTCCAAACGTCATATTTTTAAGTCTCTCAACAATTAATATGTTGCCGCTTTCAACTTTAGCATTAGCTTTTATCCTTCACTATTTTACTAAAAAGTGTTGCTTTCAACCGCAAGCCCATATCTTCTTTCAACCCAAACATGAGGTTCATGTTTTGCACTGCCTGTCCCCATGCGCCTTTCAGCAGATTATCGATGATGGAATGCACCACAATTTTATTACCTACTTTTTCCAATTGATCAAGCATTTGTTGGTGTTCACAACCTGCTTTAAATGATAGCACTTATCGCTAACAACGGTAAATGGTTGATTTGCATAAAACGCTTTGTAATAGCCAGCACCGCTTCGTAAGAAGCTTGCAAGGTATAGTAGAACTTACAAAAATACCCCGTGTAAAATCGCCGCGCCAGGGCACAAAGCTAATACCGCTGTCTTCAGTTCCTGTTTCGGGAAAATGGCTTGAAGCTGAACAAGCGACTGAACAATTTCGCCAAGATGCTGATGCGTTAATGTTTTATAAGCCTGAATGTTATTGGCGCGCCAGCTAAAATGAGAAGTGCTGCTTAAACTTTGCCCGGCGCCGGTGCTGCCGGTAATGCCGGTTGTATAAATATCGGTAAGCAAACCGGCATTTGCCAAGTGGCAACAATCCCAACTGAATTGCAGTAGCAAAACAACCGGGATTGGCAATGTTTTGCGCTTGTTTATATTGCTTCTTTATTCAGTTCCGGTAAGCCATAAATAAACTGCCTGATAAATGTCTCTAGCCGAATGAGGCTGGCTGATGAAATTCGGCGTTGTGCTGCAAACGAAAATCATTCGATAAATCAATGATTTATACGCTGGCAGGCACGTGTTAGCTAGCTAAAGAATTCTTGGCTTCACCATGACCTGTGCAAAGAAACAATACATCAATGCCCTCTACATTATCGGATTCGAAAATAGCACGTTGTCTACTAAATATAATATCTGTTTCGCCCAGCAAATCGGCATGCACTTTATACAAAGGATTGCCCGCATTGCTGTTGCTGTGAACAAAGGAGATGGTTGCCTCCGGATGATTGATAAGAAGCCTTATCAATTCGCCACCTGTATAGCCTGCGCCACCTATAATTCCTGCTTGAATGCATTTTGTTTTCAATATTGTAAGATAAAACTTGTACGGAAGATTGCTGACTGCCTGCGCTTCGCTAGCAACCGTTCTGTATCCTGAAAAAGCTTACAGCATACTTTATTCCGTATGTTTATGAACGAGATGGTACATAGCCATTTGGTTGCCAAATATTTTACTGAATCCGCGTACATCTTCGCCTGTAAAGCCAGCTGTTCATTTCGCCATATTTTCCAAACTTGCTGTTCATTAGATCGTACTCGACTTTCAATACCAATAACCTGAAAACGGTAAGGTTGCAATTGCACAAATACATCGCCGGTTACATTTTGCTGCGAACTTTGCAGAAAAGCTTCAATGTCGCGCATCACAGGGTCGAGTATTTGCCCTTCGTGAAGCCAGTTTCCGTAAAAATTGGCGATGTTGATCTTTCCAGCTTAGCTGCCATTTGGTAAGCACATGTTTTTCCAGTGCATGATGCGCTTTCAGAATTACCATCGGCGCAGCGGCTTCAAAACCAACGCGACCTTTAATACCAATAATGGTATCGCCAACATGAATATCTCTGCCAATGCCATATGCACCGGCAATGGTTTGTAGGTATTGAATGGCTTCAGAAGGATGCGAGAAAGTTTTATTGTTTACAGCTGTTAATTCGCCTCTTTTCAAAATGCAGTTTTACTTCTTCACTATCGTGTTTCGAAACCTGCGTAGGCCAGGCTTCTTCGGGCAGCATACCTTTGCTGTTAAGTGTTTCTTTTCCGCCAACACTTGTTCCCCAAAGACCTTTATTGATAGAATAAGCTGCTTTTTCAAAATTCATATCCACACCTTTTTCTTTCAGATAGGCAATCTCTTCTTCGCGGCTCAATTTCAGATCGCGGATGGGCGTTATGATTTCAACGCCGGGTATCATGATATGAAACACCATATCAAAACGAACCTGGTCGTTACCGGCGCCGGTGCTGCCATGCGCAACGGCTTTGGCATTCAGCTTTTTTCACATGCTCGGCAATGTGCAATGCCTGCACCAAACGTTCGGCACTTACACTAAGCGGGTAAGTATTGTTTTTTAAAACATTCCCAAACACAAGGTATTTGATAATGCGATCGTAATATCCTTTTACCGCATCAACCGTAGTATGCGTGTTTACGCCAAGCTTGTAAGCATGTGCTTCTATTTTTTGAAGTTCTCTTCGTGATGAAACCGCCGGTATTTACAATAATGCTGTGCACTTCGTAGCCTTTTTCTTCGGTAAGATATTTTACGCAAAACGTAGTATCAAGCCGCCGCTAAAACCAAGTACAACCTGGCTTCCTGCAGGTAAAGGATTCGAAGATGGATGGGTGTTTTGCATGATGGTTAACGTGTTTTTCAGTTATTGCTTGCTAGTAGGCAATTGCCATGTAACCGGCATTGCTTTATAAATCAGGAGGCTATTATTGATTGCACAACACTTTACAAAATGGGAGGCTGATAATGTTGTGCAATTGAACATGTTGATGATGCAAACAAAGTAAAGAGCATGCTAACAAGAGAGCGTTTGCTTTTGCTTTTTTCACTTTTTTCTTTTTTTTTAAACACTTTTAGAAAGCGGCTTTTTTTGCTTTCGATAAGTCGTTCGTAAGCTTCGCTTTTTTCTTCAAAATATTCCTTTTGTTTCTTTTGGCTCGTAGTGATCAGTAGGATCGTACAACATAGCGGTGCACAAACAATTCTTACGCTCTTTCATGGTAAGAATATCGTAGTTCACACAGCTTTTGCAGCCTGCCCAGAACGCTTCGTCCTGCGTAAGCTCGCTATAGGTAACCGGCTCATAACCCAGATCACTGTTGATTTTCATAACAGCCAGACCGGTGGTTAATCCAAATATTTTTGCATTGGGATATTGCTCTCTCGACAAGTTGAACATGGCTTGCTTGATGCGTTTTGCCACACCACTCTTTCTGAAATTGGGCGAAACAATGAGCCCGCTGTTGGCTACATATTCGCCGTGGCTCCAGGTTTCTATGTAGCAAAAGCCAACCCAATCGCCATGGTAGTAACGGCAATAACGGCTTTGCCTTCGAGCATTTTGTTTTCAATATATTCGGGATTGCGTTTGGCAATACCGGTGCCCCGTGCTTTGGCACTGGCTTCCATTTCGTCTGGTAATAAGTAGATGCAAAATGAATATCGCCAATATTGGCAACTCTAACAATAATATTATCTGCTTGCTGATCCACGGTAAAAACTAAATTAAAAATTGAAATGGTTTGGTGACGAAAACAATGCCTGACTTCATGAAGCCGTGCATCACAATCCAACATTAAAATGTGTGAAGCGATTAAATACGAGGTCGTCGTGCCGGTCGGAAGCAGCTGGGTTTGGGTAAAATAACAACACCCATCAGCAAAGGATGGAAAGAGTTACAAATGGTATGTGTTGTAAATTGTGTCAACTTCAGTTCTGAAATAAGAATAATGAAACGAAATTGTTTCGTTTAGAAGTTGTAAAAGTAATAATGTTTAAAATTTAGGGACTTAATTTTTTTATAAAATACCATTAATGTGCAGATCCTGGGCGAATAGCGTAAACTGCTGACAATCAATAGCGGACAGGATAATTATTTGCCTTCTTAAGTAATGCATTATGATTTTGAATAAGGATAACTTTATTGAAATCCTGTTCCCGCTGCAGAGCAAGACAAATCTAATCTCATTGCGTGTTAAGTGAATTGGCTTTATGGTTTTGATGAAACGCGCCGGTATTTGAAGGCTTATATACCTGAAGAATCGAATGGAACGAAACACAGCTACAGGCAATGGCAAACGAGCATCAAATTCCGTTTCGGATTGCAAACAATTGCTTCGCAAAACTGGAATGCCGATTGGGAAAGCAATTTTGAACCTGTTATGATAGATGATTTTGTGGCTGTGCGTGCTCATTTTCATCTGCCGGTTATTCAGTTGAGCATCAAATTGTTATTACTCCTAAAATGAGTTTTGGAACCGGGCATCATGCCACAACAACTATGATGATGCAGCAGATGCGTCGGATTAAATTTTGCCGATGAGAAAGGTGTTCGATTTTGGAACCGGAACGGGAATTTTATCAATATTGGCAGAAAAATTCGGGAGCAGAAGGTAATTGCCATAGATAACGATACCTGGAGCATTGAAAACAGTATTGAAAATATAGGAGCGAAACCGGTGCACGGATACGGATGGAACTGAGAAACAATGCAAATATTAAGCAGCCGTTCGACATAATCTTAGCTAACATCAATCGAAATATCATACTTCGAGAATTTGCTCACTGGCCTCTAATTCGGAAACTTAAACAAAAACGGGTATTTACTGCTAAGTGGGTTACTGGAGAAGATGAAGACGCTACGTACTTATGCACAAGCCATTGAGTATCAGTTACAGCATGTGAAATACAAGGCACCGCTCGCAGTGGATATCGATAGCATTTTAGCCGTTAAAATTTCCTTAGAGAATGCGCGTGATTTGTGTTAATTCCAAGCCGGAATCAATATATTTGTCATTCTTAACTTTTATTTTAATCAATGCATGAAATAATTTTAATCATTGCGGCTTATCTCATTGGTTCTATTCCTACAGCCGTATGGATAAGTAAATACTATTTTGGGATTGATATTCGGGATTATGGCAGTGGCAATGCCGGTGCTACCAATACCTACCGGGTGTTGGGCTCGAAATGGGGCACTATTGTAATGATTGTTGACATGCTGAAGGGTGTTATTGCCACTTCCCTTTATATAACGATACCTTATTATATGTAGTTGCTCCACGACTGGGACAGGACAAATTTGATGATTGGTCTTGGTTTGGCCGCGGTAATAGGTCACATTTTTCCGATTTGGGCAAATTTCAAAGGAGGAAAAGGCGTTGCAACTTTATTTGGAATGGTGGTAGCTATGCAGCCAAGTGTGGCATCATGCTGTGTTGCGGTATTTCTGTCTGTGTTATACCTTACCCGTTTTGTTTCACTAAGTTCTATTATTTCCAGTATCGCTTTTGCAGTTTTTATTCTTTTTGTTTTTAATGACGATGTACGCATTATATCGTATTTTTTCAGTTGCTGTTGCATTAATGGTGATATCTCACTCACCAAAAAAACATCAACCGGCTTTTAAAGGATACCGAAACTAAAGTTCCAATCTTAAAATACCGGGACCGGCGGCGGCAAAAAAACGCAAGAATTCTGAACAGGATCAATCCTAACTTCTATTCTTGCCATTACACTTACTTGATATGAAACAGTTCCGTTTTTACGAATGGAGCTACTGATTCTACACATACTCAAGTTCTCTAGTTTATTAAACATTGATGAAGAGCTCTGAATATTATACCTCACACGAAGGCTGCATTACGAATTAACCATATGAGGATTATTGATAACATAAATCGGCAAACGGAAGTTACAGGAATGATATCTGCTGAAAATAATAGTGAAACGGAAACGTGGAATTTAAAAAAAGGGGCATGCATAGAAATGCTCACCCGGAATCCAATATCGCGCTACATTATGCAATATGAATGCCGAACCAATTTATATTAATTATCAATGTTTTAAACTTGTTTTAAATCATATATATTTCCCATATAGGGAAATAGGGATTTACCATGGGAATATGGACAATACGTCAATTTACTGAGAATAAAAAAGCCTGATGCCATAAGCATCAGCCTTTCTTATCAATTTGGTTTACAATTTATATTTACACATGCACTGCTGCATCATGGCTATAATCATGCAATTCAAGCGGCATCGTAGTCTTCCACCATCAGATCCTTATAGATTTCTTATTGTTATGTATTTGAAAATTGGTCAATTATTTTATCAAATATGGCATATACAACGGGTACAATGACAAGGGTAAAAAACAAGGAACTTAGCAGCCCACCTATAATTACCCAAGCAAGCCCGTTTTTCCACTCAGCACCAGCACCTTTGGCAACCGCAATGGGAATCATCCCAAACACCATCGCAATGGTTGTCATCAAGATAGGGCGCAGCCGGGCATGGTTGGCATCAATCAACGCCTGGTGTGTACTTTCACCTTCTGCCTTTCGCTGATTGGTAAAATCAACCAGCAGAATGGCATTTTTACACACCAACCCAATAAGCATAATGATACCCATGATGGTAAAGAGACTTAGCGATTCGTTAGTTAATCCCAACGCCAGCAAAGCTCCGATAAAGGAAAGCGGAATAGAAAACAACACCACAAACGGGTAAGCAAAACTGTTGTACAATGCCACCATCACCAGGTAAACAAGAACGATAGCCGACAACAGGGCAATGCCCAACGTACCAAAACCTTCTGTTTGGTTTTCCATATCGCCGCTCCACAAATAACCTAACACCGGCTGGCTTTCTTAAGCTGATCAAACTTTTGCCTGCCATTCGGCGGCTACGGTACCAGTAGGTCGCCCAATGGTTTGTGCATTGATGGTAACAGCAGGGCTTTTGTCGCGGCGTTCCAGCTGGCTGGGACCGCTTCCTTCCACCACATCGGCAAACTGCTCAACTGGATTTGCTGCCCCTGATCGTTGAAGAACAGAAGGTTGCGCACATCTTCAATACTTTTCCGGTTGAAATTTTCATAGCGGGTATTGATATCATATTCATCATCACCGGCACGAAATTTACTATCCGTATTTCCGCTGAATACCGTTTGCATGGTACCGCCTACCATTTGCAAATTCAAGTCCGAGCGCAGCCATTTTGTCCCGGTCTACCTGCACGTCGATTTCCGGGTTGCCGGTTTCTACAGACAGCTTTATTTCTGTAGCACCCTTAATTTTTGAAAGCTCTTTCATGGCAGCGTCGGCAAAAGCCAATGCACTATCCAGCATCGGTCCGGTGACGGTGAGAGACAAAGGAGCCATATCGGCTGTGCCCATAATATTTACCGGCACCGTTTTTACTTTTGCGCCCACCAGTCGCTTTGCCAGTTCACTTTTGGTTTTGGCTGCGTATACATACGAGTCGTCTTCACGCTCCCCACGCTCTACCAGTTTCACGTCTATTTCCGCTTTGTAGGCCGTTGCCTGCGTAGCACCAAAGCCCTCGCTCGTTTGCCCCACAGAGGTGATGAGATCTGTAACTTCCGGCTTTGTTCGCAGGTATTGTTCTGCGCGCTGCGTCATCAGGTTGGTTTGTTCAATGGCGGCATCTTTAGGCAGTTCAATTTGTACCAAAAATTCGCCACGGTCGCTTTTAGGGAAAAATTCGGTACCGATATAACCACCAAACAGCAGGAAGAGGGAAGAAACAAACAGCGCGAAAACTACGCCGAGCGTAATACGTTTGTGCCTGAGGCACCAAACAAGAAGCCCCGTCATCCAGTTGGTAAATTTGGTAAGCCCTTTTTCAAAACGAAGAATCAACCTGCCAAACATTGTTTTACCCGTTATGACTTCCAGTTTCCCAAACCGCGACGACAGCCACGGAACAATGGTGAAAGATGAAAGAAGTGAAAGAGATGTGGCAATAATAACCGTTACGCAAAACTGACGCAATATATTGGATACCAACCCTGTGCTGACAGCGATTGGAAAAAACACAACGATGATAACCAGCGTAATAGCCGAAACAGTAAACCCGATTTCCTTCGTAGCATCGTAAGAAGCACGCACCCGGTTTTTACCCATTTCCATGTGGCGGTAAATATTTTCCAGCACCACAATGGCATCATCTACCAGGATACCCACCACCAGCGAAAGCGCCAGCAACGTCATCAGGTTGAGAGAATAACCCAAAAGTTTGATACCGATAAACGTAGCGATGAGCGACGCAGGTATAGATACCATAACAATGAGAGAGTTGCGGATACTGTGCAGGAAAAACAACATAACAAAAGCTACCAGCACCACGGCCAGCAATAAATCGTGAATTACGGCATCGGCAGACTGTAATGTAAATACCGAACTGTCATTTGCAATATTCAGATCAAGCCCCTGCGAAGCATAATCCTGCCTGAGCCTCGCAACTGCTTTCTTGGTTTCGCTGCTGATAGACACCGAATTGGCATCCGACTGTTTCAGGATTTGCACGGCAATGGCGCTTTTGCCATTTACACGGGCTATTTTCTTTAACGTCTTTCTGCGTATCCTGCACATCGGCAATATCGGCGAGACGCACCTGAATCCCATTTTTGGACGACACCACAAGGTTGCGCAGCTCATCTACCGATTTGTATTTTCCCTGCAGGCGAATGGTGATTTCGCGCTGGCGCGTTTGTACACTACCCGTAGGAAAATCAAGGTTGGATGCGGCAATGGCCTGCTGCACCTGCGGCACGCTTAACCCATAGCCCTGCAGCTTGTTGGCATCGAGGTTTACCTGTATCTCACGCTCCTGTCCGCCCACAAGATTTACCTGCGCCACGCCGGAAATGCGCGACAATGCCGGTGCCACACGATTATCCATCAGATCGTAAAAAGAAGCTTCATCCATATTGGCAGATGCCGACAAGGTGATGATGGGCAAATCGTCGAGAGAAAACTTGTTGAGCGACGGAGGATCTGCATCATCGGGCAGATTGCGCAATGATGGCGTTAATTTTTCGCTGCGCTTCGTTTAACGCATAGTCCACATCTGCTTTATCGGTAAGGGTTATGGTAACGCTGGAAATGCTTTCGAAAGATTTCGATTCAATCTTCTTTATATTTTCAAGAGAAGAAATGGCATCTTCAATTTTTTTGGTAATTGTATTTTCCACTTCGCCCGGCGATGCACCCGGATATACCGTAGTGATGGATACCACATTTTGGGAAAATTTTGGTATCAGTTCATAATTCAACGATGTATAGCTGAGTATACCTCCCAATATCAATACAATAAACAACACTACAATAAGCGTAGGGCGTTTAATGGAAACTTCTGCTAATTTCATGTATACTTATATTTTGTAAAGTCAGAAACATCTTCTGGTACTTTCCCGCATTTATTGCATTTTATATTTCGCTATGATGCCTCCCTGTTCCAGCACAACGGTTTCATGGCTTATGCTTCTGCCGGTTTCACCAATCGGAACGGCTGTTTACCTGATGACTTCTATGCGTGAGCCGTCAGCAAGATTCACCTGTCCGCTCGTAATCACGATATCACCTTCCTGCAGTCCGTTCAGTATTTCCACTTTATCGCCAATAATGCGACCGGCTGTAACCGTGTGAAGACGGGCTGTATTGTTGTTTTCAGCAACAAACACCTGGTTGCTGTTTACACCACCTACAAAAGCCGATCGTGGAATCACGACGAGTGGCTGCGATTTGGGCATGGCAAATTCTGCCGTTCCATACATACCTGCTTTCAACTGCTTGCTGCTGTTGTTGGTAATTTCAATCTCCAGCGGAAAATTCAGCGAATTATCTGCCTTTGGAGCAATGAATGTGATTTTACCTGTAAAACTCTGATCCGGGAATACGCTGGCTCTTACTTTCACCGCGTCACCGGTTTTCAGCGTAGCCACCTGGCTTTCATTGACGGCTACCGTCAGCTTCAGCCTCGATACGTCTACAATTTCAAACATCTGCGTGCCGGCCGCCAGTATCGCACCGGGTTCTATGTATCGCCTGTTCACAATACCACTGATGCTGGAACGGATATTGGCATCGCCAATATTGATGCGCGCTACATTGATTTTAGCCTGCGCGTTCTGCAGGGCAAGGTTTGCCCCATCCAGTTGCTGCTGCGTAACGCCGCCTGTTTTAAAGGCATTTTCGTAGCGCTCTTTATCTTTTTGCGCATTGGCAAAATTGGCTTCAGCATTTTGCAGGTCTACCGATAGCTGGTCGGTTCTCACCGTAGCGAGCACTTGCCCGGCACTCACGCGGCTGCCTTCATCCACAAATACCTTCACGACACGTCCGGGCTTTTCTGCCGAAAAATTGATTTCGCGATTGGGTTCAAATGTCCCGTTTACACTAAAATTCAAATCGAGTTCCTGCTTGCTCACTGTATCGATACGCACGGCAATGCTGTTGCTGTCCTGCGCAGCTACTACCGCGGTTTTGGCTTCGTTTGATGCTTTGTTTTTGGATAACACAAACCCAATGAGCGCAATAACGCCGGCTATAATAACGATGGTGAGTATAGTACGAGTTGCTTTGTTCATATTCTTTATTGGCCAGTGAGAGAGGTAAGTTTTCCCTCAGATTTTATTAATTGTATTTCTGCTAACCGATAATCCAGCAAGGCGGATGAATAATTGTTTTGCGCCTGTGTAAGCGAATTTTCGGCGTCTAACAGGTCGGTAAGTGGCGCCAGACCGTTGTTGTAATTATTCTGTGTATTGAAGAAAATTTCCTGTGCCAGCTGCACATTTTCTTTTTGATTGGTCAGGGTAATCAGGCTGTTGCTGATCTGGGCTTTGGCATTTTCAAAAGCCAGGTTGATGGACAGCTTTGTATTGCGGATGTCTTCCCTGTTTTTATCAATGCTGATATTTGCCTGCCGCACTCTCGCACGGGTGGCAAAACCATTGAACAACGGAACGCGCAGGTTGAGGGCTACGCTTCCATAATCAAACCAGTAACCCTGGTTCTTTTCGCCACGAAACAAAACAAATTTTTCGCTCACGCCCTGCAGCGAATGCGCTGCCGAAAGCGACAGGCTCGGATAATATTCTGCGCGGTAAGCGTCGCGGTTGTAATGATACAGTTCATCCTGCTTTTGCAAAATGCGGTACTCAGTGCGCTGCGTTAGGTCTACCGAATCCTTGAAAGCAACGTCGTGCGGCTGAATAGAATCTAACTGCGATTGCGGAATATTTACTGGCATGTTTATGTCCATACCCATATAATATTTTAGCGCGTTTTCCTGCTGCGATACTGCGTTCATCAACTGCTGACGCTGTGCTTTCAGGTTGGAAATAGCTACCTGCGTTCTGTCTACGTCTATTTTTTTGGCCAGCCCGTTCACGTATAGCCCGTTGATAATGTCATATACTTTCGATGTATTGGCAATATTGCTGTCGATGGTTACAATCTGCTGTCTGCGCACCAGCACCTGGTAGTAGCTGTTGGCTACCTGCTCTATCACCTGCTCATCGGTAAGTTGCGCTGCAAGCTGGTAGTATTGTTGGGTAGATTTGGCAGCCTTTGAGTCCTGTAAATACAGACTGGTCAAACAGTTTTTGCTCCAGGTTCAGGCTGCTCATGCTGTTCCAGGTTGTGCCGCTGGGCACAAGAAGCGTTTTGCCGGGTTCGCCCACAAAAGTGCCGTCAAATACAAAGCTTTGCTTTTTGTACTGGTCCAGCAAAGAACTGTTGACAGACAACTGCGGCATAGCACGTGCACGTGTTTCATCAATGATATAGTTGCCGTTTTGCACATCCAGCGCGGCTTTGCGGGCAGCGGTGCTGTTTTTCAGGGCAAATTGCAAGGCATCTTTGAGCTGTAGTGGGTGCGTGGGTGCAGGCGGCTGTGCCGCTACGTGTATAGACGGCGTCAGCGCAAATACACTGAATAAAAAAATGATAACAGAATGGTTGCGGAGATATAACTTCATTTCGGTATTCGTACGTTTAGGCATTAAGATAATCTGGTGAAAAGGCTGCACATCAGCAGGACTTTCACCCTGTGTCTCGTTTAAACTTTCATTGTATTTTTTCATCATTTTAGCTCCTTTCGCTGTAACAATTCCATATAAAAAATGCCTGACGACTTCTTCTTCCACATCCGAAAACCTGAACTTTTGGGTAGGAAACAATTCCACATCCATTGATATAACAACATTTGCCAAACGCAGTCGCGACATGATTTCTACATCAATATCGTCTCTGTAAACTTTCTCGCTGATGCCACGCTGCAGATTTTGCAGAATGCAATTGAACAAAAACTTTTTTCTGAAATCTTCAAAAGAAGTAAACACTTCAGGGTGATATTTTTGCAAATCGTGCAATACGCTAACGTTGATGTACTGCATCATGGAACAAAACATTTGCCGTGCCAGCACAAGTTCGTGTACGGCATTTTCCGACTTCTCGATGTTGGATAAGCAAAGCTGCCGTGCATAGTCAATATGCTTGTGAAGCACCACCGATACCAGCTCATTTTTGTCGGCAAACGACTGGTAAATTGTTTTTTTAGAGATGCCAAGCTGCGAGGCAATCTCATCCATCGTGATGCACTTGATACCATATTTGGTAAACAATTCATTAGCTTTCTCTATAATCCTTTCCTTCATTTCCATAGCTGGCTGCAAAACTATCGAAACTATTTTCGTGATTAAAGTTTCTATAAATTAAATGATACTTAAATTACTTTGTGCTCGAAAATGAGCAAGCGGAGAAACCAGGCAGTACAAATGAGACAGCGGTGAACAACCAGCCGTTTTCGGGCAACAAACTGTTACAGATAGTGGTAAATAAAAATTATATACTGCATCCGATTAAACTAACAACACACCTTACACTTCCTACCCATTGTACATTTGAATCTACTTTTGAATATGAGATATTTATTGTTTTTCAGCATTATCATCACCAGTTTATGTTCCTGCCGGGCGCAACAGCCTGCACAGGGTCAGAAAGTATACCCGCCATCCGGCGCAGGTAACACAACCTTTGCAAAACGGCGCTACCCAATTTGGCGTATTGGTAAAACCACCGGAGGCCGTGAAAGGAAACGCCATGAATTATAAAATAGCAGTGGCCAAGAAGCTTGGCATCACCTGTATTCGCGACGCCATTACACTGGACAATCCGAAAGACAAACCCATCTTTAACAGCGGCTTCAACCTCGTATTGAATGTCAATAACAGCGGACTTGCCAATAAATCACAGGCACCTTTTGCCACTGATACATCGGCTTACAAATCGAGACTGCAATACCAGTTGTCACTGATGTCGAAAAAGCCCCAACTGATGGTGATAGAAAATGAAGAAAACAACCTGCGCTTTCATAGCGGCAGTGCCGCCGATTACCTCAACCAGCTGAAAGCTGCGGCTACGGTAGCACATGCCAATGGTATAGCGGTCACCAACGGGGGCATCACCTACCCTGCTATGCTATACCTGGTGTATCTCGATTACCTGGAAAGGGGCAAAAAACAGGAAGCCAGCGATTTGCAGCAGCGCTCTTCGGTTTTATTTACCTCCAACTGGCTCACCAGCCGCAAAGAGTTTTTGCAACAATTGGTAGCCGGTTACGCAAAGCTTGATATCGATTATGTAAACTTTCACTGGTATGGGAAAAACGGCGATACCAAAAGCCTCACGGAAATTGTAAATTACCTGCAGCGTGCAACAGGAAAACCTGCCATCAGCAATGAAATAGGCGCTCAGGATACATCGCCCGAAACAGTTAAAGCCATTGTCAGAACCTGCCGCCAGCTTCAAATGCCTTATGCCATCTGGTATTCCGGTGACGGCGAAAGAAATACGTCCGAACAGGCTACGGCGCTGCAAAACAGCGATGGCTCGTTGCGCGAAGCGGGCAAAGCCTTTATTGAAGCTTTCAGGGAAAGAAACAATTAAACCCAAGCATACACAAGAAAAAGCTATAAAGTTCTTTTGCACAGAAAGGCTGTATAGCTTTTTGTGTATTGAAAATCCATTTTTTTAAAACCCTACCTACTTATACTGCTGTCATCTGGAAGATTCTGGAAATGAGACCTCGGTGATGATGATACCTACTGCCCGGTAAATGCATTTTTTAACCCTTCCAGGTTGTTCAACACGCAACACATTCATCATTCAAAAACGGCACTTCATATATAAAAAACAGCGGTTTATACTGCCTGTGCTTTGCACCCGCTTTTTTTACAATTATATTCGAAGAGCTTGATAAACCTTTCACACCAAATGAAAAACAATGCACAGCTTGCTCTTTGCAGTTGCATTCCTGTCACCTGGTCTCATCTCAACCCTGTTTTCTGTTGCAGTCATTTCCCGTGCCACTACTCGTAGAACCACAACACTATACTTGCGAAACAACAAACCACATAAAAAACAACTTACCATGAACCAACTTTTACGTTTTTCGCTGGCAGTGCTGGCGGCTTTTACACTATCGGCTTCCTATTCACAAACCACTTTGATATCCGATAACACCAACCTGACTATCGGGTTCATTTTGCCCAACGGCATTCCGGTGCTGCAAAATCCCGCGGGGCAGTTGTATACCACCAATGGCACTACTGCCAGCCTTATTACTTCGGATGTTACGCATGTAGATTCCGCCTCGGCAGTGGTGTATAAAGACAAGCTTTATTTTACCGGGGAAAGCGCGGATAATGATGTGGAATTGTGGGTAACGGATGGCACAGGCGCCGGCACCATGCTAGTTCAGGATGTGGCTACGTCGGGGTCATCCACACCATCGGGTCTTTTTGTATTCAACAACTTTCTATACTTTACTGCCGATGACGGAACCAACGGGCGCGAGCTTTGGCGCAGCGATGGCACTGCCAACAATGCTTCAATTGTTTCGAATATAGACGGTGCCGCTACAAGCAGCATCTCAGAATCTGCCAGCTTTTTTCAAAACGGAACCAACGTTTTTTTTGCGGCGACCAACAACAATAAGCTTGGTTTATACAAGCTAACATCATCAGGCGTGTCGATGGTAAAAGAATCACTGGGAGATGAAATATTGCTGGATGCAAATGTGTATGCTGCCAACATCGGCGGCAAAACTGTTTTTACCGTCAGAAAAGGAACTGACATACTAACCGGCTCGTCAGAATTATGGGTGACCGATGGCACAACTGCCGGCACTACGATGCTCAAAAATTTTGGGATTGGCTCTTATTCCATGTTTGCCGGATTTGTACTGTTCAACGGGTTTCTTTACTTCGATGGCTTCGATCTTACCGGTACAGGAATTGAACTGTGGAGAACAGACGGCACGGCTGCCAACACGAAACTCTTTAAAGATATTGATCCAGCAGCAGGTGCGTCATCTACGCCTTTGCTTATCAACTCTGTTGTATTTCAAAACAAATTGTTTTTTGGTGCCAATACAACCGCTGCCGGCTTTGAATTGTGGACTACCGATGGCACATCAGCCAATACGGTTTTGTTCAAAGACATCAATCCCGGATCTGAAAGTTCAACGCCTTTTTTCTTTCTTGACGCCGGCGCTGTATCTAACGCTTTCACCAATACAAGCAGCAATAACTTTGTGTTCCAGGATTTTTACACTGTGTATAATGGCAGGCTTTATTTTGTGGCAGATGATGGCACGAATGGCAATGAAGTATGGAGCACGGATGGTACCGCAGCCAATACGGTTATGGTTGCCAATATCAATACAACGGCAGGCGGAGATGGCGCTGACCAGGGACTTGCTTACTACACCACTACAGGCATTTATTTCACAGGTAATAACGGCACATCGGGCAATGAACCCTGGAAAACAGATGGCACTGAAGGAGGTACGAGCCCGGTAGCAGACATCAACACCGGCGCGCCTTCTTCCGAACCCAATTACCTCTTTATCTACAACAACCAGCTATACTTCACGGCTTCAAACGGTGGCGATGAAACAGACCTTTATAAAATAAACGGGCAACTCACCACTCTGCCTGTCAGCCTTCTTAGTTTTGCAGCCACATTGCAAACAGGTGCTGTATTGCTAAACTGGTCTGCAGCCAACGAAACCAATACCAGCCGGTATGCAGTAGAGCGCAGCACAGATGGCATTCATTTCAGCACCATTGGCACTGTAGCTGCTGCCGGCAACAGCGCTGCGGCAAACAATTACCTATTTACCGATGCAGGTGCAATGCAGACGGGCGCAACCGTATTGTATTATCGATTGCAGACAGCGGAAAAGGATGGCAGGTTCAGCCGTTCAGCAGTGCTTACGGTGACATTGCAGCAAGGTACGTTTACCGTAAAACTGTCGCCCAATCCTGCGCACGAGATACTCACTGTATCTTTTGCTACACCCGGTGCCGGGAAAACAACACTGCGCATCACCGATGCCAATGGCAGGCAGGTGTTTCAGCAGGCTTTCCAGTCTGCTGGCGCTACAACTATGCAGCAAAGCATTAACGTAGCTGGCTACGCAAACGGCACATACTTTATTCAACTTATCTCAAATAAAGAAACCAAAACACTGAAGTTTATCAAACAATAAGCAACAAGCCAGCAGATTGTCAACAAAACATCCGGCAGGAAACATCCTGACCGGATGTTTTGTTATGGTAAAATATCGACCTTCAATGCGTAATCCTCTTTATATTACGCTCTTCAAAAACCTACAAAAATCAAACACCATGAATAAGCTTTTCGTAGTGCTGCTTAGTTTCATTTTCCTGTGTTCGGCGGGTGCGCAAAATGCCGACAGCACCTGGATGAAAGAACATTATATTAAAAAAGAAGTCTACATCCCGATGCGGGATGGCGTGAAACTGTTTACGTCGGTTTATATGCCAAAAGACGTTGCGGAAAAACATCCTATACTAATGACACGTACGCCATATTCATGTGCGCCATATGGTGAAACGGAATGGCGCCCGTACTGGCAACCGCTACCTGGTGAATTATTTCAAAAAAGGCTATATCATGATCACGCAGGATGTGCGCGGACGCTGGATGAGCGAAGGCACATTTGCCGATGTAAGACCCTTTAACCCCAACAAAAAAGGAAAGGAAACAGATGAAGCCAGTGATACCTATGACACCATTGACTGGCTGATAAAAAACATTGCGGGCAACAACGGCAATGTAGGTGTGTTTGGCATTTCCTATCCCGGTTTTTATTCTACCATGGCCGCTGCCAGCAACCATCCGGCACTCAAAGCCGTAAGTCCGCAGGCGCCTGTGACCAACTGGTTTCTGGGAGATGATTTTCATCACAACGGCGCTTTTTTCGCCATGGACGGATTTTCCTTTTATTCATCTTTTGGCAAGCCGCGCCCGCAGCCCACATCGGTTGGTCCCAAAGGGTTTGACTACTATACTCACGACAACTATAAATTTTACCTCGAAACCGGATCGCTGAAAAGCCTGGCAACGCAAATGGGCGACAGTATTGCTTTCTGGAAAGAACTTTACCAGCACCCCAACTACGATGCATGGTGGCAGGCAAGAGATGCCCGCAGAGCTACAGCGCACCTGGAACCGGCGATGCTTTGGGTAGGTGGAAATTTTGATGCGGAAGACAATTGGGGCGCATGGAATGCCTATCTCGCTGCGGAGAAAAACAATCCCGGTAAAGCTTTCAACAAGATTGTGATGGGTCCCTGGTATCACGGGCAATGGGCCAGCAACGATGGCACACACCTTGGCAACGCGCATTGGGACTCCAACACTGCTGAGTGGTATCAGCAAAACATAGAAATCCCGTTTTTCGATCATTTCCTTTTGGGTAAAGGCGACATTAGCAAGATACCTGAAGCTTCAGTATTTCTATCCGGCTCTAATGAATGGAAACAATATGACCAATGGCCGCCCGCCGGCAAGCAGGATGTATCTTTTTACCTGCAGGATGGCGAAAAGCTAAGCAATGCAAAACCTGCAGGCGATGGCTTCTCAGAATATACAAGCGACCCGGCAAAACCGGTACCTTATACAGATGAAGTACATTTTAACCGTACGCGCGAATACATGACAGACGATCAGCGGTTTGCGGCACGCCGGCCCGATGTGCTTCTTTTTCAAACAGATACTTTGCAAAGCGATGTAACTGTAACGGGAAATGTGGTAGCAAATCTTTTTACCAGCATTTCTACCACAGACGCCGACTTTGTGGTAAAAGTGATTGATGTGTTTCCCGACAATTTTTCTTACAACGATATAGATATTTATGCCGACAACGATCCGGCAAAATTGTACCCGATGGGCGGCTACCAAATGCTGGTGCATGGCGAAGTGATGCGTGGGCGATACCGCAACAGCTTTGAAAAACCCGAGCCTTTTACGCCCAACAAAATAGAGAAAGTAAGCTACAAACTGGGCGATATAGCTCATACTTTTCGGAAAGGACACCGCATAATGATACAGGTGCAAAGCAGCTGGTTTCCGCTGGCAGACCGCAACCCGCAGCAGTTCATAAACATTTATGAAGCAACAGAAAAAGATTTCAAAAAAGCCGATATTAAAATTTATCACAGCAGTGAATATCCTTCAGATATTGTGTTGCCGGTATTGAAGTAGACACTAACGAAAAAAGGTAGGGTTTGGCTGAGTAAAGTTTGATTTCAGCTAAGCCATACCTTTTTTTACAAGTGCACCGGCGAAACATTCAATTGCTCCTTACATATAGTTTCTTTGCATTCTCTTACCACTCAGAATATGAATTACATGAAGCGATTTATTGCATTGATGGCTGTTTTTTTCCTGTTTGCTACCGCCATTGCCCAAAAGGAAACCTACATAACCAACCCTGTAGAATATGTAAATACCCTGATGGGTACAGATTCAAAGCCTTCTCTTTCCAACGGGAACGAATATCCGGCAGTATGTGTGCCGTGGGGCATGAACCTGTGGACGCCGCAAACCGGGAAAATGGGAAGCGGATGGCAGTACACTTATGCATCAGACAAAATAAAAGGCTTTAAACAAACACATCAGCCATCGCCGTGGATGAATGACTACGGGCAGTTTGCCATTATGCCCGTAACGGGAAAAGCCTCCTTTGATCAGGATGACCGCGAGAGCTGGTTTTCGCATAAAGCCGAAGTAGCAACGCCGTACTATTATAGCGTTTATCTCGCCGATCATGATGTGACAACCGAAATAGCACCTACGGAACGAGCAGCGCGTTTCCGGTTTACCTTTCCCAAAACAGACAGCGCCTTTGTAGTGGCCGATGCACTGGACAAAGGATCATATATTAAAATCATTCCTTCGGAAAATAAAATCATTGGTTATTCGGTGAAATATGCCGCCGGCAAATACAGCAATTTCAAAAACTATTTTGTAATCGTGTTCGATCGCCCGTTTACGGTGAGCTATGCCTGGCACGACAGCGTAGCCGAGAAAAGCAAGCAGGAACTGCAAGCAGAGCATGTGGGTGCAATAGTTGGCTTTCATATAAAAACAAGAGGCGAACAGGTAAACATGAAAGTAGCTTCCTCCTTTATCAGTGAGGAGCAGGCAGAGCAAAACCTGTTGGAAGTAGGCAATGATGATTTTGAAACCGTGAAAGGCACAGCCAAAGCAGAATGGAACAAAGTGCTGGGCAAAGTGGCAGTGGAAAGCAACAATACCGACAAGCTGCGCACCTTTTATTCCTGCCTGTACCGCATGGTTATTTTTCCCAATAAACTATATGAGATAGACGCCAGCGGAAAGCCCGTGCACTGGAGTCCGTACAACGGTAACATATTACCGGGTTATATGTTTGGCGGCACAGGATTCTGGGATACGTTCCGGGCGCTGTATCCTTTCTTAAATCTGATGTATCCGTCCATTAACAGGGAGATGCAGGAAGGTTTGATAAATGACTACAAAGAAGGTGGTTTTCTGCCGGAATGGAGCAGCCCCGGCTATGCCAATGTAATGGTGGGCAACAACTCGGCGTCCATTGTATCGGATGCTTATATCAAAGGACTGCGCGGCTACGATATCAATACGTTGTATGAAGCGCTGGTGCATGGCGCCAACAACGAAGGTCCGGAAGGAACAGGCAGAACCGGCGTTGCTTATTACAACAAGCTGGGCTATGTGCCTTATGATGTGAAGATCAATGAAAATGCAGCCCGCACACTCGAATACGCTTACGACGATTTTACCATTTACCAGTTGGCAAAGGCACTGAAACGTCCGCAGGCAGAGATCGATCTCTTTGCCAAACGCAGCCAGAACTACCGCAACCTCTTCGACTCGTCGCACAACCTGATGCGTGGTAAAAATGAAGATGGTACGTTTCAATCGCCGTTCAATCCATTCAAGTGGGGCGATGCATTTACCGAAGGCAATAGCTGGCATTACTCCTGGAGCGTGTTTCATGATATCCAGGGTTTGATAAATCTGATGGGTGGAAAAAAAACATTTACCTCTATGCTCGATTCTGTATTTACGATGCCACCTGTTTTCGACGACAGTTATTATGGCGGTGTGATACATGAAATACGCGAGATGCAGATCGCCAATATGGGTCAGTACGCGCATGGCAACCAGCCTATACAGCACATGATTTACCTGTATAACTATGCTGGCGAACCATGGAAAACACAGTATTGGGTGCGCGAAGTGATGAACCGTTTGTATATGGCTACACCTGATGGTTATGGTGGCGATGAAGACAACGGGCAAACCTCTGCTTGGTACGTGTTTTCGGCGTTAGGTTTTTATCCCGTTACACCGGCTACAGACCAGTACGTGTTGGGCGCGCCGCTGTTTCAGAAAGCCACGCTGCATCTGGAAAATGGAAAGCATTTTACCATCAATGCTCCGGGCAACAGCGATAGTGCACGCTATGTAAAAAGTGCGATGCTCAACGGCAAGCCTTATACTCACAACTGGATTACGCAAACTGATATTCAGCAAGGAGGAAGTTTTACCGTGGGAATGAGCGAAAAGCCAAACACACAAAAAGGTACAGAATCCAAAGATTTCCCGTATTCTTTTACGAATCAGAAGTAGAGCTGAAGATGATTCAGCAAAGAGAAAGGCTACTGCAAAATTGCAGTAGCCTTTCTCTTTATCATGCATTCAACCATCATCAACAGGTATTGTGGTTACCAGCCAATTCCGTAATCTTCGCCATTGTTGCTGCTGCCACCCCAAAAGCTGCCATGTTTCCAGTCGAAGTAAATCGCATTGATAGGACCGCTGGTGCGGGTGCCATAGCTCACTTTATAGCCCATCTTTTGCAATTGTGTTTTCACACTATCAGGCGTACTTTTCTCAATCAAAATATTACCCGGTTGCGGGCGGCGGTCTGCTATTTTGGTTCCGCCGAGCGATAGCCACAATTGGTTGCTGTTGATGTTGGCAGCTTCTGTAGCTTCCTGCACGGTCATATTAAATTCAACCATATTCAGAAAAAACTGCAGCAGGTTTTGATCCTGCGTGTCGCCACCCTGCACAGCAAAAGAAAGAAAAGGTTTGCCATCCTTTATCGCCAGCGATGGCGTGAGCGTTACACGCGGGCGCTTGCCCGGTTCCACTACATTAAAGGGATCTACAATTGAATCGAGTACAAAGCTCTGCATTCGCTGGCTCATGCCCACTCCGGTGCGCCCTGCAATGCAGGCTGGCAACCATCCGCCGCTGGGCGTGACAGACACCACCCATCCGCTGCTGTCAGCGGCTTCTATGCTGGTAGTGCCGCGCCACAGGCGGTCGAGATACAATTCGTCTTCCGGCAAAAGTGCTGCATATTTATCCTCCGCCGATGCATGTTTGAGAAAGGTTTTATCGTCGTGTTTCGGCAAAAATTTATCATTTCCATTACCGTCCGTAGTATCGGTCAGCAATTTTCTTTTCTGCAATAAGGATAAAAACGGGTTTGTTTTTCCTTCAAACGGATAAGGATCGCCGGGCGTTATATCCCCATCATTTTTCGATGGATTGATGAGGCTTGCTCTTTGCTTTGCGTAATCTTTGCTCAGCAAGCCTTTCATAGGAGGTTTGGTGAAATAAGGATCGCCATAATAGAAGTCGCGGTCGGCAAATGCAAGGCTCATCGCCTGGTAAATGGTATGCATATACTCTGCGGAATTGTAGCCCATCTTTTTAAGATCTATATTCTCCAGAATATTCAGGCTTTGCAGCATAGACGGACCCTGCGTCCACGCATCCAGCTTATATACATCAATGCCTTTGTAATTTACCATCAGGGGTTCTTCCACCACTGGCTTCCATGCTGCGAGGTCCTGCATGGTGAACAAACCGCCCTGTTCGCGGCTTCCACGCACCAGTTCCTGCGCGATATCGCCTTTATAAAACCGGTCGTATGCCGCCATGATGGCTTCTTTGCGGGTCTTGTCTTTGCGCAGCGCATCCTGTTCGGCTTCCACCATTTTGGTAAGTGTAGCCAGCAGATCTTTTTGCACAAATATTTCACCTGCCTCCGGCGCTTCGCGCTGCTCACCTGCATGGGTAAGAAAGACAGATTTGCTATAGGGCCACTCCTTAATCATGTCTTTCCCACGTTCTATAGCATTGGCAGTCTGCTCTTCTATCGGATAGCCGGCTGCCATTTCCATAGCGGGCTGCAATACCTGTTGCAAACTCATGGTACCCCAGTTGGCAAGCATAAGGCACAGACCACCAGGTGTGCCGGGCGTTACGGCAGCAAGCGGTCCGTATTCCGGAGGAAAGCTGTAGCCTTTGCTTTTAAAGAAATCTACCGTAGCACCGGATGGCGCCACGCCCAGCGCATTGATGGCAATTACTTTTTTGGTGTGCGGATTATAAATGAGCGCCTGTGTTTCGCCGCCCCAGCTCAGCACATCCCACATGGTGCAAACAGCAGCGAGCATGCCACAAGCGGCGTCTACCGCATTGCCACCCCTGTCGAAAATTTTAGCGCCGGCTGCAGCGCCCAGCGGCTTGCCGGTAACAGCCATCCAGTGCCTGCCATGAAGTGGAGGCTTTTGCGTTTTTTGCGCCATACTGTTCAGAAACAGCAATAGGAATAGTGGAATGAAGAAAGAAGTTTTTTTCATAGTGTTTGCTTGCTGAAGTGATGAAATGATGAGTAAAAATAAGCTAAGTATAGAATCTGCATAAGAAGTAAAACAGCTAATGTTATCGTTTTCCCTGGTTACCTTTCACAAACACACAGTGCTGATGATGAATATCTATGCACAAGGGTGGAATGAAGGATGAACACCCGTGTAACCTCTTATCCTACCTTTGCCCTTCAATTGAAAAAGAATAGATGATGGAATTAGGAATATATACGTTTGTGGAAGCAATGCCCGATGTGGTAACCGGTGAGCAAATCAGCGGTCATCAGCGGATGCAAAACCTGATGGAGGAAATACAACTTGCCGATCAGCTGGGGCTCGATGTGTTTGGAATAGGTGAGCATCACCGGAAAGAATACCTTATTTCTGCGCCGGCTGTAGTGCTTGGTGCAGCCGCTGTGACTACAAAAAACATCAAGTTATCCAGTGCAGTTACGGTGCTTAGTTCTGACGACCCGGTGCGCGTGTACCAGCAATTTTCTACTGTTGATCTGCTTTCCGGCGGAAGGGCGGAGATTATGGCGGGCAGAGGTTCATTTATAGAGTCGTTTCCTCTTTTCGGATACGATTTAAAAGACTACAACGCACTATTTTCCGAAAAGCTCGATCTGCTGCTGCAACTGACCAAAGAAGATACCATTAGCTGGAAAGGAAAACACCGGGCGCCGATTGACAAGCTATCTGTTTACCCAAAACCTGTTCGACCCCTGCCGGTATGGATAGCCGTTGGCGGAACGCCTGAATCGATTATCAGAGCTGCCACATTGGGCATACCGATGGCGCTGGCAATTATTGGCGGCATGCCCGACCGCTATATGCCTCATACGAAGCTATACCGGGATGCTTTTGCCAAAGCGGGTCATGATGTTTCAACAGTGCAGCTTGGCATTAATTCGCACACTTTCATTGCCGATACGTCACAGGAAGCCGCCGACGCGTTTTTCCCGTCTTATGCACACATGATGTCGCAGTTGGGCCGCGAGCGGGGCTGGCCACCCACTACAAGGCAGCAGTTTGACTATTTGCGCAGCGATGAAGGCTCTCTGCTGGTAGGAAGTCCGCAGCAGGTAATTGATAAAATATTGTATGAGCACGAACTGTTTGACCACACGCGCTTCCTGGCGCAGATGAGCGTAGGCACCATGCCGCACAAACAGATGATGCGCTCCATAGAATTGTATGGCACCATTGTAGCGCCGGCGGTTCGCAAAGCGCTTGCCTCAAATGATGCCGTAACAACTCCTTGATTTTGTGGTAACCTGCAGGTAATCGCAACTCTTAAAACATCGGTGCCGTTTTTGCAGAACAGATGTCTTAATATAAATTTTGAATGAAATACAATTTATTAGGAAATACAGGTTTGAAAGTATCTGAGCTTTGCCTCGGTACCATGACGTTTGGTGGCAAAGGCATGTGGACAGCCATTGGCACATTGCCGCAGGAAACAGTGGATACCCTGATTAAGCGTTCTGTAGACGCGGGGATCAATTTTATAGATACCGCGAATGTATATTCCGAAGGTTTGTCGGAAGAAATGACAGGAAAAGCAATCCGCAATCTTGGGCTGAACCGCGACAACCTGGTGATTGCTACGAAAGTGCGTGGCAAAATGGGTGATGGACCCAATGACAGTGGTCTTACGCGCAAACACATTATGCAGCAGGTAGAAGAAAGCCTCAAACGCCTGCAGCTCGATTACATTGACCTTTACCAGATTCACAGCTTTGACCCGCTGACACCGCTTGAAGAAACATTATGGGCCTTGGACGACCTGGTGAAAAGCGGCAAGGTAAGGTACATTGGCGCCAGCAATATGGCTGCCTGGCAATTGATGAAAGCACTCGATTTTTCGCACTACGACAGGGTGGCGAAATTTGTATCGCTGCAGGCATATTATACCATTGCCGGCCGCGACCTGGAACGTGAAATCATTCCGTTACTCAACGACCAGAAGCTGGGACTCATGGTATGGAGCCCGCTTGCAGGTGGTTTGCTAAGTGGAAAATACAGCCGTGATGAGCAGAACAAAGAAGGTGGCCGACGCGCCAATTTTGATTTTCCGCCGGTAAATAAAGAACGTGCGTTTGATGTAGTAGACGTACTGCGCCCCATGGCAGAAGCCAAAGGCGCAAGCGTGGCACAACTGGCACTTGCCTGGCTTTTAAAACAGCCTGCAGTAACAACCGTGATTATTGGCGCCAATAAGATGGAACAACTGGATGACAACCTGAAAGCAATTGATATCAGCTTTACAGAAGACGAACTGAAACAACTGGATGAAGTAAGCAAATTGCCGCCGGAATATCCGGGCTGGATGCTGGAACGCACAGGTGGCGACAGGAAAAAATAAACCTTTTCAGTTACTTACAGGCAGAACTGCTGACTGATACTTCTATACGTTCTATCCTGCCCGTCATTCCGCTTATGTAGAATGACGGGCTTTTTATGAATTGTGTAGATGCTGCTGAGGACATAGCAGGATAATGCTTAGTCGGCGGCATTCTAGGACTGGCTAGTCTCTTTTTTCACATTATCTTCTGCTGCCATTGCACTTTCATAAAGATGGCTTTCCATACTCTGGATTATATTTGAATGTATTACCCAAAATTTACAACGGAATCATTTTTAAAAATGACTGTACCGATGGTTGCCAATTTTGCCGCTGTAAACACAACCGATGAAGCATCATGAATAAACGTCCGGGCATTTTTTCCCTGCTCAAATCTTACCGCGGATTGATTTTGCTGTTGCTGCTCTTTACGCTGCTGGGCAATGGCTTCAACTTATGGCTGCCTAAAATTATTTCGAAAAGTATTGATGCTTTCAACGAGGGAAACTTTTCTTACCACAACGTGATTGTAGAATTCATGATAGCAGTGGTGAGCATTTTTATATTCAGCTACCTGCAAAGCATTATACAAACCTATGTATCGGAGCGCGTGGCGCGAGAATTGAGAACACGCTTATCGCATAAGATTTCGCAACAAAGCTATGCCTTTGTGATAGAAGCCAATCCGTCTAAATTATTAACCAATCTTACGGCAGATGTTGACTCTATCAAACTGTTTATTTCGCAGGCCATTGTGTCTATCATTTCTTCTCTTTTTATCATTATTGGTGCTAGCATTTTGCTCATTACCATCAACTGGAAACTGGCACTTTGCGTCATTATCATTATACCCATTATCGGCATTGCATTCTTTGTGGTGTTGCGCAAAGTGAGAACCTTGTTTAAGCAAAGCCGCGAAGTGATAGACTGGCTGAACAAAGTGATCAACGAAAGTATTTTGGGCGCTGCTTTAATACGGGTTGTAAACTCGCAACAACCTGAATTTCAGAAATTTGTGGAAGCCAATACCAAAGCGCGAGACTTGGGCTTGGCTATTCTCGCGCTGTTTGCCACGCTGATACCTGTTATCATTTTTACATCAAACATGGCAGGCTTAACCATACTGGTATTGGGTGGTCATTTTGTGATTACAGGCAGCATGACGCTGGGCGATTTTGCGCGCTTTCAACAGCTATCTAGCCATGCTTATTTTCCCTATTCTCATAATTGGTTTTATGAGCAATATAATTGCGCAGGCAACGGCTTCTTTCGAGCGCATCAGCAATGTATTGGCTGCAGCCGATGAGCCCCAAACAGGCACCCTTACACACCTTTACAGGGCAATATAGAAGTAAAAGATCTGCACTTTTTTACGGGCAAACACCAGTGCTAAAAGACATTTCTTTTAGCATACAGGCAGGCTCTAAAACCGCCATTATCGGACCTACGGCTGCCGGTAAAACACAATTGCTTTACCTCTTAACAGGTCTTACCAAACAAAACTCCGGCGCAATACTGTACGATGGATTACGAAATTGGAGAATACAAACGCGAAGCTTTTCACAGCCAGCTGGGATTTGTGTTTCAGGATAGCATTTTGTTTAACATGAGCTATTCGCGAAAATATTGCATTTAGCGATACAGTAACAGATGAGATCGTTGCAAAAAGCAATTGACACAGCTGAGTTATCCGATTTTATCCATACATTACCCGAAGGTTTGGATACAATTGTATCTGAACGTGGAACAAGCTTATCGGGCGGGCAAAAACAACGTATTATGTTGGCCCGTGCTTTGGCACCAATCCAGCTATATTATTGCTCGACGATTTTACTGCCCGTGTAGATAACAATACCGAGGAAATGATTTTGCAAAACATACAAAAAAATTATCCTTCACTTACGCTGATTTCGGTAACACAAAAAATAGCGGCTGTAGAACATTACGACAAAATTATTTTGCTGATGCAGGGCGAAATGATAGGCATAGGCACGCATGAAGAACTGATGCAGGCAGCCCCGAATATGTGCAATTGTTCAACTCACAGCAAAGCACCAGCAATTATGAATTACAATCTTAACCAGCTTTCAGAAGCAGCAGCAAAAAACATCTACTTATCAGCACTTAAAAAGCTGTTGCAACTGATCAGCGCCGAGCGGAGAAACCTGTTGCTGGCATCGGGCGCCATCTTGCTAAATTCGGCGCTGAACCTTATCGGGTCCATTTCATAATTGGCTATACCATCGATACTATATTCAACACAAAAATTTTCACGGCGTATTGGTGTATTCAGGCATATTGCTGGTTATGTACTTGATTGCTCTATTTACTTCGTATTCGCAAACAAGGCTGATGGGCGGCGTAGGTCAGCGTATGTTGTTTACACTCCGCAATGCTATTTTCAATAAACTGCAGGAACTGCCGGTTTCGTTTTTTACAGCTAATAAAGCCGGCGATTTAATATCGCGGGTGAACAATGATACCGATAAGCTGAACACATTTTTTTCGCAATCGTTAATGCAGTTTATCGGCTCTATTGTAACCATGGTTGGCGCTGGCATTTTTCTTCTCGTTCATTAATATTGAGATTGGGTGCAGCCGCTTTACTGCCTGCCCTTTGCATCTTAATTTTTACATGGCTTTTTTCGCCCCTGGTAAAAAAGAAAAATGCAGCCAACTTAAAAAGCACCGGCGGCATGAGTGCCGAGATACAGGAAAGCCTGAATAACTTTAAAGTAACCATTGCTTTTAACCGGCGAGATTATTTTAGAAAGCGATTTGAAGAAGTAAACCGCAACAATTATACAACAGCAATGCGGGCAGGGCTGGCAAACAATTTTTTGCTGCCGGTTTATAATTTGTTCTCTGGCATTGCGCAGCTCATTGTGCTGGCATTATGGTATTTACCTCATATCCGACAGCAAATTTACAGTGGGCTTACTGGTGAGTTACTTGGCCTATGCCACCAACTTTTACAATCCGTTACGGCAGCTGGCAACCCTGTGGACGAGCTTCCAAACAGCCATTGCGGGGTGGGACCGGATTTCGCAGATTTTAACTTTACACACAACCCTGCAAACAACTGTAGCAGAACACATTTACCCTTTGGCAGAAGCGCCATTGCTGCAATTTAAAAATGTACATTTCGGATATGAAGACGGCAAAGAGATTTTGCACAACATAAACCTGCAACTGGAGAGTGGAAAAACTTATGCCTTTGTGGGTCCTACCGGTGGTGGGAAAACAACAACTGCTTCACTGATTGCGCGCTTATACGACCCAACGCGGGGCACCGTTTTTTTGAAGGGCAGAGATTTACAAATCGTATCCCGCAGCGGAACGTACACAAAGATTGGCTTTATATTGCAGGAGCCTTTTTTGTTTACAGGCACGGTAAAAGAGAATATTTTATATGGCAACGAACCATACCGCTTATATACGCGATGCACAACTGGAAGAGGTAATAAAAGAAGCCAACCTGACAAAGCCTGATTGCTATTTTTGAAAATGGACTATCAACAAACATTACTTCGGTAGGCGATGGTATTAGCCTGGGGCAAAAACAACTGATTGCCTTTATGCGTGCGGTATTGCGTAAGCCCGATGTTTTAATATTGGATGAAGCAACTGCCAACATTGATACAGTGACTGAAGGTTTGATTAAACGATATTCTAAATAAGCTGCCCACCTACCACTACGCGTATTATTATTGCCCACCGGCTTAAATACCATTGAGAATGCAGATGAAATTTATTTTGTGAATGCGGGTGAGGAATTACACGTGCAGGCTCTTTTGATGATGCGGTAAACAAACTAATGAAAGGGAAACGGGTAAGCTAAAAAGACAGCCGCCTTATTTGTGTTGCTCTTTCATCACCGTGCAGGAATGTTGTTTCATATATTCCTGGTTGAGTGTTTTGTGAGTATCAATTTTTACATATGAAAAACCTCGCACCACATAAACAATCCTGATAGTAAATATACCTTACCCTTTACGCAAAGAGAGCGGGTAATGAGATTAGCCAATCGGTGTAAACACAGACTGCCCCATTATTATAGCCTATAAAGCCGCGATAATGCTATCGGCATAGGATGTATCTTTTCGTCTTTCGTAGATCATCATTTCCCTGCCTGGCTTTTGCATGATCAGTGTATCATTGGTGATAACCTTAATGGTGGCACCCGTGATACCGCTATTGTCGCCCATTAAAATATACACTTCCTGGTTGGGATAAACACCCAGCAGGTAATAATCGGTATGCACCTGATCGTCTTTAATGATAGTAATATCGCATACATCAAGCGGCATTTCAGCCGGTGAAAAAATAAGAACTTCGTTTGTGTGGAAGTTGTGCCATTTACCACTGATGGTAGTGGCTACACTACGAAAGAGTTGATTCCCGGGTAAATTTCTCATAATCAGTAAACAGTAAGCTATTTATTAAAATTGCTGCTAGCTGTTCTACTATTTTAGTGCCATAAGGTAAATAGTGAGCATCCGTATACGTTTTGCTCAATTGGAAAAAGGCACATCAAACAAAAGAGTGGGTAAAAAAGGCATCACTCCTGCTGCGTATTGCCGCATTTCTGCAGAAACGGTCATTTAGCACTTTAGTAATAGGACGGAGAATATTTTCCTTGTAAAACGTCAACACATGTGCAGTGAGGGAATAGCATATGCACACGTCAAGGCAATTGCGGCTTACCTGTTGGGGACAGCAACCGGAAGAGGTTTTGAAAAGCTATTACCGTTGTAGAAAGAAGGATAGGAGCTTTTTTCCACACCTATACTTCCTGAAATAGAAAAAGTGTGCTCGCTGTTGGTGTAGAAAAGGCCAAGTTCGGCTTTTGAATAAATTCCCATTTGGCCGCCGGTTCTCATAAAAGAGTTGTTTCCTTTGAATACATCTGCAGACCGAATTGCGCTGTTGATATTGACATACGCAGGTGCCACAGTTACTCCCCCAAAGGCATACACATGATGGGTGAGTTGCCGGCTAAGCTGCCAGGCAAGCGGCGCAGAAATGACAGTTGCGCTTCCACCTTTGAAAAACTGATACCCCATAGAGAGACCTGTGTAATGGCTCACTGTCCATTTCGGGTTTGCATTATTGGGAAACATGCGCGTATTTTGAAAGGAAGCAGGTGCATTAGGTCCGGTCACTGCTCTTCCGGGCATCATGACCTGCGCCTTACCTGCCGTTGCCAACATCATTACCAATACTACCCAACCTGCTCTCATGTAAAATCGATTACGGAACAAAAATACAGCTTGTTGGGTAATTCAACGGGACACAACTTGGCAAAGATGCGAAAGCCATGTTTTTACAGTAGGCAATAGTGATGTGGCATTGAAGAGAATTGAATTTAGCTGGCTCCCGATCAGCAATGCCACCATAGATACTGCCTGGTGTGCTCCCCGGCAGAACACAGTTTCTTATTCGCCACAAGCTCACCCACAGTTTGTATGTTTTAAAAGTGCAATAAGATGATGCTGCGCTAAATTATCGGGCGACCAAGCTAGAAAGCACATGCATTTCGGCAACTTGCTTTTTTAATGACTGACATCCTGTATCTGCTTCCAGCCTATCACAACAGAGAACAGATAACCCAAGCTGTGAATAAAAATATTTACAATGATTGGTAACATTAAAAAATTGCATTGACGCAACTACAATTGAAAATGTATAACATCAAGTGATTGATTGTCAGCAGCAATTTTTTTTTCGGAGTAACGTGTAATAGCATAAATTTACGCGTTGTAGGCAAGCTTTTTCGGACACACCTAAAAATTTTAAGCAGGATAAGTTGAACATCGTGATTTAATCAATGAACTATCGTTTGGATAATATTTGTTGTTTCCGTCCTTGTTCTTTTTTCTTGCAAGTCGACGAAGAAAATTACAGGCACTTATCGCTCAAACTTCGCCGACATGGGTTTTTTCGTGACCAGAATTAAGCTAAAAAGTGACAGCACTTTTGAATACCGTTTTCGAGGCGACATGCAGTCAGACACAGCAACTGGAAAGTATCGCATTAAATGGGCATAAATTAATTCTTACATATGACCCAAGACCAATTGATACTTCAGGTCTTGCATATATGCGCAGTATAGGCTTTAAACCTGCCGAACCCTTTAAGCTTAAAACAGTGACGCAAACTTAGCATTTATTTAATCGGACAAGATAAATTGTTTGGCAGCTACCAGGATGGGAAAATTGTTCGTAAAGCAATCGGTTATTCAAAGCGAAGAAATATTGAATTTTGGGTCACATTATTACAAACGGAAACATTATTTAAAGCGAGTGGACTAAGCCTGCCTACAACAAGGGTATTGCCAATAGTTGGGCTGGACGTTGGAGCAATCGGCAGCATATCATTATCAGCATCATCCCGGCTTGACGGAATTCTGTTGAGCATAAGAACAAACTTTAAAATTTATATCTAAATTGAACTTTAGTTGCCAGGCGGGACGTTCAATGAATACCCAACCATCGGCAATACCTGTTCGTTGTGCGTCACCTTTTCAAACCTCTTAAGTTCGACAAGTTTTCATAAATTTGTTCTTATGCAAGTACAGGTAGACATAGGATTTGACCAGTTGCTCAAAATCGTAAAGACTTTGCCTTCAGGACAATTGAAGCAACTTAAAGCGGAGATTGAAAAAGAAGCCAAAAACGAAAAGTCCGTTGATTTGGAAACGCTTCTTCTTAATGGACCGACTGCTACCAAAAAACAACTGGACACTATTGCTAAGAACAGAAAAGCTATCAACCAATGGCGGACAAAATAGTATTGGTTGACACTTCCATTCTTATTGACTATTACCGTAAAACCGATAAGGAAAAATCTATTTGGATAAGCCTTAGTGCGAGAAGGTTATTCATTTGCTGTTTCTGCTGTGACGAAATACGAGATTTACGCAGGTGCGACCGCCAACCAATTGGCATTTTGGAATAATGTTTTTGAAGCAATTACTGTTATGCCGCTTGACGAACTTTCGGTGGACACTGCTGTAACATTGAATAGTGCATTGAAAAAGAAAAGAAAGCAAATTGACTTGGCTGACCTTTTTATCGCAGCTACCGCAGTTGCTTATAATTTTCCTTTGGTGACACTGAACCGAAAGCATTTTGACAGAATAGACACCCTAAAAGTGCTTGAGTAAGGCGAACGCACAACAAGGGTATTGCCAATAGTTGGGCTGGACGTTGGAGCAATCGGCAGCATATCATTAATAAGCATCATCCCGGCTTGACGGAATTCTGTTAAGCATCAAGAACAAACTTTAAAAATTATATCTAAATTGGGCTTCAGTTGCCAGGCTGGACGTTCAATGAATACCCAACCATCGGCAATACCTGTTCGTTAGCAGTAATCAATAAAGCCCATTCAAGAATCTAAATCTCCTTCCTATTTCTGAAAGAAGTTATATTCACAATTTAAATGGTAATAGCAATGAATGAACCTAAATAATTGGACAAAAGTACTGCTCGTTCTTTTCTGTTTACTTGCATCTATTCTCGGCTTTCTGATAAAACTTCCATCTTTATTTAGACATTTTGACAAAGAATTACATTCCGCTTTTTATTTTATCGCTGCAGGATTTTTAAATATACTTTTCACAAATGGGAAATTACCCAGACACGTTTTAATTTTTGTAATTCTTTATCTGTTTGGTGTTGCCATTGAGTTTGCACAGGAATACTCTAATAGTTTATTACATTCACGAATTCATGGCCGTTTTGACCCAGAAGACATCAAATCTAATCTCATAGGTTTGATCGCTTTTTCAGTAATCTGGATTTGTTACAAAATTGGTATGACCGTTTATAATAAACCAATATTTAATAGAACAAAAAAATAGTCTAAAATGACTATTGTTGCAGCTGAGGCATTACTTTGTAATCTTCGGCTCTAGGTCGCTATCTGCAGCGGTTTCGGCAGACGGAATCCTGTTGGGCTTTTAGTACTTATCTTGTACTTTCAAATCTTAACCGGGCTGCAGTTTCACGCTGGACGTTCAATGAATTCCACACTGCACAAAACCCAGTTCGTTAGCAGTCAGGCAATACCACACCCACCATTAAAAAATGAAACGGTATCATGCAGATAGATAGTGTTGAAATAAAGCCATATACTGACACATACCGACAACAGATTTTGACAATTTGGGAGAAATCAGTTCTTGCCACACACAACTTTTTATCATCAACAGATTTTGTAGAAATCAAAGAATTGGTAAGCAACCTGAATTTTAATGACTTTCAAGTCTTTTGCTTGACAAAAGAAAACTTGATATTGGGTTTTATTGGTGTTGTAGACAAAAAAATCGAAATGTTGTTTTTAGACCCCCAATATTTTGGACAAGGACTTGGAAAGAAATTATTAAATTTTGCTGTAAAGGAATTAAATGCAGACATACTTGACGTGAATGAGCAGAACACAAAAGCTCTCAAATTCTATCAAAAATTTGGATTTGAAACAGTTGAACGGACTGATAAAGACGCCCAAGGAAAAAACTATCCGCTTTTGAGAATGAAATGGAATATCTCAAGTAAGCAAAGCCCAAACCGCTAACATGGGTTTTGCAAAATACGCGCGGACCGAAAACCGTGCTTCAACATCTGTATTTCAACTTAACCACATAGCCAGCTTGATGTTATATATTCAGACAGGTGCAAATCATCTGGTAACCATATACCAGCCTAATCTCATAACTTGGGCAAAAGGGTATCCATTATGATGCATTTACATGTTGCCAGTTTTCGATCATGGAAAAATACATTTGGCTGGCACTGCTTTTTTCCAAATCTTTAAAACCTAAACGATTTACTTGCATGACCAACAACAATTCGACTGTTGCCATTACCGATACAACCGCCAACCCTGCTCCGCTTGGTTTATTGGGTTTTGGGATGACAACTATTTTACTCAACCTGCACAATGCCGGTTTTTTTAGTGTCAATTCCATGATCATGGGTATGGGTATTTTTATGGGTGGCATTGCACAAATATTTGCAGGCTTGCAGGAGTGGAAAAAGAACAACACATTCGGTGCTACGGCATTCACGGCGTATGGTTCTTTCTGGTTGTCGCTGGTTGCTATCTGGCTCATTCCCAAAACAAGTTTTGGAGCTACGTTATACCAGCGATGAAACGAGCATGGGCAGTTACCTGCTGCTTTGGGGTATTTTTACCCTGTTTATGTTTATTGGCACCTTGCGTTTAAACAGGATGTTGCAGGTGGTGTTTTCTACATTGACCGTTTTGTTTTTCCTGCTCGCTATCTCCGATTTCACGGGCAACAAAAGCCTGCACACGCTTGCGGGCTACGAAGGCATATTTTGCGGAAGCAGTGCCTTCTATGGAGCTGTTGCGCTTATCCTGAACGAAGTGTATGGACGGGAAGTATTGCCACTTGGTGTGATTAAAAAACAGATTGCTGCCGTAGTGTAAAAAGTAAGGGGTTAATAATACATTCCGAAAGCATATGAGTAGGGTTGTTCATTCAGTACAAAAACACTGAAGGATGATCTTGCTTGCACGCTAAGACCAGGCGCTTGCAAAGTTAGATGATAGCTGCAGTCAGTAGCTTGAACATGGTCATGCGGCAAGTTGCAGCACTATATGTATTTACAGCAAAGGCTGGTAGTAATCGTTCCTGTCTGTCAACACTTTTTTCCACTGGCGCTGATGGCTCAATTGCCATTTCTCATCCGGGTGTACATGCCAGTTTACTTTCTTCAGTTGTTCGCTGACAAAGGCACGCTGTTCGGCATGTATAAATAAAGGATGCTGGTAAAACCATTCCGGGTCTTTGGTAAGCATTTGCCAGAATTGGGCAAAGGTTGCATAAGATGTTTCAAATATTTTAATTTCGTCACGGCTATCGTCGTAGGTGCTGTGCTGGTAAAGAAAACTTTCTCTGCCACTATCCTCTTTTATCCTGTAGAGACTGCCACCGTTTCCTTCTGCGCTGATATCAACATACAATTCTCTTTGCATGGTGTAAAGAAAAAGAATAAGTAGTTAACAGGGTTTGGAATTTCAACTCTTAACACCTGTTACCTAAATGCTGTTATGTGTATTGCAAACAAACTGTCAACCAATTTGGGTGCGAGCAACAATCGCTTTTGCGTTTTCTCACGATACTCTCCGCAGACATATTTGCAAAAAAACTGCAGATTATGAATCGTTCGATACTGATTTGTCAAGTTTGCATATCGTATTCCTGGCCAACTTCCTGTATCTGAAGAGAAGGGAAATGATTCTATTTCAACATCATGTTTCCTAAGGCTTTTGATCAATAGTTGAGGATGCAACCTGATTCTAAAAAACACCCTCTACACTCCCACCCTGCTTTTTATAACAAGGGAGAACGTAAAGGGATTTCTCAAACAACTAATTATTGAATCTTCACCGATGTTACCTGATCATCAGCACTTGGGCTTAACAGGGAAAAATCCACTGTAGAAGCACTCAGCAGCCAGGATGTTTTTTTAAAGTTGTCATTTTTATACATCGTTATCATCCAGCCTTGCGGTATCTGCACCGAAGAAGCCCAATTGTCTTCAAAGCCAAATGTCCTTAACTGCAACAAGGTGTATTCACCCTTAGGTATCTCGCGGGTAGTTGCGCCTGTGTAGTTGGCATTTGCATAAAACTGTACGCCCTGCAGCATTGTGGTGGCAAACTGTGCAAACGAATAAGTACTGTTGCCGGCAGCGCTATGGCTAATGACACGCCAGTCGTAGGCAGTATTGGGCGACAATCCGCTGACTGTAACCGCAATACCCGTGGTGCCGGAAGCAGCACTCATCCAGGCAGACGAAGTAGCAGGTTTGTAGTCGATACTATAGCTATTCACACCTGATACAGCCGACCAGCTCAGCATAGCACTTCCTGCGCTGATGTTTGTAGAAGCAAGATCGTGCGGCGCATCCGGACCATTGCCCTGCGACCATGACTGCAACGGACCAGATAAATGCGCACTGTCCCCATACATGGCAAAGGCAGGACCTGACAGATAACTGCTTTCATTGTAGCCATGCAGGTCGTAATACATGTATATTCCATAACCATCCGCAATTGTGCGCGCAGCATTGGCAGTAGCCACGGCAGCGAGCGTATTGTTGATCCATGTGGCAGCAGGCCCAAGCTGGCTTTTTGCCAGTGGCGGCACATTGGGCATTTTATAAGTACCATAACTGGCATTCCAGCTATAGTCTACAAAATCGCCCACACGTTTGCCATTGTAGCTTTGCCTTGTGGTAGCCGGTCCAAAGAAATAAAACGAAATAATTTTATCGGGCATCAATGCACGAAGTTCTTCGGTGAGCATGGTAAATGAACTGTCATTGGGTTGCCCTGTTCCGTTTTTGCCATAATCGGAATATTCATCATCGAAGTCAATCCCATCAAGCCCGTAAACGGCAACAGTTTGTGCAAGTTGCTGCGCAAAATCGCGGGCAGCAGCGCGGCTGGTAAAGTTGGAGATCCCCGCGCCCTGGTGATTGCCCAGAATACTCAGCGTTACTTTAATTCCTTTGTTCTGCAACGGCTGAATATATGTATCGCGGTTTGCCAATACTTTCGTCACATTGTTGTTGCTGTACAATACAGTCCGCCCGGTCGATACATCATAGTTAATGTTGGCAGCAAATACGATGGCAAGGTCAAACAACTGCTGACCGCCATTCTTCAACGTATACGCCCCGGTGTTCAGGATATTGTTGTTGTTTGCTTCTACATAGCAGACACCAACAGGACCGGCTTTGCTGTTGCTGACAACAGACGACGAAGCTTCCTGTGCGTTGAGAGATGTGGAAGGAGGAGCCTCCTGCCAGTCTTTTTTGCAACTCATCGCGGCAAACAGGCAGAATACGGCAAACAGAAGAGATTGTTTTTTCATCATGGTAAGCATTATAGTGATAAAGAAAGGGGATAAAAACAGTGTTTCAAAACAAACCTGTACAGATTGTGAAAGAGGTATTTTATATGAATGTGTAACAGCTGCAGCAACAGTTTCTACTTAGCTTGTTCAGATTATGACGAGCAGTGAAGCTATTGATTGTTTTAAACAACCGGGCTTTCTGCCTGTCATCGCATATATATGGCTCTCCGCAAATCGTATTCAACAAATACGCAGTTTCAAACTATTCAGTTTTTTCCTTTATAAAATGATTGAACAAAAGGTTCAAGGACGCGTTATTATTTATACTCAACCTTTGAGTGAAACAGAGAAAAACAATGCCGGCTTATGCCATTTTTTTTGTTGCCGTTGGACTTTGTTGATCCAGTTCTGGGATTGCTTCCCTGAAAGGGTTAACAATACCTTTTGCCTTTCCACACCTTTGCAACCACAGATCAGCAATACTTTTGCAAACGCTGATATAGCAACAAGTCCATCATACAAAATACAACCATGAGCACACCACAAACCATTACCATTGCAGGCAACAGCCAGCATCCTTTAACCGTAAACCGGCTGGGCTATGGCACCATGCGCCTTACCGGCGAAGGCATCTATGGCGAGCCGCCACGCCGCGACGAAGCCCTGGAAATATTAAGACAAACCCGTGAGCGGGGCATTAACTTTTTAGACACAGCAGACTATTACGGGGAAGATGTAACCAACCGTCTCATTTGCGAAGCGCTTTATCCCTACAACGATGACCTTGTGATCTGCACCAAAGTGGGCGGCGCGCGCAAGCCCGACAAAAGCTGGATCGCCTATAACAAACCACAGAACCTGCGCGACAGCATAGACAACAACCTGCGGACACTAAAGCTTGAACAGATAACGCTTGTGCACTTCAGGGTCATCAGCGGCGACGGTTTTGAAGCTTCTATGGAAGCAATGTTCCAGATGCAGCAGGAAGGAAAAATACTGCATGTAGGCGTAAGCAATGTGAACCGCGAAGAACTGGAAAAAGCAATGAGCATGGGCAAAATTGCTACGGTCGAAAATATGTATGGTCATGCGCAGCGTGGCAATATGAAAGCGCCGCATGGCGAAACGCGCGGAGCCGAAGACATCCTGCACATCTGTGAAGAAAACGAAATACCGCTGATTCCCTTCTTTTCGCTGCAAACGGCAAGTGCAAAAAAAGATACCCGCATAGCGGAAATTGCCAAAAAATACAATGCTACGGAAGCGCAGATCAATATTGCATGGCTGCTGCACCGCTCGCCCTGGATACTGCCCATTCCCGGCACATCATCCCTGAAGCATTTTGAAGAAAACCTCGCCGCCGCAAGTATTGCACTCACGCCTGAGGATATGGAGTATCTCGCTTAATAGCTCAATCAGTTTTTTCATGGATTTTTCTAAGAAACGATGAGTGAACATAAAAAACCACAGCTCTTTGTGAAGCTGTGGTTTTTTTGTTTATGGCTTTCTGTGCAATCTGTTACGAAGCGTTGCTGTTGGTATCTTCCTGCGGACCCGGTATTGGTGAAGACGGCGCAGAAGTGTCGCTTATCGTGCTCTTATCTTCGTTGAGTGTGCTTTTGATATTTGCCTTGTCGGACGTGCCGGTTACGGTTCCGCCCGGTGTTTTGTGAAGTGTATCTTCGTCAGGCTTTTTTTCATCAAAATCCTTTTCGGTAAAACTGCCATATCCCTGTTCGTAACGGTCGGGGTCTTGTCCTGTAATATGCTTTGTATCGGTAGTGCTGTTATCCTGAATTTCTTTTTCCATGATCTTTTTTTTATTGGGTGATACGAATGTATTGCTAATACAAAAAACTATACCACGTTCCAAAACAAATGACTGCCTGCACATACTTTCCACATAGGTGTGCAGGCAGTCACCGCCCTTTTGAAAGAAATGAATTATTCTCCCTTATCTACCATTTGTTTACTTGCTTCATCGTAGCGGTCGCCGGTATTGGGATATTTTGCAAGCAACTCTTCTATTTGTTGCAAATGCTGCTGCGTGAGCTGTACATCTACGCTGCCTGCGTTGTCTGTCAGTTTGTTGCGCTTTTTAGTGCCTGGTATGGGAATAATATGATCGCCCTGCGCGAGTACCCATGCCAGTGCCAGTTGCGCAGGCGAGCAGCCAATACCTGATGCAAGTTGCGCAAACGCAGATGCCAGTTGCTGATTATTGTCCTGGTATTCCTGCCCGTAGCGCGGAAGCTTTTTGCGAAAGTCATTATCACCCAGTTCAGATAGGTTTAGCGTGTTGGTCATCAGTCCTCTTGCCAGCGGGCTAAAGGGTACAAACGTAATTCCCAGTTCTTTGCAGGCTGGCAGCACATTCTTCTCCACATCTCTTGTGAGCAGTGAATACTCGCTTTGCACCGCACTGATGGGATGCACAGCGTGCGCTTTCCTGATAGAGCTAACCGAGGCTTCGGACAGCCCGATATACCGCACTTTGCCTTCCTGCACCAACTCTGCCATGGCACCTGTCATATCTTCTACCGGTACATTCGGATCGATGCGGTGCGCATAATAGAGGTCGATAGTATCAATATTCAACCGTTTGAGACTGGCTTCCACCGCCTGCTTCATATAGGCAGGCGAGCCGTCAAACATCATTTCCTTTCCGTTAGAACCTGGCTTTTGTGTAAACCCAAATTTGGTAGCAATAAATATTTTGTCGCGGTTGGGCACCAGCACTTTTGCAATCAGCTCTTCATTTTTTCCACTCCCATATACATCGGCGGTATCCCAGAAATTGATGCCCAAATCAAGTGCGTGATGCAGCGTGGCAATGGATTCTTCATCGTCGGGAACGCCGTATGCATGGCTCATGCTCATGCATCCCAACCCAATGGCAGACAACTGCTCGCCATTCCCTAATGTTCGATACTTCATGGTTGTTCTGTTTGTTTTAGAAACATCACGAATATTGGTGCCAGACAGGAAGGGGAAACTAAAAATACGGTGGAAAGCAAATAACTATCCGTAAGGATACTTTTATTATACCGATTTATCTTGTGCCTGTTGGTTGCTGCACGTTAAGTTCGCTACATCCGCTCCGGCACTTCAATCCCTAATAGGCGCATGCCTGTTTTAATCACAGTGGCAGACAGCAGGCAAATCTGCAGGCGCAATTGCTTTTTTTCTTCGCTTTCTGCATGTGTTACAGAATGATCGGTATAAAATGAATTGAATGTTTTACAAAGATTGAATATATAAATAGCAATTTTGGAAGGATCGTAGTCGTTGGCGGCTTCCCCTATCACGCTGCCAAACTGCTCCAGTGCTACCACAATTTCTTTTTCGGATGGCAGCAGGCTCATGTCGGACACGACTATATCAGCCTCTTCATTTTTTCGCAAAATGCTCTTGATGCGGGCGTGTGTGTATTGAATAAAAGGACCGGTGAATCCATGAAAGTCAATGCTTTCTTCAGGGTTAAAAATCATTCGCTTTTTAGGATCTACACGAAGGATAAAAAACTTCAATGCGCCCAGCCCGATGGTTTTGTACAACTGCTCGAGTTCTGTGGCAGTAAAGTCGTTTACCTTGCCCAGTTCTTCTGTTTTCTGCCGTGCTATGTTGATCATTTCATCCACAAGGTCGTCTGCGTCTACTACGGTACCTTCGCGGCTTTTCATTTTGCCGGTAGGCAGTTCTACCATGCCATAGCTTACATGATGAATGCCATCGGCAGAAGGCAATCCCAGTTTCTGGCAAATAAGTTTCAGCACTTTGAAGTGATAGTTTTGCTCGTCGCCCACCACGTAAATGCTTTTCTGAATATTGTATTCCTGCTGCTTTTGCTCGGCAAGCCCAATGTCCTGCGTAATGTAAACAGAAGTGCCGTCTTTGCGCTGCACCACTTTTTCATCCAGCCCGTCTGCTGTAAGATCTATCCAAACGCTGCCATCTTCCTTTGTATAAAACACACCTTTTTCAGGCCTTCCGCCACAAGGTGTTTACCCAGCAGGTAGGTGTTGCTTTCATAATATATTTTGTCGAAGTCGCTGCCTATGCGGGCATAAGTTTCATCGAACCCTTTGTATACCCAGCTATTCATGGTTCTGCCACAGTTGCATCACTTCAGGTTTGCCCTGCTTCCCAGTCTACCAGCATTTGGCGTGCAGATTCCATGATTGGCGCCTGCTATTCGGCTTCTTCCTTGCTCTTTCCGTTGCCAATCAGTTGTTCTACCTGCCGTTTGTATTCATTGTTAAACTCCACATAGTAATCGCCCACAAGGTGATCGCCTTTTTTACCGGCAGACTCGGGTGTAGCGCCGTTGCCAAACATCTGCCACGCAATCATGCTTTTACTGATATGAATGCCGCGATCGTTTACCACGCAGGTTTTAAACACTTCGTTGCCTTCTGCTTTCAGAATTTCGGCAATACTCCAGCCCAGGAAATTGTTTCGCAGGTGCCCGAGGTGCAATGGCTTATTGGTATTGGGCGATGAATATTCGACCATCACACGGCTGCCTCCCTTGCTGGTGGTTCCAAATGTGGATAGCCGGTAATGCCGGGTTAAAAATGACAGCCAGTAGCTTTCGGCAATGGTAAGATTTAGAAAACCTTTGATCACAGTAAATCCGCTGATGAAAGAAGAATGCTGTATTCACAAGGTAGTTGCCGATTTCCTGCCCGAGCGCATCGGGCGATTTGCGGGTGGGCTTGGTGAAACCAAACAACACCACGGTATAATCGCCCTCAAATTCGGGTTTGGTTACATTTACCGTTACGTCATTTTCGTGTATATGCAATTGATACAACACGGAAATGGCACTGGCGGCAATACTTTTTATATGCGAAACAACACTCATGATCTGTATTTAGGGGAGCAAAAATAACTGATGAACCGGGAAACAAACAGGTTTTGCGATTGGCGGCATTACCGGGTTTAAAATCCCAAACTTTAACGAAGGTGAAAGAATAAACATTTGATTTCGAAAGGTTTGGTTTTGACGCCTTCCTATCTTCGCGCACTCCGAAAAACAGGCATGTACACAGTTCACAACAGCATCAGAAATTTTATATTGGCAGCGGTCGATTTTTTTTATCCTCCGTTCCGGCGGTTGCTGCCATTGCAAACTTTCCGCTATGCTGCCTGCGGAGGTGCAAATATGGCGTTTGATATTGCTTTATTTGCAGCCAGCTACAATTTCATTTACCAGAAACAGAATGTAGATCTCGGATTTTACGTCATGTCGGCGCCAACGGCTTCGCTTATTACGGCGTCGTTTGTTTCGTTTTTTACAGGTTTTTACCTTAGCCGGTACGTGGTATTTACAGAATCGGGCCTGCGGGGACGCATCCAGTTGATAAGATATTTTATGATTGTGGTAATTTGCTTTTTTCTCAATTACCTGTTTTTGTGGTTTTTCATTACTTATCTTGGCTGGTACCCAACACCATCTAAGATTGTAACAACTGTATTTGTGGTGACATTCAGCTACTTAAGCCAGAGTTACTTCTCATTTGGAAAGAAAAAACAACTGAATTCGTAAAATTAATCTTAAAGTTTTCATTATTTATAGTAAAGTATTATCTTTGCGCTCCCAAAAATATGTCTAAACAACCGCTGATTAAGCAAGATGGTGTAATACTCGAAGCGCTGAGCAATGCAATGTTCCGCGTGAAGTTGGAAAATGGTCACGAGATTCTGGCTACGATTTCCGGAAAAATGCGAATGCACTATATCAGGATTTTACCCGGCGATAAAGTTGGGGTAGAGATGAGTCCGTACGATTTGTCAAGAGGAAGAATCATTTTCAGGTATAAATAATTAATAACAAGCTGGCGGCTGACGCTGACAGCTGACAGCAAACAACAGGTTATGAAAGTAAGAGCTTCTGTAAAAAAGAGAAGTGCAGATTGCAAGATTGTTCGCAGAAAAGGCAAACTGTATATCATTAACAAAAAGAATCCCCGCTACAAGCAGCGTCAGGGATAGACCGTGAATGTTCAATTGATCTGATTTTCAATTGACGATATAAAATATTAAAATTAAAAGTAACTATGGCTCGTATTGCCGGTGTTGATTTACCCAAAAACAAAAGAGGCGAAATTGGACTGACCTACATTTATGGTATCGGTCGCTCTACGGCTCAGTATATTTTAGAAAAAGCTGGTGTGAATGTCGATAAAAAGGTAAACCAGTGGGATGATGATGAGCAAGCTTCTATTCGTACCATTGTTACCAACGAATTCAAGGTAGAAGGTCAGCTTCGCAGTGAAGTGCAGATGAACATCAAGCGTTTGCTTGACATCGCCTGCTATCGTGGTTTGCGTCACCGTAAAGGTTTGCCGGTTCGTGGTCAGCGCACCCGTACCAACAGCCGTACACGTAAAGGCAAACGTAAGACAGTAGCTGGTAAAAAGAAAGCACCTAAGAAGTAATATCAGTGCATCACGTATAGAGCGTGATGCTTTGTTATATATCTGGAAACGCCGGATGTCAGCACCAAAGCTGAAGCAGGGTTTACCAGGTCTCGCCCCGTGGGCGGGATTTTGTTTTATAAAAAAGTGCCTGGCTCCAGGCGAGATTACCTATTACAATTATGGCAAAAGCAAATCAACAAAACAGCGCAAAAGCCGCTGCGAAAAAAAGAATCGTGAAAGTAGACGCCTACGGCGATGCTCACGTAAGTGCAACGTTTAACAACGTGATTATTTCTCTTACCAACAAGCAGGGTCAGGTTATCAGCTGGTCGTCTGCCGGTAAAATGGGATTTAAAGGTTCTAAGAAAAACACTCCGTACGCTGCACAGGTAGCCGCTGCAGATGCTGCAAAAGTAGCTGTAGACGCAGGTTTGAAAAGAGTAGATGTATATGTGAAAGGACCCGGTGCCGGACGCGAAGGTGCTATCCGCTCACTGGCGCAGAATGGTATTGAAATTACCATGATTAAAGACATCACTCCACTGCCACACAACGGTTGTCGTCCTCCAAAGAAAAGAAGAGTATAAACTGATTGTTGATTTTTGATGGCAGATTTCAGATTTTCCTGAAATCCATCAAACATCAATCAACAATCTGCAATCATCAATATAAAGGGTGCGCAATTCATTTTAGATTTTTACTGATTGCGCATCGTCATTAAAAAATCAAATAAAGACAATTACACATGGCACGTTACACAGGTCCGAAAACCAAAATCAGCCGCATATTTGGTGAACCCATCTTAGGCAATGGTAAATGGTTAGGCAAAAACAGCAATCCTCCAGGTCAGCACGGTGCAACCCGTAAGCGTAAAACACTGGGCGAATATGCACTGCAGCTGAAAGAAAAACAAAAGGCAAAATACACTTACGGTGTATTGGAGCGCCAGTTTAGAAATACATTCGAAGAAGCATCACGCTGGAAAGGCGTAACCGGTGAAAACCTGATCAAAATGCTGGAAGCCCGTTTAGACAACGCTGTTTTCCGCATGGGTATTGCTATTTCCCGCCCGGCTGCCCGCCAGCTTGTAGGTCACAAACACGTAACAGTAAATGGTGAAGTGGTAAACATTCCATCTTACCAGCTGAAACCAGGTGATGTGATTGGTTTGAAAGAAAAAGCGCTGAACAATACTTCCATCACCAGCCAGATTCGCGGACGCAATCCAAAATTCTCATGGTTAGACTGGAACGACAATGAAAAGAAAGGCACATTTATAACCTATCCTGAGCGCGAAAGTGTTCCTGAGAACATCAAGGAACAACTGATCGTCGAATTGTATAGCAAGTAGTCCTGATTTCGCCCCTAAAAAGGAAAGCAAAACCCTTCCTAAACATTAGTTTGTACATTCATTAAAAGCTAACAGATTCCGCAAGGATCGAAAGCACAAAAACATACAGGTTTTAATATGGCAATATTAAACTTTCAGAAACCAGACAAAATCGTTTTACAGAAAGTAACTGATTTTGAAGGTCAGTTCGAGTTTCGCCCGCTTGAACCCGGCTATGGTTTAACCATTGGCAATGCTTTACGCAGAGTTTTATTAAGCTCTCTGGAAGGCTATGCTATTGTAGGCATCAAAATAGAAGGTGTAGACCACGAGTTTGCTACCATCAAAGGTGTAACGGAAGACGTTACAGAAATGATCCTGAACTTAAAGCAGGTACGTTTCAAGAAGACAACTGAGCACGATGTCAGCAATGAAAAATTGTCATTTCTGTTCGTAACAAAACAGAATTTACCGCAGCCAACATCGCTGAAGCTACACAAAGCTTCGAACTGATGAATCCTGAACTGGTGATCTGTACACTTGACAGCACTGCCAAACTGGACATCGAACTGACTGTTGGCAAAAGGTCGCGGCTATGTTCCGGCAGAAGAAAACAAGGTAAAAGATTCCGTATTCGGCTACATTCCTATCGATTCTATTCACACACCAATCAAGAACGTAAAGTATGGTGTTGAAAACTATCGCGTAGAACAACGTACTGACTACGAAAAACTGTTGCTTGAAGTTACTACCGATGGTACCATCAACCCGGAAGATGCTGTAAAACAAGCTTCCCGTATTCTCATTCAGCACCTGATGATCATTACTGACGAAAACATCACTTTCGACAGTAAAGAAGACAAGAAAGAAGACGTAGTAGATGAGCAGATTCTTCAACTTCGCAAAGTATTGAAAACACCACTGGAAGATCTCGACCTTTCTGTACGTGCTTTCAACTGCCTGAAAGCTGCAAAAATCAACTCGCTGAGCGAACTGGTGCAATACGAACAGGAAGACCTGATGAAGTTCCGCAACTTCGGTCAGAAATCACTGAGCGAAATCGACCAGGTACTTCACGAAAGAGGCCTGCAGTTCGGAATGGACCTGCACAAAATGGGTCTCGACGATATCGATAAATAATTTTTTACCTAAGGGTTCTGCGTCATTCAAAGTGCGCAGAACCTTTTTTATCATCAGTACTCTGCAATTCCCGGCACGGTGCAGAGGAAACAAAACAAATAGCCATGCGTCACGGAGACAAAATCAACAATCTTGGCCGTAAAAAGGCACACAAAGATGCATTGCTGGCAAACCTTGCCAGCCAACTGATCATGCACAAGCGTATTGTAACTACTTTGGCAAAAGCAAAAGTATTGCGCACTTACATTGAGCCACTGATTACAAAAACAAAAAAAGTTGAGAACGAAGCCGTTATCAGCCACAATCACAGAATTGTATTTAGCTACCTGCACGATAAAACAGCCGTAAAAGAACTGTTTACCGTAGTAGGACCTAAAGTAGCAAGCCGACCCGGCGGATACACCCGCGTTATCAAATTGGGTATCCGCGTAGGTGACAACGCTGAAAAAGCAATGATTGAACTGGTAGACTTCAATGAAATCTACGGTAAAAACATCGGTACAGCTACTGAACCTGCACGCAAAACACGTCGTGGCAGAAGCGGTTCCAAAGCGGCTGCACCCGCAGCAGCAGAGCAAACTGCTCCGGCAGTTGAAGCAACCGAACCCGCAACGGAAGCAGCGCCTCCTGCAGAAGATACAGCAGCAGAATAATCAGGTTGACTATATTCTCAGAAAAAGGCAAAATCGTTTATCGGTTTTGCCTTTTTTGCAACCGGGAAGCCTGAAGGCAAGTTTTCACTTTTTACTTTTTAGTTTTTAATTTTCTTTGCACAAAACTTCTGAAAAATAATGCCAGCAACACAAAAGCCAGCCATTTTAGTACTCGCAGACGGAACTGTTTTACGTGGACAATCATTTGGGAAAACAGGAACCGCTACCGGCGAGATATGCTTTAATACCGGTATGACCGGCTACCAGGAAGTATTTACAGACCCTAGCTATTATGGCCAGGTGCTGATTATGAACAATGTTCATACGGGAAACTATGGTGTAAAAAAAGAGGATCGTGAAAGCGATACCGTAAAGATAAAAGCATTGATCGGGCGCAGCCTTGAAGAGCGATTTTCACGCTACCAGGCTGAAGGTTCGCTTGAAGATTACCTTATATTAAACAATATTGTAGCGATTGAAGGCATCGATACGCGTGCACTTGTGGCCCATGTGCGCACCAAAGGCGCCATGAACTGTATTATTTCTTCAGAAATTCTGGATGAAGAAGTATTGAAACAGCAACTGCAGGAAGTGCCGGACATGGATGGACTGGAGCTGGCAAGCGTAGTGAGCACCGATGTGGAATATGAGCTGGGCGATCCGAATGCACAATATAAGGTAGCTGTAATGGACTATGGTGTGAAACGCAACATTCTTACATGCCTTACAGATCGCGGCGCGTTTGTTCGTGTACATCCTGCCAAAACTTCGCTGGAAAGGCTTAAGGAATTTAACCCCGATGGTTATTTTATTTCCAATGGTCCCGGCGATCCTGCCTCGATGGATTACGCAGTACAAAACCTGAAATCGATACTTGAAGAGGAAAAACCGGTGTTCGGCATTTGCCTGGGTCATCAATTGTTAGCACTTGCCAATGATATCCCGACATTTAAAATGCACCACGGTCACCGCGGTCTGAACCACCCGGTAAAAAACATCATTACCGGCCAATGCGAGATTACAACGCAAAACCACGGTTTTGGCGTAGATCCCGAAGCTGTTCGCAAGCACGAGGGCATTGAAATTACGCATGTGAACCTGAACGACGAAAGCATCGAAGGCATTCGTGTAAAGGGGAAACCCGCTTTCAGCGTACAATATCACCCGGAAAGCACACCCGGCCCCTATGATAGCCGTTACCTGTTTGACGATTTCATGAAAATGATAGAAGAGCACAAAACCTCTTCTGTATCATAACAAAAGTTGAATTACTTATAAAACGGCTGGCAGGCAACTGCCAGCCGTTTCTATGTAATGTTGTCATTATCGGATTCTCAGCTTATTCTGTCCGCAAGCTTTTCACCGGATTAGATAATGCAGCCCTGACAGCCTGGAAACTAACTGTGATGAAAGCGATAAAGAGAGCCGCGAAGCCAGCCAACGCCATTACCCACCATTCGATACTGATGCGGTAAGCAAAATCCTGCAGCCACAGGTACATACAATAATACGATACCGGGAAAGCTATCAGCGAAGAGATCAACACGAGCTTTAGAAAATCGAGCGACAGCAGGTTTACAATACTGGATACAGTAGCACCCAATACTTTGCGGATACCGATTTCGCGAACGCGTTGCTCGGCCGCATACGTAACCAGTCCAAACAACCCAAGACAGGCTATAATGATAGCCAGTATGGAAAAAGTAATGGAAATATGCCCCATTCGCTGCTCTGCACGATACGTATTGTTGAAGTCTTCATCCATAAAAGAATAAGAAAACGGCTGACCGGGCGCCATTGATTTGTAGATGGATTCTACCTGGGAAATGAGAGCGGTGGTATTTTTATTGTTGTTGATGCGCAAAGCCATATCGCCGCTTTGATGGCGAAGCATAAACGCGAGCGGCGTCACGTTGCTCCGCAGGGTATTAAAGTTGAAATTTTTCACGATACCGATGATATGCATTCTTTCCACCGTTGTATCATTGTATTCAGGTAAAAAATACAAGGGTTTGTTTAGTAAATCGTGGTTGCCTAACATATTGGCAGCCGCTTCGTTGATAATAATGGCGGTGGAATCGGTAAGCATGTCTTTTGAAAAATTTCTGCCGGCAGCCATCTTCATTCCAAGCGTAGGGATATAGTTTTCATCTATGTTCCAGATTTGTGCAGATAAAGCCTGCTTTTGATCGAGCGTTGCATCGGGAAATAAAGGACTGTCGCTTCTGCTTCCACTGGTGGGCAGATACCAACTGACAGTAGTGCCAACGATACCTGCAAGTTTTTGTACTTCATTTTCAAATGCTTTTTCGTTAATGCCAAGCGCATTTATATTGCGGATTACCAGCACCTGGCTGCGGTTGTAGCCCAGGTTCTTACTTTGAATATAGCGGAGCTGCTGGTAAATGATAATGGTGCCAATAATGAGCACAATGGAAATGCAGAATTGGAAAACCACCAGCGTACTTCTTAGCCAGCTTCTTTTGAAACCGCCGCCCAGTTTGCCTTTTAAGACTTCAACAGGCATGAATGACGACAAATAGAATGCAGGATAACTCCCTGCCAGCAAACCCGTTGTTAGAACGATCAATACCAATATGGGCAACAAAGCAGGTACAGATACAAGGTTAAATGCAATATGTTTACCAGCCATCTGGTTGAAATATGGCAGCAGCAGCCACACAAACAGCAGAGCCAATAACAAAGCTATACAGCTAATAACAACAGATTCAATCAAAAACTGCCGGATGAGATCGCTTTTAAAAGAACCTAACACTTTACGCACGCCTACTTCTTTTGCTCTGTTTGCCGACCGAGCAGTAGACAGGTTCATAAAATTGACACAAGCAATCAGCAGGATAAACAAGGCAATGGCTGAAAAAATATAGACATATTGAATATTGCTGTTGGCAGACAGTTCTGCTGCTTTATTGGAGTATAAATGAATATCGGTTAATGGAGTCAGTACATACCGGTCATAGTTGCCGCTTTTTACAAAATCATCCATATCAATATTCATAACCACCTTTACCTGTGGCAGAGCATATTTATTTACAAGATTGTCAAACTGCATTTCCAATGCTTTTGCATTCGTACCAGGTTTTACTACTATGTAAGTATTAAAATTATTGCTGAGCCAGTTGTTTTGCCGGCTTTCGGACAATTGGGAAAGAGGCACAAAAAAGTCATAGTTAAAGTGCGATTGAGCCGGGATGTCGCGTATCACTCCTGTTACCAGGTAATGGCTGGTATCATTGATAATGAGATTTTTTCCAACTACCTGCGTGGTATTGAAATATTTCCTGGCTGTGCTTTCCGTAATCACAAGGCTGTTGGGTTGGCTCAGGGCGGTGTGTGCATCGCCATCTATCATGGGAAGGGTAAATACATCAAACAGCGTGGAATCAGTGTAAATCACTTTGTCTTCACGTATATTTTCGGCACCTTTCCTTACCAGGAAACCTCCATAGTTCCGGAACCTGACAAACTGCTCCACCTGTGGATAGTCCTTTTTCAATGTCAGGCCCCATGGGATCGGGTGCCGCGGCAAGTATAAAATTATTGCCACCAAACTGTATATCAGCATCTACGCGGTAGATCCGATCGGCTTTCTCATTGTATGTATCGTATTGCCATTCGTCGAGCACATACAACGTAATGAGCAAACAGGTGGCAATGCCAATGGCTAAGCCAAAAATATTAATGGCAGAAAACCCTTTATTCTTCCATAGATTCCTAATGGCAATTTTCAGATAGTTGGTTAGCATCTTTGTTGAAGTTTAGGTGAACGGAAACTACGACACTGCTAATGTCTTCCTACACAAACAAATAGATGCTGTGAACAGGAATTAGCAGAATATGAGCCGCAGTGTAGTGAATCTAATAATTTTCAACGGCTGTGCCAATGCTGAAACGCTGATGAACAAAGGGCTTTGCACAAGAATAAGGAAGTAAAGTGTTCATTTCCGCACACCTCCTGTACGGATTTGATAAAAAAGTGGAAGCTTGACAAGCGAGAAAAGAACCGGAATTAGATTGCCAATAAAATTGGCATCGCATACAACTTAGCTCCTAATTTTTGTCACTTCTACTTTCAGGACTACCGGCTACTGATGGGTGAATTTTCATACAATGTATGGTAAATCTTAATCCATAAACTCTAGTGATTAGCTTTGGGAAAAATGACAAAAAAAGCGGTACTACTGAATTGCTCAGTTGTACCGCATGCATTTATTTGCCTTATGAAAGTTTGTTTTTATTTAACCGGAAGTGCAATGGTAAACGTAGATCCTTTGTCGGTTCCTGCACTTTCTGCAGATACAGAGCCCCGGTGCGCTTCCACAATGGTTTTCACAATAGACAATCCCAAACCGGTAGAACTTTCGCCCCCGGTAGGCTGTGCGCTCAGTCTTGAAAAACGTTGAAACATATTTTCTTTATCCGCTTCTGTAAAACCTTGCCCTTCATCCTTTATCTGAAAAATAGCATATCCCTTTACTTCATCTACAATGATCGATATGTTTTTGTGATATGGTGAATATTTGATCGCATTGTTCACTAGATTATCAATGGCTTCTAAAAGCTTTTCTTCATCGCCATCTATAATGGGTTGTTGCTGGATATCAAGCTGCAGCAACAGGTTTTTATTGCTTGCCAATACCTGGTTTGACGATACTACCTGCGCTACCATCTTACTAAAATCCACCTTCGTCATTTGAAGACGAATATCGTCGGCATCTTTACTTGCCGATTCAAGCAGGTGCGTGATTTTGCGGTTCATCCTGCCACTGGCATCTTTTATTTTGTCGCACAGCATGTCTACGGCTGCACCATTGCCATTTTCTTTTTTTATCAGATCCGAAATAGCGGTAATAGCTGCCAGCGGGTTTTTAAGATCGTGCGCGGCTACACTTAGCAACTGGTTTTGTTTGGAGATGGCAGTACGGGCAGCCAATCTCAGTTCCAGCTGGTCTATCAGTATTTCACCCAACGATTGCAACGTGCTGCGCTGCAGGTCGGTAAGCTGGCGCGGCTGCCTGTCTATTACACAAAGAGTACCCAGGTTGTGACCATCTTTTACGGTAAGCGGAACAGCAGCATAGAATCGTAATCCAAACTCGCCGGCAACCAACGGATTAGCCAACGTGCGTGCATCAATCAAGGCATCTTCTACAAGGTATAGCTGATCGGACAGGATAGCGGAAGCACACAATCCCGGATCGCGGCCAATCTGGCAGGCTTCCAGCCCGTAGCGTGATTTAAACCAGATTCTGTCTGTATCTACCAATGTAACAATTGCAATGGGAACTTCGAGCAATTTCGCTGCAAGCTTTGTAATGTGGTCGAAACTGCCATCGGGTGGCGTATCGAGTACATTGTATTTCCTGAGAGATTCTAAGCGTTTGGATTCTTTGTCCTGGTCAATGTCTTGTAAAATATTCATGCCTGTTGTAAAGTTGGAATGGAGGGGTATATGTGAGCCCTGCTTGCCATAAATATAAGCTTTTCTGGTTGCAATGACGATCATTAAATAAGAAGGGTACAGAAACAATAAAATGGAATGAAGAATGCAACATCCTGTAACTCAATATTCGCAGATAGCTATGCAGAAATGCCCTATTCTCATGGCTGGTGCAAATATACCTACACCATTGGTAATGCAGATACGTTTGTCATTGCCTTAACGGATTCGTTTACTGGCACATATTTTTCACCATATCCCTAAATTGAATATTATGGAAGACAAAAAGACAAATCCTATCGATACAAAAGAAAAAGTACAGCAAAGCAAAGATGAGCATATTGATGAGGACTTCCCGGGTTATCCGCACTATCCTGCCAAAGAAGACATTATGAACCCACAGAACCATACAGAACGCATTGAAGCCAATGTAGAAAATCTTACTCAGGATGAACTTGACGAAAACGGTAAAAAAAAAGCCATGACAGCAACAACGGAAACAAACCTTAATGCAGGAGATAGCAATGATGATCTGAATATTGTGATGGGAACAGAAGCCGACGTAACAAAAGAAGACCTGCAAAATCTTGGCGATCCAAACCGCGATATGGATATGGACGAAGACGAAGAGATTTTCTCAGACGGTTCAGCATCAGCCTTTGGCGGAACAGAAGAAACCGTTACTGACCTGGATGGAAAAGACCTGCGTGATGAATTGGACCGTACAGGTGATGATCTGGACATTCCGGGCGGCGATCTGGACAATGCCAATGAAGAAATAGGAGAAGAAGACGAGGAAAATAATTATTACAGCCTCGGAGGCGATCGTAACGAAAATGTTGAAGACGATCCTGCTTCCAGCTACTAAGCGTTCACAAAATATTGAACAGCCAGTTGGTAGCCCGTCAACCCTAAGCCACTAATGGTTCCTTTACATTTTGCCGATACGTGAGAAATTTTCCGAAAGTCTTCCCGCGCATGCACATTGCTGATGTGCACTTCTATTACAGGTGTGCTGATGGCAGCTATGGCATCGCCAATGGCAACCGACGTGTGCGTATATCCACCGGGATTGATGATAATGCCATCCACGCTAAAGCCCTGCTCCTGTAAAAACCCGATCAGTTCTCCTTCTATATTGCTTTGAAAATACCGGAACTCAACCGCCGGGTATGTTTGCCGAAGCACGGCATAATAATCTTCAAAGGTTTGGCTGCCATAGACAGAGGGCTCACGTTTGCCCAGCAGGTTCAGGTTTGGTCCGTTGATAATAGTAATCGTCATAATTTTCATTTTGTGCGCAGCAAAATACCTGTTTATTCCTTTCTGTTGGTAGCAGCGTCTACGAAAAATACAAAGTCTATCAGCGATGTATACGTACCCGGTTTTGAAAAATCGTAATTATTCAGGTCTACCTGCAGATCGTACTGACCGGAAGCCGGTATTTTGTAAGTATAATAATAGGTGTCTTTTACCCGCCGCAAAACTCCTTTTTCCTCCAGCCCTTTTTGCTTGCTCAGCAGTACAATGCTGTACAAAGGCTTTTTGGAAGTAAAGGAAAAATTCACCTCGCTGCCAGCCGCCGATTGTATCAGCACCTGGTTAGGATAGCAGGATGTTATTTCATTTTCACGGGCGCCAAGACAGATTCCGGGATAGGAAATAAATGTTTCCCAGCTTATGGTGTCTTTTATCAGCTGCCACTCGCTTTTTTTAGGAAAATGGTCCTGGATAAACACTTCCGGTTCTGTAAAAAAATACCAGTCATTGGTTTGTGAAACGAATGTTTTCGTGCCTTCCAGCGTATAGCCGCTTCCCCACGTTACGTCGGTGAGATTCCATTTGCCATTAAGCCATACAGCCGCCCACGCATGGTTTACGGTAAAGTTTTCGTGTAACAGTGGAACCGTTCCGGTTTTCCCAAAGCCATCTATCTCGCGGCACGTGATACCCAGTTTGCTGCAGAGCAGGCAAAACACATTTACATAACCGGCGCAGATAGTGGTTTTATATTTTAGTACCGAATCGATATGGGTAGCTGTATGGCGCTCCTCGCCTTCTCCCTCGTTGTATGTAATATTTTTGGTAACCCACGTATAAGCCGCCTTTACCCGCGAAAGAGAATCGGGATACCGGTTGACAATCAATACTGCCAGTGAATCGAGGTCTTTATTTGAATTTACGGTAAGGGGTTGTGAGGAAATAAAATGTTCCATATCACGCCATGCGTCTGGCTGGGCAAAAGCAAACTGCACTGATGACAGGAAAAAAACAAGGGAGGCAAAGCTCTCGGACAACGGACCTTCTCACATCTCTAAAATACATCAATACAAGCTTAGCACCCGCAAAAGCTTTATTAAAATACAGCCTGAACAAAGACTACAACAAACCTTTAGCACCTTTGCAAACAGTATCTTGGCTGGCTGCTATTTCATTTTTTCGATTGTTGTATTTCGGTTGTTCAGCACATACCCTATTTCTTATCTTCTTTTCACCTTCCGGCTTTCCAAATATTGATTTTTAAAATTTTGCACCTGCCAAAATGCAGAGACTGTATCCTTCATGGCCGGACAATCAGCGTACGTTTCCGGACACTAATTATTATCCCCAATTTTGAAATGCAGTCTGGCAAAGGATTTCAGCAGTGGCACAGGCATTGAAATTTTCAATACCTGAAATTAATTACCACATAACACTCATTTGTAACTTTTATCCATCATTCACGTTCCACAAGAACCATTTTCTAAAACATACATTATGAAACAGTACTTTTTTCTTCTCTTTGCCGCAGCCCAAAGCATTGCCTGCATTGCCCAAACATCGGCTAACGATCAGCCTTATCTTACCAAATCCTTGGCAGCAACGCCAATAAAGACAGCCGAAGTGCAAACCTCCGGCGGCGGCATATCTGTTACCGGTGTAAACAACAACGATGCACGTGTGGAAGTATATATACGCGACAATCATGGCAAAACCTTATCGAAAGAAGAAATTGCTGAGAAATTGGACAAATACAATCTAACCGTCGATGTAACGGGAAGCACACTCCATGCAATTGCAAAAAGCAAAATGTCTAATATGGACTGGAAAAAATCCCTGAACATTTCTTTTAAAATCTACGCTCCCAACAATGTGTCTACCGATTTGTCTACTTCGGGTGGCAACATACAGCTCACCGATCTTGATGGCAACCAGAAATTCAGAACCAGTGGCGGCAACCTGGTGCTGGAAAACATCAGCGGCGATATCAATGGCGGCACCAGCGGTGGCAACATTTCGGTATCTCATTCGCACGAAAACATCAACCTCTCTACCAGCGGTGGCAACATTGATGCGGCAGACTGCAATGGAAAAATGAGTCTCTCTACTTCAGGCGGCAACATAAAACTGAACAACCTGCAGGGAAATATAAAAGCGAACACCAGCGGCGGAAGCATCAGAGGAAATAGTGTAAAAGGTGCATTATCTGCCCATACAAGTGGTGGCAATGTAAGTCTCGACAACCTTTCGTGCAGCCTCGAAACCTCTACCAGTGGTGGTAATATGAGCGTTCAGCTTGTGGAACTTGGCGATTATGTGAAACTGAATAATTCTGGCGGAACCATCAGCCTGGAACTGCCCAAAAACAAAGGTCTGGATTTGTATATGGAAGGCAACAAAATAAACACCACTTCCCTCACCAATTTCAGCGGTAGTGTGAAGGATGACAAAATAGATGGTAAAATGAATGGCGGCGGCACTTCCGTAATGGTAAGAACAAGTGGAAAAGTGAATTTCAGCTTACAATAAACCGGAAAATTGTATATAAGAGCCTGCCTTGTCAACTGACAGCGCAGGCTTTTTATTTCCCTATTTTTACAGGTGAATGAAACAAAAACGCCAGGGATATGATGCGATTGCCGGCATTTACGACAGGTTGGCTACGCTGGTATTTGGAAACAAACTACGGAAAGCAGAGACGGCACATCTCAATTATATTTCACCCAAAGCAAACATATTGCTGGTAGGCGGCGGCACCGGCAGAATATCTGGAAGACATTACACACTTGCATCCAGAAGGTTTGACCATTGATTTTGTTGACATTTCGGGAGAAATGATCCGGCTGGCAAAACAGCGGAATACAGGCGCCAATTCCGTAACTTTTATACATCAATCCATCACTGCATTTTCGGCAAGCAACTGCTACGATATCGTCATCACGCCTTTTTTACTCGACAATTTCAGCCAGCCAACTGCGGAAAAGGTATTTGCCATTCTTCACCAAGCTCTGAAGCCGAACGGGTATTGGCTCTACACCGATTTCAGTGTTAGCACAACACATTCAGTTATTCAAAAAGGGATATTGTATGTGATGTACACGTTTTTCAGGATGGCGTGCAAGATAGAAGCTCACAAACTGCCCGATGTACTTTCCTGTTTCGCCTTTTTTCATTACCAATTAGTCAGTCACCAAACATATTTGCAACATTTTATCGTTTCGTCTGCCTACCAGAAACCAGCTGTCAATTAAGCAGTTAGCTTTTTTAAAGTCCGTTTTATCAGTATATTCCGGAAGAACAAACACTTAGAGCAGTGTTGCAACATGCTGGAATTTGGCGCCAAACAGCACAGTTTTTAGCTTCGCAATCTTAAACGGTACCTATGCAAAGAACACAAGTTGCATCTGCCACCATCCTCTCAATTGGCTACGAGGCTGCTACCTCTACGCTGGAACTGGAGCTGGCTTCGCAGGAAATCTATCAGTATTTTAATGTTCCGCTGAGCGTTTACATTGCCCTGATGAACGCTGGTTCCAAAGGAGATTACTACCGGCACCACATTCATCCGGCTTTTGAGAGCAAAAAGATATTGGAAGACATGGTATAAGTGCCTCCTGAAATGCATGCATTTACCATTTATATAAAAAAAAGCAGCATCCACAGCTGTCACCTCATTTTGTAATAAGTTTGGAGTATGCTGAGAGTACTTAGTATCATCTGGAACAGTTTTAAAATGTCGGTGCAGGAGCTCACCACAAACAAATTGCGGAGCGCGTTGTCACTTACCGGTGTTGCGTTTGGTATCTTCTGCATTATTGGAGTGCTGGCAGCTGTAGACAGCCTGGAGAAAAAAGTGCAGAGCGATGTCAGCGCGCTTGGCTCCAATACCATCTATATAGACAAATGGGAATACGCCAGCACATCCGACTATCCGTGGTGGAAATTTATCAGCCGCCCAATGTAAAATACGAGGAGGTAGCGTTTATCAAGCAACGGAGTACATTGGCAGAAAACGTAGCTTTTTACAATTCTTCTACCACCGTAAACCTTTCGTATGGCAGCAGCCAGCTGAGCAACGTGAGCGTGTACGCTACATCAGAAGATTTTAAAAAAATCCAGGTGTTCAACATACAATACGGCAGATACCTCACGGATAACGAGTTTAAACGCGGCAACCCGGTAGCTGTAATCGGGTACAAAAACGCCGAACTTCTGTTTGGAAAAGCACAAAAAGCCGAAGGAAAAGTTGTGTCGATGAACGGCAAGCATGTACAGATTGTTGGAGTAATAGAAAAGCAGGGCGCCTCTTTTCTTGGCGGTGGCGGTTTCGATTATGATCAGTGCATTATTCTTTCCTATGAATATTATGCCTCCATCTGGGATACCAACAACCCCAATATGATGCAACCTGCCATCCAGGTGGAAGCAAAACCCAATGTACCCAACGCTGCACTCATCGATGAGCTGCGCGGCATTATGCGGCAGGTTCGCAAGCTGAGCCCGACTACAGAAGACAACTTTTCCCTGAATGATGTCAGCATTTTTGGCGATCAGATCAGTTCTTTTTTTGGATCTGTAAATATTGGTGGCTGGGCAATTGCCGGCTTGTCGCTCATTGTGGGTGCATTTGGTGTAGCCAATATTATGTTTGTAACGGTGCGCGAGCGTACCAGCCAGATTGGTCTAAAAAAAGCCATTGGTGCCAAAAGCAGAACCATCCTGATGGAGTTTTTGCTGGAAAGCGCATTTTTGTGTATTCTCGGCGGGCTGTTTGGGCTTACAATGGTCTATCTCCTGGCCATGGCACTTAGCAGTGTATTGCCGTTTCCTATTGTGATAGCTCCGCATATTATCCTGCTTGCGTTTAGCATATGCGTTGGGCTGGGCATATTGTCGGGTATTATTCCTGCAAGAATCGCCTCTAAAATGAACCCGGTGGAAGCCATCCGGAGCAGGTAATTTTGAAACGTAGCCGGTTTCCACCATTTTTTGCAATATATCAACCGTTTACACATACTTTTTGGACAGTATAAACCGCTTCTAACTGGTGTTTTACATGGGTGGCTGCTTGCTGTGCACACTTTAAAGTTGGCGTTTGGCTAAAAATTCAGTCTATTTGCAACCGAAAAACTAAACTATTTCATGCTGCCCAAATACAAACGAATCGTTTTAAAATTGTCAGGCGAATCCTTTTTAGGTAATAAATCTAATAGCTTCGATCCTTTTTCTCCCGAGATTATAGAGCAGTATGCCAATGATATCAAGACGGTTACCGATCTGGGTGTACAGGTGGCAATTGTGATTGGTGGAGGAAACATTTATCGCGGTATGAACGAAGCCGACAGTGGTATAGAACGCGCCCATGGCGACTATATGGGCATGCTGGCTACCATGATCAACGGCATGGCTATGCAGGCAATGCTTGAAAAAATTGGTGTGTACACAAGGCTGCAAAGCGCTATCAAGATGGAACAGATAGCAGAACCTTATATCCGCCGCAAAGCCATCAGGCATCTTGAAAAAGGTCGCGTGGTGATTTTTGGCGCAGGTACGGGCAATCCTTATTTTACTACTGATACAGCGGGATCGCTGCGGGCGGTGGAAATAAAAGCCGATGTAATTCTAAAAGGCACACGGGTAGATGGTATTTATACTGCCGATCCGGAAAAAGACCTTACTGCTACGCGTTACGAAAAGATTACCTACCACGAGTGTATAGGCCGCAACCTGAGAGTAATGGACATGACGGCGTTTACGCTTTGTATGGAAAACAACCTGCCTATCATTGTATTCGACATGAACAAACCGGGCAACCTTCTGGAAGTAGTGTTGGGTATGAATGTCGGTACGCTGGTTTCTTAATCCGCTACATTCAGATAACAAAATCCCCAGGTGTAAATAGTAGTCATACTGTTTCTACCTGGGGATTTTTGTGTAGCAGAATATCCGTGTGGAACAGAATTTTTTCTATCAGCCATTACAAATGCAGAAAGCCCCGCGTGCGCGGGGCTTTCTCAATATCGTAAAGCTCTGTAAACTTATACTTTAAAGTGAGAGAAGGCTTTGTTTGCCTCAGCCATACGGTGTGTATCTTCTTTCTTTTTGAAAGCAGCACCTTCACCTTTGCTGGCGGCTACAATTTCACCAGCCAGTTTATCTGCCATAGTACGACCGTTTCTGTCGCGGCTAAAGCGGATTAACCATTTGATGCTTAGTGAAACTTTTCTGTCCTGACGCACCTCGGTAGGTATCTGGAAGGTAGCACCACCAATACGGCGGCTGCGTACTTCTACAGCAGGAGTAACGTTTGAAAGCGCGCGTTTCCAGATTTCGTAACCATCTTCGCCGGTAGTTTTGGCAACCTTGTCTATCGCATCGTAAAAGATGTTGATAGCAGTGCTTTTTTTACCCTGCCACATCAGGTTGTTTACAAAACGGGTAACCAGTTTATCATTGTACTTTGAATCTGGCGCCAGGGGAAGCTTTTTAGCTTGCGATTTTCTCATTGGTAGAGATTATAATAGCTTTAGAAATTATTTTTTACCTTTTGTAGGAGCCGGTGCTGCACCTGCTTTACCTTTCTTCGTTCCGTATTTAGAACGGCTTTGCTTACGGTCTTTTACACCAGCCGTATCCAGACTACCACGTACGATGTGATAACGCACACCCGGCAAATCTTTCACACGACCTCCGCGTATCAACACAATAGAGTGCTCCTGAAGGTTGTGACCTTCACCCGGAATATAGGCGATAACTTCTACTTTATTGGTAAGGCGAACTTTTGCTACTTTACGCAACGCTGAGTTCGGCTTTTTTGGAGTGGTAGTATAAACCCTTGTGCAAACGCCACGGCGCTGCGGACATGCATCCAAAGCTCTGGATTTGCTCTTTGCCCGGATGATTTCGCGGCCTTTTCTTACTAATTGTTGTATTGTTGGCATTCTAAACCAATTAATTTTTTTTAGGACGGCAAAGGTAAGCGCCTGCTATCTAACTTCCAAATAGAAAAACTAAATTTTATTCTTTAGCCCTAAAACAACCTTGTTTTGTATCTAAAACAAGCGCCGGAAAGTGTAAATATTTTTCAAACACTATCTTTTCAATCCCGTTGTTTACGATTGGACAGGCATGAGCCAGCCATATTTGTCTTCTGAATTTCCTTCGCGGATGTCATTGATCTTTTGTTTCAGCACAGGTGCTATTGTCCACTGTGCAATGTCGAACTGCATTGCAAAATCTTTATAGCGCAGTTCCTTGATGTAGGAAATGGTAGCAGCCGTACCGGTTCCAAACACTTCAATCCTGCTTCCTGCTTTGTAGGCAGCTATCAGCTCGTCGATGCTGATGGCTCTTTCTTCTACCTTACAGTTCATATCTGTAAGTATCTGTATGGCGCTGTCTCTCGTGATGCCCGGCAGTATGGTGCCTTCATCAAGCGATGGCGTGACAACAGTATCATTCAATGGCAAAAAAGACATTCATAGTCCCCACTTCCTGCAGCCATTTGTGTTCAAAAGCATCTGTCCACAACACCTGGTCGTAGCCCATATCTTTTGCTTTTTCGGCAGCTTGCAGGCTCGCGGCATAGTTACCGGCATTTTTGGCAAAACCAACGCCGCCGGGTGCCGCACGTGTGTATGTTTCTTCTACCAATATCTTCATTGGTGCTGCATAGTAAGGTCCGGTAGGGCTCAGTATCACCAGGAATTTGTAGCTGCTGGAAGGTCGCACACCAATAGCTTCTTCCGTAGAAAACATGAACGGACGGATGTATAAAGAATGATCGGCACGTGCAGGAATCCACTGTTCTTCCAGCGCTATCAGTTGCCTGATGCCATCCATGAAAATGCCTTCGGGCACTTCCGGCATCTGCATTCTTTTGGCAGAAATATTAAACCGCTTAAAATTTTCGAATGGCCGAAAAATATAGGCACTTCCATCAGCATGTTTGTAGGCTTTCACTCCTTCGAAAATGGCCTGTCCATAATGGAGCGCCGCCATTGATGGCAGAAAAGAAATAGGCTGAAATGGTTTAATTTCCACATCTGTCCATTCGCCGTTTTTATAATCTGCTTCCAGCATATAGTCAGTAAAGTCTTTGCCAAACGCAAGGCTTTCAAAATTGGTGCGGGCAAGCTTACTTTCTGAAACTTTTGTTACCGGAAACGCTATTGCTGATGTCATACACTACATTTGTTGCGGGCAAAAATACTAAATCGATATTTGTTTAATTGTAAAACAAAATGAAAATTCAGCTTCCCGATTTTGTACTGGCAGATTTATACAAGAATTCGCTCGTTGTTACAGGCGAAATAATGTCGTCTTCATCTGCCGCCAAAGAACCAAAAACGGAAACAGAGTCAATGGTAAAGCTTTTGGCAGAACCTGAAGCAGAAACAGAGGTAAAACCTGAAACAGAACCCTGGTTTTTAGGTGGCAACGCAAAACAGGTATCTGTACTTGTGCACAGCAAGCGAAACCGCTTTTTAGACGAGGAAAGCCTGCAATTGCTGTCTAATATGCTGGCGGCAGTGCAGCTTACCATAAAAGATGTGGCTGTAATCAATATGCAGGCTACACCTGTGGACTATAAAGCGCTGGCAGAACAGTTGCAGCCCCGCATTTGCCTCATGTTTGGCGTAACCACCCAACAGATACAACTTCCCTTTATGATGCCCGATTATAAAGTGCAGGTTTTCAGTAATTGCACATTTCTCTGCAGCGCCTCGCTCGACCAGATGAAAGGAAAAGGCAATGAGGCAAGGGTAGAAAAAACAAAACTCTGGCAGTGTTTGAAATCTATTTTCGAATAAGCGCCTTCTCCTCCTGTTAGTTGCTTTTGATGTTTATAATTGTCATTTCTGAAGATTTAATTCTCATTTCATGAACCAGATTACGCTCATTTTTGCCACCAACAACCAGCACAAAGTAGAGGAGATAAAACACATAATCGGCTCACAATATCGCATCATCACCTTGCAGGAAGCTGGGATTGATATAGACATTCCCGAACCTTTTGACACACTGGAAGAAAACGCAGTAGAAAAATCAAAAGTTATTCAGGAAATGACGGGCAGCAACTGTTTTAGCGAAGACACCGGGCTTGAAGTAGCTGCGCTCAATGGCGAGCCGGGCGTAAAAAGCGCACGCTATGCCGGCGACAACCGGAATTTTGATGCTAATATACAAAAGCTGCTAGAAAATCTGCAGGACAAGGAAGACCGGAGCGCACGCTTTCGCACAGTAATTTCATTGCTGATCAACGGCGAACAACACCTGTTTGAAGGCATTTGCAATGGCATGATTACAAAAGAGGCTTCGGGCTATGGGGGCTTTGGCTACGATGCTGTGTTTAAGCCCGACGGCGCTACCAACACTTTTGCCGAAATGACCATGGAAGAAAAAAATGAATATAGCCACCGCCGCAAAGCCACCGATAAACTAACTACGTTTCTTGCCTCCTTTGCCCTGTAAATGCAATTGCCGGCTGCTGAAATGTTTTGTTCTTTTTATAGCGTTCGTGCATAAGCAGCTTACCAAAACGAAAAAACACGAGACCTTTTTTCTCAAATTGCGGCTGCTCATTACCATTAAAAACATTTAGCTGCATTTTAAAAATTGCGCTTTCCCGCCGTTTGCTATTTTTGCCGCCGCTAAACAACTACGAATGAACTTTAATCTTCTACAGATACCAGAGCGTACACAGCAGCCTAGGACCAACGGAATTACGATGGTAATGGACAAAGGACTAAGCCTGAACGAGGCTAAAAACTTTCTTAGCGTCTCTCATCCATACGTTGATTTAATAAAGCTGGGCTTCGGAACGTCGTTTGTGACGCCCAACCTGCGTGATAAAATAGAAATGTACCAATCCTATGATATCCCGGTTTATTTTGGCGGCACTCTGTTTGAAGCATTCCTGATCCGCAACCAGATAGAAGAATATATTGCCGTTTGCAAAGATTACAGCATTAAATATATGGAAGTGAGCGATGGCTCCATCACCATTCCGCATGCTGAAAAATGTGGATATATAGAAAAACTTACCAAACATGGTATTGTGCTGAGTGAAGTGGGCAGCAAAGATGCGGCTCATATTATTCCTCCTTACAAATGGATAGAACTGATGCGTGCCGAACTGGAAGCCGGCTCTACCTATGTGATAGCCGAAGCGCGCGAAGGCGGAAATGTGGGCATCTACCGCGGTAGCGGTGAAGTGCGTGAAGGATTGGTAAATGAAATTTTAACCCAGATTCCCGGCGAAAAAATTCTGTGGGAAGCGCCGCAAAAAGAGCAGCAGCTTTACTTCCTGGAACTGCTGGGCTGCAATGTAAACCTTGGCAATATTGCACCTACGGAAGTGATTCCGCTGGAAACTATGCGCATCGGGCTGCGTGGCGACACCTTTCACCTGTATCTTGATGAAGAAACAAAACAAAGAATGTAATTCCTGAGATAACAGCCGACCAACAGCGGGTAGCACTTCGATATACAAATGCGATGGCTACCCGTTTTGCAGAAGCAACACTCTTAAATCTTTATTCCATGCGCACATTCGGCATTATCGGTTTTCCTTTATCGCATTCTTTTTCGCAGAAATATTTTACCCAAAAGTTTCTGGATGAAGGTATTGAAGATGCAGCGTTTAAGAATTTCCCGATCGAGAATATCCACGCGTTGAACGACATCCTGAGCCAGGAACCCAATCTGAAAGGACTGGCAGTTACCATTCCTTATAAAAAACAGGTATTGCCCTTTTTGCAGTCGGCTACAGACGAAGTGAAGGCAATGGGTGCCTGTAATTGTATCCGGATTGCCGGCGGACAGCTTCACGGCTTTAATACAGACGTCCTGGGCTTCGAAAAGTCGTTTGTGCAACATCTGCAGCCTCGGCATACACACGCGCTTGTGCTGGGCAGTGGAGGCGCTGCGGCAGCCGTGATGTTTACACTGCAAAAATTGAACATACACTACAAATTGGTTTCGCGCAGCCCTGCATCTGCAGACGCATTGCGATATGAAGACATTACCAAAGACCTGTTGCAGACATATACGGTTATCATCAATTGCACACCATTGGGAACTTACCCGAAGGTAGACGAAGCTCCTGCCCTGCCTTATCATTGGCTTACTCCCGATCATTATTTGTTTGACCTGGTATACAATCCACCACTTACAAAATTTCTTGCAATGGGTAAAGAGCAAGGCGCCATTATTCAAAATGGATACGACATGCTGACCCTGCAGGCAGAAGAAAACTGGATTATCTGGAATGGGTAATTGAGAATAAACCGACTTGAAAGAAAACGGAATAGTTGTTTGTACGTCGTCTACACATCAAACAGGAATTGTGTTCATTATTTTTTTATTCCTGCCTGATTTATTATCTTCTGCATGCCGGTATTGCGTAGCGTTTGTGTAAAGTATTTTCTTCACATACATCCACTATACTTTATTGTGCCTTGCACTATTCTCAGTTCTTAATGTCAGGCAGCCAGAAGAATATTGTCAATAAAAAACCCCGCCGAATGGCAGGGTTTTTTTTTATATAACTCGAGTTTGTAATTAGCGTAAGAACAACAGTTCGCGGTACTTAGGCAACGTCCATTTGTCATCGTCTACCAGGTGTTCCAGTTTGTCGATGTTGTAGCGGATTTCGTCAAAGAATTTACCTTTTACATCATCGCAATAGCTCAATGCTTTTTCGCGGGTATCGCTCATATTGTTGGCAACCTTGCGGGCTTCCACCATTTCTTTTACTTTTTTGTAAATGATCTGGATATGGTTAGACACCTGTGCATAAAATTTCCAGTTGTATACCATAAGAAGTTTCAGGCAATCCTGCTTCTTTCAATCCTTTGATGTTTTCTGCCAGTGAACATTGGTAACCAATAGCAGCCGGAATAATATGATTCAGAGCAAGATCGCCCATGATGCGTGCTTCGATCTGTACTTTTTTGATATAATTTTCCAGCTCTATTTCGTGGCGGGCTTCCAGTTCGCAAGTGATTGTACACATTGTTGCTTTCGAAAAGATGTTTGGCTTTTTCGGTGATCAATGCATCAAGAGCCAGTGGTGTGGTTTTCAGATTTGGCAAACCGCTTTTTTCGGCTTCCTGTGCCCAGCCTTCGCTGTAGCCATCGCCTTCAAACAATACTTTTTTGCTGTCTACAATATATTTCTGAATCACGTGCATGATGGCGATTTCTTTCTTCTCGCCTTTTTCGATCAGGCCATCTACTTCAGACTTAAAGTTTTTCAGTGTTTCGGCCATGATGGTGTTCAGCACGATCATTGAGTTGGAACAGTTGGCGGAAGAACCTACAGCGCGGAATTCAAATTTATTACCGGTAAATGCAAACGGAGATGTACGGTTCCGGTCGGTGTTGTCGAGCATCAGTTCCGGAATGCTGCGATGCAGATCAAGTTTCAGGATGGCTTCATCCTGCTCGTCAAATTTTTCACCTACCTTGCTTCAATATCAGATCAATACTTTAGCAAGGTATTGCCCGACGAATACAGAGATAATAGCAGGCGGCGCTTCGTTGGCTCCCAGACGGTGGTCGTTACGCGCAGAGGCAATGGCAGCACGCAGCAGATCAGCATAATCATGAACCGCTTTGATGGTGTTTACAAAGAAGGTAAGGAACATCAGGTTGGTCTTCGGCGTTTTGCCAGGTGCAAGCAAGTTTACGCCGGTATCTGTAGCCAGGCTCCAGTTGTTGTGTTTACCGCTACCGTTGATGCCGGCAAATGGTTTTTCGTGCAACAGCACTACAAACCATGACGTTTGGCAACGCGTGTCCATCACATCCATCAGCAAGATGTTGTGATCAACCGCGAGGTTTACTTCTTCGAAGATAGGAGCACACTCAAACTGGACTGGCGCTACTTCATTGTGCCGTGTGCGTAACGGAATACCAAGCTTGTAAGCTTCGTTTTCATAGTCGCGCATAAAGCCATAAACTCTTTCAGGAATAGAACCAAAATAATGATCTTCCAGCTGCTGTCCTTTTGCAGGAGCATGGCCGAACACGGTACGTCCGCACTAGCAATCAGGTCAGGACGTGCATTTGCCATGCCTTCATCGATTACAAAATATTCCTGTTCCCATCCTAAGGTTGGAGTAACTTTGGTAACATTTTTATCAAAATAGTTGGCAACATCAACAGCCGACTTGTTCAAGCGATTCAAGCGCTTTCAGCAACGGTGCTTTATAGTCGAGAGATTCACCGGTATAAGAAACGAAAATGGTAGGAATACAAAGTGTTTTGCCCTTGTCGATCTCCATAATGAATGCAGGTGAAGAAGGATCCCAGGCAGTATAACCACGGGCTTCAAAAGTAGCCCGTAATCCGCCGCTTGGAAAAGAAGAAGCATCCGGCTCCTGCTGAATCAGAGCACCGCCATCAAATTCTTCGATAGGTGTGCCATCGCCTTTGATGGTAAAAAAAGAATCATGTTTTTCAGCAGTCAATCCTGTTAATGGCTGAAACCAGTGAGTATAATGGGTTACGCCTTTGCTTTCTGCCCAGCTTCTAACGCCGCTGGCTATCTGGTTGGCTACATAACGATCGATTTTTTTTCCACCTTTAATGCTGCCCGACAGGCTTTTGTAAGCTTCATCACTCAGAAACTCACGGGCTTTTTTCATAGTAAAAACATTCTCCCCGAATATCGCAGTAATCTTTGCAGATTCTTCAATGGGAGTTTGTAAATGACTGGTCAAGTTGTTAATGGCTTGAAACCTTAAGGACATAATATTTGGGAATTTATTATAATGATGAAAAAATAATATGTTTCTAAATCCGGTATGGTAGCTTGGTTTTGTAAGAAGACACGGTCAAAAGTATTACAAAACGTCATATAAAAAACAAAAATTTCATAAATGAGAATTTTTTATACCTCTTTTGAAAGACAAGCGATGCCAGCTTAGCGAACACAGGAATGCTGTAATAAGCAGTGGCAGGATGATACTTTTATAACGAACCACGGCTCCCGAAAATGTAACCGTATAGCCATAGAGAATCAATACCGACATACTAAAAAAGATAAAACATACAAATAGCGGCGGTATGGTACGCAGCGGCTGATGAAGTATCAGCCAAAGGATCATAACGGTCAATACCCATACATTTTCCCCGATTGCGGGAATATAGCTTAGGTTGTGAATGCCGCTGATGTGTGGTTGCAGAAACGCAATATCCAGCGCATGGGGCAGGAAAGAAAGAAAGCTATGCGCATTGGGCGCAAGCGGTGGTAATGCGAGTTTTGAGTTGCCGCTGAGCGTGTTGAACTCTGCCTGTTTGCCGACAACATATTGCGGAAAATCGAGTAATGCAGACAGGTGCACTGCATTAAAAAAGAAGACAAGCCCCACAAGATAAATGGAAGTAAATATCAGCCATTGATACCGCGGCCACTTTTCACTGAAATACCAACCTGTTGATGCAGGCAAAAGCAATAGCAGCACTGCATTGCGCAAGGCAAACAATACCACGCTGCAAATGACAATTACCAACACATATTTCACCTGCCAACTCCTGCTTTTCCACTGCTGATGCAGGCTATAGATAAAGAGAAGAAGCGATGAAAACAGCAATCCGTCTTTGTGAAGACCACTGCACCAAAACACGAAGGAAGGCATCAGAAACACAGGAATGAGCAACCACAGGTAATGGTACTTCCAATGGTGGCTTGGCAAGCCGGAACAATGCAACAGGACCTACGAAATAGAGGAAATTGAACAGAATAATATTGGTATAATAACTTTTGGCGGTGAAGACATTCACGATGGCCAGCAACTTGATAAATGAGTTGTTTTTCAAATCATTCCAATAGGAAGAAACGCCGGAAAACAGGTTGCCGCTTTGCCGGTAAGGCATATAAAACAAGTCTTTTATAAACGCTGCCGGGTCGCGTAGCAGCCAGTCAGTTTCTGCTACACTATCTTTATAATATCCCCATGTATCGGATGTAGCTATATACTGTGGCAATGAAAAAAACCACGCATAAGCAAAGCCTGCCGCTATCTTGATGAGAAATAAAAATATAAGCCAGTTTCGGTGAATACCAGAATCTTTAAAAAATGATATCCGCGTTATCAGCCAGCAAAAAAGCAGAAGGTAAGCACAAAATAATCCGGTTTGCAATCAGCAGGTTTTATAGCAAATTAACTGCATTTCCCTTACTATCTGCACATGCCACCCGCAATGGTAGCGATAACAGCAATTGTACAGTCAACACGCCAGTCATGTTCGTTCTATTCAGTGATTTCCTGCATTGGTGCTGATGTTAGTGAAACATAAAACGGCTGTTCTTTTTACAAGAACAGCCGTTTGTTAGCTTGTTTTATATTTCTAAAACATTATGCTTCTGCAGCTACTTTTTCGTCCTGCATCAACTCAATATTACGTTTAATGAAATTAGTGAGGTCAGTGCCTTTCAGCAATCCCTGGGACAGCAATGCCATATCGGCTAAGGAACGAATCTGCTTTTGCTTGCGCGCTTCATCGTTTTCTTTCAGCAAGGTCTGGTAGATAGGATGATTACCATTTACGGTCAGTGTTACCTCGTCGGGCATATTCGCATAAAAGGCAGTCATTCCGCCGCCGCCCATGTTTGCCATGTCTTTCATACGGCGCATAAATTCCGGACGCGTAGCCACAACCGGTGCTGTATCTGTACTCAATCCTTTTACTTCCACCGATACATGCAACTGCGGAACTTCAAACGTAAACAGTTCTTTCAGTTTTGCTTCTTCGTCCTTATTCAGTACGCTTTCCGTAGCATCCTGTTTGTCTATCAGGTTATCAATGATATCAGCATCAACCCTTACAAAATGAACATCCTGCCACTTCATCTCCATGTTATTAATAAACGCGGCATCTATCAGCGTTTCCATTTTTATTACACGGTAGTCTTTTTGCTTGGCAGCCTGTATGTAAGCATCCTGCTGTATAGGATCGGTGGTATACAAAACCACGTATTTGCCTTCCTTGTTCTTCTGCAAGGTTTCGGTAGCAATTTTATACTCATCCAGCGTGTAAAACTTATTATCAGCAATATCCTGAAGTATTAAAAATTTGCCGGCTTTGTCTGCAAATTTGTCATCGGTCATCATACCATACTTCACAAACAGCCCGAGGCTTTCCCATTTTTCTTCAAAGGAAGCACGGTCGTTTCTAAAAATTTCATCCAGTTTATCGGCTACTTTTTTGGTAATGTGAGCGTTGATCTTCTTTACATTCGGATCGCCCTGCAAGTAGCTGCGGCTCACGTTGAGCGGAATGTCCGGGCTGTCGATCACACCATGCAGCAGCATCAGAAATTCAGGAACAATGTTTTTTACCTCATCGGTTACAAACACCTGGTTGCTGTATAACTGTATCTTGTCTTTCTGTATTTCGTAGCTCTGTTTGATTTTAGGGAAATACAACACACCCGTCAGGTTGAAACGGATAATCTACATTGAGATGAATCCAGAAAAGTGGCGTTTCGCCAAAAGGATATAATTCGTGGTAAAAGTTCTGGTAATCTTCAGCGGTCAGTTCGGATGGCTTTCTTGTCCAGATAGGATTGGTGTTGTTGATGGGCTTGTTGTCAGCTTCCTTCTCCTCGCCTTCTTCATCAGTTACTTCAGTTGCTTCCTCAGCTTTGGCAGATGCGTCTGTAAAGTAGATAGGCACTGGTAGAAACCGGCAGAATTTTTCAAGAATGCCTTTGATACGCGAACCTTCCAGGAATTCTTCGCTGTCATCACTCACATGAAGTATAATCTTCGTGCCCCGGTCGCGCTTTTCCACTTCATACAGTTCAAACTCCGGACTGCCATCGCAGCTCCAGTATACAGTTGGCGCATCTTCATGAAAGCTTTGTGTAATGACTTCCACACGGCTGCTCACCATAAAAGCACTGTAAAATCCAAGCCCGAAATGCCCGATGATGTTTGCATCTTTATACTTGTGCAAAAATTCTTCAGCACCGCTAAATGCTACCTGGTTGAGGTACTTGTCCACTTCCTCTTTTGTCATGCCCACGCCACGGTCGATAATGCTGATGGTTTTTTCTTTTGCATCCAAAACAATATCAATACGTAGTTCGCCCAAATCGCCTTTGGCTTCGCCTATTGAAGAAAGAGTTTTTATTTTTTGTGTTGCGTCTACGGCGTTGCTCACCAGTTCACGTAAAAAAATCTCGTGATCGCTGTACAGGAATTTTTTAATAATCGGAAAAATGTTTTCCGTTTGAACACGAATTTGTCCTTTTTGCATAACAGGATTTTTTATGTAAATGAAATTTTATAAATAGAGATAGAAACCGGTTGTTGTTTCTACAGAGTCTCCATTCGTCAAAACCAGTACCAGAGACCAATAGACTGACATGATGACAATGTTTACTGCAAAAAAAACCGCCTCAGTAGCTGAGGCGGTTTAAAAATATGCTTAGAGAGAAAAATTATCTCTGGTATTGAGGAGAAGGAGCAGGAGCGCTGTTTGGACCTTCTTCTGTTGTGCCTTCAAGATCTACAACATTTGCATCACCATCTGTACCGTAGATAAAGATGAAGCGGCTTTCTGAGATACCTTGCTGGTTTACCATGTACTGGATAACAGCATTTACTCTATCCCAGCTGCGTTGCTGTGCACGTTTGTCAGATGCACCATGACCTACTACTCTTATTTTGCAGCCTGGGTTGTTCTGAACCTGCTGTGCAATAGAAGCCAGTGAAGCCTGTGCTGCTTTGCTAAGATGTGTTGGAAGTTCCTTTGAACTGTACACTTGGCAATCCTGTAAGGTTGCAGGCGCTTAAGCGGTACTGGTCCAAAGAATCGCAACATGTTGGAGGACATTTGCCTACACCATCAGCATCAACAGGGAAACATTTTTGTGGAGTCAGCAATTCCTTATCGTTGTAATCAGGAACGCCATCACCATCGGTATCTTTAGCAACACCATGAGAATCTACCGGAGCACCAGCCGGAGTGTTTGGCTCCTGGTCGAACTGGTCAGTGATACCATCGCCATCAGCATCAGGCAAAACCGGAGTTGGAATTTTCATGTGCTGAGGAGCGTTTACTTCATTATAAATGAAGTTCAGCGGATTCTGGAACCACAATGGTTCTGTACGCTTAGCAGAGTTGCCAAGGTTAAATCCGAAGGTAACATCACCTGAAATCATGTTGTCTTTTTCAGGAGTGATGCTGCTGCCATCTCTCTGAAGGTATTTGCCATCAATATAGTCATCGCTCAGGATGTAATATTTAGCTTCCAGACCTAAAGAAACACGGTTGCCTAATTTGAATTCATAACCACCACCTACGAAAGCACTGTGGCGGAACTGCCATTTGCTTGGGCTGGCATCATCAAAGTTCTGGCTGCGGCTTCTAACAGTTGCATCTGTTTCGTAATCGCCGTCCATGTAGTTTTTAATTTGCTTCTGGATATCAGTACGCTTTTGTGTAAAGTCTACATTCGAAGTGTTTCTGAAATCGTAAGGCTGTCCGTTAGCATCCAATGCGTCGATCATTGTATGATAAGCAAACGGAGTGTATCCTGCAGTAAAGTATACATTGCTCTTTGGATTTCCCTTGTGGAAGAGAATATTTGAGAACGAGAACATCATTTCTACAGAAGGAATGATAGTCTGCATTTTGTAGTTTGGCACCCATGTTCTGCTACCGTAAAGGTTGCGAACGCTGAGCGGCAAATTTACATTGCTGGTACCTACACGGTAGTCGTAGCCTTTCGCTTCGCCGTATTCAGCACCGAATTTGATGGAAACGAGGTAACCAAGTGACTTGCGGAGGTTCAAACCTGCGTGCCATCCTGGAAAAGGAGCATTTGGAACGTCGAACAGTGGCATAAGAACGCCGCCTGTTACACCAAGCTGCCACATGTCGCGCGGCTTGGAAGGGTAAGGGTACATGTTGTTTCTGAATTCATTGTACTGAGCCATGTTCTTCGTAGAAACCTTGGAAGAATCGTCCCAATACGATTTGGAATCATTCATAGAGCTCGTCGAATTGTCATCTTGTGCAAAAACACCTTGAGCTGCGAATAGCAGGCCCAATATTGCTGCATACTTTTTAATAACCATAGTTGGTATGATTTAATTTTTGTTTAGGCTACCTTTTAGTTAATCCTGGTAAAGACCTCATTTTGAGCAAAAATAGATATTGATACTTAATTAACAAATATAAATTCTTGCCCTTTGAACGTGTTAAAATTGTTTTTCTAGTGTGTAGCAATTGCAATGCCAACGCGTTATAGAAAATATAATAAATGATCTTCACTGTGAATAAATGACAACAGCATTAAAGAAATAGATGCTTGCAACTCTCACTATATTTTTATTTTGTGCGTAACTAGTGTCTACTTTCCATTTTATGTAAGAGGTTTGCACTGCTTTTTTTTAAACGCGGGCTGGCATTGTAGAAAATACTTCCTTTCCATCCTGTTTTTGAGGTTTCCTTTATATTTATCTGCCGGTAAAGTTTGTACCGGGTATCACAACGAAGAATGGAGAAAGCGAATAAAATCATTAGTCAGGAGCTCTTGGAATTTGAAGTATATTTCAGAGAAGCTGTAAAAAGCAAGGTGCCGCTGCTCGACAGGATTATGAGCTATATTGTAAAGCGAAAAGGCAAGCAGTTGCGCCCTATGTTTGTGCTGCTCAGTGCCCGTTTGGGTGGCAACATTACCACTGCTTCCTACAGGGCAGCATCGCTTGTAGAATTGCTGCACACCGCAACACTGGTGCATGATGACGTGGTAGACGAAGCTTTTGAACGCCGCGGTTTTTTTTCTATCAATGCCCTCTGGAAAAATAAAGTGGCCGTGCTGGTAGGCGATTATTTATTGTCAAAAGGTTTGTTGCTTTCAATCGACAATAATGACTTTAAAATATTGCAGCTGATGTCGAAAGCAGTGAAAATGATGAGTGAAGGAGAGCTGCTGCAAATGGAAAAAGCCCGCAACCTGAACATCGATGAAAATGTATATTTTGAGATCATCAATGGCAAAACCGCATCGCTTCTTGCTTCTGCCTGCGCAGCCGGTGCTTCTACCACTTTTACCGAAGAAAAAGACATAGAAACCATGCGTTTGTTTGGCGAAAAAGTGGGCATGGCCTTCCAGATAAAAGATGACCTTTTTGACTATGGCAGCCAGAAAATAGGCAAGCCTACAGGCAACGATATAAAAGAAAAAAAGTTAACTCTTCCACTGATATACACATTACAGAATGTTGACTCGTCTCTTCGGAAACAACTTATCAACATCGTGAAAAACGACAATCAGAACAAGCAAAAAGTGCAGTTTGTGATAGATAAGGTGCAGGAAGCAGGCGGAATTTGCTACGCGCAGCAAAAGATGTTTACTTTCCGGGACGAAGCATTGGCTATATTGTACCGGTTTCAGCCGGGCGAAGTGCGCGATGCGTTGGAAGATTTAGTGAGATATACAACAGACAGAACATTTTGATGCAAAAAAGATGGAACATATTAAAAAGTGAGGACGAAAAAGCACACCGGCTGCAGCAATCGCTGAAAATCAGTTTTACACTTTGTAAAATACTGGTGCAGCGCGGCATCACAACATTTACCGAAGCCAAAGACTATTTCCGCCCGCAGCTCTCGCATCTTCACGATCCCTGGCTCATGAAGGATATGCTGAAAGCCGTCAGGCGCATTTTGTCGGCTATCGAAGATGGTGAAAAAATACTCGTGTATGGCGATTATGATGTAGACGGCACCACATCTGTTGCCAGTATGTACCAGTTCCTGAAAGCCGTGTATCCACAGGTAGATTATTATATTCCGCACCGCTACCGCGAAGGCTACGGCATATCGATGGCAGGGATTGAATATGCATTGCAAAACGACATTACGCTCGTCGTATCTCTCGACTGTGGCATCAAGGCGGTAGAGCTCATTGGTGTTGCCAAAAGCAAGGGCATCGATTTCATTATCTGCGATCACCATATGCCCGATGAAGTGTTGCCGGATGCCGTAGCCATTCTAAACCCAAAGCAAGCCGATTGTGCCTATCCGTTCAAAGAATTGTGCGGCTGTGGCGTTGGCTTTAAACTTATGCAGGCATTAAGCGAAGAGCTGCGTTTACCCAACGAATCTTACCTCAGTTATTTAGACCTTGTAGCTACTGCGATAGCGGCTGATATTGTGCCTGTAAATGGCGAAAACCGCGTACTTGCCTTTCATGGGTTGCAGAAGATAAACAGCAATCCCTGTATGGGCATCAAAGCATTGCTGCAGCTTGCCAATATTCAGCAGCAGCAGCCGCTTCACATCAATAATCTTGTATTTATTGTAGCGCCGCGCATCAATGCCGCCGGCAGGATGGATGATGCAAAAAAAGCCGTTCAGCTGTTTATAGAGCAGGACCTCAATAAAGCCCTGGAGTTTGCCGAACTATTGCACAACGATAATACAGACCGTAAAGAAGCTGATCTTTCCATTACAGAAGAGGCTATCCATATGATCCGCAGCAACGACGATATGCTGCTGCGCAAAACCACCGTTGTGTTCCAGGATCACTGGCACAAAGGCGTGGTGGGCATTGTAGCTTCGCGGCTTGTAGAAAGCTATTACCGCCCTACGGTGGTGCTTACCAAAAGCGGCGACGTAGTGTCGGGCAGCGCGCGCAGCGTGTCGGGTTTCAACCTGTATGAAGCTATTCATGCGTGCCGCGAACATTTGCTTGGCTATGGCGGTCATTTTGCCGCTGCCGGCATGACGATGTTGCCCGAGAATGTAGATGCATTTTGCAGCAAGTTTGAAGAAATTGTTTCGGCTACCATCAGCGAGCATATGCTCACACCCGAAATTGTGATAGACGCGGAAGTAACCTTTTCAGAACTATCGTTTATTTTCTACAATATCGTTTGCCAGATGGAACCTTTTGGTCCGCAGAATATGCGCCCTGTATTTATTGCCCGCCGTGTAAGCGAAACCGGCTATTCCAAAGTGGTAAAAGAGCAACACCTGCGCGTTGTTTTCAAACAGCACAACACAACGCTCACGGGCATTGGTTTTGGTATGGCAGACAAGTTTGCAATACTGGAGAAAAAAGAACCGGTAGATGTTGTATTCACCATTGACCTGAACGAATGGAACGGCATGAAAAGCATACAGATGAAAGTGATAGATATTATGCCTTCGGATAGCTGGCAACAAGCAAAGAAAGCAGTCTGACAATTTCTGTTAGTGTAGCCAACTTATACCATGCATGTTGCTGTATCACTTTTTCTGCAATGCATTTTCTACGATAAATTTAATGAATCGTTTGTTATAAAAGTGGCTATTACAACTGCACTATTTTATACATAATTACCCTATAAAAACAAATTAGGCGACCTGTAAAAAGTCGCCTTAACAAATGATTAAAAAGTTTTTACTTCCTATTCTGATGGGTTCTGATCGCGTGTTTCGGCAAACTGCTCATAAATAGCTTCCAGTTTACTGATATTTTTTTTCAGGTCGTGATGGTCGAGCACATATTGTTTGGCTGCATTGCCCAACTGTTCTGCCATTGCCCTATTGTTGATGAGCGACAATATTGCATCCACATATTCATCAAGATTGTTGCAGGCAAAGCCATTTTTACCATTAAGAATTACATCATTGTTTCCATCCACATTGCTTACTACCGGCGGCACGCCCTGCAGCATGGCTTCCAGCAAGGCATACGATAAACCTTCAAAAACAGAAGGAAACAGGAACACATCAAGCTGCTGTAAAAAATGTATCGACGTTTGCAGATCGCCGCGCTCCAGCAGGTGAATGTTGGCACCAATGCCATAGTCTTTTATCTTCTTCAGCACGGCATCCATCAGGTGATCGTGTTCACCAATTCCTAGGATATAAAAGTGAACATCCCTGCCCGTTTTCTGTATCACTGCGTTGGCAATATCTACAAACATTAATGGATTTTTCTGAGGTGTCAGCCGTGCTATATTGCCTATCTTGATTTTTCCTTCAAGTGAGTGCAGGTGGGCATTGTTGGTGTTGTACCAATAATTATCTATCACCAGCGAGTTGGGTATCACATAGATGTTCTCACGCTTGTGCCCGAGGTCTTTCACACAGCGTTCGGCTTCGCTTTCCGAAATAGCCAGTATTTTATAGGTAAATTTTTTGGCTATTTTTTCCAGTGAAAAAAAGGCTTTTCGTTTCACCCCTGTAAACGAAAGATAAGACAATGCATGAGGCGTATATAATGACTTTTGTTTGGCTAACGAACAGGCAATTCTTCCAATAAAGCCACCCTTTGCGCTGTGCAGGTGAGCGCAGGCAGCTTTCTCTTTCCTGATCAATTTGCGCAGCTGAATAACAGACTTGATATCCACAAAAGGATTTAGCCCGCGAGCCATGGCCAGCCGGGTAAAAGCTACATTATGTTTGGTACAATAGGGCTCCAGGTTTTCGGAAATGGTGCCAATGATTTTCAGCTCAAAACGGCTGTGATCAATGGTGCTGATGATTTGTTTCAGGTACGTTTCCACGCCGCCCACCGATTGAGTAATATGTAAAACTTTTATCCGCTGCATGAAAGTGGTTTGGTATAAAATTGAAGTTGCCGAAAAACAACAAAGGCACAAAGAAAATCAGTGAAGAAACTTTGTGCCTTTGCGACGGTATCGAATAAAATTCTATTGTTTGATATACGAAGAAAAGTCTTTATGCTCTTTTTTATACAAATCATCCTTCGTCAAAGACTTGAAGTATTCGTAAGTAATCTGCAAGCCTTCTTTCCTGTCTACTTTCGGTTCCCAGCCAAGAAGCTCCCTTGCCAGCGTAATGTCTGGCTGACGCTGTTTCGGATCATCTGTTGGCAAAGGCTGGTAGATCACTTTCTGGTTGGAGCCTGTTAGTTTGATGATTTCTTCCGCAAACTCGCCAATGGTAATTTCAGATGGGTTGCCAATGTTTACCGGGCTTGCATAGTCGCTGTGCAACAAACGGTAAATGCCTTCAACAAGGTCGTCTACGTAGCAGAAAGAGCGGGTTTGAGAGCCATCACCAAATACAGTGAGGTCTTCGCCACGCAATGCCTGGCCAATGAATGCAGGCAATACACGGCCATCATTCAGCCTCATACGCGGACCATAGGTATTGAAAATACGGATAATGCGCGTTTCCAGTCCATGATAGGTATGATAAGCCATGGTAATGGCTTCCTGGTAGCGCTTCGCTTCGTCGTATACACCACGCGGACCTACCGGGTTTACATTACCCCAATAGCTTTCCTGCTGCGGGTGCACGCTTGGGTCGCCATATACTTCCGAAGTGGAAGCTACCAGTATGCGTGCGCCTTTGTCTTTGGCAAGACCCAGCAAATTGTGTGTACCATGCGCGCCTACCTTTAATGTCTGAATGGGTATTTTCAGGTAATCAATAGGACTTGCCGGTGATGCAAAATGCAGGATATAATCGAGCTTGCCCGATACATGCACAAACTTGGTAATATCGTGATGATAAAACTCAAAATCGGGCAGCGGAAACAGGTGTTCTATGTTGTGCAGGTTGCCGGTAATCAGGTTGTCCATACCAATTACATGGTAGCCTTCTACAATAAACCTGTCGCAAAGGTGAGAACCCAGGAAGCCGGCGGCACCGGTTATCAATATTCGTTTCTTCATTAATTTTATTTGGTATGAAATGTCCCGCAGATGCCTGCCTCAGGCGCAGCAGAAATCAGTGATTCTGCCTTCCCATGTGCCGGTTCTGCGGGAAATTGTTTATCGAAGTGTAGTTACCTGTTCACCATAATTTTTAATGCCCTGCGCATAACGACCAATACCAAAGTACTCAAAGCCGTGTTCTTTAATTTCGTGAGCAGTATAAATATTTCTGCCATCAAAGATCACATGACCTTTCATATTGGTTTTGATTTCTTCCCAATCCGGCAGTCTGAACTCCGGCCATTCCGTGATCAGTAACAACGCATCTGCACCTTTGGTAGCTTGTGCTGCATCGTCTACAAACGTGATTTTATCACCAATCATGTGTTTGGCTTCCGGCATAGATACCGGGTCGTAAGCCACTACTTTGGCACCGGCTTCCAGCAGCATATCTATGATCACCAATGATGGAGCTTCACGCATATCATCGGTTTTTGGTTTGAACGACAAACCCCACATCGCAAACGTTTTGCCTGCCAGGTCGCCGTTGTAATAGTTCTTTATCTTGGTAATGATTACCTTTTTCTGGTCTTCGTTCACTTCCTCTACAGCATTCAGAATGCGAAGGTCGTAGCCGCTTTTCTGACCTGTTTTTATCAAGGCTTTTACGTCTTTGGGGAAACATGAACCGCCATAACCAATACCCGGATAAATGAAACGGTTACCAATGCGCGGATCGCTGCCGATGCCTTTGCGCACGTGGTTTACATTTGCGCCCACCAGTTCGCACAGGTTGGCAATGTCATTCATAAATGAAATTTTGGTTGCCAGCATAGCGTTGGCGGCGTATTTGGTCATTTCTGCAGAAGGTACATCCATAAATAAGATAGGATGACCATTCAGCAAGAATGGATTGTACATCTGTTGTAATACGGCACGTGCACGGTCAGAGTCTACACCTATCACAATACGGTCAGGTTTCAGAAAATCATCTACTGCTGCACCTTCTTTCAAAAACTCAGGATTAGAGGCTACATCATATTCCATTTCTTCGCCTCTTGCTTTCAACGCATCTGCAATACATGCATTTACTTTAGAAGCAGTACCTACCGGCACGGTGCTTTTGGTAACTACAACCAGGTAATCGTTCATGTGCTGACCAATGGTATTGGCTACCTGCAACACATATTTCAGATCGGCACTGCCATCTTCACCGGGAGGTGTACCTACAGCTATAAATGCTACCTGCGCACCACGTATAGAATCCGGCAAATCTGTACTGAAATGCAGCCTGCCTTTTTTATAATTGCGTTTTACAATATCTTCCAGTCCGGGCTCATAAATAGGTAAAATCCCTTTTTTCAGGTTTTCGATTTTTTGTTGTATCACGTCGATACAAACAACTTCAATACCTACTTCGGCTAAACATGCACCGGTTACCAAACCAACATAACCAGTGCCTACAACTACTATTTTCATATTTGTGTTTTGTTTACAGCTTTCTTTAGCTGGTGTATGAACGAGTCAGAAATTGCTGAGCATTATTTTTTAAAAAAACATCCTCTATTTCCTTGTAATTTTCAACTGCATCTTTCCAGTTGTCTGCACCTACTTTTTGCAATACTGGCTTTACATCTATAAAAGGAACATGCAAAAACGTTGTTACTTTCTGCATCATTCCAGCCCAGTCGGCAAAATCTTCATAATGCAGCACCAGCCTGTCGGTATTTGCAGACACTGATAATAGCTTTTTGTTTACCTGTTCCAGCTGAAGCGTTTGCTCTAAAAGAGACTGTGCCGGAATAGTAATGGCTGATGCCTGCACCTTTTCTGTACTGTGCGCTGTACCGGTTGTTTTCATGCGAAAACGGGATAACGCCATATCAAAAGCGCTTTTCCGCACCAGTACAATGACTTTGATATTATTATCGGCAATATAATTCCAAACGGAAGGCGCCTGTTTGATGTGCGAATACATCAGTTTGAAACCTTTTGCCTTTATAGAATCCTCATCGGCAAAGAACTTCTTTACATGCTTTGCAGCATTGAGTTTGAGGTTGGGATAATTCACCAGTTTGTTCAGCTTCGATTGTTTGCCACCCCAGATTTTCCAGTTGGGAAAATGCCATTCGGAATGGTGAATGTTCGCTTTGGATTCGTGAAAAATTTCTCCGGCACAAAAAATGTCAGGGTGTTCATCCAAAGTACGGGTAAGAACCGTAGAACCGCTGCGCTGTGTGGTGAGTATAACAAATCGGGTCATAGTATATGTAACCCAAGAGCCGGAACCCGGTTACGCTGAAATTTGGTGTCTGAAGTTTGATTCAATCGCGGTAAAAATATTTCAGTTTTGCCAAATCTACTACTTAAAATATGATTATATTTTAGTAAAATATAAACTGTCATATTTAGCAGCACAGTTTTTCATACTGTAAGATTTCTCAAATAATCGTTTTCCGTTTTGCTTTTTCGCATACAATTCTTCATCTGTAGCCTGCAGAAACGCTTGTAATGTAGCGAGGTAGCCTGCTTCCGACACATCGCCCGAAAGATAGCCAATATCAGAACTAACCACATCTTTCAAACCGCCAACAGGTGTGCAAACCGGCGTAGTGCCGGCTGAAAGCGCTTCCAGCAAAGCAATCGGAAGACCTTCAAAAACAGACGACAGCACAAATGCATCGCTGTTCAGCAGGTAATCGCCCACATTGGTCACTTTGCCTAAAAAGAACACATTTGCCGGCTTTTTGGCAATAAGTTCATCATAAAGCTTTTTATCATCTGCCAGGTAGTCGCCTATAATCAAGGCTATCACATTGCTGTTTTCCTTTTCAAGCTGCTGCATGCACGTCAGCAAAAGCTGCTGGTTTTTCTGCGCCGTAATGCGGGCTACATTTACCAGTACTTTGGTGTTCTTGTTTTTTTTCAGCGCTTCAATCTGCAGCCGTGTTTCGTCAAACTTTGCCGTTGGCTTAATGGGGTCCGATCCGTTTGGTATCAGTACTTTTATAGGGCTGCCGTATTCTTCGATAGCGCCTTTATACACTTCTTCCGAAATGCTCACCGGGGTGATAATGTCGTTGTTGAAAAAATATTTGAATGCCTGCCTGCCCATCCACGGGCTATCCTGCTTTACAAGATTGTGAAACGTATGAATTTTCTGGAACGGCTGCTTCATGCGCATATAAGCCAGGAAGCAATAATAGCCGGCATGCAGGTGTGTGTGCACTACATCGGGAGCAAGTTGGCGAATGGTTTTCCAGAGCTTGAAAAACATGGTTGGGTCTAAAGCGGGGCGCTTTCCCAGCGAAATAAATTTCACCCTTTTGTCGAGCAGGCTGAGCGATAAATGCTTTGCCGGCTTATGATGATACATACTGATGAGCGTGACTTCATACCCTTCTTTTTGTACCAGTTCGTTGCATAGCTGAATACAGAAAACCTGTGCGCCACCCCAACCCAGTGCGGGCAGCACCTGAACAATTTTACGCATGAGTTGCCGGTTGCTTTGGTTTGTTGTCACTGTTGGCAAACCATTTTTCGTAAAACGTAGTTTGCATCAGCGAATCTAATTGTTTGGTATCATCAGCAAAACACGTTTCCAGGTATTGCTTTATGTCGGTAGTATCTGTAGTGTCCCGTTCTTCCACTGCGGCAACGGCTGTTTTGCCGGTGTTCATTTCAAACAGTTTTGCTTTTATCTTTTTGCGTCGTGTAACAGGCATCCAGAAATCAACCAGGTATTTAATCAGGAAACGTTTGAGTTTGCTCTGACCAATAATACCTTTTTGCAGCGATTCGCTTTTCGTAATGCCGGTTACATTTTTTGGCGTTAAATCCGGCTCAAATGCTGGATTGATGTGCAGGAATGAAAATATTTTGCGGAGCAATGAGTGCAGGCGTTTTCAGTTCTTCGTAATCGAGAATGAGGAGTTGCTCTTTTGAAAAATACTGAAGACAGCTTTTGATCTGCGCTGCATACAAGCCATGCTCTATATAAGTAAAGTCGTTATTGTCTTTGGAAAAAGGAAGGTCTTTTTTGGGTGAATACATCAATGCTTGGTGAACAGGACGTTTTTCGCGAAGCATTTTCTTAAAATAATAATAGGCTGAAAAAGCACGCTGCACAGGATTGCGCAAAATGACGATGAGCTTTGCTCCAGGCGAATGCTGGGCAATCTGCTTCAGCATGTCGGGATAAAAAATATAATTGACAGCGCTTTGCAAAACGACCGGCTCTCCACTATAGGCAGCAGGTTCCTGTTTTAGCCTGTTTTCTATTTCGCCAAACGATTTGAAACGTGCAAACAGGTGTACATCTTTCAATGTATCGTAGCCATATATTTCCGGGTGCTGGCTTAGCCAGTCGTCTAATGTGGTAGTACCGGATTTTTGCACACCTACAATAAACGTATTGGGAAATATTGCTTTTTGCATAAACAGAATGGATTCGCTGTAAGTTTTGGTTGTAAAAGTTATCAGCTGTCTGCTATCAGAAAAAGAGACTTGGCATCTCTTTGCCGGCGGCAGACAGCTGACTGTTTATAGCTGGTAAGGTACATTTATCTTATTCTACAATCATACCTGCAGCAACGGTTTCGTTGGTGCTTTCATCTACCAGTATCACCGAACCTGTAGAGCGGTTTTTACGATACGGATCGTATGCTACCGGCTGTGTGGTTCTTATTTTGATGCGGGCAATATCGTTCATGCCAATGGTCACATCATCTTCAAGCCTGTGCAGGTTGTTGATGTCCATTTTATACACGATTTCCTTAATCATGCTCCTTACTTCACTTGTTGCCTGGCGCAGGTAATACTTGGCGCCTTGCTGTGGTTTTTTGGCATTCAGCCAGCAGATCATTACATCCAAATCCTGGCTCACCAGCGGCTGGTTGTTTTCTTTCACAATCATATCGCCGCGGCTGATGTCAATATCATCTTCCAGTGTGATAGACACCGACATAGGCGCATATGCTTCTTTCAAAGCGGCTTCAAAAATGTCGATGGATTTAATGGTAGATGTTAAGCCGGAAGGAAGTACGGTTATCGCATCGCCCGGACGGAAAATACCACCTGCTATGCGGCCTGCATAACCACGATAGTCATGATGTTCGGTAGAATGCGGGCGGATGATGGTCTGCACCGGGAAACGGGCATCAATATGGTTGTAATCGCTACCGATATGGATGGTTTCCAGTTCGTGCAGCAATGTAGCACCATGGTACCACTTGGTGTGCTCGGAGTGGTTTACCACGTTGTCGCCGTTGAGAGCGCTGATGGGTATGTAACGGATATCGTTGATATCGAGCTTGGAGGCAAACTCTGTATATTCTTCTACAATCTTGTTGTACACTTCTTCGGAATAGTCTACCAGATCCATTTTATTGATACAAACAATTACGTGTGGCAATTGCAGCAGCGACGCAATGTAGGAGTGGCGGCAGGTTTGCTCCACAATTCCTTTACGCGCATCAATTAAAATCAAAGCAAGGTTGGCGGTAGATGCACCGGTTACCATGTTGCGGGTATACTGAATATGACCCGGCGTATCGGCAATGATGAACTTACGTTTTGGCGTGGCAAAGTAGCGGTAAGCCACATCGATAGTAATGCCCTGTTCTCTTTCAGAACGCAAACCATCGGTAAGTAAGGATAAATCTACATGCTCAAGACCTTTGCGTTCGCTGCTCTTTTTAATAGCGTCCATCTGGTCTTCGAAAATAGATTTGGAATCGTATAGCAAGCGCCCGATGAGTGTGCTTTTGCCATCGTCTACGCTGCCGGCAGTGGTGAAACGTAAAAGTTCTCTTGTATTGACTGACATAAATAATTTGTGAATGATGAATGATGATTGGTGATTTGAAAACATCGCAACATTTTCACTACCACCTGTCTTGCATCAGTTGCTTTGGTCTATGATGCCGGTTCTGACATCATAAATCCAGAATCTGACTTCTAAAAATAACCCTGCTTTTTGCGGTCTTCCATCGAGTTGTCAGAGCGCTTGTCGTCGCTTCTGTTGCCACGCTCGGTGCTTCGGGTAGACGCTACTTCCATCACTATTTTTTCCAGTGTATCGGCATCCGATTCTATACCACCGGTAATGGTAATATCGCCCAAGGTGCGGAAGCGCATGTACTTGTTCTCAATGGTTTCGCCATCACGCAGTGTCATGTATTCAGACACCGGCAACCACGTATTGTCTCTGTAAACGGCTTCGCGGTGATGAGCAAAGTATAAGGAAGGAATAGGAATATTTTCTTTCAGAATGTAGTTCCATACATCCATTTCTGTCCAGTTGCTGATTGGGAACACGCGGAAATGTTCGCCCATATTTTTACGCCCGTTAAAGATATTCCACAGTTCGGGACGCTGGTTTTTAGGATCCCACTGACCAAAATCATCACGGTGAGAGAAGAAGCGTTCTTTGGCACGTGCTTTTTCTTCATCGCGTCTTGCGCCACCGATAGCCGCATCTATTTTGTGCGTTTCAATGGTATCGAGTAAGGTTACGGTCTGCAGTGCATTGCGACTTGCGTTCATGCCGGTTTCTTCTTTGGCACGACCCTTATTTATTGAATCCTGCACACTGCCCACGATCAGTTGCACGCCCAGTTCTTTTACCAGGTTGTCTCTGAACACCATTGTTTCCGGAAAATTATGACCGGTATCAATGTGAATAAGAGGCAAAGGAATTTTTGCGGGATAAAAAGCTTTGCGCGCCAGATGCGTTACTACAATAGAGTCTTTACCACCGGAAAACAGAATGGCGGGACGGTCGAACTGGGCTACCACTTCGCGAATAACAAAGATGGCTTCAGCCTCAAGTTCCTGTAAGTGATCGAGATAATACTTATGCATGTTATCAGATAATTTTTATTTTGGGTAAAACCGTGTCAAGAACAATTTTTACACTTTCAGACAATTCCTGCGTGTCGGTGTGAATATGCACGTCGGGATGTTCAGGTCTTTCGAAAGGCGAAGAAATACCGGTAAAATTACTGATCTGTCCGGCTCTTGCTTTTTTGTACAATCCTTTCACGTCGCGCTGCTCGCACACTTCGATAGGCGCATCTACAAACACTTCTACAAACTTGTCGCCCATCAGGTCGCGGAGCAGCTGACGGTCTTTCAGAAAAGGAGATACAAAAGCGGCTAATACAATCAGCCCGGCGTCGGTCATCAGTTTGGCCACTTCGCCTATGCGGCGGATATTTTCAATTCTGCCTTCTTCCGTGAAGTTGAGGTCTTTGTTCAGCCCTTTGCGGATATTGTCGCCATCGAGAATGTAGGTATGAAATCCAAGATTGTACAGTTCCTGCTCCACTACATTGGCCACGGTGCTTTTGCCCGAACCGGACAAACCGGTAAACCATAAACAGGCAGAACGATGACCTTTTTTGAGTTCGCGCTCATCACTTCCTATTTTGTAGTCGTGCGCTATAATGTGCAGCTTTTCTTCCATTATGATCGCCATGTAAGGCTAAAAAGATAATTGATGAATACAGTGTGTTTTGGTCTAAACGAAGCTGATATTACGATTCCATTCTTTCTACCACAAACCAGGGGTTGAGCAGATTTTCTTTATTGTATTGCAGTTCGGTATTTGTATTGAAATCATACACATTGCAGCCGGCAAATTTGGCTACGGCGTGCCCGGCAGCAGTATCCCATTCCATCGTAGGTGCCAGGCGCGGATACACCTGTGCTTTGCCTTCGGCAACGAGACACAGTTTGATAGAACTTCCGGCGCTCACCATATTCACTTCGCCATGCTTTTCGCGCTTTTTGTCTATAAACGCTTCCGTTTCAGGAGTATTGTGCGAGCGGCTGGCCACTACAGTATAGATATTACCGGATGGTGCAAAAGGCAATTGAGTAGCAGTAGCCATCAGCGATTCCACATCGCTCATGTTGCTGTCTGTTACCGTAATTCCATAACTGCCACTGCCTTCATAACCAAAATACAACATGCCGGTTACGGGCACATACACAACACCCAACACAGGCGTTCCGCCTTTGATGAGCGCAATGTTTACCGTGAACTCGCCATTTTTCTTAATGAATTCTTTTGTGCCATCCAGCGGATCTACCAGCCAGAATGTATCCCAGTCTTTGCGTTCGTCAAAAGCAATGGTTTTTCCTTCTTCACTCAGCAAGGGAAGATTGGTGGAGTGCAACATGTCTTTGATAACTTCGTGAGCATTCCGGTCAGCTTCGGTAAGCGGAGAATTATCTTGTTTTGTAAACACTGTAAAGTCTTGCTGATATACTTCCAGGATTTGTTTACCGCCTTCTAAAGCTGCCTGTATGGCTACATGCAATTTTTCTTTCATTAATAGTTTATTAGGTTGGCTTTTAATTAAGATGCCTGCAAGATAAGAGATTTTTGTAAAGTTATTTTGCCTAATCTCTACGGAACTGATAGAGTTACTTATTTTTTAATGCCTTTTTCATCTTTTAAGGTTTTGAGCTCCTGTTTTTCACTGTATTGCGCTGCACAGTCCGAAACTCCGCTGATTTATTCAGGAAAATTTTAATCATTTTTCTAACCATGCTTTGCCGTCGGGCACTGGAATTTGCGGTTGACAGGCACGGCAATATTGTTTGGCTCATTATCGCTGTTTACAGATAGTTTTGCTTTCTTAAGGTTTTTGATGAATCTATGAGTACATACAGTCAGTTCCGCGCTATGTTGGCCATTGCCAAAGGAAGCTTGCGGGCTATTTTCCGCAGTCCATCCACGGTGGTGTTTAGTTTGGGTTTCCCGATAATTTTTATACTTGTTTTTGGGTCTATCGGCGACAGGGGGTTTTCCATGAATGTTGGTTTTGGCTCGCACAGCGACACGCTAAATCCTATTTACAGCAGCCTCAAATCCATAAAAGGCATTAACATTTATAATAAACTGAGCGACAGCCTGCTGCAGGCAAACCTGAAAAGTGCCAATATTACTGCTGTCATCGACATCAAGAAACAAGCTGATTCGTCCTACGAAATTGATTTGCAGAGCGCCGATGTGGTGAAGCCGCAGGATTTGCAGGTGCTGCAATCCATTCTGAACGCAACCATCATCCGCAACGATACCAGCTATCACATGGCGCGACTCAATCCCGAAGTTCATTTTATAAAAGGAAGAGAATTCAGGGAAATTGACCGCATTCTGCCCGGTATGCTTGGTTTTTCACTGTTAGGAACGGCTGTGTTTAGTGTTGCTTTCCTTTTTTTCAACCTTCGCACGCAACTGGTACTAAAACGATTTTTTGCGACTCCTGTGTCGCGCAGCACCATCATTCTCGGCGAAGGCAGCAGCCGTATCCTGTTCCAGATGTTGTCTGTTTTAATCATTATGCTGTTTGGCTACCTCTTTTTCGATTTTACATTTGTGAATGGAATGGCTACGTTTACCGATATGCTGATCCTTTGCTTTATCGCCTGCGTCATATTCATGGGGTTTGGCTTTGTGGTAAGCGGCGTAGCCAACACCGACAATGTAATTCCTGTATATTCCAATATGTTTGTATTCCCGCAGTTTTTATTGTCGGGAACGTTTTTTTCTACTTCCGTGTTTCCGGAGTGGCTCAGGAAAATATGTGACTTTCTACCGCTTACTGCCTTTAATGTTGCCATGAACAAAATTTCTTACCAAGGTTTGGGCTTGCTCAGTACGTGGAAAGAGGTGGGCATTCTGGTCATTTGGGGTGTTGTGATTTATGCTGTTGCTATAAAGGCTTTCCGCTGGGAGTAAATTTAATTACGCTTATTCATCGCTTCCTGCTTAGTGGAGCGATGTGGTAAATCACAGTTTGCGCCACGCTTCCAACGCAGCAAATAGCCGCAATTTTTCAGCGAGCCGGATTGCTATATACACTTATATTGCAGTATGAAACGATTGCTTAGTCATTTACTATCCCTAAGTTGCCTGATGATGATGAACAAAGAAGTCGCTGCGCAAAAGATAATGCCTCTTTATACCGATAGTATCCCAACAGCATACCTACCAACGATGAGGAAACTACCGGCAACAATGGCGTACTTATCATAGACAAAGTGAGCCGTCCTACGCTTACCGCATATTTTCCACCAAAAGAGAAGGCAACAGGAACGGCAGTGATAATTTATCCGGGCGGCGGCTATAGCGTATTGGCGGCTGGTCACGAAGGATCTGATGTTGCCAAAGAGTTTAACAAGCAAGGCATAGCGGCATTTGTGGTAAAATACCGCATACCCAACGATGCCACGATGCCAAATAAGGAAATTGGTCCGCTGCAGGATGCACAGCAGGCAATAAAAACCGTTCGTGAACATGCAAAAGAATGGAATATCAACAGCAGCCGCATTGGTATTATGGGCTTTTCGGCAGGCGGACATCTTGCCGCCACGGCGGGCACGCATTTTACCAAAGCCGTTATAGAAAACAACAGCAACACAAGCCTGCGTCCCGATTTCATGATATTGGTATACCCGGTTATTTCCTTTAGCGACAGCCTTACACACAATGGCTCGCGCAACCAATCTGCTGGGCAACAATCCAACACAGGAAAAGAAAGATTATTATTCAAATGAATTGCAGGTAACGGACGATACGCCACCTACATTCCTGGTTCATGCCAGCGACGATGATGCCGTAAAGGTAGAAAACAGCATCGCTTTTTATGAAGCCTGTCTGCAACATGCACGTACCTGCCGAAATGCATATTTATCAAAACGGCGGGCATGGCTTTGGCATGCATTTACCCAAAAGCAAAGACTTATGGATGGAGCGCTGCCTGAACTGGATGACGGCAAATGGCTGGCTGAAAAGCTACCGGCACGATGGTGCCTATTCGGTAGTGCCGAAAATGAGATTGTGAAGGCGCTCGTCGTTATAATCTTTTATAAACAGGAAGATATTCTGGTAGTCTTTAAACTCTTCTTCGCTGTGCATGGTGGTGATGGCAACTGCCTGCATACCCGCGTTGAGTGCTGTTTCAATTCCTTTGGGCGAATCTTCAAACACAATACAATCGTTGGGTGTAATACCCAAAGCTGCGGCAGCTTTCAAAAAAGTTTGCGGATGTGGCTTGCTCAGTTCCACATCATCGGCACTGACGATGGCGCGGAAATAATGACGCAGATCAAGATTGTCCAGTACAAAATCGATATTGAAAGGAATGGCGGCCGTGCCTATCGCCATGGGAATATTAGACACATAAGCTCTTTCAATAAACTCTTTTAAACCATCAATGAGCGTAAGATGCGGACGAAAAGCAGACTGGTACAGCTTTTCCTTTTCCAGCGAAATGCGGCTCATTTCATCATGGCTGAAACGGTTGTCGCCAAAGATGCGCACCAGCACTTCTTCGTTTTTCCCATACATTTCCCGCTTTACTTCCTCGTGTGTCAGGTTGCCTTTCAGTTCATTGTTGATGATGCTTCCCCATGCTTCCGTATGAAAACCCATATCATCTACCATGGTGCCGTTCATATCGAATATCAATGCTTTTTTCATAGCGGCAAAGGTAAAAGGCAATCTTTATTTACATGAAAGAAATAGCGACCAGCAATAGCTGAGGCGTTGCAATGGATGGTAAAGAATGAATTAAATACGGGCAAAAAAATAACGTGAGCCCATTGTAGACTCACGTTATTTTCTAAAAGAACTGTATCTGTTGCTAAACGGATTGGTTAGAAATAGCCTTCATTCTGTGCTAATGCTCCGCCAGAAGCATCAATTTCGCGTTGGGTATGGGCAATACCAGTTTATTGGCGTCGTAAGCAAAACCATCTACTGATTTTTTCAGGCGTTTTATATCCTGAATGGCTTGTCCTTCATGTGCCAGTTCCAGCTTTCTTTCCAGTATAATATTATCAAGTGTAATGTAAGACGCAGCGGTTTGAGTCCTGCCCTGCTCCTGATGGTTGCAATATCTTCAAACGGCGTTGCGCCTACCGAAGTACCAAGACGGAAGTTGCATTCGGCACGGGTGAGGTACATTTCTGCCAGCCGGATAATGGGCAGGTTTTTATATTGCAATTTCCATTTGCCGCTACGGTAGGTGACAGTTGCATCCAAGATAAAATAACGCTTTGCGGGCATCACCTGCTTCGTACAGATTGATGTGTTTTTGCAATACATCCACATCGCCATCGCGGCCACCATACAGAATGATAGACCAAAACAACTGCATATCATTTGCGCCGTCCTGGTGCAGTAACCTGCATGGCAAAAATATCTTCACTGCTGTTCGATGTATTGTTGAAAGCGGCAGCATAAGTTTTGTTCAGCGTATAGCTGCTTTCTGTAATTACCAGTATTGGCTTCGTCTCTTGCTTTTGCATAATCTGCCATTTGCAGGTACACTCTCGAAAGAATGGCAGCCGCTGCAAAACGGTTGGCATAAATGCCATTTTCGTCGGGCAGCAATTGTTCTGCCTGTGTAAGATCATTCAACAGGAAACGATACGTATCGCCCAGTGAACTGCGCGGTACAAAGTTGGAATCGGAAATGTTGCCCACAGTGGGTGTGGTGATCAGTTGCAAGCCCATAGCCGTTTCTACGTTACCGGCACTGTATGGCTTTGCATACAACGTTGCCAGTTCAAAATAGATTAAACCACGCAAAAACAAAGCTTCACCCTTTACGCGGTCGCGGTCGGCTTCATTTACAACATCAATGGCACCTAAAATGTTGTTGCAGATATTGATGACCTTATACGCATTATCGTAGGTAAAAGTCACATAACTGTTGGTCACCAATATTTGTTTCTGGTAAATTTCACGCGGCTGGTTGTAAGTACCTGTCCAGCGGATTTCTTCATCAGCAGCCAGCAGTTCGGAATACAATTGCATATCGCCACCCAGCACATAGGAATTGCTGATGGCATCATAAGCGCCGTTCAATGCTTTTTTGATATTTTCATCGGAAGTGAATACGTCTTCGGCAGCAATATTTTGCGGCGAGGTTACATCCAGCTGCTTTTCGCAGGAACTGAACAAAGTGAGCTGAAACCAGCGCACTGCAGGCTATAGAAAGAAATATTTTTTCATAGTATAATACATAATCATTGTGTTTTTAGAATCCAAGGTTTACACCAATCGTATAGTTTTTAATTTGCGGCGCAGCATAAAAGTCAGAACCCTGGTTACTGTTGCCCGCACGGTAGTCTGTATTTACTTCAGGATCCCAGCCCGGGTATTTGGTCCAGGTTACGAGGTTTACACCGGTGACATACACCCTGAGTGATTGTAAGCCCCATTTGCCCAACCATCCTTAGGAAGTGCATAAGAAAGCGTGATGTTTTTTAAACGCACATAATCGCCGTTGTAAATATAACGGCTGGAAGCACCGATGCCGTTGCCGCCAAACAGGCGAAGCTGCGGCACGCTGGTGATATCGCCGGGCTTTTGCCAGCGGTTAAGTATTTCACGTGTCTGGTTGTCAAAATAGTCGAAGCTTGCCGTCATAAATCCGCCGGCACCATTGTTAATCTGGTTGCCAAAAACACCCTGGAACAAAATACTCAAATCAATGCCTTTGAAAGAAAAGTGTTGGTAACACCGCCAATCCAGTCGGGGTTTGGATTGCCCAATACAAAGTTGCCGGCAGCATTATAATCGTTGGTAGTGGTTTTACCATCTTCTTCATAATACAACGCATCACCATTTTCGGGGTCTACACCGGCATATTTGGGTCCGTAAAACACACCAATCGCTTCGCCAACAATCAGCGAGTTTAGAAAACGTCCGTCGTTGCCGGGAATGAGTGTTTGATCGCCATCGAGCTTGGTTATTTTATTTTGATTGTAAGCCACATTGAAAGAAGTAGACCATTTAAAATCGGTGAGCGATACATTTTTTGTGTTTAGCACAAATTCAACTCCCTTGTTTTCCATACTGCCAATATTTACAAGCTGGGTAGGTAAAGCCTGAGTTGCCGGGTACCGGAACAGAATATAATAAATGGTTGGTTTTTTTGTTATACAAATCAAGTTCACCAGCTCAGCTTGTTATCAAAAAATCCAAATTCCAAACCTATATCAGCCTGGTTCGACTTTTCCCATTGCAGATTGTTGTTACCCAATTGCGTTGGTGCCAGTCCTGAAGTGCCGCCATAGCTTACGCCGCCCCACAAAGTGTGCGAAGCATAATTGCCAAAGCCCTGGTCATTACCGGCAAGACCCCAGCTACCTCTCAGTTTCAAGAAGTTCAGCACATTTGAATTTTTCAGCAAGTTTTCTTCGCTCAGTATCCAGCCGGCAGATACAGCGGGGAAAGTTCCGTATTTGTGGTTGGCACCAAAACGTGAGGAGCCATCGATACGACCACTTAAGCCAAGCAGGTATTTGTCGGCAAAGCTATAATCGGCTCTCGCGAAATAGGAAGTAAGCCGGTAGTCTTCACTGCTAGATGTACCGCCTGTAATTTTACCCGCACTTGCCAGTTTTTGAAGTTCCTGCACCGGAAAATCCTGACCGATTACATTGGCATAATCGCTGTGATAGTTCTGGTAAGCATATCCAACAACTGCATTAATGTGGTGATTGCCTAAAGTCCTTATTGAAGGTAAAATAGTTGTTGGAGTTGTAAGTCAATGATTTAAACCAGTCAGATTCGCCATAACCATCAATACCAAGCCCATTAGTGGTTTGCGCACCATAAAACTGGTCGTCGTTCTGGTTTTGAATGTCAGTACCAAATTCTGTTCTGAAAGACAGCGAAGGAAGCAGGTTCCATTGCAGATACATATTACCAATGTTGCGGTAAGTTTGCGATCTGAAATGTCCGAAAGCAGCATCTACCAGCGGGTTGTAATACGTGGTTACCGGCACATTGTACAGGTTGCCGGCAGTGTCTCTCACCGGCGTTACGGGCGAAAAAGCCACAATTTGCATAGGAGTGGAAAAAGAGTTATCGTCTGCCACGCGGTAAGTGGTTACCTGCGACAGGCTAAGATTGGCTCCTATTTTTACATTATCACTCAGGTTATGGTCAATGTTCATTCTGCCGGATATTCTTTTGAATGAATTTCCAATAAGAATTCCATCCTGGCTGGTATAGGAACCACTGAGATAAAAACGTGTTTTTTCGTTTCCGCCCGATGCAGAAATATCGGCAGAAGATGTTTTTGCATTGTCGTTAAAGGCAAGTTTTTCCCAGTTGGTATTTATTTTTCCATCGCGCCAGTTCGAATAGCCGGAAATGCCATCAAGTGTTTGCTCTGCATATTCAAGATAAGAATTGGGATAATTGGCAGGATCGGTTGGATCTACACCATCAAACACCATATCGCTGTTAATGGCGGCTTCTCTCAGCAGGCTCACATATTCAGATGCATTTAAAAATCCACGCAGGTGAGTAGGATTGTTTTTACCACCCTGCAGATTTACCTGGATATTGGTTTTGCCCGATCTTCCTTTTTTAGTGGTAATCAATACAACGCCATTGGCACCGCGCGAACCGTAAATAGCCGTTGCTGCCGCGTCTTTCAGGATATTAAAAGATTCAATATCATTGAAATTGATATCGGCAAGCGGATCTCCGGAAGAAGAACTGGTGCTGATAGGCAATCCGTCTATTACATACAGCGGGCTGTTGCCACCGGTAATAGATCCCGAACCGCGGATGCGGATTTTGATGCCTTCTCCTACTTTACCGCTTTGCCCTTCGATAAACACACCGGCAGCACGCCCTTGCAACGCCTGGTTGAAGTTGGGCACCGGCATATTTTGAATATCGGATCCTTTTACAATGGCCACATTACCGGTAAGATTTTTACGGACCGTGGTGCCATATCCCACAACCACTACTTCGTTGAGACGTTTTACGTCTTCAGAAAGGCTGATGGTGAGATAAGAACCGGTAATAGGAACCGACAAAGTAGCATAACCAACATACGAAACGGTAAGTTCAGTTTCATTGTCGCTTACGGTAATGGAAAAACTACCATCAGCACCTGAAATAACAGACCGGTTGGTAGAAGTAGCGGTAACGGTAGCGCCTTGCACCGGCAAGTTACTTTTGTCATCGGTGATTTTGCCGGCAATTTGTTTTGATTGTGCAATACTGTACAGCGTACACAACAGCAGAATAGCTGTCAGAAGAGATGTTTTTCTCATGAACATTTGGTTTAATATAAAATTTTTCTACACCGGGCATTCTAAAAATCAGAAACTCCGCAACGGTAATGATAAAAAAAGGAACAAAGAACGATCAACTTCAAGAATTGGTAGGTAGCTTTTTGTTATAGTTAATTCTTGTTAACAATAATGTTGCCGAATCGTTGCATAGTCCTTATCAGACAGCGTTTGACAGCTTTCTCACCTATTTTTCATGTATTACTGTCGTGTGCAGCGAGTACTAAAACAGGTAATGAATCATTCCGCTTTCTACCATTCCTGATTGTATAGACACTTTAACAAGACAAAATGTTGCTCTATATAGCAGGAAATGACATTTGTATTTTTTTATACCGAAATTTTATCTTGAATTATTTTGATTAGCCGGATTGTATTGCAAGTGCGAGGTGAAACCTACCGGTTGTGCATGCAAACGCGGCAGCAAAATTGAACATGAAAACAAATTATTACAGTAGCAGCAGCAGAATATAATTTTCCATAAATTTTAAAACGACAAGCTGACACAAAAAACTGCAATGATGGAGGGATTAAATTATCATTAAATGGCATATATTATTTCCGCATGTTTTAAAGCAAAGTATATTTGGGCAGTCATTCCTTTTTATGCATGTGTCTACTGTAAGATTAGAATAGCAATAAAAGGCACTCTTCAACGTTATTTCACGTTGCGGAGCTATTTTTATGAGAATTAAAAAGTTTTGCTTTTATGCTCCCAATGTAATCGCAATACCAAAATAACTGAGGAGTGTAATGAATAAGTACCTTATGAGACCATTTGCGTTTACATTTACCATTGTGTGTGTAGCACTCGCAACTGTAGTATGTTTTTATTCTTCCTGCTCCAAAATTCACTTTGAAGCCGACCCGGTGCCTCCTTATATTGTTCCCACGCCTTCCAATCTGTCAGGTCAGCCAAATATTATATTTGATTGTTGCTGATGATATTGGTTACGAAGTTCCCTCATTTAACGGCGGGCAAAGCTATTCCACACCTGCCTTAGATAGGCTGGCAGCCATACGGGCTACGATTTACCAATTGTTTCGCCACGCCACTTTCTTCACCATCGCGTTTTATGCTGATGACGGGCAAATATAATTTTCGCAATTATACCAGCTGGGGATCTATGAATCCTTCGGAAACTACAATGGCAAACGTGCTTCAGAATGCCGGCTATGCTACCTGCGTTGCGGGCAGATGGCAGTTTGATGGCGGCGATGCCTCGATAAAAGCATTTGGCTACGATAAATATTGCGTGTGGGACGCCTTTAAAAGCGGCGATGAAGAAGGCACCGAAATAGGATCTTCCTATAAAAGCCCTACCATTTACCAGAACGGCGCTTACCTGCCGGCAGATTCTGAGCAGATAAATATGGCATCGACATCTTTAACCAGTATGTCACATCGCTTTATAGACAATAATAAAACCCACCCGTTTTTTATTTATTATCCTATTCCTCTTGCCCACGCGCCGTTTAGCCCTACGCCCGACGATGAACATTATGCAACCTGGAAAAGCAAACAGCTCACAAAAGCGATACAGCCTATTACCGTTCGATGGTGAAGTATATGGATAAAGCCATCGATTCGGTGGTGGCAAAAGTGAAACAGGCAGGACTTGAACAAAACACGGTGATCTTATTTGCTGAGCGATAACGGCACACCGCAGCAGGTATGTGTCTACTTACAACAATACAAAAGTAACTGGCGGTATGGGCAGCACCAATACTATATGGAACACACGTGCCGTTGCTGGCTTATTGCCCCGGCTCCATTGCACCTGGCACCTGCACTTCGTTTATTGATTTTGCCGATTTTTTACCTACCATTACCGGTTTGGCAAATACATCTATCCCGGCAGGCTTACGGAACAACCGATGGCATTAGTTTCCGCAACCAGTTGTTTCAGCCCTCATTCAAGGGCAGAACTTATCTCTACACTTATTTCTAATCCGCATCCCGAGTTTCCATCTACGCTTAAGCGCATTTACGTACAGGATACAGTTTATAAATATTACGACGAGGGATATGGCTTTTTTAATATTGCAACCGACCCTTATGAGCAGAATAAAATTAATTTAAACACCATAACACAACAACAAAAGCTGGAGATCACAGGCTTTCGGCAGGTATTAGATAGCATTCATCCCTGATAAGCAGGCATTGAACAACGCATCTTTTTACGCACAATGAAGCTTATCCCATCTATACTCTATAAAAGTGGAATATGAGAATACTGAAGCGTACCAATTTTATTTGCCTTGTTTTACTGCTTGTCGTTGTACAGACATCTGTGCAAGCGCAGGCTGTACAGGAATTAAATGTTATTAAAAATGTTCCGTTTGCGTGGGGGCTTACCGATTGGCAAGGCAAACCGGTAGACAGTATCCGCTGCGATATCTACTATCCGCCGGGTGCCACGTCCGATAAAAAATATCCAATGGTGCTTAGCTGCCACGCGGGCAGCTTTACCGGTGGCTCAAAGGAAGGACAAACATCGGGCGCCGATGCCTTGGCTCAGCTTGGCTTTATTGTCGTGGCTCCCGACTATCGCACGGGATATAACGACAACATCAAAGACTCCTGCGCCGACGATACATTGGGACTGAACAAAGCAACATACCGCGCCGCGCAGGATGGCAACGCCTGCATGCGCTATTTGTATCACTACGCAGATAGCTTTCATATTGATACAAGCGCCATGTTCCTGATGGGAAACAGTGCCGGTGCCGATCTGAGCCTGCACATGCACTACATTACCGACGAAGTGGCCAGGCCAAAATATCCGTATGCTTATACAGAGCTTGGTGGCGTGCAAAGCTCCGGCAACCCGTTTCCGTTTCAGTATAAGGTAAAAGGAATCTGTGCAATGTGGGGAGGTTTGCCAAACTGGAACTTGATCAATCAGAAAACGGCTGTTCCGATGATAATCTTTAAAGGTGGGCAAGACCCCGGGCTTCCTTCAGACGAGCCACCTTATAAAGGCGTTGGCAATTATAAAAAATGTTCAAATTATGCTGAACTAATCGCAGGTATTGGCATTTATAACGTAATGAAGATACTCAACAAACCTTGTGTGTATCATTATCAGCCATTGGGCAACCATGCTGCTTACGATGAGGAATTGTGTACAAAAGCCACCAATTCCTTTTTCAAAGCTATCATTGCCGGTCAGCCATATTCGGGACAATTCACGTATTACCAGCAAAGCTGGTAAAGCAAAACTCTTTACATCATGAAATTCATATATACACTTACCTTATTTACCATCATGGCTTTAGCTGCCGGCGGCAAAAATCCTGGCACAGGCACCGTCGATATTATGGCAAAAAACCATCGGTGGCTTTGACGACGACATGCTGTCGGGAGTGGAACCGCTGAGTGGCGGCGGCGTTATGCTGAGCGGCTTCAGTAAATCGGGTGCGTCGGGCGACAAAAAAGATACTTCGCGTGGTGGCTACGATTTCTGGCTGGTGAAGCTGAATGCTGATGGCAAAATCGCTTTTGAAAAAACATATGGCGGCTCTTTCGACGATACGAGTACAAAAGTGCTGAAAACAAGGGACAACGGATTCCTGCTCGCAGGCACCAGCTTGTCGCAACGATCCGGCGATAAAATTTATCCAACCTGGGGAGTTAGCCCTGATTATTGGGTATTAAAACTGGATAAAAACGGGCAACAGCTGTGGCAGAAAAACCTGGGCGGTAATTATTCAGAAAGACTCACCGGATTATCAGAAAACAATTATGGTTACTCCATTTCCGGTCATTCATATTCTAACGTAAGTGGCGACAAAACGACGGATAATACCGGTTCTGAAAACCGCGCCGATCTCTGGATGGTATTCCTCGAAACATCTGGCAAAACCAAGAAAACACAAACGTATGGCACCGTAGGACCCGAAATTTCCTGCTGCATTATCTCTTCAGATTTTGGAAATGTGTTTGGCAGCACCAGCTATTCGCGTGCGCAGCAAGGCATGAAAACAAGAGAAGCTTATGGCGGCGGCGATTACTGGATATTGCGAACAGACCTGAGTGGAACGAAAGTGTACGACAGCACTGTAGGAGGTACCCTATCTGACTTTATGACCTGTTTGAGCGGCGCACATGATGGCGGCTACCTGGCAGGCGGCTATTCGCAATCGCCTGTTTCAGGCGTAAAAACCGATTCGTGCCGTGGCGTTTTCGACTATTGGTTATTGAAAATGAATGTAGATGGCAGCATCCGCTGGCAAAAAACATTTGGTGGCGCTCTTGGCGATTACATGACATCGGTGCAGGAAACCCGCGATGGCGGTGTGCTGGTGGGCGGATATTCCAACTCGGATAAAGGTTTTGAAAAATCGGAAGACTCGAAAGGTGGCAACGATTACTGGATTCTGAAACTCGACTCTCTGGGTAATAAGCAATGGGATAAAACATTTGGTGGCAGCGGCGACGATAAACTGGTGTCAGCAGCAGAGTTTGACCTCGGCGAGTACATTCTTTGCGGTACATCCAATTCACCCAGGTCGGGCGACAAAGACTCAGGCACAGTGGGGGTACCGGGAAATACGATTTTTGGGTGGTGAGGCTCGGAAAAGGACTGGTTGATTCTACCGGCGATACCACTGTTATACCACCTGTAGATACAGCAATTGTAAAAGGTGACTACAAACTGACAGTGATTCCAAACCCGGCACACGAAAAACTGACCATTCAATACAGTTCTACAGAAAGACACCATGACCCAGTTTGTGATGCACAGCTACGATGGAAAAAAAGTTTTATCGTTCAAGCTGAATGCTACCAAAGAACAGCAGACTTTCAGCACGTCTATTGCCCGTTTGCCAAAAGGGGTGTATTACCTCACCATGTATACTAAGGAAAAACCGATCACAAAAATGGTTTTGAAAGAATAAGCTTCTCACTTTTTATATGCCAAAAGCCATCCGGATATGATACATTTCCGAATGGCTTTTTTTATTAAACCAACCAGGTGCTTCCGCACGTGAAGAGTTGTACAACGTTTAGATAAAAACTTCCAATCCGGGAAGCATCGCCACTGAATAGTGCTTCCGCAGCGATAAAAAATACGGAAACCATTATTGCAACATGCCCAAACCTTCTATCTTCCGGTAAGGGGTACTAAAGAATTGGTACACGACATCGTTGAACATATCCTTATAAACGACAGGCGTGGAATGTCCGGAATTGGGCAGAATCCACAAATAAGATTTGGGTATTGATTGCGCGATAAACAAGGTATGCTCGGGACGTATCACGTCATGATCGCCACCAATTACCAAAGTCGGGCAGGAAATAGTTTGCAATTGCTCAGGAGTAATGTGAGGCTCGTAGGAAAGCAGGTGCGTAAGTTTCAAATCGTGCTTTATCTGCGCAGTCTGCGGCTTCTTTTTCAGCGAATCGTTCATTGCCATAGCCCAATTGTAGATATAAGGCTGTACAGCACTTGAATCGGGCGATAAATTGGCGCCGGTGACCGCCAGCTTTGCCACCTTTTCAGGATGCCGGATAGCCAGCAGCAAGCCATTGATACCCCCATCGCTCCAGCCTATGACATTGCATGAATCAAGATGAAGCGTATCCAGCAATGCATTCAGATCATCAGCCATCATTTCATAGCTCAGCGTGTCGCTGTTGTCTTCCGATTTGCCCTGGGCGCGGCTATCGGCTAGCACCACTTTATAATGCTGTGAGAAGAAAGGAATCTGGTTGTAAAAATTGTTGATAGAACCGCCATTGCCATGAATGATGAGCAAAGGTGTTCCTTCGCCATATGTTTCATAATACATCCGAAATCCACGCGTGGTCACATAATGTCCGGCTTGTTTGTTATCGCCATATTCTGTTCCCACCTGTGCACAAGCTAATTGAAGGGTGCAAATAAGAAAAAAGACAGATTGTACAATGTATTTTGTCATAAACAGGGATTAGCATATGAAAGGATGTATCAGCATCAAGGCTTCACTGGTGCAAAAAGACAGCATTGTAAATATGACACTGACTATAAAGAAGAAGACTGCGAAATGCTTAACAATATTACTGATTACTGTTCGAAATAAGCCACAGTACCTCCTACCCATTCTCGGTCTTTGTTGTACCGAACACCAATCATTTTTCCCTTGCTTAACCGGGCTAAATTGTTTGTGGCAACAGGTCGTGCATCGCCTTCTTTCCAAAAATAAAAAATGCGGATCTCTGCTTTGGCGGGCACATCAGGCGTTGGAATGACATCGGCATAGTTCACCTTGCGCTGCAATATCCAGTTGTGGCGGTCTTTTACCTTGTCAATATCTTCTTTCGTAACGTCGATCACCACACCCTGACCGGCAAATGAAAACAGGGGTTTCAATACATAATTTTCAAGATCGGCTGGCAGCTTTTTTATATCACTTAAAAATCTGGTGTCAGGCACATAAGGATGATGAATAAAAGGCAATGTAAACTTGCTGATGCGGTAAAACCAGTTGGGATGCGGCACCCATTCCACATCAAGATGTTCCTGAGCAGCTTTCCTTTTTCCTGTACTTCTTCGCTTTGCTGCTGCAGGTCGTCGAAGATAATGCGGTTGTAAATCCGCTTTACCTGTATCTTCCTTCCATCTTTTTCATAATACAGTTTGTTGCCTTCCTTTATCAGTTCCATCAGGTCTACCACAGCAATATTCAGATAGTCTGCCGTGCAATAAAAATCCACTCTTGTCTTTTGCTGATGCGGAAAAATTTCCAGCAAAATTACATTTTCCGGATCTTCATCTTTCACGATAATATCCTTCAGCAATTGCAGGTATGTTTCCTTTGTAAAGCCATTGAGATATGAGGAATATCCTTCGGGAATAGGAAGATGCTGACGGGCTATTTCGTCCTGCAATACCTGGAAAGCAAACAGTGTGGGGAAGCCCTGCATTTCTACCAGTTGCGGCTCCAGCACGCCTGCATCATTCTGGCAGATACCAAAGTCGAATGCGATGAAATGAGTGTGCGCATTTTCGTCCGGAACTTTTACATCGGGTGGTATGGCATGGGCGGTAAGAAAAGTAAAGTTGTAACCCGTGATTACATCTACAATGCGCTCACAGGCATCAATCATTTTGGCGGTAAATTCTTTACTGACAAAGATGGGAGTTTCGGCAATGCGAAACTGGAGTGCATCGGGATGAAGCGCAGCTAATTGTTGTATATATTGTTCGTAATGTGCGGGAGAAAATTGGTTATTGTACCAGCTGCGTATGTCAGTAACCATAGTTGGATTGTATTGAATGAAAATTTAAAAATACAAAATGGGCTGATATATTACTGAAAAGAAATCAACGCACCAGAATTGCGATATACGCAGCAGATAAAACATGCAGCGCTGATAAAATAAGCGACCCATACTTTAGAAGAATGATAGGATAAAACGAATGGCTGAACGCAGTATCAATACGCTGTCTGGCTTATACTTTATGATTTCATGTCGTTGCGGCTGCCGGTTTCCTTTCGTTCAATATGCTTCCACTCACGCAGTTTTTCAAACGGCAGCTTTAGCAAATGTTTTACCGTCAGTTCATCTTCTGTATACGAGGGAACGCCAATGATGAGATCGTCCTGGTGCACATTCAGCCGGATGGTTTTGTGCAGCCTGTCCCAAAAGGAAAAAAGCGTAGCATAGTTGCTGTCGGTTTCTTTTTTCACGATGGAATGATGAATGCCATGCATACGCGGCGTAACGATAATTTTATTCAACCATTTTTCAAAACCCAAAGGCAGCTTGGTATTGCTGTGATGAAACTCTGTTCCGGCTTCAAACGCAATCTCATATATCAGTACCATCAGTGGTGATGCGCCAATCAGTAGCACCATTGCGCTCCGGTAAATTACAGTACCAAACATTTCGCCAAAATGAAACCGGAAAGCCGTGGTTACATCCATATCCAGATCGGAATGATGCACAAGATGAAAGCGCCACATCAGCGGCATGCGGTGCAAAATAATATGCCACCAGTAAATGCTGTAATCAAGCAATATAAAAGTGATTATATTCTTCATCCATGCAGGCAGCACATACAGGTAATTAATCCCAATATGCCAGCTTTCATTTTCAGATGCCAGCCAAACCATGGCAGGAATAACAGCTATGCGCAAAAGAGCAAATGCCGGTAAGGAAAGAAGCGTATTGATAACAATGCGCCTAAAGCGTGGCTGCACGCGGCGGCGTAGCTGAAACAAGGTTTCCAACTGTAAACAGCACCACCAATACAGCCGTAAGAATTATGAAACCATAAGTGTCGAATACATGCCTGATCATAGATAATAAGTTGATGTGTGATTGCGACAGAAAACCCGCAGTTGCTGCAACAAACCCTGGCAAACTACGCGTATGATGCAATGAGCTGAGACGCAATCTCCACAAGGGTTTTACCCGTATATCCCGGCTTTTGCGCAAGCGGGTACAACGACTGACTTTCGCGTTCAATAAACGCAGCCTGCATACCGGCATTTATGGCGCCGGCAATGTCCCAGCCATGTGCAGCAACAAGGATCACATCATTAACCTCCTCGCCTAATTCTTTTGCAGCCCAAACGTAAGTTTCTACAGCAGGTTTGTATTTTTTTACGGCATCTATACTCAGCGCCAAATCAAAATAGCCGGAGATGTTCGCGTGCTCTAACTGTGCCTGTAAGGTATCGGGAGGCGAATTGGTAAGCGTAGCCAGCCGGAAGCCATTTTCCTGTCAATATTTGCAGTCCTTCTTTCACATCTTTATGTGCATGCAATTCTTTAATAGTGCTCAACGCTGCTTTCCTTTCTTCATCCGGTATTGGTAACACCAAAAGACTGTAGCATGCCATTTGTAAAGTAGCATCAGCAATATCGGTAAACGGATGATACCCATCCTTAAACTGTTGGCTACAAGCGAATGATGCAGCAACATATAGAACCAGATAGTAAAGCCTTTTTCGTTGTGAAGCAAGGCATTGATTTTGGTTTCAGCGCCGTCATATCCAGCAGCGTTTCATTTACATCAAACAAAATTACAGGTCGCTATTTGAGGTTCATCAAGTCATATTTTTCAGGCGAATCGTTAAGCATTTACAACCGCTTCATATGCAACAATAGCACATGCTATTTTTATGTTGCACACTTGTAAGCTATTGATGGGATATGGCAACGCAACTTATCACTTACAGTTTGTGTTTGCGGATCAGTTTTCTATGCAGATGCAATAACTGCGCCTGCGACACGCCGGCATAGTACAATGCCCATATCAGGAAGAAAATACCCTGCATCCTGTACACACCGTTATCAAGATATTTTCTTGCGGATGTTATGACGGTGTCATCCATTACCTTGAATGTTCTGTATCTTTAATGCGATGAATGATTTCCTGGTCTTCCATCATCAAGAGATCTTCGCGAAAACCACCACTTTTTACAAATACATTCTTGGTTACAAACAAACTTTGGTCACCAAAGCGAATGCTGTTTACATCAAACCTCGTAACCCATGCATTGGCTTTCAGAAACCAGTGCTGATGATCGAAAGCGAGCCTGAAACAGCCACTGCCAAAGCCCTTTGGCATGAGCTTCTATTATATGCACATCAAAGCCATGCGGCGGTATGCTGTCGGCATGAAGAAAGTAAAGAATATCGCCTTTGGCAATGGCAGCGCCCCTGTTCATTTGCGCAGCCCGCCCTTTGCGTTCACTGACGATGGCTAATACCGTCAATCATTTGGCAATAGAAACAGTGTTGGTCTGTGCTGCCGCCATCGACCATGATAATTTCCGTTTCATCGCCTGCTTGTTGCCGAGTTTCACTTTGCGGATGGTATTGGCTATCTCTTCAGCTTCGTTGTATGTAGGAATAATGATGCTGATCATGTAAAATGAATTTGAAACAAGGAGAATATAATAGCATGAAAAGACAAGGATGACACGACGCATAATAAAGTTGTAAACGCTGCTTGACAGACTGAGGAGATTTATCCATCAATGAAAAGTAAAAACCAGCGACGAAAAGTATAGTAAACATTAATGTGCAACAGGATATAACACAAATCGTCTTCGGTATCTACATCATGCAGCAAGGGTAATATATAGCACTTAAGTTATTATCACGGCAGCGTTTTACCGTAGTTCAAAACATTCATGCGTGCTCCATTCATAGTTGGAATAAAAACCGGTGAGCATATTTCATACCCAGTAAATAATAGCCGCCATCTGCAGCAGGACCTATCACCACATCAAACGGTGAAGCTGCGCAAAAGCATCCATGATGATTTCGCGTACTTAGTTGCGGGCAATCGGTACCAATTATAACAGCTTTGGCATCTTGTTTTGCCAATGCATATGCGAATGCATTCATCATACGATCTCCAAGGTCAAAGCCTTGCTGCACTTGCTTTTCACAGCATTATCCCAGCCATCATCCTGCTCTGTCCGTCGGAATAAAACACAATTTTACGGGCAGCGTATAAGCCGGTTATCTTTTGTGTATGTTGAACGAGTTGTTTATATACCTGCATGGCTTTCTCGTTGCCTGCTGTGGCGGCAAGCCTGGTTTTTACCTTTCCGTAATCGGGGTTTTTGGTAAAAATGAGCAACGCTTCATCCGTCATAATGCAAGAATGGTTTGCTGAAGCAAATGACTCAGGGTTTCGTCGGCTTTGCCTGCCACTTCTATAATCTCTGCAATGTTTACAGGTTTCAGATTATCGGGATCACATTCATCCGTAATCACCGAAATCGCCGAGCAGGGAAGCTGCATATGTTTGGCGGCTATTACTTCAGGAACGGTAGACATTCCTACCATATCGGCACCAATTATTTTGAGATAGCGGTACTCTGCTTTGGTTTCCAGATTAGGTCCGTTTACCGCAGCATACACGCCTTTTTCAATTCAACTCCATTGTCCGCTGCCGTTTTTTGCAACAGCTTGTTCAGCGTTGATATCGTAAGGCTCGCTCATGTCGGGAAAACGCCCGCCCAGTTCATCTATATTTCTGCCGGTAAGCGGATTGCCGGTTTGCAGGTTGATATGATCGTCTATCAAGAACAAGATCGCCTTTTTTATAACTGAGATTAATGCCACCTGCAGCGTTCGATAAAAACAAATGTTCTATGCCCAGCAGTTTCATTACGCGCAGCGGGAAACACAATCTGCTGCATGGTATAGCCTTCATAGGCATGAAGGCGCCCCTGCATCAACAGCACTTTGCGTTCCCGATCGTGCCATAGATCAGGTTGCCTTTATGAAACTCTACTGTAGACAGTGGAAAATTAGGAATATCGGCATACCGTACAGACAATTGAACATCAATAAAATCAAGCATTTTGTGTAGCCCCGTGCCTAAAACGATACCAATGTCGGCTTGCCCGAAACCTTTGGAATTAAGATACTGCTTCGTGTGTTGTAAATGCTCGTATGGTTGCATGAACTGGTTTATTTAAAGGAAAATTCATTCATTGGATCACGGTGCCGGCAATACAATATCGTTGCAGCTAAGCAATGCATAACTGTTATGGTAATAAGCAAACAATTCAGCTGTTACCGCAAGTTGTAACATATCGCCCAATCGATTTTGATATCAGTTCCCTGTCGTAATTCGTGTGTTGTATGGCTGAAAAGTAAACGATTTTTTACAATCCTGTTCATCAAGTTTTTTGGCAGCAAAACCTGTAGTTTAGCAGCAACCGCCGCCATCATAAAACCAGGTGCTTTCCGAAATATAGATGTCTTTGCGTCCCAAAGATAGCCAAAGCACCCGCTGTTTTATCGCATACGGCAATGGGTTGATTCGGCATTAGCACATGTCCTTTTTCATCGTCAAAATATTCTTCTGTTCCAAAGTAAATGGCGGCTTTGCCGGTAAACACACAAGGTCCATCGGCTGGCATCGGATCTTTAATGGCGCATACTTCCACGCTTTCAATAAAGATCAGTTTGTCCGTTTCATAGTTTACCGGATCGAGAATACGGTAAGGTCGTTTTGCCCTGATTTCTACCGTTCCAAAACCAATGTCGGTAATCATTTTGATATAATCTTTCAATGGCAGCGAGCCGCTGAGGCAAAGCGCTCTCAACCGCTCATCTTCCTTTAAGTTTTCGGGCATTTCCTGCTCGCAGGTAGGATCGGATAATACAAGCCTTCCACCAGGTTTCAATACGCGGTACATTTCGCCCAGCGCTTTCTTCAGATCGTCGTGTTTAAAGATGTTGAACAGGCAATTTTGCGCAGCTACATCTATCGAATTATCGGCAACAGGCAGATGCAAAGCGTCGCCTTTCACCAGCTTTACAAAATCGGCGCTAAACCAGTCGTTCTGCTGTTCCGCTTCTTTACAATTTTCGCTGCGATGCTGCCAGCATTTCGTCTACCACATCTATGCCCACCACTCCGTGCCGCTGTCTGCTGAAATAGGCAAACTGCAGCAATTCCATACCACCGCCAACACCTACATACAGAATCTTCGGATTGTTTACCAAATCTCTGGGATGCACAGTGCTGCCGCATCCATAATTCATTTCCTGCATCCGCTTTGGAATAAACAAACCGGGCAACTGCCATACCGGCGTGGTGGTGCAGCACAATCCTACCTGCGGGTTTTCGGCTGCTTCCTTATATACATTAATCGTAGTTTCTAAATATGACATGTATTTTCTTTTTTTAAGCTACAGTACCGCCACAACTTGAGCCTGCACCTGCTGTGCAGCCATAACAATGCTGACCAATGATAATGTCGCGGTTATTAGTTCTGTTGCCGAATACCGGCTAATATGTTTGCTGTTGCCTTTTACCTTTAACTCCAGCATCTGGTTAAAATCGCAATCGTACAAATAGCCGTCCCAGCCTACAGAAATGGTGTTTCTGCACATCACATTTGCTAGCCGCCAACGGATTATATGCACTCAACAATTTCTGCATATAATTTTCATAATTATCCGTGGTAAGCAGGTAATCAAGATAGCGGCTGATGGGCATATTGGTTATGGTAAACAAACTGTTGAAGTGGATACCGTATCGCTTTAGCAAAGCGTCTTTATATTCTTTTTCCAGAGCGTGCTGCGAAGCGGGTAAAAATGCGCCGGCAGGATTGTAAACAAGGTTTAATATCAACCCGCTTTCTTCCATTCCATAACCAACAGCATTCAGCATTTGCAGCGCTTTGATGCTGTCTTCAAACACACCGTTGCCACGCTGCCTGTCCGTTCTGTCCTGTGTATAAAATGGCAGCGAAGACACAACTTCTACCTTATGTTGTTTATAAAATTCAGGCAGGTCATGATACTTTTTGTTGGCTAAAATAATGGTGAGGTTGCATCGCACAATGATGTGCCTGCCAAGCGCGGAAATAGCTTCTACAAAAGGACGGAAATGAGGATTCATTTCAGGCGCGCCACCCGTTAAGATCAACAGTTTGCAACGCAGGATTTTGCTTTAGTACTTCGATGCATTGCTGCATTGTTTCCGGCGTCATAATTTCCTTTGCGATCGGGTCCGGCATCCACATGACAGTGCTTGCAAACCTGGTTGCACATTTTACCAATGTTTACCTGGAATATCTGCGTATGCACTGGTTTGAGCGGGAAAAGTCCGACTTCTTCAAGCTTTTGCTGAAAGGGAACCAGCCGAAATGCATCTGCGCTTTCATCGCCTTCCAGTATGTGCAACTGGTTCCTTGTATCTGAGAGTGTGCTGTTTTGTGCTTTTAGCGATTTGATCATTACATTGCTATTTCTTTTACCTTATTCATCATCTGCACTCCGTGAACCAGCGACGCGCCGCCACGAATGGCACACGCAACATGCACGGCTTCCATCATCTGCCCCTCGCTCCATCCTTTCTCAAACGCATCTGAGCTGTAAGCATCTATGCAATAAGGACATTGCACCGCGTGAGCAACCGCCAAAGCAATCAATGATTTTTCTCTTGCCGTCAGTTCGCTGTCGGCAAATACTTCGCCATAATAGGAGAAAAATTTTTCACCCAGGCTTTTCTGGAACTCTGCAATGTTTCCAAACTTCTTTAAATCTGCTGCGTTGTAATAATGGTCTGCCATTTCTGTATTGATTTTATTAAACACTCATGCCACATGACTGTGGCATAATTACGAATTAATTACGGCTAACCGTTTGAATTTACATTTTTTTGCCCACACTATACTTCTGGCTACAATATACATCAGCCTTCATTTTTGATTGTTGCACCAGGTATAAACTTGCGATGACATGTTGATGAGGTTGTCATAAATGTTCTGTCTTCAACCAGTTGCTGCAACCAAAAAGCAACATTTAGTATTTGCGTTTTGTGCCGTTTCACCATGCAATGGCAAAGCAAAATTGTTGCATGACATCGAAGCTGCCCGCCGGTAACTGAATTAACATTTATCCTATTGTCTTGAAACCAGGTTGTTTAAACCCTTCAGCGCCTGGCTTCTGCATATGATAGAAGAAGCTTTTATAAGCAAACAGGCATACCGATACTTTTTATGGAAAATTATGTGAGGAAACAAGGCATACTGGGTGAAGAATGTCGGGCGATTCCCTGCTACGGCTTGTGGCGTTGGGGATGTAGATATTAATAAGGGTTGAATGTTCACAGAAATACGCCACCTGGTATCACAAGAAATCGGCTCGGTGAATAGATAAGCAATGAATAAAAATGAGTTATACAACAGCCTCGCTGACAGGAGCTGCAATAACTGTTTTTTTGGTAAGCCCGGCTTTGTGCCCGGCAACTGCAAAATAAAGAATGAAGAGGTAACATGGAACCATAATCCAGAAAGCCTGCTGCAGACCTACTTCTTCGCCCAGCCATGCCCATAGCTTTGGCAAAATAGCGCCGCCGGAAATGCCAATAATTAATAAAGCAGAACCGGTTTTGGTAAATTTTCCCAATTGGTTGATGGCTAACGGCCAAAGTGCGGGCCACATCAGCGCATTTGCCAGTCCAAGCAGCGCGATAAACAATACCGACGTATAGCCGCTCGTAAAAATAGCGATTACGGTAAAGATGACGCCTAACACTGCAGAAATCCTGAGAGCGGCGCTCTGCGAAATATATTTGGGAATGGCGATAATACCGGTTACGTAGCCGATCAGCATACCGATCATGGTATAAGTGGTGAAATGCTTGGCAATGTCGAGACTAATCCCAATCTGGCTTCCATACACCTGGATGATATCTCCCGCCATCACTTCTACACCTACGTAAAGAAACATACTCACAAAACCTAGCCACAGGTGCGGATACTGTAATATGCCCGAGCGGTTTACAATAGTGCTCTCCTTTTCCGAATCATCTTCACCTTCGGCTTTTACCTCGGGCAAATGAGAAAAATAGACAAACACAGCCAAAGCCAGCAGCACTAAGGCAATGACTATATAAGGAACAATCACTTTTGCAGCCAGCGCATCGAGTTCTACTGCTTTTTGGGCTGCATCGAGGGTAGAGAGCCGGGCAACAAGAGCGTCTGAATTGCTGAGTACAATAGCTCCCATGATCAAGGGCGCTATGGCACCCGCAGTTTTATTGCACACGCCCATAATGCTGATACGTTTTGCAGCGCTTTCCATAGGTCCTAAAATGGTGATGTAAGGATTGGACGCTGTTTGTAACAATGCCAGCCCGACACCAATCACAAATAAACCAATTAAAAAGAGCTCAAACGTGCGCTGTTGCGCTGCCGGGATAAAGATGAGTGCTCCTGCCGCCATAATGGCAAGCCCGAGCATCATGCCTTTTTTAAAACCTGTTTTTTGAAGCACCCACGATGATGGGAAAGCCATTACTGCGTAAGAAATATAAAAAGCGAACGTAACCAGTACAGCCTCTGACGTTTGCAATTCGCAGGCGATCTGCAGGTAAGGTATCAGCGTACTGTTTACCCACGTTACGAAACCAAAAACAAAGAACAAAGCGCCAATGATAAACATGGCTTTACTGGTACGTTCCGGAGTGCTTTTCATGTATAATACAGGTTTACAAAATCAACAATTGCAGTTATTTGATGCGTGGAAAAAACACGCAATGCGGACCTGCAAAATAGTTGATTTGCGGAGCCTGGTTATCGGCCGACGATGCTTCATTTTTATCGGCTACTGCAACATTCTTTGCCATAGCGCTTGCTTTATTGGCACGCTTAGGCATTTTTACTAAATTTTCAAACCTGTTGGCATATATGCCTAATATATTGACTGATAACATAATTCTTAATTTTAAGATGACTGAATTGCAGGGGATATTTGATTTTTTCCTGCTGTGGCACTATTACTAATACTGATGATGATGTTCGTCTGTTGACGTTGAAAGATGATTGTTTACTGCGACTGTTTCATTCCTGAATCAGCGCTTCTCTTTTGTTGGAACGTTTAGGCATATTTACCAAACTTTCAAACTGAACGGCATACATTTCTAATATACTGACTGATAACATAACTTTTCTTTTACTGATTAACAAATAGCAGACGACTATATTAGTCGTTGCGGGGTAATTTTTAAATTGTTGAAGTAGATAATTGTGGTTGTAAGATTTGCGCCACCGTGGGTCTCTCTGGCCGGCAACTGCATTTCTTTTTGTATATTTTTTTGTCTTTGCATTAATATAAAACAGAAGATTAATCCTGTGGCAACCAGCCCGATACCTACATATTCAGATGCAACGTATCCGTAACCGGCAGCGATAGGAAGCCCGCCGAGATAGGCGCCCAATGCGTTGCCCATATTGAAACTTGCCTGCAACGAAGACGAAGCCAGCATTTCAGATCCGGCAGCCGCCTTGATGATGAGTACCTGCATGGGGGCTACCAGAGAAAAAGCAAGTGCCCCGGTTACAAACGTCATAATGATGGCTGGCACCTGGTATTGCGCTGTAAGCGACACGAGGATGAGCGACCCGATCATAGACAACAATAAAACGCCGGCTGTTTTCAGGGGTGAAAAACGGTCTGCGAGACGTCCGCCCATCAGGTTGCCGGTAGCCATACCAATACCCGCGATAATCATGATGATGGTAAGAGCGTTGTTGGAAAAATGAGCAACCTGTGTCATTAGCGGAGCTATGTAGCTGATCCACGCAAACAGTCCGCCGCTGCCGATAGACGCCATGCCGATAATGAGCCAGGGTTCCGGCTTAGCAAAAGCGCGTAAGCTTTGTTTGAAATTATTGTCGGGTGCTGCTGGCAGTGCAGGCATCCATTGTTTTACGCTGCCTGCAGCTATCAATGATATGGCAGCTATAATATAAAAAGATAATCTCCAGCTGATGTTGTGACCGATATACGTGCCTACGGGTACGCCTATAATATTGGCAAATGTGAGCCCGGCAAACATGATGGAAACAGCGCGGGCTTCTTTTCCTTTGTCGGCAAGCCGGCTGGCCACCACCGCTCCAATACCAAAAAAAGCACCGTGCGGAAGACCGGTAAAAAACCTGGCTACGAGCAGCAAACCATAATTGGGAGCTGCGGCAAACAGTGCGTTGAACACACCATATATCACCATCAGTCCTATTAATACATGCTTGGGCGAATATTTGCCGGCGATAGCTGCCATCAATGGCGCACCTACCACCACACCCAATGCATATACCGAGATAAGATTGCCAGCCTGCGGTATGGTAATACTTAATGATTTTGCTACATCGGGCAATACGCCCATCATCATAAATTCTGACATCCCAATACTGAGACCACCAACCGCCAGCGTAAGGATGCTTAATTTAGGAACAGAAAATAGTTTGTTGCTACCCATAGTTGATCATTTTTCGGTTCTATATACAACAATGCCCGCTTCGGTGAAGCAGGCAAGCATTATATATATCGTTTAGATGGATGAAAGAGAGCGAGGAATACCGTTCTAATAAACTTATGTCCAATGAATTACTGAGTTTGCGCTATCAGCTTATTCCGTTGCTATCTTTCTAAATTCCGGGACAAAGATACAGGTTTGTTTAAACGTTTAAACAAATTGATTTTATTTTACTGTTAAGATTCATAAAACGACATTTGTTGTTGTTGTGATCTTTATTCCCCACTTCACTAATGGCAACAACTGTGCTAAATTTAAACGATTAAACAGTATCTTTGATTTTTAACCGTCGCCACATATGGAAAAAAAAATCTGCCTAAAAGACATTGCACAAAAAGTTGGCGTTTCTACCGCTCTGGTATCTTATGTATTAAACAATAAGAAAGAAGGAAGAATAAAAAAAGAAGTGGCACAGAAAATCAGGGATACCGCCAAGGCGCTTAATTACCGCACCAACCAGATAGCCCGCAGTCTTAAAATGAATAAGACTTTTACCATCGGGCTTATTGTTTCCAATATATCAAACCCTTTTTCTTCAGGTCTCGCACGCATTATAGAAGACCAGGCAGACAAACATAAATACACGGTAATCTTTGGTAGTTCGGACGAAAATGAACAGAAATTCACGAAGCTTGTAGATACGTTTCTTAACAGGCAGGTAGATGGTCTTATTATAGCGCCACCCGCAGGTTCGGAAGACCAGATTCACTGCATCCAGCAGCAAAATATTCCGTTTATTCTTATTGACCGTTATTTTCCTTCTATCGAAACTAGCTACGTGGCGCTTGATAATTATGAAGCAGCTTTTCATGCCACCGAGCACCTGATAAAAGGTGGCGCAAAGCGCCCTGCCATGATATCCTATGAGTCGGAACTGTTTCACCTAAAAGATCGTATCAGCGGCTATATGGGTGCACTTGGAAGCCAATGGCATTCCTTTCTCGGAAAGCCTTTTAAAAAAGGTACATATATCGAATGTAAATACTCAGATTGAAGAAGCGGTGCAGGATGTGCTATCGCTCGATGAGCGGGCAGATGCTATTTTGTTTGGCTCCAATATCATTACCAATTTTGCAGTAAAATACATTAACTCACTTCCGATAAAAGTACCTGATGATCTGGCACTCATCAGCTTTGATGAAACAGAAGCATTAGACCTTTTTTATGCACCCATCACCTGCGTGAAACAACCTATGCAGGAAATAGGAAGACAAGCCATTACCCTTCTGCTCGATAGCATCACCAACTCTACCGACGAACTGCATAAAGTAAATTTAAAAGCAGAACTCGTGGTCAGAAAGTCTACAAAAGAAGTAACAACCGCAGCTCATTTCTTAACCAGAATTTCACTCCATTTTACAAGACATGTAGCAAGGCACTGATGTGTTTTGCCAACATGTATTTTGCGCATGCACATGTCACAGGTTTTCAGCTTATTTTAATGCAAGCAACAACTGGGGAAAGAAGCAGGCTGGAAGCGACGTGTATACAATTTTCTACACAATGCTTGTGGAGTACATGGTAAAAATAAAAGAGGGGCTCCCGAGAACAGGTGCCCCTTTTTTCAACCCTAAACCCTTAAAAAACATTTTTAATTCTACGATAACCATGCCAATACAATTAAAAATGGCGATTGGCAATAATTAACATAAAGAATAAAGTATTCAATATTTGCTTGCCAGTTTAAAATATTTCAAATGCAGAAAAGAAGAAGCTGCCTTCAATCGCAGCATTTTCGTCGCTGTCACTGCCATGTACAGCATTTTCACCGATAGACGCAGCAAAGTTTTTACGGATGGTGCCTTCTTCTGCTTTCGAAGGATCTGTTGCGCCAATCAGTTTTCTGAATTCAGCTACCGCATTTTCTTTTTCAAGAATTGCCGCAACGATATTGCCACTGCTCATAAAAGAAACCAGTTCGCCATAAAAAGGTCTTTCTTTATGTACGGCATAAAATTCACCGGCTTTTTCTTCCGTGAGTTTCACCCATTTCATTGCTTTTATGCCAAAACCAGCTTTGATGATCATATCAATGATTTGCCCGGTATGGCCTTTCGATGTAGCATCAGGCTTAATCATGGTAAATGTTCTGTTCTGCATTGTTTTCAATTTTGGCGGCAAATGTAGGTATTGCCCGTAAAACGCATTCTTTATTTACTGTTCACGATTGCCCTAACTGAACGCTAGCAAGTGCAACCAGATACAATGCTGCAACGTACTAAAAAAGCATCTGAGAAAACCTGCAGCAACAGAAATCAGCCTTGACTTTTAACAATAAGCGTCAACCCTATGGCATGGTTTTCAGACCGGGATAAGAGATATCCTATGAAAAAATAAACTCAAAAAAATGAAATTCATCACAACAACAGACAAGACAAGCGGCGAAGAAATAAAACTGTCTTATTTTGATTATGGCCAAGGCAAACCCGTGATAATGATTCATGGATGGCCGGTGAGTAAGGAAATGTTTGAATACCAGTTGCAGCCTCTTGTCGATGCAGGATTACGCGTAATTGGCTACGACAGGCGTGGCTTTGGCGAATCGGACAAGCCCTGGAGCGGCTACGATTATGATACCATGACCGACGACTTGAAAGCCGTGATAGACGGGCTGAGCCTGAGCGACGTTACACTTGTTGGCTTTTCGATGGGCGGCGGCGAAGTAGCCCGGTATTTCACCCGTTACGGAGGTGAAGGTGTATCTAAAGCTGTACTCATATCTTCCATCGTGCCTTTTGTGGCGCAAACCGACGATAATCCTAATGGCGTACCGCAAGATAAACTCCAGGAAATGGCTGACGGAGCAAAGGAAGACCGCATTGGCTTTTTGCATACTTTTTTTAAAACATTTTATGGTGTGAACCTGCTGAGTCATCCGGCAAGCGATGCCTTTTTACATTACAACTGTATTTCTTCGCTTCAAAAGCGTCGGGCAAAGCTACGCTCGAATGCATGAAAGCA
>CAVXBN010000020.1:0-153776 GCA_963760045.1 uncultured Chitinophagaceae bacterium
TCAGCCAGTCGGCTGTTTTTAAAAACCGGTGCGCTTCCTGCTGCGATGCATTGATTTTTGCCAAAACCTGTTCTTTATCGGGATGTGAAAAACGGCTGTGATGCTGCCAGCTATGCCAGGTTTCGTTCAGGTAAAACAGGTGATTTTCGCTGAATGTTTTTTCTTCCACATAGCTCACAAGGCTTCTGCACACGCTAAGCGGGTCGAACAAAATGCCATTTGGGTTTTGCAGTACCAGAAAATTTCACGTCGCCCAAATAGTTGCCGATATGTTCAGTGAAGCAGGAACCTACAAGCAGCAGGTTTTCGCCATACGTTACAGGTGGTTTAAGAGGCTTTATATGTATAGGAACCTGGAATTGCATTCACACAAATATTTGAGTGGCCATTTGTAATGATTGTTTCAGTTTTCTTCGTTGATCATGGTATTCGAACCTGCCTTTTGCAGATAATCAATCATTCGTTCAGTTGGCATATTGCCCACAAGATTATCCTGCGCCATCGGGCAGCCTCCAATACCTTTCAGCGCCCCGTCGAAGCGGCGGCAGCCTCCGTCAATGGCAGCTTGCAGCTTCTCGTTATAGTTGTTCAACCGTTGTATGCAGGTGAGCGCCAAAGCGGATATCCGGATATTGGGGAATCAAAGTAGAAAATGCATTGTTTATATTTGCCGGGCAATGCCACTGCCTACAGTATCGGAAAGTGAAAGAATACGAATTCCTTTGTCTGCCATCACTGTTTGCAAAACGAGCAACACTTCTTCGTTGTAATCATCGCCATATGGATTGCCAAAGCCCATACTCAGATATATAACCAGTGTTTTGCCCATTTTAAGGCAAAGCTCCTGCACTAGAATCAACGGTGTGCAGGCTGTCTTCGATGGTTGAGTTGGTATTTCTCAACTGGAAAGTGGGTGAAATAGAAAAAGGAAAACCGATATATGAAATTTGCGGGTGCAGAACGGCTTCCTGCGCTCCTCTTGTATTAGCCACAATCGCGAGCAGTTTGGATGAAGTGCCAGACAGGTTGAGCAAGTCCAGCACTTCTTTGGTATCGCGCATCTGTGGAATTGCTTTTGGAGAAACAAAGCTGCCAAAGTCTATTGTGTGAAAGCCTGCTACCAGCAATGTATTGATGTACGCAGCTTTTTGCTCCGTGGGTATAAAATGAAGCCAGCCTTGCATCGCATCGCGCGGGCACTCTACCAGTTGCAATTCGTTGCTGATATCAGTTTCCTCATTTGGCATGTTCAATTTGTCTTTGTTTCATGGCTTCATACAAAATGATTCCTGCCGCCACCGATACATTGAATGAATCGAAATCGCCGGACATCGGAATTGTAAAAGTTTCATCCGCTGCTGCCGACAGGCTTTGCTGTATTCCCTTTTCTTCATTACCCATAATAAAACAGCAGGGAGCGGCAAGCTCAAGTTCATAGACTTTGTGTTTGGCTTTCATTTCGCTCGCGCAAATTTTTATACCGTTCAGGTGAAGCGTTTCTGCTGCTTTCAACAGGTTGCTCACGCGGCACACCTGTATTTTTTCCAAAGCACCGGCACTGCTTTTCAGGGCTTCTTCGTTCAGTGCACCCATTCCTTTGTCGGCAATAATCAAAGCTTGCGCGCCGCAGCACACCGCGCTTCTGGCCATTGCGCCAATGTTGCGCACATCAGTGATGCCGTCGAGCATCAGGAACAGTGGTGTTTCGCCTTTTTCCGTTACCCAGTCTATTACCTGCTGCAAATCCTGGTACTGCACACTGGCTTTATAAGCTACTACGCCCTGGTGCTGCACATTGGTGGTAATGTTCAGCTTCTCGATAGGTACAAACTGTACAGGAACATTCTGTTCTTTTGCTAATAGTCTTATCTCGTTTATCGACTCTCCGCTTGCATTTTTAAACAACAAAATTTTGTCGATCATCTGTCCTGCACGCATCGCTTCTATTACAGGATTGCGCCCTGCAATAATATTTTTTAATGACTGGTAATTCGGGCTTTTCTGAAACGGTTCTTTTCTCTGCATGTCTTGTATTGTGGCGATGTTCTGAATTCTTTGCGCTAACAAAATAACACAAAAAAGTCCTGCCGTTGAATGCAGGACTTTTTGACTAATAGATAGAACTATTGAATAAAGCTGAAAAGTGGCAGATTTTGTTCTATAAGGTGATGCCGCTGAAGAAGCTTTATGAGATACGGATTTTTATAAAATTTATTTACGTTCGCTTTTCTTTTGCCCGTTTATTCAACCACAACATTGCCGGTAAATACAGTTTTGCTGTTGCTGCCCACTACATGCACTACGTAAAGTCCGCCCGGCGTAGAAGCTGGCAGTTGCAATGTCTGCGACTGGCTTTTGCTCATGATATTTACAGACCTGGCAGCGAGTTTTTTGCCGTTTACATCCACCACTTCCACCATGTGCCTGCCTTGCAATGTGCCATTAAAATAAACGGTTACCAATTTGTTTTTTACCGGGTTAGGAAAAACTGATACCATTTCGTTGTTCACTATGGATACAGCAGGAGAAACCAGAGCTGCAGAAGTTTTTTCTGTTGCCAGCAAATTGCTGTTGGCAAAATCGGAAGCATTGTACATTTTCTCTTTACCCGGTATTGCTGTGGCTTCCAGCGTTTTCATATTAATGCTAAAGTAATTGCTGGCATCGATGGAACTGGCAACAGTGACATTGCCATCTTTATTAACTGCGGCTGCATTTACACTAAAGGCTGCAGGCAGATTTTTAATAGTGCCTGTAAAGGCAGCTTCGCGTGTGGATGGATTGATTTTAAATACATGTCCCGCTACGGTAAACAGGTACAGGTTTCCTGCATCATCGGCTATCATATCTCCACCCCAGCTTGCTGCTTTTGCATGTACGCTGATAGCGTTGCCTTCTTTGTCGGTGAGGCTGCCCAGGTTGCTGACAGTAATATTTTTGCCGGTGGTAAACCGGATAAACTGTCCGCCATCATTCGTGATGGCATAACCATTTCCATCTGCGCCAAACACCATTCGGGTGATATTGTCGGCTTCGCCGTTGGGAGCTGTTGCCTGCTTTAATGTTTGACCACCTACATGATAAATCACCAATTCTTTTTTGGTCATGTCTATGTACTGAAGCTCGTTGCCAAACAACGGTGCGAAGTATAGTCTTTTCTGTCTTGCATCATATGCGGAAGCCGCAGCCATCGATGCCGACTGGCAGCTACACGCATCGGCCTGTTTTAATGCAACCGCTGTTTCGGTGCTGACCATCTTGCCACTTGTTGCATCTTTATGAGTGGGTTTTTCGGTAGCCGGGAGGTATATATTGCGAACCAATGCACCCGTGTTCAAATTAATTTCACGTATGACAGACCAGTTTACATTGCCCTGGGTTTCGCCTGTAATGGCAAATGCAGTTGCGGTTTGGGCTTTCGCTGCCGTGAATGCTGAACTTACACACAGCGCCATAACAGCAGGGAGTAGATATGATTTCATGATATAGACATTTAACAGCAAATTAGTATAAATTCATTGTTGTGAAAAATATTAATGATAAAGCTTTTGCAATCGAAATCAGGCACCTGCCTGTACTGCTTTTGCAACGCTTCCATATTTTACCAGCAACGCTTTTGCGGCTTTAAAATCATCGAGGTTCAGTTGCTGCATCACCATGTGGGTGCCGCGTTCCAGCAGTTTGTCATTGGTAAGCTGCATGTTCACCATCTGGTTGTCGAGCACGCGCCCCAGTTTTATCATAACCGCCGTAGAGATCATGTTCAAAACCATCTTTTGCGCAGTTCCGCTTTTCATGCGTGTGCTTCCGCTTACAAACTCGGGACCTACCACCACTTCCACAGGATACATGGCTAATGTTGACAGCGGGCTGCCTGCATTGCAGGTGATGCCGCCGGTGAGAATTCCTTTTTCGTTGCAGGTTTTCACGGCGCCCAGCACATATGGCGTGGTTCCGCTTGCTGCCACACCTATTACCACATCCTTTTCGCTCACGTTCTTGTGTTTCAGGTCAAACCATCCCTGGCTTGTATTGTCTTCTGCATTGTCTACAGCCTGAGTAATGGCAAGGCTGCCGCCTGCAATAATGCCCGTCACCAGGTTTTCGGGCACGCCATAAGTTGGCGGGCACTCACTGGCATCCAGAACGCCGGTTCTGCCGCTGGCACCTGCTCCTATGTAAAAGAGCCTGCCACCTGCCAGCATCCGGTCGGCGGTTGCTTCTATCAGCTTTTCTACTTGCGGTAATGCGGCTTCTACTGCCAGCGCTACCTTTTTATCTTCTTCATTAATATGCCTGATGATCTCGGCAACACTCATTTTTTCCAGGTGCCTGTATGGCGATGGCTGCTCCGTGGTTCTGATAAAACTGCTCATAATCTTTCTGAATTAATATGGGTAACTGCTTCTCTATTGCTGATGGTAAGCGACTAAACCTTCCATTGGATTTTTAATGATACTGCCCAGTTCAAACTCGTACACTTTGCACAATTCCGTTACTACATCGCGAAAGCCATAAGCTACGCTGCCGGCAAAATGCATCGGCATTCGCCAGCTTTCCTTGTACTTGCACAAATGCTGAAAAAAGAAATCATTGATACCATCTTCCAGAATATTTTCTACCATAAAATGCCCCCTGTTTTCGGCAAGAAACAAAGTGAAAGATGCGAGATAGCGGTTTGGCAAAGGTTTGCTGTAAACGTTGTGTAAAATTTCTTTTGCCGTGGTTACAAACATGGCATCGAAACGTGAGCGAAGGTCTTCATCGTAGGTGTTGTACAAATAATATTGTACTACCTTTTTACCCAGGTAAGCACCGCTTCCTTCGTCGCCAAGAACATAGCCCGCGCCTGCAATATTTTTCTGAATGCGTTTGCCATTGTAATAGCAGGAATTGCTGCCGGTGCCTAAAATGCTTACAACACCTTTATTGTTGCCACATGTAGCTCGTGCAGCAGCAAGTATATCAGTTTCAGTTTCAGATTTGCTGGTTGGAAACAAGTGCTTCAGCGCAGCCTTTATTGCCTTCCTGTTATCATCGTTGCCAAGACCGCTGCCATAAAAAAAAATCTGCTCCGGCTCTGTATCGGGCAGGGCAGGCATCAGTTCTTTTTTCAGCAAATCGACAATCTGCTGCTGCGACAAGAAATAGGGATTGATCCCGGAAGTGGTTAATGTGGTGTTTCCTTTTTCATTTACAATGCACCATTCGCATTTGGTAGAACCGCTATCAGCAATGAGGGCTATAGCCATAGGTAAATTTTTTTAAAAACCTTTTCAGTAAACTATACAGATATTCGCGTTTTTAGGTTTGATGCACAAAGAACAACAATTTATGGGAAGTAAAAAATTACAGGTATGGCTGCCGCTGTTGTTTGCTGTAGTGATGGTGGCCGGCATGGTAACCGGGTATAAATTAAGAGAAAATACAGCTGGCGCTTCTGCTTTTTTTGTAAACAATACTAACTCCTCTGCAATACAGGAAATACTGAAACTGATAAGCGACAAGTATGTAGACAATGTAGCTGCCGATAGCCTGAAAACGACAGCTATCAACGATATGCTGGCTCATCTCGATCCACATTCTATATATATCCCTCCGGCAAATGTGCAAAGCATCAATGAAGATTTGCAGGGCAACTTTCAGGGCATCGGTATCGAATTCCAGATATTTGCCGATACGGTAAACGTGGTGAACGTATTGCAGGATGGACCCAGTGATAAAGCCGGAGTGGAAGCCGGCGACAAGATGCTCACTATAGATGATACCATCCCGATGACCGGCAGGCAGATAACCACACTGGATGTGCGCCGGCTGCTGCGCGGCGAAGGAGGCTCGGCGGTGAAAGTAACCATGCTGCGCGATGGCAAACCCGTTTCGCTGATCATTACCCGTGGCACCATCAAAGTGCCTTCCGTAGACGTCAGCTATCTCATTGCTCCCGGCGTTGGCTTTATACGGATCAATAAATTTGCTGAAAGCACCTATAACGAATTTACGGCTGAGCTGGAAAACCTGCAGAAAAAAGGCATGCAAAAATTGATCATTGACCTTCGGGGTAATGGCGGCGGATTTCTAACGCAGGCGGTAAGTATAGCCGATGAGTTTCTGGAAGGCAATAAACTGGTAGTGTACACGCAGGGCAGCAAAGAACCCAAACAGGAATATTTTTCCAAAAAACAAGGATTGTTTGAACAGGGTAAGCTCGCGGTGCTGGTAGACGAGTCGTCTGCGTCGGCAAGCGAAATTCTGAGTGGTGCCCTGCAGGATTGGGATCGCGCTACCATCATCGGGCGGCGCACCTTTGGTAAAGGGCTTGTGCAGCAGCAGTACAACTTGAGTGATGGCGGTGCACTGCGTCTTACCGTTGCCCGATACTATACACCACTGGGACGCAATATTCAAAAGCCATACAATAAAGGAAAAGACGAATACCAGGAAGAACTCATTCAGCGGTTTCACAATGGTGAAGTAGTGGTGGGTGACACTGCAACACCTACTACCACGCCTTTTAAAACGCCCGGCGGCAGACTGGTGTATGGAGGTGGCGGCATTACACCTGATGTATTTGTTCCCTTCGATACTACCGCACAGCCTAGAGCCATCACACAACTTTATTATAAAGGCACCATCAGTAATTATATTTACCACTTTTTTATGGATCATAAAAAAGCGTTGCAGGCAATAAAAACACCCGACCAACTTGCGAGACAATACAACGCAGCCAGCTTTAGCTGGTCAAGGCTGGCAGATTTTGCCCAGCGCGATAGTATTACGCTAACGGATCTTTCGCCGGCTGCAAAGGAAACGGTGCTCGAAAAAATGCCGGCTTACCTGGCAAGACAAATGTTTAGAACCGAAGGTTATTACGAAATTATCAACCGGAAGGATGCCATGGTGAACAAAGCGTTAGAAACATTGCGTAACAACGAGTAGATATTAGAGTGGCTAAACGATAACGGATTTGTACCTACAAAAAAAGCGCGAAGAGAATGATTCTCTTTGCGCTTTTTTTATTGAAATAAAGTAATAAAATTAATTAAGCGACTGCTTGTTTCACAAGATCAGCAGCTTCGCTCAGGAGGATAGCAGACTGTACTTTCAACCCGCTTTCATCAATCAGTTTTTTAGCTTCTTCAGCATTGGTTCCCTGCAGGCGCACAATGATCGGGATATTGATATTGCCCAGTGTGTTATAAGCATCTATCACGCCGGCAGCTACGCGGTCGCAACGAACAATGCCACCAAAAATATTGATGAGAATAGCTTTTACATTCGGGTCTTTCATGATGATACGGAAGCCGGCTTCTACAGTTTGCGCATTGGCAGTACCACCCACATCCAGGAAGTTGGCAGGTTCACCGCCAGCCAGTTTTATCATATCCATTGTTGCCATGGCCAGTCCTGCACCGTTCACCATGCAGCCTACATTGCCATCAAGTTTCACAAAGTTGAGGTTGTAGCGCCCGGCTTCTACTTCAGTAGGGTCTTCTTCTGTTACATCGCGCAGTGCCGCCACATCGTTGTGACGCATCAGTGCGTTGTCATCCATGTTCATTTTGCAGTCAACAGCAATGATTTTTTCATCGCTTGTTTTAAACAAAGGGTTTATTTCCAGCATGCTGCAATCCAGTCCTACATATGCATTGTAAAGATTGGTAACAAACTTTACACAGTTCTTAAACGCTTCACCGGTCAGTCCAAGGTTGAAAGCAATTTTACGTGCCTGGAAACCTTGCAGACCACCGGCGGGGTGTACCCATTCCTTAAATATTTTGTTGGGCGTATCGTGTGCCACCTGTTCTATATCTACACCGCCTTCGGTGCTGTACATCACCACATTCTGACCTTTGGAACGGTCGAGCAGAATAGAGAGATAAAATTCTTTTACAGGGTTGGGACCGGGATAATATACATCCTGTGCAATGAGCACTTTGCTTACTTTTTTACCTGCGGCACCGGTTTGAATGGTGACGAGTGTGCCACCCAAAAGGTTTTTGGCAATATTCGAAATGTCGTCTACACTTTTACCTACAGCCACGCCGCGTTGTTCTGTGCCTTCTATTTTACCTTTGCCACGCCCGCCGGCATGTATCTGTGCTTTTACAACAGCAAAGCTGTTGTTGGTTTCGCTTTTTATCTGGCGATACGCTTCTTCAGCAGCCATTACAGTATCTACGGCAATACCTTCCTGAACAGGAACATTGTATTTTTTCAGTAGTTCTTTTGCCTGGTATTCGTGCAGGTTCATAGTATCTTAATTTGCTGACGAAGATAAGAGAGTTAAGGAAACAAAGTATGATCGTTTGCAGGAAGGTTTTTGCGCTATAAAAATGTGGTATGTGTTGCTTTGTCAAAATCTAAGTTTTGATCTTTATTCAGGTTCAAAGAATGCAGGATAAGTTGTAGTTTTTTAGCATAAAACATTTTAAACCAACATCTCATCGAAGTCTGCCATCATCTTTCACTTGTTTGCTGTAATTTCAGCGCGATATTTCGCAAAGCCTGCCGGAAACCATTTAATTGTTTAAAAGTATGAGTATGGATGCATATGCCAACAGCAGTCTGCAACAGTTTAGAAACCTTGTAGCTATTCGTTTCCAATTATACAATAGCCTGTTTACTTCCCTGCCTTTTCACAGGATCGAAAGAACAGGTGTATTGTTATCGTTGTTCCTTATTCATTGCGAAGAAAGTTTCAAAAAGGCACTCAGCCCCATTGAAATTATCGATTCATTCCTGGCGCAATACACGCAGTATGGAGTGCCGCAGGAGCAGCTAGATTTGCTGTTTCGGTTTGTGCAATATACCGAGCGCCAGGTGGTGTCTGTTTGACGCGCTTGGAAGATGCGGCTTTTACAGAAATCAACGATATGAACGGTTCGGGCACATTAAAGCAACTGCAATCTGTAGTGAGCCAGGCACAGAAAGAAGATGAGCTGGAAGCCAAACTGAAAGACTTCCAGGTGCGTATTGTGCTTACAGCACATCCCACGCAGTTTTATCCCGGCGAAGTGCTTGGTATCATTCACGACTTGTCGAATTTACTGATGAATGAAAGAAACCCGGCGCTCATCAATTCTTACCTGCAGCAGTTGGGCAAAACGCCATTTTTGCGCAAGCAAAAACCAACGCCTTACGATGAAGCCATGAGCCTCATCTGGTACCTGGAAAATGTATTTTATCATGCGTCAGGCAGAATCGTAAGTTCTCTGAAAGCTATGTTTCCTCACTCGGTGAATGATGACAACCCGGTAATACGCATGGGCTTTTGGCCGGGCGGCGACCGCGATGGCAATCCATTTGTGACGGCTGAAATTACCAAACAAGTAGCTAAGGAACTTCGTGGCGGCATTATCAAATGTTATTATCTTGATGTACGCAGAATCAAGCGCCGGCTTACGTTTAAAGGCGTAGAAAAGGTGATAAATGACCTTGAAAAAAAGCTATACAAAAACCTATTTACACCCGAACAGCATGAGCCTTTAAGCAAATCGGATATGCTGGCTACGCTGCGCGGTGTGAAGACCGTTATCATAAATGAACACAATGGGTTGTTTCTTCACCTGGTAGACAATCTGATTAATAAAATAGAATTGTTCGGGTTGTTCTTTGCATCGCTTGACGTGCGGCAGGATAGTTCTGTACACGAAAAAGCATTGAATGCCATTGCCGAAAAAACAGATGTGCTGCCAAAGAATTTCAGCAGCATGCCGGAGGCGGAAAAGATAGATGTACTGTTGAATATCAACCAAACGGTCGATATTTCTGTACTGGAAAATGATGTGGAGCGCGATACACTGAAGGTGATGCAGGATATGAAAGAGATCCAGGCAATGAATGGTGAAGAAGCCTGTAACCGCTATATCATCAGCCACAGCACCAGCGCACTGAGCCTGCTGGAAGTGTTATGGCTTGTTCCTGCTAAGCGGGTGGAAAAAGGAAGAACTGACAGTGGATATTGTTCCGCTTTTTGAAACCATTGACGACTTGAAAGCAGCAGCGGCCGTGATGGAAGGCTTGTATAACAACGCTACATACCGAAAACATCTGCAGGACCGAAACCTGACGCAAACCATCATGCTTGGATTTTCCGACGGTACCAAAGATGGCGGTTACCTGATGGCCAATTTCAGCATTTACAAAGCGAAAGAAGAGCTGACAAGAATCAGCAAGAAATACGATATCAATGTAGTGTTTTTTGATGGACGTGGCGGTCCTCCGGCGCGTGGTGGTGGAAAAACACACCGTTTTTATGCATCGATGGGTAACAATATTTCCAATAAGGAAATACAGCTTACCGTGCAGGGACAAACTGTGAGCTCTAATTTCGGCACGGTAGACACGGCGCAGTTTAATATTGAACAACTGATACACGCCGGGTTATCAAACGATGTATTGTCGAACTCGCAGAACCACTATGTCGGAAGAAGAAGAATCTTTGCTGGAGCAACTTTCAGATATCAGTTACCAATCTTACAGCGATCTCAAAAATCATCCTTATTTCATTGATTATCTCAGTCATGTAAGTCCGTTGCGTTTTTATGCCGAAACCAATATTGGCAGCCGTCCATCTAAACGCGGAGGCGGATCAAGGCTTTCGCTTGGCGATCTTCGTGCCATTCCATATGTAGGTGCGTGGAGCCAGACGAAGCAAAACGTGACCGGCTATTATGGTGTTGGCACTGCATTGAAAACAATGGAAAAGCAGGGCAAATGGAAAGAAGTGCAGGAATTATACAAAAACTCGTTGTTCTTTAAAACCCTGATTGATAACTGCGAAATGGTGATGAAAAAATGCTTTTTCCCGCTCACGGCATTTCTTGCCAAACATGAGAAATATGGCGAGATCTGGACAATGGCATATGAAGAATATGAACTCACATTGCAATACATTCTGCGATTGTCGGGCAGCAGCGAACTGATGATGGATTACCCGGTAGAACAATTGTCCATACAAATGCGCGAGCGCATCGTATTGCCACTGGCAGTCATTCAGCAATATTGCCTGAGCAAGCTGCGCGAAAGTGAAGAAAACATTAAGCCGCTGCCATTGAAAGACACACTTGAAAAGCTGATAATCCGCTGCTCATTTGGCATTATCAATGCAGCCCGGAACAGCGTATAGAACAGACATTCATTTACTGCGATAGTAAGTAAGATGCAAAAGGAAAACAAATCGATGCTACATGGCAGCAGCCATATTTGCAGAGATTTGTTTTTCTTTTGGTACATACTCCATTTCCTGGCTGGCAGGCTCTACGGCATGAAGCGTTTGCGGAGCAAGTCGCGACAGGTAAATATATCCCGCCAGGCTCGAAACCAACGATCCGGCAATGACTGCCACTTTTGAAATGACCAAAAGCTCAGGAATGGCAAATGCCAGTGATGAGGTGAATATGGACATGGTAAACCCGATGCCTCCGAGCATTCCCACACCCAGTAGTTGTTTGTATGAAGCATTGGATGGCATAGCTGCGATGCCGGTTTTGGAAGCGATAAACGAGAACAGGAAAATACCTACAGGCTTACCGATTATCAAGCCTGCCATAACACCTAATGCGATAGTATTGCTAAAAACGCCCGAAAAAGACGAGGGCAGCACAATCGCTGTGTTTGCCAGGGCAAAAATGGGCATGATAAAAAAGTTCACGGGTTTGTGAAGCATGTGTTCTACCTGCGCCAATTTATTTAATGGCATGCTGAAAGCCATCGCTACACCGGCAATGGTGGCATGAATACCTGAATTGAAAAGGCAATACCACATCAGCAAAGCCGGAATTAAATAAATAATGGTTGCTTTCGGTTTCAGTTTGTTAAGCAGGAGCACACAAGCCACGCAGGCTGCACCGCCAAGCAAGTACAAAACACTGATGGATGATGAGTAAAAAATAGCAATGGTTAACACCGCACCCAAATCATCAATTATAGCTAATGCCGCCAGGAAAATCTTCAGCTGCACAGGCACTCTTTTACCAAGCAGAGACAACACTGCCAGGGAGAATGCGATGTCTGTAGCCATTGGGATTCCCCATCCATGATGATACGGTGTGCTTCCGTTAAACAGCCAGTAGAAAATAGCCGGGCATATCATACCACCAAGCGCTGCCAGTATCGGAAGCAAAGATTTTTTTACGGAAGAAAGCTCACCAATCGTAAGTTCCCGTTTAATTTCCATTCCCACAAAAAAGAAGAAAAAAGCCATCAATACATCATTCACCCACGTCAATGGATTTTCAGGCAGGTGCAAGGCCGATGAGGCATGAAGTTCTGTGAGCCAAAAGCCGGTATACACATTTTGCAATGAGGAAATATTTGATACAACAAGAGAAGCTATAGTACAAAGGATCAGCAAAATGCCACCAGCACGGCTATCATTGAAGAAATCTTTTAAAGGCGATAAGATTGCCAGCCTTGTTACTTTTTTAGTTGAGTTCTTCATGGTAAGTTATTTTAGCAGATACTCCCTATAAAACAAATAATAAATATCTATACTATAAGCAGTATACTTCAAAATTACTCCAAAAATCGTACAGCAAGCAAATAAAATTAAAGGTTTGTCGGCTCTAAGTAGATAAAAAGACACATGTGTTGAAAATTATCAAATTATTTTTTCGTTAGAAACAGGTTAATCAAGTGCTCAGTTTTCAAAACAGTTTCATTTTATTCATGTTTATGTTTTAAATTTTATCATGTTGAGCATTTCTTTCGACATTAGATTTGTTGTCTGTAAGTGGCATGCACTTTACAAAACAGGTTTATAAATAAGAATTTATTCAGGCGGCATTTTTTTGTTAAATGAATTGTGCTACAGAATTATTATTTGTAAACCTCATTACCAAAACCGGATGTTATAATTCAATCAAACTATTAAATTAAAAGTGATTCTGCACGTGATAATGGATAACATTCTCTGCACAAAAAACACACAAGGTTTGCTTAAAAAAAGAGAAAGGAGTTTGGTGGAGAAAGGGGAGGTGAAGCCCTTTTCATAAAAAAAATGCAGAGTTTCGGTGACTTTTTAATTCGAGATATTATATAAAAAAATCGCTCCTGTTCTGCACAGGAGCGATTGTATAAAATAGATTGCTGTTTATCTGTATACTAGTTGATAACAACAGATTCTTCGTGAGTTTTAATGGTTTCTTCAAACACAAATCCACCATAAGCTACATTACCATGTTCGCCAATATCAAGCCCCTCAATTTGTTCAGCGTCACTTACACGTAAACCTATTGTTTTCTTGATAATAAAGAATACAATCATCATCGCCACAAAAGAATAGATCATAACAGCGAAAACACCTACCGCCTGTATGCCCAGTTGTGACCAGCCACCGCCAAAAAACAATCCGTCTTTTATCGCAGTGTCTTCACCCCAATATTGCAGATCTATGGCACGCTGACCAAACAATCCAACGGCTAATGTTCCGAATGCACCACAAACGCCATGTACGCTAATTGCGCCAACAGGATCATCGATTTTGAGTGTTCTTTCGAAAAACAAACAGCTAAAAAATACCAGCACGCCGCCTATGAGTCCAATGATTACGGCACTGCCAGTGCTTACAGATGCACAGGGAGCTGTAATGGCTACCAGTCCGGCGAGAGTACCATTTAATGTCATGGATAAATCAGGCTTTTTAAACTTTATCCATGAAGTGATCAGTGCGCTGATAGCGCCGGCTGCCCCTGCCAATGTTGTGGTAACTGCTATGTGCGAAACACCTCCCATAGCAACAAGTGTAGAGCCGGGATTGAAACCATACCAGCCAAACCAAAGGATAAATACACCCAGTGCGGCCATTGGCATGTTATGAGGCCTGATTTCGTTAACAGTGCCGTTTTTCCTGTATTTGCCAAGGCGTGGACCTACCATGATGGCGCCTGCAAGTGCTGCCCAGCCGCCTACAGAGTGTACTACTGTAGAGCCTGCAAAATCGCGCATGCCCAGATCGCTCAGCCAGCCGCCGCCCCAAATCCAATGTCCGCTGATGGGGTAAATAATGGCAGAGATTACACAGGAATAAATAATGTAGGAGATCAGTTTGGTTCTTTCTGCCATTGCGCCGGAAACGATAGTGGCAGCAGTAGCTGCAAACACTACCTGGAACAGCCAGGCAGCGCTTAAGCTGTAGCCTGCATTGTCAGTCGGTGCGTTGGCCGAGCCTAAGAATGCAAGTGCTTTGTCGAATCCAAAGAAATTGGAATCGCCACTGGAATACATGATGGCATAGCCGATTGCCCAAAAGAGCATGGCGCCAAAACAAAAATCCAGCAGGTTTTTCATCATGATGTTCACAGCAGTTTTTGGCGCGTGTCATGCCTGCTTCTACAAGGGCAAAGCCTGCCTGCATAAAGAATACAAGGAAGGCAGTGAGGCAAAGCCAGATGATGTTGGCTACTTCCTGTGGAGATAAGCCACCGGCTCCGCTGCTGCTGTGTCCTGTGAATACCCAAACATCGGAAGTACTGTTGCCAATAACAAGAAGGCAAAGGCAATCCACAGGGACGTAGGTATCACTTTTGGTTTGTTGCTTACAGTTTTTCATTGCTTATAACATTTAAAGGTTTGTAATCGGTATTTTTCAGTTGCGATGCTTTAAAAATGATAGGTTGCTGCCAGGATGCCGGATACGGTACTTTTAGTTCCGGTACCATTCATTTTTCTGAAAATGTTCTTCCTTGGCAGCATCCAGTCTCAATTCTGGTATAATGGTCAGATTGCCAATTTTAAAGTTGGGAGATAAGTGTAAGATCAAAGATGCTGGTGCCCGGTGCGGCAACCACAGCTTTTTTGTTATCAAAATATTCGCCACGCAGACGTAATGCCAAAGTTGCTTGCGGATCGTAGTTCAGATAAACTGCGGAACCCCACCAGCTATCACCATCACCGCCATCGGGTTTCACCGATTGTACCGTTCCATTGTAGCCAATGCTGAATACATCGCTTACGGCTCCTGTCACTACAAGGTCAAATTGGTTCAGGCTATAGGCTCCGCCAAATGAACCCTGGTAATTGAGGTAAGCTTTTACTTTATCGTCGCTGCTGCCTGTGCTGAATTGCGCCAAGGCAAATTTGCGTGAAGAGGTTGTAGAGACAACGTCTGTCGTATTGGCGACGCCTACCATCAGTGCGCTTTTACCACCAAGACCAATGTCTGCTTTCAAACCGGTATGCGAAAACGGACCGTAGGAGAACATGTAAGACATGCTGTAGTTTCTGTTCAGATAAGCATCTACCAAGCTCATAGCCCACGTGCGTAGCCCATTTGCCCATGGTGAGTTTAAAATTGTCAGAAACTGCATAGCTGAGGTATGCTTGTTTTACGGCGAAGAGAGTAGGGTAGCTGGGGTCGCCATAGGAAAATTCCTCAGCGCGTCTTCCAAATCCAAGGTCCAATCGTGGCACTTGCTTTTCCAAAACTATGGTCGGCGCGAAGGCTCGCCATGCCCAGTTCAAACGAGTTTTGCGAATTGGTAAAGCTGGTATAATTGTTTGTCTGATCCTTTGGGATTTGAAAAATTATACCTGTAATAAACATCAGCCGAACCGGTAATTTGTACTCCGGCAACTTCCATTGTTGGCGATACAACCGCAGAGTCCTGTGCCTGCTGAAGCTTTGGTGCATACGAAGTACCGAAAAGACAAAGATCGCTTTTTTCATCATAAGTGTGTTATTTGGTGAACGATTAAAGGTAACTAAATTTTTCTTCTATATGCAGGCAACGTTACAATCAGAATAAACTGGTAACCCTGGCAATACCAAAAACACATAACCTTACTTATCCGGGTGTATGTACTATAAGTGAATTTTAATTTGTGAATGAATAATGAAATTATAAACATTGTATGAATCAACTTTAGCAATAATTATAATTGGTTCACGCTTTATAATTGTCATCTACAGGAGATTTGTAACGTGGCTACTGTTACCCATTATCAGTGTACCCTGAACATATTGTTCGGCGTGCTGGCTTTCATCAAGACCGGCTTCTTCTTCAGCTTCAGTAACGCGCAGTGGTAGGATGAAGTTGATGAATTTAAAAATGAGGTACGACATCGCAAAAGCTATATGCTACTACAATCACCAGGGCTTTCACTTGCGTAAAAAAGAAAGCTGGCATTGCCATAAAACAAGCCGTCATTGCCGCCGCTGTTTACTGTTTTGGTTGCAAATATGCCGGTCAGCAGCATACCAACCATACCACCAAGACCATGGCAGGGAAATACATCAAGCGTATCGTCAAGTATTGATTTTTGTTTGAAATACACAGCAATATTGGAAATCAGTGCAGCTATAAAGCCAATGAAAATGCTTTGTGGAATGGCTACAAAACCTGCGCCGGGCGTAATGGCTACCAAGCCCAACCACGGCTCCGATACAAAACCCAGTTACAGAAGGTTTTTTTCCGCGGATTACATCAAAAAACATCCAGGAAAACCGGCTGCACCGGCAGCTGTATTGGTAGTTGCAAAAGCAGAAACGCCAAGCATGTTTGCACCCAGTGCAGAACCAGCATTAAAGCCAAACCAGCCAAACCACAGCAACCCGGTACCAATCAATACATAAGGAATGTTGGCAGGAGGCACTTCCCGGTGTTCCATGTGTACTTTTCTGCGTTTCAACACCATGGCACCAGCAAGGCGGCACAACCTGCAGAAATATGAACCACTGTTCCGCCGGCGAAGTCGAGCGCCCCCATTTTGAAACAGGAAGCCTCCGGATGCCAGGACCAATGTGCCAGAGGCGCATACACCAGCAGACTAAATAGGCAGATAAACAAAATATAAGAAGTGAACCGGATGCGTTCAGCTACAGCACCAACTACAAGCCCGGGGTAATAATGGCAAACATGAGTTGAAACAGGGAAAACAGTAACAAAGGAATGGTCATTGCCGTACCCGCCTTGCAAAACAGGTGCTCCAGAAAATACATTTTTAAAAAACAGAAAAGTAGTTGGATTGCCAATCACGCCACCAATGCCATCTCCAAAACAAAGACTAAATCCTACACAATACCCACAACACACTCACCACTCCGGCGGCTACTACGCTTTTCATCATGGTGGACAGTACATTTTTCCTATGTACCATTCCGCCATAAAAAAAAGCAAGTCCCGGTGTCATTAAAAACACGAGAGCAGTAGCTACTAGAATCCACACAATGTCTGCACTGTTATATTCAATTCCTGCATCTGCAGACAACGGAGGGAATAAACAGTGCTGCGATGAAACCAGCCAAGAACCAGGAAAGGGGCAATTGTTTTAAACTTAATTTCGTTTTATCATCAAAATCAATATTAAATTAAATTAATTATCAAGTAATTTAAAAGCAATAATATTAATTAATTTCGTGATAAAAAAATAAGTTTTTTTAAAAATGAGATGTTATGATATTTGCGAGAATTGTCATGAAACATGATAAAAATATCCTATATAAATAATTTTGCGTATAAAAAAAGGATTGAATGTCATTCAATCCCTTTTTTATGACTAAAATATTGTCCTTAATAGATAAATTTCGCTGCGGTCTTTGCTCGATAGTACAGAATATCCCATCAGGAATTCGTCTGCCTTTCTTGCACATTCTCTGCCTTCACTGATAGCCCAAACTACCAGCGATTGTCCGCGCCGCATATCGCCGCACGCAAATATTTTTGCAATATTGGTCTGGTATTCTTTTTCGTGTGCTTTTACGTTGCCTCTTTCGTCCATGTCCACTTCCAGTTCTTGCAGCATGCCTTCTTTTTGCGGTCCAGTAAAGCCCATTGCCAGCAATGCCAGTTCGCAGGGTATCAGGCGCTCGCTGCCGGCAACTTCTACAAACTTTGCAGGTCGTCCGTCATTCTGCACTTATCCATTCAAGGTCTACTACTTTCAGTGCAGTCAGGTTGCCGTTTTCATCGCCAATAAATTCTTTTGTAGCAATTGACCAATGGCGATGGGCGCCTTCTTCATGCGAAGAAGTATTTTTCAATAATCATCGGGTAAGAAGGCCAAGGCATGTAATCTGGTTCTGTTGCTTGGTGGCTGCGGCAGCAGTTCAAATTGTGTAACAGAAGCTGCGCCATGGCGGTTGGAAGTGCCCACACAGTCGCTGCCTGTATCGCCACCACCAATCACTACTACATTTTTGCCTTTAGCAGTAATTTCTTCATCCAAAATATTGCTTTCAATGTGTTTATTTGCCAACGGATCTTTACCTGCAACGCGTTTGTTTTGTTGTTTCAAAAATTCCATTGCAAAATAAACGCCTTTCAATTGCCGTCCGGGTACCGGAAGATTTCGCGGCACTGTAGAGCCGCCAGCCAATATGATCAGATGATATTCGCGAAGCAAGATCGTTCAGTTTTAACATTGACGCCCACATTGGCATTGCATTGAAATACAACACCTTCTTCTTCCATGATGGCGATGCGCCTGTCTATTACACTTTTTTCCAGTTTGAAATCGGGAATTCCATAGCGCAACAACCCGCCTGGCGCATCGTCTCTTTCGAAAACCGTAACCGAATGCCCGGCATAGTTCAATCTGTGCGGCGGCTGCCAGACCTGCCGGTCCCGAACCAACAACGGCTACTTTTTTGCCAGTTCTCATATTGGGTTTGCGTGGATTAACCAAGCCTTTTTCAAAAGCAATTTCAATAATGTGTTTTTCAATTTCTTCAATGGTAATCGGCGGCTGATTGATGCCCAATACACAGGCGCTTTCGCAGGGTGCCGGGCAAATACGTCCTGTAAATTCAGGGAAGTTATTGGTAGAAATGAGTATTTCATAAGCTTCTTCCCAGCTTTCGCGATATACCGCATCATTAAATTCCGGAATGATATTGCCTAACGGGCATCCATTATGGCAAAATGGAACACCGCAATCCATACAGCGTGCAGCCTGGTGGTTCAGCTTTTCGGGTGGAAACAGGTTTACAAATTCGCTGTAATCTTTCAGCCGCTCCTGAACAGGGCGCTTGCTGGGTAATTCTCTTGTAAATTCTAAAAAACCAGTTGGTTTTCCCATTATATGAAATAGTACTTTATGCGGTTGTAAAGAAATAGAATAGATAAATATGTGAATTACTGATGGCTTAGGCTTGTAATCCACCTGTCCGATTCGCTTTTAAGAATGAGTTTCTTTTGCTCCATCGCTTTTTTATAATCAGTCGGATACACTTTTACAAAATGTGACAACTGGTTTTCAAAATCACTGAGCACAAAACTGGCAACGGCACTTCCGGTATAGTTATAATGCTTTTGATCATGGACTCGTAACAACCTGTATCTTCGTCATCAGTCAGCGTTTCAAGGTTCACCATTTCCATGTTGCACATGCCTGCAAATTCAGAAGCTGTATCATATATATAAGCGATGCCACCACTCATGCCGGCTGCAAAGTTGCGCCCGGTTGTGCCTAAGTACGACAACATGTACCGCCGGTCATGTATTCGCAGCCATGATCGCCTACACCTTCCACCACTACATTCGCTCCGGAATTGCGCACACAAAAACGTTCGCCGGCTTTTCCCCTGATGTAGGCTTCGCCGGCGGTTGCTCCATAAAAAGCCACGTTGCCAATGATGATATTTTCTTCCGGTATAAAGCTTACTTTTTTGGAAGGATAAACAATCAGCTTCGCACCGCTGAGATCCTTTTCCAAAATAATCATTGGCGCCACCTTCCAGTTCGAGCGTTACGCCTTTCGTATTAAATGCACCAAAGCTTTGACCGGCAGTACCATTGAATTTGAAATGAATGGTATCGTCGGGTAAACCAGCGGCTTTGTACCGTTTGGATATTTCGTTTGACAAGATAGTGCCCGTAGTGCGATTTGTATTTTTAATGGAAAATTCTGCTCTTACTTTTTCTCCCTTTTCCAGAGCCGGCTGTGCAGCTTCAAGCAGCTTCCAATCCAGCACATCTGTCCAAACCATGATCCTGCTCTTCCGATTTATACATAGTCATCTGTCGGAAGCCGGATCTTTAAACAACAAGGCAGAAAGATCAAGTTTATTGAATTTCCAATGAGGAACTTTTTCTTTCACTTTCAGACTTGATACCTGACCACCATTTCATGAATGGTTCGGAAACCAAGTTCAGCCATAATTTCCCGTAACTCCTGCGTAATGAATTTGAACAGGTTGACCACGTGTTCGTGATCGCCGGTAAAACGCTTGCGCAATTCAGGATCCTGTGTGGCAACGCCTACCGGGCAGGTATTCAGATGACATTTGCGCATCATGATACAGCCTTCCACAATAGAGCAGCCGTGGCAACGCCCCATTCTTCAGCGCCCAGCAAAGTGGCAATCGCAATATCGCGACCGGTTTTCATCTGTCCGTCTGCCTGTACAACAATGCGGCTGCGCAATTTGTTTTTTACCAGTGTCTGGTGCGTTTCTGCCAAGCCAAGTTCCCACGGCAATCCTGCATGTTTGATGGAGCTGATAGGCGATGCGCCTGTGCCACCATCAAAACCGGAAATCAATACCACATCAGCTTTTGCTTTGGCAACGCCGGCGGCAATGGTTCCCACGCCTGCTTTTGAAACCAGCTTTACATTGATACGTGCTGCACGGTTGGCATTTTTCAGATCAAATATCAATTGCGCCAAGATCTTCAATAGAATAAATATCATGGTGCGGCGGCGGAGAAATCAAACCTACGCCCGGTGTAGCGTGCCTTGTTTTACCAATCCAGTCGTCCACTTTATGTCCGGGCAACTGACCGCCTTCGCCGGGCTTGGCGCCCTGTGCCATTTTAATTTGCAATTCATCCGCTTCGGTCAGGTATTGGCTGGTAACGCCAAAGCGTGCCGATGCTACCTGCTTGATGGCAGAACGCATAGAAGTGCCATTTTCGCGCAGTTCGTAACGTATTTCATCTTCGCCACCTTCGCCGGTATTGCTTTTGCCGCCAAGGCGGTTCATGGCAATGGCCAGCGTAGTATGTGCTTCCCAGGAGATAGAGCCAAAACTCATGGCACCGGTAGCAAAGCGTTTATAAATATTTTCTGCCGGTTCTACTTCATCAATGGAAATAGAAGGGCGCTGAGGTACTAAATTCAAACAAACTCCTGTAGCGTCACGGCTTTTTCGCTCTGATCGTTAACCAGCTTTGAATATTTTTTAAAAATATTATAATCATTCATGCGGGTAGAATACTGCAACAGGTGAATGGTTTGCGGATTAAACAGGTGAAATTCGCCTTTTCGTTTCCACTGGTACACACCACCTTCGGTAAGACGATGTGTATAATTTTCTTTTTTACTAAAAGCAAAAAAGTGTTTTGCCAACGCTTCCCTTGCAAGTTCATCCAGTCCCAAACCTTCAATGCGAGACGTGGCGCCTGTGAAATAGCGGCTTACCACATCTTTATTAATACCTATGATTTCAAATATTTGTGCGCCCTGGTACGACTGGAAAGTAGAAATTCCCATTTTTGAGAACACTTTCAGCAAACCATCGCACACTGATTTTACATAATTCTTTTTAAGAACTTCGACATCCAGGTGTAGTTCTCAGCCTTCCGTTCAGCTTCATATCCCGGATGGTAGACAAAGCGAGGTAAGGATTGATAGCTGTGGCGCCAAAACCGATTAGGCAGGCAAAATGGTGCACTTCCCAAACATCGCCGGCTTCAACCACCAAGTCCTACCTGGCCCCGCAAACCTTTGCGTATAAGGTGATGGTGAACCGCAGAAACTGCCAGCAAAGATGGAATAGGAGCATGATCACTATCAATAGCGCGGTCGGATAGAATAATTACTTCAAAGCCATCATTCACCGCATCTACCGCATAGCGGCATAGTCTTTCAATACCCGCCTGCATAGCGCCCGGATTACCGCTTGCACGGAAATACGTTTGCAGTGTTTTTGCCTGGAATATACCGGTATCAATACTTCTTAGTTTTTCCAGTTCGTGATTGTTGAGAACAGGATGTTTTAAGGCTACGCAATGGCAGGTAAGCGGATCTTCGATCAGCAGGTTGCCGTTGTTGCCCACAAAGGTGGCCAGCGACATCACCATCCGTTCGCGGATGGGGTCAATCGGCGGATTGGTAACCTGTGCAAACAGTTGTTTAAAATAACTGCTCAGATGCTGTGGCTGATCGCTCAATACGGCCAGCGGCACATCGGTTCCCATAGAGCCAATTGGTTCTTTGCCATCTACAGCCATCGGAGAGATGATGGCATCAAGATCTTCGGTTGAATATCCAAATGCCTTTTGATACTTAAAAATCTGGTCGCTTTCCAGGTGAGTAAACGATACTCTTGGTTCCGGAAGTTCTTCCAGCCTTATTTTATATTTATTAAGCCATTCGCTATATGGTTTTTGCGAGCAGATGGTAGATTTCAGTTCATCATCACTGATGATTCTGCCTTGCTCCATATCTACCACAAACATTTTTCCGGGTTGCAGGCGGCCGAATTCCTTCACCATTTCAGGCTTTACTGGCAATACGCCGCTTTCCGATGCCATGATCACCCTGTCGTCATAGGTAACACAGTAGCGTGATGGGCGAAGTCCATTTCTATCGAGCGTAGCGCCAATCATTTTACCATTGGTAAATGAAATAGAAGCAGGTCCATCCCAGGGTTCCATGAGGCAGGCGTGATATTCGTAAAAAGATTGCTTTGTAGCATCCATTTTATCATTGCCATCCCATGCTTCCGGTATCAGCATCATCATGACATGTGGTAGTGAACGACCGCAAAGCGTCAATAGTTCAATCACGTTGTCAAGACACGCGGAGTCGGACTGACCTGTGAATACAACAGGCAGAAGCATTTCCATTTCTTCTTTTGAAAAAAAAGAAGAAATAAATGCTTTTTCACTGGTTCTCAGCCAGTTCAGGTTTCCCTGCAAAGTATTGATTTCGCCATTGTGCGCAATGTACCGGAACGGTTGCGCCAAATTCCACGATGGAAATGTATTGGTAGCAAAACGTGAGTGTACCAGCCCAAAAGCCGAAACCACACGTTTATTATTGAGATCAGGGAAGTAATTTCTTACCTGGTCGCTGGTCAGCTGACCTTTGTAAACCACTGTTTTATAAGACAGAGAAGCTATATAAAACTGGGTAGCATTGTGCCTTACTGTATTGTAAATGGTGTGGGTGGCATAGTTGCGAAGCACAAACAACTTTCTTTCAAAAGCCTCCGGATCGCTGATATGATCCGGGCATGCGATAAACACCTGTTCCATTTCGGGCTCCACACTTAGCGCGGTGAGACCAATGCCATCGGGATTTACAGGAATTCTGCGGTAGGTAAGAATTTCAAGCCCGAGCTTATCGGCTGCACGGTTAAAGATGTCGCGGCACTCTTCGCGCAACCTTATTTCTTTAGGAAAATAAACAACGCCTACGCCATATCTGCCAAATGAGGGTAAATGAACGCCAAGTTTTATGCATTCATCGAAGAAAAATTCGTGTGGCATTTGCAGCATTAAGCCAGCCCCATCACCTGTATTACTTTCACATCCACAGGCTCCCCTGTGTCCCATATTCTCAAGAACAGTGAGTGCATCGGAAATAATCTGGTGAGATTTATTGCCTTTTATATTGGCAACAAACCCAATTCCGCACGCATCATGCTCAAACGCAGGATCATATAGCCCGCTCTCAACTTGCTGGTTAGCAACATTCATAATAAAGCAATTAAGACTGTTTTAAAAAAAATCATCAAGGCAGGCAGGCATAAAAGTAAACAAAAAAATTAAAAGTGCATGTCTGCCGCTCATATATGCTATTTTTTGCAACACAATTTGATGTGGAAAACAAATTGCTTTTTTGAAGTTAACAAACAAAATATAGAAATGATTTAAAAATATCAATTATACAACTACATTGGCAAATCAGATTTTGATATTCTGCAAAATGTTAAAAACGATTATTTCATCGTTTTGTTAAAAACTGTGAACGGCTGGTATTTGCAAACAGTACTGGTTTTTCGATGGATTGTTAAGTTTTCAGAGTTATTGGTAACGTAGGAGTTTTTGAGAATACCTGCCATTTTATAATCTTTATCTTTACCCACATTTTTTTGAGAGAATGAATAAAAAGCGAATTGCCATTTTTGGCTCAACGGGTTCTATTGGAAAGCAGGCTTTGGAAGTGATCGATATCACACCCCGATTTATTTAGCGTTGAAATTTTGACAGCTCATACCAGTCACGAATTACTGATTCAGCAGGCAAAAAAATACAAGCCCAATATTGTAGTGATTGGTGATGATAAAAAATATTTACTTGTAAAAGAAGCACTTGCCAAAACAGACGTAAAAGTATTTGCCGGCGAACAGGCTATCAACGAAGTGGCCTCTATTGACTGCTACGACCTGATGCTGGCTGCCATTGTGGGATATGCAGGCTTGCAATCTACCCTGAACGCTATTGATGCGGGTAAAACCATTGCGCTTGCCAACAAGGAAACACTGGTGGTAGCCGGCGACATTGTGATGCACAAAGCGTTTGAAAAGAAAGTGCCGGTGATACCCGTAGACAGCGAACATTCTGCTATCTTTCAATGCCTGATAGGCGAGGGAAGAAACAAAATAGAAAAAGTGGTGCTCACCGCCAGTGGCGGGCCTTTCAGGGGTAAAAAGCCCAACTTCCTGATGAATGTAAAACGCGACCATGCACTGCAGCATCCGAACTGGAGCATGGGCGCAAAAATTACCATCGATTCTGCCACTTTGATGAATAAAGGTCTTGAGATGATAGAAGCCAAATGGCTGTTTAACCTCGAACCCAAACAGGTAGAAGTATTGGTGCATCCGCAAAGCATCATTCACAGCATGGTACAGTTTGAAGACGGAAGCATCAAGGCACAAATGGGATTGCCCGATATGAAGTTGCCTATTCAATATGCGCTTGGTTTTCCCAAACGTATTGAAAGCAAATTTCCACGATACGATTTCCGGAAACCCTCAGAACTTACATTCGAAGAGCCGGATTTGAAAACATTCCGTAACCTGATGCTGGCTACCGAAGCCCTGAACAAAGGCGGCAATATGCCTTGCATTCTTAAATGCTGCCAACGAAATAGCCGTGTATGCATTTTTGCGCAACCGTATCGGTTTTCTCGATATTACTGAAGTGGTAGAACACTCCATGAGCAAAGTTGACTTTATAGAACATCCTACACTGGAAGAATATTTTTATACCGATGGCGAAACCCGCAGCTATGCTGCTTCCATGATCCAGATGTAGTGTGGGAAGCTGCGCAGGTGCCTTTTTCTTTGTTATAATTTTCAGTAAGTAGTGTAAGTATTTCCTAAAAATGTTGAGCGATATTTCACACTTATGATAATAAAGTATTATTGCATCCGCACAATGAACGTTCACCGGTAGGAAACGGAATGAATGTTACATCATTATTTAAAATCAATTACTCGTTTTTACTGCCTATTTCAATATAGCAGAATCGAACTTACACAAACAAATGACGACGACATTATTAGCGATAGACTGGAGCAGCGTAGGCACTAAAACTCTTCAGTTTATTCTTTCCTTTTCTATCCTGGTTACACTTCACGAATTGGGACATTTTCTTACCGCGCGACTCTTCAAATGCCGTGTCGAAAAATTTTATTTATTCTTTAATCCCTGGTTTTCTATCTGGAAAAAAAAGGTTGGCGATACCGAATATGGTCTTGGCTGGGTGCCTTTTGGCGGCTATGTAAAGATTTCGGGAATGATAGACGAGAGCATGGATAAAGAGCAGATGAAACTGCCGCCGCAACCCTACGAGTTTCGTGCAAAGCCAGCCTGGCAACGGCTCATCATCATGACAGGTGGTGTGATTGTAAATGTGATTCTCGCCATTGTGTTGTTTATTTTTATTACTAATAAATGGGGTGAAGAATACTTGCCTGCACAAAACGTAACATGGGGCATTCATGCCGATTCGCTCGGACGTAAAATAGGACTGCAGGATGGCGATAAAATTTTGTCGGTAGATCATCAACACAATGATAATTTCAATGCCATTGCTGTAGATATCGTATTGGGCAAAACCAAATCGATGCAGGTAGAACGCGATGGGAAAGTGTTGGACATCAACATTCCCGACAGCTTTATAAACGAGCTGAATGCAAGCAAGGCAATGGGTTTTATTGCCATCCGTTTCCCTGTGATTGTAGATTCTGTAGACAAAAACAAAGCGGTTTTTACAAAGAATAGCTTGCAGAAAGGCGATACGCTGGTTGCTATCGATGGCAAGCCGTTTTATTTCTATAATGAATTTGACAGCCTGAAAAAACAATATGCCGGTAAAGAAGTAGTTATCAGTGCATTGCGTGGCAGAGATACAGTGCAGGTTACTTCAAAGCTGAGCGATGCCGGAGCGGTAGGCTTTATGGCAGTAAGCGATGCTTCAAAGCTGTTTACAACAGTAGAACACAATTATACCCTGCTTGAATCTATTCCCATTGGTTTTCAGAAATGCTGGGAAACGCTTGGCCGCTACATTGCAGGCATCAAGCAGATTTTTGCAGGTAAAGTAAAAGCGAGCGATAGCCTTGGTAGTGTCATCAGCATTGGTAATGCGTTTTCCGGTAATCTTGCCGACTGGCAGGGCTTCTGGACATTGACAGCTATATTTTCTATCATACTTGCCTTTATGAATATTCTGCCGATTCCAGCTTTAGATGGCGGACATGCGCTGTTTACGCTGGTGGAAATGATCACCGGCCGCAAGCCAGGCGACAAGTTTATGGAGTATGCACAAATGGTAGGCATGGTGATTCTGCTCTCGCTGATGGCATACGCGCTGGGACTGGATTTCTGGCGGTATTTTTTCAAATAAACCGTACGAGAATTAAACTTGCTTTCCGTAGTAAATTACAGTAATGTAAATAAGCTAACAAATAGAAAAAGCCGCAATCAGTGTAAACTGATTGCGGCTTTTTTGCTATGAAGAAAACACAAGGTGGCTTGTGTAATATATAAGCTATCAGTGATTCATCAGCCATTCTTTTACAGCATCAAAACTTGCTGGCATAGCAATGCTTTTTTTCTCCAGATGAAACAATTGTTTCGCGCTTTCAGGTATGTCTATTTTTTCGCCGGTCGCCTCTTCCACTGTATCCGGAAATTTTACGGGATGCGCCGTTTCAAGGATGAAACCTTTTTCGTTATTGCCCTGCAGGTAATCGTGCAATGCTTTGTAGGCTACGGCTCCGTGTGGATCCAGTGTATAATGTTCTTTATTAAAAACATTTGTGATGGTTTGCCTTGTTATCTCATCTGTCACCGTATCTGCACTCACAAACTGCCTGAGCTGGGGCAACTCGTTTTTAAAGATTTCTAGAATACGAATAAAGTTGCTCGGGTTGCCCACATCCATCGCATTGGAAATGGTAGACACAGATGACCGAGGTTCAAAAATGCCGTTCTGGAGATAGCGGTACACTACATCGTTGGCATTGCAGGCTGCGATAAAATGCCTGGCTGGCAAACCGGAAATATGCGCTAAAATGCCTGCGCAGATATTGCCAAAGTTGCCGCTTGGCACCGATATTACGGGCAGCGTTTTTTCGTTCCATTGCTGTAATGCAAAAAAGTAATACAACTGTTGTGGAAGCCAGCGCGCCACGTTGATAGAATTGGCGGATGTCAGTGAAAGCTTCTGATTCAGATCGTCATCGGCAAATGCTTTTTTCACAATTGCCTGGCAGTCATCAAAAGTGCCATCCATTTCCAATGCGGTAATATTTTGTCCGCAGGTGGTGAGTTGCAGTTCCTGCACGGGACTCACTTTTCCCGAAGGGTACAAAATTATCACGTTTACACCTTCTACACCCAGAAAACCATTTGCCACCGCGCCTCCGGTATCGCCGGAAGTAGCAACCAGAACGGTTGTAGTGGTATTCTTATGCTGGTTGAAATAGCCAAGACAACGGCTCATAAAACGTGCACCTACATCTTTGAAAGCGAGAGTAGGTCCATGAAATAATTCCAGCGAAGAAATGCGATCGGTAATTGGCACCAGCGGAAAATCAAAATTTACTGTTTCTGCTACAATGCGTTCGAGCTCTGCATCAGGCAGGCTGTCTTGTGTGTAAGGTTTCATCACAGCTACACCCAGTTCTTCTTTGGAATAACTTTTTAAATTCTGAATCATGCCTGCCGGCAAAGTGGGTATGTATTCAGGAAAGTACAACCCTTTATCGGGTGCCTGCCCTTTCACGGCAGCTTCTGCAAAAGATACACTGGGAGACTGGCGGTTGAGACTATAGTATTTCATCAAAAATTAAAAAAAATAGGAGTAAAAAATTGGCTCTGCAACAAATGCATTTGTCATCTATTCAACCGTAACACTTTTGGCAAGGTTTCTTGGTTTGTCTACATCGAGACCTTTGCTTACGCCAATATAATAAGCCAGCAATTGCATGGGTATCACACTCAGGATAGGCGCAACAATTTCATCGGCTGCCGGCACTGCTATCACATCATCTGCAATGCCGGTAGTTACCGTATCGCCTTCTGTAATCACGGCAATCACTTTGCCTTTGCGGGCTTTTATTTCCTGCATATTGCTGATGATTTTTTCGTGATACATATCGTGAGTGGCGATAAACACAACAGGCAGGGTATCGTCAACCAAAGCAATAGGTCCGTGCTTCATTTCCGCAGCCGGATAGCCTTCTGCATGTATATAAGAAATCTCTTTTAATTTCAATGCCCCTTCAAGCGCAACGGGAAAATTATAGCCACGACCGAGATATAAAAAGTCTCTTGCGTCTTTATACTTTTCAGCCAATGCTTTAATGGCTTCGCTTTGTTTGAGTACAATGGCTACTTTCTCAGGAATTGCTGCGAGCTCGCCGCACAACTTGTGAAAGCGCTCTGCAGGCAAAGTGCCTTTTGCGTAGCCAATCTTTAAGGCAATCATGGTTAAAACAGCAAGCTGACCTGTGAATGCTTTGGTGCTGGCAACGCCAATTTCAGGACCTGCATGCGTGTAGGCACCCGCGTGCGAAAGTCGTGCAATAGACGATCCCACCACATTTACCACACCTAATATGATAGCACCTTGTTCCTTTGCTTTTTCGATAGCAACAAGCGTATCGGCGGTTTCTCCGCTTTGCGATATGGCAATGATCACATCGCCCGTACGAATAACAGGATTCCTGTACCGGAATTCAGATGCATATTCTACTTCCACAGGTATGCGGCAGGTTTCTTCAATAATATATTCGGCTATGAGCCCGGCATGCCAGCTTGTACCACAGGCAAGGATTATTATGCGACCGGCATTGATGATTTGCTCCTCGTACTTATCAATGCCACTCATGACTATCTTTTGATCAGCGATATCGAGACGTCCGCGCAGGCAATCAAAAATTGTATCCGGCTGCTCGAATATTTCTTTCAGCATGAAGTGTTCGTAGCCACCACGTTCTATGGCTGCCAATTCCATATTCAATTGCGTAATGAAAGGCGTTTGCTTGTCGTTGCCAAGGTTTTTGAGTATAAGCTCATCAGGTTTCACAATGGCTATTTCATAATCATTTACATACACCACTTCTTTGGTGTACTCAATGATGGGAGAAGCATCGGAGGCGAGGAAATGTTCGTTTTTGCCAATACCGATTACGAGCGGGCTTCCCTTTCGTGCAGCAATAATAGTTTCAGGTTCGTCTTTGTCTACGAGCAAAATACAGTATGCGCCCACTACCCGGCGTAAAGCTGTGCGCACAGCTTCTTCTGTACTGCATTGTGCGTTTATTTTGATGTCTTCAATAAAGTTGAGCAATACTTCCGTGTCGGTATCACTATGGAAAGTGTAACCTTTTTTCACCAGTTCCTGCTTTATCTGTGCGTAGTTTTCTATAATGCCATTGTGAATGATAGCAAGGTTGCCGCTTTGCGAAAGATGCGGATGTGCATTGCGGTCGCTTGGTTCGCCATGGGTAGCCCATCTTGTATGTCCTATACCAATATGACTGTGCAGGTCCTTGCCAATAACATTGTTTTCCAGCTCAGCTACTTTGCCTTGCTTTTTGTAGACTTTTAGTCCGCCATTCAGCAATGCTACTCCGGAACTGTCGTAGCCGCGGTATTCTAATCGCTTCAACCCTTTTATGATGACAGGATAAGCTTCACGAGGTCCTGTATAGCCAACAATACCGCACATAATTATTTAATTCAGTATAACAATAATAGTGTTCATTTTTGCAAATCGAAACAAAAATATGATTATTGATTTCAATTGTACCAACGATTATCTGCTCGAGGATGAACGCGTTTTATTAAGACCCTTACAGCCTGAAGATTTTAAACACCTGCTCCCGTTTGCGCTTCGAGAACCCGGCTTGTGGAAATACAGTATCACCAGTGCAGCCGGTAAAGAAGGAATGAAACATTACATGCAGGTGGCCCTCAAGGCCAGAAGGCGTGGTAAGGAGTATCCTTTTATTGTTTTCGATAAAGCGGCTCAGCAATATGCAGGCAGCACCCGCTTCTATGATCTTCAGTTGCCTTATCAATATTTGCAGCTTGGCTATACTTGGTATGGCAAGGCTTTCCAGGGTACAGGATTGAACAGGCATTGCAAATATTTGCTGCTAAACTTTGCTTTTGAACAATTGAACATGGAACGAGTAGAGTTCAGAGCCGATGCAGACAATGAGCGCAGCATTGCCGCAATGAAGTCGATTGGTTGTGTGCCCGAAGGGATACTTCGCAATCATGTGCCAAGACAGGATGGCGGTCGCAGAAACAGTATGGTGTTAAGCATTATCAAGAGTGAATGGAATGATGGAGTAAAGGATCGTTTGAGAAGCAAACTATAACAAAGGCAGTATCATTTAATTAGTAAATAAATACAGGATCTAACTGCGGATACTGGTATACAAAATATTGTTCGATGCGATGATAGATTCTGCTCTCCGGCGGAACAATAATATTCAATTCAGATAAACTCCATGTAGTAAGGTTGATACTTTTATGCAGTCCGTGATGACTTTGTTTGGAATATTGAACGCTGCTCCTGAGTTCCGGTGGTAGCGGCACACTATCACGAATATATATTCGCATCGATTTTGTTTTGCCCGAATATAAATTGTTCGACAAATATGCATCCCAATAACCTGCCATGCCCGCTATGGGCAATATGCCCAGCGCTATTGCGAACAGTACATTCCATTTGTACCGGATATCGCGCCAGCTAAAAGTGGGTATCTGTATTTCCCTGTAGAAAAACAGTAGGAAAAGCAAAGCTGCCATCCCCATATTCCATGGCCACACTACCATATTGTAGTGAAGTCCCAGCGGGACCTAACAACACTAAAATCATGAAGATGCATAACGATGAGAAAAGCTGCCGACCAACGGCGGTAGGGGCGAAACAAAAGTCCTGCGCCGCATAAAGCTTCCAGCGCAGGAATCAGCAGCCCTGCATAGAGTACAATTACATGCCGGGTAAAACTAAGGGGCAAATGCAGAAAACGTATGAGTATCATTCTTGCCCAGACATTGGATAGAAAACTGCCATTCCACTTTTGCACACCACTGTAAAAATAAGTAGCTGCCAAAATAAAAATGATGGTGTTGAGTGCCCGCTGTTCATTTTTCCTGTTAATAAAAGTGGCAAACAAAAGGCACAAAAACTGGTATTCCCACGGCTGCCATCGCAGTTGATCGCCTAGCAGAGCTATGAGTTCCGAGATGAGGAGCAGCGAGAGCAACAGCGGGTGTAAGGGTTTAATCAACAGCAAAATTACCAGCAGGACAAATAACAGCGCCAAGGCAATATGAACAGCCGCAGGATAAGGTACCACGGGCACCAAGGGAAATGTACGGTCTGCTATCCACAACTTCCAGCTGATTGCTTTCATCACTGCCCAAGTGAGCAGCACAATCCTGACGAGATGTTTCAGCATTCCGTTCATGATTTCCTCATAATAAAATGTAAGCTAAAGTGCTGGCGCCGATATATTTTCCTTGATATCCTGCATCAGCCGTCTGGCTATGTTATCAGCTGTTGTCTCAAAATTGCTTTCTGCGTAAATGCGGATAATCGGTTCTGTATTGCTGGTGCGAAGATGCACCCAGTCGGTATCGAATTCGATTTTCAATCCGTCTTCTGTATTGATGGGATTGTTTTTATATTTCTTCGGATACGATCAAAAATATCAGCCACGTTTACATGCTGTTCCAGCTCTATTTTATTTTTGGAAATAAAATAATCGGGATATTGACTGCGTAGCTGCCGGGTACTTTTTTTGCTCCTGGCAAGCATGGTCAGAAAGAGGGCAATGCCGATCAATGCATCTCTGCCATAATGAAGGTCGGGAACAATGATGCCACCGTTGCCTTCGCCGCCAATCACAGCATCTACTTCTTTCATTTTTGTCACTACATTCACTTCTCCTACAGCACTTGGAAAATATTGCCCGCCTTTTTTCACGGTAATATCCTTTAGTGCGCGGGTAGAGCTCATATTGCTCACGGTATTGCCAACGCGGTGCTGCAATACGAAATCGGCTACTGCTACCAGCGTGTATTCTTCGCCAAATAAAGAACCGTCTTCGCACACAAAGCAAAGCCTGTCTACATCCGGATCTACCGCAATGCCTAAATCCGCATTTTGTTTATTTACTTCTTTTGAGAGTTCGGTGAGATGCTGTGGCAAGGGTTCGGGATTGTGTGCAAATTTGCCATTCACTTCCGCATTCAGTACCGTTATTTTTTCAACACCCAAAGCAGAGAGCAGTTGAGGCACTGCTGTAGCGCCCGTGCTGTTGATGCCATCTACCACAATTTTAAAATTGCGCAGCTTTATTGCTTCAATATCTACCAGCGGGTAAGCAACAACGGCTTCTATATGTTTCTCCAGCAATGAAGTATGGCTGATGGTAACACCCAGCTTATCTACTGCTACAAATGGAAAATCTTCTGCTGCTGCCAGTTCCAGCACCAGTTGTCCATCGGCGCTGCTCAGAAATTCACCGCTGGCGTTCAGCAGTTTCAGGGCGTTCCATTCTTTGGGATTGTGACTTGCTGTAATAATAATTCCACCGGCTGCACCTTCAGACAATACCGCCATTTCGATAGTGGGAGTGGTGCTCAGGCCTGCATCTATCACGTTCATACCGATAGAATTCAGGGTACTCATCACCAGGTTTTGAATCATGCTTCCGCTTATGCGTCCATCCCTGCCTACCACAATGGTTTTGCGGGTAGGATTTTGCTGTAAAATCCAGGTGCCATAAGCTGCCGCAAATTTGACGGTATCTAAAGGGCTAAGACTGTCTCCGGGTTTCCCCCCGATAGTCCCACGGATACCGGAAATGCTTTTAATTAGCGGCATAATCAGTTTGCTTTGTCAACAAACATAAATCAAAAATACATTTTCATCAAAGCTTAATTTCTACACAACCTATGAGTTCAGGCACGTTTTATTAACGCTCAATTAAACATACCTGACACCGAATTTATATTAAATAAAAAGCGATTGCCACCTTATCTTCGCTGCGCTCAAATAAGCTGTCGTTGATTGAGGCATATGGTTGTGAATTAGACAGCATCCATGAGCAACAAATCCGGTGTTCACTATACGTACGCAGGCTGATTGTATCTGGCATCAGCGCATTTTACTTCATAATTTTATTGACCAATGAAAAGAACAATTAAGAAAGTAGCCGTGTTAGGTAGCGGTATCATGGGTTCGCGTATCGCTCTTCATTTTGCAGGCATTGGTGTGCAGGTTCTTCTGCTGGATATGGTGCCGAAAGAAGCAGCGGAAAGTACCGACAAGGCAGTGCGAAACAAGCTGGTGAACGATGCGTTGCAGGCTGCACTGAAAAGCAATCCTTCTCCTGTATACGACGTAAAAGCTGTGCATAAAATTACAACCGGCAATTTCGACGACAATCTGAAAGACATCGCTACTTATGATTGGATAATGGAAGTAGTGGTGGAAAGATTGGATATCAAACACCAGATTTATGAAAAAGTAGAGCAATACCGCAAAGCTGGAACTCTTATCACTTCCAACACGTCCGGAATACCCATCAATATGCTGGCTGAAGGCAGAAGCGAAGATTTTCAAAAACATTTTTGCGGCACACACTTTTTCAATCCGCCACGCTACCTGAAATTACTTGAAATTATCCCGACCAAAAATACAAGTGCTGACGTTGTAGACTTCCTCATGCATTACGGCGACCTGTATCTGGGTAAAACAACGGTGCTGGCAAAAGATACACCTGCCTTTATTGCCAACCGGGTAGGCGTCTTTGGCATCATGAGCATTTTCAACAGTATGCAGAAACTGGGGTTGGGTGTAGATGAAATAGATGCATTGACAGGACCCGTGATTGGACGACCTAAATCGGCAACTTTTCGTACTGCAGATCTGGTAGGTATAGATACGTTGGTGAAAGTGGCAAAAGGAGTGGCGCAAAATGCTCCCAATGATGAAGCGAAAGACATTTTTAACCTGCCGCCATGGCTCGAAAAAATTGTAGAAAATAAATGGCTGGGCGATAAAACCGGGCAGGGATTTTTCAAAAAAATTGTATTGCCCCTAACATCGGGCAGCCCTGAAGAACGCAAGCAGGAAAAAGAAATCCATACACTCAACCTCAATACATTTGAATATGCGCCGCGCAGCAAATCGAAATTTGCAACCGTGGAAATGACAAAGCCGGTTGACGACCTGAAAAAGCGTCTGCCCATGCTGGTAGCCGGTACAGATAAAGCCGGTGAGTTTTTCAGGCAGATGTATTATTCACTGTTTTCCTATGTGGCTTGCCGCATTCCAGAAATCAGCGATGAGCTATACCGGATAGATGATGCGATGGTTGCGGGTTTTGGCTGGGAAATAGGACCTTTTGAAACATGGGATGTGCTGGGCATTGCCAAAACGCTTCCTGCAATGAAGGAAGCGGGTTATGCCATAGCGCCATGGCTGGAAGAAATGCTGGCTGCCGGCAACGAAACGTTTTACAAAACCGAACAAAACAAACGGCTTTACTACGATATCCCGTCCAAATCCTATAAGCCTGTACCGGGTGGCGAAGCGTTTATCATTATCAACAATTTCAAAGACAAAACGGTTTGGAAAAGCGCGAGTGCAGGATTATTTGATATTGGTGACGATGTGGTTGCCCTGCAATGGAATACGAAGATGAACAGCATTGGCAGTGAAGTGCTGGAGGCGGTGAACAAAAGCATTGAACTAGCTGAAAAAAGCTATAAAGGTCTTGTGATTGCCAATGATGGAGCCAACTTCAGCGCCGGCGCCAATATTGGGATGATCTTCATGTACGCAGCGGAGCAGGAATTTGATGAGCTGGACTTTGCCATCAATTATTTTCAGAAAACAATGATGCGCGTGAGATACTCCTCGGTACCGGTTGTGGTTGCGCCGCACGGTCTTGCTTTGGGCGGCGGCTGCGAAATTACCCTTCATGCCGATAAGGTGTGTGCGGCTGCCGAAACCTATATCGGGCTGGTAGAAGCGGGAATCGGGGTGATTCCGGGCGGTGGCGGCACCAAAGAATTTGTGCTGCGCGCCTGCGACGAAATGCACGAAGACGAGCCGGAAACCGTAACGCTGAAAAACCGGTTTCTGACCATTGCTACTGCAAAAGTGGCTACATCTGCGTTTGAAGCTTACCAGCTTGGCATTCTGCGGAAAGGTCAGGATGAGATTGTGATCAATCAAAACAGGCGGATAGCCGAAGCTAAAAAATCGGTGATAGAACTGGCTGATTCCGGTTATACACTGCCTGTGCAGCGCAAAGATATTAAGGTTCTGGGGCGTTCGGGGCTGGGAGCATTGTATGCCGGTATTCATGGCATGAAGCTCGCCGGTTATGCGTCTGAACATGATGCGCTGGTAGCACGCAAGCTTGCATTTGTGATGTGTGGCGGCGACCTGAGTGAAAAAAGCCTGGTGAGCGAACAGTATTTGCTCGACCTGGAAAGAGAAGCCTTTTTATCGCTTTGCGGAGAGCGCAAAACGCTGGAACGAATACAGTTTTTGTTGAAAACGGGAAAACCGCTACGCAACTAAACAACATTAAAAGCCGCTGTAAAGCGGCTTTTTTTATGGAAAGAATTTAAGGTAACATATACACGACTTAAAAAGAGCGGATAGCTCTCACATGTATCGTAAAGCTTTTATCATCGGCAAAGGTAAATCCACCGCCAAACTCCTGGTCGAATGCATTGTTGATGTCAGATTCAGTAGAACTCCAGTAATTGGTAGCAGACAGGTTGGGCACTTTGCTTCTTTGTTTATACAATTGGTTCAGTTCGCCTTTCGAAGGCAGATACCAGTCGCTGAAGCCATTCAGCACCAGGTCTGCGCATAGCTTGGCTGCATAGTTACCGCTGTTGCCTTGTTTGCTAACGATTTTGGTGGTGTTGCCTGCACCTTTGTTAATGCCTGTTGCAGTTGCTCCCGTGAGCACATACGAATTGTTGTACCATTTGATGCCAGTACTTTGGTCTTTTGTTGCGGCTATCAGCCCGTGCTGCTTCGTATCATCAAGATAAAAAATTACTCCTCCGCCAAACTTTTCACCAATCTGGTGAACTGCCTGTCCGTTGTTACCGGTAGAAGATTCATTGATAAATGGATTGGAAGTGCTGTTCAAATCTTGTTTGGTGCAGGATACAACAGCGATAGACAATACAATAGCAAGTGCCGTGTTTGTGAACGTTCTCATAGTGAAGGTGTTTTTAGGTGAAAAAAAGAAAATGACAATATCAATATCGTAGCAGATGTAATTGCACTTGTGTTTTAAGCTGCGCTTGTTTCTAAACCGGATGCGCAGCAATGAAAAGCAACTGTTTGTAAAAAGCTGCTATCGTATCGATAGCTATTGACGAAATGTACAGGTGGATGGGAAACAAAACGCAAAAATAATTTCACCATGTTTAGGCAATTGCTGAGGTACGCTTTGTCTGAATTCGGGAAACATTAGCCAGGCAGATGCATCATTGCGATTTTATTTTTCATTATAAATGAAGATTTTTTTACAGCTGAGCACTTTTGCACCATTCACCATTACCTGCATATATTATTCGATTTCTATCGGCACCTATGCAAACCTGCTCTGGCGAATACAATAAAATGCTTACTTTTCGTTTCGACTTAAACAGAGAACGTTGCTTATGATTACTACCGTTGATATTATGATTGCAGTTGCCGGCATTGTTGCGGCATTCATCGCATGGATGTTGGCCAGGCAATCGGTCATGGGCAAGCTGTCTGCCGCCAGCGAAAAATTGCTGCAGCAGGAAGCCTACATTGCGCAGCTTACCACCAACTGTAATGAATTGCGCCAGCAAAAAGAACAACTGATTCAGCAATCTGCCAAAACGGAAGGGCAGTTGCAAATGGTAACAGAGCAATGCAACGGTTTAAAAAAATACCAGCGCGACAACGAAATTTTAAATAGTCAGCTTACGCTTTTCCGCACCAAGTTTCACGCTGCCGAAGAAAAACTGGAACACCAGAAAGCCGAGCTTGAAATGATTGGAAGCCAGTTTAAACATGAATTTACCAACCTTGCCCAGACCATTCTTGACGAAAAAACAGCGAAGTTTACAGCACTGAACGAAGAAAAAATGAGCGCTCTGATCACACCCTTAAAAGCGCAGTTGGGTGAGTTTAAACAAAAAGTGGAAGAAACTTACGATCGTGAAAGTAAAGAGCGTTTTTCGCTGGGAAAAGAAGTGCAGCGCCTGATTGAAATGAGCCAGCTGGTGAGCCAGGAAGCCAACAACCTGACTTCTGCTTTGAAAGGTAATGTGAAAATGCAGGGAAACTGGGGCGAGATGATATTGGAAAGTTTGCTGGAAAGCAGTGGCTTGTCGAAGGGTCGCGAATACCATATTCAGCAATTTATCAGGGACAACGCCGGAAATATCATCAAAGATGAAAATGGCAAAGGTTTGCAGCCCGATGTCACCATTTATTACCCCGACAACCGGAAGATTATTATTGACAGTAAAGTTTCGCTCATTGCTTGGGACGAATACACTGCCTGCAGCAACGTAGAGCAGCAGAAAATTTGCCTTGGCAACCATATCCGTTCGGTGCGCACACACATAGACGGGCTAAGCCGGAAAAACTATCCCAAATATGCAGTAGCGCTCGATTATGTACTGATGTTTGTGCCCATTGAGCCTGCGTTTCTCGAAGCAGTAAAGTCTGACACGGCACTTTGGAAGTTTGCTTATGAAAAAAAGATTTTACTCGTAAGCCCAACCAACCTGTTTGCCGTTCTCAAAATTGTAGCCGACTTGTGGAAGGTGGAATTGCAAAACAAACACGCGCTCGAAATTGCCAGCAAGGCTGGAGCGTTGTACGATAAGTTTGAATCATTTATCATCAATTTTGAACTGGTGGGCAAACGAATTAATGAAGCGGGAGCGCTATACGACGAAGCCTTCGGACAACTGAAAAACGGAAAAGGAAACATGATGAGAAAAATAGAAGAACTGAAAAAAATGGGTGCTATCACCAAAAAGCAATTGCCCGAAAGACTTTTAGATGAAGAGTAAGGTGCAAATAGCCGCAAACGGGTTTATTTTTTAATTAATTATTAATTGTTGTTATAATTATTTTTACAGTACAAATCTTTTGTATAATATTGCCAAGATAACCAAAACTTGGTGTCTGACATTTAAAGTCCTATATCGAATTCAGCCAAAGCTGCCTTTAAATCAGATGCGTTAAGTAGTAGTATTGAAGCCATACGGATCAGGGAACCAGACGTTGAGGTCAACAAAAACGAACAACTTACTTACAAAAACCAAAAGGCATGTTTGAAAAGGAGTATAACCTTAGATACTTTGAAATGAACAAATTTGGCGAAGCATCACCGCTTACCATGGCAACGCTTCTCGAAGAAACCGCATCCGATCATTGCAATCATATCAATCACGGACTTTTCGATTTATATGCACAAAATATTGGCTGGCTTTTAGTTTCGGCATTTGTGCACATAGACAGGTATCCGGTTTTTAAAGAAAAAATCACCATCCGCACCTGGATGTCGGGCTTTACTTCTACCCGTGGCTACCGCGAAAATCTCATTTTTGACAGCAATCACAATGTCATTGGGCGTGCGCGGGGACTTTGGGTGTTTTTCGATACGTTGAAAAAAAGACCGCTCCGCATTTTTGATGAAATACAGCAAAAATGGACACTGTATGCAGAACCAAGCATCAACTATAATATTGATGAAAAACTGCTGTGTGCCGAAACGGAGAAATGCCGCAAGCAATTTCCCATTTATCAATACGATCTTGACGCCAACAATCATGTGAACAACCTGCGATACCTGCAATGGGCGCTGGAAACCGTGCCCGACGAATATTTTGAAGAAAAACAGTTATCTACTCTCGATGCGCGTTTTGTAAGAGAAGCTTATTACGGTCAAACAATTGAATCAGTATCCTTGTCTGACGAAGAAGATAATTACTTTCATCATCGCATTCAGAATGGTGCAACGGGGCAGCTTTGCGCTGCAGCAAATACAGGATGGCGCAACCGTATCAACGTATCAAAACCTAAAATTTACCAGTTTGCATAATTTGTTATGCAAGTAACATATTTCTGAAGCCGGCAAGTGCCGGCTTTTTTTTGCTATACGAATTATAACTTTTTTTGTACAGCACGTTTCTTATTTTCATCGTTTACATTTTATAAGAAACATTTACTCATGAAGCTCATCTTCCTGTTTTCGCTGCTATGTACTGTAATTACCGTTTATGCGCAGGACGAGTATCCGGATATGCGCAGCAAAAAAGACAATTTTAAAAAAGTAAGCCAGAAAGATGTGAGAAGCGATGCCGCTACCTTTACAATGTCGGGTATAGATGAAAGCATCAGCACAAAGCCGCTGGTTTCCATTCCTGTTACCGATTACAGCAAAGAGCATATTCAGTTTGCAGGAAACGGAATTGAAGTATCCATCAGTGCCGGCGATTTTGAAGCAGCCAAACACAAACTCACGTATTCGGAAAAATACCTTATTAAAATAGACAACAAGCCATACTATGGAAAGTATACCGAAGTTCCCAAACATTCAATTGCCAATGTTTCGGTAGTGATAGACAAAGATACAGTTGCCATTCCTCCCTGCAGCTTATGCCGATTTGTATAACCCGGCGTTTACTTATTCAGATGGAGAAAAGTTAAAGACTTTTGCGGGTGTGTTTCAAAGCGATGACAAGCGGAAAGTGTACGTGTACATGCTCAACCGCGATGACAAAGGCAGCTACGAAGTAACGTGGGTGATACAGGACAAAGCCTACCTGCGCCGCATTGTGGATTTTGGGTTTTTAAACTAAAAAAATTATCGCAAAAACAAAAGCCGGGATAGTTAGACTATCCCGGCTTTTGTTTTTATTCCTAAATCGGATAGTAAAGGTAAATGCCAAACTCCCGATGTTGCACTTATCACGGTTCTATCTAAGAACCCGGAACCATCATTTCAGCACCTCCGCCTTCTGTTCTTGTGCTTTTGCGTTTAAACAAACTGGCGTCAAACTTTCCAAAGCGGTAGTTGATATTCAAGCGCACAACCTGAGGATCTCTGCGCCTGCGGCTGATTTGCGTAAAGTATTCTGTAGCAGATAGCTGTGATGATGAGTAGGTTCTGAACAACTGTGTGCGTGCAAAATCGTTGATGCCCAGCGTAGCAGAAATGGTGCTTTTCGATTTCAGCGTCCATTCTTTACGAACAGCAAAGTCGAAGCTGTAGCGTGGATAGATATATCCTTGTGCCGATGTACTTGGTCCGCCCCAACCGCCGCCGCTGCCACCATTGCGGGCACTGCCCGATGAGGCAGGCAAAATGGTTTTCGACTGGTAATCGCCAGATAACTGGAATGAGTATCCTTTTTTTAGTTTGATGTTGTTATTCAATTTGGCAAAATAGCTCCAGCGCTGCTGCGATAAGCTGCCCGAAACATTTTGTCCGCCATTAATTTCAGAATTAAACAGGTTGATATTGCCTGTCACATCCCAGATTTTCCAAACCGTAATGCGGTTGGTCAATTCCAATCCATATACATTGCTGCTCAGCGCATTCACAAAACTGCTGTAGTATACGCTATCCTGCTTATTGACCGTTTTGTCGGGGTTGGGACCGCGATAAATGTAGTTGGTTATCAGGTTTGTATTGTGCTTGTAATAAGCCGAAATCAGCAGGTTGGCACCTTTTGTATATACATTGCTGTAATTGGCTTCGAACGAATTGGTAAACTCAGGACGCAGCCCGGGATTGCCGATAGATACGTTCAGTGGATCAGTGTTGTCGATAAAAGGCAATAGTTGCCAGAAATTAGGACGGTTGATACGCCGTGAAAAGTTTGCCTGGAAATCCTGTTTATCGTCCAAACGATAGGTTACAAAGGCGCTTGGAAACAAACTGATCGGGTATTTGATTTTGAAAGAAGAATCTTTTCCCAGCAATGTACCGTTGTAGTTGGAGCTTTCTGCACGCAAACCTACCTGGTAATTCCATTTCTTTGCTTTTAAACTATAAGTTCCATAAGCAGCATATATCTGGTCGTCAAATTTATATTGGCTACTCAGGTTTTGCAATGGAATATAAGCTGAATCTTTATCGTTGCTGATATACTGGAAATTGTCATTTAGAAAACTGCGGATCGCAACGCGCACGCCTGCTTCTATCTTCGCATTTGGCGTTACCTGGTTTTGATAATCAGTCTGTACTGTGCTGAAATGGTTGTAACCGCCGCCATCTATGCGCTGCAGGAAAGGCTTGTATTTCTGAAGACCCGTAGCCGTGTAATAATTTGTTTCGTAGTCGCCTGCATTATCGTTTTTGCTGGAATTGTAGTTGAAATCAGCCGTTATTTCATGACCTTCTTTTGCAAAGTTGTGCTTATAGCTGAGCTGCGATCCAAAGTTGTGAAAACTGCGCAGGGTGTAAGCTTCTCTCTGGCTTTCTGTAAGTACGGACCCGGTGATACTGCTGTCGATTTGTTGTTTTTCGTTTGTATTAAAATTGCCGCGCACAAAGGAAGCAGATACGGTAAACGTGTTCCTGTTATCTACGAAATAATCCATTCCGCCTCTGAAAAATGCAAACGTTCCGTTGTTGGTGCCTTTTGAAAACTGGTGCACCTGGTTGCTCATATCATCCAGAAAGTTGTTGCGGTCTATTACGTTCGTGTATTTCGATTTGCGTTGGTTCAGGTTGGCGCTTGCAAAAAAGTTTAGTTTGTTTTGTCTGACATTCAGATCAAGACCGCCGTTCACCCTGCCCCGGGAGTCGACACCGGCGCGTACATTGCCGTTATAACCTGTTTTGCGGTTTTTCTTCAACACAATATTGAGAATGCCGGCGTTGCCGCCCGATGCATCATATTTCGCTGAAGGATTGGTCACCAGCTCTACTTTTTCAATTATATCGGCAGGAATCTGGTCGAGCGTAAGTGTGGTGGGGCGGCCGTCAATAAATATAGTTGGCGTGGCGTTGCGAAGCGTTACATTGCCGTCTACGTCCACATTCAGCGATGGAATCTGCTTCATAATTTCGGTAGCTGTTTGCCCGGTGGTCACAATGTTTTTATCTACATTAAACACTTTCCTGTCTACACCCATTTCAAAAAACGGCTTTGCGCTTGATGTTACCGTTACATCGGCAAGCGTAGTTTCCGATTGCTGCATCGTGATATTTCCCAAATCTTTATCGCTGATGCCAGCCGTAAGTGCGATGGGTTCCGAATAATCTTTAAACCCGATATTGGTGACACGCAACACGAGCTTTCCGCGAACCGGCACATTGTCGAAGCTGAAATCACCGTTCGATTCGGTAAAACCGGTTGCTACCGGAACATCCCGCGATTTTCCCGTACTGTCTTTCACCGATGCAATGATTTGAACAGTAGCGCCGTTCATACCTTTGTTGGTTTTGTCATCGAGAATTTTTCCGTAAAAATGCCCGTTCCTGGGAGCTCCAAAATTGCCACCGCCTTGCGTGCGGGGCGGCTGTGCAAGCATACTTTGAAAAGTAAACAATGCAACGAGAAGTATAGCGACAGTTTTCATAATATAGCGGAATAAGGATAGACCGATGAATAGTTGCTAGTGAACAACTGGAAGGATTGTGTTTCCCGCACAAGGCAAACTATTGATGCAGAATCTAGTATCAGGATACAAAGATGCTTTGATTACATCAGGAGAATAAATATAATCGGCATGAAAGGCTTTCCATTAGGCAATCCATGTTAATAAAATGTATAAGCAGCCGCATAGAAATCCGGTTGCCGCGCAGGCTACTGTTATCACCTGGAGATGTTTTGTGAGCAAAGCCCTGATAGAATCATCTGCAATGGCATTTAGGCGGTCAGAAATCAAATGGCTCACACTGATGCTTTTTTTTACGTTGGAAAAATATTGCTGAATCAACACCGGGAACAATTCCTTTAGTTCTGTCATGAACACCGCTTTCATTTCGGCTACCAGTTTATCGCTGATAAACATCGCCAGCATGGGCATGGCAATGGGCAATTTGATGCGTAAAAAGGTATCAATGTGCTCTTCCGCCACAGGCAGCAGCTTTTCTATGCTCGATGGATTCACCAGTTGTTGTTCTATGGCATCAAGCGATATCTGTGCATCTGCATATGCCCCGATTGCGGTAGTGAGTTTGGGCTTTTGTTTTAGTAAAACCGAGATGTAAGCCGATATGGAAATACGCGCAATAATCCATCCTAATGCGGCGGAGATTATTGGAAGAAGATAAAGTAACCAGGTTGTCATAGTACTGCTTATTCAATAAAAAAGCCTTGCAAATTCTGCATTTACAAGGCTTTTACCGCTTGGGAGACCAATGGGTTTCGAACCCACGACCTTCGGAACCACAATCCGACGCTCTAACCAACTGAGCTATGACCTCCGTGAAAGGGCTGCAAATGTAAAATAAAAAGTGTAAGAAAAAGAGTTCTCTTTATTTTTTTCTTCTTACAAAATTAAGACAAGTTGTGAACTCAAAAATCATGAGGCAAATACAATTGGATGGTTCCAAACTCTAACCTGAGTAATGTGCAAATCCGCTATCAGAAACCCTGGTTTTGGTATGGTCTGCCAACATCGCAAAACAAAACGCTTTTCCAATTGCACAATTTCAAGATAACTTATACTACCGATAGTGCGATACCATGGATCTTAAAAGTTTATCAAATAATTGACAGGACGCAACGGATGAAGCCTGCCCGTTAGGAGAGATGCGTTTACTATCCCGGCTTTATTTAATTAACTTTGCAGCCTTTTACAAAACAGAGCATTCATTATATATATATATGAAGGTAAAATACAAGGAATTTTCAGGTCTTAATTTACCCGAAATAGAACAGGAAATTTTAGCTCGCTGGAACCGGGAGCAGGCTTTTGAGAAAAGTGTATCGCTGCGCGAAGGAGCAGAGCCTTTTGTATTTTACGAAGGTCCGCCAAGTGCCAACGGTATGCCGGGTATTCACCACGTTATTGGCCGAACACTTAAAGATCTGGTGTGCCGCTACAAAACAATGCAAGGCTTCCAGGTAAAACGAAAAGGTGGCTGGGATACGCACGGATTGCCGGTAGAACTGGGCGTAGAAAAAGAACTGGGCATTACCAAGGAAGATATTGGTAAAAAAATCTCCGTAGAAGAATACAACGCAAAATGCCGCGAAGCAGTGCTGCGCTACAAGGATAAATGGGACGAACTCACCACTAAAATGGGATATTGGGTAGATCTGAAGAATCCTTATATCACTTTTACAACGAATATATAGAATCGCTGTGGTGGTGCTTAGCGAACTGTACAAAAAAGGATTGCTGTACAAAAGTGTCAGCATTCAGCCTTATTCGCCTGCTGCCGGCACGGGCTTGAGTTCTCACGAACTAAACCAGCCGGGACTTATAGAGATGTAAAAGACACAAGCTGTCGTAGCCATGTTCAAAGCAATGCAAGACGAAAAGTCTGCAATTTTTGTTTTCGGCTTCCGATGCATCGTTATTCCAGAAGAAGTATTTTTTCTGGCCTGGACCACTACGCCCTGGACATTGCCGTCGAATCTTGCGCTCACCGTAGGCACCAATATCGATTATGTATTGGTAAAAACATTTAATCCTTACACGCATCTTGCCGGTGCAACGTGATTCTTAGCCAAAGCACTGTGATAAATATTTTAAACCGGAAGCACGAGAATGCAGACTTTGATGATTATGACGAAAAAGGCAAGACTATTTCCCTGGAAGGTATTGACCGAATTTAAGGGCTCGAAATGGAAGGGTGCCGCTACGAGCAACTGATGCCTTTTGAGGCCAACAGTCCGCAAAACAGTGGTGGCGATCCTTTCCGCATGATGCTTGGCGATTTTGTAACTACTGAAGATGGAACCGGTATCGTACATACCGCGCCTGCTTTTGGTGCCGATGACTATAAAGTAGGAAAAAAATATGGTATCGGTATCCTGACCATGGTTGACCGGCAGGGAAAATTTGTAGAAGGCATTGGCGAATTCAGCATCGGTTTGTAAAAGATTATAAAGACGATCCGGATTATGTAGATGTAAATGTTGACATCTGCGTAAAACTGAAACACGAGAACCGTGCATTTAAAGTAGAAAAATACGAACACAGTTACCCGCATTGCTGGCGAACCGATAAGCCTGTATTATATTATCCGCTCGATGCGTGGTTTATTAAAACCACAGCCTTCAAAGAGCGGATGGTGGAACTGAACAAAACCATTAACTGGAAACCAGAATCTACCGGCGAAGGGCGCTTTGGCAACTGGCTGGAAAATATGGTGGACTGGAACCTGAGCCGCAGCCGCTATTGGGGAACACCGCTGCCGGTATGGAGAACAGAAGATGCGCAGGAAGAAATATGCATCGGCAGCATTGACCAGCTGAAACGAGGAAATCAGAAAAGCTGATGCAGCATTGGGATTGGCGCAAAGTGAAAACATCACTTCACGATACGCTCTTGATCTGCACAAACCTTATGTAGATGAAATAATGCTGGTGAGCCCATTGGGAAAACCCATGAAGCGCGTGCCCGACCTGATCGACGTTTGGTTCGACAGCGGTGCGATGCCTTATGCGCAATGGCATTACCCTTTTGAGAATAAAGAGACTGATTGATAGCAAAAAAGCTTTTCCCGCAGATTTCATTGCCGAAGGCGTAGACCAGACTCGAGGCTGGTTTTATACATTGCACGCCATTGCCGTGATGCTGTTTGACAGCGTTGCGTATAAAACAGTGGTATCCAATGGTTTGGTGCTCGATAAGAATGGCAATAAAATGAGCAAGCGCCTTGGCAACGTGGTGAATCCTTTTGAAACCATCGATACATATGGCGCCGATGCTACCCGCTGGTACCTTGTCACAAATGCGTCGCCGTGGGATAATTTGAAGTTTGACCTGCAGGGAATTGGTGAGGTGCAGCGCAAATTTTTTGGCACTTTATATAATATCTACCAGTTTTATGCGCTATATGCCAATGTAGATGGTTTTACGTTTTCGGAAGAATATATTGAACTGGCTAAACGCCCGGAAATTGACCGCTGGATTATTTCTGCATTAAACTCTTTGAGCCAGAAAGTGTCTAATGCCCTGAACGATTATGAGCCCACCATTGCCGGCCGCGCTATAGAGGAGTTTGTAGACGAGCAGCTCAGCAACTGGTACGTTCGTCTTTGCCGCCGCCGGTTCTGGAAAGGAGAATATGAACACGATAAAATCAGCGCTTACCAAACTTTGTATGAATGTATGATTACACTCACAAAACTGATGGCGCCCGTTTCGCCGTTTTTCAGCGATGCCATTTACAACCTGAATGCCGTAACCGGCAAAGAAAACTGCGCTTCTGTGCATCATGCCGACTTTCCGGAAGTGAATGAAGCAGCGATAGACAGCAGTCTGGAAGAAAGAATGCAGCTTGCACAGGATGTATGCTCGCTGGTGTTATCGCTTCGCAAAAAGGTGAACATCAAAGTAAGACAGCCTTTGCAGAAGATTCTTGATTCCTATTTTAAATCCGGCACATGAAGCAGCAACTGCATAATGTGGAAGACTTAGTAAAATCGGAAGTAAATATCAAAGAGATTGAGTATATTACGGACACTGACGGATTGGTGAACAAAACCGTGAAACCGAACTTTAAAAAGCTGGGTGGAAGGCTGGGAGGCAACATGAAAGCTGCCGCTGCTATTTTAACAACTGACGCAGGCGAAATTGCGAGCTGGAGAAAAATGGTGAAATCGCCATTCAGGTGAATGGACAGTCTTTTACTATGATCCAGTCGAAGTTGAAATCATCTGCTGAAGATATTCCCGGCTGGAGTGTTGCCAGCAAAGGACTGCTAACGGTAGCTCTCGATATTGATTTATCGGAAGAATTGAAACAGGAAGGCGACGCCCGCGAGTTTATTAACCGTGTGCAGAACATACGAAAGGAAAATGGTTTTACGTAACAGACAGGATTGATGTTGAGATAGAAGTAAATGAAAAATTAAGAAAATCTATCAATCAATATAAAAACTATATTTGCGCCGAAATTTTAGCAGACTCAATCAATTGGGTACCCTTACCAAAACAAGGTACTGAAATTGAGATCAACGATACTCCGGTTAAAATCAGTTTAATTAAAAAACAATAACTATTGTATGGCCATGAAAAAAGCAGCGCCTAAAAAGGCAGCTAAACCTGTTGTAAAAACAGTTAAGAAAGCAGCAGCCTCTGCTAAGCCTGCTGCTAAAAAGGCTGTCAAAAGCAAAGCTGCACCTGCATCAAAAACTCCCGCCAAACCTGCCCCTGAAACAAAAGCTAAGAAAGCAGCTGCCCAAAAGGAAGCTGCTCCCAGGAAGAAAGAAACAGTATTAAAATCATCTATAAGTAGTAAGCCCATGACGAAAAAAGAGACAGGTAAATCAGAAAAAGAAGTACTTCCGGAAGTAAAAAGCAGCGAAGCAACCAAGAAGCCAAAGGCTACATCTAAAAAGCAGGTGGAAGCGGCAGAACCGGTGAGCCAAAAAGCGAAAGAGCCGGTTAAGGAAGTGAAGTCTCCCAAGACTACCGTAAAAACGTCTGTGCCCTACCAGCCGGAATATAAAACGTTAGATCAGAGAGGAGTGCCCGGAAAAAGCAAAAGCAATGAACCGCTTGTAAGATATAATGATACCGAACTTGCAGGAATTCAGAGATCTGATCAGTAAAAAAATGGAAGCCGCTAAAAAAGAGCTGGCTTATCTGCAGGGTCTTAATCACCCGTAAAGACGACATGGGTGGCGATGAAACCGATAACCGCTATATGACCATGGAAGATGGAAGCATGAGCATGGAGCGCGAGCAACTGAGCCAGATGGCAAGCCGCCAGATTACTTATATCGATCACCTTGAAAAAGCCCTGATCCGTATTGAAAGCAAAACATACGGCATTTGCCGCGTTACCGGCAAGCTGATAGACAAAGCCCGTTTGCGTGCCGTTCCGCATGCTACGCTAAGCCTTGAAGCAAAACTGGGATTGGTAAAGCCCGGTACAGAATAGATATTGCTCTTTTATCTGAATAAAAAAGCCGTAACGTATTGCACGCTACGGCTTTTTTATGTCTTCATATTTTTTCTGAACGAATGACTTGTAAAAACGTCTTTTTTTTGCCAATAAAATATTTCCAGACGATACTGAAGGAAAAAGCCCCGGGCGCACCGGAAAGTGACATTTTTTTCTGCGGACTGTCCTTTTTCCTTGGAAAACATCCAGCCAAAAAAATGGAAATAAGCTTTTGCTACAGCGATTGCATTGTCAGTGTCTTTTTTCAATAAAAATTGCAATGCTGCCGTTACGTCCATCAGCATGCGCAAGGGTAGCAGCCAGGCATTTATATACCACGGCGAATTGCGCCAGCACATAATCAGGTTGTTTCTAAAATTCAGGTATGTTTTACGGGGCGACTGATACGAAAGTGATCCGCCACCTAAATGATAGATGAGGGATTGTGGACAATACATTACTTTCCAGCCCATCGATGTGAAAACGCCAGCACATATCTATCTCTTCCATATGCATGAAGTAATAGGCATACATCCCGTTTATTTTCCAGTAAGCTTTCTTCCTCACAAGGCAGCAGGTACCCGATGCCCAGAAAATTTCAGCGGGTTCGTTATACTGACCTGTATCTTCTTCCACCGTATCGAAAATGCGTCCGCGGCAAAAAGGATAACCCAGAACATCCATCATGCCACCCGCTGCACCGGCGTGTTCAAACAACTGTTTTTGTAAAAGTGACCGGATTTTAGGCTGACAAACAGCAATCTGTTTATCAGTTTCCATCATTTTTACCAACGGTTCTATAAAATTTGGTTCTATTTCCACATCAGAATTCATGATGAGGTAATACTCTTCCGTGATTTGCCGCAAACCTTTGTTGTAGCCGGCAGCAAAGCCATAATTATCGTCGAGTACAATGGTTTTCACCGAAGGAAAATGCGACTGCACATAAAGAACTGAATCGTCGGAACTGTTGTTGTCGATGATATAAATAGCGTAGTTGGGATAGGAGAGTTGTTGCAGCGCAGGCAGCAGTGTTTCCAGGAAATGTTTGCCGTTCCAGTTCAGAATGGCAATGGCTACGGAAGAATATTCCAGCACGGCTTAGAGATTTTGCTGAAGAGAATGCAGCCGGTGAATATATTTTCCTATCATGTCAAATTCAATATTTACAAGACTGTCTTTTTCAATCTGTTGTATATTGGTATGGTCGTAGGTATAAGGAATTATAGACACGGTAAATTCCGCTTTGCCCACATTGTAAGCCGTAAGGCTAATGCCGTTGATACAAACAGAACCTTTTTCAATCATGAGCGCGGCAAACTGTTCATCGAACGAAAACCGGAATTCCCAGCTTCCCTGCAAGTCTTTGCGTTCAATGCAGGTAGCCGTGGCGTCGGTATGTCCCTGAACAATATGCCCGTCTATCCTGCCATTCATCTGCATACATCTTTCTAGGTTCACCATGCTGCCTTCTTTCCAGTTGCCAAGGTTGGTTTTCGACAATGTTTCGGCTACCGCCGTTACCCGGTGAGCATCGCTGCGCAGTTCATCTACTGTCAGGCACACACCGCTGTGGCTCACACTCTGGTCTATTTTCAGTTCATTGCTCAGTGAGCTGCTGATCCAGAATATACTGGTTGGTACCATCGGTTTCCACCGTTACCACTGTTCCCATTGCTTCTACAATTCCTGTAAACATGTGCGCAATTTATACAAAAGATATTTTTAAATAGTAGCGACAACCGGACAAGGCGCAGCACGCTGTTTACTCACGTTCTTCATGAATGTTATAAAAACTGCCACAAAAGCAGAGTACGAGTGAATCCAGCGTTGTTACGGGTTGCACAAATTAATTAACCTTACGAAGTTGACGTGATCTTCTTCCACCGGTTCTTTCAACAGGGTTTCTATCATTTGTGTAAATGATTCTACGTTCATGGCGTCATCCGCCAAAAAGTTGCCGATACGGGTGCGTCGAAGGCTGCTGAGATAGCCGCCCACGCCAAGAGCAGCACCAAAATCGTTGGCAAGGCTACGAATGTAAGTGCCTGTGCTGCATACTACTTTAAAGTAGACATGTGGCAATTCTATTTTTGTAATGGTAAATTCGTGAATGGTAAGAGGGCGTGGTTCCAGCACTACATCCTCACCTTTGCGCGCCGCCAGGTACACTGGTTTGCCATCGCGTTTGATGGCGGAGTGAATGGGAGGCACCTGCATAATATCGCCTGTAAACTGCCGGGTGGCTTCTATTACCTGCTGTTCGCTCACTTCAGCAATGTCCTTGAAATTTGTAGGTTCACTTTCTTTGTCGTAGGTAGGTGTGGTAGCACCCAGCGTAATGCTGCCGGTGTACTCTTTTTCCATACCCATGTATTCATTAATCTTTTTGGTAAACTTTCCTGTGCAGATGATGAGTAATCCCGTTGCCAGCGGGTCGAGAGTTCCGGCATGACCAATCTTTGAGATTTTTGTCAGCGTACGGATCTTTTTTACAACATCAAAAGAAGTCCAGTGCAGCGGCTTATCGAGCAGCAGCACTTTCCCTTGCAGGTAAGGTTCCATAGCAGTGTGAACAGGTCTTTGTTTCATGCGATACATAGCCAGGCTTTTGTTGCCTGTTTTTTGCTTTTGTTCTTAACAGGTTTACTGCTTCGATGTGTTGCCCGTTCGGCTATCTTTGCTGCATTCCCGAAAATCACCAGTTTGTTTGCGCAGCAAATATATCGTTGTCGGTACAAACCGCTTCTTCTTTATGCCGCCATACAACAGGAATGATATTGGATTAAACAGATTTTGTGATAAACATGCAAAACACCAAAAAGAAGGCGATCATCCTCATGAATCTTGGTTCGCCCGATTCTACTGAAGTAAAAGACGTAGCCAGGTATCTCAGAGAATTTTTAATGGACGAGCGCGTTATTGATATTCCTTACCTGTTGCGCCTGTTGCTCATTAAAGGAATTGTAGTTCCGTTCCGCGCACCCAAATCTGCCCACGCCTACGAAAGCATCTGGACCAAAGAGGGTTCGCCGCTCATTGTGCTGACCAAGCAATTGCAGGCTGCCGTGCAGCCACATTTTGATATGCCGGTAGAGATTGCCATGCGCTACGGAAATCCAACGCCGGAAATGGCTTATGAGAATTTATTAAAAGGCGTTCCCGACCTGGAAGATGTGATACTTTTCCCGCTTTACCCGCATTATGCCATGAGCAGCTATGAAACGGCGGTGGAATACATGAAAGAAGTACACCAGAAAAAAGGATATCAATTTTCGCTGTCGGTCATTGATCCTTTTTACGATAATGAAGACTATATCAATGCTTTGTCGCAAAGCATCAAACCTTTTACCGACGAGCCTTTCGATAAAATATTGTTCAGCTATCATGGTATTCCGGAAAGACATGTAAAGAAAACAGACCCTACCGGCAAGCATTGCCTGCAGGTAAATGACTGCTGCCATGTAGCCTCGCCGGCGCATGCGTTTTGCTATCGCCATCAAACCTTGATGACAACGGAAGCCGTGAGCAAACAATTAAACCTGCCCGCTGCCAAAGTGGAACAAACGTTTCAGTCAAGGCTGGGACGCGATCAATGGCTGCTGCCTTATACCGCGGTGCGTCTTACCGAATTGCCGAAAGAAGGCATTAAAAAACTACTGGTCGTTTGCCCTGCCTTTATCAGCGACTGCCTGGAAACCCTTGAAGAAATGGCTGTGGAAGGCAAAGACATATTTTTGAACGCCGGCGGCGAAAGCTTTACAGCAATTCCCTGCCTCAATATCAATCCGCTTTGGATCAATGCGTTGGTAAGCCTGGTAGAAAAAAGTGGCGCAACTGAAATCAAAAATGAAACGGCAAAAGCAAGTAAGTAAATAAGTGTAGCAAGAAGTATTTACCCAAATAATGGTTTGATATGTAAACTCCATCCTTCCAGTCAATTTTCCGGTAAATGCTTTTACTTTTCAATTTTTACCAATTGTTTCCCGTAATTCATCTGCATGTACAATTACATAAAGGCGCTTCATATTATTTTTATTGTCACGTGGTTTGCGGGCATGTTTTACATGCCAAGACTTTTTATCTATAACACGGAAGCCAACGACAAACCGGAAGACCAACAAGCTGTTCTGCACGAGCAGTTTGTTGTAATGATGAAGCGGCTTTGGTACGGGATTACCGTTCCGTCAGCCATTCTCACGCTCATCTTCGGGCCATGGATGTGGACTCTACTCGATGCGCTGCCGCAATGGCTCTTTATCAAACTCGGTTTCGTCATTTTCCTCTACCTGTACTTTATTTCCCTTCACCTTATTTTCAAACAACAGGTAAAAGGAATTTACAAATACACTTCCCAGCAGCTCCGTGTGTGGAACGAAGTAGCTACCATTTTCCTTATCGCTATTGTAATGCTGGCTGTCGTGAAAGAAGCCATCAGCCTTGCATGGGGCTTGGGCGGTTTGCTTCTTTTTATCATACTACTGATGAGCGCCATCCAGCTTTATAAAAAAGCAAGAAACAAACGCCGCATTTCCTGACAGCCGTTTCATTTCCATTGTTCCTCATTCCATCTGTATTTCACGATTCCGTACGCTGTCTTTGGCGTTCTCCCTACATTTGCCGCAAAGTTTTGTTATGCATTTGATAGAAGAACTGCGCTGGCGCGGGTTGGTACAGGATATTATGCCCGGTACAGAAGAGCAGTTGGGTAAAGAAATGACAAGCGGTTACATTGGTTTCGACCCTACGGCTGACAGTTTGCATATTGGCAGTTTGGTTCCTATATTGTTGCTGGTGCATTTGCAGAAAGCAGGGCATCAAACCAGTTGCGTTGGTGGGTGGTGCAACGGGTATGATAGGCGACCCCAGCGGCAAAAGCGAAGAGCGCAACCTGTTGAGTGAAGATGTGCTGCAACGCAACCAGGAAGGTGTAGAAAGCAGTTGGAAAAGTTTTTAGACTTTGATGACGTCGAAGCCAAATGCTGCTGTAATGGTAAATAATTATGACTGGTTTAAAGAGATGAATTTTCTCACTTTCATCCGCGATGTGGGCAAGCACATTACCGTAAATTACATGATGGCAAAGGATAGCGTGAAGAAGCGCCTTGAAGGCGAAAGCGGCATTTCCTTTACCGAATTTACTTACCAGCTTATTCAGGGATATGATTTTTATTGGCTGTATCAGCATAAGAACTGTAAACTGCAAATGGGCGGCAGCGACCAATGGGGCAACATCACAACCGGCACCGAACTGATCAGGAGAAAAACGGGAGGAGAAGCATTTGCCTTTACCTGCCCGCTGCTGACGAAAAGCGACGGCGGCAAATTTGGCAAATCGGAAAAGGGAAATGTTTGGCTCGATGCCGAAAAAACATCGCCTTACCAGTTTTACCAGTTTTGGCTGAATGCGGCTGATGCAGATGCGAAAAAATGGATTAAAATATTTACGTTTTTGCCGAAAGAAGAAATAGATATGCTCATTGAACAGCATATGCAAAACGAAGCTGCACGCCTGTTGCAAAAAACGCTTGCCAAAGAACTTACGCTTGTTTGTACATGGAGCAGATGCGCTCAACGAAGCCCTTGCCACCACGGAAAAACTGTTTGCCAACCAATCGGCACCTGCCGAAAGCCTGTCGGTAGAAGACCTCGAAAGCATGGAAGGCGTTACGCGATTTTCCATTGAAAAATCGAAGATGGAAACTGGGGTAGATGTCATTAGTTTTTTAACGGATGCAGCGGTATTTCCTTCCAAAGGCGAAGCACGCAAAATGGTGCAAGGCGGCGGTGTAAGCATCAACCGTAAAAAAGATAGAATCGGCGCAAATGATGGTTGACAGCAGTTTATTGCTTCATCAGAAATATATGCTGGTGCAAAAAGGCAAAGAAGCATTATTACCTTGTTACGGCGGAGTAGAAGAAATAATCGAATGTTCATTTACAACCTGGCAACAATTCAATAAATTACAAGTATCTAATGTATCAAAACCTGCAGGATAATTTTCTGCAGGTTTTTTGATTGCGTATATCGCAATCTGATTATATTTATATCATTTCTATTCCCAAGCCCGGTTTTTCGCTCACCGTTACTATTTCCAAAATCGTAGGTCAATCCTTTGGCAATGTCTTCGCTAAGCAAGAGCGGACCATCCATATCCACATAATCAATTTGTGGCAGCAAATGAGCAATGGCTGCAGACCCAATGGTGCTTTCATTCATACTGCCAACCATCACTTTCAGGTTCAATTCTTTTGCCTTTTTTATCATGCGCAGAGCGGGCGTTAAACCACTGCATTTTGTAAGTTTAATATTGATTCCATGAAAATGGCCGGCACATTTTTCTACATCATGTTCCGATACGCAACTCTCATCGGCAATCAGCGGAATAAGGAGATTGTTGATATAAAATTTTCATATCGTCCCAGTCATCTTTTGCCAGCGGCTGCTCTATCAGTTCTACACCCAGTTTTTGCAGCAGTGGTATTTTTTGTATGCGCTTCTTCAAGCGTCCAGCCGGCGTTTACATCTACCCTGAAAATAGCATCTGTATGCTTTCGCAGTTCGGTTACAATCTGTATGTCATTCTCCACACCGAGTTTTATTTTATAAATGGGTGCAGGAAAGGCTTTTATTTTTTCAACCATTTTATCCAGGCTATCCAGCCCGATGGTATAATCCGTGTGCAGGCGTGTTGGTTCCATTCCGTTTTCCATAATTTGTAAAGTGGCGCGCCTTTCATTTTTCCCATCAGGTCCCAGCATGCAATGTCGAGCGCGCATACAAGAAAGGGATTGCCCGGCAAGTAAATGATGGAGATAATGCCAGTAGCGTTCCACTTCGGTAAGCGCAAATTTTTCAATCATCGCTTTTTTCTTTTCAATGGTCTCTATCATCTCTTCCACCGTAACGTTGTAATAGCTAATGGCAGGCGCTTCGCCAAAGCCTGTAAACCTGCCAAGCGACAAGGAAACAAGCAATGAAGACTGATGTGTTTTGGTACGTCCGCCCGATATGGTAAACGGATATTGAAACGGTAGTTCGATTGCTTTATATTGAAGTTTCATACGTGCAGAAAGTTAAGAATGTAAAACGGAAAAATTATAACCTTACAGTTCATAATTCACGATCGTTTCCGAGCGCTTTGTTTTCTTTTACCATCTTAGTCATTTGTATCAATACTGCACCGATAATGAGTGCAAAACCAATATAAAAAGTATACCCAAAATCTTTGTTTTCGTGGTAAATGACAAACGCGAGGATAATGCCATATACAGGTTCTAAAGTGGTGGTAAGGTTCATGGTAAAGGCGCTCACTTTCTTTAAAGCGCGCAAGGTACAAACCATAGGTAAAAACAGTGCAAACCCAGCTTAAAATAAACAGCCATATCCAGTCGGATGAAGTAGGAAACAGCGATGGCGCGGGAAATAAATAATTATATAGCGGCATCAGGATACTAAGAAACAGAAAAGCCCCCGTAAGCTGGTAGCAGCGTCATGGTTTGCGGTTCGTAACCTTCCACCACACTTTTGTTTAAAATAGAAACCAGTACCACCAATATAGCAGCTCCCAACCCAATATAAATGCCGGTAGAAAAACTGAGGTTTGACACATAGATGAGCGAAATACCAGCCAAAGCCATTAAGCCCAGCAGAATTTCGAAACCACTGATGCGCCTGCGAAAAAATATGGGTTCCAACAGTGCGGTAAACAAGTCCGGTAGTAGACATACAGGTGAGTGCTACCGAAACATTTGCATATTTGATACTGCCATAAAAGCAAAGCCAGTGGAGTGCGAGCACTGCACCAATACCGCCAATTTTGAAAAAGTCTTTTTTGGCAATTTTGCGGTTGCCTTTGCTGTACAAATTCAGCAGCCAAACCGTAGCAACCGTAATGAGCAAACGCCACCAAACCAGTAAACCTTCATTGAGTGTGATCACGCGTCCTAACACACCTGTAAAACCCCAGAAAAAAACAGCCAGGTGAAGCTTCAGTAAAGCAGATTTCATGCGCGAAAGTAATTCTGAATTGTCATTTCAAATTAGTGTAATTCTTTAATGGCACTTTAATAGAGTAGAACAATGAGAGTGCTTTTGTAGAACGTAGCTGAATATCAGGGAACCGGATAAACGAAAGCTGATACCTTTGCGAAGCAAATAAATAAAATATCATGGTGTACAGGGCTATTGGTATTATGAGTGGATCTTCATTAGATGGATTGGATATTGTGTTTGCATCGTTTGAAGAAAACCGGGGCGCCTGGAGCTATGAAATTATGGCAGCCAAACCTATGAATATAGCGATGACTGGCAAAGGCGGCTGCACCAGGCTGCGCATATGACGGCTTACGATTACCTGCAACTACACAGCGAGTTCGGGCAGATTTATCGGCGAACAAATAAACTCAGTTCATCGATACTTTTCAACCTTCATCACCAGGTGCAGCTCATTGGATCTCACGGGCATACAGTTTTTCATATGCCTCAAAACGGCTTTACTGCACAGCTTGGTTCCGGTGCAGATATAGCCGCTGTACTGGTATAAATGTAGTAAGCGATCTGCGCGCTATGGATGTGGCGCTTGGCGGACAGGGTGCGCCCATTGTGCCGGCAGGCGAAAAGCTCATATTCCCGCAGTCAGATTTCTTGTTAAATCTGGGCGGCATTGCCAATATCAGTTGTAAAAAGGGCGAAGAATATATCGCGTTCGACATTTGCCCTGCCAATAAAGTACTAAACCTGCTGGCTGCAAAAGAGCATAAACTGTTTGACGAAAATGGAGAACTTGCTGCAAGCAGGAACCGTGCACGATGGATTGTTGGAACACCTGGACCAATTGGATTATTATGGCATGCCTTTTCCGAAATCGCTCGATAATAGTTTTGGAATAGAAACTATTCTTCCTATTGTGGAAAGCTATGGGCAACTGCATACAAGCGACGCCCTGTGCACGTATGTAGAACATATGGTAACGCAGATCGCGAAGGCAGTAGAGCAACTAGACAAAACCTTCACCATTTCCAATAAACAAATCCTCACTACGGGCGGAGGTGCCTTTAACACATACCTTGTAAGCCGCTTGCAGCAGGTATTGGAGCCATTAGGATATTCGATAGAAGTGCCCGACAATCACATTGTTCAATACAAGGAAGGCTTGATCATGGCATTGTTAGGCTTGCTGCGCTGGCGCGAAGAAAATACAGTGCTGCACAGCGTTTCAGGCGCTTCGCGCAGTAGCATTGGCGGTGCAGTATGGATAGGGCAGGATGCATAATGATCTCATTTTCACAATTCAAAAATCATATTTTCTTACTGGTATTCGTTTACTAGTGAATAAGAGTTTTAAAAACAATTCCTTAAGGCATATGTATAAAATTTTGTTGGTGCTGTTGTGTGTGCTTTCTGCCTGCAGCAATAGGGCTGTTGATGCCAGCGGTAGATACATTACGATCAACAAAAAGAGCAACTGGCAAAACAGGAACAGCAGGCGCCATTGTCCTTTTTGTCCATTGCTTCCAATGATAAAAAAAACTGGTTAGGAAATACGGTTGTGAAAGGAAAAGTAACCAATTCTGCTACGGTTAGCAGTTATAAAGATGTTCGGATAAAACTACTAAGTTATGACAAAGACCGGCGCATGCTCGAAGAACATGAAGATGTAATGGGTGGCGTAATAAAACCTAACAGCAGCAAAGACTTTAAGTTGCGCTACCATTTGCCGAAAGGAGCCGATAGCATTGCGCTAAGTATTATGAGCGCAACTAGTTGTAGAATAACATGTCCAGAGTTGGCATGTATTATATTGAGTGCTGAATGTGTAACAATGTCAATAGACATACGCTGTTATTTAAAGCTGCTATGAATCTATACATTCAATGTGCTATGTAATGTGATAAAAAAAGCCGGTCTTGCTAAAAGACCGGCTTTGCTATTTATTTGAACTGAATGTTCTTATTCTACTGTAGAGATCTTCAAAACATTGGTTGGTAAATGCATTTCCACAGGTGTGCTGCCTGTATTTACCACGATGTCTCCGGAAGCTAAATAGCCTTGTTCTTTCAATATAGAAATCTGATCGGTGATGATATCATCAAGGCTGTTTTCTTCATCGTAATAAAACGCTCTTACGCCCCAGCTCAGACTCAGCTGGTTGACAAGGTGTTTCTTTTTTGTAAAAACAAACAGCGGTGATTTTGGACGGTAGCTGCTCAATACAAAAGCTGTATAGCCGCTTTGCGTCATACCGATAAGTGCTTGTGCCGTTACATCGCGCGCTATTTTACAAGCGTTGTAGCATATGGCATCGCTCAGAAATGTAGGAGAGTGCGAAATTGGTTTCAGATCTTCTTCGCGGTTATACCGGTACTCTGTTTTTTCTACTTCCAGTATGATTTTGCGCATTGTTTCCACCACGAGGGCAGGATAGTTCCCGGTTGCTGTTTCAGCACTTAGCATCACTGCGTCTGTGCCTTCGAGCACCGCGTTGGCTACGTCTGTTATCTCGCTGCGGTTTGGTTTGGTGCGGTCAATCATACTTTCCATCATTTGCGTAGCCACAATCACCGGTTTGCCACGATGAATACACTTACGAATGATTTCACGTTGTGCCATCGGTACTTTTTCTACCGGCAGTTCCACGCCAAGGTCGCCACGGGCTACCATCACACCATCGCTATGATTTACGATGTTTTTCAGGTCGGCCATAGCAGATGGCATTTCTATTTTTGCCATTACTTTTATAGTACTGCCTCTTTCGGCCAGGCGCTGCTTCAGATCAATGATGTCTTCTGCCTTGCGCACAAAAGACAGCGCAATCCAGTCGGTTTCCATCTTGGCGATAAATTCCATGTCTATGACGTCTTTTTCTGTCATAGCAGGCAGCGATATTTCGGTATCCGGCAGGTTTACACCTTTTTTTGGCAATATCCTGCCGCCGTATGAAACCGCAACACGCACGTCGCCATTGTCTGTAATTTCAATGACAATCACTTCCAATTTGCCATCATCTATCAGTATCTTATTGCCTACTCTCACATCGTTGTGCAGGTTTGGATACGATACATAGATTTTATCTTTATTACCTATTACTTTTTCAGTAGAAGTAAAAGTGAGAATATCACCTGCTTTCACATCGAGCCCGCCATTTTCCATTTCACCCACACGCAGTTTGGGTCCCTGCAGATCGGCCAGGATGGCAATATTGCATTTTTCTTTTGCATTCAGTTCGCGGATAAACCCGATGATTTTTTCTTTGTCTTCGTGGTTGCCGTGAGAAAAATTGAGCCTGAATACATTTACGCCGGCTTTTACAAGCGCCAGCAGCTTGTCGTATGTATCGCAGGCAGGGCCTACAGTAGCTACGATTTTGGTACGATGAAACGTGAGTTCTGTTCCTCCTAACTTATCCATATTATGTTATATGACAATGATTTTGTGCAATTGACTTTCAATCGAACGATAAAAATAAGATTTCCATTTAACTGGCTAAAATCTTCACCAGCCGCAGCCAATCCGGGCTGATCGACTGTTTTTCGCGGATGGCAATTTCCAGCGGCGTATAAGCCATTTCGTTATTCACTACGCCTACCATTACATTGTAGCGGCCTTCCATCAGGCTTTCTATCGCATGATAACCCATGCGGCTGGCTATCAGCCTGTCTATGGCGGTAGGTGATCCGCCACGCTGAATATGACCGAGGATGGACACTCTTGTATCTAAATGAGGCATCCGTTCTTTTACTATTTTAGCAATCTGGTTGGCACCGCCAAATTCATCACCTTCGGCAACAACAATGAGATTTACTAGTTTTTTTCGCTTTTCTTTTTCTGACAGCGAATCAATCACTTCATCTATGTTAGTTTCTGCTTCAGGTATCAGAATGTTTTCTGCACCGGTTGCTATACCGCTGTGCAAAGCTATATAACCGGCGTGGCGACCCATTACTTCCACAATAAAAAGGCGGTCGTGCGCATCGGCCGTATCGCGTATTTTATCGATGGCATCAATAGCTGTGTTTACCGCCGTATCGAAACCGATGGTAAAATCGGTACCATACAAATCTTTGTCTATTGTGCCCGGCAAACCAATGCAAGGCAGGTTAAATTCGGTACTCAATTTTAGCGCGCCTGTAAAGCTTCCGTCTCCACCAATCACCACGAGACCCTGAATGCCACGCTTGGTAAGGTTTTCAACCGCTTTCTGGCGACCTTCATAAGTAAAAAATTCTTTACACCGGGCCGATTTGAGAATGGTGCCACCACGTTGTATGATATTGGCTACAGAGCGGGAATCCATGCGAAAGATGTCATCTTCAACCATACCGCTGTAGCCCCGTACAATACCATATACCTCCATTCCGTAATAAATACCGGTTCTCACAACAGCCCGTATGGCCGCATTCATGCCTGGTGAATCTCCACCTGAAGTTAAAACTGCAATTTTGGTTATTTGCTTCGACATTTTATTTAATCTGAGTTGGCCTTAAAAAAGATCAGGCAGGAAAATTCTGTATTACTTTATGACACTTTAGCCAGCATATACATCGCCAAAAATAGGGATTAATCTATAAAAAGAACATCTCATTAAAATTCATGAATAATTTCCAAATCTCGACCCTTGGTTTCTAAAGTACAGAACCCGGCTTTAAGGTCTCATTTCATTTTTAGAATTATATATAATAAGATGGATGTTGCAAACAATGGCACATTCTTTAGCTTTGCACCTGTAGCTTAGCCACAGATGAATACAACTAAAATATTTACGCAAAGGCGAATGTTTAGTAATTTTTTCTAATTGCAGTACGCTACTTTTGTCAAGATAAAATTCAAGAAAAAGGATATCATTATGCCACGTCCTGTACGATTTAATATACATCCGAAGCAGCCCGATATTCACGACAATATTGCCATATCGGAAGCTCCCGACGGCAATGGCGGCGAAGGATATTTTGCCACCAGTTTTGAAAAGGTGGTAGGTCTCGCCCGTAAAAATTCTATTTGGCCGCTACCATTTGCTACCTCTTGTTGTGGTATCGAATTTATGGCAACCATGGCCTCCACATATGATCTCGCACGCTTTGGTTCGGAGCGTCTTGGTTTTACGCCACGTCAGTGCGATCTGCTGATGGTGATGGGAACCATTTCCAAAAAAATGGGACCTGTATTGAAGCAGGTGTATTTGCAAATGGCAGAGCCCCGCTGGGTTTTGGCAGTAGGCGCCTGTGCCTGTTCGGGTGGTATTTTCGATACCTATTCCGTATTGCAAGGTATCGACCAGATTATACCTGTAGACGTATATGTGCCGGGTTGCCCGCCACGTCCCGAAGCCATTATTGATGGTGTAATGCGCATTCAGGATCTCATAGGAAATGAAAGCCTGCGCCGCCGCAACGGTGAAGAATACAAAGCTTTAATGAATAGCTACGGCATACAGTAAATAATGTGCGAATGCAACTAACAAACGAATCGATACAACAGCAGCTGCAACAGAAATTCGGGGATGTAATATCAGGTTTTCATGAACCATATGGAATGCTTACGTTTGAAGCGCCAAAAGATACAAATCTCAAAGTGCTTCAATACTTATATGATGAGCTGGGATTTCAGTTTTTGACATCGGTTTGCGCGGTTCACTTCCCGGATAATAAAGGTGCAGAGCTGGCAGTTGTGTATCATTTGCACAATATGGTTGCCAATGTGCGCATCAGGTTCAAAGTGTTTACCAATATAGAGCAGCCGGACGTGTTTACAGCAACAAAACTTTTTGAAGCTGCCAACTGGATGGAACGCGAAACCTATGATTTTTATGGTGTGAACTTCGTGGGGCATCCCAATCTCAAACGCATCATGAATGTAGACGAAATGGATTATTTTCCGCAGCGTAAAGAGTTTCCGCTCGAAGACCAGACACGCCGCGACAAAGACGATGAGATGTTTGGCAGAGGTGGCACAAAAGCGATTTTGAATACTTTATAATACTACCGTGGATAATATTCTTCAGCCAATATTGCAATCGCCGAAACTTCACGACTACGTGGAAGAGCTGAAGCGTGTGCCGGAGGAAGAAACCATCAGGCGGCAGGAATTTTATGATTGGCTGGATGAAGACAAACACGCCGAATTTATTGCCGGCGAAGTTGTTATACATTCTCCCGCAAGATTGATCAATATTGTTGTACTTAAAAAACTGGCAAGAATTATTGATCAGTTTGTGGAACATAACCATGCAGGAATCGTATTAACAAACAGGCATTAATCAGGCTGAAAAGAAGTGACCTAATGCCTGATCTTGCTTTCTGGCAGCATCAGCAGTTTTCCAACGAAACCAGGATATTTCCCGGCACCAGATTTTATTATCGAAGTTTTGAGCGATAGCACGGCACAGAACGATCGGACAAGAAAGAAGGAAGAATATGCGCTGAATGGTGTTCGTGAATATTGGATTGCAGATGCCGATGCCAAAACTATTGAGCAGTATGTGCTGGATGGTGAACATTATACCCTGCTCGAAAAGCTTTCGCATGGTTCTATCCGCTGCGAAATATTGAAAGGGTTAGAAATAGAATTGACTAGTATTTTTGGATAAGTTTGACGTTGGCTTCTGTATCAGAATCCAATTTTACAGATATAAATAATATGCACAATATAGAAGCGCCACATCATATTAAACTGCCGGAAGGTTCTATCGGCAAACAAACGACGACTTTAAATTTAGGTCCCACACACCCGGCTACACACGGTGTGTTTCAAAATATACTTGAACTCGATGGTGAGCGCATTGTGTCGGCTGAGCAAACGGTTGGTTACATCCACCGCGCGTTTGAAAAACTGGCAGAACGCCGGCCTTTATACCAGATCACACCGCTTACCGATCGCATGAATTATTGCAGCAGTCCTATCAATAATATGGGCTGGCACATGACCTGCGAAAAATTGCTCCGTATCTCGCTTCCCAAGCGTGTAGATTATATGCGCATTATTATCATGGAGCTGGCTCGCATCACCGATCATTTGATCTGCAACTCAGTAGTAGGTGTAGATTCCGGTGCATTTACCGCCTTTTTGTATGTGATGCAATACCGCGAGCTGGTTTACGAAATTTACGAAGAAATCTGCGGCTCCCGGTTAACCACCAATATCGGGCGCATTGGCGGTTTTGAACGCAATTTTACAAATGTTGCGTGGACAAAACTTGAAAGATTTCTCGCAGAATATCCGGCTGTTTTACAGGAATTTGAAAATCTGCTTACCCGCAACCGTATTTTCATGGATCGCACCATTGGTGCCGGTCCCATCAGTGGCGATCGCGCGCTGAATTATGGTTTCACCGGTCCTAACCTTCGTGCAGCAGGTATAGATTATGATGTGCGTGTACATTCTCCCTACAGCAGTTACCAGGATTTTGATTTTACCATACCCGTAGGTACTACCGGCGATTGCTACGACCGTTTCCTTGTGCGCAACGAAGAAATGAAGCAGTCTTTAAGTATTATTAACCAGGCTTACCGTAAGGTGCAGGAGTTTAAGGGTGCTGAAGCTGAAGTGTTTCATGCCGATATTCCTGAATATTATCTTCCCAAAAAAGAAGATGTGTATACCAAAATGGAAGCGCTCATCTGGCATTTCAAAATAGTGATGGGCGAAACTGAAATTCCTGCCGGCGAAGTATATCACAGCGTGGAAGGTGGCAATGGCGAGTTGGGCTTTTATCTCATCAGCGATGGTGGAAGAACGCCTTACCGTCTGCATTTCCGTCGTCCTTGTTTCATTTATTACCAGGCTTATTCCGAACTCACCAAAGGTGCCATGCTAAGTGATGCCATTATCACAATGAGTTCCTTGAACCTTATAGCCGGTGAACTGGATGGTTAATTTAGATTATAAAAAGCGGAATGCGCATAAAGCACAGTTTGCGGCAGGTAGCTTAATTCATGCCTGAGCAAATGCATTCAAACATTTTAAACAGACGAACATAACAATGCAGTTTTCACCCGACAAATTGAATAAAGTTCAGGAAATCATTGCCCGCTATCCCGATGGCAAGCACAAAAGTGCGTTGATTCCTTTGTTGCATATGGCGCAGGAAGAAGGTGGCGGATGGCTGAGCGTAGACGCGATGGACTATGTTGCCAGCCTGCTGCAACTCGAGCCGATTGAAGTGTATGAAGTAGCTACATTCTACAGCATGTACAATCTGAAACCTGTTGGTAAATATTTGTTTGAAGTGTGCCAGACCGGACCTTGCATGTTGCGTGGCAGTGACGACATCATTGCCTACATCCAGCAAAAACTGAATATAAAAACCGGCGAAACAACGGCGGATGGTTTATTTACACTTAAAACCGTTGAATGTCTCGGCGCATGTGGCTATGCACCTATGATGCAGCTTGGCAAGTTTTACAAAGAGCATTTAACCAAAGAAAAAGTAGACACCATTATAGCAGAATGCACCCAGAATGCAATGGCGAATAATTAATATAGTCACGTCGCTGGCAAATGACGAAAAGTTATATACAAGGTGCACAACGAAAGAATTGAACAATTGCTGAAAGCTCATAGCTGAAGGCTGATAGCGAATATACCATGGCAGTAAAATTATTAATAGACAAGGCAAATATCGAAGGCATACGGTTTTACGATGCCTGGCGAAAAAACGGCGGCTATGTAGCCGTGGAGAAAGCCCTGAAAGATATGTCGCCCGAGACCATTCTCGAAGAAGTAAAGAAAAGCGGTTTGCGTGGTCGCGGTGGTGCAGGCTTTCCGGCAGGTTTGAAGTGGAGCTTTATTGCCAAGCCGGAAGGCGTTCCGCGCCATCTCGTGTGCAATGCCGATGAAAGCGAGCCGGGTACTTTTAAAGACCGCTACCTGATGGAATTTTTGCCGCATCTGCTGATTGAAGGATTGCATTATCAGTTCGTTTGCGCTGGGCAGCAATGCAACTTATATTTATATCCGTGGCGAATATGCCTGGATTCCTGATATACTGGAAGAAGCCATCAACTGAAGCGAAAGCTGCCGGCTTTCTGGGTAAAAATATATTGGGCACTGGTTTCGACTGCGAAATTTATGTGCAGCGTGGTGCCGGCGCTTACATCTGCGGCGAAGAAACAGCCCTGATCGAAAGCCTGGAAGGCAAACGTGGCAACCCGCGCATCAAGCCTCCGTTTCCCGCGATCAAAGGCGTTTGGGATCGCCCGACGGTGGTGAACAACGTAGAAACACTGGCAGCCGTGGTGCCCATCATCAATATGGGTGGCGATGAATATGCCAAAATTGGCGTGGGTAAGTCTACCGGTACAAAGCTGATTTCTGCCTGCGGCAATATCAACAAACCCGGTGTTTACGAAATAGACATGACCATTTCGGTAGAAGAATTTATTTACAGCGATGAATATTGCGGTGGCATTCCCAACGGAAAACGGTTGAAAGCCTGCATTCCCGGCGGATCTTCCGTTCCCATTTTACCTGCCAACCTGTTGCTCAAAACAGCCAAAGGCGAAACCCGCCTGATGAACTATGAAAGCCTTAGCGACGGTGGTTTTGCTACCGGCAGCATGATGGGCAGCGGCGGTTTTATCTGTGCTGGACGAAGACCAGTGCGTGGTGCGTCATACATTATCTTTAGCCCGCTTCTACAGCCATGAAAGCTGCGGACAATGTTCGCCCTGCCGAGAAGGCACCGGCTGGATGGAAAAGATTTTAAAGAACATTGAATACGGCAAAGGAAAAATGAGCGATATTGATTTGCTGTGGGATATTCAGCGCCGGATAGAAGGCAATACCATTTGCCCGCTTGGCGATGCTGCCGCGTGGCCGGTTGCCGCCGCCATCCGCCATTTCCGCGACGAGTTTGAATGGCATGTGCTCAATCCGGAAGAAAGCCAGGTGCGCAATTACGGGCTCGCCCATTATGCCGACGAGCGCGAAGTGCTGGTATAAAATACAAAAGGCATTATGGAGACAGAGCGCCATGATACTCCGGTGTATCGCCTGTTGCGACGCTCCGTTCAACGTTCCGGAATGGAATGTGGCAATATTTGCAAAGCAGATTTATAGTTACAGTTCATTAGTCCAGATAAAACATTACAATGGCAGAACCAGTACCATCCTTTAAAGTAACCATAGATAATATAACGGTAGAAGTACCGGCAGGCACTTCTATCTTGGAAGCTGCCCGCAAAATTGGTGGCGATGTTGCCCCGCCCGCCATGTGCTACTACAGCAAGCTGAAAGGCAGCGGTGGCAAATGCCGTACCTGCCTGGTAGAAGTAAGCAAAGGCTCCGAAAAAGATCCGCGACCCATGCCAAAGCTGGTAGCAAGCTGCCGTACAACGGTTATGGACGGCATGGAAGTAAAAAATCTTACCAGTGAAAAAGTAATAGACGCCCGTGCCGGTGTGGTGGAATTCCTGTTGATCAACCATCCGCTCGACTGCCCTGTTTGCGATCAGGCTGGCGAATGTCACTTGCAGGACCTGAGCTACGACCACGGCAAAGCAGGCACGCGATACGAGTTTCAGCGCCGCACTTTTCCGAAGCATAGCCTCGGACCTTATATTCAGTTACACATGACACGCTGTATTCTTTGCTATCGTTGTGTATATACTGCCGATCAGCTTACCAATACGCGCATTCATGGTGTGCTCGACAGGGGCGACCATTCTGAAATCGCTACCTATATAGAAAAAAGTCTCGACAACGAATTTATCGGGAATGTAATCGACGTTTGCCCGGTAGGTGCATTAACTGACAGAACATTCCGATTTAAAAACCGTGTGTGGTTTTTGAAACCCATGAACGCGCATCGCGATTGCCCGAAATGTTCAGGTAAGGTAACGCTCTGGAACAGGGGCGATGAAGTGTTTCGCGTAACGGCTCGCAAAGACGAATGGGGCGAAGTGGAAGAATGGATTTGCAACGACTGCCGATTTGAAAAAAAGAAAGCGAGCGACTGGATAATTGAAGGTCCGCGGGAAATAGACCGTCATTCCGTTATTTCACAGGGTCAATATATCGATGCGGTTCAGCCAGACGAAGTTTTGCCTGAAGTGATGAATGGCAGGCAACCCCGGGTAATGCTGAATATTCATGACGTGAGCAAAGTGAACGAGCCGCAGAACGATTTAAGCTTACTGGAAGGTCCGGCACATTCGGAAGATTTTAAAGATTAACCGGTTTTGCTCATTTCACGTCTTTCATTCAAGCATTGTAAAATCATACATTGGCAAAATTGAATCATTAATCACCATCAATGAATAATTTGTTAGCTATACTTCTTGCCTTCGAATGGTCATATTTAATTCAAAAACTTATACTCATCGTTATTATCGTTTCCGTATCGCTGGTAATTGCCATGTACGAAACATATATGGAACGTAAAGTTGCTGCGTTTTTGCAGGACAGGCTGGGACCCAACCGCGCTGGACCTTTTGGCATTTTGCAACCCCTTGCCGATGGTACGAAGTTGTTTTTTAAAGAAGAAATTATTCCGAATACCTCCAATAAAGCTTTGTTTGTGCTGGGACCTGCTTTGGCCATGCTGGCTGCCACTTATGACATGTGCTGTGATACCGTGGGGAAATTATCTGCAACTGGGCGACACTACAGTGCCGCTTCAGATAGCAGATGTAAACATCGGGATCTTGTATGTGTTTGGCGTAGTGAGCCTGGGTGTGTATGGCATTATGATCGGCGGCTGGGCAAGTAATAATAAATTTTCATTTGCTGGCAGCGTTCGTGGTGCTTCACAGGCTATCAGTTACGAGCTTGCAATGGGTATGTCGCTCATTGCATTATTATTTGTTACGGGTTCGCTCAGTATGAAAACCATTGTGGAAGAACAAATGAAAAACGGTATCTGGAATGTTGTATATCAGCCGCTGGGTTTTATTATATTTCTCGTTTGCGCGTTTGCCGAATGTAATCGTACACCTTTCGATTTGCCGGAGGCAGAAAGTGAACTGAACATGGGCTACCACCAGGAATATTCAAGTATGAAACTTGGCTTTTACCTGTTTGCCGAATACATCAACATGTTTATCAGCAGTGCAGTGATGGCTACCTTATTTTTTGGTGGCTACGATGTGCCTTTTTTAGACGAAAGTACATTGGACCCAAACCTGGCAGCGATTATCGGGCTGGTGGCACTGATGGCAAAAATATTATTCTTTATCTTTTTATTCATGTGGGTAAGATGGACGATTCCAAGATTCCGTTATGATCAGCTCATGAACCTGGGATGGAAAAAGTTGTTGCCACTTGCGCTTCTTAACATGGTTGCTACTGCAGGAATCATGTTGCTGGTAACGCAGCCATAAATTACACTATGTTTGTTGATGAGGAACAGAATTTTGGTTTTGACTCATTGACATAAAAACGTCATAGCTTCTGCAAAATAGGATGGCTTTTCTTTAATGAACAGACATCTTTTACAACAGGAGTTGCATTGAATAAGCAGAGTAAAAAGCAGGATGAATTGATTTAAAATTGTCAGGCAATTGTAAGATAAACTTGGACACTTACACGCAGACGAATACTTTTGTAACGAATTGCTGATGGCTCTAAGCCGGCAGCAGATACAACAATAACATGCAGGCATTAACCAATAGAAGTAAAGCAGTAGACCGCAAGCCGATGACGTTTCTGGAGCGCATTTACATGTGGAATATTGCCAAAGGGATGATCATCACCTTGAAACATCTCTTTAAGAAAAAAGCAACCATCAGCTATCCGGAACAAAAGCGCCCTTTCAGCCCGGTGTTTCGCGGGTTGCATGTGTTGAACAGGGACGAGGAAGGCCGCGAAAGATGCACTGCCTGTGGATTGTGTGCGGTGGCTTGCCCGGCAGAAGCCATTACGATGGAAGCCGCAGAGCGGGAAATTGGTGAAGAGAATTTATACCGTGAAGAAAAATATGCGGCGCGATATGAAATCAATATGCTGCGTTGCATTTTCTGCGGATTGTGCGAGGAAGCCTGCCCCAAAGATGCCATTTACCTGAGCGAAACATTTACGCCCAGCGACTTTGCCAGAAAGAAATTTATTTATTCAAAAGAAGATTTGCTGATACCCAATCCAGTTACAGAACCTGAAGCGTTTGCCAAAGCCAGAGGATTGAGTGAGGAGACAACCGGTTGATTTTGACAATCATTGCCTGATTGACCTGTTTACTAACTACCAACTTTACAATGAGCATTACTGAGATTATTTTCTGGTTTTTAAGCGCACTCGCTCTTCTGAGTGCCATCATGGTATTGGTGAGCAAAAATCCGGTGCACAGCGTGCTCTGGCTCATTGTCACTTTCTTTGCTATTTCCGGTCATTACATTTTATTGAATGCGCAGTTTCTTGCCATCGTTAACATCATTGTATATGCAGGTGCAGTAATGGTGCTCTTCCTGTTTGTGATAATGCTCATGAACCTGGAAGCGGCGATAGAACCCAAGCGTACGCTGTGGATGAAGTTTGCCGGCGTTATCAGTGGCGGTTTGCTGCTGGCGGTCATGATATCAGTGATCCGAACATCGGTCGATCTCAATGGCAGAACAGCATTGTTGAACACGGGTGATATAGGATTGATCAATAATCTCGGGCGGGTTTTATTTACCAAATATGCCGTTCCTTTCGAAATCAGCAGTGTGTTGTTTTTGAGTGCAATGGTAGGTGCCGTGGTAATCGGGAAGAAAAATTAAACCGATCATCCAAGATGTATTTCGCCTCTAAGGTAACAACGTAATCATCAGTCATTATCAAATCGAATTCATGCCCATTCAGTATTATATCGCATTATCAGCTACCTTATTTTGCATCGGCATTGTAGGCGTCCTTACACGCCGGAATGCCATCATCATATTTATGTGCATAGAGCTGATGCTGAATGCCGTGAATCTATTGCTGGTTTCTTTTTCCAAAATGCAGCATCCGGGCATACCTGCCGATCATATTGCAGCTACCATTCAGTCTGGCGTAGACGGGCAAATATTTGTGTTCTTTATTATGGTGGTAGCCGCAGCTGAAGTAAGTGTGGGATTGGCAATCATTGTAATGATGTACAGAAATGTACATTCTGTAGACGTGAATTTTTTGAACCGTTTGAAAAATTAAAGAGAAGCCCCATCCCAACAGGGAAACGGGGACATTGATCATATTCAAAAACTCCCCTTCAGGAGTTGGGGGCACTTATGAACTTAGCATACTTAATACCACTGTTTCCTTTACTAGGTTTTCTTATCAATGGTTTGCTGCGCAAATCTTTATCCAAATCTCTTATTGGTATTATTGGTTGCGGAAGTGTGCTTGCTTCCTTTATTGTAAGCCTCATTTTGTTTTTCCAGGTAAAAGCCGGCGGCGCACTGCCTGTTGAGCCACTGTATACCTTTATCAATACGGGCACATTTTCGATTGATTTTGCCTTCCAGGTAGACCAGTTGTCGTCTTTGTTTTTGCTCATTATCACCGGCATTGGGTTTCTCATTCACGTGTATTCCACAGCCTATATGCACGATGAAAAGGACGAGCACTTTGCAAGATATTTTGCTTACCTCAACCTCTTTGTGTTTTCGATGCTGCTGCTGGTGCTTGGTGCCAACTATGTGATTATGTTCATAGGTTGGGAAGGTGTGGGTTTGTGTTCCTACCTGCTCATCGGCTATTGGTTTTCGGTAGATAATTACAACGCTGCCGCCAAAAAAGCCTTTATCATGAACCGCATTGGTGATCTTGGTTTCCTGCTTGCCGTGTTTTGGCTGCTTAATAAATTAGGAACGGTGAACTACGAAGACGTGTTTGCGAATACCGGAAAACTCACGCCCACTGACATTACAGCTATTACGTTATTGATGTTTGTAGGTGCCACCGGCAAAAGCGCGCAGATTCCTTTGTACACCTGGTTGCCCGATGCTATGGCAGGTCCAACGCCGGTGTCAGCACTTATACATGCAGCAACCATGGTAACGGCAGGTATCTATATGATTGCGCGCAGTAATCTTTTATATACGCTGGCTCCGTTTACCCAAAGTATCATTGCTATTATTGGTTTGGCTACAGCAATACTTGCAGCCACCATTGCACTGAAGCAGAATGATATCAAGAAAGTACTTGCATATTCTACAGTAAGCCAGCTTGGCTATATGTTTCTGGGTTTAGGCGTTGGAGCTTATACAGGAGCTGTGTTTCATGTGATGACACATGCATTTTTCAAAGCTTGTTTATTCCTGGGCGCCGGCTCTGTGATACATGCGATGAGTGGTGAGCAGGATATGCGCAACATGGGAGCTTTAAAAAAATACATGCCCATCACGCACATTACTTTTTTATTGTCGTGCCTCGCCATTGCAGGCGTGCCGCCTTTTTCTGGTTTTTTTAGTAAAGATGAGATACTGGCTGCTGCCGAATTGCAAAATCCTATCTTGTATTATATAGGCGTAGCCGGGGCACTGATGACTGCTTTTTATATGTTCCGCCTTTATGCCATGACATTTTTAGGCAGCTTCAGGGGAACGCACGATCAGGAACATCATTTACACGAAAGCCCTTCCGCCATCACTATTCCTCTAATGGTACTTGCCTTTCTGGCTGTGGTTGGTGGTTTTATTGGTATTCCTGAAGTATTTGCCGAACACGCACACTGGCTGGAACATTTCCTTTCACCTGTATTTGCAGAGTCCAAGCGTTTGCAGCCTGAACATCTCGGTGACAGCACGCACGAACTGATGATGATGGGCATTGTAACCGTATTGATCCTTGCGACCATTGCATGGGCGTGGAGCAAATACAGTAAATACAGCAACAGGGGAGAAGAAGAAACCGGATTTGGCAAAGTGCTCGAAAACAAATGGTATGTGGACGAAGCTTATGACGGTGCAGTGGTAAAACCATTGAACGGTCTGGCTGGTTTTCTGCAAAGCGTGATAGAAAAATCCGGCATTGACGGGCTGGTAAATGGTGCAGGAAGGTTTGTACAATATTCATCGCGGCAAATGCGGTTATTGCAAAGCGGACAAGTGGGAAATTATATCCTGTTTATGGTGCTGAGTATTGTGGTTTTGTTTGTCGTGTTCTGGAATCAGGCAGTTATTATCGCACTGTTTCAAAAAATATTCTAAGGGAACCTGTTTCGCAATCCATACTCACTTCGTTTCTGACTACCGGTAAGCCTGCGGGGACAAAATATTACATATGATCGCTTTTTTATTAATACTGATTCCATTACTTACAGGTATTCTTACCTTATTCATCAAAAGTGAACAGGGCGTAAAAGGATGGGCATTGTTTGTATCGCTCGTCACGCTGGCAGTTTCGCTGGCAGGCGTGTATTCAGCTTCGCAAAACGGGCTTCACTATGATAGTTCGTGGCTTCCCGAAATGAACAGCCGCTTTACCCTGTCGCTCGATGGTATGAGCAAAATGCTGTGCCTGCTGAATGCCGTGGCATTGCCGCTCGTCGTTATTTCTTCGTACCACAACAAATATGCGAATTCAGGAAGCTTTTACGGACTGCTGCTACTAATGCAGGCTGGTATGATGGGTGTCTTTTTAGCAGCCGACAGTCTTGTGTTTTACTTTTTCTGGGAGCTGGCACTGATACCTGCTTATTTCCTATGCTCTATCTGGGGGGGCGAAAAGCGCATTGCCGTAACCTTCAAATTTTTCATTTATACATTTCTTGGCTCGTTGCTGATGCTTATAGGTATTTTGTACCTATACAATAAAACACCCGATCATTCATTTGCCATCCGTTCATTTTATCATTTAAAATTGTCGCAGGGCGAACAGAATTTTGGCTTCTGGATGTTCTTCATTGCTTTTGCCATTAAAATGCCCATTTTCCCAATGCATACCTGGCAGCCGGATACCTACGAGCAATCGCCAACAGCCGTTACCATGCTGCTGAGCGGCGTGATGGTAAAAATGGGTATCTACGGAGTTATCCGCTGGGTGTTGCCGGTGTTTCCGCTGGCAGTTGCTACTTTCGACAATGTCATTATCATTCTGAGCATCGTCGGTATTATCTACGCATCACTCATTGCTATCAGGCAGGACGACATGAAGCGGTTGATTGCCTATTCTTCAATCGCCCATATCGGGTTGATGTGTGCCGCCATCTTTGCCGGCAAATCATCAGGACTGCAGGGCGTGATGGTGCAAATGTTTAACCATGGTGTAAATGTAATTGGATTGTGGATAGTTGCCGATGCTATAGAGCAGCAACTTGGCACCCGTAAGTTCAGCGAATTGGGTGGATTGGCGAAAACGGCACCTACGCTGGCTATTCTCTTTATGGTAATGGCTTTCGCCAATGTATCGCTGCCGCTTACCAACGCGTTTGTCGGGGAATTCCTCATGTTCAACGGGTTGTTTCAGTATAATATATGGGCAGCTGCCATTGCGGCTATCAGTATTATCCTGGCTGCTGTGTATACGCTAAACATGGTGCAGAAAATATTTTACGGAAGCAGCTCTTCTGTCGCACTTACGGCAAGGGACAGCAGTGGCAACACGACGCTGGCATTAACGATATTAGTAATTGTTATACTCATTTTTGGTGTATATCCGCAACCCATGCTTCAGCTTACCGGTGATACCGTGAAAGCCGTGCTTGCACAGGTACGTATGTAAATCAATTCATTCAGGCTATAGATTATGAATGCTATTTTACTTTCGGTTTTTTTCGGTGTCGTTATGATGTTCAGCAGCGTTTTTGTTGACAACAAAAACCTCTACCGCCATATTGCCACTGCAGGTTTGCTTATTTTACTTGCCGGAACCATTGCCGATTCTAATGGCTTTCAACTGTTTCATATTGATACAAAAGGCATGTTGCAGTTCGATAATTTTGGAACGTTTTTCAATATTATCGCCGTTGTTTGTACGCTCATCTATGTGTTGCTGACGGGAAATGAAATTCAAAAAACGGGAAACTACCCGGCTGAATATTTTGCACTTATCTTTTTTGTGCATTGTGGCATCTTTCTGTTGTCGTCTTACAACAACCTGTTGATGATGTTTTTGGGAATCGAAATCTTGTCTATCCCGCTGTACATCCTCACTGGTTCAGATAAAAGAAATTTGAAAAGCAACGAAGCTTCTTTGAAATACTTTTTGATGGGCTCATTCTCTACAGGATTGATGCTGATGGGCATTGCGCTCATCTATGGTGCAACGGGTTCCTTTGGTCTTGAACCATTGCACAGTGCCACTGGTAATAGTGCACTTGCTGAATCTACTGTTTCCATTCTCGAAGTGTTTGGTATGCTGCTGCTTATGATTTCTATAGGGTTTAAAGTATCTGCTGCGCCATTTCATTTCTGGACACCGGATGTGTACGATGGTGCACCGGCAGTGTTCACTTCCTTTATGGCAACAATTGTAAAAGCAGCCGGCTTTATCGCATTTATCAAACTGTTTGACGCACGCATGCTGGCAACGAGCGTGGAAAGCAACAAACTCATCGGTATCGACTGGAAGCTGATGTTTTCCATTATCATTGTTTCTACATTATTGGTAGGAAATATTACCGCCGTATTTCAGCAAAGTGTAAAGCGCATGCTGGCTTATTCAAGTATCGCGCAGGCAGGTTTTATGCTGTTTGCGCTATTCAGCATGAACGATGCAGCCAAAGAAGGTATACTCATGTATGCTGTGGCGTATAGCTTTGCCACAATCGGCATATTTGCCATTCTTATCAAACTGAAAGATTACACCTTCGACGGTTATAACGGTTTGGCGAAAGAGCAGCCTGCATTGGCTTTTGCCAATACGGTCTTCTTGCTTTCTTTAGCCGGCATTCCGCTCACGGCAGGTTTTTTTGCCAAATTTTTTATGCTGGAATCTGTTGTAAAAACAGGAAGCTATTTATGGCTGGTGATCACGGCAGTTGTGTTTGCAGCAGTCAGCGTTTACTATTATTTCCGTGTTATACAGGCAATGTACTTCAAGACAAGCGATGGTGAAATGATGGAAGCACCTGCAATCAGTTTTAAAGTAGGCGTGGTGCTGCTCGCTGCCGCTCTTATTTTTCTTGGCATTTTTCCACAGGCACTATTCACGTGGTTTTATTTTTAAACAACAGATTCTCACCATTTATCACATAAAACCTGTTCACCCAACAGGTTTTTTTATTTTTACGAATGGCTCCAGTTCAATTCACTTCTACTAAAGAAATTGTACTCATTGCATCAGAAGATTTGAGTGGCAAGCAAATGAATGGCATCATTCAAAAAACGGAGTGAAGCAGAAGAAAACCCATCCTGCCAAAGGCTTCAATGAGAACGTTTCTTTTGGTGGCTCATGGGCAGGCATAGCAGCAATTTTTATTACACCTAAGCATTAATTGTTACCGAATTATATTTTTTACCTTTTATCAGATGGATATAACAGATACTTTTCAGCAGGCATTGAAAACAGTCACCAGCAACAGGCTGCGCACTGGCATTACAGTGTCCATCATCGCGTTTGGCATTATGGCATTAATTGGCATTATAACGGCGATAGAGGCGATGAACAGCAGTGTAACAAGCAACTTTGCCACAATGGGTGCCAATGGCTTTACAATCGCCTTTAAAGAACGCATACGCTTTGGCAATGATAATGATGTCTCAAAAGAAACAAAGGGTAGAAAGCTGAAAAAATCGAACCTGGATAAACCCATCACACTGGCGCAGGCCGAGGCTTTCAAAACGCAATATCATTTCCCGGCTGCCGTAAGCATCGGGCTGAACGGAAGATGGAGCTACCAGGTTCATTATGGAGAAAAGAAAACCAACCCGAATGTGCGTATCAATGGTGGTGATGAAAACTTTCTGGAAGTAAACGGCTTTAAAATGGCAGCAGGCAGAAACTTTACGCAGCGCGATGTGGAAAGTGGTACCAACGTATGCCTGCTGGGAAGCGATGTAGCATCCAAATTGTTCAGTAATCCTGCCCGCGCACTGGACAAAGTAGTGCGCATAGGCACAGCCCCTTACCGCGTAATCGGCGTGTTGCAAAGCAAAGGCTCGAGCGCCATGATGCGGGCAGACAATGTAATCATCACCACCTACAATAGTGTGCGATCGCTGAGCAATGCTGCCAACTCGTTTACGCTTGGCATCACAGCTAACAGTATACAACAGGTGAATGCCGCAGTGGGAGAAGCGACTTCGCTTTTCCGTTCTGTGAGGCGTCTTCAGCCCAGTGAAGAAGATAATTTTGCCATTGAAAAAAGCGATAAAGTAGCACAAACGGTAATCGGGCTTCTGGGAAGCATTTCGGGCGCCTCAGGCGTCATTGGTCTTATAACGCTCATCAGCGCAGCCATTGCACTTATGAACATCATGCTCGTTGCTGTGAGCGAACGGACAAGAGAAATCGGGCTGGTGAAAGCTATTGGTGGAAAACGTAAACACATCCGCCAGCAGTTTCTGTTTGAATCCATTATCATCAGCGTTGCAGGTGCCATTTGCGGCATTATTTTAGGCGTAGGTGTAGGTAATATTTTCGCCCTGTTTCTCGATACAGGCTTTGTGGTTCCGTGGGGATGGATTGCTACGGGCATCACCATCTGCGGAGTGTTTGGATTGCTGGCCGGATTGTGGCCGGCAATAAAGGCATCACAACTGAATCCGATTGTTGCATTGAGATATGAGTAGGACATACACTAACCGAGAATAAAGTAAACTGATATTGGAAAAATGATGCTAAATCCATATAGAAAAGTATGATTTAGTTTAATGAACTGAATATGCGGAAAGCCTGCCAGTATGCAGGCTTTTGCTTTTATGCTTTTATATTTTTTTTACTTTTTACTTTTGCTTCATTACTGTATATCTATGGCAACAATTATAGACCTGATTGGAAATACACCCATGGTGAAATTGAAAAACATCGTGGACAATGAGAACGTAACTATCTATGCAAAACTGGAAGGTAACAACCCGGGTGGAAGTGTGAAAGACCGTGCTGCATATGGTATGATTAAAGGTGCGCTGGACCGTGGCGAACTCAAGCCGGGTATAAAACTAATAGAAGCAACAAGCGGCAATACCGGCATAGCACTGGCAATGATAGCAGCCTTGTATAACGTGGAGATAGAACTGGTGATGCCCGAAGATGCTACGCGCGAGCGCGTGCTGACCATGCAGGCTTTTGGCGCAAAAGTCATATTGACGCCAAAAGAAAAAAGTATGGAAGGTTCTATCGATTATGTAGCAGCACAACTGGCAAAAGGAGGATATATCAATCTCAACCAGTTTGGCAATGAAGATAATTTCATGATGCATTACCGAACCACCGGTCCTGAAATATGGCGCGATACCGACGGAGAAGTTACTCACTTTGTGTCTGCTATGGGCACCACGGGTACCATTATGGGCGTGTCACGTTTCTTGAAGGAACAAAATGAAAATATTCAGATTGTTGGCTGCCAGCCTACAGATGGTTCTCATATTCCGGGTATCAGGAAATGGCCGGAAGAATACCTGCCTACCATTTTCGATAAAAGCCGCGTGGACAAAACAATAGAAGTGGACGAGCAGGACGCGCGTATAATGGCGAAGAGGCTGGTAAAGGAAGAAGGAATTTTCAGCGGTATGAGCAGCGGCGGTGCTGTATACGCAGCGCTCGAGCTTTCGAAAACAATTGACAAAGGGGTAATTGTATGCATTATTTGCGATAGGGGAGATCGGTATTTATCCTCCGATTTATTTGACTGATTAAACAATGCCGGCTCTTATTTTTTCACAATATAAAATTGGTTAACATGGATAAGAAAGTAGCAGATGAAAAGACAGATGCACCTGCCAGCAAATCGCAGGACCTGAATGAACACGTGCAGGATGCCTACCGGCAGGCAGAGAAAGACATTGCCAACGATGCCGATCTTAGTATTCATAGTCCAAACGACGATCTTGACGAAGGCGAAACAGCGAGGTTGGGCGACGGGAAAAATGGAATGATATAATTAATAAAAAAAGAGCAGCCCTTGAAAGCTGCTCTTGATCATTATTCTGACTTACTAGGAAAAAACTTCAGGAAGAGGCAGTTGTTTTCTTTTGCAAAATTTCCTGTAATTGTTTTTGATAAGTATAGCTAACGGGAATGGTTTTGTCGTCCAGTGTCAGCGAATTTTTATTCCAGGTATTGATTTTTTCTATCGGCACTATGTAAGAACGGTGAACGCGGGTAAACATTTGTGCAGGAAGCTTTTCCGAAACCACTTTCATACTCATGTGAATGAGGTAAGCCTTGCCCGGCGTATATATTTTTATGTAGTCGTCCAAAGCTTCTATCAGTTCAATGTCTTTAAACAAAATTTTGCACCACTGGTAGTTGTATTTTACAAATAGGTAGCCTTCATTCATTTCTTTGCTTTGCCTGTAGTCTATCAGTTCTTTAGCTTTGGTAACCGCCTTGGAAAAGCGTTCAAAATCATAAGGTTTCACCAGGTAGTCAATCGCTTCCAGGTCGAAGCCCTGTGCCGCATAATGGCTGAAAGCGGTAGTGAAAATAACCGGGGGTTTTACCGACAGGTTCGAATAAAACTGCATGCCGTTGATATCGGGCATTTGTATATCTAAAAACAAAAAGTCAAACTCAGAATCGCTGTTGATAAACTCTGCTGCCGATACCGGATCGGTAAAAGTTTTCAGCATTTGCAGCCAGCCAGTTTGCATTGTATAGTTTTCAAGAAGCTGAAGCGCAAGGGGTTCATCGTCTAAGGCAATACATTTCATGTTAATTCAAATTAATGGTGAGCGATACACAAAACTGGTTATCGTTAGAATCTATAATTAAATCATGCTTTTTGGTATACAGAAGTTCCAGCCGCCGGCGTGTGTTGCTGATGCCGAGTCCGGTGCTTTCGTGCTTACACAGCGTGTTGGGCTGGTAGTCGTTGACACAGGTAAATGTAATGACATTTTGATCAGATTTGATACTAGTAGTAATAGATGAACTCCTATGGGTACTGATGCCGTATTTGAAAGCGTTTTCTATAAATGGAATGAAAATAAAAGGCGCTATACGGGCATTGCTGATATCGCCGCAGGTAGAAAAGCAAATATTGTTATTATTAGTAAGTCTTAGTTTTTGCAGGTCTATGTAGCTGTTGATAAAATCAATTTCCTGCTGCAGCGACACATCATTTGCCTGGCATTCTTCCAGTGTATACCGCATAATTTTCGACAACTTCATCACTGCGTCGGCTGTCTTGCTATTGCTGGCTATCGAAAGCGAATAGATGCTGTTGAGTGTATTGAACAGGAAATGCGGGTTCACCTGCGTTTTCAGCAGGTTCAGCTCTGTTTCAAGTCTTTGCTTGGTAATTTCTTCTTTTATATCTTCTGCCGTAAACCATTGCTTGATTACTTTTCCACCGGTGCTTGCTACAAATGCAATGAGAAACAGGGTAATAGGACCGGAAGAAAAGAAGTAAGGACCTTTATAAGTGATGCTGTAGGCAAAGGCTGTTTTCAAGAATTTTTCCGTTTCCGGAGACGTAATCATGATCAGATATATTGCCGTGAGATAGCTGAAAAAATAAGCGAGCACTATACCCGTGTACACACTTGTTTTTTTTGCCGCTAAAAATTTGGGAACCAGCAAACGACTGTTGAGATAGTAAAAACACACCAACAAAATATTCGATACTGTAAACAACTGTATAAAACGCTGACTGCTGAGCGGCGATTTCGACTTGTCGTATGGAAAAAACTGGAACGGAAGCAAAAAAAAGCAAAGCCATGCTGCAATTACAAGACTTATCTGAAGAACAATATTTCTTTCTTTTACAGCCACGGCTTAAACATTTGAAGAATTGAAATATAGCAAATAAACCGGGAGTGTATCAGCATTTATTAGACAAAACGATACATTTAATCGGCTAATATGATTCGCTTTCGTTTGGGAAACTTTCGTGTTTTACGTCTATGATATACTGCTGTACAGCCGTGTTTATTTGTTCGGCAAGGTTGGCGTAGCGTCGTAAAAAGCGGGGTTTAAACTCTGTATTGATACCAAGCATATCATGCATAACCAATACCTGTCCATCGCAGTGCATGCCGGCGCCGATGCCGATCGTTGGCATTTGTAAGGAGGTAGACACTTCTTTGGCAAGAAGCGCAGGAATTTTTTCAAGTACGCAGGCAAAACAGCCTGTTTCCTGCAGCAGCACCGCATCGCGCTTCAGCTTGTCGGCTTCGGCTTCCTGTTTGGCACGTACGGTATAGGTTCCGAATTTATAAATGCTCTGTGGCGTAAGTCCAAGATGACCCATCACCGGTATTCCGGCCGATACTATGTTTTTAATACTGTTAATGACTTCTTCGCCGCCTTCCAGCTTCACGGCGTGCGCGCCGGTTTCCTTCATGATGCGGATAGAAGAGGCAAGTGCAATTTCTGCATTACTTTGGTAAGATCCGAAAGGAAGGTCTACAACCACCAGCGAGCGCTTCACGGCGCGTATCACCGATGATGCATGATAAATCATCTGGTCGAGCGTAATAGGCAGCGTGGTTTCATGCCCCGCCATTACATTGCTGGCGCTGTCGCCCACCAATATCACGTCGATACCTGCATTGTCGAATAGCTGGGCAAATGAATAATCATACGCGGTGAGCATAGAAATTTTCTCACCGTTTTCTTTCATTTTCTGAAGCGTATTCGTGGTTATTTTTCTTACTTCTTTTGATACCGACATGTGATTGTAAATGAAAGGCAAAGCTATCAATAGCTGTCTAATTCTATCAACAAAAATTAATAAGAAAAATGGATACGCATTTTGGGGCAGCCTGGAACCGGTTAAACCGATAGCTTATTTGCCAATCATACCATCCACGCTGATGCGGCCGGCACCACAAAACAGCAAGGTAAGAAAAGCAGTAAGGTAAAATATAGCCAGTTCGGAATCGAGAAAGTCTTTCCCGGCATCGGCACCATAAATTACCACGAGCATGGTAAAGATAATAGGAATACAAGCCCAGCGGGTAAACAAGCCCAGCACAACAAGAAGGGCGCAAAATATTTCGGCAAAGAGAGCGAGTATCAGGGATGCTTTGGGACCCATACCCATAAAGTTGTAGAAAGTGGTTTGAAGGTGTGCGAAGTTCATCACTTTAGCAAATCCGTGTTTAACCAATAGTGTAACACCAAAGCTGATGCGAATAAGCAGCATCGCAAAATTGAATGAAGTGGTGCTGTAATCAATAGAGGTGAAACTAAATCTTTTCATTCACTAGGTTTGTACAAATGTAAAGGTTTCTCCTTCTTTTATCCACAAAGCAGCTTCAATGTTTATGCACACAAAAGCCACATTACCTTTAGCCGCTCTTTTGGATTTTAATTAGGACAACCGTTAAAATATTTGTTTTTAATCATCGTTCACCTAAAACTATGAAGTTGAAAAGGATACTCATTTGCTGTGCCGTTTTGCTTGCTGCCAATAGCGGCGCATACGCCCAGGCAACCAAAATAAATAATGATCCCGACAGCGATTTCAAGCTGGCTAAGGAACTGTACCAAAAGCAGCAATTCAATCTTGCTTATCCCTTATTCAAACAATTGAGTGTGGGCAAAGGTTATTCTGAAAGCAGTTTCCCGGTTTCGGCAGCACTCGAAGCAAAATATTATGCCATTGCATGCAACCTGCAACTGAACGATGAAACGGCAGAAGCTGCCGCCAAAACGTTCATAGAATCGGAGCACAACGAGCCACGCACCGAGCTCATGAGCTACCAGCTTGCCGAGTATTACTATCGCAAAAAAGACTTTACCAACGCCATTGCCTATTATGAAAAAGCAGGGCTCGACAACCTGAGCAACAGTGAAATTGCAGCCATGAAATTTCATGAAGCGTATGGCTATTTCACCATGAAACGCTTTAACGAAGCGAAACCACTTTTTAATGATATCCGGCAGATAGAAAATGATCCCAACTACATAGACGCCAATTATTATTACGGCTATATTGCCTTTGGCGAAAAAAAATACAAGGAAGCGCTCAACGCGTTTAAAGTGGTGCAGGATAAGCCCGCTTATCAAAACATTGTACCTTATTATGTAACCGAAATCTATTACTTCAGCGGCGATCGCGACAAGGCAATCGAGTCTGCGGAAGCAGCACTTAAAAAAGGCAACCAGTTTTATGCTTTACAGCTAAAACAATTGTTAGGTCATGCTTATTTTGAGAAAAAGCAGTTTTCCAAAGCGCAGCCTTACCTGGAAGAATATGTTCGCCGTTCAGAAAAAGTAAGACGTGAAGATTTGTATGAGCTCAGCTATTGTTACTACCAGGCACAGCAATGGAAAGACGCCATTACTGGTTTCAAAGAGTTGGGTGGAAAACAGGATTCGCTGGCGCAAAACAGTATGTATCTGCTCGGCGATGCTTATCTCAAAACAAACCAACGACCCAGCGCGCGCAGTGCCTTTTTGTTTTGCGCATTAAACAGCAGTAATGCTTCGCAAAAAGAAATCTCGCAATTTCTGTATGCCAAATTATCTTATGAGTTGGGCTATCGCGATGTTGCTTTAACGGAACTGCAAAACTTCAACGCTACATATCCGCAGTCGCAGTATATCAATGAAGCACGTGAATTGCTGGTAGAAGTGTTGGCCAATACCAACAATTATAAAGACGCACTCACTCTCTTTCAAAGCCTCAATTCGCAAAGCGCAAATGCGCAGCGTGTTTATCCGCGCATTTTGTATGGCAGGGCAGTAGAACTCATCAACGACCAGCAGCCAGATGCCGCAGATGTGTTGCTCAACAGAATTTTTTCAGTGCCTTACAACGAAGCACAACTTCAGCCTGCTTATTTCTGGAAAGGCGAAATTGCTTACCGGAAAGATAAGCCCGATTCTGCCCTTTATTTTATGCAAAACTACCTGCGCAATCCCACTACTTATGGTGAAGTGAACCCGCAGGATGCACGGTATATTTTAGGTTATAGCTTCTTTGCTCTCCAAGATTACAGCCAGGCACTTAAATACTTTGAACAGGTAACTACTACCGTTACGCAGGCATCATCCAACATTCAGCAGGATGCGTATGTGCGCAGTGCCGATTGCTATTTTATGCAAAGAAATTACAGCCGTGCATTGCAGATGTATGAGACTGCCGTATCACTCAATCTGACTTCTGCCGATTATGCATCTTACCAGAAAGCAATCATTGCCGGTGCCGGCAACCATACTTCCGAAAAGCTGGCGTTGCTTCGCTCATTTGTTCAGAGATACCCGGCTTCCGTGCTTGTGCCCGATGCCAATATGGAAACTGCTGATACCTATATGGCAAATGAAGATTTTAATGGTGCTATTTCTCCGCTTACAAATATTTTGAACAACAAAAACGCGGTAAACTACAAGCCCGAAGCCCTGTTGAAACTCGGCGTGTGCTATTTCAACCTCAACAATGATGACGAAGCCCTTAACCGTTTCAAAGCACTTATGTCAAACTATCCCAACTCGGAAGAAAGTAATGATGCCATTGAATACGTAAGAACCATTTTTGTAAACAGGAACGAGCCGCAGCAGTTTGTTGCCTTCATGAGGCAAAATGGTAAAAATGTAAGCACTTCCGAAGAAGACTCGCTTACCTATACATCGGCTTATGCCATGTATAGCAACAAGCAAATGGATAATGCGTTACGAAGTTTCCAGGGGTATCTCACACAGTTTCCCGATGGCAGGTATGCTATCGATGCCGGCTACCTTGTAGCCCAGATTTATTACGAAAAGAAAGATTTTAAAAACGCTCTCAGCTATTACACCGGCGTGTCGGACAAAGCGCCCAACAAATATGCCGAAGCAGCAGCATTACAGGCAGCACGCATCAACTATTTTGAGCTGAAGGACTATGCAAAAGCAACACAGTTTTATGCGCTGCTCAAAACCATTGCTACCAGCCAGGATGCAAAGCTCGAAAGCATGCGTGGCTTATTGCGCTGCCAATACAAGCTGTCGAGGTTTGAAGAAGCTGTTCCCAATGCGCATGATCTTTTATCAGAAAAAGGCATTGCTACCGATGATAAAATGATAGCAAACCTGGTGATAGCCAAAGCCGCGCAGGCAAACAACCAGGTTTCAGAAGCTGTTACTTATTACAATACTGTTGTTGGTCTTGGCAAATCTGAATACGCGGCAGAAGCCCGCTACCGCATTGCGGAAATCTATCTTTCGCAAAACAATCTGAAAGCGGCGGAAAAAGCCGGTTTCGATGTCATCAACAAAGCAGGCTCTTACAATTACTGGATCACCAAAGCGTATATTCTGCTGGGCGATGTGTATTATAAACAGCAGGATTATTTTAATGCAGAAGCCACCTTGCGCAGCGTAACCGAAAACGCGGACGACGTGGCTCTGAAAACAGAAGCACAGCAAAAGCTCGATATTGTTATTTCTGAAAAAGCCAAATACAGCAAGGTAGAACCATAGAAACCAATCACATGAAAAAGCTATTTCTTTACATCCTTATATTCACGGCAGCAGCACCTTTTGCCCATGCGCAGCGCACTAAAAAAGAGGTAAAAAAAGCACCTGCACCAAGAGCAGCTGCGGCGGCCGATACGTCGATACCTTCCAGAACGGTTGTGGTTACATCTACCTATAAGCCGGTACTGAAGCCTGCGGCAAAAATCAACTTCAGCGCTGCTACGCCGCTGCCCGATTCTACATTTCCAACACTGCAATACAATGTGCCGGCTCAAAACCTCTTTTTTACCTATCAGCCGGCAGCTTTGAAACCATTGGCTGCTGATATTGACACCGGTATCAACTGGCAGAATAAAAATTACCTGAAAGCAGGATTCGGAAACTATGCAACGCCTTACCTGCAGGCTGGCTTATCGTTTGGCGATGGATCTAATTCGGTTCTCAACGTTCATGCAAAACATATTTCGTCTAAAGGAAGCCTGCCTTACCAGCAATACAGCCATTCCAACGCCGAAGCGATAGGGATTTTTACCAATGGTAAAAACGAAGTAAGCGGCAAGGTGTTTTTTGATAACAATTCGCAATACCAATATGGCTTTCAGCCCGATACACTAACTTTTGATAAAGCAGATATACGCCGCCGTTTTACCACCTTTGGCGCCAAAGTAGGCTTGCGCAACAAAACGGTAAATAGCCTGGGACTTTCTTATAATCCCAGCTTGTACATCGATGGTTTTACCGACAATTTGAATGCGCAGGAATCAAACCTGGTGCTGGATGCGCCCGTATCTAAATCTTTTGGTGAAAAGTTTGCCTTCAATATGGGGCTCACGGTTAATCTTACTGGCTATAAAGGCGACACAGTATCAAAAATCAACAACAACCTTGTTTATGTATCACCAGCACTGCAATATGCCAGCAACAATTTTAAGATTGTAGCGGGGATAACTCCATCTTGGGATAACAAGGATTTTCATATGCTGCCCAACTTTTCGGCAGAAGTAAAAATGAATGAAGAAAAGTTTGTGCTGGTTGCGGGTTTGAATGGCTATTACCACAAAACTAACTACGAATCTCTGGCTGGTTTCAATCCGTGGCTGCAGCAGCCATCTTTTTTGAAAAGCACGCGATTTAATGAAGCTTATGGTGGCTTCAAAGGTTCTGCAGGCAGTCATCTTACATACAACGCCCGCTTGTCTTTGCAACACATTTACAATCAGCCCCTGTTCCTCAATGATTTCATTACCGGCAAATCATTCGGTGTTGTAAACGAAAGCGACATGAAGAATTTTGCGCTGCATGGTGAACTGGGATATACAGTGCAGGAAAAATTTTCTTTGCTGGCTGGTGCTACGATCAATAAATACAGCAACCTGACGGATAATGAAAAAGCGTGGGGATTATTACCAGTAGAGATGAATGGCTCGCTGCGCTGGCACGTTACCAAAGACCTGATGTTTAAAAGTGATTTGTTTTTCTGGGATGGCGCACGTTACCTGACACAAAGCAAAGATTCTAAACGGCTCAACGGCGCATTTGACCTGAATGCAGGAGCTGAAATGAAACTAACGGACAAGTTTAGTGCTTGGTTGCAGTTCAACAACCTGTTCAATAACAAATACCAGCGCTGGAGCCAGTATCCTGTATTGGGTTTCCAGGCACTGGGCGGCGTTATTTATAAGTTCTGATGAGAATGATTTCAGAAAGGCAGATGCAAACAAATACATTCGCTTGCAGGCAGTCCTCCCTCAATTACGCTATGTAATGAGATTGTTGGCGGCATTGAACATCAGGCGCTATTATATTTGCGCCATTGCTTTCAATCGTACATGTGACGTTGCGGAATTTTATCCAGACATTTATTTAAATCGAATTTATCCTTCATGACTCATACATTATATAAATACCTCGCGCTTCATAACAAACTCACCATTCCGGGCATCGGTAATTTTGCAGTTGAGCATACGCCTGCCACAATTGAGTTTACAGACAAAATGGTGCATCCGCCGCAAAGCCGCATTGTGTTTGTCCCGCAGGTGCATCCAACCAACAATCATTTTTATGGCTTTTTATCACGTGAGTGGGCGGTTGAAAAAGTAATTGCCATTCGCATGTACAAAGACGAAGTGGAAGGAATGGGAGAGCAGTTGCAAAAGCTCGGGATGTATCACCTGCCCGGGTATGGGAATGTTGCGGAAAAAAGAAGGTAACAGTATCGACTTTACTGCCGATCAGCAACCGTACATTCTGCATGCGCCCTTATTAGCCGAAAGGGTTATGCGTAAAGGAGCAATGCACACCGTTCTGGTAGGAGAGAGGGAACACCAGAAAACGCATACGCAGCCCGAAATAGTGGTGGAAGAGGAGAAACTTTGATGCCGGAAAAGCATAAAGATATCTGGTGGATATACGCGATTGTGCTCGCTGTGATTGCCGTTTTGCTGATTGTCTATTATTATGCAGTAAGAAAAGGACATTAAATCCATATAAACTTTGAATGCCGGCAGCCAGCGCTCGCCGGTTTTTTATTTTTTACATTGATTGTTAATTCAGGCAGGGGATATGGTTTCTCTATGCTTTGTTGGCAATAAAAGCCGCTTTTGCCTAAAACATGGATGTTGAATGATTGGTTCAATCTAAATGTTATATATTAGCCACTGTTCGCCAGGTTCAACGATTTGCCAGATTGTACGATTTATATTTTCAATTCCCATTTTGCCATCATCTTTTAGTGAGGTTGTATTTTTTAGGGGTGAAAACTCCGGAAATTGATTTAGCAAAACTCAATCTCAGGATTTATTCAAAAAATGAATTGGTCTATCTGCTGCACATCTTATTTGTTATTATTCATCTTAAAATACAATTCATGAGATCTGTTTCAAGCTTGATTCTATTGGCATTTTGCCTTGTGCTATGGTCTTGCAACAATGGCGGGGAAAGTGCCAGCTTCAGACACCGACACGACAGCAAATGCCAACCAAGGTTCTGTAGATAACTTTAAACTGGGTGTTCAGATGTGGACGTTCCGGCTTTTCACTTTTGCCGAAGCACTTGATAAAGTAGATAGCGCAGGCATTAAAAATATAGAAGCGTTTTACGGTCAGAAATTAGGCGGCAACCTCAAAGGCGAATTTGGAATGGATATGTCTGCAGACGCCCGTAACAACGTTAAAGAAATGCTGAAGACGAAAGGCATTACCATGGTAGCCATGGGCGTGATTGTACCACAAAACGAACAGGAATGGATCAAATCATTTGAGCTGGCTAAGGATTTTGGTTTAAGCTATATCACATCTGAGCCAATAAAATCTCAATGGAACATGGTAGACAGCCTTGCTGGTGTGTACAACATAAAAGTAGCGATTCATGATCATCCAAAACCCAATATGTACTGGAGCCCGGATTCTGTGCTGGCTGCCATTAACGGTCATAAAAACCTGGGTGCCTGTGCCGATATTGGTCACTGGTCCCGCAATGGTCTGGATCCGGTGGAATCTTTGAAAAAACTGGAAGGACATGTTATTGGCGTGCATTTGAAAGATATAGTGAAATTTGACGATACACAGGCAGCCGATACCGTTGTGAGTAAAGGTGTGATTGATTTTCCGGCTGTGTTTGCCGAGCTGAAAAGACAAAACTTTGATGGTATGATGTCTATAGAACACGAATCAAACTGGGAGCACAATCTTCCCGATGTACTATTTACCAAACAGTACTTTGATGAGCAACTGAGCAAGCTGAAATAATATTTCGTCTGCATTTTTTTGCCTTGATATTTACAAAAAGCATCGTTTATTATGAACGATGCTTTTTTTTATGAATACAATTCTTGTGCTCCCGCACATCCGAATTGCTACGTGACAGGATTCTTACGGAATATGTATAAATGCAACTTAAAATGATACTGAATGTGTATTACAAAAAAATCCCCGGCAGGAAACTACCGGGGAAGTACAACTAAAAACACGATTATAAAAAGAAATGCTAATCGGGCTTTTTGCCGTCTAAAAATGTATTCAACGTTGAAATCTGGGTGTCGTTCTGACCGTCTTTGTTCACCGTTACCTTGCTGTAATAATTTTCTGCGCCTGAGTTAATGCTGCTGCCATGCAGTTCCATATTCCGGCGTATATAGGCAGGTACATTATCAAACTCATTATTTACTTCCGCATTGCTCATATTGTACGAAAATTGCGAAGTTTGGCAAGGCGTTCCTGTGCGCGGTTCTTTTTTTCCATTTCTTCATTCGATTCGGCACCATAAGCACCTTGCGGTGCGGCTGCTGTGCAGGCGAAGATGCCGATGGTTTAATAACGAGTTCCAGATGCACATCTTCTTCCTATCTGCTGCCAGTGGCTTTGGCGTATGGGCTGCGGCACAGGTTGTGCTGCTGCATTGCTGGCTCTTCTGCCGGTTTTGCAGCTTGCTGGTTGCTCTGCAGTGTTCGGGGTTGCATATATGTTTGTGGCTGCTGTGCTGGCGGCTGCACATAAGACTGTGGTCTTGCAGAGCCTTCTGCATAAATATTTGAAGGCTTATTTAAAAAGCTGTTGTGTTGCGGCTGTTGCATATAAGCGGCAGAATGTGGCTGCTGTGCTGTGCTACTGGTTTTTCTACATATTCCATTCGCAGGTGCTCTGGTTGATCTGATGCAGGCGGTTGTGGTTTGGAGCGGGCGTAGGTTGCTGAATAAAATCGAACTGAAGCACCATATTTTCATCTGCCAGAAGGAACTACTGTTTTTGGCTGTGCGGCAGAAGCGTAAGAGATGGGATTCCGTTACCGGTTCTGACAGTGTTGGCATCATCGGGTTGTGCTTCTTTTGCGCTGCGGATGCAGGTTTAGGGGCATCACCTTCTGTGCTTAGTGTCATCAGTACTTTTTCTTCTTTCGCCTGATGGAGCACGGTTTGGCTGCTTTTGCAAAAGGATCTTTCTGTTCAAAACCTGTTGCAATCAGCGTAATGCCGATTTTATCGTCCAGCGAATTGTCGTAACCCATACCTACAATCACATCTGAAAATTCACCTGCCTGCGAGCGCAGATGGTTGTTGATAATTTCCAGCTCATCCATCGTGCATTCGTTTTCACCTTCAGCACTGTTGATGTTGATGAGAATCCATTTGGCTCCGCTGATGTCGTTATCATTCAGCAATGGTGAGTTTAAGTGCTTCTTCAATGGCACGCTGTGCACGGTTGTCGCCGCCTACAGACGAGCTGCCAAGAATAGCCACACCACCATTCTTCATAACGGTGCATACATCGGCAAAATCGACGATGATATGTCCGCGGCTGTTGATGATGTCGGTGATACATTTAGCGGCTGTTGCCAATACATTATCGGCTTTTCCAAACGCTTCGCGCATTTTCAGATTGCCGTATTGCATACGCAGTTTATCGTTGCTGATCACCAGTAATGTATCTACATAAGGTTCTAATTGTTTAATGCCATTTTCAGCCTGCGCTATACGGCGCGGACCTTCAAAAGGAAATGGAGTGGTAACAATACCCACTGTAAGAATACCCAAATCGCGGCAAATTTTTGCAATGATAGGAGCGCCGCCTGTGCCGGTTCCGCCACCCATACCTGCACAGATAAATGCCATGCGTGTATTGACTTCAAGAATGCGTTTGATTTCTTCAAGCGATTCTTCGGTTGCCTGTTTGCCTACTTCAGGATTGGCACCTGCACCCAAACCTTGCGTAAGGTGTGGTCCCAGTTGTATTTTATTGGGAATTTTGCTTTGTTCCAATGCTTTCGCATCGGTATTGCAAATGATAAAGTCTACACCTTCAATGTCTTCACCAAACATATAGTTAACTGCGTTGCTGCCACCGCCGCCTACGCCCAATACTTTTATGATGGATGATTTTTGTTTTGGAATATCAAAATGAATCATGCTGTTTCTTTTAGTTGTTAGTAGCCCTTTAAGTCGATGAGGATGTTAAAAACGCAAAGATGTACTTCTCTTGTATATCATGTTGCCTTTGCACCACTCATTTTATCATTTCATTTCAGTATCTGCTTCTTCTTTAAACAGATCAATAATGCTATCTTTAAATTTATCCCAGAAGCTGTTCAGCCCTTTTTTTCTTTTACTGATATCAACCGAGGCTGGAGCGGTAAGCACGGCTGTGTCTCTTGCCAGTACGGGTTCTTCTTTTTTTAGTGTTTGCGGTATATCCGTAATTCGTAGTAAATGTGGTGTCAAATTCTTTTTTCTGGTTTTCATAATCACTGTATCCTTTTAATATCAGACCAATACAGGTTGCATACATGGGCTTTCTTCAACTCGTCGATATGGTTGGGAGAAAGATGCTCATTGGGCAAACCAATTCGTGCATTTAATCCCGTGGTATATTCAGTAAGCTGCATCAGGTGTTTCAACTGCGAGCCGCCACCTGTTAAGATGATGCCGCCATTGAGCATGCGTTCCAAACCAATTTGTTTCAGATGAAAGGTAACAAAATCCAGTATTTCGCTCATGCGCGCCTGGATAATGTTGGCCAAATTTTTCACACTGATTTCTTTCGCCGGCATGCCTTTGATACCGGGAATGGTAATGTAGGCATTGTCTTGCGCTTCGTTTGACAGCGCGCTGCCAAACTGTATTTTCATCGCTTCTGCCTGGCCTTTCAAACACCCAAGACCCATGCGGATATCGTTCGTAATATTTTCTCCGCCAAAAGGAATAACGGCAGTATGTTTTAAAATGCCGTCATAGAAAATAGCAAGGTCGCTGGTGCCGCCACCAATATCGAAAATAGCAACGCCGGCTTCCATGTCTATATCGCTCATTACGGCTGCTGCAGATGCAAGCGGCTGCAATACGAGGTCTTTTGTTTTCAGATGACTGCGTTCAATAGCGCGGTTGATGTTGCGGATAGCATGCCTGTCGCCGGTAATGATGTGAAAGTTGGCGCCTACTTTCACGCCATTAAAACCCACCGGGATCTTTAATGTTTTGAAAATTGTCAACATGAAAATCCTGAGGTATCACTTCAATAATCTGGTCGCCTGCGGGTATGAATGTTTTGCGCTGGTTTTCGATCAGCTGATCTATTTCTTCCCTGCGGATTTCGGTTTCGTTATCCTGCCTTACAATATCGCCACGCGTCTGAAGGCTTTTGATGTGATGCCCGGCTACGCCTACATATACTTCTTTTATTTCAAGATCGGGATTACTTTCGTAACAATTACCAAGGGCTTGCTGAATGGCTTTTATGGTTTGGTCGATGTTCAATACCTGACCATGCTGAACTCCATTGCTGTTGGCGCGGCCAAAACCCAAGAATTTCAAGTTTACCCATTTCATTTTTGCGGCCCGCAATAGCAGCAATTTTGGTGGTGCCAATATCCAGCCCTACAATAATTGGCGCTTCATTCACATTCATATATAAGTGTTTTTTGTTGTTTTCTCTTCTGCTCTACAAAACCTTTCTATGGGTCGGTATCTTTATCCAAATGGCAAATCCAAATGCTAAACAGGATACGTTTACATTCTGTTTGCCTTGCCTGGTATCGGTATGTTAGCTTGCTGTCTGTAGCTCGCATCTGTAACATTTGTTCATTAGCATGATAAAGGATTAGCATCTTTATTTTACTGAATATGTTCCCTTAAAATACAACCCGCAAATACACAAATAATATTTACAATAAAGTGCAGCGTGTACATCTATGTACAACCTTTTTATTTCTTCACATCATGAATATACTATGGTTTGTGAACCTGTTTTGGCATCATCGCTTTGGGTTGTTTTTTTATTCAACTGTTGCTTTGTTTTTGCGTGTAAAGCTGGCTTTTGCCTTGTTTTTGCGCATTTGTCAATCATTTTCCGGGTTCGTCATCTGTTGCGAAAGAAATATTTGTATTGACGTATCTATTGCATTTTTTTGTGCCATTGCTACCGTTTGCATCAGTAAAGATGAATCTTTCAGTATATCGATTCCCGAACGCATGGCATTCACTACTTTTATACGCGAGTGCCGAATCGACATATGGTTTCGGATCTCCTCTTTTTGTAGCAATTACCTGCCCTGAAAATTCAACACTCACGGTTTCATATTTTTCAAAGCCTGCTTTTGGCCACACCTGTTTATAAAACGCGATATAGCCTGCTGAATTTGGAATCGAGACTATCGGCTTTTCCAATTTTCAGACGTCTGGTTGCCAACAACAGGAATCATAACAAAAGTGCTTTGCGGAGTAACAACCACCTGTGAGATCTGCGCCGACCAAAACGAATCCTGCTGGATATAAATGGCTATTTTTCTTACATCGTCCATCAATAAACTATCGGGTTTTGAGAGTTGTTTTTATCAGATGTAAAAGAGGTAAACATGGGTACACTCGCAGAATAATCTTTACTTAAAGGAAGCCTGTTGGCTGCGCTATCGATATAGAACGAATGCGCCGCTCAATGGTAAATATTCTGGCAATAGGTTCGCGCTCTTTTATCTTTACCTGCAATACCTGGCTGTTATCAAAATAGAGCTCTGCATTTTTGATCCAGGCGACCTTTTTTTACAATTGTTTCAAGCGTTCTCAAATTGATGTCGCATTCATGCGCGTTCCCTCTTTGCAGCGCCGTTTACTGTTAAGCGGCTTGTAATTTCGTCGTTCATCTACAAACACATGTCCTTCATTACCTTCAATTTCTACTTTTATATCAGTACAAAGCAATTCTTTTTTGTGTTGCACCGCCGCTACCAGCATGCCCGTAACAGCAATAGCCAGCAGCCACCACAAGGATAATATAATGCGTTGCTTCATCATGCATGTAACGTATTCCCCAATCTTTCTTTTACGGGTAATACCAGCGCATCTATGTCGCCTGCGCCGCACATCACCACCAGTTTCGGCTGCTCCTGTTTTATCATTTGCAGCATGATCTCTTTTGATAAAATCCTTTTGGAAGGTATTGTTTATTTCGTGAAAAATAAGCTCGCTGGTAACGCCCGGCATTGGCAATTCCCTTGCAGGATAAATGGGTAACAAAATAAGCTCATCTGCCATACTTAAAACAGCGCCGAATTCTTTATACAAATCTTTGGTGCGGCTGTAAAGATGCGGCTGAAAAATGAGTGTCAGCTTCTCATCAGGAAATAAACTTTTTACACCACTGATCAGTGCTTTCAACTCTTCGGGATGGTGCGCATAATCATCAATCAAAATATGCTCTTCGTTTCTTACAATATATTCAAATCTCCGGTGCACTCCTTTAAAATTTGCAAGTGCAGACTTTATTTTTTCATCATCAATGCCGAGATGCTTCGCAATGGTTAAGGCTACGATGCTGTTCTCAATATTGTGCAAGCCACCCATGTGTAGTACCACATCTGTCAATGTCCAGCCATTGCCCTTCACATCAAACCTGTACGAACCATCCTGTACGGAAAAATTACAGGCATACACATCTGCACGCTCATCATCAAAGCTATAGGTAAGATGCGTGATCGGCATGCAATTCACCATTTCGCGGCAGTCCATATTTCGATAGCAGAAAACCGCCCGGCTTTCACGCCTTTTGTAAATTGAACAAAAGCGTTTTGCACTTCTTCAGCCGTACCGTAAATGTCAAGATGGTCGGCGTCCATAGACGTAACAACTGCCACATCAGGAATCAGCTTTAAAAATGAACGGTCATATTCATCAGCTTCCACCACTACAGTATTGTTTTCGCTGCTCCAGAAGTTGGTACCATAGTTTGCCGAAATGCCACCCAGAAAAGCATTACATCCATAGCCGCTGTCGCGGAGCAGGTGTGCCGTCATGGTGGTAACAGTTGTTTTTCCATGCGTTCCGGCAATACAGATATTGAATGAGTTTTGTGTAATCCATTGCAATATATCACTGCGTTTTACAACCAGTATAATGGTTCTCTTTATACCAGATCAGCTCTTTATGTGTGGCAGGTATGGCAGGCGTATACACCACAACATCCACATCTTTCGGAATGCGGTCTGTATCTTCTTCAAAACGAATGTCGATAGCCCGATTCCTGCAGCAGCGTAGTGAGTGGAGTAGGCGTTTTGTCGTAGCCGCTCACGCTGGTGCCCTTACTATGAAAATAACGGGCAAGTGCGCTCATGCCAATCCCGCCAATGCCTATAAAATAAACAGACTTTATCGCCTTGTCGGCCGGAGCAGGAGAGGGGTATGTTCGTTTGTTTTCATCATGAATAAACAGTTCTTTATATCGAATTTAAAATGTGCTGTGCAATTACGTCATCTGCATCCGTAATCGCAAGTTTTGCAATATTTGTTTTTAATTCTTCCTGTTTGTTTTTATCAAACAAAAGATTGGTAACGGCCGCAAACAGTTTCCCTGGTGCTTCGCTGTCTTTTATCAAAATGGCAGCCTTTCTGTCAACTAGGTGCTGTGCATTTGCCGTTTGATGGTCTTCTGCCGCAAAAGGAAACGGCACAAACACCACCGCTTTTTTGGCAGCACACAATTCGGCTACCGACATTGCGCCCGATCTCGATACCACCACATCGGCTGCTGCATAAGCCATGTCCATATCTTTAATAAAATCGCTCACCCAAACATAGATTTGCCTTTGCCACGCTGCAGGTAAATACCTGCCGTTGTTTTGCCGGTTTGCCAGATCAGCTGCACATTCAGCGAAGCCAGTTCCGACACATGATTTGCCATTACTTCATTGATACTTCTTGCACCCAGACTTCCACCCACAGCCAGCACTGTTTTTTTTCCTTTTTCAAGATTGAAAGAGGCGAGTGCTTCAGCCTGGGATATTGTGATGTTGGCTATTTGTTTACGGATGGGATTTCCTGAAATAATGATTTTATCTGCCGGGAAAAAACGTTCCATTCCTGAACCGGCAACAAATATTTTCCTGGCTTTTTTACCCAACAAAATATTGCTTTTGCCTGCAAACGAATTGCTTTCGTGCAAAAAAGTAGGTATGCCTTTTCGCTGTGCAAAACGTAATACCGGAAAACTGGAATATCCGCCAACACCGATGACAGCATCGGGCTTATATTGTTCAATAATCTTACTAACCTGGAAAAAGCTGTTGATCAGTTTAAACGGCAGGGAAATATTTTTAAACAATGAGCTTCTGTTGAAGCCCGCAATATCAATGCCTTGGATAGTGATAGCCGGCTTGCGGCACTTTTTCCATTTCCATTTTTCCTTTGGCGCCTACAAACAAGAAATCTGCGTTGGGCTCTATTCTTTTATGGCATTGGCAATGGCGATTGCCGGGAAAATATGTCCACCCGTGCCGCCGCCGGCTATAATAAAACGCTTGATTTCTTTGCGCTTCTGTTCTTTTTGTTTCTTCCATTTTTGCTTCTTTCTTCTGCACTAATCGTTATGCAAGCGCTGCCGAAGGTTTGGCAGGCACGCCTGTTTCTGTTCCGGTATTTGAAGAAGCTTGAGTTTCTTTTTTCACACTCAGTCTGCTCAAGGTTTCTGGCTACGCTAAGGATAATGCCGATAGCCGCGCAGGTAAAGAAAAACGAAGTTCCGCCCATACTCACCAGTGGCATGTAACGCCCGTGACAGGGGTGAGATTTACATTCACCGCCATATTGGCGAGTGCCTGCACCACCATGCTGAAGCTTAAGCCCAGCGCGAGGAATGCACCAAATACATAGGGAAATTTTCTGAAAATATTGATGCTGCGAAACAGGAATACCATGTAGATAAAAATGATAAACGCTCCACCCAGCAGCCCGTATTCTTCTATAATGATTGAATAAATAAAATCGTTGTATGCCTGCGGCAAAAAGTTTCGCTGACGGCTTTTGCCGGGTCCTAATCCATATAGCATACTGCCATTGGCAATGGCAATATTTGCCTGCTGCACCTGGTAAGGAACCTGGTCGTCTTTGGCATACATAAAGTCCTGCACACGGCTCACCCATGTGCCAAACCTGCCAAGCGACGTGAGGGTTTGCGATACTTCTGTCTGGGCAAGTTCTTTTACGCCATTGGTGGTTTTACCGGTATAGGTAGTAGCCGCGATCGTGATAATGAGCAGGATGGGAATCAATGCAATGCCTACAACCAGCAACAGGTGCTTGATGTGAACACGCCCGATGAACAGTAAGATTAAGGAAGTGGCTCCTGTGAGCAACGAATTCGATAAGTTGGCAGGCATGATAAGAGCACAGGTAATCAAAACAGGAATAATGAGTGGTAAAAAACCTTTTCTGAAATCTTTGATGATGTGCTGTGTGCGGCTCAGTTGTCGGGACAGGTACAGGAATAATGTGAGTTTGGCAAAGTCGCTGGTCTGAAACGTCATGTTGATGATGGGCAGATTGATCCAGCGGCTACCGTCGTTTATTTCGGCGCCAAAAAATAAGGTGAAGAGCAAAAGGGGTATTGAAATAAGATACAGGATGAGTGCAACACGCGAAAAGATTTTGTAATTGATCAGGTGCAAAAAATAAACGATCAGCATGCCGAAAAATGTGAAAGACAACTGCCGAAACAGGTAAAATTCAGTATTGCCTTTGTACATTTTATAAGCCAGGGAGCCGGTGGCGCTATAGATAACAAGTACTGATGCCAATGCCAGCATCACCACACAACTCCAGATGTATTTATCGCCTTTTGCCTTGTGGCTCAGGTGCCGGAAAGGCTGCTTTAAATGTTGATAGTCTGCCATGATCACTAATAAATTATAAAGCCTTTACTGCCTCTTTAAACTGTGTGCCTCTATCCTCGTAATTTTTAAACAAATCGAAACTTGCGCAAGCCGGGCTCAGTAATACCACGTCGCCTTTGTCAGATGCTGCAAATGCTTTCTGAACAGCTTCCTGTGCAGATGAAGTATCGATCACGCGAACAATTTTGTCGAACGCTGCGTGTATTTTGGAATTGTCTACCCCAAGGCAAACAATAGCTTTTACTTTTTCGCGTACAAGGTCTTCAATGGTTGAATAATCATTGCCTTTGTCTGTTCCGCCAAGGATGAGTATGGTAGGGCGGCTCATGCTTTCCAGGGCAAACCATGTACTGTTCATATTGGTAGCTTTGCTATCGTTTATAAACTCTACGCCACGCACCACGGCCACCGGTTCCATGCGGTGTTCCAGGGTTTCAAAGCTTTCTACGGCTTCGCGTATTTTTTCTTTACGAATATCCATCGTAAGTGCTGCAATGCCTGCTGCCATTGTGTTTGATTGATTGTGTTTACCTTTTGCGGCAAAATCGTAGATGTTCATGCTTACTCTTTCGTCGTTTACTTTCAGCATAAGTTGGTCTCCTTTTACAAAAGCACCTTTCTTTGGTTCCTGTTTCATAGAAATTGGCAATGTTTGACTGGTTAATAGAATGCTGTTTAGTTTCTTCATGATGATTTCATCATCCATATTATAGATGAAGTAGTCATCTTCTGTCTGTTTGTTTATAATCCTGAACTTACTGTTGATATAATTTTCAAAGCTGTAGTTGTACCTGTCAAGATGATCTTCTGTATATGTTGAGCAGGATAGCGATATGGGCTTTGAAATCCACAATGTCATCGAGCTGAAAAGAACTCACTTCTGCTATGTATAATGGTTTTGGATCTTCTGCCACCTGTTTGGCAAATGAGTAGCCAATATTGCCTACGATCGCGCAATCGAGCCCTGCCGTTTTACAGATATGGTACAGCATCGATGTCGTGGTGCTTTTGCCGTTACTGCCGGTGATGGCTACAATTTTGCTTTCGCCCGTAAACCGGAAGGCAAGCTCTATTTCGCTGATGATGGGGATATTTTTGTATCTTATTTTTTTCACCATCTCATTCTTTTCAGGAATGCCCGGGCTCTTTACAATTTCATCAGCGCCTAATATTCTTTCTTCGGTGTGCACGCCTTCTTCAAATTCGATTCCGTTGTCTGCCAGTTCTTTTTTATAATTGTCTTTTATTGTTCCTGCATCACTTACAAACACATCATAGCCCTTTTGTTTGCTAAGCAAGGCTGCACCCACGCCACTTTCTCCAGCACCCAGAATCACTACCGACCAGCTTATGTTTTCCATAAGTGATGATTGTACTTCGTTGTATGTTTCGCTGTCAGTCATGTATTAATGATAGTTGATGTTTTTCATTTGATAGTTTGCTTTGCCCAAGCTGTGTTTGCACGTATTGCTGTTATCTTATCTTCAGCGTTGCAATAGAAAACAACACACACAGAATGGTAATGATCCAGAACCGTATGGCTATTTTACTTTCATGAAATCCTAATTTCTGATAATGATGGTGAAGGGGACTCATTAAAAATATACGCCTGCCTTCGCCATATTTTTTCTTAGTGTATTTAAAATAACTCACCTGCAACACCACGCTCAGATTTTCTATCAGAAACACTCCGCAAAAAATAGGAATGAGCAATTCTTTTCTTACAATGATAGCCAGCGAAGCAATGATTCCACCCAAAGCAAGGCTGCCAGTGTCGCCCATAAACACCTGAGCCGGATATGAATTGTACCACAAAAAACCTACACACGCACCTACGAATGCCCCCATAAACACTGACAATTCGCCAAGATTAGGTATGTACATCACATTCAGGTAATCTGCCAGAATGTAGTTGCCGCTCACATAAACAAATACACCGAGCCCGGCACCTATAATCGCACTCACACCAGCCGCAAGACCATCCAATCCATCCGTTATGTTTGCGCCATTCGATACGGCGGTAATGATGAATGTGATGATAAGAATGTAAGGAATCCACGTATATTCTTCCGCTCCGGGACCCATCCAGCTTATCAGTTTGCTATAATTAAACTCGTGCGTTTTCACAAAAGGAATGGTCGTGATCGGTGTTTTTACCCTTGCAAAATGTACTTGCTTTCCATCGCGCTGACGAACGATTTCATTCAGCTGCTTTTCGCCGGGACGAATGCCGATTTCCTTTCCATTATCTTTAATGATTTCACGTTCTACCACCACATTGCTGTTGAAATAAAGCGTAGTGCCAATGATAATTCCAAGCCCCACCTGACCGATTATTTTTGTAAGTCCTGCCAGTCCGTCACTGTCTTTCTTCTGGTATTTTTCGCCTTTGTCCTGCGCTTCTTTGCGTGCTTTCAGTTTAAAATAATCATCCAAAAAGCCAATCATTCCCAGCCAGATGGTGCACAAAATCATGAGGCGGATGTATACTTTATCCAAATCTGCAAAGAGCAATACGGGTATCAGTATCGATACCAGTATGATGATGCCGCCCATTGTGGGAGTACCTTTCTTTTGTTGTTCGCCTGCCAGCCCGAGATCCCGCACCGATTCACCGATCTGGTTGCGTTTGAATAAATTGATGAGGCGTTTGCCATACAGCGTTGCCATCAGCAATGACAGGATAACCGACAAAACGGCTCTGAACGTGATAAACTGAAATAAGCCGGCACCACTTAAATGAAATTCTTTGCTCAGCCAGTTGAATAAGTAGTATAGCATCTTTTTTTTGGGTGTTTAATAGCTTTTACTGACGGTGCTGTTGATCTGTTGCACATCATCAATTGTTGGCTATCAACTTATTTCTTCATGATTTCAAACATTTCCTTCAATATCGCTTTGTCGTCAAAGCTGTGCCTGACACCATTGATGTCCTGGTATTTCTCGTGTCCTTTTCCTGCCACGAGTATGATGTCTTCTTTATTGGCAATGTCTACAGCCGCTTCTATCGCCTCTTTACGGTCTACGATGGTGCGGCTTTTGCGCTTTGCAGCGCTGTTGAGACCTTCCCGCATATTGTTGATGATTTCTTCGGGGTCTTCGCTGCGCGGATTATCACTTGTGAGAATCACCTTGTCGCTCAGTTCGCACGCTACCTGTGCCATCACCGGGCGTTTGGCTTTATCCCTGTCGCCGCCGCAACCTACTACTGTGATTACCTGTTCGTATCCTTTGCGCAGCTTTTTAATGGTCGACAACACATTTTCCAAAGCATCGGGTGTGTGCGCATAATCTACAATACCAATGATATTTTTGTTACTGATAATATAGTCGAAACGTCCTTCAGCGCCCTGCAAAGAACTCAATACCCGAAGCACTTCCTCTGACTGTTCTTCGAGGCAGATTGCAGCACCATACACTGCCAGCAGATTATACGCATTGAACTCGCCAATGAGCCTGAAATGCACTTCTTTTTCATTCACGGTCATTACCAGTCCTGTCAACGCGTTTTCAAGGATTTTTCCTTTAAAATCTGCAAGGCTTCTTAGACTGTACAAATATTTGTGAGCAGCGCAATTTTGCAGCATCACCGTACCGCGTTTGTCATCCAGGTTAGAGATGGCAAATGCAGAAGAAGGCAACTGGTCAAAAAAGCTTTTTTTTACCCTGATGTATTCATCAAACGTTTTGTGATAGTCAAGATGGTCGTGCGTGATGTTGCTGAACAGTGCGCCGGCAAACTGTAAACCCGTGATGCGGTGCTGGTGAATGGCATGGCTGCTGCATTCCATAAATACATGGCTGCAACCTTCATCCAGCATTTGTTTCAGCAATGCATTGAGGCTGATTGCGTCGGGCGTAGTATGCGTGGATGGGATGATGCGTTTTCCAATCTGGTTTTGCACCGTGCTGATAAGTCCGCATGTATATCCCAAACCTGTAAAGAGATTGAAGAGGAGAGTAGCAATGGTGGTTTTACCATTGGTTCCTGTTACGCCCACCAGCTTCATTTTTGTAGAAGGCTCGCCATAAAAGTTGTGTGCCATATACGCCACAGCCTCGTTGGTATTGTTTACCTTCAGGTAGGTAATATTTTCGAGCATCAGCAGTGGCATTTCTTCGCATACAATCACCGTAGCGCCTTTTTCGATGGCGGCATTAATGAAAGTATGACCATCAGATAAAGCACCGCGTATGGCAACAAATGCAGAACCTGCAGATACTTTGCGCGAATCGATCTGCACGTCAGTAATCTCTTTGTTGGTGCTGCCGTTGATAGCCTGCAGATGCACTTTGTATAATATGTTTTGTAAATTTGCCATGTTGTATTTCCTGTTCGCTTCCCTGTTGTGAACGGCTGTTATCGTCTGTTTATGTAAATAAATTTTCCTTTCTCCGCTTTAGTTCAATACCAGTGTTACTACCTGTCCTTTCTTAAATTTCGAACCTTCTGAAATTGATTGCACCGCTACTTTGCCGGCGCCTTTTGCTCTTACAATCAATCCCATATTCTCGCACAAATACACAGCGTCTTTCAACCCCATACCCTGTAAGGCAGGCATTTGTTTGGAAGTTACGTGTAGCCCTTTCTGCACAGCCATTGTCTGCCCCTTCGAAATAGTAACCCAATCTTTATCGTTTGATGTTCCGGCAACGGGTATTTTCAACGCAGTCAATACTTTCGACACCTCGTGTTCGGAACCTGCATACATATAATGCGTGCTGTCTTTTTTACTTAATCCGGCATACAGTACGCCGGTGTTTTGCCTTACGTACATGCTGTACAACCTGTCTGCAATTTCTTTAAACACAGGAGCCGCCAGCATACCACCAAAGTGAGCGACCGCATGGGGCTTTGTCTTAATCACCACGATGCAGGTATATTGCGGATTATCAGCTGGGAAATAACCTGCAAATGACGCCTGGTAAACGCCGTCGCTATATCCGTAATGACCATCGGCAACGTGGGCGGTTCCGGTTTTGCCGGCAACGCTAAAGGCGCTTTCTGCAAATACAGGTCGGCCGGTGCCAATAGTGGTTACGGCTTTCATACACTGCTGTGCTGCCTTAATTACGGAAGGGCTGCAAATATTTTCGTTTAGCACGACAGGCTCAAATTGTTTGGTGACCAAACCATTGTCCTGGATGTTGTCTACCAGGTATGGTTTCATCATGCGGCCGTTGTTGGCAACGGCATTGTACAAGGTCAAAGTCTGCAACGGACTTACCTGTATGGCATAACCAAAACTCATGGTAACCATGGCATGCAAGCCTTCGTTGTTCTTTTTCATGCGGGGCATACGGGGCTTTGTTTCGCCGAGAAGGTCGATGCCGGTAATGGTGTCGAGCCTGAATTTATGCAGGTAACCCGCAAATTTTGCCGGCTGCGTAGAAAACGTATTAAATGCAATTTTGCTCATGCCAATGTTGGAACTGTGAGCAAAACATTCTTCTACCGTCATTGTTTCCTTAGGTGCTTTTTCTGCATCATTCACGTTGCGCACACCTACAAATGCATTTCCTGTGTTGCCCACTTCTACCCGGTTGCTGATCTTTGTTTTACCCTCGCTCAATACCGATAACAGTGTAGCCAGTTTGATGGTAGAGCCGGGTTCGGCGGTGCGCATGGCGTAGTTATAATCTTCCCAATAGCTTCCGTCGTTGCAGCGGCCAAGGTTAGCCATGGCTTTTATCTTGCCGGTTGCCGTTTCCATTACGATGCAGGTGCCGGTTTGCGATTCACTTTTCTGCATCATGTGCAGCAGTGCGTTTTCTGCTATTTCCTGTATGTGCACATCGAGTGTAGTAATGATGTCTTTTCCGTTTTCTGGTTCAATATCGAGTGCTTCATCTACCGGCACGCTTACACCGCCGCCAATGTAGCGCATCAGCCTCTTGCCGGTTGATCCTTTTAAAACACTGTCGTAGGTTTGTTCCAGTCCTATCTTTTGCGCGTTGGTTCTTTCTAGCCCGATGGTTCTGTAGGCCAGCATCTGGTAAGGATTCAGGCGAATGCTCCTCACTTCTGAAATAAAGCCGCTTTTGTTTCTGCCAAGACGCACCAGCGGAAACGTGCGCAGTTGCTGGTATTCGCGAAAGCTGGCTTTGCGGTGCAGGAGATAGTATCTTTTCTTTTGCTTATATCCTTCGTTCAGTACTCTTTTATAATCATTTTTTGTTTTGTCTTTGAACAAATCGGCGAGACGATAACTCAGTGAATCAAGATTTTCCCTGAAATTTTTACCGCTTTTATCGCGCAGTCCTTCCGCGCCAAAATCTACATAAATATCAAATTGCGGAATGCTGGTGCTAAGCATCTGCCCGTCTTCGCTGTAAATGGTGCCGCGTTCTGCCTCTACTTCTTCTATGCGCTGGTGAAGGCTGTCGCTCATGCTGCGCCAATCGTCGCCATGCACCTGCTGAATGGTGAATGCCTTGCTCATGATGGCAACGCATACGATTACCAGAGCTATAAAACACACATATACTCTCCAGAGTATATCCCGCTTTACTTCTATGGTAGATTCCTGTTTCATCCGGTCGTTACTGTTTCTTTTTAGTGTTTTCCAACTGAATGTGCATGGGTGGCTCGGGAGAAATTTTTAACCCCAGCGGAGCCGCTGCCTGCACCATTTCTGCTTCGCGGCTTTTGTACATCATCTCACTCTTCACCGTCTTGTATTCGTATTGCAACTCTTTTACTTCTTTTGCCGTGGTATTGATGTCGCGAATGGTTTTATCGGCAATGTGCCCGTTGGCGATATACAATACCGCGAGTACCGCCAGGAACAGAAAGAAAGGTATATTTTTCACCACCCAGCGGTAGTTGATCACCTGTCTTACTGATCTTTTAATACTTATTCTTGGCATCTGTTTCTGCGTTACAATTTTTACTTTATAATTTTTCCGCTACCCTCAGCCTCGCGCTCCGGCTGCGGCTGTTTCTTTTCATTTCTTCATCGCCGGGAACGATAGGCTTTTTAGTAAGGATAGAAAACACTTTTTCTTTTTCTACACTTACAAACGGATTGTCGTCTTCCGCATCATCAAAAGTGCCTTGTTTGAAAAAGTTTTTCACCATCCTGTCTTCCAGTGAATGAAAGGTGATAACGGCAATTCTGCCGCCCGTAACCAACACATCTGCTGATTGCTGTAACAGCTCTTTCAGCGCTCCCATTTCGTCGTTCACTTCTATCCGCAATGCCTGGAACACCTGTGCGAAATATTTATTGGGATTGCCCTTTACTACCGGCGCCAAAGACGACAAAAAAGCTTCGATGGTTTTGTATGATCCCGTGCTTCTATGTTCGGTAATGTGCTTTGCAAGTGTTTTCGAATTCGTTACTTCCCCATAGCGTTCAAACATCTTGTGGAGCTGCGGCTCGGTATAGGTTTGCAAAATATCGGCGGCAGTTTTTGTTCCTCTCACATCCATTCTCATATCCAGCGGGCCTTTGAAGCGGATGGAAAACCCCCGTTGGGCTTCGTTGAACTGGTGACTACTTACGCCAAGATCTGCCAGTATACCGTTTACCTTGTCTATTTTATGTAGCCGTAAAAAGCGCTGCAGGTGCCGAAAGTTGCTGGCGACAAATACGATGCGGCTGTCATTGGGCAAATTTCTCTGTGCATCTTCGTCCTGGTCAAATGCAACAAGTTTTCCCTGCTCGTTCAGATGCTCCAGAATGCCCCGGCTATGCCCGCCGCCACCAAATGTGCAATCCACATAAACGCCATTGGGCTCTATCGCAAGGCCGCTAATGGCTTCGTGATACAGCACCGGAGTATGATAGGTATTGCCCGGGGGCGACTGAGCCGTTTTGTTCATTCTTAAAAAGTTACATTGTAATCGGCCATCACGTGCTTCGCGTTATCGCTAAAGTTTTCGCTGTAAGATTCAATCAGTTGTTTATATCTTGTTGTATCCCACACTTCCAGTTTGTTTACGGCCGATGCCAGTGTAATGTCTTTCTGCAAGCCCGCGTAATCTTTCAAAGTCTGCGGAATCAGCATGCGTCCTGCGCCATCAAGCTCAATTTCACTTGCGCTGCCTAGAAAAAACCGTCTGAATTCGCGTACTTTGGGGTCGAAATCGTTTAACTGGCTAAGCTTCTCGTAAATAGGTTTCCAGCTTGTTGCGGGATACAGCCAAAGGCATTTTTCGGTGCCGCGACACACAACAAAGGCATTTTCGCTTTCGGGCAGTTGTTTTTTGAAACCGCCGGGAAGCAGAAAACGACCTTTTGGGTCGAGCGTGGATTCATATTCACCGAGAAAACCAGTCATTCGATCTTGTGCTCCTATTTATTGACACAAAATAACACTTTTTCCCACTTTCGTTTCGATATTGGAGAGCGTTATTTTATCCACGTATGTGAATGAAGCGGAGAGCTATACTGCCATTGGGTTTCAGAAAAAATAACTCAAAATGAGCTGTCTCTACTGTGGATTGATTGTGGAAAAATTGTGCATAGTTAAATATGAAGGTTGACGAATTGTTGATAAAGGACTTTGGTTATCAATTGCCTGATGATAGAATTGCGAAGTACCCGCTTGCAGACAGAGATGAAAGCAAATTGCTGGTTTATACAAATGGAGAAATAAAGGAATCAGTTTACAGATCACTGGCTGCTTTCGTGCCGGAGCGCACTCATCTGGTATTTAACAATACCAAAGTAGTTGAGGTAAGATTGCTGTTTCAAAAATCAAGTGGCAGTACTATTGAACTGTTTTGCTTGGAACCGGCTGGCAATTATCCTGATATCACGTCTGCCATGACACAGCGTGGTTCTGTGTTTTGGAAATGTCTTGTCGGCGGCGCGAAAAAGTGGAAGGATGATGACTTGTGCATGCGCAAGATAATTGATGGTACAGAACGGCTGCTGTTTGCCCAAAAAGTAGAAAAGCAAGGTGATTCTTTTCTTATCCGGTTTGCGTGGAATGATGATAGATCTCACATTTGCCGAAATTCTTCACCTCTTTGGTGCTATCCCACTGCCGCCCTACCTGAACCGCAACGCTGACGAAGATGATAAAAACCGGTATCAAACAATCTATGCAAAATGGGATGGCTCGGTTGCGGCTCCTACCGCAGGACTCCATTTTACAAAACAGTTATTTGAAAGTCTTGCCATAAAAGGAATAACGACCGATTTTGTGACGCTGCATGTGGGAGCCGGCACTTTCAAACCCGTGAAGACAGAAAATGTCAGGGACCACGAAATGCATGCGGAATTTATAGAAGTTTCGATTGAAAACATACAAAACCTGCTGCAAAAACAGGAAGAAAAGATTATAGCTGTTGGCACAACGTCTTTGCGTACTCTGGAAAGTTTGTATTGGCTGGGTGTGAAAACCGTTGCTGATGAAAATACCAGCGATGACCAACTTTTCCTTACGCAGTGGGAGGCGTACGGGTTGCCACAAAATGTTCCTGTTGCCAACGCTCTGCAGTCATTATTGAAATGGATGCAAAAAAGAAACCTGCTAAAGCTCATTACCAAAACGCAGATCATGATTCTGCCGGGCTATCATTTGAAAATGGCAGATGCACTGATCACTAATTTTCATCAGCCACATTCTACGTTGCTTTTGCTAATAGCAGCCATTACCGGCGATGACTGGAAACATATTTATGACTACGCCTTGCTTAACGACTTCCGGTTTCTGAGTTATGGCGATGGTAGTTTGCTTTGGAACAGGTTTGGGCGGTAAAATAAAATTAGCTTCCCATCCGAGCTTTCGATAGATCCATCAGCATTCTGCTCTGGAGACAATATTGCGCGGGAAAAAGGGTTTGAAATATATTGAGTAGAAGTGAAAAGGTGCGGAGCGATTTTTAAAATCGCTCCGCACCTTTTATATTTAGTTTTTACTGTAATATCTCATTGTATTGCTGTTTTCCTCTCTAAAAATATCCTGGCAGTGTGCTTGAATGTCTTCTGCCGTAATCAATTGATATTTTCCCAGTTCTTCATTCATAAGATCAGCATTGCCAAGAAGTTCGTAATAGGCAAGACTGTTTGCCCGGTTCATAATGGTCATGTCTTCAAAGGCGATACTGCTTTCGGTTTTGTTTTTTACTTTCTGCAATTCTATTTCGCTGACAGGCTCATTTTTTATTTTTTCAAGTTCTGCTTCTATGGCGCGCTCAGCTTCTTCCATTTTTCTGCCTTTCACCAGTTTGCCTTCAATCGTAAGCAAACCTTTGTCGGTGCTGCCAAAATGATAACAGTCGATATTGCTGAAAATCTGCTGTTCTTTTACCAGCGACTGGTAAAGCCTCGAAGAACCGCCGCCACCCAGAATTTCCGACATCAGCTCGGTGATGTAATAGCCGGTATCAAGACGGTTGTCCATGTGCCATGTTTTATAAAATGCGTCAAGCGGCACTTTTGCTTGCACATCAAGATATCGTGCTGCTGTCTGCACAGGTTCCTGCGGCACATTGCGAATGTATTTTTCGCCGGGAGCGATAGGCGCAAACCATTTATCCGACAGTTGTTTTATCTTGTCTGTTGTTACATTGCCCGTTACCACCAAAATAGCATTGGCGGGTGTATAATGTTTAAAGAAAAATTCTTTTACGTCTTCGAGTTTTGCGTCCTTGATGTGTTCGAGGTTCTTGCCAATCGTCATCCAGCGGTAAGGATGCGTGGTATAGGCTAGTTCGCGCATGCGGTGCCACACATCGCCATAAGGTTTGTTGATGTAGTGTTCCTTAAATTCTTCGCATACTACTTTGCGCTGCACGTCGAGTGAGCGTTTGGAAAAAGCAAGGCTTAGCATACGGTCGCTTTCAAGCCAGAACGCGGTTTCAAGGTTTTCGGCAGGCAACTGGCTATAATAGTTGGTGAGATCGTTGGTGGTATATGCATTGTTTTCGCCACCTGCTTTTTGCAGCGGTTCGTCGTAGTCTTTTATATTCATACTGCCGCCAAACATCAGGTGTTCAAAGAGATGTGCAAAACCGGTTTTGTCGGGATGCTCGTCGCGGGCACCTACATCATACATCACATTCACCACCGCCATGGGCGTAGAAGTATCTTCGTGAACCAAAACCCGCAAGCCGTTATCCAATACAAATCTGTCGTATGCAATCATAAGTGGGCAAAGATAAAAACCAGCGATTAATGAAAGGTGATTTTAGAATTTTGATTTTGGATTTATGATTCATTATACACGTTGTACAGTAATTTATTGATTCAGATGCTAGGCTATGGCATTTATGTTTGTCATTCGTGGGTAACAAATTGTTATCTTTCATTTATACGAACCTATTTTTATTAATTTTGCTGTACAGATTATCGTAAGGCAGGTCTTGCAACTGCCTTGGTAAGAAACAGTTAAACAGATTTAAAGACATTCTATGATAAAGACAGGTAATCCCGTAATCAGTATTTATACTGAAATGACACCCAATCCGGAAACAATGAAGTTTGTAGCAAACAAGCTGTTGTATCCGGGCAAAAGCATTGATTTTCCGGACGAAACCAATGCTGCACCATCGCCGCTTGCAAAAGAGCTGTTTAGTTTTCCTTTTATAAAAAGTGTATTTATTGCGTCCAACTTTGTTACGCTTACCAAAACTTCTGACACCGAAGACTGGCAGGATGTGATTCCTTCCATCAAGGAATTTTTGAAAGAATACCTTGAAAATGGTGGTATTGTGGTAAATGAAGATGAAGTAGCCAAAATGAAACAGGAAGCCAGCAATACGGTTGCTGCCGATGATGATGATGTGGTAAAGCGCATTAAAGAATTGCTGGAAAATTATGTGAAGCCAGCTGTAGAAATGGATGGCGGCGCTATACAGTTTAAAAGCTATAACGATGGCGTGGTAAACCTGATGTTGCAGGGAAGCTGCAGCGGTTGCCCAAGCAGTATGATTACGCTAAAAGCCGGTATTGAAGGCATGATGAAGCGAATGATTCCTGAAGTAAAAGAAGTGGTTGCTGAAGCAGAATAAAATGTTTTTGTGTGTAAATATTGAAGCGTCTCGCAATTGTGAGGCGCTTTTTTTATGTGCGCCAGAAAGCCGTTGTCATTTTTTTCACTTCCATTATAGCCAGATTTCTGCCGAATTTCTCCTAAAATATCAGGCTACGCGGTTAGCTGATTTACTCATTTCGTAAGACTTATTCCCGATTCGTTTTCTCTCTCGGTAGGGGTGCGTTTAATTTTGCCATTCCTAACAAGCAATCAACAAATCAACAGAATTATGGGATGGTTACGAGCAGCAATGGTATTTATATCCACTTCAATATGTCTATTTTCTTTCGCCGAAAGCAAGCCCGGCAGCATTAAAGGTGTAGTGAAACTAAATGATGGAAGCCCGGCAGCTTCAGTGAGCGTGATGCTAAAAGGTACAGCCAGGGGAATGACAACTGCCAGTGACGGCACTTTTTTTCTTCGCAATCTCAACCCAGGCGTTTATATGCTCGAGGTGGCGATGGCTGGTTATGATGATGTTACAGAACAGGTAACGGTGCAGGAGGATGCAGTTTCTTTCGTGGTATTGACACTTAGTTTATCGGCGCAGCAACTGGAAGAGGTAATTGTAAAATCGGGGCGCGCCGGTTACAAAGCCAATCAGCCTTCTTCTTCTTTGCGGTTGTTGGAACCTTTGCAGGAAATATCTCAGAACATACAGGTCATTACACATAAAGTACTTGCCGATCAGCAGGTGACGAGCCTGAGCGATGGTGCCATCCGCAACGTGAGCGGTCTCACAAAACTGGAACATTGGGGAGATCTGTATGCACGCATCAATATGCGCGGTGGCAGGGCATCTTCTTTCCGCAATGGCATGAACATTACTTCCAACTGGGGACCGCTTACGGAAGATATGAGCTTTGTAGATCACCTGGAATTTGTAAAAGGTCCTGCCGGTTTTATGATGAGCAATGGCGACCCAAGCGGCATTTATAATGTAGTGACGAAAAAGCCAACCGGAAGTACAAAATCCGAAGCCAGCCTGCTGTTTGGCAGTTACGATTTTTATCGCAGTACGCTGGATCTTGATGGCAAACTGAGCAAAGACGGAAAGCTGTTGTACCGTATGAACCTGATGGGACAAACCAAAAATTCATTCCGACCTTACGAATATAATAACCGCTATAGCATAGCCCCGGTCATTAGTTATAAAATAGATGACAACACCACGCTTACAGCTGAATATGTGTTGCAGCATGCGAAAATGTCGGATGTAGGCAGTTATTATGTTTTTTCCAACAAAGGCTATGAGCGCTTTTCGCGCGATTTCACCACAGCCGAAGCAGGTATCGATCCTACGGTAATAGACGATCAGAGCGTAACCTTAAATTTTCAGCACTACTTCACCCCCGGCTGGAAGATTACGGCGCAGGCAGCTTATTTCGATTACAGGCAGGAAGGAAGTTCCTTGTGGCCGTCGGCTGTAGACACGTTGTACAACAACATTGATGCAGAAGGAAATATGATTAGAAGCGTAGGCATCTGGGATGCAGCCAGCCAGTCAAAATTTGCACAGGTTTTCGTGAACGGCGATGCGCAGACTGCTGGTATTCATCACCGCATTCTTGGCGGACTCGATATGGGGACCAAAGAATACCTTGCCGACTGGAGCCAGAGCCACAGTCTCGATGTGCCGGGCGCATATTTCAATATTTATAACCCCGTTCATGGTACGCCGGCAAATGGTTATCCGCAGTTCGACAGGAGCAAAAGTCTTCGCCAGCGTGCGGGATCGGCTATTTATTCGCAGCAATATACCGGCTTGTACGTGCAGGATGAACTCGGTTTTATGAATAACAGGTTGCGGCTTACACTCGCTGGCAGATACACGGAAGTAAAACAAAGAGATTACAACGTGCCGTCCTCAGCCAGCAGGTTTACTCCCAGAATAGGTATCTCCGTTTCGGTAAATGATGAAACGTCGGTTTATGGTTTGTTCGATCAGAGTTTTGTGCCGCAATCAGGCGTTAGAAGAGATGGTAAAGGTGTTGTACCAGTAACCGGAAATAATATAGAAGCCGGTATTAAAAAAGATTGGTTTGGCAGCAAATGGAATACGTCCGTATCTGCTTACCGAATTTTACAAAACAACCAAACTCTTTCTGATCCTGCCAACGGTGCCAACGAATATTTCGTAGTTCAGTTTGGACAAACCAAAACGCAGGGTGTTGAATTTGATGTGCGTGGACAGGTTTTACCTGGTCTGCAGCTTGTGGCTAATTACGCTCTTACTGATTCAAGGATTTCCAAAGCCGATACCAGCAAAGCTTCGCAGGCTACTATTGGCAACAAAGTGCCGGGATATACTAAGCACACTGCCAATACATGGCTTACGTATAAAATACAAAGCGGTCCCTTGCAAGGTTTTGGGGTAAATGCGGGCTTTAGTTATCTCGCCGATCGATCAACGTGGAGCTGGGGCGCTGCCGGTCAGAAAAAGTTGCCGGATTATTTTAAACTGGATGGCGGTCTCACTTATGAAAAAGACAGGTTTTCTATTACGGCAAATGTCTTCAATGTGCTGAATACTTATCTCTTTAGCGGCGCCTATTATGGATATGGTAATGTGTATTACTGGCAGGCAGAAGCCGGAAGAAACATGAGAGTGGGAATCAACTATCGCTTTTAAGATGTAGATAAATTGTATTAATTAATAACAAATGACAAAGACGGGTGCTTTTCAAAGTGCCTGTCTTTGCACTACCATTTGTAATGCGGATAAAAAAAACAATAGGAACAATTCACCTTTGGCTCGGACTTTCTTCCGGGCTTATCGTGTGTTTTCTTGGATTGACGGGATGCATTCTTGCTTTTCAGCAGGAGATAGAATCTGTAACTGTGCCTGAGCAGTATGTAACACCGGAAGCACTTCCTTTTTTGCCACCTTCTTTACTAAAAACTAATGCTGAAAAAAGCCTTACCGACAACCGGAAAATAGTGAGCGTAGATTATCCGGGTCGCGCCAGGGCTGCGCAGGCATTTTACTATACTGAAAATGAGTATTTCCTGGTTTACCTCAATCCTTATTCCGGTAAAGTGCTGCGGGTACGAAATATGAATCGTGACTTTTTTCGCATTGTGATCAACGGACATTATTACCTGTGGCTGCCGCCTTCTGTTGGCCAGCCAATACTGGCATCGGCAACGCTCGTTTTTGTAATCATGATGATCACGGGCATCATTCTTTGGTGGCCAAAAAACAAAGCTGCCCGAAAGCAACGTTTTTCTATAAAGTGGAATGCGCGCTGGCGCCGGGTCAATTATGATCTGCACAATGTATTGGGTTTTTATGTGGCTCTGCTGGCACTCGTGCTTGCCTGCAGCGGGTTGGTTATGGGTTTTCAATGGTTTGCAAAGTCAGTATATTTTATTAGTTCAGGAGAAACGATGCCGCCATTTCCGGAAGTACAATCAGATACCACTTTGCCTTTGAGCTCGTCTCCCTATGCATCTACGGATGCCGTATTTTTCAAAATGCTGCCTGCCGTACACGCTGACGAAGGCATTGGTGTAGAATTTCCTCCGGATCAAAACGGTTCTATTGAATTGAGTATCAATCATCGTCCCGGCACCTATTACAATCGCGACAATTACTATTTCGACCAATATACTTTACAGCAAATAAACGTAAGAGGTGTGTATGCAGGGAAATATGCTGATGCAAGTGTAGCCGATAAACTGCAACGCATGAATTACGATATACATGTGGGTGCTATTGGCGGATTGCCCACCAAAATCCTTGCCTTTGGTGCCAGTTTTATTGCCGCCAGCCTGCCCGTCTCCGGCTTTCTCCTTTGGCGTGGCCGAAATAAGAAAAAGCAGCAGCAGCCAAAAGCTGCCCGTCACCTGGTAAGTACTTTATAGTGCGTTTGCCGGCTTACCAGTTAAAAGCAAACGGAAAATCCGGTCATACAGGAATGCTGAGTTGAATGCCTGTTCCTTTTCCGGGTTCTGTTATTAGTTTGTAAGTTGCTTTCATGCCTTCTGCTCTTTTTTGCATGTTGCGCAATCCATTGCCACGGCTGGCAGAAAGAGGTTTAGATGGATCGAATCCTTTTCCGTTGTCTGCTATGTCCAGATACAGCATTTTCTTACAAACGTGCATGTCTATGTTTACTTCTGTGGCTTCGGAATATTTCAGGATATTATTGATGGCTTCCTTAAATATGAGAAAAATACTGCGGCGTGTTTCCATGTCAAAACTGAGTTCCTTTACAGCTTCATCGATGTGAAAACTATATTCAATGTCTTTGGCTTCGAGTGCATTGCCGGCAAATTCTTTCATGCGGGCAGTTATTTTGCGCATCGAATCGTTCACCGGGTTGATGCTCCAGACAATATCATCCATGGCTTCCATCATGCGCGACGAATTGTTGCTGATACGCGAAATAAATTCGCGTGTCGTTTTCTCGTCGGTGCCGGCTTTTTGCATAGCCATATTGCTTAAAATATTAATGGTACTCAGTGTTGATCCCATGTCGTCGTGCAGGTCTCTTGCCAGTCGGGTTCTCACTTTTTCCACATGCAGCAATCGTTGCACCCGCAGGTGGTGCAGATAGTAGAGCAAGCCGGCAGCCAAGAGTGCCAGCAGCAGGTAAAACCAGACGGACTGCCAGAAAGAAGGATGGATATAAAAATGTAGTTGGGTAATGTGACTGGAATTGATGCCTTCTTCGTTTTGCGAACGCACGAGAAATCGGTACTTGCCGGGAGGCAGCAGGTTATAGTTTGCCTGCAACTGCATAGGATCGGCAGCTATCCAGTCTTTGTCGGCGCCTTCCAGTTTGTAGTAATACGTCAGTTTGTTGATCTGTAAAAAATTGAGGGAAGCAAATCGAATAGTGATAGAATTCTGGTTGTGCGATAACTCTATTTTCTTTAGCTGAACCAGCGAATCGACAGGCAGGTTGTTATTAAATACCGCAATGCCCGTGAGCGTTACATCGGCTGGTGGCTGCGTGGTTTTGTATTGTTTCGGGTCGAATACTACCAGGTTTTGATTACCGCCAAAAACGATGCTGCCATCGTCCAACACAATACTGCTGGTGAGAGTGTAGTTTTCATTTTGAACAGTGATTAGCCCGTCCCACTGGCTGTATTTTTTGAATGTATCCCTTTTCCTGTTATAGCGGTAAATGCCTGTGGTGGTGCTCACCCAAATTTGCCCTTCGCTGTCTGTTTCCAGCGTGAGTATTTTGCCAATGGGCTGACCATCAAATGCCGTTGACTGCGTGACAATACCGGTTTCGATATTTAAAAAATTCAAAACATTTCCTGCCAGCACATATTCGCGGTTGTTTAATTGCAAAACTTTGCGGATGTTGTTGTCTGACAGGCTGCCGGTTCCTTTTGCAGCCAAATACTGGTGAATGGGTTCTGCAGTTTCCGGGTTTACGACCAGGATGCCTTTTTTGCCGCTGCATATCCAAAGCCAACCGTTGTTATCGGTATAAAGTTCAGACACAAAAGTTCCTGTGGAAAGCACGGAATGAAAGGAACTATCGTTCGTTTCGCTTCCATAGTTCCACCTGATGATGTCGCCGTTGTGACAACCAAACCACAGGTTGCCTTGCCTGTCTTCCGCAACCTGGCGGATGGTACTGCCTTTAAACGCAGAAGGTTTTATATAGGAAGTCTTGTTTTTTGCTGGGTTGTAAACGAACAAAGCACCTGACTGGCAGGTTGCCCACACCGATTTCGATTTGCTATGCTGAATCATGTCCCATACACTGGTGTTAGCTATGCTGTCGGATAAGCGGGAATACAGTTGAGTTTTGCTATTGTCATAAATGGTTTTTCCCAGCGTGATGATTCCGCGCCCGCCCCAGGTTCCTATCCATATTTCTTTTTCGTTGGCAGGGGTTTTATATTGAAGAATACTTGTGATTTCTGCGTGTGCTTTTTCATGGTCAAGAATGAGGTGGGCATTGTCGTTTGTGTTTGCCAGTGTATTGTAAAGCCCGTTATCGGTAGCCACCCAAAGCAGGTGTTCTGCATCTTCATATATATCATCGATGAGGCTATATTCAATGTTGTAGGAAGAACGGGTATTATCGAAAAAACTTTCGAAGCGATGTCCCTGGTTGAATACAAGACAACCGGCACCATACACTACCAGGTTTGAGTCTCCAAACTCCTTTATGTTACTGAGTTCATAGTAGCGGTTGAACAATCCCAAAAGCCCTGCAGTGTCTGATGTAAAGCGGTTGTCCTTTTCATCGTAGCATCGCAGGTTTTGTTGCACCTTGCCCGGTGTCATATCCCAGTTCACAATCCAGTATCGCCGCCTGCTGTCTATGTAAAAACCTGTTACGTTTTGTGTAAGATCTTTATTCAGCAGTAAAGGAAGCTGCCGTGGGTTGTAAGCCGGAGTGTATATGGCTTTGGTCTTTTTATCGTAAGCAATGAGGCCCTTGTTTCCGCCTGCCCATACCAGGTTGTTGGCAGCATCGTCGTACGCAGTGTGAACACGCAGAGAGTCGGGAATGGCAAAGGGCGTGATATTTTGCTCAAAAGCATAGGTTTTTTCATTAAAATAAAGCCACGTAGCCCCGATAGCCAGAAGGAAAATATTGCCTTCCGCATCTGTGGACAACCTGTAATCCAGTATTTCGTTTACTGCATTGTTAAAGTGAACCGGCACCGTTTGAAAGCGGTAGGTATGGATGTTGAAAATGCCAATTATTTGCCCCATTCTCAGCCATACGTTCCCTTTCCTGTCTTCTATTATCTGGTGTACCGCTTCATGCTGAAAAGCATTGTCTTCGCCATAATGCGGATATATGAAACTATAACCGTCGTAGCGCTGCAATCCCGTTTCGGTGCCAACCCACAGAAAGCCTTGTTTGTCGCGCCATACCGCATGCACCGAATTGGAGGAGAGTCCGTCTTTGGTGGTCAGGTGATTGAAAATAAATTCCTGTGCGGTTGCCTTGGCAACCGCAAGCGCAGCCACAAGCAAAAGAATAGTGCCACGCCACAAAATGCGGTGAAAACAATGCTGATTCATGGTTGATACGTCAAAAATAAAACATTTATAAAACGCAGCAGCTTTGCATATACCACAGGTGCCGCAATGGTATAGCCGGTAAAAAAAGCATGACAATTTACCTCACATGTTTATGCGATTGCTCCGCCATTGTTCGAAAATTAGTTTTGCAAGTGCAACTACTTTTCATCATCCTCAATCAATCCATCATGAAAAAATCATTCTTCGCACTTGCCATCCTGATGTTGCCTTTTACAATGCAGGCACAGCTGGGAGGCGTGCTCAACAAGGCAAAAGCGAAGCTGCAACAGCGCGTTGACAGCAAAACCGACAAAGCCATCGACAAGACACTTGATGCTGCTGAAAACAGCGCGAAAGGAAAGAACGCACAGCCGGCAAATGAAGCCGGTGAAAATGCAAGTGCCGGCGAAACAGAAAATAGTGGGGAAACAAAGCCAGGTTTGGTTTCCTATTCAAAATTTGATTTTGTGCCGGGCGACAAAGTGCTGTATGCAGAAGACTTTGCGCAGGATAATATAGGCGAGTTGCCAATGGCATGGAACTCGAGCGGCAAAGGTGAAGTGATGACCATCGAAGGAAAAGAAGGCAAATGGGTGCGCGGTTATCAAAACAATACGCTCTTGTCGGGCAACACGCAAAAGTTTGGCGATAATTACACCGTTGAGTTTGATCTGATCTATTATTTCAACCCGAAGGTGACGGGATATGTACTGCCTGACGTAAAGTTTGGCATGTTTAGCAGCAAGGAAAAAGAATCAACCGATAATGAGTTTTTAGACAATCATTATGTGAACAATGAAGTCAGGTTTCTCATCGATGCGGGCAACGGAACAGCGTATGCTCAAAGTTATTATAGGGGAGGTCAGACGTTTAGAAGTGATGCCATGAATCTGCCGGGGTTTACCACATCGATGAACAAGCCTATGCATTATTCAATACAGGTTCAAAAAACACGTGCGCGCATGTGGCTGAATGCCGCTAAAATTTTCGATATACCTCGGGCAGTGAACGTGTCCGATACACTCAACCAGTTGTTTTTCGATATGGGCAACAGCAATTATAAGGATGATGAAATCGGGTATTTTTTAACGAATATAAAAGTAGCTACCGGCTTGCCCGACACCCGTCACAAGCTGATGGAAGAAGGTAAATTCAGCACAACAGGAATTTTGTTTGGCTTTCAGAGCGCCAGTATCAAGCCTGAATCTTTTGGTGTGATAAAGGAAATAGCAAACGTAATGAAAGAAAATCCGGGTGTGAACATAAAAGTGGTAGGTCACACGAGCAGTGATGGTGATCTGGCTGCCAATATGAAATTGTCTGACATGCGGGCAGCTGCTGTAAAAGAGGTGTTGATCAAAGAGTTTGGTGTAGAAGAAGCCCGGCTTTCTACGGAAGGAAAAGGACCCAAAGAGCCGGTTGCCGACAACAAAACACCCGAAGGCAAGGCGCAAAACAGGCGCGTGGAATTCATCAAACTTTAGATGAAAACTGCCGCTCAATCTATGTTAATAATGTTTGCAGTTTTTATAAAACTTATAAAATAAAAATTTCACATTGGCAGCTGCACAACTGCTTATCGCAGTGTGCTGGCTTTCCCTTTTTTTCAACCCTAATTCCTATTCCCAACCACTTATGAAACAAATGCTGGTCGTCCTGTTTGTTTGCAGCATCACAGTTGCAAGTGCAGGCTTTTTATCTCTCCATAACAACACATTGTCACGCACGCCAGGATCTGCACACGCTGCTGTAAAAGAAAAACTGATCAATTCTGCACTCGTTCTGAAAGAGTTGCTTCATACCGACAGCAGCAGTAGTGCAGTGCTTGCCTATACAAACGGAATGCGCCCGGTTGCTGTTTACTATTTCAAAGGAACAGGTAATCAAAATGCATTGGTCATCGGCGGTGTGCATGGTTCAGAGTTGTCGTCGGTAGAAGTAGCTGCGGAAGTAATAAGGCAATTGCAAAACGGGCCGAAACCTTTTTATAACGTTATCGTTATTCCTTCCCTGTTTCCGGATAATAAAGCTGTAGCTGAAAGTGTGCCCGGTGAAATTGGCAGCCTGCAAAATATAGGAAGATACACATCGGAAATGACGGCTGATCCCAACCGGCAGATGCCGGCTTTAGGACATGCGTTTACCAGCGATTCGCCAACTGATATCGCGGGAAGATATATAGAAATGGAAAACCAGTTGTTGTTGCAGCTCATACAGTTATACAAGCCCGAACGTATTGCATCGCTGCACGCCATCCGTAATGAAGAGCTTGCAGGTGTGTATGCCGACCCGCGCACCGACTGCAACAGCCTGGCGCTGGGCTTTGAAAAGGACAGCAGTCTTGCTGTACAAATGGCAACATACATAGAAGAGAATGGAGGCATAGCACCGGGCAACAAAGCGGGTGGTCACAAAACAGCTTTGTATTATTGCGATCCTGCTATTGCAGCGAGGGGAGAAAAGCAAACGCGCAATATGCATGGCAGCCGGTTGCCGCAAAATAAAGGATATGGGGTTTCGTTGGGTAGCTGGGCAAGCACAGGCGTATGCGGCGAAAAGGACAATGACAGCAGGAGTGCATCTGTACTATTGACTATAGAATTTCCGGGAAACAAGCGGTCGCAGGATTATGCCGGATTCAAAAAAGCAACCTGCCTGAAATATATAGAAGCGTATGCAGCGTCTATCACCCGCGTGTTTTTGCAATCATCTACTATAGCAAACAACATTTCTGGTTGAAGTAAATAATAAGAGTGCTTGTTGCTGATAGAGGTACAGTGAAATATAACCTGTTGAAAATCAAGGTATGGTGTTCATTTGCTTTTTCAACTGGCTGATTACGATCTTATCGATAGGTAAGGAAACGGTAGCTTCTGTTAAATCGGTCCATTCTATCCACCGAAACACTTCACATTCACCGTTTTTATCGGCTACCTGCTCTGGCAAAAAGTCGAACAGTTCTGTTTTGGTGTTCAAAGAAATGGGTTCATTTGCATGAACCCAATAATAGATACTGATAATCTGGTGGTTTTTGTTGAAAGCAGACATCTGGAAATAATCCGTTGTATAAATATGTTCACCGATGGTAACATCAAGCCCGGTTTCTTCCTTAAACTCTCTTTTCAGGCAGTCTCGAGTGCCTTCGCCAAACTCAAGACCGCCGCCCGGGAGTTTGGTGAAATATTCGCCGCGGATAAATTCGTCACTGACTAAAACCCGGTTGGTGCTGTCTTTCAAAATGCCATATACACGAATATTGAAACTGAACATCAATCTTTTGATTTATACGGCTTTTACCTGTTTGAGCGCATTGGCAAATACTTCCATTTCGTCCATTCTTCCAATGCTCACGCGGCACCATTCTTTGTTGTTGAATTTCCAGAAACGCACGCCGGCTCCGTATTTCATCATTTCTTCAGTGAACTGCTTGCCTTCCATTGACAGAGGAAACATCACGAAGTTGGCAGAAGAAGGAATATAATCGTAGCCTTCTTTTTTCAAAACGTTGTAGAGATACTCTTTGGAAGCCAGTGTTTTATCGAGTGACATTTTCATGAACTCTTTATCCTGGTATGCGGCTATTGCTGCTTTGATAGAAGGAGTTCCCAGTATTTCAAGATTATATACAGAGAGCGATTTTATAGTTTCCGGCTGCGCAACTATGTAGCCGATGCGCATACCTGCAAGTCCGTAAATTTTTGAAAAGGTGCGGGCAACAATGATGTTGTCGCCTTTCTTTATGTTTTCGATGGTGGTAGTTCCCTGCGGATCGGGCAGATAATCAATATAAGCTTCATCTACAAATACAGGAACTTTTTTAGAAGTCTCAGTACAAAAAGCCTTCAGTTTTGCAGCATCTACGATCGTGGCAGTTGGATTGTTGGGGTTCACAACATATACAAGCGATGTATTGCTGTCTATCTTTTTGCTGATGCCTTCAAGATCAAATTTATAATCTGCCGTAAGGGGCACTTTTACCCATTTTCCTTTCATAGCTTCTGCTTCAGAAGGCAGCGAATCGAATGTGGGATCGCAGGTAATAACACTTCCCCCGTTTTTGCTGTAATGAATGGCAGCTGCCATCAGCAGGGGAGAAGAACCGGCACCCAACAGGATGTGCTCCGTGGAAACGCCTTCATAATCGGCTATCATTTTCTTAAGTATGTCATTTTCTTTAAACGCATACTGGTAGCAGGTAGAAATGGCGTCCGAAATCACTGCTTTTACTTTGTCGGAAGGTCCGAAAGGATTTTCGTTAAAGATAAGACGAGCCTTCATGGGCTGCGACGTATCGGGCATAAACGTAATGGCAGCAGGTGTAGCAGTTATAGAGGCTGGCGCAGCTTTCAGTGACTGCAGGAAACCCGGCATTAATGCAGCACTACCTGTTAACAATGCACTTTTACGCAACCACTCACGACGATTAATGCTGTAAGACATAAGGAAAAGTTTAAATATTGATTTATGTATATAAGTAGAAATTAAGCCCGGAATCAATGAGAATCAAATAAGATCGTGTATGAATTCCGCATTAAAGTAAACACTAATTTCATAACTGAAAAAGCGATTGCTAAAAAATGTGAAAAAATTGATTAGTCCACTTTTTTAGTAGAGTTTTGATACCTTTGCATTTCATTCTTATTTACAAGACTTACAATCAATTAACAACATGAGTTTACGTTTAGGCGATGTAGCCCCTGACTTTGACGCTAAGACTTCTATTGGCAATATTAGTTTCTATGAATATCTCGGTGACAACTGGGGTGTTTTGTTTTCGCATCCTGCCGATTACACACCGGTGTGTACAACAGAATTGGGCAGAACTGCGGCGTTGAAAGACGAATTTGCAAAACGCAATGTAAAGGTACTTGCAGTGAGTGTAGATGGTGTGGAAAACCATACAGGCTGGATAAAAGACATCAATGAAACACAAAATTGTTCTGTTGAGTTTCCAATTATCGCCGATGAAGACCGCAAAGTGGCTAATCTGTATGGCATGATTCATCCAAATGCGTCTGAAAACTTTACTGTACGTTCTTTATTTGTAATTGGACCCGATAAAAAAGTAAAGCTTACCATTACTTATCCTGCATCTACAGGCAGAAATTTTGTGGAAGTATTGCGCGTTATTGATTCTTTGCAGCTTACGGCTAACTACAGTGTAGCAACACCGGCCGACTGGAAAGCAGGCGAAGATGTGATTATCACTGCTGCCGTTAAAACAGAAGACGCCCACCAGAAATTTCCTAAAGGCGTTAAGATAGTAAAACCTTACCTGCGTTATACGCCACAGCCGAATGTGGATTAACTTTTGATAAATCAGGTATAAAAGAACCCTTCCAACCGGCGGGTTTTTTTATACCTGATTAGTCTACAAAATTAGTGGGTTAATAAAAGATAATATTGCTATGGAACACATAAATATTTTGGAAGAATATGCAGCAGAGCATTCAATAGAAGAAACGCTGGCTTATTTCTCACAACTTTTTCCCGGTGCAGTAAAATTTTCCAGTTCCTTAGGTCAGGAAGACCAGGTGCTCACGGATATTATCGGGAGAAATAAACTGGATGTTGAAATTTTTACTATCGATACGGGGCGTTTGTTTCCTGAAACATACGATTTGCTGGAGCGTACGGGCTATCGTTACAACATCAATATCAAAACCTATTTTCCGCAGGCGGAAGCAGTTCAGGAATTTGTCAATACGGAAGGAATTAATGGGTTTTACCATTCGGTAGAAAACCGGATTTCTTGCTGCGGTATTCGTAAGGTAGAACCGCTAAACCGTGCTTTGCAGGGATGCAAAATCTGGGTGACGGGAATTCGTGGTGAGCAATCTGAAAACCGTAGCAATATGCCCCTGGTAGAATGGAATGAAGCCAAGCAACTTTATAAATTCAATCCTTTGCTGCACTGGAGCTACGATGAAGTACTTGATTACATTAAGAAAAATCATGTGCCCTATAATAAACTTCACGACCAGGGATTTATCAGCATTGGATGCGCGCCCTGCACCCGTGCAATAGAGCCCGGAGAAAATCCACGTGCCGGCCGCTGGTGGTGGGAAGCCTCAAAAAAAGAGTGCGGACTGCATGTGCAATAGCCGCTTATTGTTGCTGTGCTTAACTACATGCATTCCCGCGTCCAGATGTATAAAAATGAGAATGCTGATACCGAAATGAGTTATTCATTTATCCAGCATCAGCATTCCCTGCTTATATAATAGCTTTCACTCTTCAATCTTGCCTTCGCCAAACAAATAGTTTGTTTAGCCAACCGGCAAAGAAAGCTACCCGTTATGTTTCCATTTCCGCAATTGTTGCAGTAGTGCCCTCAGGTCTTTTGGTAATGGTGCTTCAAATGAAAAGGTTTCATCTCCCAATGAAAACCCGAGCTGTGCAGAATGCAACGCCAGCCTTTTTAAAATCGGTTGTTCTTCCTCTTGCTTCTTCGACAGGTTGTAATTCTTTTTCAGCATCGAGATATATACCGGTGATCCATCGCCATACAAATCATCGCAAACGATAGAATTGCCAATGTGCTGCATGTGCACACGAATCTGGTGTGTGCGACCCGTGAGAATCCGGAATTTCATCCATGAATAAATGCCAAAGCTTTGCAGCGTTTCGTATTCCGTTACAGAAGGTTTGCCTTTGTCGTGCGTCATCATTTTGCCACTTTTAGAAAAATGCTCCATGATAGGTTCTTCAACGGTGCCTTTGTCGGGAAAAGGAATGCCATGAACAAGCCCGGTATAAAACTTAGCCACTTCGCGGCCTTCGAACAACTGGGATAGTTGCCTGTGAACCTCTTCGTTTTTGGCAAACACTATGGCACCGCTGGTTTCCTTGTCGAGACGGTGTACGGTGTAAATATTTCCAAACTCCTTTATCAGCCTGTCTTTCAGCGAAAGTTCCGTTTGTTTTCTATCGGGAATGCTTAGCATGCCGGCTGGTTTGTTTACCACAATGAACGCTTCGTTCTGATAAATAATTTGCTCTGCTGTCAATGTAGCTGACATCATCTATATAGAAATTGAGAGTAAAAGAATGGTTGTTTATGCTTCTTTTTTGCCGCGCACAAAAGACTGGTTCAGGAACTTCAGCAGGCGCACTTCTTTTTCATTCAGAAAACGCCATTTGCCGCGGTCTACATTCTTTTTGGTAAGATTGGCAAACATTACACGGTCGAGGTTTCTCACATCGTATCCCAGGTTTTCGAACAGGCGGCGCACAATACGGTTTCTACCGCTGTGTATTTCAATCCCGATGATACTTTTATCTTTCGAATCGGCATAAGCAAGCGAATCGGCCTGCACCATACCGTCTTCCAGTTCAACACCGTTGAGAATAGCGTCAAAGTCTTTTTTTACCAATGGTCTGTCAAGCTTTACTTCGTACACTTTTTTGATCTCAAACGAAGGGTGGGTAAGCTTTTGCGCCAGCTCGCCATCGTTGGTCATCAATAATACGCCAGTTGTATTCCTGTCGAGCCTGCCTACCGGATAAATGCGTTCTTTGGTAGCGTGTGCTACAAGTTCAAACACTGTTTTTCTGCCTTCCGGATCTTTGGCAGTAGTGATATAGTCTTTTGGTTTGTTGATAAGGATATACACCAGGTTTTTTTGCAGGTATACCAGCTTTCCCTTCACCGTTACCTTGTCGCTTTCCGACACTTTATAGCCCGGTTCGTATACGATATCATCATTTACGGTTACGTGCCCGGCTTTCACAAGATCAGCCGCTTCACGACGTCCGCAAATGCCGCCATGCGCAACGTATTTATTCAGCGGCATCAGGCTTTTGGCAGTTACGAGAGGTAATGATTTTTGTTCTTTTGGTCCGCGAGGTGAAGAGGTAGATTCGCTTCTTTCACCTTTTACATACTTTGTTTGCGGAGCATCTTTTTTTAAAGAATTGCGTTTTGAAAACCGTGGTGTTTCCTTTTTTTCAAATTCGCCGGGTGCTATGGGGGCTGCATCTCCTGCCTGGCGCGTGGCTTTGGTAACCACTCCATATTTTTCTTCGTTTCTGATACGCTCTTCCTTGTCTTTTGTCCGAAGTTCTGCTTTTATTTTTTTCTTGTCCTGCCGTATGGCTTCCTTCTTTTTAGCTCCCGTCACTTTGGGATTGATAAACTTTTCGAAGGAACTGCTTTTGCTCATGTTGTACGATTTGCTGTTTTTCAACAGTAGATGATAAAATGTTAGGGTAGTGGCTACACCCAACTATAATGAATATGAAAAATTGAATTTGACTTTTAGCCGATAGCTGCCGGAGCCTGGTTATTGTTGTGGCCCACTTTATTGGCCAGCTGCCCGCAGGCAGCATCTATATCTTTTCCTCGGCTGCGGCGCAATCTTACGTTTACACGGTTGCCTTCGAGGTAGCGCATAAACGCTTCTACGGTTTCTTCTTCCGGTTTTTGAAAATTTGCTTTGTCAATCGGATTGTATTCAATCAGGTTGATAAGATCGGCAGGCACCTGTCGGTAAATTTTTACCAAATCTTCGGCGTCTTTCAGCGAATCATTGAAGTTGCGGAACAGGATATATTCCAGCGTGATTTCGTTTTTAGTTTGCAGGTAAAAATAATTAAGCGCTTCTACCAACGCTTTGATATTGTTGCTTTCATTGATCGGCATAATCTCGTTGCGCTTCGCATCGGTGGCGGCGTGTAGTGAAAGAGCAAGTTTAAAACGCACTTTGTCATCGCCCATTTTTCTGATCATTTTGGCAACGCCAGCCGTTGATACCGTAATGCGGCGCGGGCTCATGCCCAGCCCGTCTTCGGCGCTGATTCTTTCTACCGCCTGTATCATCGCCGCATAGTTGAGCAAAGGTTCGCCCATACCCATAAACACGATGTTCGACAGTTTTTTGCCATACACTTTTTCCGACTGCTGGTTCAACAATACGACTTCATCGTATATTTCATCGAATGTGAGATTGCGTTTGCGTTCCATGTATCCTGTTGCGCAGAATTTGCAGCTAAGGCTGCAGCCAATCTGCGAAGACACACAGGCAGTTTTGCGTTCTTCCGTTGGAATCAATACACCTTCTACAAAATGTCCGTCAAATGTTTTGAAACGGCTTTTGATAGTACCATCTTCGCTGTGCTGCGTGGTGTGAACCTGCAATGCCGGCAGACTGTATACGGTAGCCAGTTTTGTTCTCAGGTCTTTGCTCAGGTTGGTCATTGCGTCGAAGCTGCTGGCGCCTCTTTGCCATACCCATTCGTAAACCTGTTTTGCTCTGAATTTTTTATCGCCTATAGAAAGAAAATATTGCTCAAGATCGGAAAGACTAACGTTCCTGATGTTATTGTTTGCTGACATGATCTTGCAAAGATACAATCCTGATGATGTATTGGTTTAATTTTAACGGCTTCTTACTTTTACATTGTAAACACATCACCATGACTAACGATTCACGCATTGACGATTATATAGAAAAAGCGCAGCCTTTTGCCCGGCCAATCCTTACACATTTGCGCAAGCTGGTTCATGCAGCTTCACCGGATATTACTGAAACCATCAAATGGGGAGCGCCTTTTTTTGAGTACAAAGGAATAATAGGAGGTATGGCAGCCTTTAAACAGCATTGTGCCTTTTCGCTAATGAAAGCAAAGCTCATGAAAGATGCAGACCAGTTTACCACGAATAACAGCGCCAGCATGGGACAGTTGGGTAAACTTTCTTCCGTAACAGATCTGCCGCCAGATGATGTGTTTATCAGGTATATACAGGAAGCAGTAAGGCTAAATGAGGAGAATATAAAAGTAGCAAAGGTAAAAGCAACATCACCGAAAGAACTGGTGTATCCTGAACAAATGACTAGCGCGCTCAAGACCAATGTAAAAGCAGCCGAAGTATTTGCCGGGATGAACTACAGCAACCGCAAAGAATATGTAGAGTGGATTTGCGAAGCCAAAACGGATGCCACGAGAAACAAACGCCTTGCTACAATGTTGGAATGGCTGGAAGAAGGTAAAGTCCGCAACTGGAAATACACCAAGTGCTGAGGAATGCCGGTATTTAAAACTGTGTGTTGAAATGTGCAGTGGCTGAATGCGATTCCGTCTCGGATACCGGTTTGCCTGTGCAATTATTAATGTATTATCTTCAAATTTCATTTTACAACAATCCTTTTACATGATGATCAGAAGAGCGTTTTTAAAAGAAACTGCATTGGCTACTGCTGCATTGGCAATAGGGACAAACAGCAAAGCCGCTGTGGCGCAGGACAAAGTACGGTTGGGATACATTGGCGTTGGTGCGCGTGGAATGAGCCATGTGGGCGAAGCCGTGCTTCGCAACGATGTAGAAATTGTAGCCGTTTGCGATATCCAGGAAAGCTCACTTAAAATTTGCCGTGAATTCCTGGCAAAAAACAATGTGATGGGAGTAAAGGAATATACCGGCGGACTCGATGCTTACAAACATTTGCTCGACAGAAAAGACATTGATGCAGTCATTATTGCCACACCCTGGCAGTTTCATCATCCGCAGGCGATAGACGCTATGAAAGCCGGTAAACAGGTGGGTTGCGAAGTGATTGCCGGGCTGTCGGTAGAAGACCATTGGGATATTGTAAACACATCTGAGAAAACAGGCGTGTCGTATATGACACTGGAAAATGTGTGTTATCGCCGCGATGTAATGGCTGTATTGAATATGACAAGGCAGGGATTGTTTGGCGAACTGATTCACCTTGAAGGTGGCTACCAGCACAACCTGCGCGGTGTGTTGTTCAATGATGGAAAGCAGTATTATGGCGGCGGTGTGGAATTTGGACCCAAAGCTTTGAGCGAAGCGCAATGGCGCACGCAGTTCAACATAGACCAGGATGGCGATCTCTATCCTACTCATGGCGCAGGACCGATTATCAACTATGCGAATATCAACCACGGAAACCGCTTTACGAATCTTGTATCCTTTAGCTCCAAGGCGCGTGGATTGGCAGCTTATGTAGAAGAACAATCGCCAGGACATCCCAACGCTAAAATCAATTATAAAAACGGGGATGTAACTACCACTATGATCAACTGTGCAAATGGTGAAACGATTTTGCTGTCGCACGATACACACCTGCCTCGACCTTATTCGTTAGGGTTCCGTGTGCAGGGAACAAAAGGCATCTGGATGGATGTAAACAAATCAATTTACATCGATCACCAATCAAAGGAAGATGACCGCTGGGACGATGCTAAAGAATGGCTGGATAAATACGACCATCCGCTTTGGAAGAAATATGAAAAAGAAGCTGTGGGAGCCGGGCATGGCGGCATGGACTTTTTTGTGTTTAACGCCTTTATAGAATCGGTAAAACAGAAAGTGCCACCACCACTGGATGTCTACGATTCAGTAACGATGAGCGTCATTATGCCTTTATCTTCACAGTCTCTGAAAGGTGGCAATAGTTCCGTTTCTTTTCCAGATTTTACCAAAGGAAAATGGAAGACACGACCTGTAAGTTTTGCACTAAATGACAGCGGGCTGTAACAATCTAAAATCCTTTCTGCCAATAGTAAAAAGAACACTCAGCCTTTCCATTACAAAGGAACAAGAAATGCACTTTTGAAAAACAGCTCCCTTAATCTGGCACTCTTTACGCCATCAATTTGAAGATACATGAATGAGAACTGGACCGACAGATGGAATGATCGATACCGTAGTAAAGACTATGCGTATGGGGAGCAAGCGAATGTGTTTTTGCAGGAGCAACTGGAACCATTGAAGACAGGTGCCATCTTGTTTCCGGCAGAAGGTGAAGGGCGAAATGCCGTGTATGCAGCATCGCTTGGCTGGCAAGTGTTTGCGTTTGACATCAGCCTTGAAGGCAAGGAGAAAGCGCTGCGTCTGGCAGAGAAAAAAGGTGTAACGATTAATTACAAGGTAGGCGATCTGCCCACATTAGATTATCAGGAGGCACAATTTGATGCGATTGCACTTATTTACGCGCATTTTCCTGCCGGCATCAAATCCTTTTATCATAAAACGCTTCAGAAGTACCTGCGGACGGGTGGCATTGTAATCTTCGAAGCATTCAGCAAGCGGCATATTGCATACAATGCTGCCGATCCAAAGATTGGAGGACCTAAAGATGTGGCTTCCTTGTTTTCAATTGAAGAAATACAATCCGACTTTGAAAATTTTGACATTCTGCTACTGGAAGAGCGCGAAACAGAACTGCATGAAGGATTGTATCATAACGGCGTAGGATCCGTAATACGCTTTGTTGGACAAAAAAATGATCCATCTTATTTTCCGGCAACTTTACAATCCATCGTATTATGACCTGCTGTTCAAAATAAAGCTGGTGCTAAGGCACATTAATGTATTTGTGTATCTGCAGGCTCAGCTGCCATTGAGGGTTTGCTTTGATGTAATCTACAATCAAGGGAGTCATCTCAGCCGATTTTGACCATTCGGGCTGCAGGTACAGTTTGCAGCTGGCAGAGGTTTGCGTGGCGTGCAGTTCTGCCCATTTAAAGTCATTTTTGTTGTAAATCACCACTTTCAGTTCATTTGCATTTGCCAGCACTTCGGGCAGCGGAGCTTTAAATTTTTTGGGAGAAAGGCAAATCCAATCCCATTCGCCGCTTAGCGGGCTGGAGCCTGAAGTTTCAATATTGGTTTGAAACCCGGCTTCGTGCAACTGATAAGTAAGTTCGTCAAGATTATGAAGCAAAGGTTCGCCGCCGGTAACAACCGCCAGTCGCCCGTCAAACTGCTGTGCAGCGGCAACAATATCATCTACCATTATCTTCGGATGTAAATCGGCGTCCCAGCTTTCTTTTACATCGCACCAAAAACATCCCACATCACAACCGCCAAGCCGGATAAAATATGCCGCTTTTCCCTGGTGAAAACCTTCACCCTGCAAAGTGTAAAATGCTTCCATCACCGGGAGAGCCTGCTGCGTAAGAACCATTGTGCAAAAATAGAAAGGATACTCCCAAATAAGTTATAAAGTCTTGATCTGTACGAAAAAGCATGCATTTTAATTTAAAACAACCTTATAAAATACCAGTTTTTAGCTCTATGTCGATTTAAAATTGGTTTTATAGACTTTAAAAGGACTTTATATGGAGTATTCGCGACATTCTCAGTGCTTACTCTTATTCAACTCTACACATCAAAACATGTTTCTCAAGCCATTCGCCTATTACTTTAAACTTTAAATTTTAAGAACAGGTATAATTTCATTGCCCTCATATTCATCTCCATTTTCGTTGTTTCCTGCAGTAAACAATGAGATCTGTCCATACCTGATAGCGACAGCAGAACTTCCATACCCCCAAAATCTTTCCACAACTAAGGCAAAAGTTACTGAGTTTAAGGAAAAAAATACTCAGAAAATCAGCTAATCTTAGTTGCCTGCGGAAATGAGAAAAGCTAACCGATGGAATTGTTGAATGAAGAGCCGCAAAAAGGCGGTGAGGTATCAGCTACCGCAGGTATCAGTTACCAGTACAGCATTGAACCCTGGGGTGGAGTGGGCGGTAATGCCTATTACATTTGGCCACCAGTGGTGCCATGCGTATTTACACTATTGCAGTGCGCAGCGGGGTATAAGCAGATGCTATCACCGTGTGGTATCTCGATGCCAATGATCAGCTATATTGTTATGGGGCAGGTGGTAATGGTGGTTCTTATTCTATTCTCTATTACAGTGCCGATGAATACATTTGTGCTGCAAGTGGAAGAAACGGTTCTTATCCCGATCACATGTATGCCTCGACAAATAAAAAGTCCCTAGGCTTTGGCGGCAACGGCGGTAGCTAATTTCAATATGTAACGCCAGGCAGCTAATACCAGATCATGGGATGTTTCGGCGGATCGGGCGTGTATATCGACAGAATCAGATTTACATTTACTCACGCTATTAACAGCCAAATTTTGCAAAATGCAAATTTTCTTAAAGAAAGACTGCCCGATATCGGGCAGTCTTTCTTTTAAGATGTATTAAGTACGTCAGCACAATTTGCAATGCGAATAGGTTCTGAATTTGTTTGACACTAGCCATATTGTAATGCTTTTTACAATTACATACGTTATTCTGCTGCGAACAGCGTACAAGTTGGTTTTTGAAGATTACTGATTCCGTGCGGTAAATGCCTGTAACGTATTTTTTAGCAAACCTGCAATGGTCATGAGACCTACACCACCGGGAACAGGCGTAATAAATGAAGTTTTAGGAGCTACTTCCGCAAAATGAACATCGCCCGTAATTCGGTATCCTTTTTTTGCGGTCGCATCTTCCACGCGGGTAATGCCTACATCAATCACCACAGCACCGTCTTTCACCATATCGGCTGTTACAAACTCGGGTTTGCCCAACGCTGCTACCAGAATATCTGCCGACCGGCAAATTTCGGCCAGGTTGGGCGTGTGCGAATGACAAAGCGTAACCGTGCAGTTGCCAAACGGGTGATTGCTGCTTAGCAAAATGCTCATGGGGCGTCCTACAATATTACTTCTGCCTATCACAACGGCATGTTTCCCTTTTGTCGGGATGTTATAATATTCGAGCAACAGCATAATGCCATACGGTGTGGCTGATATAAAAGTAGGTAAGCCCTGCACAAGTTTGCCGGCACTCACGGGGTGAAAACCATCTACGTCCTTTTCGGGCGCAATTGCCTGAATTACTTTTTGTTCGCTGATGTGTTTTGGTAATGGCAATTGTACAAGGATGCCATCAACAGAATCATTTTTGTTTAATGTCTCGATTTCTGCCAGCAGGTCTGATTCTGATACAGATTCTTCCAGCCGGATCAATGTAGATTCAAAACCAATTTCTGCACAGCTTTTTACCTTACTTGCTACATAAGTTTCACTGGCTCCATTGCTTCCCACAAGAATGGCTGCCAGGTGGGGCGCTTTGTTTACCGATATTTTAATATCATTCACTTCTTTTTTTAATATCTCCTTTATGTGGGCCGAAGCGATTTTTCCATCTAGTAATTGCATAATTGACGGTTGATTTGTATTATTTATATACGTGAATCGGGTGCGTTCTCGTGCAAAGCAAAAGTTATTTGGCTAATAATGCAGCAAAAAACCTTAAGCCGATGTCAAATCATAAAGCACGTGGGGTATTTAACGTTTTATTATTTATTCCCTATTTTTACCGCGTTCACTAAAAACTTTTACGCACATGAGAAAAATTCTAACACTGTTAACAGTGTTGATGCTTGGCATTTTCGCGGCCAATGCGCAGTCACGAACAATTACGGGGACAGTGATCGACAGCCTGGGACGTGCAGTGCCTGGTGCTTCTGTCCAGATCAAAGGAACCTCCAGAGGTATGCTGACTACTTCTGAAGGAACATTCAGCCTGACAGCCAGGACAGGTGATGTGTTGGTAGTGTCAGAAATCAATTTAGGCTCTGCCCAGGCAACTGTGGGCACAGAAAATTCATTAAGCATTACTTTGAGGGGATCGAACAATGTGACTCTGGAAGAAGTAGTGGTTACCACTGCGTTTAATATCAAAAAAGACGAAAGAACCACGCCTTACAGCGCACAGGTTGTAAAGTCTGACAAATTAAACATCATTCCCCAGAACAATCTGAACGACGCCCTTGTGGGTAAGGTGGCCGGTGTACAGTTCCGTACCCAGTCCGGCGCGAAACTAAACAGCCAGTCATTCGCACGTATTCGTGGTGGTTTGCTTGTATCAGGTGATGTAGGTCCTATTTACGTAGTAGATGGAACCATTGTGAACGATGCAACTGATATTGACCCGAACATTGTAGACAACCTTACTTTCCTGAAAGGTGCAAATGCAACTGCCTTGTTTGGTTCCAGAGCTTCACGCGGAGCTATTGTGATCACCACTAAAAAAGCAGCCATTGGTAAAACAAGTGTTGATGTAAGCCAGGGTGTTACTTTCGACAAAGTAAACGTGATTCCTAAAATGCAAAACCAATATGGTGGTGGTGCATCTTCCGATTTTATCAAATTTGTGTATGAAGATGGTATGCCCGAAGAGTGGAAGTCACTTGACGGACAACTGTATCCTGACTATACTGATGATGCAAGCTGGGGTCCAAAATTTGACGGACAACAGTATGTGCCATGGTATGCGTGGGTTCCTGGAACCAAATACACCGGCAAAACAACCAGCTGGGATGCTCAGCCCAATAACAACAGAGATTTCTGGAATACGGGTGTAAACTCTAATACCAACCTTAACTTTTATAGCTCAGGAAAAGGTTATAATACCCGTATTTCTTATTCTAAAAATGCGATTTCCGGTATTATCCCCAGTGCAAAATCGGACAGAAACGTTTTCTCTTCTTCTACCAGCATAGATGTAACCAAAATTCTGACTGCCGGTATCAACTTCAATTATTCTACCCAGAAAATTCAGGGTGAATACAATGATGGTTATGCCAACCAGTCGAGCGGTAACTTTGGCCAGTGGAATCACAGAGACCTTGACATGGGAATCATGAAAGAACTGAGAGGTTTGCTGACACCGATCGGATCATTGGCTACCTGGAACTACAGAAGCAACCCTTCTGCTTACGATCCTAACGATCCGGGCTTTTTCTGGAAAGCCAACTACTGGTACAATTTCTATGGCTACCAGGACAACGTAAGCAACCAGCAACGCAGAGACAGACTGTATGGTGATGTATACCTGAACCTGAAACTCGGCAACCACTTCAATGTAAGAGGTACACTGAGAAAAGACCAATACAATTATGTATACGAAAACATTACAAGATCTATCCTGCAACAGTCTGCTTTACAGACAGGTACATTTGCGAGCTATGGCACAGGACAGAGATACCAGAGCGAAAACAACTATGAACTTGTAGGTACTTACAATCAGCGTTTCATGAACAATGATCTGAATGTGAGCGCATTGGTAGGTGGAAACGTATTCACCCAGCAAAGAAAAGACCTTAACGCGGCTACTAAAAACGGTATCATTATTTATGACCTGTATTCTTTAGCCAACTCTAACGCGAGTCCAACCTTGTCTAATGACCGTTTGAACCAGCGTATCAACTCTGTGTTTGCGAGCGGTGATTTCGAATACAAACGTTTCATTAGTGCAACATGGGCTTTGAGACAAGACTGGTCTTCTACTTTGCCTACTACAGACAATTCTCTGTTTTACCCTTCAGTTGGTTTTGCGTTTATTCCAAGTGAATTTACCAAAAACAGCATTTCATGGTTATCATTCGCCAAATTGTATGGTAGCTGGGGTAAAAAACCTTTGAACTTAGGAATATACGATATCAACTACACTTACCCGATCAACCAGAACAAATGGAATGGTAACGTGGTAATGAACGTAGCCAATACGATTCCGGCTTCCAACCTTGCCGGTGCGCTGATCACCAGCTATGAAGCGGGTGTGGAATTGCGTTTCCTGAAAAACCGTATTGGTTTAAATACTACGTATTATAATGAAGAAGCGGCTAACCAGCCATTGAGCGTTCAGTTACCAGGACAAAGCGGTTATACCGGCAGAACTGTGAACGCAGCATCTGTGAGAACAAGAGGTCTGGAATTTATTCTGAATGCTTCTATCGTGAACCAGAAAAACTTTACCTGGACAATCACGAAAAGCTTAGGCTATATTCTTGACAACAAAGTAACACAGTTGATTGAAGGCACCGACAGAATTCAGCCTTCTGAATGGCTGGGTTCATTTGGTACCCGTTATGCATCTGCTTTCCTTGAAAGAGGTTCAGATTGGGGTCAGTTAGTAGGCGGCGGTTTCCAGTACGGCGACAACGGTAAAATCATGATGGATCCATCTACCGGACTATATGAAGCGGGCGATGCCAACTATCATTGGGGTAGCGTAGTTCCGAAGCTGACAGGCGGTTTGCAGAACTCATTTACTTACAAAAACTTCATTCTGAATGCGAGCCTTGACTACCAGGTTGGCGGACGTTTCTTCTCCCTTACCGAAAGCTGGGGTATGTTCTCTGGTTTGCTTGACTACACAGGTGATGTGAACGACAGAGGTGCTAATGTAAGAGATGCACTGTCTGACGGTGGTGGCGTGCACGTAGTAGGTGTAAGCTCAGAAGATGGCAAAACTCCGGTAGATATGTATGTAGATGGCTACACGTATTTCCACCAGTTTTACTCTTCAGGAATTGCAGCTCCGTTTGTACACAAACTGTCATATTTAAAAATGCGTGAAATCAGCGTAGGATACAACGTACCAATGCAGAAATTAGGTATCACCAATGGTGCAATCAAAGGCATCACCGTTTCTGTTATTGCACGCAATCCTTGGTTGATCTACAGCGCTACGAAAAACTTCGATCCATCAGAAATTTCAAATGTATATGGTGAAAACGGACAGTTACCGTCTGTAAGATCACTTGGCTTTAACGTGAAATTAAATTTTTAAAGAAGTACAAATAATAAATATGTTGATTAATAAAGTCAAATCGTATGTAGTTGCCTTCTCGGCAATTACGATGATTGGAATTGCATCCTGCAGTAAAATAGATGATTTTGGAAACACCAACTCCAATCCAAACGGAGCACAAAACCCATACACGCCGGGTTTGCTTACCAACGTATTGGGTGGATTGGGAAATAGTTACGTTTGGGATCAGGGTGGCGTTTCTACTGCGTCAGGTTTGTACGCCCAGTATTTTTCCGAAACACAGTATACAGAAATTTCAAGATATGCAAAGCCAACCACCAACTGGGATGGCTACTATGCAGGACACCTGAAGGATCTGCAAACTATCATCGATTATAACACAGATCCGGCAACTCAGCTGGTTGCATCTACAACAGGACCTAATGCCAACCAGATTGCCATTGCCCGTATCATGAAAAGCTACATCTTCTGGTTTTTGACCAATACCTGGGGAGATATACCTTATAAGAACATTTTCAATATTGAAAATAACGGTATCGTAGCTTATACGTCTCAGCCGGAAATTTACGACAGCCTCTTCAGGGAACTGGATGAAGCAGTGAATCAATTTGAAGAGCAGGGAAGTTCTAACGTGGTACAGGGTGATATTCTTTTCAATTCTACATCAGCTTCAGAGCAAATACAGTCTTGGAGAAAATTTGCCAACTCTACCCGTGCGTTGATGGCATTGAACATCAGCAAAGTAGATCCTGTGAAGGGTGCAGCGCAATTTAACGCAGCTTTGCAGGCTCCGGGCGGTGTGTTCGAAGAAGGTCAGAGAGCTGTATTAGCTTATCCTGATGCAAACTTCCCGAATCCGTTTTACAACTATTATGTAAACGTTCAGCGTGATGATTATGCTATCAGCAAAACCATCGTAGACTTCCTTACTCCTTCTGATTATGGATTTACTATCGATGACCGTTTAATCGCTTTTGCAAATAACGTATCCACTTCATCTTTCAGCGTAGCGGGTTTCCCTTACGGTTTGGAAAGAGGTGATGCTGTGGATTTTGCCAATTCAGGTACTACCTGGGGCAGAATCATGGGTACTACTACTATTTTCTTTAAAGACGGTACCAACTTCAGAGATGTTACATCTCCTGTAAATATCCTGGGTGCATCTGAAATTTATCTGGCCCGTGCAGAAGCGGCTTACCTTGGCTGGACCGACGAAAGCATAGAAGATAACTATTACCTGGGTATCAAGGAAAGCTGGAAAAAATGGGACATCTACGGTGGTACACTTACCGATCCATTGGCTGCAGCCTATGGCATTCCTTCACTTGATGGTGAAGACTATGATTACTATGTAAGCCTGCCTGAAATTGCGCTAGATGGTTCTACTGATGATTATGGCAAAATTGCTACACAGGAATGGCTGAATCATTATCCTGCAGGCTGGAAAGGCTGGACAGACTGGAGAAGAACCGGCTATCCTGAGCTGACTCCTGCACCTGGAAAAACGCAGATTCCTTTGCGCTATCCTTATGGACCTAATGAGAACAACCTGAATGCTGCCAATGCAGCTGCCGCAGCTGCCAACTACAATGGCGATTCTCAGTTTGCTCCTCTGTGGTGGGATAAATAATATGTAATGGCAATTAAAAAATCACAAATGAAATATAGTATCAGTAAAAACATAGGAATTGTATTGTTCGGACTTGCGCTGGCTACCACCGGTTGCGACAAAGAAGAAAACTGGCTGGATGTTGCCAGCAAGGGTGCACAGGCAAGTGTAGGTTTTGGCGAAACATTTATTGATGGTCAGCCGGTATTTGGTGCACCAGACGCAGGCACTATCGACTATCCGGTTCAGGTATTCCTGTCAGGAACTTCCGGCAGCGCTACGGTAAGCGTTACCGAAGATCCGTCGCTTGTTGCGGCTTATAACGAAGCTAATGGAACCGACTATCCGCAGGCACCTGCAGGTTATTATACCTTGCCGACTTCTATACCTGTTTCCGGAAAATCAGGAAGTGCAAACGCTACTTTCAATCTTACCGGTTTGTACGAAGACATCGGCGAATTTGTATATGCTGTAGGCCTCCGTATCAATGATGTTTCCGGTGCTACCAGTAATGTTCAGGACGGTCAGGATGAACTCGTTCTTATCATCACGATCCAGAACCAGTACGAAGCCGATTACGCAGTAAAAGGTTACTTCGTACATCCATCATCTCCTCGTGCGCTCATCCTTACGAAGCATATCTCTACGGTGAGTGCTGTTCGTTGCGAAGCAGGACATTCTGATTTGTACACTTCCAACTATTATTTCCAGTTTGATGTGGATGCGTCTAACAACCTGGTGAATTATTCAGCAGTGGGATCTACACCTCCGGTGCCAGCTTCCAACTTTATGACAGAAGACAATCCTGCAGGTGTTGCTACCTATCCGGGACCTCCGTACACCAGCGATGTATATAACAATACATACGATCCCGAAGCAAAAATTTTCTGGATGCATTATGGCTATGGCGTGGGAACTACCAGCCAGGCTTCTTACACCAGGCAAGCTTACGAAAAATGGACACGCTTGTAAAAACAAGCCCATACATTAATCAGTTATACTTTATAAAAACTCCTGCCCCGGCAGGAGTTTTTATTTTTTATATACCTTTCGCCATTCCCTATTTTTCATTCCTATTTAAAGCTCATGTTGCGTTTTGCTGTTTGTTGTATACTAATTCTGGGGTTAAATCCCTTTTGGAGCTGCCAGTCGCGCAATGGAGTGCAGGAATCTATTTGTACTGTTCATCTTTCTGTAAGCTCTGCCCGTGGACTTACTGTATTCCTGATGAATGTGCCATATTTTGGTGAGAAAGAAGTGATCCTCGATTCGCAAACCATCAAAAATGCCGGGAGCGACCTCTTGTTCAGGGTTCCGAATGGTGAACAGGATCGTCAGTACAAATTCAAAATTTCGAAAAGTTTTCAAGAGTTTGTTTTTATACCTGATAGTCCCGAAATCAGATTGAATGCCAATAATGCAAATGGCAAATTGCAGGTGACAGGATCGGCTGCCACACAATCGCTGGAGTTTTTCAGGCAGCAGCAACAGCAGCTGATGAGCCAAGCAAACAAGGGTCCTAATCCTTCAATTCAACGAAGTGCCGGAGCTAATACCGCACAGAGTGTATCGCAAAATGAAAATGTCGATTCACTTGCAAACACAATCAGTGAGAGATACCGGCATTATGCAGACACTGTTGCCAATGCTGCTGCTTTTATTGCCGCCTATCAGCATATAGATTTTGGAAAAGACTATCCAGGAATGCTATCGATGCTGGAAAGAGCTGCACAACGATTCCCAAACAGCAAACATATATACAGGTTAAGAAAGGAGGCAAAGCAAATGGTTGATATCTATTTGTTTGAGTATGAGGTGGGCGATACTTTGCCTCACGTCACACTGCCGGATTTAAATGGAAAACCCTTTAATACTGCGGCACTGGAAAATCAATACTACTTCATAGATTTTTGGGCTGATTGGTGTGAAAGCTGTAAGCCGTATTCCAGCGCCAAAACGAAGGTTCGAAATAATCTGCAACCTGCCAGGCTGGCAATGGTAAGCGTAGCCCTCGACGACGATCTGCAGGGCGTAAGAAACCGTGTGCAGCAGCAGGGAATGACGTGGACACAACTGGTAGACACTGCCATGTGGCAAGGATCGGCAGCGGCAACTATCAAATTTGACAGTATTCCATCTAATTACCTTGTGGCACCTGGTGGAAAAATTATTGCCAAATCCATTCCTGCAGATTCGCTTGTGCTTGTAATCAGGCGATTTGTAAGATAACAAGGGTGTTTCTACAAAATGTTTAACTGGCTGATTGCCTTGGTGAGATCTCTTTCATTGGTCAGTGACAGTTTCTGGCTATCAGCAAAACGGGTAAGTTGGTTCCATTCTTCTTCAGAAAATGCCTTTTGCAAGCTTTTCTTTTGCAGTTTTACTTCAAAGTAGTTGTGATCTTTTACCACGAAATAGCTGGTGTTTTTTGTAAATACTTTTTCTTTTGCGGTGTTTACACCCGTTTGCATTTCTTCGAGGTTGCGGCTTTGTAGTTTATATAAAGAAATTTTGCCCTCTGTTAATGATTGAACGGCAATGTGTTTTCCTAATTCCGGAACAAGAAGTGGAAAGATCGCCCTGGTAAATGTATCTACCGAAGGAAACAGTATTAATTTTTGGAGTGTAGGAACTCCTGATACATCGTAAATCGTATCATTTATGTTGACAAAGTATTGATTTGTAAACAAATTGATTTTTGCCCGGAGACCCGTATATATTTTGCCGGTTGTCATTATTGCATTGGCAGGCAGCCAGTTATCGTCAAAATAAGGTGAGCCTGCAATTCCTGCATACTGATTATCGAAACCTGAAGCGGATATCTGGTTGGGTGTATTGGCTATTTTTAGCAATTCAGCCTGGTTGAATGTCAATGCCTGGCTGTTCGCCGTTACGGCGACGCACAAAAGATTTAAGGTGATCATCCATTTCATAGACTCAAAGTTAGCCAAAACTTATTCTATCTATCTCCGTTTGGACACGAGTTGCCTTTGTTCCTAAATCATCATTCTGCTATTCGTTGTGGTTCATATTTGACCAAGTAATACTGCTTATTGATAAAAAAAATAATTTGGTTTTTGACAGTGGAAAAAATTAGTAATAAAATAATATGTATAGATGTGATGTCGAGTATAAGCTACTATGTCGTGAAAATTGTAATATAATCTGATATTACGAAATCTTTAATTCTAATATTATTTTAACAAATCGAATGATTTGTCAAGTTTTTAACCATATTTTCGTAACTCATTATACCGAAACTTTTATTGATTTACCCTCAATTATGATTCAGGTAGCACTACAAATCAACTTTCTGGTTGCTTTGTTTCTTCGTTTGCTTTTCGATCAAGGATCCAATCTCACCATTAGTTTATAGGTATTAGTAAATTAAATATGTAAATGCTTATGCAAACAGTTTTACGTGCATGTAAGCCCGGTAGGGCTTGGATTTATGGATTTTTGTCAATGATTTTTTTGTTTAGCTCGGTTGTCAGTTGGGGGCAAACGACAATAGCGTCACAGATATCGAAACTCAACACCTACTATCCCAACGGATAATTGGTCAATAACATAGTTGCTAATGAATTCATCGAAGTTCATTATCTGTATTGGAAGTGAGTAATCCTTCGCTGCAAGATCAAAACTCCGAAATACGATCTTGGCAAGTGAGTAATATCACTTCTGGGGTGACGTTACTACTTGCAATTATTACATTTACGTACGTAACCAGCCAATAACCATATTTCTATCAAGTCTCAATTAGTTCAAGTAATGGAGCTGATGCAACTACATGGTCAAGTATCGTTGCTTTATACAAGTGCATCATTTTCGCCTACTAGATATAACAGTCTCAGGTAACAATAAGCTAGGTGGGAGTTATTAACTTTGGAGTACAACAACTTACTTCAACCACTAAGTTCAGAGTTGTCAAATACTCTCACCAGTGGAACTGGTTTGCGGAACCAAAATTTAAAACTAACTGCCAATTCAACTGTACTCGCTCCTACGATTTCGTCTTTATCTCAACTGCACCTGGGGATTATTGCAAAACTTAACCATCAACGGTACCAAATTTGCAAGTGGATTGACGATATGTTACATTAACGGGAACTTCCAAAGTTATTACATTAAGTATCCTCCACTAAATTACTGTATCCATTACGGCCAGACACGAGTAATGCTGGTGTATTCCCAGTAAGTCAATCTACATCTTTATCTGGAGCAAACTTAACTGCCGCATCAGCTGATTTAATGATATCAGCCTACGCCAACTAATAATTTCCTGGTCTCGACAGTAATGCAACATTCGGCAAGAGCATTGTAATTCACTATTAACATTAGTGGTACAAATTACATTAGTGGCACTACAACAGTTACCTATTATGTTCGTTTAAAATCTCCTACTGAATCGTCACACAGGTGACGAAATCGGGGAACGGTTACCAATATTCGGGTGGCGGAGCTACGTCTTCCTGTTGTCGTTAATGCGGGAAAGCCACAACAGCTACAGCTAACTTGTTTAACCGCGCCTGACTCAGTAACCAGTGCAACGGTTTCAGGTACCTATGGTTCATCTTTTTCATACCAGATCATCGCTTCCAATTCGCCAACATCATATGCCATAACCAGCGGTACGTTACCTTCCGGTTTATCACTTAATACCACAAGCGGGCTTATTACCGGCACACCTACGGTAGTGGTTTCGGGTTTGGCTGTAGGCGTTTCTGCCACCAACAGCACGGGTACAGGTAATGGAACGCTGACGTTTAATATTTCTCCAAAGGCATTGACCATCACGGGTATCAGTGTGAACTCTAAAGTGTACGATGCTAATTCAACAGCTACGCTTAGCGGCACACCAGTTTTAAATGGCGTTGTTGCCGGAGATAATGTAATACTGTCGGGCACACCAACAGCAACCTATGCCAATCCTAATGTTGCCGCAACCAAAGCCGTTACCATAACGGGCTATACATTAAGCGGACCAGACGCTTCAAAATATACTTTAATACAACCCAGTTTAAATGGCTCTATTACCGTAAAACCGCTTACCATCACGGGTGTAACTGCCAACGATAAGGTATATGACGGTTTAATTGGAACTACTTTAAGCGGCACACCTGTGTTGAATGGTGTAATAGGTTCAGACGATGTAACCATTGTACCCAATTCTGGCTCTGCAAAGTTTGCTGACCCGAATGTAGGAACCAACAAACCAGTAACAGTAACAGGTTACACACTGACAGGAACGGCTGCTGGAAATTACTCCGTAACTAACGGTCAGCCAACAGGATTGACGGCTAGTATTACAAAAGCAGACCAAACAATAACATTCCCGGCATTGCCTGCAAAAACCACGGCAGATGCAGATTTTAGTCCCGGTGCAACGGCTTCTTCCGGATTAACAATTACCTATACCAGTTCAAATCCATCTGTAGCCACTATAGTAAATGGTAAAATCCATACTGTAGGTGCAGGAACTACAACCATTACCGCATCGCAGGCTGGAAACAGTAATTATAATGCTGCGCCAAGTGTTCAGCAGACATTCACGGTTACTTTGGGCGTGTTTGAAGATTTCGAAGCAGATCAGAAAATCGGATATGCAGGCGGTAGCGTAACATTGAAATCTGGCACATGGTATTTTGATGAAGCTCTCACAGGTATTCAAAGTGGTGACAAGAAAAACGGTAGCAACGCAGCGAGAATTCAAACCGGCGGTAGCATCTATATGCAGTTTGATATTCCAAATGGAGCACAATCAGTGTCTGTATTAAACGCAAACTTTGGAACTGACCCAGCATCAACATGGGAACTTCAGGCTTCAACAGATGGAGGATTAACCTGGACAACCGTTGGATCTTCAACTTCAACTAATACTTTAACCAAAGTGATATTCCCCGGACTCAATTTCAACGGTAATGTAAGATTTAAAATTCTTAAAACAGGTGGTGGTCAGAGAGTCAATTTCGACGACTTCGATTATGTTCCTCAAAATGTAGGTACTCCGGTATTTACATTAGGCGCAACCTCAAGCCGTTGTCAACTGGCTGAAACAGTTACCTATACTGCCACAGCTACCAATACAACCGGCATTACCTACAGCTTAGATGCAGCATCTGTATCGGCAGGCAATAGTATCAACGCGACAACAGGTGCCGTTACTTATACATCATCCTGGACAGGAACATCTGTAATCACAGCTTCAGCTGCGGGTGCAAGTGGTCCAAAAACAGCTACCCACACAGTAACAACCCGTACACAGCCAACCGCTACAATCAGTGCATCTTCCAGTTCGGTATGTGCAAATGATCCTTCTTCTGTAATTACATTTACCGGTGCCAGCGGGGTAGCACCTTATGTGTTCTCTTATACCATAAACGGTGGAGGTGTTCAAACTGTTTCTTCTACTACGGGTAATACAGCTACTGTAGCTGTATCTACAACTCCCGGTAACTATACCTATAGCCTGGTTAGCGTTTCCGGCACTTATTGCAGTCAAAGCCAGTCAGGTTCAGTATCTGTATTTGTAAAAGCAGCCCCAGCATTATTTACGGTTCAGGGTGGTGGTAGCTACTGTTCAAGCGGCGGTAATTCAGGTACGGGTTCAGAAATTCACCTGAGCGGTTCTGAAACTGGCGTGAACTATACTTTGTATAAAGAAGGTGTTTCCACAGGCGCTGTAGTTTCAGGCACTGGTGCAGTTGTTTCGTTCGGTAATATAAAACCCGCGGGTAATTACACTGTAAAAGCGGTAAATACCAATACTGGTTGTACACAGGATATGCCAGGCTCAGCAGCTATTGTCGTGAATTCATTTCCAACAGCGTTTGCTGTGGGTGGTTCAGGCACTTTCTGTGGTTCTGCCAATGTAACGTTGAGTGGCTCTCAAACCAATACGTTTTATCAACTGATCAATAGTGGCACAAATGAAGGTTCTGATATTCCGGGTACCGGAAGTTCTCTTACCATTCCTGTGACCACAACAGGCAATTATACCATCAATGCGTTTAACTCAAACTGTGCTAACTCAATGAACGGAGTTGCCGTAATAACAATCAATCCGCTGCCAATTGCTTATACCGTAACTGGTGGTGGTGCTTATTGCTCAGGCAGTGGCGGCGTAGCTGTAGGGCTCAGCAATTCGCAAACAGGCACGCGTTATCAGTTAACTTTGGGAGGTTCGCCTGTTGGCTCACCGGTAAACGGATCTACAGGCAACGCCATTAGCTTTGGTAACCAGACAGCAGCAGGAACTTACACGGTAACTGCAACCACAACTTCTACAAGCTGTACGCAATTGATGACTAACAGCGCAGTGGTAACGGTGAATCCTACACCAACAGCTTCTATCAGTGCTTCCTCGCTCTCTTCTTGCGAAGGCACAGGTGTGGTTGTAACTGTCAGCGGTACCCCTGGCACAGAAGTAAGTTATTCATTAAATGGTATTGCACAATCACCCAACATCACCATACCATCATCAGGTAATATGAGCTTTAATACGCCAACAGATGCGGGTACGTATAATTACACCATTACAGGTCTTCAACTTGGCTCATGCAGTGGTTCTACGGGCAGCACTACCGGTGATATTGTCATCAATCCTTTACCCCTGGTAGCAGCAATCTCAGGATCAGAATATGTAGCTATAGGCAGAGATGTTCAGCTGTCTGAAAGCACAACAGGTGGTGTATGGGCAATCAGCAATTCTGATTATGCAACACTTAGCAGCACTACAGACAACCCGGTTACAGTTCATGGTGTTTCTGCCGCAGGTACTCCTGTAGTTACCTATACAGTGACAAATGCAGCTACAGGTTGTTCAAACAGCAGCTCTCTTACTCTTCATGTGTACGATCCTTCATTGGTTTTTTATATCACAGCACAGGATGGTAATTCTGATGAGCCATCCACATGGCTGGTAAACACCGGTGATGGTAATTTAGTGCCAGCCGATGCTCCACCTTCCAATACAGACAACATAACTGTACGTCACAATATAATTATGACGCAGAATTACAGTGGAAGCAGCACTGCATCATTTGTAATGACAGGAGGTTCAATCACTATCCTGCCAAATCAATATTTCAGTACAGCGGGCGGTGCAGACTTTGGTGGTTTCCCTGTCATTATCAAAAGTGATGCTACGGGTACTGGCGCAATTGGTGCCATCACCAACAGTGAAAACCGAATTGCCAACGCTACCAATGTAACTGTAGAACGTTATGTGCCTGCAGAAAACAACAGAGCTTGGCGCCTGATTACGTCACCAATTGTTGATAAAACCATCAATGAAACCTGGCAGGAAGGCCAGCTTTGGGATGGTACAGGCGGAACTCCTCCTTCTACGGGCTACGGTACTTTAATTACGGGTGTGGCACAAAGGACAGCTGCCAATGCCAATGCACATGGATTTGATTTTTGGGATGCGATCGCCAGTAATAATACTTCTATCCGTGCCTATACGCCGGGTGCAGCCACTGGCAGCTGGCGCCCATTGGAATCAATCAGTGGCGTAAATGTAATGAGCGAAAGTAATCCTGCCTGGATGTTGTTCGTACGTGGCGACAGAAACGTAACTACAGGTTCAGGTAATACAACATTGCGGGCTACAGGTGAACTGAACCAGTCTTCTAAAACTATCAGCGTGCCCGGCAACAATGCCTATACATTAGTAGGCAATCCATATGCATCGCCCATTAGCTTTGAGCAGGTTTATTCCAGCAGTACCGGTATTAAAACACAATTTCTTACCTGGAACAGCAGCCTTGGTGACTATGGTGCCTATGCAGCCGTGATTCGCAACAGCGAAAATGATTACTCAGTAGTGCCCTATTATTTCAATGGAGGAACCAGTGTTTCTACTCCTGTAAGTCAGTATATACAAAGCGGGCAAGGATTCTTTGTTCAGCCAGAAACCAGTGCAGGTGGCACTCTCACAATTACAGATGCGGCGAAAACGCCGGCTCAGACAGATATAATTAATCCATTCCGTGAGAATGCTTACCTCGATAAGAAGCTGTATGTAAACCTGCATCTTGTGAGTAACGATTCTACATCTGTTCTCGCAGATGGATTATTAGCCCGCTTCGATCAGGAATATGCAGATGTAAAGGAAAAAATGGCAACGATCGTTACGAAAGAATCCAATTTTAATGAGAACCTTGGAATTGAGTCGTCAGATGGTATATTGATGATTGCTGCTCACAGCGACATTGTGAAAACCGATACCCTGCAGCTCAAAATGTGGAACCTTGTAAAGAGAACCTACGAACTGCAGCTGAAAGCCGACCGTTTCGATTCAGTGGCTACTCTTTATGCATGGCTCGAAGACAGCTACCTCAATACAAAAGAACCCATCAGCCTCACCGGCAATGTGTCTACCTTCAGCTTCACCATTACTTCCGACAGCGCTTCCTGGAAAACGGACCGCTTCCGCATCGTGTTCCAGAACCAGTCAGCCGTGTTGCCGGTAACGCTTACAAGCGTAAAAGCCACGCCACAGAACAGCGGTGTGAACGTACAGTGGACAGTGAGCAATGAAGTGAACATGAAAGGCTATACGGTAGAACGCTCCACCGATGGTGGCAGAACGTACGCAGCAATCGCTGAGCAAACGGCGAAGAACGCAAGCGGTGCAGCAGCGGGCAGCTACAGCAGCTTTGATGCCCTGCCACAGAAAGGCGAGAACCTTTACCGCATCCGGATGGAAGGAAAAGACGGAGCCGTAACGTATTCCTCTGTTGTGAAAGTAACGATGGGAGAAGAGAAGAGAGACATACAGATTACAATCTATCCCAATCCTGTGAAGGAAGGCAAGGTGAACCTTCAGCTGAGCAACCTGTCAGAAGGCAGGTACCTGGTGAGTCTTTACAGTGCAGGCGGACAGAATGTATACAATAGGAAGATAGCCATCAGCCCCGGCAGCAGCGTGCAGAGCGAACAGCTCATCACGGGCAACCAGCTGGCACAGGGCAGCTACCTGCTGAAACTGACCGACAGCAAAGGCATCTCTGTCTATGAAACAAAACTAGTTGTAGCAAAATAAAAGGCTTAAAACCGGTCAATAGAAATTAATAATATATTAATTTTTCTTGACCGGTTTATTTTGTCCAATAATGCATTATTTTCGGTGAATATTATATACTATTCTATTAAGTTATGAGAAAAGCACACAATAACACAACCAACACTGCACGTTTTACAAGCCTTGCTCTTGGCAAAATGCTGTTGATCTTCGGTATCGCATTGATGGTTTCAGTCAGTGCTTCTGCACAGACTGACCCTGCAGTAGATCCCGATGCAGAAGTTGTTCCCATTGACGGCGGTTTATCTGTATTGGTTGCTGCTGGTGTAGCTTACGGTGCCAAGCAATGGCGCAGTGCACGCAAAACCAAGCAGGAAGACGACTCACAAATATCTTAGCATCAGGCTCATCTTTATTTTATCGCTGGTCAATAGCCAATCATCCCCGCCAAATTTCAACTGATTTCATAATCTGAAGACGTTGATGTGTTTTTTAATACATGATGATTATTGTGTTGACATTAGATGAGATGTATTGATACCTAATTTCGAACAGGTAACGAAAGCTTTTCATTATCAGGCACAAGCTTGATAAATGGTTTCTTTGTTACCTGTTTTTGCGATTTTGCATACGAGCTTAGATTAAAGCTATAGTCTTCTTCTCGCTCTTTTGTGAATATAACAAAACCCTTCTTTAAGTCGAGTTAATGCAATGTGTACGGATGTTGCAACATTTTCCATGGGTTTGCATTCTTTCCGGGCTATCCTTTTATCTTTATGCATTCTGAAATAACTGCTGTTGAAGTAGCTATTGTCTATAGCTGCTTTTGCCTGCAAAAAGAATGTATCAGAGACTGTAAGCTTATTTAATGGAAACTATGCAAACCGGGTTCACTACAGCCAGCAAATGGAGCTTGCCTCAAAGGATATTATTTCTCTTTTTTGCAACCTATTTTGTCCTTATCAGCCTTCCATTTCCTTTTGGTTATATTCCTTTTACAACGCAACTATTCAAATGGTATCAGTCTCTTGCTAATGTCATCGTAGTATGGGCAGGCAAGTACCTTTTTCACATGCCTGTTCAGGTGTATGAACTGAGCACCGGTAGTGGCGATACGGCTTATGATTATGTACAGTTTTTCTTATTCCTGATTGCTGCTGCATTTGTAACCTTGATTGGTAGTATTGTCGTTAAAAAACGGACTTACTACGACGTGTTATGTTTTTGGGTAATGGTGCTGCTTCGCTATCGCCTTGCGTATAGCATGCTAAAATATGGCTTTGAAAAAGTTGTAAAAGCTCAGTTTCCTTTTCCCTATCTCAGTTTAAATGAAACCTATGGCGATTCTTCTCCACTCAGGTTGTTGTGGACTTTTATGGGATATTCTACTACTTACAGCACCTTTACCGGTATCGCTGAAGTAGCAGCCGGATTATTTCTTTTTTCCCGGAAAACGACCACTTTGGGCACGTTGTTTTGTATAGCTGTTTTAAGCAATGTGGTGCTGCTAAACTTTACTTTCGATGTTCCCGTTAAGCTTCACGCTGCAAACCTGCTGGCAATGTCCCTCTTCATCATTGCGCCGCAGTTCCGCCGTTTGGTAGATTTTTTTGTTTTAAACAAGAGTGTTGGGGCAGTTGATTATATACCAACCCGCTACAAACAGCTATGGACAAAGCCATTGCTTTTGTATATTAAGATTACGCTCATCATTTCTATTCTGTATGCTACTTCAAAACTGGGATGGACAAAGTTTCAGTTTGCAGGTGATGCTGCCTATAAACGAACACCATTGTTCGGTTTATACGAAGTAGAATCATTTGTAAAAAACGGGGATACGCTGGCGCCTGCGGCTGGTGACTCAGCCCGATGGAAAATCGTAAACATTCTGATTGCCAAAAAAGCCACGATTGAAATGATGGATAAAAGTACTAAGGACTTTACTTTTATCGCCGATACCCTGCGCAAAAATATTCAGATAGGCTATAAAAGCAAAAAAGGAGAGAATTCAACCTTGCATTATACGCAACCGGATAAAAATCACCTGTTGTTATCAGGCAGGCTGCAGGAAGATAGCGTTCATATTCTTTTGAAAAAACAGGATCTCAACCAGTTTAACTTAATGAACCGTGGCTTCCACTGGATTACGGAAACGCCTTATAAAAAATAATCAAAGCGTAAACAGAATTCTTCTCGTCTATCGCAATACAAAAGCGGGAGCTTGTCACTCACGCGCGCGCCATAACAACAATGGTTATGAATTCACTTTCAAATGTGCCGGGCACAGAACCAAACATCCATATTGCAGGACACGAAAATGCTACCTGAACGATAAATAAGTACTGGTGAAATTGAGAAAAGCTATGCTAGTTAGAAAGATGGAAACTCGCTTTAGCATACTTCAGGATGGAACTGATGGTCTTAGACCTTGGAGATAGCAATCTTGTGTTATAAAGTCTCTTTTGTGCTTCTATAAGAACCTGAAACTTCTGCTTCAGCGCCCAGTCGGCCTGAAGGGCTGATTCTAAATTTGATGAGTCTGTTGGTTCCATTTCATTATACATATACAATAACAAATCTTCTGTTGTAAAATTCGGCATAGCAAGAGGTTTATGTGAAAGAACAAAACAAGAACGGCTAATATTAATTGGTTATTGCAAATAAATACAAAATTTATTCATCTGAAGGCTTGCTGCCATCTTCCACCACAAACACATCTTCGTTGTCACGTTTCATCATAAAGTTTTCCCGTACAAATTTTTCAATGGCGGCTGTATTGCTTTGCAGGTCGTTAAGTTCCTGCTTTGTTTGGGCAATTCGCTCTTCGTAGAAAGCTTTGTTGGCTTGCAGCTCATGAAGTTGTCGCTTACGGTCGAGATGCACCAGCAAGTTGTTGTCGTCGAAAAACAACATTTGCAGGGCAAATACAGCTATGGCAATAAGATATTTATTGGTAGCTACTTTAAAAACACGCAGCGCTTTTTGCATATTGTACAATAAGAAACAGGCATCCGGTATGGAAACCGGATGCCTGCCAGGATTTACTATTTAGACTTTGTATATACTTTCTTTCCGTTAGGATAGATAGCATTTTCAGCCAGTTCTTCTTCTATACGAATCAACTGGTTGTATTTTGCCAAACGGTCGGTACGGCTGGCTGACCCTGTTTTGATCTGGCCGCAATTCAAAGCAACAGCAAGGTCAGCAATCGTAGTGTCTTCTGTTTCGCCGCTACGGTGGCTCATAATGGTGGTGTAGCCATTCATTTGCGCCAGTTGTACCGCGTTGATGGTTTCTGTTACGGTTCCAATCTGGTTTACTTTTATCAAAATACTATTCGCAATATCGTTGTCGATACCGCGCTGCAAAATTTTGGTATTGGTTACAAACAGGTCGTCACCTACTAGCTGGCATTTATGACCGATGGCTTCTGTCAGTTTTTTCCAGCCATCCCAATCTTCTTCCGCCATGCCATCTTCAATAGAAACAATCGGATATTTGTTTACCCATTCTGTCCAGTAAGCTACCATTTCATCGCTGCTGATGGCTTTGCCACTGCTTTTGTAGAATTTGTATTGTCCTTCTTTAAACATTTCGCTGCTGGCAGCATCCAGTGCAATGGCAATTTGTTCGCCCACTTTATAGCCGGCTTCTTCAATCGCTTTCAATACGATTTCGATGGCTTCTTCGTTACTCTGGATATCGGGAGCAAAGCCACCTTCGTCGCCCACATTGGTGCTGAAACCAGCTTTTTTTAATACGCTTTTCAACTGGTGAAACACTTCAACACCCCAACGCAGACCTTCACTAAAACTGTTAGCACCAACCGGCACAATCATAAATTCCTGGAAGTCAATTTTGTTGTCGGCGTGCACACCACCGTTGAGAATATTCATTAATGGAATAGGAAGCACCGTAGCATTTACACCGCCCAAATAGCGGTAAAGTGGCAGGTTGCTTTCTTCAGCGGCTGCTTTTGCTACTGCCATCGATACGGCAAGCATGGCATTCGCGCCCAGTTTTCCTTTATTGTCAGTGCCATCCAGATCTATCAGTTTCTTATCAATGCTCGCCTGGTCGTTTACAGGGTAGCCAATAAGCTGTTCGGCAATAATGTCGTTCACGTTGGACACAGCCTTCAATACTCCTTTGCCTACATAAACGGCTTTGTCGCCATCGCGCAGTTCCACTGCTTCGTGGATGCCGGTAGAAGCGCCAGATGGCACAGCAGCGCGGCCACGAACACCGTTATCGGTTATTACATCTACTTCTACAGTAGGATTGCCACGGCTGTCTAATATCTGGCGAGCATGAATGTCTGAAATATAACTCATATAGAGATGAATTTGATTGAAGTGCAAATAAACAACTTCTTACGAAAAGAGGCTACAGATAAATGTTTGCTCTCTTTTGCCAAATTCGGCGGTGCTAACATTTCATGCAGTTATTGAAGCACAATTTCAAATTGTTATTGCTGTTTTGTACCTGTGCAGGAACTGTCTTTATCGAAAGAGATAAATTTTTCTATAACAAAAAAATCGCGTGTGATAGTATCGGTGAGCGATGGGCGCAGCTCGAAGTGGCCAGCAACTTTGGCAAACAATGGTGTGCCTGCCGATGTGGCTTTCTGGTAGCTTCCCTTCATGCGGAGAGCCGTGGGTGCAAGAGACGCCGGGTAATCTTTATCCATTGAGCAGATATGCAGATTCATCGTATCGCCCCTGGCGCTATACATGCCTTCTACAGGTATAGGAAGCAGGGGCTTGAAAGCGCTGTTATTCCTGCGGAGGGTAGATTTTGGAGCACTTCCATCAGCTAACGTGGCGGGATGTAACAGCTGCAGCTGTGCAAAATTCACGATCTGCAGCATGATGATACTATCAGTGCTGTTCATTTGCACAATACTGTCGTTCATGATCCAGGTGCCGGTGGTATAATGCGTAACCTTATTATTGTGTCGTTGTTCCATTACAAACGTGCTGTCGGGTTTAAGGTAAAGCGAGGTAGCGGCGCCAGGGCAATCTTTGCAGGATAGTGTATCGTAAAAAATACCGGCTAAAGCTGCCACATCTTTCACAAGGGCTGCACTATCAGGATTGGGCAATGCATCATCGGTGTCAGATGCAGTATGGCAGGCAACAAAAGCAAGCACAACAAATAAAGAAGTACATAAAAATTTCATGGAGGATAGTTTGCGTAGATGTTAGAAATGCAATTACTATGCGCAACTACCAGTGAATGAAGAAATTGATAGCGCATTGTCTGCTATCGCCTGTTATTAGAATCGAAAATTGATTGGGCAAATTCAAAAGCCTTGAAAATGGATAAAGGCTTAATAAGCATTGGCTTCTCCTTTGAAGATATTGATTACGGTCATAAACAATATTTTGATATCAAGCATCAGGCTCCAGTTTTCCATGTACCAGATATCATATTCCACACGCATTTCCATCAGGGCAGGATCTGCTGTTTCGCCACGATAGCCATTTACCTGAGCCCAGCCGGTGATGCCGGGTTGCAAAAACTGCCTTACCATGTATTGTTTGATGATAGCGCTATATTCTTCGGTATGGGTAAGCATGTGCGGGCGCGGTCCGCAAATACTCATATCACCATTGAAAACATTGAAAAACTGAGGCATTTCATCAAGGCTTGTTTTGCGCATAATGGCGCCGATGCGCGTGATGCGGCTGTCGTTCTTGGTGGCTTGCATCGCATCGCTGTGCGTATTGACCGTCATGCTGCGAAACTTGTAGCACCAGAAAGGTTTGTTGTCTTTGCCAGAACGAAGCTGCCTGAAAAATACGGGGCCTTTGGAAGACATCTTAATTAAGATTGCCAGGATAGGAGTAAGCCAGGAAAGCACGAACAGAATTGCGAGTGAACTGACAACGATGTCGAAAATACGCTTACGGATAGTATTTCTTGTTTTTTGTAAAGGCTCGGCTCGCAGGCTGATCACGGGCATCTTACTAAAATAGTCTACGTGATGATATCCTGTTTTGTCGATGTTTTTTGCGGTTACAAAACGCACTCTTACGCATTTCATTTCAGCTACTTCAGTTAGCTCAAGTATACGCTCATCTTCGTTTGGCAATATGGTAGAATAAATTTCCGAAATGTCATTTTCCACAGCAAAATCAACACAATCTTCTATGTTCCCAATCAGGTTGCCGTTGTCATCCACCGAATACTGGCTGGAATTATCGAAAAATCCGGCAAGGTGAAAGAACGTCTTATTCTCATTAAAATATTTTGCCAGCTGCAATGCCCTGTCGTTCTATCCTACAATAGCAATCCTTTTTTGGATGACAATGGTTTTAAATACAAATTCCGTGATATAGGTCAGCAATAATCGACTCACCGCCAGCAGAAAACACATAAATCCAAAAGTGCCTATCAGGAAAAGCGCGTTAAAATGTTTGGGACTTGTAATAAAGTAAAGAACAGAAAACAACGCAAAATGCGACAGATAAGTGTGCATTGTTTGCCGCAACGTATTCTCTGTTACAGCAATTGTATGATAGGTGTATAAGCTGAACACTTCTGAAAACAGGATCCAGGACAGGTTGAAAGCCAATAACACGGAAAATGTGAACAGGTTACTCGAAAAATCGAGTTGGATAGGAGTCGCTAAATTGACAAGTAGAAATGGAAGATTAATAATTATAAAGTCGCTTAGCAAAAGCACCAAACGTAACAAGTAGAACTTTTTATTTCCCATAGTTGAACTTCTTGGCGTTTTTCGCGGGGGTGGTTTTTATGGTTAATTGAGGCGCAAAGATAATATAAATCGGGGAGGTGTCGTTTGTTGCATTGCTTGCAAGTAGAAGACTAACATTTTATTTGCACAAAAAATCTAAGTTATGAGTGCTTCAAAATCAGCAGGAACGCGCATTTTGTGTAACATTTGAGTGGTGAAACAGTAGACATTGCTTCTACTGAAAAAAATCGCAAACGATTTAATATATAAAAATCTTCAATAATGTAGTTACTGTTCTGATTGATAATTGTCTATGACTACGCGGTAATTAACTTGTTTACAATTTCTGATATTACAGACCATTTTTCCATGGGCAGGCTGATTTCCTGGAAGAGCATAGATGTTTCGAAACGAAGAAGTTTAATATTCGAATTTCGAAGTTCATCTAGGTAATCGGTAATGTCCAG
>CAVXBN010000021.1:0-156217 GCA_963760045.1 uncultured Chitinophagaceae bacterium
ATGTTCGTTATTCGAAGTGTACTACGAAAATGCCTTGAAGAACGATACGTCTGAAGAGATGTGCAGTATATAAAATGAAATAGTATTACCATAGCAGGATATTTGTATCTGATAAGAAACATTTTAAAGAAACTCTACTATGAAAGATTTGCAACTTAAACATGTATGGATGTGCCTGTTGGTAACCAGTTTGTCAGCCTTTGTCTCCTGCGGCGATTCTGCTACAACAGATAACACCGGCGATTCGGATTCTACAGAAATGTCTATGGACGCTATGAATGCCTCCTCAGCTACTGCCACCCATGCGGAAGTCGTGATAAACGGCACCAAAGCCGATACTACTGTTGATGGAAGAGCCACTTTTGATGCCGATAACGGAAAGGTAAAAATGATGCTGGATCTAACCATCCCAAAAATGGCCAATAAAACGGTAGCGGTTCATGTACACGAGCATGCGGATTGTGGCGACAACGGGAGTGCCGCTCATGGTCACTGGAATCCAACCGGTGCGCCGCATGGCAAGTGGGGCGTGGATAGCTTTCACCTCGGCGATATCGGCAATGTGCAATTAAATGCACAAGGCAAAGGCACAATGGAGCTCTCTACCGATTTGTGGACACTTGGTTCCGATTCCACCAGCAGTGTATTAAACAGGGCTATTATTGTACACAGCGGTGTGGACGATTACAAGTCTCAGCCATCGGGCAATGCGGGTTCCAGGATTGGCTGCGGTGTTATCAAATAGCGTCTTACCCATTTAGAAAGAAAGGCCTTTGCATGAGCAAAGGTCTTTTTGGTTTTTATGGTGTTTGGGGTGGAGTACCTTGCATTTTATACAACATTGGTTTGTTTCTATACCGGTATGCGAGGACACGAAAAAGGGCAGGAGAATAGAATTTTCATCGCGAATGTTAGTTTGGTGCCTTGGTAAAGTGCTTGCCATATTTTTTTACTTCTTAATCAATTTCATGCTTTTGAGAAAAGTAACGCTTACATTGATGGGTGTTACTCTGCAATAACAGTGAACCTAATAAGCGTATTATAGAAACATCGGTGCTGACATCCAAAGGGCAATTGCTTATCCCAAAGCGGTTGAGAAATAAATACGGCATTCAACCGGGGGTGAAAGTGGCTTTTATTGAAACAGCAAACGGGCTGATGTTGAAGGCAATGGACGAAGCTTATTTTGACAAGTTCGCCGGCTTATTGAAAGATGCCGTGCCAACAACAGCAGAATACATGGAATGGAAAAAGGAAGAACGGGCTAAAGAAGATAAAGGAGTGAACAAAAAAAATTCTTCAGCGGCTAAACAGGACAAGTGAAACAAGTAGTATTTGACAGTTACGCGCTGATCGCTTTTTCCAGGCAGGAGCCGGGCTATGAAGTGGTAAGAGACTTACTGGTGAAAATAGCGGCGACGAAATGGAAGGATACATCACCACCATTAACATTGGCGAAGTGTATTGTATGATATGCCGGAAAAAGGGTCAAAGAATGCTGAACTTGCCCTGGACGCCGTGTTAAAGTTTCCGTTGCACATTGTGGAAGCCGATTTGAAACTGTCGCTGGAAGCTGTCAAACTAAAAGCCAAATACACTTTGTCGTATGCCGATGCTTTTGCTGCCGCTTTAACGATTGTAAAGAAAGCTACGTTGATAACAAGTGACGATGAGTTTGAGAGTTTGAAAAATGAAGGGGGATTTGAAGTAAGGTATTTATAATTTTTTGAAACTGCCGCCTCGTTGCGTGTCTTCATGAAACAGGTAACATATGGTGCAGGAAGACACGTGCCAAGGCGCAGGCATTTCAGCAGATTAAAATCTGCGACCATCTTACCTTCCAAGTGCGCTGCGCTAACACTTGGAAGAACGGGGAATCCAGAAGACTATATTTACAGCAGTACCAAGGATTATGCAACCGGGCAAAAAGGATTGGTGACCTAAATGATGTGGTAACGGCGTATCGGTAGCTGGAAGCTACTTCCGAAAGTGCGCGTAGGCACAGCCATACGCGTAGTGTAAGCTGCCTCATTATAGGTGATAAGCTACGATGAGTAGGGGAAGCAGAATAAACGAGCAGATTTGAAATCTGCTTTTGTCCCATTCTTCCAGTGTGCTTTTGCTTATATCAAAAAATTACGTTTTACAAAGAATGTTTCTATCCTCTTGCTTTTTTCTTATTCTGAAATATACCATTTAGTTTGTCCAATATCGTTCTATCATCTCTTTTTTCCTCTTGAGCTTCTTGTTTCTTTCATCTTTCCAATTTGTTACAGACATTGCCGTTTTACTTTTTCTGTTTGCCATTATTACAGATTTTAAAATAAAAGAAGATTAGGTGCCAATTTCTATTTGGCTTAGTGAAAATTTTCCAGAATATTTTTCAATTGCTCAATTGCCTAGGAGAAAATTGTATGGACTGGCTAACTTTTCCTAGTATAACTCTATCCTCTGAACCATAAGTATCAATCTGCAAATACCTATTGGCATTTCGATCCGTTACAATATAGTAAGAACAAGATGTTTCCATATGAATATTTTCTTTGTCTTTGTGTCCTTGTGTTAGGTTTTTAATTAAGGCCATACGATATTTTGAAATTTTATAGTAGAATTATTTCCAGCGAATCAAATCTCTACCAATTTCCTCCGGTATCAATGTAGCAATTGTAACAACATTCTGAAATGGTTGTGAATCGTTCTGAAGATTGAGTACGTAAATTTGAAATGTAATGCCTGTCCCTTTTATATCTCTTAAGCCTTCTCTTCTTTCATTTCTTCCTTGAAATAGTTGGTTAATTTGATTTTTTTCATTTAAAGTTCTTAATCTCGGCTTATCGAAGTCGCTCATTAAGAAAACTGTACATTCTTCGTATCTTGCTCCTCAATTAAATGATTTTTGAGTACATACAATAAACCTGTATAATCTCTTTCATCAATGCTAGCAAATTTCAATTCATTCAAAAATTGTTCAAGAAATAAATCCAATTTCATAATGCACTTAGGAAAACGCTCATCAGTTCTAAACTTCGTATTACTTAAGAATTGGGAAAGTGCTTCTTGATTATGTAAAATATTGGTTTGAGGAAGATGAGGAGCTTTAATCGTATTCCATCCGCCTCCAAAGAAAGATCGATCAAATTCATTTGAAAATATACTTGGTCTCGAAAGGTTGAGACCACTAGATAGAAAAACTTCTCGATACCACTCATTTAATTCTCTGCCTGATTCTTTGTAATCAAGCAACCTTCTTCTCATATCTTCTTCATGCATTATATAATCCTCGTAAACACGATGTGCATCAGTATCAAGAAATATCCTGCAGTACCCTAAATAGCTTTTTTTATATCCAAAGAATCGGGCTCTTTGTTGAATTGTATCTGCATTACCTACACCAATACTACGCGGCATGTATGTGACTGTTAAGCCTTCAACAGTAAACCCCCTATCCATAGCTTGCCCACCTATTAAAATCCAACTATAGGAGTTCCGCCATTGAACATTAGTCGTATTATTTCTAGTTGAATTTAAAGATTGTATAGGAGTTGAACTTATCGCAAATTTTAAGCGATTTCCCTTCAATTCATCAAATGGAGGCAGGTCAGAAGTTGTAGTTGCCAAATCATCGTAAGCGCGTTGAAACTCATTTAATAAATCAATCTTATCAGGATTATCGTCAGGTAAACTTAATATATCCACGAAGTTATTCTTAATCGTATTTACAAATCGAGCGTAGTCACCATGAGTAAAGGTTAGCTGTGACGGATGAATCATCATTGAGCGGTTTTTCCCTTCTCTTTTATGTTTTCCTTTCGCTACACCTAGATAAAATATCTGCATAGCTCTTATTAGACTTTGCGGAGGTACATTACTGTTATTAGGGTCGATGTCTGTTATAATCTCCGTTAAACCATTTTCATTTTCAAAAAAAGTTCTGCCACCAGTATATTCACTTCCAGGTGTAAGCAATTGTATAAAGTTTGGAAAAATCATCCATAATTGATTGAAATATTGGACCTTGGGGAGTAGCTGTATATTGGATAAAAGTGTGATGAGGCAATACATATCTTAGATCTACTATCTTCTCATGTATTGACTCATCTTCCTTTGTCCCGTTCTAGCATTTTTACGATTCTGTGTATTCATACTATGCTGGTCACCTTCATCATCGATAATTAGAACAGCTACATTTGTCAAATCTAATGAGCTAATTAAATTGGTAAGATTAGACAAGTGATTCTTTTGCTTCATTACTGTTATTAAAATAGTCTGTCTGTCTTCTTGTGGATATTCTGAGTCTTTCCAATTTCTTAATGCATTTTCAATTTGCCCACGTATTGTAACGTCAATGCCTTTCGGGTTTTTAAAAGACAGCCATTGCAAATCGCTTCCTGAATCAATTCTTAAATCTCTTTCCAATCTTGTAAAAGATTGATAAACTAAATTTGTGCTAACGCCTGCAATTACGATTATCATTTGATATCCGTTATCTTTAGCCATAGCAGTGAGAGTAGTAAATGACATAGTTTTACCACTCTGGACATATCCAAAGACGAGACTTATATCATCATTCGTTGAATCGCTAGGATTACCGCATTGTGATAGTATCTCTTTTGTTTCTGCTTCTAATACTTGACGGCTTTCAGGATTTAAATTCAAATGATTTAGAAGAGCTTCTGTTTCTGTACCTGTTTTAGGGTTCCACTTATACATAAGCACTAAGGTTTTGAGATGGCGGTTATTAACTTATTTAGGTTTAGTCTAATAGTGCCTGCCTTACTTACTCCAGCTTCTCTTGCGTTTCCTCCGCCAAGCCAATAGCTGCAGCTATACGTAATATAGGCTCTAATTTTGACTTATCAGTTCCAGCAAAATGTATCACAAACGGATGATTCAAAGACATTCTTACACCGACTTGCCGCAATGAGTTGTTTTCATTTCTACTTTTTATTACGTGGCTACCCACTTCAATCCAATCGGTTACTGTGGCATCATAAGAGAGTTCTATAGTGATCAGCCATCTTGTGTTATTAAATACCACTTCAAATTCTCGATTTGCCAGTTCATCGATTTTGCTTAGACTTGCGTCGTCATTTTCTGGTATAGGATTTCGAATTGCACTTAATGCTGGCTGTAGAGTATTTCTAAATTCATCAACAGTAGATTTGACAACCGCTTCTGCAGCCCTTCTTTGATCTGCTTTAGTAGGTTTTACTCTAAACTCTCTAGCCTGCTTTAGAAGTGGAAAAGAGGGATGTGTTATATCAGATTTTAAAAGTTGTAAGAAAATATCCATATTTTCATCCCATTTGATGCCCTTCTTTGTAAAACTAACTTCAAACCCTTCTAAATACAATTCTCCAAAAATTCTTTTGTATTCTGGGCTTCCCAGTTCACCCATTATTTCTTTTGGCTTGAATCCTTCATCAACACTCCCTTCTATTACTCTTCCTCTTCTAAATAAAGCAAACCCAGTTTCACTATTTGACATTGTTTCCCTGATAGCAACAAAGCCTTTTACAGACATCGTTCCCTCTTCAATTTCAAAACTGATGTCTTTTTTCCAGTAAATAGATTGATTATTATTACTAAAAACAAGCGGTGCATTTAAAATTATTGGCTCCTTATACCCTAATAATTCATTATCAACATAGAGGCTTAAAATATTCTCTCTGAAAAAATACCTATAAATACTTGCTAAATGCTCACGTATTTTAGCTCTTGTCTTTTTTACAGGCATCTTATTTATTTCACTCAGTTCTATAAAAGTGTAGTGCTTATTTTCATTTTCTGGTCTTACTTTTACTTCTAATTCTTCCAATTTATCCTGATAAATTTTGTCTAAATCAAAAAAGACATCTTTTCTATAATCTTCATAAATGGCAGACGTTCTTACACACCATTTATTTGAGAACCAGCAAGCAGCAGTTTTCATCCCCATTCCAAACTCGGAAAGCCCTGTATTATCCGGAGGAATCTCGGCTGCGCGGAAAGCTCTCGCATAATCCTTTTCTTGTATACCAGCGGCATTATCTTTTATAGATATTTTGTTATCAGTGTCATTAAATTCTATATATACCCTTAGTTTATAATTATTACCGTCTACTTTTTTTAGCTCGTCATTATATTTAAGATAACTATCAATAGCATTATCTACGAATTCTGCTAACGCATACCAGGGTTGATATTCTATATGCTTTAAAATTGATAGAATATTTACCCCCGGTCTTATATTAACTGTTGTAACATGCTCCATTGCTAAGCGATTAATTCAGGTACTTGTTTAGGAAAATTTATCTTGAATTGTTGCCCATTGGTTTCCTGTAGACTTTCATTTATTAATTGCTGTGCAATTAACTTAACAATTTTAGCATTAACAGCATTACCGAGTGCTTCAAAAGCAGCGTTATCAGTTAATGACGATAAATCAAGTGTTTCTAAAGATTGAAGCTTTTGTCCTTCTTCTTTTGTAAGATATCGTTGCTGCCATCCTATAATTGGTATTTGCGTTTTGGCAGTCACAAGAGAAGGAAAGAAATCCGCTTTTTTTATTCTAATACCGGAAGATCTAAATTGTAAAATGTATTTATAAATGTTGCGTTCTCCATCTTGAGCATTCCATTCAAGTTTTTGCCAACTTTGCCAATCGTATTGTGCAATCCTTTTTATTATATTTTGAATATATTTTTTATTTTCATCATAAAAAATACGATTTTGCTCTATATATCTTTGCTTCCATTCAGGAAACTTTTTTGTTACTCTTGCATAGCTTGGCAACAATTGTAACTGTTCCTTTTTTGATAATCCTTTTAAGCTACTTCCAAAGTTACCAAGATACTTTTCAAGCTCACTTACGCGCATCTTTATTGGAGGGGTCTTATTAAAAGGATAAGTTGCACCAAACTCCATACTCCAAATGGGAAATCCAGGTAATTTCTTCGCTTGTGGTATGGCACATAGAAATTCTTGCCATAGATTTAAACACTTAATATGCTTATCAGAGAGTTTATTAGTAACTACAGAGTCAGAAGTAATAAATTGATGAATGTCAAATCTTGATATCTTATGTACATCAACGTTTAAAAAGTCAAAGTGGTCTAAACCTTCTAAGCAGCCAACAATAAATAATCTGTTCCGATGCTGAGGTATTCCAAACTGATGTGGGGAATAAACTTTGTGATCACATTATAGTTAAGTTCTTTTAGCTTTTCTTCAATATAGTTCCATGTTATTTCATTGTCATGTTTGGCAATAAAGGGAACATTTTCTAAAATGAAGTATTTAGGCTTTTTGTGCTTAAGAATCAAATGAATCTCATCAAACAAAGTTCCTCTTATTTTATCTGTCATTCCAGCTTGCTTCCCAGCTTTGGAAAATGGTTGACAAGGGAATCCAGCACATAATACATCATGATCAGGGATTAAGTCTATATTGGATTTTGTAATGGTCCTAATATCACCTTGAGGGTCCATTCCCCAATTTTTCTTGTATAATTCTCTTAAAGTCGGATTGATTTCACAAGCGAATACACAACGATGACCCAGTTCATGTAAAGCTTTGTGAAATCCTCCTAATCCGGCAAACAAATCAATAAATCGAAGCATTAATTATGGTTTAAGGAAATATGCCAAAAGGTCTTCAGAAGTTTTGGTGAAACTTTTCGAATTTATATCACATTCCCATAATACTAAAACATTCCACCCTCTTTTTTTCAACAAATTTATATTCACATCATCCCTCAACTTATTGCCAGTTAGTTTAGGAACCCAATAATTTTGGTTTTTACTTGGAATGCGATTTAATTTACAACCCTCGTGTCCATGCCAAAAGCACCCATGCACAAAAATGACGGTTTTGTATTTCGGAAGCACGATATCCGGCTTGCCCGGCAGGTCTTTTACATGCAGCCGGTAGCGAAAGCCGTTGGCGTGTAGAAACCTGCGCACCACCATCTCCGGCTTTGTATTCTTCCCTTTTATCCGGCTCATATTGTAGCTTCTCACTGCTTTGCTGTGTACATCTGCCATAACTGCTATCGCTAGGCAAACACATGCAGGTTTCATCTCACCTTTTCCTCATACAAAATACGCAGAATTGCCAGCAGCGCCGCGTTGAAGCCGCCCACATACACAGGATTGCAGCCATTGGTAATCACCACGATGCCCCACTTTTCTTTCGGCTCAAAAAACATCGAACTATATAAGCCATATGCCGAGCCCGTGTGCCCCACCATCGTTTTGCCCTTAATGATCGTGTCTTTCAGTACGTACAATGCCAGCCCGTAGCCACCTTCGCCATCCGACACTTTCGTCTGCATGGCGCGGGCGCTCTTTTTGCGCAGGATGCGCACACCCTTCAGCGAGCCATAGTTCATGTGCATCGTCATGTAGGTAGCCAGGTCGTTAGCCGAAATCTTCATGCCGCCGGTGGGCGAAAACACAGGCGTGCTGTAGCCCATGATGTAGTTGTCAATTACCGCTTTGCGCTGATGATACGCGTCGGGGCTTGGGGTAAAGTTGCCCGTAGCCGGGTCGTACTCATACAGTGTGGCAAAACGGCTCGAATCGAGCGCCGCCACCTCGTAGCCGCCATACAAATGCAGCGGGTCGAGAATGTGGTGCTTTACATAATGGTCGAAGCGCTCGCCCGACACCCGCTCAATGATGGTGCCTACAATATTAAAGTTCAGGTTGCAGTATTCAAAACCCTCGCCCGGTGCATAGGTGTTGTAGCAACGCGCCGAGTTGGCATTGGTGGCAGGGTTAATCACATCGAGCGAAAAATAACCTTCCGAATCGTTGAGCGACGATGTGTGCGACAGCAGCATCCTCAATGTTATCACGCGGTTGGGAAAGCGGGGATTGCGTACCGTAAAGCCCACGAGTTGGCTCACATCATCCTGCAGCTTCAGTTTTTTCTGTTCCACCAGCTGCATGATGGACGTAGCCGAAAAGCTTTTGGAAATAGACGCAATGCGAAAGATATCGCTATCGCTCAGCGGTATGCCTTGTTCCCTGTTTTTCATCCCGAACGAATGCGTGTACACCCGTTTGTTGTGCTTTACAACCGCTGCGGCTAAGCCCACCATGCGGTATTGTTGCATCACGCTGTCTATGCGGCTCTCAGCCCGGTTCGCCTGCGCGTGCAGTTGGCTGATGGTAAATAAACAAAAGCAGCAGGCTATCAGTGATGTGCACAAAAGGCTCCGTTTCATGTGATGTAGTTGGTTGGGGAAAAGGAATACAAAACGCGCAGCATTCTTCTCCGGCTATGAATGTAGTGGCTCGCGCTAATATAACACACGATCGTTGTTGCGGGTACATTTTTATCAGGTACATGTGCGTCATGGCGAGCAGTGCGAAGCCATCTGTACTTCTTTGATAAACAGGTTGCCGGAAGGATGCAACCTCACAATATCGTACCGCATTGCATCCTGTACCTCTTACGGCTTCGCTGCGCCCGCAGCAATGAAGTAAGCGTCATTGCGCCTTGCACGGCAATATTCCCCAAACTCTTTTTGCAAAATCATGTAATCCATCAGAACCACTACTTCAAAGCCTTTAAAAGGCAACAAAGCCACATCGGTACTGCTTTTGCAACACACCCCAAAACGCCATTATGAACAGCATCAACGAGCAACAGGAAGAAGACAATTACCAGGACCTCCACGGCGAAGAAGCCAGGAAGAAAATTAAAGAACTGGTAGACAGTGCCAAGACCTGTTTTTTCTGCACCAGCATGAGCGCCGATCATCCCTTTGCCACACGCCCCATGGCTGTGCAACAGTTTGACGAAGAAGGCAACTTCTGGTTTCTCAGCGCCAACGACAGCCATAAAAACGGGGAACTGCAAAACGACGCGCATGTGCAGTTACTCTTCCAGGGATCGTCCTATTCCGATTTTCTCAACATTTATGGAACGGCAACCGTGAGTACCGATAAGGAAAAAATAAAGGAACTGTGGGAGCCAACGCTCAAAACCTGGTTTACCGGCGGGGTGGACGATCCGCGCATTTCGGTGATCAAAGTAGAGCCGGCAGAAGGCTATTACTGGGATACCAAACATGCCGAAGCCATCGCCTTTGTAAACGCATGGCAGGCGCTGCCCTTGGCAAAACCATTGACGACTCCATAGAAGGAAACTGGAACTCTGAAGATGATTGGTGATTGTTGATTTGTGATTGATGAATTGTGATTGGAGGAGATCAGCTGGCAGCCTGTTGAAAGGGTTGTGTAATGGCTGCCATAAAACTGAAGATGTTGTGGGTAATCACTAAATACATGACCGTTCATCTTACCACTAGCAAATGGACCAGGACAATCAGCAAATCACTTTGGATTAACCCAACAGAATACAGCACGAATCAGCAAAAAGCCACCTGAAGATACAGGTGGCTTTTGCATTCACACACATCGGGGTATTTAGGGTATTGTTGGTTGTTGGTTTATACTATTTCACCGCCTATGCGGTTTCATTCGTTTGCCGGTATACATAAATCTTTCACCTTGCTCATCTGCCGGTAAGTGGCTTTATTCTTCTTTTTCCCATGATGTCAGGTAAGGAAATTCGGGCAATGATTGCGGAGCCACCCGTTTCCGGATTCGCTGCATCAATAGGTAAGTGGCAGCCAGGCATACGATGGTAAACAAAAGAACAGGTATGGCAACCAGAATGATGGCAGAGCTTAGCTTCATAAGGAGTAGATTTATCATGTATAAATACGATACGAACAAACGCGTGGTTCAGATATTGTCTTAATTGAATTTGACTCTGTATCACAATGCTGGTGCCGGAGCGTAATGCGTTGGTTGTTAATGGTTTAGCTAAATGAATTGCAGAAAAAGTTCAATTTCTGGAAAAAAAGTTTCAGTATGAGAAAAAACAGGCAGCTACAGTGGCAACTAAGGCGCTTGTTTCGCTCTTGATAAACCAGGCTTGCAGGTTCCATCCCGAATCATCCCGTTTCTGCATTTACGTTTCTCTCCTTATGTCTTTACCTTTCGCGTTGTTTTGTTATGGTGTGGGGAGCAAGTATCCTGTGGTAAAACAATGTTTGTATTTGCGGTGGCGCACACCGGCTTCAGCGCCGATGCTAATGGAACATTGCCCGCATTAGCAAAGCAAAATATCTGGGCGCTATTCTCTTGGCAGACTGGCAAAAAACGGATCTACTTAATTTTTAAATGCACCTTTCCAATATTTATTCAGAATGGCTTGTCATGAGGCTTTCCCGGTGCCAGCGAATCAGTTGGGCTGCGTTCTCTACCGGCATATTGCTGGTTCTTGGTTTATCGGTCTGCAGCACATTGCCATGGAATGCCATTTTGCACAAAAAGAACATGCTACGTAGCAGGATTGACGGTTTCGGTTTGCCGATTTTTCATCATGAACAAGCGTGCATACATTACTGCGGACGCAGCATTTATAAGCATGCTTTCGTTGGTCTAAACTGTTTGTTACAACAAACTGTCCGCTAAGGCATACAACTTCAGCAATCAGTTTGGTTCTATAACATAATAGTAGTGGATCAATAACCCTGCAGATTCAGCGCTTTGGACGGAACAATGCTAACCCGGCAATGAGATGTTTTCGCCGTAATGTCCCGCTCGTTGTTCATATTCTTTTGTTGTTCTCTTCCTTGTTTTGAACAAATATATTAGCGGATTTTGCGCTATTTGCAAGGCGTATGTTCATTTGGTTATTTCACCTCCACAACTGCCATTACCGGGAAATGATCGGATGGCATCCTCGTGGTAGCCGTATCGTTTTCGGTGGTGCGGTAGCTGTCGGTTAAAATGCCATAACGGGATACGGTAAACCCTTTTGTTACAAAGATGTGATCGATGCGGCTATCGGTTTTGGTCTGGCTTTCAAAGTTGTTGAAAGTTCCGCTCCATGCATATTTGACCGGCGCGAGGTCGTACACATCTTTCAGAAAGCCCGACGTATTGATAAGCGTATAGCTTTCGTTGTTCTGATCGACGTTAAAATCGCCGGTGAGAATGGTAGGTGCGTTGCCCGCAATCTCTTTGATTTTCGCCATCACCAGCTTTGCACTTTCGGCTCTCGCCTTTACGCCGATGTGATCCATATGAAGGTTAAAAAAGTAGAAGGTAAAGCCTGATTTGTTGTCTGTAAACTGTCCCCACGAGCACAATCTTGGCAATGCCGCATCCCAGCCTTTATTGGGGCGGTCGGTGATGGCAGACATCCAGAAATCGCCTTTTTTTACAACGGTAAATTGGGTTGTCTTATAAAAAATCGCCGAGTATTCGCCCGCCATGTTTTCCATCATCCCTGCCAATGCCAATGTAGTTGTAACCGGGAAGATTTTGCTTCATATCGGTCAGTTGGTTGTGCTTGCCTTCCTGTATACCAAAGAGGTCGAAATCGTGAAATTGAATAAGGCTGTTGATCACCGGCAGGCGCTGTCCCCAGCCATTGCCATTTGCCGAATCGCCTGCATTGGAGTTGCGGATGTTGTACGTGGCAATGCGGAGTGTTTGCGCGTGTAGCAATGAGATTGAAAACAGCAGGAGTGCCACTAAAATTCCTTTTTGAATGATCATAAGTAAAGCAATTTGAAGTGCTGAAAGTAAGACGAATTCATCGTGTAAAAGAATATGCCGCAGATGGATGTTGCATGCATGGAATTGAAAAAAACAGGTAACACAAGGAGTTCAGTGCCTGGCTGTTCTTTCCGAATTTTCGTGTGGCTTTGCATACCCGTGGTTCTATATTCATCTGCAGATCAAATTTACTATTATTCCCTGCTTTTGTTCAGCGTTGGCGCAGCCTACAGGTGCAGGTGGGTAGCGGAATGTTGCAGCGTGTGTGATGGTTAGTTATTCTCATGCAAAAAGCCCCTGTGGAAACAGGGGCTGACAATTGATTGCATATGAGAAAGAAAAACTTATTGCTGACCGCCTGATTTTACGCGGTTGGTTTCATCGTCCGAAGCGGTGCTTCTGCGGCGCGGCTGACCGTTATTGGCTTTGCCAAAACGATAGGTAAAGCTCAGCGTAGCACGGCGGTTGTCCCACTTTGCATGAATCTGTGTCAGGCCTTTGGCCAGGTCGGTGCTGCCGCGGAAGCTGGTGATGTAAAACGGATCGCGGATGTTGAGGCGAACGGTGCCTTTGTTCTTCAACACCTGCTTGCCCGCACCGAAAGAGAAGGTGCCCATTGGCTGCGCCAGGATGGCGCTGCTCACCAGTTGTTTCGAATTGAACCAGCCGCTGATTTCGCCGCTCCAGCCTTTTCCAAACGTAAACTGGTTGCTCATGTTGGTATTGAAGGCGGTGGTGCGCACATCAATATCTTCATTGTCAATGGTGCCTTTGAAATGATTGGTAAATACATTGCCATACACATTCACGGTCCACCATTTTACAAGCTGTTTGTTGTAGCTGAGCGATAAGCCGATGTTCTCGCTCGACGCGATGTTTTGCGATGTCTGGAACGTGGTGTAGTTGGAATCGTTGCCCAGCCGTTTGGTGATCAGTACATCGTTGATAATGTCTGACACCGTGGTATAATTCACCGATGCATTCAACTGTCCTTTGTAGTTATAGCTCAACTCGAAATTGTGGCTAAACTGTGGCTGCAACAGTGGATTTCCCTGCTGGTAGGTATAGCGGTCAAGCTGCTGCTGAAACGGATTGAGCGACTGGTAATCGGGACGCTCAATGCGCCTGCCATACGATAAGGCAAAGGTATTTTTTTCATCCGATTTATAACTGACATACGACGTTGGAAACAGCTTGGTATAGTTGCGGTGAAACTGTTCGTTTTGCGTTACCTGGTTGCCATCGGCAATGGTTTGCTCGGCGCGCAAGCCCACCTGTATGCCCCATTTTTTGATTTGTTTGTTCATGTTGATATACGCCGCGTTAATGTTTTCGGTATATACAAAATGGTTGCTGCGGGCAGTGTCTGTTCTCCAGTCGCCGGTGCCACCATACGATGGATCGAACAAGGTGTATTGCGCGTCGTTGTCGGTTTTTACATAACTCGATTTGATACCTGCTTCCAGTGTCGTATTCTTTTTCATCGGGTGATGAAAATCGGTTTTGAACGTATAGATATCTATGTTGGAAGGCAGGTTTCCCTTCATCAGGTAAGGGTTGGGATTTGATGGATCTTTGGTGTCAATGAGAATGTCGTTGGCATCGTACAAATAGTTGTTCGAAAACTGGCGGCCGATGGTGTTGTAAAACACATAATCGGCGTCGGCAGTAATCTCGGTTCCGGCGGTATCGAGCTTGTGCTGGAAGTTGAGGTTAAAGCCAAAGTTGGTCCATTTGTCCCGGTTGTCCGATTGCGCAGCGTTGTATTGCACAAAGTTTTCGAGGCTATCATAAATATCGGCGCGGGTATGCGATGCAAAGTTGTCGTTGCGGAAGTTGCCGGTGACCACTGCGCCGAATGTTGTTTTTTTCGTGGCAAAATAATCTGCCCCTAGTTTAAAGTTGTGCGGTGTGCCTATGTAGTGTCCTTCGGTCAGTTGGTTGCTGTAGCGGTCGTAGTGCTACATTGCGGTTGGCGCGCAGGCTGCGGTTGATGGTGATGTCGTTAAATCCTTCCCACCTCGAATAGCCATAATTGGCAAACAGGTTCACCTTGTTTTTACGCCAGTTCAGGTTGATGCTGTTGGTGTTTTTAAAATATTTCGCAAAGATGGCGCTTGTGCTCACGTTGCCGTTGAAGCCCGAAGTCTTTGTCTTTTTGGTTTTGATGTTGATGATGCCCGAGTTGCCGGCAGCGTCGTATTTCGCATTGGGCTGACTCATGATTTCAATCTGGTCGAGCTGGCTCGCACTCAGGTTTTTGAGGTAATTGGCGAGGTCGGCGCCACTGAGATAGGTTTGTTTTCCATCAATCAAAATGATTACGCCCTGCTTGCCTTTCAGGCTCACGTTGTCGTTATTGTCGATGGTGATGCCGGGGCTTTTTTCCAGTACTTCCAACGCGGTAAGACCGGTATTGGTAGGCGAAGCGTCAACGTTCACCACGGTTTTGTCTATCTTCTGTTCTATCAGCGGGCGTTTACTGGTGACCACAACGCCTTGCGTTTGTCCAACACTTGCCACGAGATCAATGGCAGGCAGTTCCAGTTTTTTACCGGCTGCCAGGGCAAACGAAGGGCTGTAATATTTCTGGTAGCCAATGGCGTCAATGGAAAGAAGAAAGTTGCCGCTGGCATTTTTTTCAATTGAAAATTTACCTTCTTTATCTGTCAATCCAATTTTTACCAGCGCCGAATCGGAAGCCTGCAGCAGGCTCACGGTGGCGGCTTCAATCGCTTTTTGGTTGCCCGTTACCGTCCCGGTAATGTTGGTGTTTCCTGTTTGTGCCCTGCTTTCAGTGAAAAAAGCTGCCGATAAAAACAGCAGTGCAATGGCAAATATTCTCTTCATAACGTAGGTTTTTCTACAGCAAAGGTTGCTACTGTGTTTTGCATAGTACATGTCAATGCTATGAATGGTGGAATAGCATTATCAATGGCAGGCTGCTTGGTTTTCGAGGTGTACGGTTTAGGACGAGCGGAAATCAGTCGTGATGAATGACAGCAACCAAAACACTGAGGAACCTGTTTGTAAAGAGGGGAACGGAAGAATGAAGATTAACAACAAAAAAGCGCGGGCATTGCCCGCGCTTTCTAAAATGCACTTCTGCTGCTGTCAGATGAGCTCAGGCAAATTCGTAACCGATGTCTTTTCGGTAATACTTGCCTTCGTAGTCTATCTGTTCCAAAACGGATAATGATTGCTGAACGGCTTCGGCAATGGTATCTCCGAAAGAAGATACGGCAAGCACACGACCGCCATTGGTGGTAATTTCTTCTCCCTTTTGCGCTGTGCCTGCATGGAATATGAGCGAGCCGTGCGACTTGTAAGTATTGAATTGAATGGGAATGCCTTTTTGATAATGTCCCGGGTAGCCGCCGCTCACTGCCATCACGGTGCTGCAACTGCGGTTGTCGGTTTTGATTTCTATGCCTGCCAGTGTTCCGTTTTCTATGGCTACCAACAACTCCAGCAAATCATTTTCAAGGCGTGGCATCACCACTTCGGTTTCGGGATCGCCCATGCGGCAGTTGTATTCAATCACAAACGGTTCGTCGTGCACATTGATCAATCCAAAAAAGATGAAACCTTTGTACACGAGCGATTCCTTGCTTCAATCCATCAATGGTAGGCCTGATGATTTTTTCCTCAATTTTCTGCATAAAATCGCCTTCTACAAAAGGTACGGGGCTTACGCAACCCATGCCGCCGGTGTTTAGCCCGGTATCACCTTCGCCAATGCGTTTGTAATCTTTTGCATGACCAATGATTTTGTATTCTTTGCCGTCGGTCACCACAAACACGCTGACTTCTATGCCTGCCAGAAACTGCTCGATCACCACTTTGGAAGAAGCTTCGCCAAACTGTTTGTGCACAATCATTTCTTCAAAAACCTGCAACGCTTCTTCGGTGCTGCTGCAGATTACCACGCCTTTGCCGGCTGCCAGCCCGTCGGCTTTTAACACGATGGGCAAGCTATGCTGTTTGATGTATTGAATGCCCAATGCGTAGTTGCTCTCGTCAAATTCTTCGTAGGCTGCCGTGGGGATGCCCTGCCGCTGCATGAAGCGTTTGGAAAACGACTTGCTGCCTTCGAGCTGCGCCGCTTTTGCCGAAGGCGCGATGACAATGCCTTTCCACCTGCCAGGCTGCTGAAAATAGTCGTACACACCTCGCACCAATGGCTCTTCAGGACCCACGATGAGCATGTCTATTTTTTCTTTCTTGCAAAAGTCATCGATGGCGCCAAAATCATTTACCCCTATGTCCACATTGCTGCCGCATTGTGCGGTGCCGGCATTGCCGGGCGCAATAAACAACTGTTCGCACAGCGGGCTTTGTTGTAATTTTCCAGGCAAGTGCATGTTCGCGTCCGCCGGAGCCAAGCAAGAGAATTTTCATAAGTAAATGACGTTTGGTGTACAGAAATTGATGAGCGAAAATAGACACGGGATTTAGCAAATCGGGCATAACAATCTGTCAGGATACAAATTTCTCCTTATTTTGAGGCATTATTAGCAACAAAACAACTACAACTACATGTCGAATGTAATGCCTGCAGATGAAGCGATATTGCAAAGCGCAACGGCTCAGAAAGGTCATCCCAAAGGCTTAGGCGTATTGTTCACTACCGAAATGTGGGAGCGCTTCAATTTTTACGGAATGCGCACCCTGCTTACCCTTTTCCTGGTAGAATCGCTGGCAATGCGCGAGCAGCAGGCTTCTTTTATTTATGGCGGTTATTTAGGCTTGTGTTACCTCACACCCGATGGCGGGTGGCTATATAGCAGATAAATTCTTGGGCAACCGAACTTGTATTTTACTGGGCGGCGCTACTATGTGTATGGGGCAGCTGCTGTTGTTTTTCAGTGCCAGTATTTTTACCTCCAATCTTGGGCTGGCTACCAACCTGATGTGGCTGGCGTTGTTTGCTATTATCCTTGGCAATGGTTTTTTTAAACCCAATATCTCTTCGATGGTGGGGCAGCTGTACCCGGCTGCGCAAAAAAGCAAGCTCGATTCTGCATTTACCATTTTTTACATGGGTATCAATGTCGGTGCGTTTTTGGGACAATTTATTTGCCCGTATGTCGGCGATGTAAGAACCGAAGTAGTGCTTGCCGATGGCACGTATGGGATTTATCCGCAATACACTTGCTTTTCAATGGGGCTTTCTGGCGGCCGGCATCGCCATGTTTCTGGGAGTGGTGAGTTTTTATTTTTTAAAAGACCGCTATGTGGTAACGCCGAAGGCAAAGCCATTGGCGGCAGACCCGCCAAAGCAGTCGATGTTATTACCGATCCTGACGAAGTGCAGGCGCAGTTTTCAAAGACAGTCGGTGTATATCCTGGTAGGATTGCTGGTGGTGTTGTATTTCCTTATTCAATACCTGTCGTGGGATCCTTCTGCCGATGCCGTTGGTTGGTTCGGGAATCGGCGCTTATTTCACAGCGCTGAGTGTATCGCCTATCCAAACTTATATTTATCCCTTTATCTATGCAGCGGGCATCAGCCTCGCCGTGTTTATTTTAAGCGATAAATCGCTTACCAAAGTAGAAACGCAGCGTATACTGGTGCTGTACATTGTTTCGTTTTTCGTTATCTTTTTCTGGGCGGCTTTTGAGCAGTCGGGCTCTTCGCTCACTTTTATCGCCGACAAACAAACCGATACCCATATTTTGGGCTGGAACATGCCGCCGAGCATGGTGCAGATTTTCAACGGGTTGTTTGTGGTAATTCTGGCCGTGCCGTTCAGCTATGCTGTGGAGCGCGTTGCAAAAAAAGAAACTCGAGCCAATGTCTACCGTGAAGCAAGCCATCGGGCTGGCGTTGATCGGGCTTGGTTATTTCCTGATAGCCATGCAGGTAAAAGACCTGGGTACTGCAGGCAAAATCGGGGTTATCTGGCTGGTGTATGCTGTATTTCCTGCACAGCTGCGGCGAGCTTTGTTTGTCGCCCATCGGGCTTGTCGCTCGTGGCAAAGCTGGCACCACGACGCTTTGCTTCGCTGCTGATGGGCGTTTGGTTTTTGGGCAATGCCGCCGGTTATGCGCTTACCGGAACCCTCGGCGCGTTGTTGCCACCTACCGGCGATAAATATGCGGAAGCAGCTGCGCATGGCATAGACCTGCAGGCAGTGCTCGATGGCACGGTGAAGCCAACGGCTGAACAACTGTCGGTGCTGGCGCAAAGCAAAATTGTGACCGCGTACCCGCAGTTAGCCGGGTTTGCCATTCATGATCTGTACGATTTCTTTATGATGTTTGTGATACTCTGCGGCGGTGCTGCGGTGTTGCTCTATGCTTTAACGCCTTTGTTGAAGCGGATGATGCATGGTGTGAGATAAATGAGGCACACTGTATTTTGTCATTACTAAAAAACGGTAACCCGACTCTACGATTATGATCGCGTTTGTCATCCTGCTGCTGGTTGTCGTGCTGATTGTATTGCAGTCTTTCAAACGCAATACAAGCCACCGGCTGGAACGCATGGAAGCCGAACTGGTAAACCTGCGGCAGTTGCTGTCGCAAAAAGAAACAGCAGTGGCTACGCCACCCGAAGAAACGGTAACCACAATGCCACCACCGGTGACCGAACAGCCCCGTAGCCGGACAAAAGAATATTGGAAAACAGGGTTTGAAATTGTCGCCGGAAGCCCGGCTACATCGGCTGAACCGGCGGCAACAGAAGAGCCGCCGGCGCAAATGGTGGCGGTCACTGCAGTTGAAGATGCACCGCTTCCGCCGGGGGAAGCTGACGGTTGCCACGAAAATGGAACCACCCAAATCTCCACCCAAACAGCCTTCTTTTTTCGAGCGCAATCCTGATCTTGAAAAATTCATCGGGGAAAACCTGGTCAATAAAATCGGCATCGCCATCCTGGTATTGGCCATTGGATATTTTGTAAAATTTGCCATAGACAACGAATGGATTGGCACCATTGGCCGGGTTGCCATCGGTATGGTTTGCGGTGGCATTCTCATTGGCATTGCGCACCGGCTGCGCAGCCAGTACCATGCTTTTAGCTCGGTGATGGCGGGCGGCGGGCTGGCAGTGTGTTATTTTACCATAGCCCTTGCGTTTCAGCAATACCAGTTGTTTTCGCAGACGGTGGCTTTTGTGCTCATGCTGGTGATCACCGCCTTTGCCGTATTGCTGTCGCTGCTTGTACAACCGGCAGGAACTGGCGGTCATCGCGCTCACCGGCGGTTTCGCCGCGCCTTTTTTATTCAGTACCGGTAGCGGCAATTATGTCACGCTGTTTATTTACCTCATCGTCTTCAACACCGGGCTGTTACTGATTGCTTATCACAAAGCATGGCGCATCCTGAACACAACCGCTTTTGTATTCACCATCGTGTTATTTGCTTCCTGGCTGTATTCGCTGCCTGACAATCGAACCGGCGTTGACCTATAGCAATGCGTTCCTGTTTGCTGCTATTTTTTACATCCTCTTTTTGGTAATCAACATTGCGAACAACATCAAGGACAACAAGCGGTTTCTGGCTTTTGACTTCAGCATTTTGCTGGCAGATACGGGTTTGTTTTTCAGCGTTGGATTGTATTGTCTACACCGGATGCACGCGATGCATACAATGGTTTGTTCAGTGCGGCGATGGGGGTGTTCAACCTCGGGTTTCGTATGTATTGTTCCGTAAAAAAAGCATTGACAACAATATCCTGTACCTGCTCATCGGCATCACACTTTCGTTTATTTCGCATCACGGCACCGCTGCAGTTGCAGGGGCATTTCATTACGCTGTTCTGGGCGTCGGAAGCGGTATTGCTTTGCTGGCTGTACCTCAAATCAAGAATTGCCGTTGTGCAATATGCCTGCCTCATCATTTACGTTTGCATGTTGCTGAGCTTGCTGGGCGACTGGAACAATGTATATGGACATTCGCTTTACCCATGGTATTTCATCCATTGCCCATCATGATAAACCGCGGTTTTATCACGGGAATCTATGCGGCGGCGGCATCGTTTTGCCTGTATTTTTTGCTTCAGAAACACAACAGCCGGCTGTTGTTTGTCAAGCCGTTGCTGTTTGGTCAGCTGGCGTTATTGCTATTGTTTCTTGCCGGCAACATCGAGATCCGTCAGCAGTTTGCCACGCATTATCCTTCGGTAGATGTGTCTTTCCTGTACATGCAGTTGTACTCGTACCTGTTTGTAGGGTTGTTGCTGATGGCTGATCGACACCGCAACGCCGCCATTGCCGACCGGTTGGTAACTGACAAATTGCCGGCTGCCTGTTTGCTGCTGTATTTTTTGTCGCTGCCGTTTACCGATGATTTGCTGCACGCGCTGCTGCAGGAAGCTGGTGAACCGCAGCGGCATCTGTTCCTGGCACAGTGGCTGGTAGCGGCATTGGCGGGCTATTTTTCTCTACCGTTTTTTGCCCGGTCCATTGCCGGCGACAACCGGACTATGAGAAGTGTATGGATATTGAGCACCGCCGTAGTGGTGTTTCTCAGCGCGCGAACTGTATTTCCTCACGACGAGGTTGTTTTATGCTGGTACTGGCGCCGGAAGTGCTTGACCGCATCTATCTCAAAACAATGTTGCCGGTCTTGTGGGGATTGTGTTCTTTTGGCTTTATGTGGCTGGGCATGAAGTACAAACACAAACGCTGCGCATTGTATCGCTCAGCTTGTTTTCGCTTACTTTGCTCAAGTTGTTTTTGTACGACATCAGCAACATTACCGCGTGGCGGTAAAATCGTTGCGTTCTTTTGCCTTGGCGTATTGCTGCTCATTATTTCCTTTATGTACCAGCGGTTAAAAAAATGATTATTGAAGATGAGGCAAAGCCACGTGTGTAACGGTTTTACTGGACTGCTGATGTGCCTGTTGTGGAGCGGCTATTGCAGTGTTCGCAAAGCGGGTTTGTCGTACCGCGCCGCTCGACACCATCCGGCAGAGTGGATTTTACAACATTCCCTGTCGCCCGCATTGTAGCCGGCAGCAAAGCCCGATGCTTGAAGACATCCGTATACTGGATACAAAGCCGTCAACGAAGCGCCTTATATTTTGTATACCGAAGCGGCCCGTCCCAATGAAGAATCGTTTACAGAATTTCCCATTGCCAATACGGATGATCGGATCCGGCGTTATGATTACCAATATTCTTCCCAACAGCCTCGGCAGTTGTATTTGCTCATCAAAAACAGCGAAGCGCAACGCCTGGCCGCGCTCAGCGGAAGCGACGACGGGAGCATTGGTTTGTCATCAAAGAAAACATCGTCCTGCAGAATGAATATGCTGCCGGTGACGATGCTTTTGTTCAATCTGTTTCGTTTCCGCCTGCCAACTATCGCTATTTCCGCATCACGATGCCCGGGCAAAAATATGTTGCCGCTCAACATTGTAAGGGCGGGCGTGTACCGGCGAATATGCGGTTGTAGCAGCTACGATACATTGCCTGCCCCCGCGATTGTGCAGACAGACAGCTCAACAAGCGGAGTTATGTATACCTGCTGTTTAACGACAATTACCACGTAGACAAAGTGAATCTACTTTTTCCGGGTACCAAATATTACAAACGCTCCCTCGTTGTCTATGATAAAAATACGATGGGCAGCCCGCTTGCCAGAGAAACGATGTTGCCGTCAAGTCCTGCCGGCATGGAACTGCATCTGAAAACCAACCGGTTGCTGCTGGTGATAAACAACCAGGACAATGCGCCATCGGCAGGTCAACGGGGTGGCGCTAGCAGCTGCACACTTCCCTGACGGCATACCTGGAAGCCGGGAATCCCTATGCCTTGTATTTTGGTGATTCACTGGCTGTGATGCCTTCCTACGACCTGGAATATTTTAACGATAGTATCGGCAGCAACATTCGTCCGCTGGCTGTCCGGGCGCATTGAACAAATACGGGATGGGGAAAACCCGAACTGCCGAAGCAGGTACCGCGGGTAAATGGCTGTTGTGGGGCATGATTATCGCTGTATTGGTGCTGATGCATATTTTTCGCGCCAGCATGATACAAAGAAATTCAACAAAAACAAGATAGCGATGTACATTTATAACATCACCATAAAAACCGACTGGCGGATACAGGATGCGTGGCTGCATGTGGATGAAAAATGAGTATGTGACAGAAGCCATGAAGAGTGGGTGTTTTACTGAAAACCGGCTGGTGCGGCTGTTGAAATTGACGAAGAAGAAGGACCTACTTATGCATTGCAGCTTACACGCCGGCAGCAAGGCCGATTATAACCGTTATGCAGCTATTTACCTGCCGCAGATAGAAGCAAAAAGCTATGCCAGATGGGGAAACAGGATGCTTTCGTTCGGTTCGCTGATGGAGATCGTAAGTTAAAAAGTTGCTGGAGAACCAGCAATCCTCAAAAAAAGCTCAGCGTGCAAAGCTTTGCTGGTATTGGTTTTAAGCCTTGCATGGCGCTGAAATGCAACAAATAGAGGGGTTTTCGGCTTTGTATGCAATTCGATTTTACAGTGATGGATTGCAAAAACATTAAGAACCTTCATCCAGCGTGGCTTTCAGCAAATTTAGCGATGATGGGATTTTGCGTAAAAATATTTTGCTTGTGGATAAAAGCTAATAAATTTGTCGCCTTATTACCAATTAAATTAAAAACAAAAATTATGAACAAAGCTGAATTGGTTGCAAAGCTTTCCGATGATGTCGGCATCACCAAAGCACAGGCAAACCAGGCATTAGATTCTTTTGTAGACGCAGTAACCAAAACACTGAAAAGCGGAGATAAAGTAACGCTGGTAGGTTTTGGTACTTTTTCTGTTTCGAAGCGCCAGGCTCGCACCGGACGCAATCCGCAAACAGGCGAAGCCATTAAAATAAAAGCAAAAAAAGTAGCCCGCTTCAAAGCTGGTAAAGAACTGTCGGCAAAAATCTAAGACAGATCGGCAAATAGAAACATGTGTAAAAGCAGAAGCGTACTTGCACTTCTGCTTTTTATAATAGCTCATTATCGAAATTGTTTTTTAAACATTCAATATAATATCTATGGGAAGAGGTGATAAAAAAACCAAAAAAGGCAAAATTTTCAAAGGTTCTTTTGGAAAATCGCGCCTTGCACGCCCGGCAAAAAAAGCCGCTGCTGCAAAAGAAGAAGTAAAAGAAGCTTAGTGCATCCGTGACAGCGGCTGGTAAGCGCCCGATTTTGAGAGGTGGTTATCAGCTGCGGTTCAGGGAGCCAGCCTTGCTATTCTGCCAGCTTCCATCTTGCTGTTGTTTATACTGTATCCTGTCGTGCAGGCGGTTGCTTCTGCCCTGCCAAAATTCTAATGCTTACCGGTTTTACGCGGTAGCCGCCCCAATGCGGCGGTCGCGGAATGCCCTCTTTCATTTCCGTCGTGTCAGTTTCGCTACATTATTTTCCAGCACGTGCCTGTCGTTGTATTACCTCGCTTTGCGGAGATGCCCACGCACCAATGCGGCTGCCCACAGGGCGGCTGTTGAAATATGCATCGCTTTCTTCCGGCGGTTATTTTTTCTACCGTTCCCTGAATGCGTATTTGCCGTTCCAGTTCTTTCCAGAAAAAGACAAGCGCAGCTTTGGGATGTTCGTCCAGCGCTTTGCCTTTGGCGCTGTTGTAATTGGTAAAAAATACAAAGCCGTTTTCGTCATAACCTTTTAGTAATACAATGCGTGCCGATGGCATGCCATCGGGCGCGATGGTGGCGAGTGTCATAGCATTTACTTCTTCTATTTTGCTGTCGATTGCTTCGTTCCACCAGCGTAGTAAACTGGTCAATGGCATTGCCGGCAACATCTTCTTCATTGAGTGTTTGCAGGCGGTAGTCTTTGCGCAGATCAGCTATTTCCTGTTTCATATTACAAAAGTAGTTTACAATATGAATGCGTACACATGCATATACAATACCTGAATTGTAAAGCAGAAAGAATGTGGTGGTATTAACCGGTGAATTAGCAGCAACTTATGAAAGCCTGGTTTCTCAATACTTTATCAAAATCGATAGTAAACTATACAAAAAAGCCCTTGAAACCTAATGTTTCAAGGGCTTTCATTGCAGGTGCGAACTATGATTTATTATTAACAGTTGGGAACCCGCCGCTTAATTCCAGCCGCCACCCAGTGCCTGGTAAATATTGACAGCTGCAGTCATCTGCTGTTTTTTTGTTTCTATCAGTTCGAATTTAGATTCCAGCGCATCGCGTTGTGTCATCAACACTTCCATATAATCTGCCCTGGCATATTTAAACAGGTCATTTGAAATATCAATCGATTCGGTGAGCGCCTGCACCTGTTTGGACTTCAGTTCGTAGCTTTTTTCCAGGTTGCTGATTTTGGAAAGCTGGTTGGCTACTTCCACATACGCATTCAGTATGGTGCGTTCGTAGTTGAAAGCCGCCTGTACCTGCTGCGCATTCGCGCTGTAATAAATGCTTTGATGGCATTTTTATTGACCAATGGCGCTACCAAATCGCCGGCAAGCGAATACAAAACCGATTTAGGTGTCTGTAATAGGTATGCCGGGTTAAACGCCTGATAACCTACCGCCGCCGAAATGCCAACAGAAGGGTAGAACTGTGCTTTTGCCACTTTTACATCCAGCTTCGCGGCAGCAAGATTGAGTTCTGCCTGCCTGATGTCGGGGCGGTTTGCCAGCAGTTGCGAGGGTAAGCCAGCGTGCACCGCGGGAGGAACCATGTCGCTAAACATCAGGTTACTTCTCGGTATTGTCTGTGGGTAGCGGGCCAGCAGAAAGTTAATCCGGTTTTCCGTTTCGGTAATCTGTTGCCGGATATCATACTGTAGACTTTGTGTTTTCAATACTTCGGCTTCAAACCTGCGCACTGCCAGTTCGGTAACGCGCGTCGCTTCTTTTTGCAGCTTTACAATTTCCAGCGCATGGCTTTGCAGGGCGATGTTCTGGTTCACGATAATGAGCTGGTTGTCGAGCGCCAGCAGTTCGTAGTAAGAGTTGGCAATTTCTGCCACCAGGTTGGTAATCGCAAAGTTTCTGCCTTCTACCGTAGACAGGTAGCGGGAAACGGCAGATTTTTTCGCGTTGTGCAGTTTTTGCCAGATATCCATTTCCCAGTTTGCCGATACTGCCACCTATAGTCGGGCAGCGGTTCGGGCATTTCTTTTCCCTGTTTAATGTCGGTCAGGCTTCCATCGCCCCGATGTTGGTATACCGCGCTACTTTATCTACCCCGGCGGCGGCACTTACATTCACAAATGGCAGGTATTCTCCTTTTCGTGCCCTGATTTCGTTTTGCGCTATGTTTATTTCCTGCAACGTAATATTGAGTTCCTGGTTGTTTTTCAGCGCCGTGTCTATGAGTGCACTCAGGTATGGATCTGCGAAATAGTCTTTCCACTGCAGTTTTGCCATGTTCGTGGTGTCTCCTGCCGGTGTGTTGCTGTATGCCGCAGGTACTGTTTTGTTTTCTGTTTTGGCTACCAGCGGCGGAACGCTGCATGCCGTAAATAAAAGACAAATGGCAGCCATAGCCAAATGGTTAATGAAGCTTGCATCTCAACATTATGATCGATTTCTTCGGTTAATGGATTTTCTTCTTCAAATTTTATAAGCTTGCGCTTTTCGGCTATTTTCCCAAACACATAATACAACCCGGGAATGCTGATTACGCCTACAAGGGTTCCGAACAGCATACCACCTGCGGAGGCTGCGCCAATAGTGCGGTTGCCAATGGCGCCCGGACCTGTGGCAAATACTAGCGGGATAAGCCCGGCAATAAATGCAAAAGACGTCATCAATATCGGGCGGAAGCGGGTTCGTGCACCTTCAATGGCAGATTTAAATACGGTTTCGCCCGACCTGTGTTTCTGAGCGGCAAATTCTACAATCAATACCGCGTTTTTGCCCAGCAAGCCAATGAGCATCACCATACCCACCTGCGCATAAATATTGTTTTCAAGCCCCATTACCTTTAGTAAAAAGAAGGCGCCGAAAATACCAGCCGGTAATGACAGCACCACCGCAAGCGGCAATACGAAGCTTTCGTATTGTGCGGCGAGAATCATATATACAAATACAAGGCACACCAGGAAAATGTACACCGCTTCGTTGCCACGCCCTTCTTCGTCTTTAGACATGCCGCCCCAGTCGATGCCGTAACCCCTCGGGAGTGTTTGCTGCGCCACTTCTTTGATGGCGGCGATAGCTTCGCCACTGCTATAGCCCGGCGCAGGAGAGCCTTTGATGGCCGAAGAGGTAAACATGTTGTACCGCGTGATTTCGTTGAGACCGTAGTATTTCTCCATTTTTACAAAATCGGAGATGGGCACCATTTCATCGTGGTCGTTTTTCACATACAACTTCAGTACGTCTTCCGGCTCGGCGCGGTATTGTGGCGCGGCCTGCACCATCACTTTATAGAGACGTCCGTAGCGGATAAAGCTGGTTTCGTAGTTGCTGCCAAGAAGGGTGGACAGCGTAGTCATTACATTGGCAATGGTAACGCCTTTCTGCATCGCAATGTCGTTGTCTATGCGTATCTGGTATTGCGGATAGCTGGCGCTATAAAAAGAGAAGATAGCTGACAATTCTTTTCTTTTTTGAAGTGCGGCTACAAAATCCTTGTTTACCGACTCAAATTTTTTGTAATCCGCATTGCCGGTTTTGTCGAGCAGGCGGAGATCGAAGCCGCCGGCAGCGCCATAGCCCGGAACGGCAGGCGGTCCAAAAAATTCGATAGTCGCACCGGGGATGGCTTTTGATTTTTCTTCCAGCTCGCGGATGATTTCATCGGCAGATTGCTTACGTTCCGACCAGTCTTTCAGGTTGATGAGACAGGTGCCCGCATTGGAACCTGTGCCTTCGGTAAGCACTTCATAGCCGGCGAGTGCCGATACAGACTGAATACCTTCCACATGTTCGGCAATTTGTTGCAGCCGTTCTGAGATTTCGTTGGTTCTCTCGAGCGACGAGCCCGGCGGCGCCTGCACCACGGCATAGATCATCCCCTGGTCTTCATTAGGAATAAAACCTGTAGGTGTAGTGGTGCTGAGCAGCCATGTGCCTGCGCAAAAAGCGATGAGTATGCCGAATGTAATGGCGCGGCGGTTCACGATTCTGCGCAGCAGCCGGGCATAGCGGCCGGTAAGCTTTTCGAATGCCCTGTTGAAACTATCGAGAAACCTGTTGACGGGTGTTCTTTTCCTTGCTTTACCGTGATTGTTTTTCAGGATCATAGCGCAAAGGGCAGGAGTGAGGGTAAGTGCTACCACGCCCGACAGCACAATTGCCGTAACCATGGTGATGGAAAACTGACGGTAAAAAATACCCACCGGACCCGACATGAAGGCAACCGGGATAAACACTGCCGCCATAATAAACGTAATGGCGATAATAGCGCCGCTGATCTCGTGCACCACCTGCCGGGTAGCCATATAAGGCGAAAGGTGCTTCTCTTCCATTTTGGCATGTACGGCTTCTATCACCACAATGGCATTATCTACCACGATACCAATGGCCAATACCAGTGCAAACAAGGTGATGAGATTAAGCGTAAGCCCAAACATTTGCATGAAAATAAAAGTACCAACAAGCGATACGGGCACGGCCAGCGCCGGGATCAGCGTAGAGCGCCAGTCGCCGAGAAACAGGAACACAACAATACCAACGAGTATAAACGCTTCACCAAGCGTGTGAAGCACTTTTTCGATAGAGGCATCGAGGAACTTGGATACATCGTAGCTGATTTCGTAGTCCATCCCCGGCGGGAAATGACGTTTTTTTGATCTCTTCCAGCTTTGCTTTTACTTCATCTATTACCTGGCTTGCATTGCTGCCATACAACTGTTTCAGGGTAATGGCTGCCGAAGGTTTACCGTTGAGGTTGGAATAGATATCATAAAACAAGCTGCCAAATTCAATGTCGGCCACGTCTTTCAGCCTGAGGATTTCGCCGTTGGCATTTGCCCGGAGAATGATGTTTTCATACTCTTCCTTCGTGCTGTACCTGCCCGAATATTTAAGCGTATATTCAAAAGCCTGCGACCGCTGACCCGAACTTTCGCCGGTTTTGCCGGGAGAAGCTTCCAGGCTTTGCTCGCCGAGCGCGTTCATTACTTCTTCCGAAGAGATTTTGTAGGCCAGCATACGGTCGGGTTTCAGCCAGATGCGCATCGAATATTCACGTGTACCCAGTATGCGCGCATTACCCACACCTTTCAGGCGCCTTAGTTCCGGCATTACGTTGATGTCGGCATAGTTGTACAAAAAGCGTTCATCGGTATTCTTGTCTTTGCTATACAGGTTCACGTACATGAGCATGGCGGGCTGTTCGAGGCTGGTGAGCAAGCCTTCCCGGATCACCAATGGCGGCAGTTTGTTGACCACCGATGCAATGCGGTTTTGTACGTTTACCGCAGCCTGGTTGGGGTCGGTGCCAAGGTCAAATATGATCTGGATGTTGGCTTCGCCCGTGTTAGTGGCGTCGGATGTCATGTATTTCATGCCGGGCACACCGTTGATAGCTCTTTCCAGCGGAATAATGACCGTTTTTACGAGAAGTTCGCCATTGGCACCCGGGTACTCGGCAGTTACTTTTACTGTTGGGGGCGAGATGGCAGGAAATTGCGTGATGGGAAGCTGGGTGATGCCCAATATCCCCAAAAACACAATCATGAGTGATATGATGATGGAAAGGACAGGCCTTTTGATTAAGTTACTAAACATTTGCGTTGTTTTTTGAAGTTCTTACACTATTCCGCTTTTAATCGCAGCTGGGAGATAACAGTTCTGGGATCCTGGTACGCAAAAGTGATTTTGTCGTTGTCGCGCACTTTCTGCACACCTTCCAGCAAAATTTTATCGCTGGCAGTGAGCCCCTCGCTGACCATATACAGGTCGGGCATTTCGGCGCCAACGGTTATTTCTCTCGTTTTTACCACGTTGTTTTTATCTACTACAAACACATATTTTTTATCCTGTATTTCGTAGGTGGCTTTCTGGGGTATCACCAGCGCATTTTGCATGGGCACCACCATTTGAACTTTGCCGGTTTCGCCGTGGCGCAACAGATTTTCCGGGTTGGGAAAAGTGGCTCTGAAAGCGATATTGCCGGTTTCGTTGTTAAACTCGCCTTCAATGGTTTCTACTTCGCCCGTGTGTTTAAACAACTCATTGTTTGCCATCAGCAGGTTTACTTTCATGCGGTTGCTGGCACTCACAGATGATTTGTAGTTGAGATATTCGGGTTCCGACACGTTGTAGTAAACCCACATTTTGCTGTTGTCAGAAAGGGTGGTTAGCAGTTCACCTTCATCTACAAGGCTGCCGAGCTTCAGGGGTAGCCGATCGATGATGCCATCGAATGGTGCCCTGATTTCGGTAAAAGCGAGGTGTGTTTTTGCCAATTCCAGTTCTGCTTTCGCTTTGTCGTACTTTGCGTTGGCAAGTGCCAGTTCGTTTTTAGACACTACGTTTTTGTCGGCCAACGGCTTTGTATTTTGTACTTCAATTTCTGCTTCTTTCGCTTCGGCCTGGGCTTTCATCATTTCTGCCTCGTACAAACGGGGCATGATTCTGAACAGTAATTGCCCGGCTTTTACATATTGCCCTTCATCTACATACACATTTTGCAGGTAGCCATGCTCCTGCGCCCTTAGTTCTACATTGCGTATCGACCGGATCTGCGATACATATTCTTTGGTGATGGCAGTGTCTAAAGCGATAGGGCTGGTGACTAAAAATTTGGTTTCGCCTTCTGTTGCTTCTTCTTGTTTTGGTTGGCAACTTGTGAGGCACAAAACGGCATACAAGCCGGATAGCATGAAAATCTTCTTCATAAGTCTTTGCTTTTTAGAGCAATACAGTACTTTGATAAATAGTTGAGTAGCCTGTATAAGGCAATACGATTGCGCATCCTTCCAGTTGAAAGCTGGCTAAGGCTGTGCAATCGATAGTAAAAAGTAGATAGGCGGGCATTGGCAATTGCCCTTACTAAGAATCAGATCAAATGAGGAGCGAACGGAACAGGATGTAGCGGGAAGAAATGGAATAAGCCATACACCGGCAAAGGGGCAGGCGGCTTTGGGCATTTTGAAAGAAATAAGCAGGGGTTACGTCTGCGAAAAAGGAAATACAGCGGTCGCTGAACCTGGAATACCTTTTAAAGGTTGGCGAGTCTTCGTCTTCTTCGTCGTTCAGTTCGGCTACGGCTGTTTTATCGGCTTGCTGTTCTTTGTGAGACGAGAGTGAGGTGTTGCGGAGAACGCGGCGAACGGGAACTTTTGTAGTTCCATGTGCATTTTGTGTCTGACCGGCACTTGAAGCCTGGAGGTATGCAGATGGAGCAGCCAGGGTATTGACTGGCAAAAGATCACTTTTCCCCGCCAGGAGGAACATAAACAGTATAAAACAAGTGATCAGTGACTTCATTCTCTGCACCAAAATTAGAGTGAAGCCGGCAAATTCAATCAAATATAAAATTGTTAAATATTGCAAATCTAAAATGGCTGATGTGTTTCCGCTCTTTGGTTGTGCATTTTTTACCGGGAACATTGGATACTGAATACCATTTTTGATATTCACAAAACTGCAGGTCCATTTCTATGCAACAGGATAGTTTTTTATATGATGACAGGGCTTTCAAAGCACACAAATGAAACAGAAGTTACGATGTCAGATGGTTGTGTTGTCTTATCCTGTATTTTTAACCCAATTCTTACTTATGGCATTTAACCTGCAGACATTCAAGACAAGGTCGTTAACCGCTGTGGTGTTTGTAGTCGTGATGCTTTCGGGGTTGCTGTTCAATTATTATTCTTTCCTTATCCTGTTTTCCCTCGTTCATTTTGGATGCTGGTTCGAATACCAGAAGCTGGTAGGTGTTATTGATCCGAAGTATAAGGAGATTTCCCTTTTTCACAAATATGGCATTATGCTGCTTGGCTGGAGCTTCATGCTGTATATCAGCCATCATGTGTTTATCACGGTTGTAGGTAAGTGGCTGATGCTGGCAATGGTGATTGTTTTATTTCTCACCGAACATGGTAAGGTACAAATCTGTTTCATTAAAAAACATCAGTTATTCGCTGTATGGACTGTTGTATATCTCTGTGTGCTGGGCGCTGATGATAAGCCTGCGTGGCAACGAGCAACTGCCTTTGCACGATGGCAAAACCATTCCTTTGATCTTGATTGCCTCTATCTGGATCAATGATACGATGGCCTATATTGTCGGGTCATTTATCGGCAAAACTCCCTTTAGCCCCATTTCTCCCAAAAAAACATGGGAAGGCACCATTGGCGGGGCATTGCTGGCAGTTGGTATTGTTACGTTCAGTTGTTATTTTGTGTTGGAATCTTCCTCCGGTTCATGTGTTTGTTATTTCGCTGCATTGCCGCTGTGATGGGTACTATCGGCGACCTGATGGAAAGCAAACTGAAGCGGGTGGCTGGCGTAAAAGACAGCGGGCAATAATGCCGGGGCATGGTGGTTTTTTGGATCGTTTCGATTCGCTGCTGCTCGCAACGCCGTTTGTATGGCTTTATACATGGTTGGCTTTATAAGTGGTTCTGCTGCTAACAATGTATCAACACTTATCTTTGTCACCTCATCATTGTCTGACGATTAATGAAAATACATAAAGAAGGGTACAGGTCTATTGCAATTGCCGCGTTGTTGTTTGGTATTATCAACTTGTTTTCGTTTCATTTTTTTGGTAACGATTACACCTGGCTGGCCTCCTCATTTTTGTGGCTATCGCTGGTTTTGTTTTTATTTATCATTTCTTTTTTTCGCTTGCCAAGGCGGTTGTTATCGGTGCACGAAAGCCAGATCATTTGCCCGGCAGATGGAAAAGTGGTGGTGATAGAAGAAATAACGGACGTGGAATATTTTAAAGACAGGAGAATACAGGTAAGTATTTTTATGAGTCCCGCCAATGTGCACGTAAACCGCAACCCCATAAGCGGCGATGTGCTGTACAGCCAGTATCACAAAGGAAAATACCTCGTAGCGTGGCATCCCAAATCGTCTACCGAAAATGAACGCCACAGCGTGGTGATAGAAAACGAAAACGGGCAATTGCTGGTGAAACAAATAGCCGGCGCCCTTGCCAAACGCATTGTGAATTATCTGAAGCCCGGTGCAGAAGTGAACCAGGGCAACGAAATGGGGTTTATTAAATTTGGCAGCCGTGTAGATGTGCTGCTTCCGCTTGATGCCGAGATAAAAGTGCAGCTGAACCAAAAGGTGAAAGGCGGCGTTACGGTGCTGGCTACCTGGTAGCACTCTGAGCGCTTAGGCAAGGCGTGTGGGCAATGCAGAGAATGCGCATAGTGAATACATTTTCATTTTACAGAACAGGTATGTAAAAAATAGTTCCCTGATAATCATAGGTATTGGCGCTGCCAAAAAATATAACCTGCTGATATTGTCAAACAATTATTTTTGCCTGTTTTCTTTATTTACCATCTGAATATTTTGCAGGCAGAAAGGATGAATAATACTTACACCGACCTTGTACACCAAACCTTTCATTTTCCGCAGGAAGGCTTTGAACTTGGCTGATAATGGCTACTTGGAATTTAACGGACTGGACCTGAAACCCCTGATAGAGAAGTATGGCACGCCCATGAAGCTTACCTACCTTCCCAAAATAGGGATGCAGATAGACAAGGCGAAAAAAATGTTCGACAATGCTTTTAAAAAGCACAAGTACGAAGGCAAATATTTTTATTGCTATTGTACCAAAAGCTCTCATTTTTCTTTTATAGTAGAAGAAGCGCTGAAGCACGAGATTCACCTCGAAACTTCTTACGCTTATGATATTGAAATCATCAACCGTTTGTACGAGCGCAGGAAAATAAACAAAGACATTTTTATCATCTGCAACGGCTATAAGCAAAAACCTTATACGCAACGTATTGCCAAACTCATCAATTCGGGTTTCAAAAATGTTATCCCTGTACTTGATAATAAAGATGAACTGGACGCATATAAACGCAGCGTAAAACAACCTTTTAAACTAGGCATTCGCGTAGCGGCAGAAGAAGAGCCGAGCTTTCCTTTCTATACATCAAGGCTTGGCATCCGGGCAAAAGATATCCTTGAATTTTATGTAGATGAAATAGAAGGAAACGAAGATAAGTTTCAGCTGAAAATGCTGCACATCTTCCTGAACAAAGGCATCAAGGACGATATCTATTACTGGAGCGAACTGAATAAAATCATCAACCTGTATTGCCAGCTAAGAAAGATTTGTCCTGAGCTGGATTCCATCAATATCGGCGGCGGTTTTCCCATCAAGCATTCGCTGGGCTTCGATTACGATTACCAGTTCATGATCAACGAGATTGTGAGCAATATTAAAAAAGCGTGCAAGCGAACCCGCGTGCCGATGCCAAATATTTACACCGAATTTGGCAGCTACACCGTAGGCGAAAGCATGGCGCACATCTACAGCGTGATAGGGCAAAAAGCGCAGAACGACCGCGAAAACTGGTACATGATCGATTCGTCTTTCATTACCACGCTGCCCGATACCTGGGGCATTGGTGAAAAGTTTTTGTTGCTGCCCATCAACAAATGGGAGAACGATTACCAGCGCGTAGTGTTGGGAGGGCTCACCTGCGACAGCCATGATTATTACGATTCGGAAGAGCACATCAATGAAGTGTTTTTGCCCAAAGTGCAAAGCGCTGAAGCCAAGCATGCAGAGCAAAACGCAGAACCTCTGTACGTAGGCTTCTTTCATACGGGTGCGTACCAGGACCAGATCAGCGGTTATGGCGGCATCAAGCACTGCCTGATACCTTCGCCCAAACACGTGATTGTGGAATATGATAAAAATGGCAAGCTGATAGACTGGTTGTATGCAAAAGAACAATCGGCGCAGAGTATGCTGAAAATACTGGGTTATCTTTAAGATAAAAACCGCTCTTGCAAGAGCGGTTTTTTTATGCCTGTTCTGAAAGCCTCCGAGTAAAGAATTATATTTATTGAAACAAACTTCTATGAAGAATATTACTGTGTGTACGCTACTGTTGTTGATGGGCTTCTCCTCCCGTGCACAAACTGCTGAAGACTCTGTAAAGCAAACGGTGAATGCTTTGTTTACTGCTATGAAAGCCTCTGATGCCACTGCGTTGCAAGCCACTTTTGCCGATAGCGCCATCATGCAAACAATTCAGAATAAAAATGGAAAGGTGAGTGTTGAAAATGAAGCGGTGTCTGCATTTGCCGCATCGATAGGAAAGATAGCCAAGGGTGATGCCGATGAACAAATCACGTTTGATGTAGTAAAGATTGATGGTGACCTGGCAATGGTGTGGGCGCCATACCAGTTTTACTGGAAAGGTACTTTCAGCCACTGCGGCGTAGATGTTTTTGGACTGGTGCGCTTAAATGGCACCTGGAAAATTCAATACATCGCAGATACAAGAAGAAAAGAGAATTGCAACTGATGAAATAATCACTACCTGTACATTTTATTCTTACAAAATCCAGTTGCTAGCCGCAGTTTGTTGTCGTTATCATAGTCGTTTATGTTCCAAACATTTTATCTTCAAAACAAGCTGAACTTTTGCGTGCCCGAATAAGTAAACGGCACATTCACAAATATGCCTGCCTTGCCTACGCGCGTGGTGCCTTTTACATCTATCTGCAACTCCTGGTTGAACAGCATGTTTAGTGAATTCTTAAAGAGGTTGCGCATATCTACCTGCACTTTGGAAGGCACCGAAAATTCTGACCTTTTGGCGATGTGCATGCTGGTATCCAATACATATTTACCCAAAAAATTCTTGTTTACAAATATGTCGCAGTCCACATGCCGCAGGTCTACACCAAAGCTGTTGGGATTGAAATATACAAGATTCATGGAAATGGTGGAATGCTCGAATCCAAGGCTATCCACAGAAAAATTCTGAAGATCGCGGTACTCAAAACCCATTGGTTTTTTGCACGAAAACATCATCACAATAATGAATATACAACCCAGTAAACGCATATAAAAATTTGGGTGCAAATTAAATAAGTTACCCAAAGTTGTCGTTGTGTTTCCCTGAGATTTAATGCTAATGTTATCACATGTTTGTGCGATTGATACGGGCTGTGGTGCGTTCTATTTTTGCGTTACAATATTCATTCATCAACACAAAAATCAGGACAACCATGAAACTTTTAAAAGCTATAACAACCTTTGCCCTTTGCACCATAGCTGCTGGCAGTTTTGCACAGTTTGAAGGGGCAAAAGAAGTTTATCATTCGCCACAAATGGACGCTGAAATTGCAAAGCATCAATCGGTGGCGATACTTCCCTTCAATGCTTCGATTGTATATAAGCGCCCGCCTAAAAACTATGATGCTGCCGCGCACAAATCAGAAGAGCAATCCATGTCTACCAGCCTGCAGTCGGCCATGTACACCTACCTGCTGAGAAAAGGCAGCAATTATTCCTGTGCTTTCCAGGATGTGGAGCGCACCAATGCTTTGCTCAAACAAGCCGGTGTATTCGATAAGCTCGATGAGATTACGCAGGATTCGCTCTGCAAAATTCTGAACGTGGATGCCGCTATCAAATGCAAGTATGTGTATGAAAAAACAGCCAGCGAAGGTGGTGCCATCGCCAAGACCATGTTGTTTGGCAGTATGGGCAGCAAAACGGGCAGCGGCGGGCTTACGATGCAGGTGTATAATGGCAATGATGGCAACCTGCTGTGGCGTTTTTATAAAGCTATGAACGACGATGTATTCAGCTCTTCCGATGAACTGATAGAACGCATGATGCGCAAAGTAGCACGCAATTTTCCTTACAGTAAATAACAACCCTACCCTTTATAACATTACACCCTTTACCCTGTATACAAACAAAAGAACCGGCCTTGTTGCCGGTTCTTTTTATTAGCTACAAATGTAGGTTGCTTTAATGATTGGCTACAAACATAATCACCACATATGCCAGTATGCAAAGCAGTAAAAAAATGGTGGTTACAATAATCACCCAAGATGTATTGCTAAGCTTTCGTTTTTCTTTTCGTTGTTTTTTTAAAGTGAGTTGTTTTTGCAGGTTCTGGTTAAGGGTGCGCACATAGTTATCCAGCTTTTTATCCGACGAAAACTGCTGCAGCCCGTCAATGGCGTCTTTTACAAACGCATCATCTTCCATTTGCTTTGTTATCTTCTCAAGATCGTCAGCCGATAATTTGCCTTTCAGAAAGTTCATCAGCTGTTCGTCGCTCAGTTCGCCGTTGCCCCCCGGTAATATGTCGTTTACATCAGCCATTATTTTGTTTCTGTTTCTTGTTGATCAGCAGCTTCAGGTTTCGTTTTCCGTTCTGAATGCAGCTTTTCACCTGCATCAGGCTTTGCCCGGTAGCAGCACTGATTTCGTTGTACGATTTTTTATGCAGGTAAAATAAAGTTACACATGTTTTCTGGTCTTCATTTAGCTGTGCCAGCGCCTCTTCGAGATAGAGGTACAACGTTTCTTTGTCCATGTGTTCCAGCCCGCCGTTGTCGCCTTCTTCGTGCAGCCATTCGCCGGCTTCGGTAATGCTCATTCTGTTGTTGCGAAGCTTCATCAGGCAGTGGTTGCGTGCTATCATATACAGCCAGCTTTTGGGATAATCTACCTTATACTTTTTCAGTTCCGATATCGCTTTCAAAAACACCTGCTGTACAGCATCTTTGGCTTCTTCCTCATTTTTTAAATACTTCATGCACACACCAAGCAGCAGCAGGGTATAGCGTTGCAGTAAAGTACCAAGCACTCGGTTGTCTTCCGTAGCATAGTACCTTTCCAATAGTTGCTGATCGCTTATATGTGCATCAATGTCCTGGCTCACTCGTGAAACTTAACAAATTTATTCTGTAAGATGCAGCAGGCTCTGTATTCCACATCTTTTACAAGGTAAAATTAAAAAGGAAAATAGAATCCATACCTCGCGGGGCTTTACTTTTGAATAGCGCAATTCTTTTTCACTATTACGTTACCTAGAGTTCGTTTACTAAAAACCGATTTTCGTTTATGCCGTTTGTTGTTTGTATTGCAGCCGTATGTCCTTTGCGAAGCGAAGCGTCTCATCGCAGCGAGATGGTGAGCCAGCTTCTTTTTGGCGAAGCCGCCGAAGTGCTCGAAGTAGCAAAGGATTTTACGCAGATCAGGTGCTTGTACGACGATTATACCGGCTGGGCGCAAAACAGCCAGCTTGCCGAAACCGATGAAACGGTGGCTAACATGCAGCCGGAAAGCTTCACGTATAAAAGAAATACTACGGTGGTGCTGAACGGAATACAGATGTATGTGCCGGTGGGCACGCCCGTTTTTGGCAATACATTTTTTGGTAGGTACAGCGTTGCATATCCGGAAGAAGAGACCCTGAAATTCGATGCTTCTTTTTTTACGGATGAAGTGATAAAAATGGTAGCTCTGCTCTATGAACAGGTACCGTACCTGTGGGGTGGAAAAAGCTCATTTGGTATTGATTGCAGCGGCTTTGTACAGCAGGTTTTCAAGCTGTTTGGCAAGCCCCTGCTACGCGATGCATCGCTACAGGCGGCGCAGGGTGAAGGCATTGGTTTTTTGCAGGAAAGCAGGTGCGGCGATCTGGCTTTTTTCGACAATGAGGAAGGAAGAATTATTCATGTTGGCATCTTGCTCAGTCCTTCCGAAATCATACATGCATCGGGATATGTGCGTATCGATCCGATAGACAGCTATGGTATCCTGAACCGGCAAACGGGGCAGCGCACGCACAAACTGAGAGTGATAAAAAGAGTGTAAATATCAATGTAAAACAGCAGTTGCACGCCATTACAATCCTACGAGCTGGTATTGCACTCCGAGCTTTTGAAACGCTTCTTCCAGTCTTTCCCTGTGCGTATCGGTAATGAATACCTGCGCCCTTTGCTGTATGCACACTTTGTATAGCAGGTTGTGCATCCTGTCGGCATCAAGCTTTTCAAACACATCATCCAGCAGCAATACCGGCGCAAAGCCTTTGTACTTTTGAATGATGGAAAATTCTGCAAGTTTTAGCGAAAACAGCAGGCTTTTTCTTTGTCCCTGCGAAGCGATGTTTTTAAACGCCTGTTCGTGCATTGTTATGTCAAGGTCGTCTTTGTGAATGCCGGCGCCGGTGCGCTGCAGGTACAGGTCGCGCTGCCGGTTTTCGTGCAATATCTTCTTCATTGCGCCATGGTGCAACTGGCTGTCGTAGCGGATGCTTACCTCATCGTCTTTGCCGGCAATATTATTGTACTCGGCCGAAAACAGCGGGCAAAAATTCTTTCATAAATTCATTGCGCCAGCTATAGAGTTTGTCTGCTTTTTCGCTCAGCTGTTCGTCCATAATGTCGAGCAAGGCTTCATCAAGCCGGTTGTGCTCTGCCGCTGCTTTCAGCAGGCTGTTGCGCTGCTGCAATATTTTGTTGTAGTCAATGAGGTTTTGGAGATAGTCGGCGTTGAGCTGCGATAAAATAGTATCGGTAAACTTTCGTCGTTCTTCGCTGTTGCCGGTGATAATTTCCACGTCGTCGGGCGCTATCATTACGCAGGGAAATTTGCCGATATGCGCCGAAAACCGTTTGTACACTTCTTCATTTACCACTACTTCCTTTCGGTTGTTTTCGCGCAGTATGCATACGATATGAAAAGCCTGTTCCTGTTTGCTCAGCGTGGCTTCGAGGCGAAAACCCTGCATGCCGTAATGCGCATTCAGCGCATCGGTGCGGGAAAAATAGCTTTTGGTAAAACAGAGATAATGAATGACATCGAGCAGGTTGGTTTTGCCGCTTCCGTTGGCGCCATAGATGCCAATGACCTGTTCGGTGAAACCAAACGATTCAAAGACATAATTCCGAAACTGTGTGATGGCTAACTTTCGCACAAACAACATGGTTGCAATGTACACAGGCATCGGTATTGGAAAGCCAAAATTTATAGCGCCGCCGAAATCGGTTGTTGCATTTTCGCCGTGGTGCGTAGCTTTGCATCAATATTTTTATGATGCGTATAGTGGGAACCGGCACTCGTGTACTTAATTTCCTGATCGATTTTCCCATTCTTGCCGTGCTTTCTTTTGCGGTTTATAAATGGTGGTCATTTTACGTCATGTATTATCACTTTACATTTATTCCGGTCTATTATTTTTTAGCGGCTGTCGGCTTTTTGTACTATCTCATTTTGGAGTCGGTCTTTAAGCGCACACCAGGCAAATGGCTGACACTCACCAAAGTGGTGAACCTGCAGGGCGGCAAACCATCCTTTCTGCAAATTCTTGTCCGCAGCCTCGTGCGTGTGCTGGGCGTTATTTTAATAGACAGTATATTTTTATCTTTTATAGATAAAACATTACATGACTACCTTAGCAAAACGCATGTTGTAGAATTATAACATCACACCAAAATGCCCCTTCCATGAAAAATTATTGTCTTACGATTGCTGCGCTGTGCCTGATCTTTTTTACAAACTGTAAGAAGCATGATGAAGCACCTGCCTTCGCCATTCCGGAAGCTATTGAATTTACCATACCGGCAGATTCTGTGAAAGTAAATCCGAATGGCTATACACCATTATCAGCCATGGTGTTGTTCACTTCACAAACCGAAGGCAAAACCTTTGTGCGCATTCGTGGCAGGCATGGAGCGGTGAGCGATGTAACGCATGTGTTCAATGATTTTGGTACGCAACATGCCATCCCGGTAATGGGAATGTATGCCGATACACTTAATATGGTTGATGTTCGCGTACTCAACAGCCGGGGCGACACGCTGGAAAAAAGCACGGTTGCCATCTCTACGCAGGCGCTGCCTCCCAATATGCCTTCAATTGTATCCCCTTACCAAAATACAGGACAAGCTGCAAATGGTTTATACCTGGTGAGCAACTTCAGCCAATATCTGAATACAATTCATCAGCCGTTGATTCCTTATTTTATGGATGATTTTGGAGACATCAGGTGGGTGCTTGATTATACAACGCATCCTGAGCTCAGCAACCTGTTTTACGACAATGGAATTGCTAGGTTGCAAAACGGTAATTATTATTTTGGCAATACCAAGAGTAAAAACCTTTATGAGGTGGATATTCTGGGCAATATCGTGAACACCTGGCCCATCAATGGCTACTCCTTTCATCATGAAGTATTTGAAGAAGCCAACGGGAATTTTTTAGTCACTGTATCCAAAGATGGCAGCGTGTACTCAAACGGGGAACCTACAATCGAAGATTATATCATAGAAATAGACAGGAATACAAAAGAGATCATTACCGAACTCGATTTGAAAGAATCGCTGAACGAGTACCGCCGTGTGTGGGGTGCCGGTCAGCCAAGCGACTGGGTACATTGCAACGCCATTCTCGAAGATCAAACCGACAATACCATCATTGTATCGTGCAGAAACCAGGGTGTAATAAAACTGGATCGGAACAATAATATTAAGTGGATATTGGCGCCGCATAAAGACTGGGGCTACAACCGGAAAAACGAAAACTTGAGCCGGTTTTTGCTCACTCCGCTCGATGCTGCCGGCAATGTGATAGCCGATACAACGGTAGCTTATGGCAGCACCCTGTTACCCGATTTTGAATGGAACTGTTATCAGCATTCACCAATTCTGCTTCCAAGCGGCAATCTTATGTTGTTTGACAATGGTACCAACAGAACCCTGGATCCCAACGATGGAAACGGCATTTACAATACGGCTCCCGGCAAATACAGCCGCGCTGTAGAATATAAAATTGATCCGGTAAACATGACGGTGCAGCAGGTATGGCAGTACGGAAAAGAAAGAGACGTATCGTGCTATTCTTCCATCATCAGCAGTGTTCAATATCTGCCCGAATCTAACCACGTGATATTTGCGCCCGGCTTTTTGGTGCCTAATATAAATGGAGAAGGTGGTAAAGTGATAGAACTCGATTACAACACAAAAGAGGTGGTAAACGAAATCAGTATTTCGTCATCCAACCTCTTTAGCGCTCATCGTGCAAAGAAAATGTCTTTATATCCCGATAATCTGTAAACTTATTCTATCAGCCGTTTGGGTTCTCTTGTTTTCACCTTTACAGGTTTTGGCTTTTCTTCTTTTTCCTGTTTGGGTTTGGAAGCGTGTTTATCGTGCTGCAATACCCATTCGTAATCGAGCTGGCGCTTGTCAAGGTTGGCGGAGATGACTTTTATCCATACTTTATCGCCCATGCGGAAGCTGCGACCGCTGCGCCTGCCTACCAGCGCATACTCGCCATCAATGAGTTTAAAATCATCAAAATCGCTCAGGCTCGTAATGCTCACCAGTCCTTCACACTTTTGCAAAACCGTTTCTACAAAAAAGCCAAATGAAGCTACGCCGCTGATGATGCCTTCAAACTCATCACCCACATTGTCGCGCATATATTCCACCTGTTTGTATTTGTTCGACGCGCGTTCGCAATCCATAGCTGCGCGCTCGCGCTCGCTGCAGTGCTTGCATTTTTCACCCATTTTTTTATCAATGATCGGTGCGTCTTTCAGGCACGATTCCACAACGCGGTGTACCAATATATCCGGATAGCGGCGGATAGGAGAAGTGAAATGACAATAGTTTTCGAAACCCAAGCCATAATGCCCGATATTTTCGGTTGTGTACACAGCTTTTGCCATGGTGCGAATGCCTAGTTGCTCCAGCACATGCTGTTCGGGCTTGCCCTGTGCTGCCGCCAGCATCGTATTGAAGCTTTCTGCAATTTTTGCGGGTGTGCTGGTATTAAACGTGTGCCCGAATTTTTTGGCAAACTCCATAAACGGCTTCAGCTTTTCTTCGTCGGGCTGGTCGTGCACGCGGTAAGGGAAAGGAACCGCCTGTTTGTTTACTTTTATCTTCGATATATTTTCTGCCACGGTTCTGTTTGCCAGCAGCATCAGTTCTTCTATCAGCTGGTGAGCTTCCTTGCTTTCTTTTATTTCAATACCAATGGGTTTTCCTTTTTCATCGAGCTTAAAGCGAACTTCCTGCGATGAAAAATTAATGGCGCCTTTCGAAAACCGTATGCCTGCTAAGGTTTTGCGAAATTTCATTCAGCAGCAGCACTTCTTTTTTGTGATCGCCTTTTTTGGTTTCAATAATGTCCTGCACTTCTTCGTATGTAAAGCGGTGATTGCTGTGAATGAGCGTTTTGCCCAGCCAGTATTGCTTTACATTTCCTTTTTTATTCATTTGAAAAACAGCCGAAAAAGTCAGCTTGTCTTCGTTTGGCCGAAGCGAGCACAGCACATTGGATATATGCTCGGGCAACATCGGGTTTACCCTGTCGGGCAGGTAGACGGACGTGGCGCGTTTGTAAGCTTCTTCATCCAGCGCGGTGCCGGGCAATACATAATGGCTTACATCGGCAATGTGAACACCCACTTCATACCAGCCGCCTTTGAGCGATCGGATGGAAATGGCATCATCAAAATCTTTAGCATCTACAGGGTCGATGGTGATGGTAAATATATCTCTGAAATCGCGCCGCGATTCAATTTCTGACTGCGCAATGGTATCGGGAATGCGGGCAGCTTCTTCCATCACTGCTTCGGGAAACGAAAGCGGGAAACCGGCTTCTGCCATCAGGTTTTTCATGGCAATATCGTTCTCGTCTTCTGCCTGCAGAATGGAGATAATTTTGCCTTCGGGCTTGCGGCTGTCTTTGTCCCATTTCAATAGTTGCACGGCTACTTTATCGCGGTCTACCGCACCGTTTAGATTTTCAAGCGACACATAGATATCGGGCATCGGGCGGTCGGTATCAGGAATCACAAAAGCAAAATGCTTGCTCATCTGCAGCTTGCCGATAAATTCGGTTTGTTTGCGTTCTACCACCTGTGTTACCCTGCCTTCTTTTTTGCCGGTAGTAGCATTTTCCTTTACTACTTTTACCACCACTTCATCGCCGTTCAGGGCGGTATTAAAGTCGTGCGGGCGCACCAATACATCGCCTTTTCCTTCAGCAATTACTACATAGCCAATTCCCGAACGGGTGATTTCAAGAACGCCCTGCAGGGTGTGACCATCGCCACGCAGTATGATATGACTGTCTTTTGTTCTTGTTTTTTTTCTTTTTTTTCTCGCTCATCTCGTAATGCTGTTTATCGCTGGAAGCGATTACATTTTCATGAATGTCTAAAGATAATGATGCCTTGGTTTGATTGCGTGATAATATTTCTATTTAACGATATAAGTGATGATACGCAACCGCGTTGCCCGGGTACCTCTGCCACTTTGCTTCTCTTTGTCCCTTCACCTGCAAGCGCTACGCAATATGACGTTTATTTTTAAAACAACCATTCTTTCGTCCCTTTTTGCTACTACCTCCTTTTCCATGTGTCCCTGATTTGGAAAATGAAGTACAGGCCAGCATCGCCATTTACCTTAAAAAAACATAAAGAAATACAGCCTGTAACGTGTGTTTATGAAAAGAGGTTTAAAATTCGCTGAAAACCAATTCAAATAATACACCCGGTACGATATTTACACATTCTGCGGCAGGAAAATATTAAGAAAAAAAATTGGGTAATATTATGAGACCGGTGAATGTTCCAGACTACATTATGCGCTGCTATTCTTCTGGCAAGTTGTCTTTTCAGCAAACTCTTGAACTGAACAAACAGGTGCAGAGTTTCTATAGCGATGAGCCCGAAGTATCGGTAGTGATACCTGCATATAATGAAGAAGCAACCATTTTGCAAACATTGACTTCCTTAGCCGCCAATACTACCCAACGGTCAGTAGAATTCGTGGTGGTCAACAACAATTCGGCAGACAGAACCGAAGACATGGCGCTCGGAGCCGGTACTCGCTGCATAAAAGAAACAACGCAGGGCATCACACCGGCGCGCAATACAGGTTTGGCTGCTGCAAGAGGCACATTATATTCTGAATGCCGATGCCGATACCATATACCCGAAAGACTGGATAGAAGAAATGGTAAAGCCGCTGGCAAATGACAGCAATGTGGGAATGGTATACGGGCGATTTGCTTTTATACCGGTGGGTAAAACAAAGCGGGGTACATATTTTTTCTATGAATACATGGCTGATCTATCGCGTTGGCTAAATAAGATATTTCGTGAAGAAGCGATGAATGTATATGGCTTCAATTCGGGATTTCGCAGCGGAGCAGGGCATGCAGGTACATGGCTTTACGCACCCGGCTGGCACCAACGAAGATGGCTGGCTGGCATTGAAACTGCGCGAAAAAGGATTTGGATACATTGCATTGCGTAACGGCGCCGAAGGCAATGGTATGGACTACCGACAGGCGTATACAGATAGACGGCGGCTTGTGGAAAGCAGCTTCCAAAAGGCTGAAAAGAATGATGAAGTGGGAAGGAAGAACACAGGTGCTCGATATGGCATAATGAATAATAAATTTATTAAGAAATATTACTTCGTAAACAGGGCAGTTTCAACATCCGGAGCGGTCATCGTTCCACTCCATGTCAAAGTTGTTGTTGCCTTCGTTTACCGTCAGGTTGATATAATTGAGCTGTACCAGCTCTAACAGCGATAAAAACAGGAAAATGGCGTGTATGCGGTTTTCGCAGGTTTGAAACGATGACGTCGAAAGAGGCTTTTTTGCGCTCGCGCACTTCGGTAAGCACCTGCGTCCCGGCTTTCTTCCATTGTATAATTGTAGCCGCACAACGGTATGTACCGGTTTGTTGTTTTTATCATACAGCCGCTGCATTACCTTTTCAAACGTTTTCATCAGTTTAAACAGGGTTACGGTTTGTATTTCGGTGCCTTCGGATGCCTGTTCGCCAGCGGCGGCGAGCTCGGCCTGCACATTGCCGCGTTTTATCATCAGCATCCGCAGGGCTTCCTGCTCTGCCATTTGCAGCGATGCTTCTTTATAGCGTTTGTATTCCAGCAGTTTGTCTACCAGTTCCTGCCGCGGGTCTATTTCGTTACCGGTAGGGTCGGTTTCTTTGCGGGGCAGCAGCATTTTGGCTTTTATTCGCATGAGGCTGGAAACAAATAAAATAAACTCACTGCTGAGTTCAATGTTCAAGGTCTCTTGCTCGTGGATATATGCAAGAAAATCGTTGATGATTTTAGCAATGGGAATATTGTAAATATCCAGCTCATCTCTTTCTATAAAAAAAAGAAGCAGGTCGAAAGGACCTTCGAACTGCTCTAACTTTATCTGGTAAGTTACCGTACTCAATACTGTTTAATTATGTTGTTTCTATTAATATTTGGGCGTTGCCTTTTAACTGGTCGCGAATTTCAGACAGCAATTTGTCGGTAGTGGAAATGCTGGGGTTCGGGCGGCCAGGCGCTGCCTGGGCTTCCTGTTTTCTTTTCAGGCTGTTGATTCCTTTTATCATGAAAAAAATGATGAATGCAAGAAGTATAAAATAAAACAGAACGGTAAGAAAATTACCATACGCCAAAATAGACGAGCCCGGCACTTTGCGGGCTTCTTCCAGGGTGGCGCCTTGCGGCACATCGCCTTTGAGTACAAAGTACAGTTTACTGAAATCGGGCGAACCTATGATGGCTGAAACAAGCGGCATAATCAAATCGTTTACCACACTGTCTACTATTTTGCCAAAAGCACCACCAATAATGACACCTACTGCCAGGTCAATAACATTTCCCTTAACCGCAAATTCTTTAAATTCTTTTACAAAGCCCATAAAAGTTAATTGGTTTGTAAATGAATTGATGCAATCGCAATGCATGATTTATATCGACATCATTTCTTTTTCCTTGGCGGCCAGGTGTTTATCTACCAAAACAATGTAACGGTCGGTAATTTCCTGTACACTGTTTTCGGCATCTTTGGCTTCATCTTCGCTCAATCCATCTTTCTGCAGTTTTTTTATTTGTTCAATAATATCGCGGCGAATGCTGCGGATGGCCACTTTCGATTGTTCGCCTTCATTGCTTGCTTTTTTAAACAATTCGCGGCGACGCTCTTCTGTTAAGGGCGGCAAAAAAAGGCGAATCTGGTTGCCGTCGTTTTGCGGTGTGATGCCAATGTTGGCTGCCATGATGGATCGTTCAATTGCCTGCAGCATTTTCTTTTCCCAGGGTTGAATGCTGATGGTGCGGGCATCGAGCACCGTAATGTTGGCTACCTGGTTGATGGGCGTGGGCGCACCATAATATTCCACTGCTAATGCCATCGAGCATGGTGGGTGTTGCTTTCCCGGCGCGTGATTTTGGTCAGTTCTGTTTCTAAATGGCTAATGGCTTTTTTCATAGATGATTCGGCATCATCCAATAAAAACTCAACATCTTCAGACATATAAATTAATATTTAACGAGGCGCAAAACTAAGGAATCAGGCTAGCATGTTTCTGTGAAAGTATGCAGACTTTTGCTGTAGATGCTTCGCACAACTTGATCGGCGAAGATAATGAAAACCTGCGTGATTTGCAGGAATGAAAATGGCACAAACTATTTTACGGTTGTTTTTCTTTTTTGTAAAATAAAGTTTTTAGCCGCAATTTGCGGGGTTCTTCGATCACGATTTCGCCGTCGTCTTTCTTTCTTAATTCGCATGGTGCCGGCTCATATATAGTGAAGTGCAGAAACAACCGCAAAAAACAAAACTGCTTCCAGGAAAAATACCAACGGTGGTATCGAACGATGCCATGCAAAAGGACAGTAGCGAAAACACAAAGACTGAATATGCGCAATGGTAAAGGTGGTTTGAACCGAGGTAAAACCTTTATCGAAAAACAAGATGATGAATATGATTGCGATCGGGCAGAAAACGGTGAGCTGCCGCGCCACAGGCGAATGCAAAAACACGCGAAGCGTATCCATTAACGGAATGAGCAACAACCCAAAACCGATGGCCGGAGAAGCCGGCACCGCACAAAATTTGTGCCGCCGGAGCCAGGTTGATAAACCGGATAACCAGAATGGCATTGATAAGCCCAAGCATCATAGAGCCTGCATCGCCCATAAAAATACTGGCGGGGTGATAGTTGTAAAACAAAAAAGCGAGTATGCTGCCAAACAGGGAAAACGCATATGAGCGAATAAGCCAGATCGCCATTCAGATACAGCCAGCTGCCGAAAAAAGCGGTGGAAATAAGACTTAAAATGCCCGCCAGGCCGTCTACACCATCTATGAGATTAATGGCGTTGATAATGACAATAATGGTAAAATAGGTGAGCAAATAACTGATACCACATCCGGAATCTGCTCGATGCCCAAAAAGCCGTGCAGGTTATTGATGAGCAAATGACCTTTGAAAATGAGAATAAAAGAAGCGACCAACTGCCCGATGAATTTTTTAAACGGCGACAGCACCATAATGTCATCGCCAACGCCCAAGAAAAAAAATGATTAAAAAGGCAGCCAGCAAATATTGAAATTCGAGAAACTGGTTGCTGATGCTGGCATTGAGCACCATGCTGAACAAAAAGCCTGCAAAAATGCCAATGCCGCCAAAGCGCGGAACCGGGTCTGTATGTATTTTTCTTTCATCAGGAATGTCTACCAGCTTTTTTTTCTTTGCCAGATGAATGAGAACTGGTATCAAGTAAAAGCTTATGAAAAAAGCGACAATCGCACCGATAACTATTTGCTGCATGTGTTTGATTTAGTGGTTTAGCCAAGTTTATTCTGTGATGATTCTTGTTTGCAACGCTTACAAAAATATCGGTTTTGCAAGATTGCCTTTTTAAAAAGGTGAACTGGCAAATACTTGCGGTTAAACAGATAGTATCGCAGACAAATATTGACGGAGTGTTTCTCATAAAGCAATAATATAACATGTTAGTATTAGCTAGTCTGGATTCTTTGGTGTTTTCTGTATATTAATTTGCGCATACTTTATGCCAGACAGGCTTCAATTAGCAGTCTGAACAGTTAAAATATCTATTTTTTTCACAACCCATCGTTTCATTGTACTATTTACATTGAAACTTAATTTTCTTACATTTGTAACACGAAATTAAATTCATTGAATTTCCGTTTGCAATTTGTTATCTTATATTGAATTGCAGAAACCTGTAGGTTTTTAAAAACAAATCGATTCATGGAGCCTGAAGTTATTGCTTTTTGAAACGTGTAGCCTTATCTATTTTTATAGCTTTTAACTGGCTGGCTATGAATACGTACATTGGCATCCGGTTTCAAGCTTGCTTTTATCAATCAGGAATCTACACATGGGGCAACGTTGTTTTTTATATCTGGCTGGTCATAAGTTTTGTTGCTATGCTTTTTTACTTTGTGCATATGTGGGAAAATACGGCAAAATGGTAAGTCATTACGAAGATCATAAACAAAAGCCAAAGCTCCTGTGTAACTCCTGGCAGGCTATCGTTTATGACCAGAATGATGGATTATATCGCCCATTTGTCCAAAGACAAAAAATTGGCCGCTTCTTACTTACGCAGCCGTTACCGCCATTGCAACTGCGCAGCAATATCCCTTTGCGGTTAATGGCAAGCATCATGAGCCAGCAGCTGCGTACCAAGGTCGCCAAAGTAATTTATCACCGTTTTTTAGCAATTTATAATGGCGATGAGCCTACCCCGCAACAGGTACTGGCAACCGATACAGAAGTATTGAGCGCCATCGGGTTAAGCTATGCGAAAATAAAATACATCCAGAACGTTGCTGTTGTTTTGTATAGAAAACAAGATAGACGATGACAATGCTGCAGGACATGGGCAATGAAGACATCATCGAACCTGCTGACCGCAGATAAAAGGCGTGGGCAGGTGGACGGTAGAAATGTTGCTGATGTTTTCCTCGGCAGGGAAGATGTATTTGCGGTGGACGACCTTGGTGTTCAGCAATGCGATGAAAAAGATTTACAACATCAAAGCTGACAACAAAAAAGAGCTAAAGCAAAAAATGATAGCATTTCGAAAGATGGAAGCCTTACCGTACCTATGCCTGTATGCACTTGTGGCAATGGAAAGATGATGCTAAGAAAACGCTACCTGATGTGATCGGTGTATTATTTCTGATTCTTCACAGCAATAAAAAAATCCTGCCGCAAGCGGCAGGATTTTCACTTACACAATATATTTTTATTTTGCATTTTTTACAACCACATCTTCTACGGTTCTTGTGGTGGTGCTGATGTCGAAAGACTGCTTTAACTGCTGATGCGCGTTTTGATGATAAACGTAAGATGGGCTTCGCCCGGTTCTTTGTAAGCAACACTTTTTTATCAAAGTTTTTGTCGTTGAATTCCTGCTGATACACAACATCGCCATATTCATTTTTGATAATCAAGGTCAAATTTTTCGGCATCGGCGTTGTCATATTTTACATTGAATACAATTCCTTTTTCTGTAGTGCCTACATACTGAACGGCAGACGATGTTTCTTTTCCATGTTTGTTGGTGGCGGCGAGGCTCGAAAGGAAAGAGATGCCTACTAATCCTGCGAGAATGATCATTCTTTTGAATCCAAATTTTACTACTTGCTTGTTCATAACATTGCTTTTTTTAATTGTTAATTAATAAAAGGCAACAATCGGAAAAACGTTACTACAGCAAGATCGCGCTGGCAAAAGCAATGGTGAGTATGGCAGCAAGGAAACTGAATGGAACAAGCAGCATAGAAAGTAAGCAATCAATGCGGTTAAAAGAGACTTGTTATCAGTAGGAGTTGATGAAGCAAAGTCATTTGTTAATAGTTGATACAAAAGTAAACCAGAAATGTGTAGAAACTACACAAAGCGACTCCATAACAATTTCTTAACATTAGAGTGGTGCAAAATTTGGTTTCATTTTTGAATAGTAATAATGCTAAAAATAATAGTATGGAGAAAGATCTGAAAATGTAGCCACCAATCAACAGCCATTGCATCAAACGCAAGCAGATGACAACGCCTCATGTTCAAATACAGAAAAAAATCCTGATGATTGGACAACTGGCGGCGAACCGATGACAGGTGCGCAACATTCGTATCTTGAAAACCTTGTCGGATGAAGCCGGTGAAGAGTTGTGGATGAAAATTAACAAAAGCCGAAGCATCAAAGCGGATTGATGAATTGCAGCACAAAACAGGCAGAGGTTTGAACAATTAGAAACCAGTGCAAATGCATCGCAAAACAAAAAGAGGCGCTGTCAATTTTGTACAGCGCCTTTTTTTGAATATGGTAATATTGATAATGAAAGTTACTTAGCCGTCTAGCCAGCGTTTGCGGATTCTAAAAATACGCCCTGCTCGTTCGATACGATGAAGTGAAGCATGCCGCCGCCGTCATCGCTTGCACGCGGCTTTTCCTAATGATGGTTCCTGCCTGTACTTTGTCGTTTTTCACCACACTTACCGTTGATCAAATGGCTGTAGCGATGGTAAAGTATTTCCCATGCCGCACCACAACCATGCTTTCATCGCCCAGGTCCATCACTGCCGAAACTACGCCATCGGCTACTGGCTTTGGCGTCGGTGCCTGACAGGCACGCCAATGTCAATTCCATCGTTATTGTCTCTCAGCTTTGTTCCGGGAATGCTATATACACCATAAGGAATCAGGATATACACCGCTGCTCACCGGCCAGGGCAGCCTGCCCCTGTTGTTTTCAAAATTGACGGATGCGGTAAGGTTTTCGGGGGTAGATTCCAGAGCGCTGTATGTACGGTTGTTGGCGCGGGCGGGCGCAGCCGGTGTTCGGTGACCGTGCTTGCTGGCGGAGGCGCGGTGCGCTGCAGCCGGAGCTGGCACATTATCGGCGGTATTGGCAGCTGTTGGCTTTGGCAAGTGCCTGCTGCTCTGCCAGCTTTCTTTTTCTTTCTTCTTCCTTTTGCCGGGCAAGCTGTGCCTGCCGTTCCTGTTCTTTGCGTTTGGCTTCCGCAATTTCGCGCCTGATAATCAGCTGCAACTGCGCTTGCAATTTTTGCGCGGTAGCTTCGCGGTCGCTGATCTGTGCACTCAGTTCTTTTTCTTTTCCCTGCAGGCTGTGCACCACTTCATCTTTTTCTTTTTTGTCAAGCTCCATTTGCTTTATCTGCTTGCCTTGTTCCTGCAGGGTTGAGTTTTTTTGCGTTTTGGTAGGCTCAGCTTGTTCATTTTTGCCTGCAGCAGGTTTTGTGTTTGCGTAATGTTGCTTGCCTGCGTTTCGCGGTATTGCCGGTAGCTTCTCAGGTACGAAATCCGCTTCATGCGCATCGTTGAAGTTGTTTGCCGAAAAAATAAAGTTCAGGTAGTCGTAATTGCTCCTGTTTTTATAGGCAAACACCAGGTTTTTGGCATAACGTTCTTTCAGCGTATCCAGTTCTTTTTTATAACGGTAAATGTCAAGGCTGTTCAGGTAAATATCATCGTCTATTTTGTGCAGTTCTTTGTTGATGCTGGACACCAGTTCTTCGCGTGCTTTTATTTTGCGCTGCACCAGCGCCAGCTGGCTGAGCGATTGTTTTTTGCTTTTTTTAATTTCGTTGAGTGTGCTGTTCAGGTCTGCCAGTTCTCTTTGCAACTGCTGTTGCTTCCGCTGAATTTCTTCTTTGGATTGCTGCGCAAACGGCGGCACACGAAACACAGAGAACAAGCATAACAACACAATTGCTTTTTTGATCATGATAATTACACTAGTTTACAGGTAAGACAAATAAAGTTAGCGGACGTTGCAGTTACAGTACGTTTGCCATTCGTTAATTATTATTTTTCCTTATAGTTTTTTGGAACATTGAATGGAAAACTTTCCGGTTTATTAAAATCGTATTGTTTAAACTCGAGGTCAATATCCAGCTTTGCTTTTTCGGCTACCGAAATTCGCCGGCGGGTTGAAAAATAAAAATCTATCCACCTTGTCATAGTCGTCATAAGTGATGTCGGCTGTGCGGTTTTTGACGGGGTTAATATCGTCCAGTTTGCTGTGTAGCATGCGCAGGTATGTACTTTGTCGAGTGTCAGCAGGTTTTTAAACACCTTCCTGCCATCAGGATCAGCAGATTGTAATTGTTCAGTTGGTAAGAAATGATGTTGCTGTCAAGATAAACGGGATTGCCAATGAGGATATCCTGCAGGTTTTCAAAATTCACAGGCACCTGCGTTATTCCTGCGAGGTAATTGATGCGGGCGGTACTGAATCACCTTGTCCAGCTTGTTCATGATCTCACACTATCTTTTGTAATCATTACCCGAAAACCTTCTATACCCAAGTGCGCCGGTAAGCGACAGCCAGATGATGCTGTCTTTTTGCATGCGCAGGTAAACGGTAGCTTGCCCGTTGCCTCGCTGCCATCATAGTCCATTTTTACTTTCGCAGAAAACGTTTGGAAGTTAATCCGTTGTGTTGTTCAGCCGGTTCACAATGGTCTTTACAATGGCGTAGAATCGATTGCAGACGGATGAACGCTACTAGCTGTTGATGCGAATCTTTTTTGGTAATGACTTCGCCGATGCGCTGTACTTTTTTTGCCGGCAGGCGGCAAACAATCCATTGCCAGGAGGCTCATAACAACAATCGCGATAAGTGATGGATTACGCTCATTCTATGGTTTTAATCTCAATCTATGAACCAGCAAAGTGCAAGCTGGTAGCCGGTTACTTGTCATTTTCGCTTGTTGCGATGAAAGCTGAAAACGGCATGCCGTACAGTTAAATGCCCGGAAGCTCGTAAAAACTATTGTTTGCCGGTATGTCCAAATCCGCCACCGCTCCGGGTCGGTATCTGTTATTTCGGTTACTTCTACCCAGGTATACCTGTTCTACCGGTTTGATTACCATCTGCGCAATCCGGTCGCCGGATTCAATGGTGTAGGTTCGTTCGATAAATTGATCAGGATCACTTTGATTTCACCGCGGTAATCGGCGTCAATGGTACCGGGACTGTTGAGACAGGTAATGCCATGATTGATGGCAAGACCGCTGCGCGGGCGAATTTGTGCTTCGTAACCCTCCGGCAGTTCGATAAACAAACCGGTTGGCACCAGCGTTCTTTGCAATGGCTGCAACGGATGGCTTCTGATAGGCAGGCCCGGATGTCCATACCGGCAGAGCCTGCCGTTGCATACTGCGGCAATGGATTATCTGACCGGTTGATGATGTTTACTGTACAGGTTTTCACGGCGGCAAATCTAAGCCAGCCGTAGTTAGCGCAGATGTATATAAATGACGGCTTACTGTGTTTGTTGTTCACATCACGAGTTCAAACTTGAAAGATAACGTGCCTGTTCGATGGGTGATAACCTACATTTGACGCTCAAGTGTTCACTATATGCCCAAGTCTATTACATTCATCCGTCTTCTTATATTGATGAGCCATGTACTATTGGCAATGGCGTGCACATCTGGCATTTCTGCCACATGATGCAAAACAGCCAATCGGCGATGGTTGTAACATTGGGCAGAATGTGGTGATCGGCAGGGGCGTACTGTCTGGGAAAGAATGTAAAAGTGCAAAACAACGTAACGGTATATGAAGGCGTGATGTGCGAAGACGATGTTTTTCTCGGTCCCTCGGTGGTATTTACCAATGTGATGAACCCGCGCAGTGCCGTCAGCCGCAAACACGAGTTCAAACAAACCCTTATCAAACGCGGCGCAACCATCGGTGCCAACGCCACCATTGTCTGTGGCATCACCATCGGCGAATACGCTTTTGTGGGTGCCGGCGCTGTTGTTACCAAACCGGTGGCGGCTTATGCATTGGTGGTGGGCAACCCGGCGAGGCAAACCGGCTGGATGAGCGAAAATGGGTACAAAAGCTTTTGTTTAATGAAGAAGGCATCGCGCTTTGCAGCGGCACACAGCAAACTTATGTGCTGGAAAACGGAACGGTGAAAAAACAATAATGGTTGAAAAGCCTACTTGTTTACTTCAACAAAAAGCCGCTTTGATATAAAAGCGATTTTTTAAAATGCAAATGGATTAATTGTTCAGCATCAGCGGCATCACCAGCATCAGCAAATCAGAACCTTCTTCCTGTTCAATGGGCTTTACAATGCCCGCTTTGGTTGGTGTAGACAGTTCTATCTTTACTTCATTGTCATCGGCGGCATTCAGCATTTCGATAAGGAATTTCGCGTTGAATGCAATCTGCAAATTTTCGCCATCGTACTGGCAGTTCATCCGTTCATTGCCTTCAAAACTAAAATCAACATCCTGAGAAGCCAGTTGCAGTTCGCTGCCAGTATATGGTAAGTGCCACCTGGTTGGTGCTTTTGTTACTAAATACATTGATGCGGCGCAACGCTCTTTGAAATTCGCTTTTGTTAACCACCAGTTTGTACGGATTGTCGGATGGAATTACCACTTTATAATCGGGAAAACGCGCATCTATAAGGCGGCAAATCAATTGCGTGGTGCCGTGCGTTACAAACAGGTGATTGCTGTTGTAGCTGACGGTGATTTCATCATCATTATCAGGCAGCACATTTTTAAGCAGGTTCAATGGTTTTTTAGGAACAATGAAACTGTCGTTGTTGGGGCAGCTAACATCGGTGCGTTTGTAGCGAACCAAGCCGGTGGGCATCGGTAGCTACAAACTGCAGGTATTCGTTGTTCAGTTCAAAATAAACGCCTGTCATGGCAGGGCGCAGATCGTCGGAGCTTACGGCAAACAAGTGTTTTATTGATAGCCGTTACCAGCGCGCTGCTGGTCATGGTAAAGTTGTTGGTATCGTCGGCACCGGCTCTTTTGGAAAATTGTCGGGATTTTCACCCATCAGTTTGTACTTACCGTTGTTGCTGGTGATTTCGATACCAAAATTTTTATCGATCGAAAACGTCAGTGGCTGGTCGGGTATGTTTTTTAGAGAATCGATCAGGATTTTGGCAGGCACACAAATACGCGCGTTTTCATTGCTTTCCACATCCATCTGCACCCGCATTACGGTTTCAAGATCGGTTGCAGTAATGTTTAGTTTTTTATCGATGATATCGAACGAAAAATCTTCTAAAATTGGCAAAACTGTATTGGCATTGATTACGCCGCTTATCTGCTGCAGGTGCTTTAGTAATGATGAGGCTGAGACTATGAATTTCATCTCTGTTATGAATTTATTTTTCTGTTTGATAACGATGCTTGTTCAGAATGGCAACAAACGTACTGTAAAATAACAATAAACTTTTAGCAAGTGAAAACTGTGTTAGCAAATTGTGGCACTTCGGTTTACCTTGCGGCTGATTCAATATCGAATTTGTATGCTAAAGATTTTACAAAGCCTTTTGTTCCGTCGCTACGTTAAAATTTTATCAAAAGCGTAAACGGATTATTGTATTACGAAAACTATCGTAGTTTTGTGATGCGATTATTCGTAACAAATTCCTATTTACAAAAATCAAATTATGAAAAATGTATTCCGACGATTTCATATGCGGGCAAGATGGCAGTTATTTTTGTTATGCTTATTGCTGCTGTTTCCTGGCAGCCGGATACACACAACCAAGCCCAAAAAAACCATCGATAACCGGCATGCGCAGACAGTCATCCCAGCCCAAATCCGCCCATCCTGATAAAACTGACATTCAGGTGAATCTAGATTCTGTCATGCAGCAGGTGAGCAAAGCCATCGCCGAAATCGATTACAGTAAAATGAATCTTGACATACAAAAGTCACTGGCGCAAATGGATTCTATAAAACTAAACCAGGAAATTGCTTCTGCGCTCAGCAAGATTAACTGGAACGACATGAAAGCGGATGTTGCACAATCATTAGATAGCGCCAAAGCTGCCATAGCAGGAATAGATTGGAACGAAATGAAGTCTGACCTTGCAAAAAGCGCAGGCAGATGTTTCGAAAGAACTGGCAAAAACACACATAAATAGCGACAGCATTCGGATGCAGGTAGAGCAGGCAATGAAAGAAGCGCAAAAAGGTTTGCACGAAGCACAGCAGGAAATCCATCTCCATTATACGTTGCCCAAAGCTTTGGCTGATGATGGATTGCTTAATATAAACGAACCTTATACCATCGAATTGAAAGATGGGCAGTTGTATATTAATGGCGCAAAGCAAACAAAGACGGTAACTGAAAAATACAGTCAATACTTTGGCGGAAAAAAGCATTTTGTGGTTACAAAGAGCAAAGAAGACATGAATTAATGTGTGAATAGAATTAGGAAGCTCATCAGCTATCACACTCAGCAAGAGCCGATTACTGAAAAAGGCACGAAATCTACCGACTTCGTGCCTTTTCGTGTTTGTAAAAAAAGGTTATGCTTTTTCCAGCGCCTGTTCTATATCGGCAATAATATCATCCACATATTCCAGCCCGGTAGAGATGCGGATGAGTCCCGGCGTGATGCCAACTGCCAGTCGTTCTTCCTCGGTAAGTTTGGAATGTGTGGTGCTTGCCGGGTGCGATGGCAATGCTGCGCGAATCGCCCAGGTTTGGCGTCATCGATAACAGTTCCAGCGAATTCAGAAAGCGTTTGCCGCTTTCAATACCGCCTTTTATTTCAAAACACAAAATGCCGCCGCCGGCTTTCATCTGGCTTTTTGCCATTTCGTATTGCGGATGCGATGGCAGAAACGGGTATTTCACCCAGCTTATTTTTTCATTGTTTTCCAGTGCTTTGGCTACGCTCAATGCATTGTTGCAATGCCGTTCCATACGCACATCAAGCGTTTCGAGGCTTTTGCTTAGCACCCATGCATTAAATGCAGAAAAGGTAGGCCCGGTATTGCGGCAAAACAGGTAAATCTCGCGGATCAGTTCTTTTTTACCTACAATCACTCCACCCAATACACGTCCCTGTCCATCAATCCATTTGGTAGCCGAATGCACCACAAGGTGGGCGCCATAATTGATGGGCAGTTGCAACACCGGCGTTGCAAAACAGTTGTCTACATTCAGAATGAGGTTATGCTCTGCGGCAAATTTGCCCAAACCATTCCAAATCCAGCACTTCCAGTTGCGGGTTGGTCGGCGTTTCCAGGTAAATCATTTTAGTGTTTTCCTTCACCGCGTTTCTGCCACGCTTCCTTATCGTTTGCCGGTACCAATGTATGCTCAATGCCGTAGCGCGACAGGTACTTGGTAACAATGGTAAACGTGCTGCCAAATACCGAACTGCAACACAGCAAATGATCGCCCGCTTTAAGCAGGGCAAACATGGAAGCAAATACCGCCGACATACCCGATGCGGTAGACAAACCGGCTTCGGCACCTTCGAGGGCACACATTTTATCGGTAAACTCATCTACACGTCGGGTTGCTGTAGCGGCTGTAAATGTTCGCATCGTTTTCTTCGGTAAATGCGCCGCGCATGGTGTCGGCATCATCAAAAGTGAAACTGCTGGTAAGGTAAATAGGCGATAGAATGTTCTTTTTGTACCGTTTGTTGCGCACGCAGGCGAATGGCTTTTGTTTGCGGATGCCAGTTATTACTCATTCTCTAAATTCTACTACAAAAAATTATACGGTTTCTTCGACTGGTTTGTTACGATAATCTGCTAGCTGATGGTTGCGCCGGCTGCACGAACGTAGCGGCAACAGAGCAATATTTTTCCATCGATAAATCTACGGCACGCTGTGCTTTGGCGGCATCAAAGTCGCCATAACAAGTGAAATTCAATTTCTATGGTTTTCCACAAGCGAAGGCTCTTTGCCTTGTTCGCGTTCGCCGCGCACCGGCATTTTGTAATCGGTAATGGTTTGGCGCTGTTTGTTCAGAATGCTCATGACATCTATAGCGCTGCAGCCAGCGAATGCCATCAGTAACAATTGCATGGGGCGCGCGCCAAAATCTTTGACCACCCGTTTCAGGGCTGGTATCCATTTTTACGCTGTGGTTGTTGGCATCGGTGGCTACAAATCCATAATCAAGTTGTTGTCTTGATAGTTCTATAGTGATCATACTCGCAATTTATTGGAAACGAAGGTATTGCTTTTGCCATATTTTTAAACAGTCCTGCCGTGCAGTTATACATTTGCAGGGGTAAAAAAATAAATAGATCGTGTATGCATTGGCTGTTTTTGATTGATTGCGGGCATTCCTGGAAATCGGGTTCAGCATTTCGCTGGCAAAAATGAAAGACACCAGCGGGCTGCTGTTTGCCGGCTGGACGGCGGCTTTCCTCTTTTTTTTGTTTGTGAGCTTGTGGCTCATGTACAAAGCCATTGAAACCATTCCCGTAGGAACCGCTTATGCGGTGTGGACGGGCATTGGCAGTGTGGGAACCGTAATTGTGGGCATTATCTTTTTTAAAGAACCAGCCGATTTTTGGCGGCTGTTTTTTATCGGTACGCTCATCGCTTCGCTTATCGGGTTGAAGCTTGTTTCAGATTAATGTTTACTTTAATTGAGTTTGATTTCAAACAGCGATGGCCATCTTTTTCCCGTGATGTAAAAACTGTTTTTTACAGAATCGTAAGCAATGCCGTTCAGCACGTCGTCGTTGGGATCGTTGATGGTTTTGCCTGCATTATCCAGGATATTCCCAATGTCTATGACGCCTTCCACTTTGCCGGTTTCGAGGTTGATTTTAATGATTTTTTTCTCGTGCCATATATTGGCATACACAAAACCTTTTACATACTCCAGCTCGTTGATAGAGCTTACCGGTCCGTAATTGTCGGTAACGCCCACGGTATTTTTAATGGTAAATGTTTCAGGGTCCACAAAATACAGGTTGCTGCTGCCGGTGCTGATGATGAGTTCTTTGCCATCTGTTGTCATGCCCCAGCCTTCATAAGGAAAATTGAATGACTTCAGTTTTTCAAACGTTTCCAGGTCGTACACATACGCTTTGTGGTTTTGGTAAGTCAGCTGGTACAGTTTATCGCCGATAATGGCAATGCCTTCTCCAAAATCGGTAGCAGGAAGGTCGATGGTTTTTTCCGCTTTGCCGGTATTCAGGTCTATTTTTACCAGCCGGCTTTCCTTTGGCATACCGGTGCTTTCATACAGCGCATTGTTGTACCAGATAAGACCTTCGGTAAAATAGCTGGTATCGTGCGGGTATTCTTTTACCAGGCGGTAAGAGATAGGAAGGTGGCGCGGGATTGTTATACATCTACCGTGTTGAAGCGCGTGTTGGGTTGTTGTTGCAGGCATGCAATACTGAACAAAAGGAAAGCCGCAAGTAATTTCTTCATAGCTATAGGAAAGGAGACAAAAATAGGGAGGCAAAGTTTAATGTGGTGTTGTAAAATGGAGTTGCAGTTGGCAGCATCCTTTTGTTATTCGTGGTTTTGCTTTTGCCGTTTTTTCTTTTTTGCCGAGAGAAACACTATACTCAGGTTCAGCTCATAGCCAATGAGCAGCATCATGGAGTTTAAAAAAATGAGCAGCATGAGGATGATGAGCGAGCCGATAGAGCCATAAATTTTATTGTACGAAGAGATGTTTTGCGCCCAGTAGGAAAACAAACCCGTAATCACAATCATAAGTACAGAAGCGATAACGGCGCCCGGCGTAAACAACTTTCGTTTGATGTACGTAAGAAGGCGCGTGTTTATAGATGTAACCAATCGTATACACAAACAAGAAAAAAATCACCAGCCAGCGTGAGTTTTGGATCAGCGCTATCACGGTTTGGTTTTTAATGTTTGCCCAGTTCATGATTTTAGATTGAAAATATATCCTTGCCCTACAGAAATGAGAATTGTACCGATGAGCAGACTGATGAGTGTGCTGATGAGGCGGATGGCACGCAACCGTTTTTTGATAAAATTGGTTTTGCGTTTCTCATTCAGCGAACGGTCGAACGCGCGGATAATGCCCATCATTGCATTAGACGAGGTAAACACCACAAGCAAAAAACCAAGCGACAGCAAGCCGGTGGTTTTTTTATTGAAAAAATCGTTTACAAACTGAAGCAGTATTTCCCGTGTATCCTTGTTGGGCGTAAAATCCCTGATAAACACCAGCAGTTGGTCATATACCTGTTTTGAGCCAGGCACATACGGCACCAGAATACAGAGAAACAGGGTAATGGCAGGAATTGCCGTAATGATATTGAACGAAATAGCGGCTGCACGCAGGTTAAGCCCGTGCCGGTTTTATTTGCTCGTTCAATGCCTGGAACACATCATATACCGCAGCCCTTCAAATCCGGGAAGCGTAATATTCTTGCTGAAATTCACGCACCGTGCTCACGGGTGGCGAGGTAATGAGTATGCGTTCAAATTTGGTCATAGGCAGTTACTTGGTTCCGCGGTTTTTCACACGCTCATTCAGTGCTTTTTGATAAAGCCTTGCATATTGCATATGCTCTGCATAGGTATTGCTGAAATGATGATAACCGCTAAAATCACTTTTTGCTACAAAGAAAAGATAATCGGTTGAGGGCGCATTGAGCACCGCGTCAATCGATTTTTCGGAAGGTGTGCAAATGGGACCCGGCGGCAAACCTTTATTCCGGTAGGTGTTGTAGGGCGATTCTACCATTAAATGTCCGTATAAAATGCGCCTTAGCCCAAAATCTTTCAACGCAAATTTGATGGTTGGATCAGCACCAAGCGGCATGCCTTTGCGGTAACGGTTGATGTACACACTCGCCACATTGCCTTTTTCGTCGTTCTTGTTGGTTTCTTCTTCCACAATAGAAGCGATGGTGACAACCTGCTTTGGCGTAAGTCCCGCAGAATCAGCTTTTTGCAGGCGGTTTTTTTCTTCCCAGAATTTATCGCGCTCATCCTGCAGCCGCTTCATAATGTTGGTAAGTGATGTGTTCCAGTACATAATATAAGTATCCGGGATCACGAGTGTCATCAGTGTATTGGTATCTACGCCAAGTTGTTGCAGCGAATCGTTGCTGGTAAAATAGTTGCACGCATGCACCGAATCGGTAGAAAAGTTTTTACCAATGAGCTTCGCAAAATCGTTTGCCGTGCGCAGTTTGTTGATTACCAGCCGTGACTGGCGATTGCTGGTTGTTGCGCAGTTTGCGGGCAATGTCGAGCAGGCTTTCGCCTTGTTCTATTTCAAAACGCCCGGGTTTTAGTTTGTCCCACACATCCAGCCGCGTCTGCCAATATGCTCAAACCACCATTGATTATTTGACATAATCCACTGTCTTTCAGTTGCTGCTCTGACCTGCTCTTTCACCGGGCGCGTATCGTAGAGATACAGGTATTTTTGTTTTCGCGGAAAATGAAGGTAGCGCTGTCCAAACGTAAGCCAGGGCAAGATATAGAGCAGCAACAAACAGCAATCAACCAGAACGCGAAATGATAATTTTTTTCATCCTACAATCTTCTCCTGGAGAAATGAAGGTCGCGAATTTTTCAGGGAAGGATAGGGCAGGAAGAATTTAAAAGAAAGGAAACAGGTTGATCATGTTTATTGGGCAACACCATTACCGTAAGCCGGCTGACGCACGCCAGCTTTGCCGGTTTTTTCTCCGTAATTTGGATATCCCACACATGGGTTTGCCTGCCAAGATGAATGGGTTTGCAGGTAGCAATTACAAAGCCATCCTTCACACTGCGGATGTGGTTGGCATTGATTTCCAGCCCCACACAGCTGTAGTCTTCGTGTATCTATCACCAGCGAACTGGCAACGCTGCCCACCGTTTCTGCCAGCGCCGCCGATGCGCCGCCATGCAAGATGCCATACGGTTGCCGGGTGCGGTTGTCAACCGGCATGGTGGCACACAGATAATCGTCGCCTATTTCGGTAAATTCAATGCCCAGCAAAGCGCTGAGCGTGTTGGCATCGCGGTGCTGCAAGATCAGCAGAGGGCAATATGTTTGTTGAAACCAGATGGACATGGCAAATATAAGGTTAATAAAACAGTCAGACAGTTTGCATGTTGTAAATAGATGCTCTTACCGGTTCGGGCAAAAACATACCCGCATCGGCGCCATGGCGGATAATGTCTCGCACCAGCGTGGAAGCTACGGAAGTATATTGCGGAGAACAGGTAAGAAAAATGGTTTCGATGTTCAGGTCGAGGCTGCGGTTCATATCGGCAATCACTTTTTCATATTCAAAATCGCTCACATAGCGGATGCCTCTCAGGATATAGGTAGCGCCCACGCTTTTGGCAACATTCTACTGTAAATCCTTCGTAAATAATGCGCTTCCACACGTGGCTCGTCTTTATAAATTTCGGTGAGCCATTCCAGCCGTTGTTCATCGCTGAACATCGGTTGTTTGTTGGCGTTTTTTCCAATACCAATGTAGATTTTGTCAAACAGGTTGATGCTCCGGTTCACAATATCGGTATGCCCTAATGTAACAGGATCAAATGTGCCGGGAAATAAACAGATTCGGGACATACTGATGATTTATGAATTGTGATTGTTGATTTGTGATTGCTTTCAACATGTGTTGCTGAAGTTTACGCAAGTTGGTGAGCTTAATTTTCCCTGCCTGCCAGCAGGTACAAGGCAGCCATGCGCACAGCCACGCCATTTTCTACCTGGTTCAGAATAATGGAATGAGAGCCGTCGGCCACATCGCTGTCCAGTTCCACGCCGCGGTTAATAGGTCCCGGGTGCATAATGACTATTTCCTTGTCGAGGCTATCCAGCAGTCTGTTTGTTGATGCCATAAGCCAGGTTGTATTCGCGCAGCGATGAAAACAGCGGCTGGTTCATGCGCTCGAGCTGTATGCGCAGCACATTGGCTACATCGCACCATTGCAGCGCTTTTTTTACATTGTATTCTACCTGTATGCCAAATGCTTCTTTGATGTATTTGGGGATGAGCGTTGGCGGACCGGCCACCATCACTTCAGCGCCCATTTTGTTCAGCAGGTAAATATTGCTGAGCGCCACGCGGCTGTGCATGATGTCGCCGATGATCGCCACTTTCAAACCTTCGAGCGAGCGGTTTACTTCCTGCATCGAAAAAGCATCGAGCAAGGCCTGCGTGGGATGTTCGTTGATGCCATCGCCCGCGTTGATGATCGCCGCCGGAATATGCTTTGGCCAGAAAATGCGGCGCGCCGCTTGCGCTGTGGCGCATCACCACCATATCCACCTTCATGCTCAGGATATTGTTTACCGTATCGAGCAGCGTTTCGCCTTTGGAAACCGAAGAAGCCGAAGCGGTAAAATTGAGCGTATCGGCCGACAAGCGTTTTTCTGCCAGCTCAAACGAAATGCGTGTGCGGGTAGAATTTTCGAAAAACAGATTGACGATGGTAATGTCGCGCAGCGAAGGCACTTTTTTTACCGGTCGTTGTAAAACTTCTTTAAAGTGGGCTGCGGTAGAAAGAATGAGCCCGATATCTTCTCGCGTAAGATCTTTAATGCCCAGCAAATGTGGCGTGGATAGTTTCATTAAAAAGCGAAGATAAAAGAAAAAAGAAAGTAGAGAAGAAACATTGCAAAACAGCCGGTGGTTTCGGTGGGAAACGACTCTCTACAGAATGCAAGATTTCAGCAGGTATGATTATCATGAATAAAAACCTAACCTGTATTCCCAGGTTTGCAATGCTACTGTTAGCGGATTGCAGATGGTGAAAACTGCTTTAGTTGTGTTCCTAAACCTATAAATCATTTTCCGGCATGTCAACGTGGTTTCTATTCATCAGATCAGCACTACTTCATCCGTTTCGTGTTTTTCTTTCCATTTTACAATCACTTTTTGCGAAGCAAACGTATCGATGGTTCTGCCTACATAATCGGCTTGTATCGGCAGTTCGCGGCTAAAGCGGCGGTCTATCAGTACGCACAGCTTTACTTTGGCAGGGCGTCCAAAAGCCTGTAAGGCATCCAGTGCCGCGCGAATGGTTCTGCCCGTCCACAGCACATCATCAATGATAATGACAGTTTTATTTTCTATGTTGAAATGTAATGTGTGTTGAATTGGCAAATGAAGGGCATTGCGCACATCATCGCGGTAAAACGTGATGTCGAGTTGACCATACAAAATGGAAGATGGCGGTACCAGTGAGCGCAGTTCATTCACAATTCTGTCGCTTAAATATATGCCGCGTGGCTGCAGCCCAATAATGACCGTATTTTTTAGTTCGAGATGATTTTCAAGAATCTGGTGTGCGAGGCGTTTTACACTTAATGCTACCTGCTGCCCCGTTAAAATCGATTTCAACGCTGTTGATTTAGAGGATAAAAGTAGTCCAAACCAATACGACAACCAATAAGAAAAAATAGGAGAAACAGTGGCGGCTCGGGAACGCACATCATTTTTTGCGATTTCTTTTAGATTCGCTTTTCTATCTTCAAAAAAATATAAGCTCATGAAAAACGTTTTTTGGCTGTTTGTCTGCCTGTTGCCTTTATCGGTGTTTGCACAGGAAAAAGGTGTTCATTTCGAGCATGGCTTGTCCTGGCAGCAGGTGAAGGCAAAAGCTAAAGCGGAGAACAAATATATTTTTATGGATTGCTACACCACGTGGTGCGGACCCTGCAAATACATGACAAAAAACGTTTTTCCTCAGCCCGAAGTGGGAGAGACGCTAAACAGCCAGTTTATTAATGTAAAAATGCAGCTCGATACATCGGACGCCGATAATGCTGAAATAAAAAAGCTGTATGCCACTGCTCATAAAATTGCATCTGACTACGAAGTGAATGTATACCCGACTTATTTGTTTTTCAGCCCTGCCGGCAAGTTGGTGCACCGCGCGGTAGGCGCGTCGGATGCTCCCGCTTTTATCGCCAAAACAAAAGAAGCCCTGAATCCTGAATCGCAGTATTACACATTGCTGGATAAGTACAATGACGGACAAAAAGATTCCGGGTTTTTATACCTGCTTACCAAAGCTTCCATGGATGCTTATGATACGAAGAACGGCAGCAGGATTGCGGGCGAATATCTCGCTACTCAGCCCGATTTGTACACGATGCGCAACCTGACCATTATCAGGGATCTTACGCAAAGCAGCCGCGACACAGGTTTTATCATCATGCTTGAAAACCCGGCAAAGGCAGATTCCATTCTGGGCAAAGGCACATCTAACGGGTTGGTGCAAAACATCATTATGCGCGAAGATGTTTATCCCAAAATGTTTCAGCAGAAAGTAGCTACGCCCAAAGACCTCGCAGAGCCTGACTGGAACGACATCAGCAGCACGCTGGAGGAAAAGTATCCACGTCATGCTGCTTCGCTGCTGGCTTATTCAAAAGTGGTATTTTATATGAATAAAAACGATTGGGAACAATTTGGACCAGCTGTGGTATCGTATATGAAATCGTTTGGTGAAAATACGGGTGACGATCAGCTTAACAGCTTTGCCTGGACAGTGTTTCAAAACTGCAGCGACGAAACCTGCCTGCAAAATGCTTTGGAATGGAGCAAACGCTCTTTTGAAAAAGAACAAAATCCGATGTTTATGGATACTTATGCCAATATTCTGTACCGGCTTGGCAAAACAGATGAGGCAATCGCATGGGAACAAAAGGCAAAAGATCTGGCTGCAGAAACAGATAAACCTTCGTTTCAGCAAACCATTGATAAAATGAAAAACGGAATTAATACCTGGAATTAGCGGTGTAAAAAAACGTTGCGCGTTACTATAAAACAGGAAGAAGTGTTTGATAAAACTACTTCTTCCTGTTTTATTTTGATAAGGTTTTCAACTGTTCTTGTTTCCAGTGAAGAGACTAATAAATGATAAGGCAATCACTAGCAACAGGAAGTTCCCGCTTGCATGGGCGGACATTTTACCGTACCATAACTGCAGTACACACAACAGTCGCCTTCTTTTGGTTTCAGCCTTGTTTTACAGTTTGCGCATTCGTAGAAATACCGGCAGGCATCTGTCGGCATTGTTTCTTCTGTTTGGTATGAGCAAACCGGGCAAGTAATAACAGTTTTCAATTCGACAGTTGTATCCATGTTTAAGTATTCTTTTCTTAAATTCTTTGCCGTGTCTTCATCTTAGGTCATCAGGCTTTCCAGCATAGTGAGATTAACGCCGGTAAAATCATCAATTACCGCATCGGCATATTGTTGCAGCACTTCTCTTGTTTCCATCGTTGTAATGCCAATGACTTTCATGCGGGCAGCCTTGGCAGCCGCAATGCCTGCAATAGAATCTTCAAACGCTATGCACTTTACCGGATCGGCGTTGGCACTGCGGGCGGCTTTCAAAAAAATCTCCGGGTCGGGCTTGCTGTGTGTTATTTGCGAAGCGTCGACTACATGGCTGAAATAGTGTTCGATTGGTACATTGTCGAACATAAAACGCACGTTGGCAGGCATTCCCGATGTGGCTACGCCCAGCGGAATATCGGCATCTTTCAGATGCTGCAGCAAATTGACCAGTCCGTCTACCGGTTTGATATGTGGCGCATAAAGCAAACGGTACAATTGGTTTTTCTCGTTGGCATAAGGCGTGATTTCTTCACGCGTTACAGGTTTGCCAAAAAAATATTCAAAAATGTGCATCGACGTGCGGCCGCTGATGTTGGTTTTGTATTCGTCCAATGAGATGGTCCGGTTGTTTTTTTGATAAAATGACTGCCACGCTAAAAAGTGATAATGATTGTTATTGATCATGGTTCCGTCCATATCGAAAATGACAGCGTCTGGTCTCATTTATCTTTCAGTTGTTGTTGTAATTGTTGATTAAAATCATGGCTTTTGCCCCTGGCAATACTCAATGTCTGCCAATTGTTTCCTTTGATCATTTTGCCTATAAAAACTATCTGTCCCACATGATACGGATAGTGCGCCAGTTGCCGCAATATCGCATCGTACGCCAGCAATGGCTCTGTGCGTATATAAACGGTTTTCGCCAGGTCGGCAGGTTGCAATGCCTGCAGCGCGTTCATTACACACTGCCAGCCTTCGTTCCACAAAGCAATGGTTTGGGCTTTGGTAAAACTGGCTTCCTCAAATTCCGCGTCGCGGTTGCGCCACGGCTTTTCACCATCTTCGGTAAGAAAATTGGTAAAGCGGCTCAGCATATTTCCATGCAGGTGATGCACAATCATGGCAATGCTGTTGCTGTCTTCATTGGGGCGAAAAAGGATATCTTCATCAGTAAGCTGCGCAAAGGTTTTATGGCCCAGTTCTATATAGGTATGTAGGCGTTTGCAAACGTCGTTGATAAAGTTTTCTTCCAGTGTAGACATGGATGTAGAATGTATTAGGTAGTTTGTATTAAGTAATATGTAGAAGCAATGTTTACCTATTCATTACATCCACATTCATCATATCAAAAAAAACCTTTTTTAACTTACCAGCCCGATGCGCTGTCGTTGCCTCTTATGTCTGCTGCGGCTTCAATATTGCCGTTCACAATTTTTATAATTTCTGTTCGTCCGATAGCGCCTCTTTCTGTAAATAAATAGCCTTTTGCTTCCAGCGCCTGTTGGGTGGTTTTAGAAAAAGAAGGTTCTGTCATCACCTCATCCGGCAACCACTGGTGATGGAATTTTGGACTGTTCACTGCTTGTGCTGCCGTCATCTTAAAGTCGATAATGTTCACAATTGACTGAAACACGGAAGTTGGAATGGTAGTGCCGCCCGGCGTGCCCACCACAATATAAGGCTTGTTGTTTTTTAATACCAGTGTTGGCGTCATGGAACTCAGCATTCGTTTGCCCGGCACAATGGCGTTGGCTTCGCCGCCTACAGCTCCGTACATGTTGGGAACACCGGGTTTTGCGCTGAAATCGTCCATCTCGTCGTTCAGCAGAAAGCCTGCGCCGCCCACCACTGTTTTGCTGCCATACGAATTGTTAAGCGTAGTGGTTATGGCTACCATATTGCCATCGGCATCTATAATGCTGATGTGGGTGGTTTCTTCGCTTTCGTGTGCTGTTCCGGCTGTTACCTGCGCACTTGCAGAAGCATGCAGCGTATCAAAATCTTTCATACGTTTTGCGAGGTATTTCTTGCTGATCAGCGTTTTTTGAGGAACGGTGTAAAAATCCGGATCGCCCATGTGTTCTGCCCTGTCGGCATAGGCGCGGCGCTCGGCTTCTATCATCACCTGCACCGCTTTTGGCGATTGAAAACCATAGCTGCCTATGGGAAAAGGTTCTATCATACCCAGCATTTGCGCCAGCAAAATGCCGCCGCTGCTTGGTGGCGGAAACCCCACAATTTCACAGCCGCGATACATAAAAGTAACAGGCGTTCTTTCCTTCGCCTTGTAGCTTTTTAGGTCATTCAGTGGTCACCATTCCGTTGCCGCGGTTCATTTCTTCTACAATCAGTTTTGCAGTTTCGCCTTCATAAAATCCTTTGGCACCTTCCTTTTGTATGCGCATCAGCGTTTTAGCAAGTTCGGGTTGAAGTAATGTATCTCCCTGTTTCCATTCGCTGTCTTTTACAAATGCTACGGGCATTGTATTATACGCTACAAAATCGGGCTTGTTGCCGTTCAGGTTGCGGGCTTCACCTTCGGTAATGGCAAAGCCGTTCACGGCAAGGTCGATGGCGGGTTGTATAAGCGTAGCAAAAGGCAACTTTGCATATTTATGCATGGCAAACAAGCCTGCTACTGTGCCCGGCACGCCGGCAGACAAATGACCATTAACCGATAGATCCTGAACAACGTTTCCGCTACTATCAAGATACATATTGCGGCTGCTTGCTGCAGGTGCCGTTTCGCGGTAGTCGAGCGCAATCAGTTTGCCGTTTTTGCTGCGCGCCATCATAAATCCGCCGCCGCCAATATTGCCAGCGCCGGGATACACTACGGCAAGCGCAAGGTTTACTGCAATCGCTGCATCAAAAGCGTTTCCGCCCTTTTTCATAATAGCAACACCCGTTTCGCTGGCAAGCGGGTGCGCGCATACAACGGCTGCATGTGCATAGTTTTTCGATTTTGTAATGGTATAGGAAAATGGGTGAATCTGCGTGCCCACAAGGTGCTCCTGCTGCGCAAAGGTGGAATGAAAATATAAGAAGGTGAAGATGCTGATCAGAAAAATTCTCATGCTACAAATGTAGCGCAAGCAAAGACTCTATACACCCGCAACACCCGCTAAAATGAAGGGCAATGTTTCTGTGCGGCATGGTGCAACAGAATTCACTAGATAGACTGTAAGCACCTTCAGTTGATCAGCAGGCAATGCAGGAAAAATGGGAAAGCAGGGCAAAAAAAATCCGCCCTTACAAGGGGCGGATTATATAAATAAAGTCTGTAAACGGTTATTTCGTCTTTTTCGTTTTCTCGTATTCTTCGTTCAGCAATCCTACAATGCCGGGTGTGATATCGCGCATCGTGTCTTTGTAATACAGGTAATCTTCATTGCTCGATGCAAATACATAAGAATAGCCTGAATCGCGGCAATAATTTTTAAGAACGTCCTGTATTCTCAGTTTCACATCCTGCATCTTTTGCATATAAAGGTTGTTCATTTCCTGACCCATCATCTGCTGTTGCTGGTCGAAATCGTTTTTCAAAGCTATCAGCTGCTGTTCATAGGCGCCTTGTTCTGTCTGGCTCATGGTAGGACCTTTCTGGTTGTACTCTTTCAGCTTGCTGGCATATTTGTTTCTCAAAGCATCTAGCTGTTTTGTCATGCGTGCTTCCTGACCATTCAGATAGTCGCGCATTTCTTTGAAATACGCATAATTTTCCTGTAGCGAATCCAGTTCAAAGTAGGCAATTTTATAGCGGTTTACCGATGCTGTACTTGCGAGCTGAATATCATGTTTATCCTTGTTCTGGTAAGAGAAAAATAAATAATACAAAACCGCCAACGCAATGATCAAAACAACATTAATAGAGAGTAAAACCTTATTCATCTGATAGAAAAGCATGGTGAAAAAATGAAGATAAAGGGATAATGGGAAAGAGAATGTTAAATCAACCCTATGGGCACTTTTGGCAATACCGCGCTGTGAATCCTGCCCTATTGGTATGATAATGGCAGCTCTCTACAAAACATTTCATATGGATATTATAATTGAATCTCCGGGATTTAAAGCGAGCCAGGCATTGGAAGACTTTGTGCGCGAAACCCTCGGCAAGCTGAAAAGCGATAAGATTATTCGTGCCGATGTAACCTTGTATGTAGGTGCAGACGGAAACCCGGTGAACAAGTTTTGTGAGGTGCGGCTTGAAGTGCCCGGTAACGATCATTTTGTGAAGAAAAACGCAGCCACGTTTGAAACAGCCGTGCATGATGCTACAGAAACATTGCAGGAAATCATACGGAAAGCGAAAGAAAAAGCTATCGACAGGAACCGGCATGCTGATATGGATACGATATTGCAACAGCCATAAACGATTATGTGTTCATCAAACAAAAAAACGGAACCTGCTTTCTTTGCAGGTTCCGTTTTTTTGTGTTACGCTGATTGTTTCGTCACGCGCTACTGATATTCGTCTAATACTCTTTTAACCTGGTTGTAATAGCTGCCGCCAAACAGAATAAGGTGCATAAGTAAAGGATATAGCTGGCACAAACTCACCCGCTGCCGCCAGCCCGCATGCAGCGGATAGGAAGCTTCGTATTGCCGGTAAAACTCCGGGTGAAAGCCACCAAACAAAATAGTCATAGCAATATCCATTTCGCGGCTTCCATAATACACCGCCGGATCGTAAACGGCTGGTTTGCCCTCGCAGCATGCCATAAAATTGCCGTTCCACAGGTCGCCGTGCAATAGAGCCGGTGGTTCTTTCGGGAAAATATCGCCAAGCCGTTCACAAATTTGCTCTGCTGCTTTTGCATCTGCAGCCGATAATTTCTGGTGGTCAAAAGCTTGCCTTACAAAGGGCAAAATGCGTTGCGCGGCATAAAATTCTGCCCAGTTATCGCAGGGCTTGTTGCGCTGTGGCAGGCTGCCTATAAAATTGTCTTCGTGCAATCCAAATGCAGGCTGTGAATGTTGGTGCAATTCTGCCAGACCTTTGCCCAACAGGTCCCATGTAATACCTGTAATGGCTTCTTTCTGCAAGTATTCGGTGATAAAAAAGCTGTCTTTTTCCACGCTGCCATATAGCAATGGCTCAGGTACAGTCAGCAGGCTTTTATTGCGCAGCAATTGCAATCCATTGTACTCCTTCTCAAAAAAGCCGGCTGCAGCCTTGCTGTTGCTTTTCAAAAAATAGTTTCCACGATTGGTAAACAGGATATAAGTCGTGTTTATATCGCCTCCAAATACCTGCTGCTGACCTGTGATTATGATGTCTTCTGAAAAAAAAGCAGACATGCAATTTGTAATCAGTGGTAATAAAGTGGTTTTCATAATGTGGGATTAGATTTAGGCTGAAGGATTCAGGATTTAAAAAGTTGCAAAGCCGAGTATTACATTTCACTAATAAACACTGAAAATATTACATTTGCCAGATAAAAATTTTGCAGTTACGGCATGAAGAAGATAGAACTTGAGATTGTGGCTTTATCTCACAGCATTACGCAAACGCACTCTTACGCTGTTGTATTAGGCGAGGTGAACGGGCTGCGCCGCCTGCCGATTGTGATAGGTGGGTTTGAAGCGCAGGCAATTGCCGTTGCGCTGGAGCGTATGCAACCGAGCCGCCCGCTCACGCACGACCTGATGAAAAATTTTATGAATGCCTTTAATGTTGAGTTAATGGAAATAGTGATCAACGATCTGCAGGAAGGAATTTTTTATTCGAAACTCGTGTGCATCAACGAACACGATACCATAGAAATAGACAGCCGTACCAGCGATGCGCTCGCTTTGGCTGTGCGCTTTGGCTGCCCTATTTATACGTTTGACAATATCCTCGACAGCGCGGGCATCCTGATGGAAGACAACAATAAAAAGAAGTCGGGCGATGTAGCGGTAGAGCAACCCGTAGCCAGCAGTTCATCGAAAGAAAACCTGAACAGCCTTAGTGTAGATGAACTTCAAACCTTACTGAATGAAGTGCTGGAGCAGGAAGATTACCTGCGCGCTATCAGCATCCGGGATGAACTGAACAAGAGAAAAAAATAAATTAATCATCCTTTCTACGTGGTTCGTTTTCCCAATTGTAAAATCAACTTAGGTCTTCATATTATTGGTAAACGCGCCGATGGTTATCATAACCTTGAAACCGTTTTTTATCCGTTGCAGCTAAAGGATGCGCTGGAAATATTGCCTGCTCCACATTTGAGCGAGCCTGAGATTTCCCTGTCGGGTTTGCCTGTTTCGGGCAATGACAGCAATAACCTATGTATAAAAGCATGGCACCTTATAAAGCGCGATTTTCCCGCAATGCCGGCCGTGTCGGTGCATTTGCATAAGGCAATACCCATGGGTGCAGGGCTGGGTGGCGGTAGCGCCGATGGCGCTTTTATGCTGCAGATGCTGAACGATCAGTTTCGCCTGCAACTGGCACCTGAAACGCTTGCAAAATATGCATTGCAGCTTGGAAGCGACTGCCCTTTTTTTATTTATAACACTCCTATGTATGGCACCGGCAGAGGCGAGATTTTGCAACCCGTGCCCCTCCGTTTGCACGATTATTTTTTTTATATCATCAATCCCGGTATTCACATCAGCACAGCGGCTGCCTTTCAGAGGCTGACTTACAAACCTCACCCAACGCCACTTTCCGAACTCATACAACAGCCTGTAGATCTTTGGAAAGACAAGCTGGTAAACGATTTTGAGACTGGTATGGCGGTGCAGCATCCTGACTTAGCCGACATCAAACAACAATTGTATAATCATGGAGCTGTATATGCAGCTATGAGTGGCAGTGGCAGCACCATGTTTGGGGTGTTCAGAGAAAAGCCGGCTACCCTGTCATTTCCGGAACAGTACGTTACGCATATCCTTGCGGCACAGTAAGCCTAAAATCTAATTCTGCGTCTTCTTCCGTTGCAAAGTATCCGGTGTTGGCATTTGCCCGTTGGGCAATGGCGGATGATTGGCAGGCATATGATGGTCGTCATGCTTTTCCAGCGATACTTTGGCTTCCGGGTGCGGGTTGCCGTTGTGACAAGTGTAGCACGTGACTGCCTGGATGGTATCGGGCAAGGCAGAATTGTTGAAATTAAAATAGTTTTTGTTGATGTCGCTTGTCATGCGCATCATGGCTCTGGCTATTTCTTTTTCCGGTTTGTCGTCGCTGGCAAAGTTGAGCTTGCCGGTGGCCGAATCAGGAGCATGGCAAAAGCCGCATTTTACACCCAGCGAAGCTTTGAAATAATCCATTACCTCATCGAGGCTGTCTTTGCTGATGTCTTTGGGAAGAACTTTCAGGTTTTTAAATCCGCCCTGTTTGGGGTTGGGCGCAAAAGACGTTACAGCTACATACAAACAAAAGGCGAGTAAAGAAAAGAAGGTAAGTTGTTTTCTCATAAAGCAGAGTTCAAAGTAAAAGTTGGAGACTAAAGTATTACATTATGGGAACAAAAAAAAGGAGCATATTCCAATATACTCCTTTTTCCGGTCAATACAGACTGATTAACTACTTGGATGGTGTAGGTGCAGGAGACGGAGTTTTGTTTACCGCATTTTCTGCATTATTGATGGCATCTTTACCTTTGTCTAATGTAATTTTTGCCCTTTCTGCGCCTGTTTCCACAGCTTCTTTTCCTTTATCCATCGTATCCTTGCTGCTATCCAGCAGTTTCAATATGCGGTCGCGTACATCATCGCTGATGCCTTCAATTTTTTCACTCAGTACCAATCTCAGATCTTCAGCCTTCATAGTGGCTTTTTGAGAAAGCTGGTTGAATTTATCTTTCACGCCGGTAGCAACATCATCGGCAGTGTCAGATATTTTCTGGCGGGTTTCTTCGCCGGTCATGGGTGCTATCAGCAATCCTACTGCTACACCGGCCAAAACACCGGATACAGTACCTAAAATTATTTTTTGTGCGCTCATACAATAAAGTTTTTTGTTAGTTACTTATAAAATTTTTCAATAATCCTGCCAAGAATGCTTTTTTTCATATCCATACCTTTGGCGCATGAGTAAAGTGATTTTAAAGAGAAAAATTGCACCGCGCATCTTCAATGGTCATCCATGGGTGTTTGGTAATGAAGTAGATAGAATGGAAGGCGACATTACGCCAGGAGATATTGTGGATGTATTGTATGCCGATAACAGTTTTGCCGGAAGGGGCTTTATCAATCCAAAATCACAGATTTTAGTCAGGCTTCTCACACGCCGGAAAGAAGACATCAACGAAGCCTTTTTTCTAAAGAAAATAGAAGCAGCATGGCACTATCGCAAAAAGATAGGTTACGAAGAAAACTGCCGCCTTGTGTTTGGCGAAGCCGATTATCTGCCTTCTTTAATTATAGATAAATTTAACGATTACTTTTCTGTACAGACAATGTCGCTGGGTATGGATAAATGGAAACCTGCCATTGTGAGTGCGCTGGAACGGATTTTTTCTCCCCATGGCATCTACGAGCGAAATGATGTGCCGGTGCGTGAACTGGAAGGATTGCCGCAACAAAAAGGATTTTTATCGGCACCGTTCGATACCACTATCAGCATCGTAGAAAATGGTATCAGGTTTAAAGTCGATTTGCAAAACGGGCAGAAAACCGGTTATTTTCTTGATCAGCAGGACAACCGGCGCGCCATCAAGCACATTGTGAAAGATGCAGATGTACTTGGCGCATTTACCTATACCGGCACGTTCGAAATTCATGCAGCACACTATGGCGCCAAATCGGTGCTTGGGCTCGATATATCGGAAAACGCTGTGGCGCAGGCAAATGAACATGCGAAGATGAATGGTGTAAATGATATCTGTCGTTTTGAAACGCTGAACGCTTTTGACGCACTTAAACAATGGGCGAAAGAAGGAAGGGCTTACGATGTGGTGATGCTTGACCCGCCGGCGTTTACAAAAAGCCGGGAAAACATTCAGAAAGCCGTTTCCGGCTACAAGGAAATCAATCTTCGCGGCATGAAGTTGATTAAAAACGGCGGTTTCCTGGTCACCAGCAGTTGCACCAATCTTGTGTCTCCCGAATTGTTTTTGCAAACGATAGAATCGGCTGCAAGAGATGCAAGGAAAAATGTAAGGCAGGTTACGTTCCAGGCACAATCGAGCGATCATCCCATTATCCGCGGAATGGAGAATACCAACTATCTCAAATTTCTGATAGCAGAAATTACAGATAAATAATCTTCGTTTGTAGTGTAGCCGCAAAGAATCCGGTAATTTTCTTTTTTGATCATTGCATTCTTTGTGGGCAGGCAGCCCTCTTGCGGCGGCAGGTAGTTAAACCTTATGCAGTGCATACTGTCTGTTTGTTACACTCCGGCAAATATTCCTGTTTGTATTACTTTACTTATTTATTAAATCATCACATGAAGAAAATAATTGTGGCGTTCATGCTGCTGTTTGCTATGAAAAGTGCACAGGCACAAAAGCTTAAAGATCTTATACGCACTCATTCTGCTAATGACTCTGCGCAGCAGGGATTGTCTGTGAGTTCTCTCTTATCGGGCAATGCGGCGGAGATAGCAGCCGGGCTAAAAGAAGCCCTGAATAAAGGTATTGAAACCGGCACTTCGCGCCTGTCGGCTGCAGATGGATTTTTAAAGAATGCAGCTGTGAAAATACTGATGCCTCCCGAAGCACAAAAAGCCGAAAAAACCTTGCGCAGTGCAGGTTTGGGCAAGCAGGTAGATGATGCTATTGTTGTGATGAACCGTGCGGCAGAAGATGCGGTGAAGAGTGCTGCGCCTGTGTTTATAGATGCCGTAAAGCAGATGACAATTACCGATGCTATAGATATTTTAAAAGGCAGCGATTCGGCAGCAACCACTTACCTGCAGGCAAGAACCACAAGTGCACTTACTGCGGCTTTCAGACCGGTTGTAGACAGCTCGCTGGCTAAAGTGAATGCAAATACCTATTGGACTGCTATTACATCTGCTTACAACAAAATGCCCTTTGTAAAACCTGTAAACACTGACCTGACAGGATATGTGACTGAAAGGGCTTTGCTGGGCGTATTCCACGAAATAGCTGTGCAGGAAAAAGAAATCAGGAGCAATCCGGCTGCAAGAACCACAGACTTATTAAAGAAGGTTTTTGCGCAGCAATAAACTGTTATTTGCCGAGCTTACCTGTCAAAGTAAAATTTCAGTACGTTTATTGATTAGTTCAGTCACATTCGTACCACAAACAATAAATCCCATCATTTTTTAAAAGAAACCATACAATGAAAAAAATTATACTCGTTGCTTCCCTCTTTATATTTTTCACCGGTTGCGAAACAGCAAGACAGGTTTTAAATTCACTGCCTTCTTCCACCACCGGTGGTTTGAGTTCCGAACAGGTAGCTGCCGGATTGAAAGAAGCGCTTACCATCGGCACACAAAACAGTACCAATCAATTGTCGGCTGTAGATGGCTTTTTCAAAAATGCAGCGCTTAAAATATTGATGCCGCCCGAAGCTGAAAAAGTAGTAAGCACCATGAAAACTTTGGGTTTGGGCAGCCTGGTAGATAAAGCTGTACTGAGCATGAACCGCGCTGCAGAAGACGCATCTAAAAACGCAACGCCCATTTTTGTAAATGCCATCAAACAGATGACCATCACGGATGCCATCGGGATATTGAAGGGCGGAAACAATGCTGCGACTATGTATTTTAAAAACAAAACCACTGCGCAGTTAAGCGATGCGTTCAGTCCCGTGGTACAAAAGGCTTTGAAGCAAACTGACGCCACTAAATACTGGAACGATATCTTCACTGCCTACAACGCTTTTACAAAAGAGAAAGTGAACCCCGATTTGAGTGCTTATGTAACGGGAAAAGCGATTGACGGCATTTTTTATGAAGTGGCGCTGGAAGAGCAGAAAATCAGGCAAAACCCGGCTGCGCGCGTAACTGATTTATTGAAAAAAGTATTTGGAAGCACTTTGGCAAGTCCATCCGCTACGGGTAGCGCACTGTAGCAAATGGAGTTTTACACAGGTGGCGCTGATGGATGCTGTCAGACTGTAAAAACTATTGAGCAATCATTAAAAAAATATTCCCGCAGAATGCGAAGATAAAAGCAGAAATAAATAGTTATCTGCCAATATCCGCGCTATCTGCGGGAATTTATTTTTATTAATAAGCTCTTGCAAACAACACTCTTTCTTTCGAAGGTTTGCCTGAGAGTATGCATACGCCTTCTTCCTGTTTATTGTTGAGAGGAATGCAGCGAATGGTAGCTTTTGTCAATTCCTTTATTTTATCTTCTGTTTCGGCAGTTCCATCCCAATGCGCTGATACAAACCCGGTTTTGGTGTCCAGCACATTTACCAATTCATCCCAACTGTTCACTTCAGTAATGTGCTCATCGCGAAAAGCTTTGGCTTTGTTGAACATACTTACCTGGATATCATCAAGCAGATCTTTGACAGACTGTGCCAATCCTTCAAGGCTATAGCTTTTCTTTTCTTTTGTATCGCGGCGGGCTACTTCCGCTACACCGTTTTCCAGATCCCTGTTGCCAATGGCAATGCGCACCGGCACACCTTTCATTTCGTAATCGGCAAATTTCCAGCCCGGGCGGCTGGTTGTCGCTGTCATCGTATTTTACCGAAATCTGCAGAGCTTTCAAAGCCGGAATCATTTCGCCGACTACTTTGGCATCAATAGCAGCTTTTTGTTCTTCGCCTTTATAAATAGGAACAATAACAACCTGCAAAGGCGCAATTTTTGGCGGAAGAATCAGCCCGCTGTCGTCGCTGTGCGTCATTACCAAACCACCAATTAACCGCGTGCTTACGCCCCAGCTTGTAGCCCACACATAATCGAGCTTGTTTTGCTTGTCGCTGAATTTTACATCAAACGCTTTGGCAAAATTTTGTCCTAAAAAGTGCGATGTGCCTGCCTGCAACGCTTTTCCATCCTGCATCAACGCTTCTATGCAATAGGTATCTTCGGCGCCGGCAAAACGTTCGCTTTCTGTTTTTACTCCTTTTATCACGGGCATTGCCATGTAGTTTTCTGCAAAGTCGGCATACACATCCAGCATTTGTTTTGCTTCGGCTACGGCTTCATCTTTGGTGGCGTGTGCGGTATGACCTTCCTGCCACAGAAATTCGGCGGTGCGCAAAAACAAGCGCGTGCGCATTTCCCACCGCACCACATTTGCCCATTGGTTGATGAGCAGCGGCAAGATCGCGGTACGATTGTATCCATGTTTTGTAAGTATTCCAGATAATGGCTTCGCTGGTGGGGCGAACAATCAATTCTTCTTCCAGTTTGGCTTCGGGGTCTACCATGAGCGCGCCTTTTTTATCGGGGTTGGCTTTCAGGCGGTAGTGAGTAACTATGGCGCATTCTTTTGCAAAACCTTCCGCATTTTTTTCTTCGGCTTCAAACAGGCTTTTGGGAACAAACAGGGGAAAATAGGCATTGGTGTGTCCTGTGTCTTTAAACATCCTGTCGAGCACGTCGCGCATATTTTCCCACAGCGTATAGCCATAGGGTTTAATGACCATGCAGCCACGAACGGCGCTATAATCGGCAAGTTGCCCTTTTAATACTAAATCGTTATACCATTGGGAATAATCGGCAGCGCGCGATGTAATTTCTTTACTCATAATGAGGTGTGCGGCATCGGCTATTTAGCTATCAGCAAATGAGAATAATTATACTTTTAAAATGATCAATTTTCTTGCCATTACATACGGGATAGTGAAGATGCTAAGCCAATAAGCGGACTATTGTTTGCAGTATTATATTTACTTTATACCGATGCTTTTTTTCAGGCAGCGCAAAAGTAGTAATTTAGTGTCTTAAAAGAAATGAGGTTATGAAGAAGAATGATATTGCCATTTATCACACTGCTGGTTTTATTAGCCAGTTGCTCTTCGGCTTATCGAAGCACGCAGACGCCCGATGATGTATATTATTCGCCAGGAAAACACAGGAATATGCTGATGTGCAAAATATGACGACAGGCGTAACAACCGTTATAATGAACGATGAATATATCGATCACAACATCGGAACGAAGACCGCTATCTGCGCATGAAAGTGCAGGACCGTGCCAATGGGGAATGCTGGATGATTACAGTTATTGGAACAGCCCAAGTTATGCGTATAATAATTATTATGGTTTCAGACAGCTTTAATCCCTACACATTAAACACGATGGGGAATGAAGTTTTTACTACAGTCCGTTTACAAGCATTCAGCCGTATGGATGGTTTAGCAACTATTATCCGTCTTACGGTGTAGGATATGGCTTTTCGCCCAGTTATGGTGGGCTATTACGGTCATAATTACAGGAATGGCTATTATGGTTATACACCCAGTATCTGTAGGTAACAACAAACAGCCGCCGTGCCAATACATCGCGACCTTTGCTGGGCGGATTACACAAACAACACTTATCAACACCAACAGCAGAAGAAACAATGGCGGTGGCGACCGTTATATGCCTGCCAACAACAGCAATGGAAGGTATAACAATCGAACAATTCACACGGTACAACAATCCAACAACGGTAACAGCAACCGGTTTAATAATAATACCAACCGACCAACACGCCACACCTACAAGAAGCTATTCGCCTTCTTCTAGGCCGAGCAATACGGGCGGAAGTGTAAGCCGTCCACCCGGCACAATTAATGTTACTTTTTATTCATTACTGATATTACAGCCAGCTACAATAAGTTGGCTGTTTTTTTGAATCTCATTCAACTATGAAAACAATCACTTTTTCCAATATTACTATGTACTTGGCTTTAGTTTCATCTAATGCACAGACGCCTGATGATATTTTAAAATACAGTTATCTGCCTGCAGCATGGTACAGCACGCAGTATGGCGATTGGCGGTGCCATGGGCTCGCTGGGTGGCGATATCAGCGCGATGTATGTTAATCCTGCAGGGTTGGGTTTGTACAAAACATCGGAAGTGGTACATCAGCCCGGGTTTTAATTTTAATAAAAACAAAGCCGACTTTCAGAGACAATACTTGTTATCAGATAAAAGCGCTTTCGATTTGGGCTTACGGGAGCGGTATTTGGCTGCAAAGCAGCTATAGCCGCAACCGCAGCGAAGCTTTTGGTATTGCCATAAACCAAACGGCAAATTTCAATAAACTTTTACATATAAAGGGCAAATACGCTAAGCAGCTATTCCGAACAGTTTGTGGAAGAATTGTCTCGCAGCGGATATAGCATCGATGATATTCTCACTACCAGTTCGCCTTATCCATTTGGCAGTGCACAGGCTAATGTATACATACCTTGTTGATACCATTACCACTGGCGGGCAAACACTATATAAAGGGTGCTCCGGAGTATATTTTAGATGATGGCGGCGAACTGAACCAGCAAAAGACAATCGCTACAACCGGCGGTATTTACGAAGTAGCGCTGGGCTATGCGGCCAACACCAATGAAAAATTTTTTTATGGCGTAACGCTCGGTATTCCCATTGTGTCTTATATGCGAAATACTTATTTCAGGGAAGAAGATGCGACCGGCGATACCAATAATGGTTTTGGCTATTCTGAATTGAATGATCAAGTACAAAACCACTGGTGTAGGATTGAACGTAAAACTGGGAATGATGTTTAAACCCGCTGATTATGTAAGGCTTGGTCTGGCCATTCATTCTCCTACTTATTATTCGCTTACCGATGAAGAAAGCAGCAATATGACGACCAATCTTGACGATAATACCATCAACGTATCAAGCGCTTCGTTTACAGATGGTGGCATTGGCAGCACTTCCTATCATAGGCAGTACGCCTTGGAAATTTATTGCCAGTGGTTCTTATGTCATCAGGGAAACAAGCGATGTGGCGCCGGCAAAAAGGATTTATAACAGCCGATGTGGAATACGTGACTTATCCATCTTCTAATTATAAAAGCCAGACCGATGCTCAATATACCGGCGGAAGACGATTATTATGCAGCGGTAAATACTGTTATTAAAGATTATTACAAAGGAGCTTTCAACTTCAGGCTTGGTGGTGAACTAAAGTTTAATACCGCTAATGGTGCGGCTGGGTGGCGCCTATTATGGCAATCCATACAGCGATGCTGCCTTATCGTCAAATATCACACAATTAAGTGGTGGATTGGGATATCGCAACAAAGGTGTATTTGTTGATCTTACGTATGCTCATATCCTGAACAAAGACGTAAATTTTCCTTACCGGATTCAGGATAAAGCCAACACATTTGCCACATATAACAATACCCGTGGCAACCTGATGCTCACATTAGGATTCAAATTGTAACCTGGTAAAATTTTACTTTTGTGTATGTATAACTTTAGTCTGTTTCGCTTTCAATGAAAGCATCTTTTTACAATGCCAGATGGCAAAAAGCTGAAACAAAATACGCTCGACGTTTAGTTATGGCAACTATGCGCATTACTATAAAATCGCATAAAAAAGCCTGGTGTAGAACATACACCAGGCTTTTTTATGCGAAGGGTTATAATACTTAAAACCGGAACATTAACCCGGCAGAAGGAATAATCACCGTATTGTTGAAGTCTTTGCCATAGTTAAAATTGCAATCCAGTGTAATGGCAACCGCAGGCAAATTGAGATTGAAACCAACTGTAGATGAATAATATCTCAGGGAAGTGGTTTGAAAATTGACTCCGTCTTCAGACAAAAGTGTTTGTTCGTTAAACATTTGTTCGCCAACGCCGGTGCTCAGCCGCAACACTTCTGCAATGAGCAAGCCGCCTTCCAGTTTGTAAAAATTGTTCGACTTGCTTTGATCGAGTGCAGTTGTAATGTAACCCTGGTCGGAAAGAATATTGTTCATGGTTGTTCTGTTGTTCAGTCCATAAGAGCCAAAGCCCGCAATCATGGTGCGGTGGTCATTCTGATCTCTCAGGATGGTGAGTCCTAACATACCATTTGCCTGGAAGTTCAGATTGTCATTGTTCCATTTATCAAAATTGTGATTGCTTTGCCCATAATAATAATTGGCAGCAGCACCCAGCGATACAGCAATACCGCTTTTAGACTGAGCTTTTACTCCACTCACACAAATCAATACAACCAAAAAGGTAAGAATAGATGTTTTCATAGTATAGAATTTTAAGATGTTTTTATTTTACGGAAACGGAAACGCCAAGATTAATAGCCGACAAGCCTGAACCTGCATCGAGAAATACCTGCAATTGTTTACTCACAAAATATTCTGCGCCTACTCTTGCCATAATGTTGAGGCCGGCTGAGCGCGCGCCCGATTTTACCAAGATCACTTTTGACTCATCGTTGGTAAAGCTGATCCTGTTTTCCGACTTCACATGCGAAGTGGCAATGCCTGCACCCACTGTAACGTAGGGCTGCAGCCTCGATGTAGATTTGAGAAACGAATATTTGCCATAGACATACAACCCGAATATGTTTTCTTTTAGTTGCAGATCATTAAAGGTGCTGTCGTAGTCGCTGTAATTTTCGTTGGAAAATTTGTGCGAGCCAAAGCCTATCAAAGCACCAATCTTTATGTTGTCTTTGTAATACACTTCGTAGCCCAACGATATTACCGGCGAAACTCCGGAAGAAGAATACTCGTCGGGATTGTCTACTTTGGAAAAGCTGCGCAGGAAACCAAAACCTATAAGCGCTGTGCCGTTGCTGAAAAAGTCTTTTTTATAATCGATATCGCGATAGCGTTTCAGGTCCCTGTTATAAGGATAAGGATTTTCCAATGCTCCGTTGTCGTCAAAAGGCTGTATATAATCTTTCACCTGGTTGCGGTAGCTAATGGCATACACTTCATTTCTCGGAATGCTGTAAATAGGACCATCAGGAATATCGGTGCGTTTGTAAAAGATAAGATAAGGCGCCACTTCTGTTACGAGTCCATACACGATATCGCCGTTTGTTTTGATAATAACATCAAACCCTGCATTGTGTTGCACAGGTTGCGGAGGCGGTGCAGGCATTTTAGAAGTGTCTGCCTGTCCAAAAGCCTGTGTGCAGCTAAGAAAGGCAATCAGTAACATATAGCGGTAAGTAGTGTAGATAAGATTCATAGTAGTAATTGAGATGATGGATGTTTAATAGGTAATGTCGGTAACAACGCCGTTGCTGATATCGAAATGTTCGGTAGAGTCGCGCTGGTTGCAAAGCTGCATCTGGAAGGATCCGCTGATAAGCCGTTCGTCATTTTTTTGCTTTTGAATAAACAGGCTGGCAGCATCAAGATGGTCGGCACAGAGCTCGTAAGCGGCAAGGTTGTTTTCGTCCGTCACATTGAACAGTTGCACCTGGGCAAGACCGCGCTGCGTGGTATATTCGGTAGTATACAATCCCACAAGCTGATCTACATCCACAGCATCGAATGTGATGATGAGCTGAAGTGTTTTGCCTGTATTGTCTTTGCCGGTTGCCTGCAGCGTTAGACGGTTATACAATTGTCCGGGCTTGGTGGTATCGGTAGGATACACAACCGTTTTTGACACCGGGCTGAATGAATAGTTGCTGTATTGCCACGATGAAGTGCTGTTGTAATCAAATTTGATCACGGGATTGCGCACCACCTGCACAGTAGTGATGTCTGGTGTGCACCCAAGCAGGTAAACGGAAATAATGAGCGTAAAAAGTAAAAGTTTTTTTGTCATGCTTAAAGTTCAGCAGTTAAATTAAAAAGATAGATCATTCGCAAAATTTACAAAGACTGCACCACAATACTGAGCAGAGGAATGTGTGAGCGCATAGAAGTGATAAGCGGTAGGAAGCCTCTCGTTTTATGTTCGTGTGAATTATTAAATTTACTAATAATTTAGCGCTCTGCCAATTCAGTTAAGAACAGGGCGTTTTCCGGTGTTTCTTTTGTGTTTGTTTCTGTATCGCAATTTTTGTTCCGGCAAATGCCAATGACCGGAATATATGTCAGAATAAATAAAATGACTCATAACGATGACACATACAGAAAAACAAACCTGCTGGAATAAAAAAGCGATTATATTACCTCCCAGAGAATGAATCAGGAGTTTACGGTGTTGCAGAGCTGAGTAAGCCCGCGTGTTGCATTTTCCTATCATGTTTATTTATCTTCAATGTATGAGACAGGAGCAACAGCAACGGGCTAATCTGATATCTTTCTTACCACGGGCAAATACAAAATATTATTTCAGTACGATTATTGAACTGCTTGCCTTTCATACATCATTCATTGTTAGCGGCAGCACATCGAAGCGGGTTTCAATCCGGCAGCAGGGTTTCCGGCAAGTACAAATTTCATTTTCTTCATGCAGGTATTCATACACTACTTTTTGCATTTTGGTTTTCCGTTTGTGATTGCATTTTTGTTCTTTAGAAATGAATGGCTTTCCGTTGCTTTCATCCTGTTGTTGACGTTGCTGGTAGATTTAGATCATTTGCTGGCTACGCCTGTTTTTCAGGCAAACAGGTGCGGGTTGGGGTTACATTACCTGCATACATATATCGCTATAGTATTGTATGTGGTCATGTTGTTTTTACGCAGACCGTTTAACATTATCGGGATGGGTTTGATGCTGCATATGTTTACAGATCTCATTGATTGCATATTTATGTTTCATGGTTGTAACGAATGCTTTTCCAACGATCCTGCTCTCAAGGTTTTGAAAACGGTTTCGCTGTTATGGGGCATCTGACATTACAAACCCCAAGGTTTTGTATCGTGAAAAGTGCCGGATTTATCTATGCATTCCGTTCCTCCATAATGTAAAAGTGCATTAGGAATTATAGTGGCGTTTTGACCCTTTTCACTAATTTAAATCTTTCGATTTTATAGTAAAACAATGCTTGTTTTTTGCAAAACCAATACAGAAAACAAAGTATTATTTACAAACCAAGTAAGGTTCTTTTGAGATTGGCAGGTATCCGGTTTTCTACACTCACGAGTGCAAAAGCTCGTTTCACTTTATCAATATTGCTTTTAATAGAGTTTAGTTTAGGTGTTGCTGCTGTTCTTACATCATTGCAGGAATTGTCTGCAGCTTTTTTAAGATTATTATGAAACGTTTCATAGGTCGTAATACTGTTACCCATGTCTCGTAACACAGTCTCGTATTCGGCAATGTAAAATTTTACCTGTTCGAGGTAGTAAGATACATTATCGTCTTTGTCTGTCGTAGAAGCCACAATGCCGATAGACGTTGTATCTGAAAGAATAGAATTGAAAAAATCTTTTCTTGTCGTTTTCAGAAAATCCGAGCCGTTGGCATTGCGTAAAGCAATGTACGAATCATAGTCGCCCTTATACCCGATAGATTGCAGATACTGTGTAAAGAAACTTTTAATCGTGTTGTTATACATTTCAATTTTATCCCGCAGGTAAATGATTTGCTGCACCATCGTATTGTATTCCGCATTGGTAGATGTGGTGAAGTTTAATACGCACGTCATATTGTTGAAACTGCTGCTGTCAAACTTCTTCTTATCGTTGAATTTGGCAATCATAAAGGAAGCGATGGAAAAACCGCTGTTCAAAACCGGGTTGCTTAGAAAAGGCAAACTGCTGGTGAACTTTGATAATTTTTCGGCAATATCGGGTGCATATTTTTTGTCTTTCAGCGAATTCATAGTGCTGTTGAGCGAGTTATTGAATTCGGTATAACTGGTCGGGTTTGTAAGTGAAGCAAAGTCGGTTTGCAATACCAATAGTTCATACGAATACTTGAAATTGTTTATCTCGCGAATGATGTGAATTAAAATCTCCTCGCCTGCGATATACCTGGTTTCCAAGGCATTTACATCGTTTTTAAATTTTGCAACATTCACTGATTTCAGAACTTTTATAAAATTTTCGCTGTTAATCGTGGCTTCCAGTTTTTGAATTTCACGACTTATCGAGTCCATTTTTCTATTCGTTTGTTCCAATGCTCTCAGGTTGGAAGTATCGAAGCTGGCAATCCTGTTCAGAGTCCTGCTGCGCAGTAGCACAATTGACAAATGTTCCAAACAAAGTAGTGAGACAAACTACAACTAATATCCGCATATGGTTTTCTTTACATTGATGATAATTGGTTTTCCTGTATAGCTTACCGGTGTGCATTACGCCGGCACGCAGCTTAGCATTGGTTTAGAGATATTACTGTGCGCCTATAGCTGCTTAAAGATATGGACTTTGTTTTTCATCACTACTCATTCTGTTGCAAGGACTATTTTACTATTCTTGATGTTCATAACCTGTTTTTTATTTCATGCCACAGCAGTTGTAATGAAGTGGCTGAAGCAATGAAAGCCACTTGTATAAAACTGGCATTTTTGGATGCGCTGAAGCATCTTAGATTGCCAGTCCTTCACACGAAATGGTACGCTTTGCCGTGCTGCTTTCTTCGGCAAGTTCTATCAGTTTTATCACGTTGGTAGCTTCTTCCGGCGTTATCTTCAACGGTGCATCATTTACAATTGTTTGGTATAAATCGTCATAAAACAAACGATAATCTCCCACTTCCGAAGGCACTGTTTTTTTTACCAGCTTTCCATCTATTTCGGTGTGCAGCAATCCGTAAATGTCTTCCGGCTCCTTGCCCAAACCCTCTGTTGGCATTTCGCCGGCACGCAGCTTTGCTTCCTGCGGGTCTTCGCCACTTTTTATAAACGAACCTTTTGTGCCATGAATGAGATACCGCGGTCCGGGCTCACGCACCAGCATGCCTGCTTTTAGTTTCACCTGCAAATAGCCGTAGTCGAGATTTACTTCAAACCAATCGGTTGTTCTTGCGTGTGGGCGCTGCTGCCGCACGTCGGCAGTTATAAATTTGGGCAAACCAAACAGGGTAAGCGACTGATCGATCAGGTGTGCGCCGAGATCGTACAAAATGCCGCTGCCCGGGATGGGTTTTTCGCGCCAGGCAGACGGGCGTTCTTCGGCGCGGTAGCGATCGTAGTGCGCTTCAAACGTGTGCACATCACCCAGCAAGTTCTGATCAAGAATCTTTTTAATAGTCAGGTAGTCAGATACATACCTGCGGTTGTGATATACATTAAGCACCAGCTTTTTTTGGTGCGCCAGTTTGGTGAGGTTCAGCGCTTCGCGGCTATGGATGGTAAATGGTTTTTCCACCACCACATGTTTTCCCATTTCCAGCGCCTGCAGGCTGTAGGGATAGTGTGTATCGTTGGGTGTGGTAATCACCACAAGGTCAATCTCTTTCTGCAGCATTTCTTCGTAGCTTGTTACAATCTCTGCATCGGGAAACATAGATTTCGATTCCTGTTTGTGTCTTTCCAATACCGTTGTCACTTCATAGCGCGGCGATACTTTCAGAAAAGGTGCATGAAAAACTTTTGCAGAAATACCCCAGCCTACAAGACCTACTTTTATTTTTTTACTCATGTGCGTTGTTATTTATGTATCAATTCAGAGATTGCTGTATTGTTGATAAAGACGTTTTCCACTACTGCCTTTCCTTTATACACTTTTACCAGGGCATAGCAAACAGAGGCAGTATCGCGATTGGCGCTAATGTATATTTTTTCAGCTTCCGGCGCTTTGTATTCCTCCATATAAAACTTGTCGAACGGGTATTGAATAAAAATCAAGGTACGGTTTCCCGTATCTACATTTGTATAGCTGCACTTTGCTTGTACATAATTGCCTGTTGGCGGCGGATTTTTTGCAATATGCTGAATAGCTGCGAAGCCTTTGCTATCGGTGGTTAAAAGCAGGTACACATCGTCACCGGCTTGCACTTCTTTTTGTGAATCTGAAGCGGAAAACAGCGAATCATCATCCTTTTCTACAAACCGGTTTTCTTTATAATCGAGATAAATATATTTCCCGGTAAACGGATGTGATGGATCGATAGGTTGTGTCTGAAAACGAAATGCCGTGCCGTGTGCAACAATGGCGTAATGACTTGCAATCATATTGCCCGTGAATACCCATTGCACAATGGCAAGAAGTAAAAAAATAAGCAACGGGTACAAGGCTTGCTTTTTCATAGCAGTTTTTTTCGTTTACGCATCAGTTGCAGGTTAGCAATAAAAAAGCCGGTACCGGTTAATAAAAAAAACAAGGCACGCCAGATAAAAGGAATGTTGTCGTCGAAAAAGCGGCTGATAGCAAGAATGGCAATGATGAGCAAGCCAAAGTTGAGCAGTGCAAAATCATTGTGTGCATTGCCTTTACGCATATACCAGATGCCTGTAAACAGCAACCAGCCATTGATGACAATCATGCCCGTATAGCTGTTGTTTTCGCCAAGCAGCAATGCTGATAAAAACACAAAAAGCGCTGCCTGAAAAGGATCGGGAAGTTGGTTGTGTACAGCAATCGTTTTGTATAGCAGATACAAATTGATGCCCAACAGTAATATCGAAATATAAAAAAATGGAAATTGATACAGATGCCCGTGTTGAGTGTATGCAATCCACCTGTTGCTCCAGAATGTATCGAAACTCCAGCCAATAAGCAGCAACAGCATAGCGGGAATACCGATACGTAAAAATGGATTGGACAGAAATGCATGGCTGTCTTCCGCATGTTTTTTTCCTATAAAATAATATAATGAGAACAAGGCAAAATAGCCTGCAGAAATGGCTTTGTTGCTATTGTATCCACTTGACCGAAAATGCGCCAAGCGCACTGGCCACAGACGCTGCAAGCAGCCAGTTGTATATATAAAGTGTATTGCCGCCTTTGTGTTCAAGTCTGCGATGTCGCAAATAGTGCGGAGCCAACGCTGCAAGAAACAAGGCATAGAGCCAGGGTGTATTGTGCGGCTGATAGCTGTAGCCTTCTTCGCAGGCATACGCAGTAGCAAGGATAAGTAAGAGAAAAGCGATTGTTGTGCTTCGCATCACATACAGCAACGGAAAGGTGAGCAGTAGCCAGCTTGCCAGGAAATAGCCGGTTGTACCGTCGATATTGTATATCTGCGTGATGATTGAAATGCTTGCCGGCACGGCAAAAAATAGAGCAACAGACGCTGATTCGTTCCACAGGTGATTGTCTCTTTTTTTCCATATTGTATAAACACATAATGACTGCCCGGCAAGCAAGGGTAAAAAGGCAATGATGGTTTTAATCGTTCTTGTCAGTTCATCCCAGTTGTGGGCAATCAGCAGGATAATGGCCAGGCTGACGAGCAGCGAACCCAACGTGCCAAACAGCAATCTCAGTCTTCCCGATGCTTCCGTTGCGTTCTTTGCGCTGTAATAAGCTTCAATCCGGTGCGCCTGCTCACTGCTGATGATACCCGCATCAGCAAGCTCCGTAAGATCTTTGGTGGTTAATCTGTTCATAACCCTGAAATCGAAGTATAAAAATACAATTGTGCGATTGTGTCCACCTATTTTGTTTTGTAGTTGCTTGCATCATTCTGTTGCATGTGCACGTTGTTCAGCCTGATTGATAGTATCTTCATCCCGTTATTATGCAGGAATTTTTACAGCAGCTCATAGATAATTTAAGACAAACTTCTTTATTGGAGTTTATAGGCGTGGTCGCAGGTATAATCAGCGTATGGTTTTCGCGGCGCGAAAATATTTTGGTATACCCGGTAGGATTGGTCAATACCATTTTGTTTGTGTACATCAGTATGAAAGGCAGCCTGTATGGCGAAGCCAGCGTAAACCTTTATTACACCGTCATGAGCATTTACGGTTGGATATTGTGGAGCAAACGCAACGACAGGAACGAAGTGATGCTGCACATTACCTTCAGTACCAAAAAAGAATGGCTGCAGCAAATTTTGTTTTTTGCAGCATTCTATATCGCTATCTATTTTTCTCTGGTGTATCTGAAAAATGTATTTTATTCCAATACCATTCCGCTGGCAGATGCGTTTGCTTCGGCAACAGCATACACCGGCATGTGGCTGATGGCAAAAAAGAAAATGGAAAACTGGATCTGGTGGATAGCTACCAATATCGCTTCTATTCCTCTTTATTACACAAAAGGGTATGCTTTTACGTCTGTTCAGTATGTAGTATTGCTCGTTATGGCAGTAGATGGCTGGATATTGTGGAGAAAAAAAGTGAAGCTGCACAAAAGCGAAAGCTCCATCGCATATGCAAGAGATTAAAAAAATAGTGGTCATTGGTCCGGAAAGCACCGGTAAAAGTACGATGTGTACGCAGCTGGCTGCTCATTTCAGCACGCTGTGGTGTCCTGAATATGCACGCGAATACCTGCTTGCGCACGGCACCCATTACACGTTTGAAACACTGGCAGATATTGCCAAAGGGCAACTGGCGCTGGAAGAAACCTATGTAGCTGAAGTCCTCAGCGCAAAAGCAGAAGCCCCATTGCTGTTTATTGACACAGATATGTATGTGATGAAGGTTTGGTGTGAGTATGTATTTGGCAAATGCCACACATTTATACTTGATGAAATTGTATCCCGGAAATATGACCTTTACCTGCTTTGCAATACCGATATAGAATGGGTAAAAGATGAACTGCGCGAATACCCCGATGAAACAATAAGGCTCGAATTATTTCATATCTATAAAGACATTCTCATCAACCAGCAAATACCCATGGGTGGAACTAAAAGGCGACTATGATGCCCGACTCAATACGGCGTTGGAAGCGGTGAATAAATATTGCTTGTAAAAAATTTGAACCACAAAGAAGAAAGACAGGAAATGTTCACAAGGTAAGAAAATATTGCCTGCAGGTAAAACATATGAATACATGCCGATAAACTATACACATTTCATCTTCGTTTATCTGCGAAAATGATTTCTGCAGGCAATTCTTTTCGCATTTACCTCTAAATCATTTTCTTCTTCGTGGTTCAAAAAAACTATTTATTCCACGAAACCTTTGCGGTGTGCACATCTCTCGAGTTGCTGCCAATACCAATTGCAAATTCGCCGGCTCCCAGCCATAAGAAAGGTCTGATTTGAAAGAAGCTCAGATCATTAGGAGTGATGTTAAAAGTGACTTCTTTGCTTTCGCCGCCCTTCAGCATGATTTTCTGAAATCCTTTCAAATCTTTCACCGCTCTTGTCACACTTGCCACCGGGTCGCTGATGTATAACTGCACGGTTTCTTCACCGGCAACGTTGCTGGTATTGGCCACAGTTACCGTTGCCTTCAACGTTCCGTTTCCGCTCAGTGTGGCTTTATCGAGTTGCACATCGCTATAGGTGAATGTGCTGTAGCTTAAGCCAAAACCAAATGGATATAATGGATCGTTTGGAGAATCGAGATAGTCTGATTTAAACTTGGTGCCATCACCTTCATGAAAAGGGCGGCCAGTATTTTTATAGTTGTAATAAATGGGTATTTGTCCCATATTTCTTGGAAAAGTCATGGTTAATTTTCCCGATGGATTGTAATCGCCAAACAGTACATCGCCCACGGCGTTGCCGGCTTCCGTGCCGGGAAACCACGTTTCCAGTATCGCAGCTACGTGTTCCTGTTCCCACGTAAGTGTCATGGGTCTGCCACTCATCAGCACCAGCACCACGGGTTTGCCGGTGGCTACCAACGCTTCCAGCAGCCGGCGCTGGCTCGGCTGCAAGCCAATGTCTGTCATGCTGCTCGATTCCCCGGTCATATCTGCTGCTTCGCCCAAAACAGCAACGGTAACATTGGTGTTTTTAGCCAGATTTACCGCTTCGTCAAGCATATCATCCGCATTTCTTTTATCAATGTCTATTTCGGTTCCAAAAGCATTTACGCGCTGAGCAAACAGGCTGTCGTCCGAAATGTTGGCGCCTTTTGCATACAGGATATTCACATTGCTACCCGCTACATTTTTGATGCCGGTAGCCATGCTCACCGATTGTGCAAAATCGCCCGACACGGCCCATGTTCCCAGCATATTGCGCTGGCTTTCTGCCAGCGGACCTACCAGTGCAATGGTACCTTTTTTCTGCAGAGGCAATACGTGGTTTTCATTCTTTAGCAACACAAAACTATGAGCAGCGGCTTTTCTCGCAATTTCGCGGTTGGCGGGCGTCATGATATCCGATGTCGTCCTGCTTTCATTCATCAGTTTGTAGGGATTATCAAACAAACCGAGCTTGTATTTGGCTTCCAGCACACGGCGGCAGGCTGCGTCTATCTGCTGCTGTGTGACCTTGCCTTCCTGCATGGACGTTTTCAGCGTGGTGAGGTAACCTTCGCCCACCATGTCCATATCAAGACCTGCGTTTAGAGCCAGTGCAGCCACCGTTTTCAGATCGCCCAATCCGTGAGCAGTCATTTCATTTACGGCAGTATAGTCTGATACTACCAGCCCGTCGAAGCCCCATTGTTTGCGCAGCAAATCGGTGAGCAGCCATTTGTTGGCCGTAGCCGGAATGCCGTCAATCTCGTTGAAAGAACTCATCACGCTGCCTACGCCAGCATCTATCGCCGCTTTATAGGGTGGTAAATAATACTCATACATCTTAATGCGGCTCATGTCTGTCGTGTTGTAGTCTCTGCCGGCTTCAGCTGCGCCATACAAGGCAAAGTGTTTTACGCAAGCCATCACGTGCATGCTGTCATAGCTTTTCCCCTGGTAGCCGCGCACCATAGCTGCTGCTATTTTGCCGCCGAGATACGGGTCTTCTCCGCTGCCTTCGGCTACACGTCCCCAGCGCGGATCGCGGGCAATGTCTACCATTGGTGAGAATGCCCAGTTCAAGCCATCCGCTGTTGCTTCTTTTGCGGCGAGCGCAGCGGTTTGCTCTATCAGCGCCGTATCCCAGCTGGCTGCGAGGCCAAGTGGTATGGGAACAATGGTGCGATGCCCGTGAATGACATCCAACCCAAAAAACAAGGGTATGTGAAGCCGTGAATTTTCAACCGCTATTTTTTGTGCCTGCCTTACCTTATCGGGACCCGTAATGCCAAACAAGCCACCCACAGCGCCATTGCGTATCTTATTATCTACATCGCTGCTTACTACAGAACCGGTTACGGCGCCACCGGGCGTTACGAGGTTCAGCTGGCCAATCTTTTCATCCAGCGTCATTTTGCTCATGAGGTTGCTTACAAAAGCAGCCATCTTTGCATCTGTTGCGCCCGTTTTTACCTGGGAAAATAAGTGTGTGGAAAAAAAGCATAGCAATGCCGGAAGAGCATATTTTATATTCATATACAAACAATTGTTGCAGCAAAAGTAACAAGGTAAACAAAAAGGCAGCTACAGAAATATGTAGCTGCCTTTGGTGAGTTTTAGTTCCAGGAAATCGCCCGTAGATGTTTATCTCGTTGCAGTTACAGTATACAAACAGAGCAGGCTGCTATTTGCAATTATGCTTCTCCTGCAGGCAAAGTATAACAGCATAATTATATTTCTCTGGAGCGGAATTATATGATTGTGGACAGGATAAGGATGTGCCGTATCTGTTTTTGCACTTACATTACCAACTCTGCAGTGGCGGCTGGCTCTACCCACGCGTCGCTTTCTTTTAGTAAATTAATGAGTTCTTCCACCGCAATCAGGCTGTCTACATTTCGTTTCACAACTTCTTTGCCTCTGTACAACGTGATTTTCCCCACACCACTGCCCACATAGCCAAAATCGGCATCGGCCATTTCGCCGGGTCCATTCACTATGCAACCCATGATGGCAATTTTTACACCTTTCAGATGGTTGGTAACCGAGCGGATTTTAGCCGTTGTTTCCTGAAGGTCAAACAGTGTGCGCCCGCAGGAAGGGCAGGAGATATATTCGGTTTTGGAAATTCGTGTACGTGTAGCCTGCAAAATGGTAAAAGCCGTGCTGTTGATGAATTGCTCAACAGTAGCATTGGTAGAATAATTGCGCCCGCTGGCATTGATGTTTTGCGACTGTGCATAGCTGTCGCCTGTCATACCAAGGCAAAGCCCATCGCCAAACCCATCGAGCAGCAAAGCGCCGCATTCGGTAGCATAATGAATCAGGTGCTCATCAGGCTGTTGCCAGTAGCTGTCGCAGATCAGCACAGCCGGGTTTTTGATATTGCGGTTCTGCAGTTCTATAAACATGCGGCGCACGTGCAGCATGGCATGTTGGGCAGTACTGCTTAGGCAAAGAACCACATTGGGAAGGTTGGCAACGGCATCGAGATAAGTAAAATCATTGATGGTCGTGTCATCGCTAAAGCAATCGATCATCACAAAATTGAGCGACTCGCTGATAACAGAAGCGGCTGCAAAACCACTATCCTGGTAAATGGGAAAATATTTGGTTTTATCTTCAGCTACGTGCCATGTGGCCGGGTACACGATTACTTTCAATGTACCGGGCAATGCAAAAGTGAGCAACTGGTGACCGGTAAAAACATAATCGGCAGCGGCATCGCTGATGTTCCATTTATCTGTTGTTTTCAACATAAGTATAGCCAACACTTTGAAGATGCGCCGGCGTAATGTGTTCGATTTTACTCAAGTCTGCAATTACCACAGGCACATGCGTGCCGCCCATATTATCTACGGCAAAGGTTTCGCGGCGTTTGTAGGTAAAAGGTGAATAGGACAACGGCTGGCTGATGGCAGGCGGCTGATTGACAGTTATTCTGTGAGCGGTTTTGTAGATTTTCGTTTTGCGATGCCTCGTTGCCGGTTGTTCTCATATCTTTTTACCAAATCTTTACAAACAGGTATTTCAAATTCAGGGTCTTCGGTTAGACTTACGCGAACTGTATCGCCAATGCCATCTTCGAGCAAGTGTGCCAATGCCGGCTGCGCTTTTCACACGGCCATCTTCGCCATCGCCGGCTTCTGTAACGCCGAGATGCAGCGGATAGCATTCGCCAAATTCAGCTTCCATTTGCTGAATAAGCAACCGGTATGCCTGCACCATTACCTGCGGGTTGCTCGCTCTTCATGCTCAGCACAATATTGTGATAGCTTTCGTAGCGGGCAATGCGCAAAAATTCCATAGCGCTTTCTACCATGCCCATCGGCGTATCGCCATAGCGGCTCATAATGCGGTCGCTCAGGCTGCCGTGATTGGTGCCAATGCGCATGGCAGTGCCATATTCTTTGCAAATCTGTACCAGCGGTGTAAACGTTGCTGGATACGCTCAATTTCTTCGGCATAATCTGCATCGGTATATTCAATAAGTTCAAACTTTTTTTTATCAACATAATTGCCGGGGTTTACGCGCACTTTTTCTACAATGCGGGCGGCAATTTCGGCAGCATTGGGGGTAAAGTGAATATCGGCAACCAATGGCGTATTGTATCCGCGGCTGTGAAGTTCATTTTTGATATTGAGTAGATTCTCTGCTTCCTTTTTGCTTGGGGCAGTGATGCGCACCAGTTCGGCACCGGCTTCTATGCAGCGGATGCTTTGCTCAACAGTGGCTTTGGTATCCATCGTATCGGTGGTAGTCATCGTTTGCAGGCGAATGGGATGAAAATTGCCAAGCCGCAAATCGCCAATGGTTACTTCGCGTGTTTTAAGACGGCTATAGCTGGTAAGAGAATTACAATACAGTTGCATAAATAGAAAAGAAGTTTTACTCTTTTATAAAAAAAAGATTTGCGCAAAGTTGCAAATAATTGGGCAGATGGCATTGTTAAGGAATAAAGGGAACCAATATTGGTGGTATATTCGATGAAATAGAGAATAAATGCGGCATATCAGTAAAGAAGGCTGAAGGTAAAGCTGTAAATTTACATGTTTATCAAAACAGATTGCTCTTGCCTGTTAACTGAAGAAATGCCAAATCATTGGCGTAGGTTATATTAAAACTGTACTGGGTTCATCAGCTGAAAGTTCGTTATTTTTTATTATCCTTTGGCGGTGAAATCATTTAAAACTGTTTCATGTCTGGAAAACCAAATGTCGATGCGCGCTTATATAATACCATTTACAAAGTAAAAAAGCATTGGAATGAACTCAGGCAACACATTCATGTAAGCGAATCTGCATCGGAAGCCGAGCAGAAATGGCTGATGCAGCTCCCTTTTTTCCAACAATTGTCCCTGCACAATTCTATTGTAATTGTGTTGTGGAACATCGTAACCAACCGGTTTGTTTTTGCCCTCGATGAAAAGCGGTTTACCCAATACGACATGTCGTTGTATACAGGTGAGGCGGGCGTGGATTTTTCGCTGGCAAATTTTCATCCGGATTATATTCAGGCTGTTCATGTGTTGAACCAGTGTATGATCCAGCAGTTTAGCCTCAATCAGCACATTCCATCAGACAAGATGCTGGGTAGTTTTGATGCTATGTACCGCATCAATGATGGAAGCTATGTGCATATGTTGCAGCAGATAGTGCCTGTAGAAACCGACGAAGAAGGACATCCTATACTTTATCTTAGTTATCTCCGCGATATCACGCACCTGAAAAAACATCCTTCTGCAACACTTGTGTTCACTACCCCATCGGAATCCAAGCTCTGGAAATTTTGTTTTGAAAACAACGTACTGGAAACTGTATCGCCCTTTACCGTTCAGGAACGAAAAGTGTTGCTACTGCTCTCTGAAGGAAAGCAAACCAGCGAGATAGCCGAAAAATTACAAACCAGCCCACATACCATCAACACCCACCGGCGGCACCTGCTGGCAAAAACAAGTTGTGTAGATACCACTGCACTTGTTGCTTATGCGCAGTTCACAGGATTGCTGTAAATCCCCCTTTTTGAATGGGAGTTGCCTAGATGCAAATGCTGTTCTCAATCGTTTTCGCTATTCCTGTTTCATTCCCCTTTCTGGTGAGTATACTCAACATGAGTATTGACATTACTCATGCTGCAGATTATTTTTGTTTCACTCTGTTTTCAATATACCATTCGGATACTATATATCGCGTTTAGGCTATTTAAATAGACATTTCAATTCCCTAAACCCTTATTTTTTACAATCTCTATGTTATCCGCTTAAATAACCATTTCTTTTGGGGAATTTCCCCCTATATTTTTATTTTCCTATCCTTCTTATATTTACAACACTTATCCGTGAGTGTAAGATTATTCCGACAATCCTAACCCAGACCACTTTGCTCAGGGACAACCATTAAACCTTAAAAATCATGAAAAAAGCTTTGCTTTCATTCGCCTTGCTATGCACAGTTGTAATCGGCAAAACCCAGTCATTTATCGGAATCAATACCAGCAACTACGCAGGAGTATCCGGTGTATTTTTTAATCCTGCCTATGCTGCCGACAGTCGCTACCGCTGGAGTGCCAGTCTTGTGCAACTTGATATGTCAATTGCCAACAACACGGCAACTTTTAAGCTGAATGATTTACAAAATAGTTTTAACGGCGACGATTTGCTAAACAAGCTGTACAATAACAAGCATGCATATGCACAGGCAAATATTGACCTGCTGGGACCTTCCGTTATGTTTAATATAAACCAGAAAACTTCCTTCGCCATCACCACGAGAGTACGTTCGCTGGTTACAATGTCGGATATAGACGGGCACCTGTGCAAGCCATTCAATCGGAAAACGGGGAAGCTGCTATCGCTGATTTTCAGGTTACAAACAACAATACCACCATGAGTGTAAATGGATGGGCGGAAGCAGGCATTACCTGGGGAAATGTTATTTTCGATAAGGGAAGTAATTTCTTGAAAGGTGGCATTACCCTTAAATATTTAGGTGGTATTTCCAACAACACCATTGCGGCAAAAAATATCAACAGCAACGTTGTGTACAATGGCAGTTCCTACAATGTTACCAATGCCACGGGCGGAGTTGGCTTGGCTTTCGGAGGCATCACCTTATCCTCGGCAGACGACTTCAAACCTTCCGATCTGACCAAATTTGACGGTTCGGGTTTGGGTTTTGATTTGGGCTTGTCGTATGAATTTCGCCCCCATGCCAGCTCTTACAGGTATGCCGACAGCAGCTACGACAGGTCGGAAAATAAATACAAACTAAAACTCTCTGCTGCCCTGCTTGATGTAGGAAGCATTCAATACAACAAACAGCCGGAAAGCAGCGGTGACTACACAATTGATTTTAAAAATACTGAATCCTTCAATCTCAATGCTTTGAACACCGAAATAGACGGTCTGAGTGCAGCGCTGGATGCCAATTCCTTGTTTTTTACTCCCGTCCCCGGCTCGCAATCAGGAAAGTATAAAGTAAGCCTTCCCACGAGGCTGCGTGCCGATATTGATTACCATATCCAGAATGGTATTTACCTTAATGTAGCCACCCAACTTGCTTTGAACAAAGAACATGATATGTTTAAAACGCGCTACTACAACAATACGGTAGTCACTCCACGAATGGAAGGACGCGTGCTGGGCTTCTATCTTCCCCTGCAGGTAAACGAAATCACGGGTTTCAATGCCGGTGCTGCGGTTCGGCTCGGACCATTGGTGGTAGGGTCATCCAACATTCTCACGGCTTTTGGCAATACCAAAATGGTAAATCTTTATTTTGGCGCGCGGTTGGCGGGCAGTGCTTTCAAAAAAGAAAAGAGCTAACATTTTCCGGATCTGCATGTTTCAATACAGCTATATGGCTCCTTTGTCATATAGCTTTTTGGCGTTTATTAAACAAGTAATCTGCTAAATATATTAGTAAAATGAAATAACTTTGTTTCATAAATAAAAGCCATTGAGCGATCGAATAACGGAAAAATTGCAAATACTTTCTGATGCCGCCAAATATGATGTAAGCTGCGCTTCAAGCGGCAGCAACCGGAAAAATAAGGATAAAGGTTTGGGCGATACGGGCATGGGCATTTGCCACTCATATACAGAAGATGGACGCTGTGTATCGCTGCTAAAAATACTGCTCACGAATCATTGCATTTTCGATTGTGCTTATTGCGTAAGCCGCAAAAGCAATGACATTAAACGGGCAGCTTTCACCGTGCAGGAAGTGGTAGATCTCACCATCAATTTTTACCGGCGCAATTATATCGAAGGATTGTTTCTTAGTTCCGGCATTTTTACCAGTGCAGATTATACGATGGAGCGGCTGGTGCGCATTGCCAAAAAACTGCGTACCGAGCACAACTTCAATGGCTACATTCACCTGAAAGCCATTCCCGGCGCCAGCGACGACCTGATGAAACAAGCAGGTTTGTATGCCGACCGGCTGAGTGTAAACGTGGAAATGCCAACCGAAAAAAGCCTGCAACTGCTGGCGCCCGACAAAAAGCGGGAAGACATGATCAAGCCGATGCAGTTTCTGAAAGGAGAAATTATTCAATATAAGGAAGAGAAAAAAGTATTTACGCATACGCCGTCTTTTGCGCCTGCCGGGCAAAGCACCCAAATGGTGATTGGCGCTACTCCCGAAACGGACTTCGAGATTTTGCATCTTGCCAATGGTTTTTACAAAAAAATGAACCTGAAACGCGTGTATTATTCGGGGTATGTTCCCATCAGCAACGACAACCGCCTGCCGGCTATAGGAACGCCCGTGCCGATGATACGCGAAAACAGGTTGTACCAGGCCGATTGGCTTATGCGGTTTTATGGCTTTGATGTGCGCGAAATTGTAGACACCGATCATCCGCTGCTCGATATGGATATTGATCCAAAGCTAAGCTGGGCATTGCGCAACCTGCACCTGTTTCCGGTAGATATTAATAAGGCTGACGTACAGCTGATTATGCGCGTGCCGGGTATTGGGATTGCCTCGGCAAAAAAGATTGCCGGCGCACGCAGGTTTGCTACCCTTTCTTGGGATCATTTGAAAAAAATAGGAATCGCTTACAACCGCGCCAAATATTTCGTTACCTGCAAAAGTGCCGATCTTTTTATGCGCGACTACTCGGCAGGGCAAATCAAGCAGCAGATTCTAACAATACAAAACAGCAAATACGCCGCTAATTTTTCACCACAACTGAAGATGTTCTGATGATGCAGCTTTTGGTGTATGATGGGAGTTTTGAAGGATTTTTATCTGCTGTTTTTGATGTGTATGAGTATAAAATGCAGGACGTGAAAATTGTGAAACAAAGTGTCTACAATGTTTCTGTTTTCGAGAAAGATTCGATTGTTCATACCAGCAGCGAAAAGGCAACGCGCGTGTGGAAAGGACTGGAAAAGTATACGCCGCATGCGGTGGAAAGCCTGTATCATTCCTGGCTCAGCGAATTGCCCAATATAGAAAAGCCTTTGCTGCAGTATATGCAATATGTGTTTCAAAAAAAGGCGCCTGTTCAGGATGATTACAGCAACGCGGCAGTTTTGAAAATTGCGCAGGTAGCAAAAAAAGTGCACCGCGAGCGGCACCGGATGGAAGCTTTTATCCGGTTTCAGCTCACGGGAGACGGATTATATTACGCACTCATAGACCCCGATTTTAATGTGTTGCCTTTATTGGCCGCGTCATTTCAAAAACCGCTATGCCGATCAGCGATGGCTTATTTATGATGGAAAGCGCAGGTATGGATTGCATTACGACCTACATACAGTGGAACCTGTGGAAATAGACTTTAGCGAAACGCAATCGCCGCATCTTCCGCAAAGCTGTATGTCATGAAGACGAAGCTTTGTACCAATCGCTGTGGCAGCAATATTTTAGCAGTGTCAATATAAAAGCAAGGAAAAACACGAAGCTGCATCTAAGGCACGTACCTAAACGATACTGGAAATACCTTACAGAAAAGAAAGCCTGAACGCGGTTCGTCAGATATTGAAAACGCATGATGGAAGCTTAAAAGATTAAGAACGGGAATGGCACTTGCATGTGTCTTTTACCTCATCATATTAACCAAGCCTTATTTTAATAAAGACTGTAATCCAAAAAAAATGCTCACAACCTGTAAAAGCTGTGAGCATTTTTTATATGATAAAAACACGGTTAATATTTTCCGGTAGGCGCTGGATTCGGGCATTTGTAAGATGACAAATTGAACGATACACCGACCTGCGCAAGTACATAAGCATCTTTTTGTGAGCTGTTTCCACGCTGGCGTCCTTTGATCCCAATGCGTTCGCCGGTTTCGTAGCTTCTGTCTGAAAGCAGGTAAGCAGGATTTATTTGTCCATCGGGACCTACCACGGAAGGTGGCACATTCGGATCGGCGCTTGGATAGAGGAATGGCTCATCGCCCACGTAAGTAGTACTTACATCATCAAGATAATCGGTGCTGGTAAAACGATAGCCGACTTCTGCAAAAAAGTTGGTGCCTTCGCTCAATGCATACTTAAAACCAATGGCTACAGGAAAGCAGGCGGCAACAGTTCCATAAGGTTTGCGGTCGGGAAACAGAGTGCTGTTCTGACCTTCGGTGCCCAATGTGCGCAGAAAATATTTGGTTCCTTTCAGGTAAGCATACGGATCGTAGGAAAACGCACCGATACCCAGCGATACATAAGGTGTAAAATTGTAACCTTCTACACCCGGCATATAATGAAAGAAATTAAACTGTCCGCTGATGGAAGCTTCCCATACATTGCTGTTAAAGCTGAGGTTGCGGCGCTGTTGCGTTTCGTTTTTACTATAAATATCTGAGTAGCCTAAAAAAGCATAATTACACGGCAGCTTAAGACCAACATAATTATTAAACTGCTTGATATAAAAAGCGCCTGCTGAAAATTTAGGACGGTTGAGCGATGCGCGCGTATTCAGATCGCCAAAGTAATGCCCGGCACCAATAGCTACACCAAACTCGCCCTGGCGCTGGTAGCCAAAATACGAGGTTTGCGATTTTGCCTGCAAGCCAATGAGAAGTACAAAAAGTGCCGGAAAAATATATTTTCATCATATTAATGCAAAATAAAGGATGATTCATTAACGAACTATTGTGTGTTTTCTTGTGCAGTCGCGCGCTTTTAATTTCTTTTGTCAAGTCCCCACGTCAGCTTGGAGCGAAGCATTGACAGGAAACTGTTTTCATTCAGGCGGATAAGGCTTACGGTAAAATTTTCTTTTTTTACTGCCAGCTGAATGCTTTTGTCTACAATCTCTTTGCGTGCATCGAGCGTGCAGATAAACTCTTCGCTTCTGCCTTCTATTTCAAAAGAAATGATATTTGTATCCGGCACAATGATAGGGCGGATATTAAGATTATGCGGTGCCACAGGCGTAATACAAAAGCTGCTTGAATCGGGAAATACAATTGGTCCGTTGCAACTCATGCTATAGCCGGTAGAGCCTGTTGGCGTAGATACCACAAGCCCGTCTGCCCAATAGCTGTTGAAAAATTCACCGTTCAAATACGTGTGAATTTTTATCATCGACGAAGTATCGCGCTTGTGAATTCCAAATTCGTTGAGCGCAAAAGGCGATTTGCCAAAGAGCGGCATATCTGCATCAAGGTGAATAAGAATTCGTTTATCGGTTACATAGGTACCGTTTACCAGCGCGTCTACGGCAATGCTCAGTTCTTCTTTGCCAATGCCAGCCAGGAAGCCAAGCCTTCCAAAGTTGATACCCAGGATAGGAATATTGGTATTGCCAATAATGGTAACGGCATCGAGAATGGTGCCATCGCCGCCAAGGCTGATGAGACAGTCGGTATCGGCATCGAGCGAATGTTCAAATACCTGTATATTTTGAATCACCGACATGGTATCCCAGTATTTCTGAGACAGCGATGCCGATACCGCAATGGATACATTGTATTTGTGAAGCTCATTGATCAATGCCAAAAGCGGCACCTGCTGCCTGTCGTCTAATCCGCGGCTGTATATTGCAACTTTCATGTGTTCGGTTTGTGGCTGCTTATGCCTTTACGATGCGTTGGTTATATGGGCATGTCAGGCAGATGAGCCTGGCTGATTTATGTGTGCAATCATTTTGCATGTACACTCTTTTTATCGAAAAAAAAATGATGCACCACCCAAAGATAAAATTATCCGGCATTAAAAATCTTCTTTTGAATGAAGATACAGGTTGTGCTCGCCCATCTGGTTAAAGCTGTATTCCAGCCGGATCACAATATCATAGATGGTTACAATATCCAAACCGATTCCGTAAGTAGCTAAAAAACGGTATTGTTCAAATGGCTGTTTGTTTCATCATTGCTATATACATAACCCGCGTCTCCATACGTTTTCAGGTAAAACCTTACCGGAATATCAGTGATGATTTTTAATATCAACCGGATTTTTAACGCGTATAGGAAAATACCTGCTTCCGCAAGGTAGCCCTGTTTACGGTAGCCGCCACGCCATCAATCACATAATATTCCATTCCCCGGAAAAAGAGATTGCCATAATAGTTAATGATCTGCTTATTAAAGAATGGCTGTTTGAAATGGCAGACTGATAATGCCGCCCGACTGTAACTGCAAGCTGTGTGTTTCTGTTATAGACGGAATGGTGTATTTGCTGCGATAGCCAAGCTGCCAAAGGTTCATCACCTTGCCAACCCCTTTTTTTGTAAACGACACATCGCCGGTAAATCCTTTGGTTGGATAGGTAATATTATCGGCATTGGAATACTGCACTGTATAGCTGATAACCGGGTATGAAATATGAGGACGGCTGTAAGGAAAATAATTCGGATTGAGCCGCAAGCACCGTGTCTGCCAGCGTTTCATCTATGTAGCGCAAGGTAAAGCTGTGTTTGGTTCTGATGGCAGGGCGGTACAGATAAGAGGCTTCGACCCGCAGTTGTTGCCTTACAAAATCGTTGCCTTTAAAAAAGAGTTGTTTGTTTTGCAAGAGAGGTGGCATAGTTCAGTTCCCGCTGCTGTAAAAAAGAAGCGGCAATGCTAAAACCATGATGAAGATGTTTGTCTATAAAAGGAATTTCGTAGCGTGCAGCCACCTGGTGGTTATATCCCGAAATGAGCCACAGGTAAGCGTTGTCGTTTCGTCCGCTCACGTTGTTTTGAATCAGTTTTAGTCCATAGTTCACGCGGCTAAGGCTTCGGTTTCTGTTCGTACCACCATTGGTTAAAGTTGCGGTCTACAAGTTTAAAGTAAGGAATGGGCAACAGGTACCAGCGTTCTTTTACGTCGGTGCGAATGGCAATATGATGGCTGTCGAGTTCGGTTAAAACCAACAATCACATCTATAAATAAACTGGTGTTTATCAATTGTTGCCTGCCAAGTATCAGCTTTTTCTTCAGGTCTTCCGGTGAAAGGGTATCGCCTGCGGCAAAAGGAAGTTCGCGAAGAATAATGTTATCTTTTGTTTTGGCATTGCCCCAAATACTGATGCTGTCGATAATCAATGAATCGGAAACCGTAAAGCCTTTGCTGTAGCAGCGTATCCTGCGCCTTCACGGAAACACACATCAAAAGAACCCAACCCGTCCAGAAAAATTTCATTCACTCCTAATTGAACCAACGCCAAAAAGGGCGCAAAGATAGCTGTTGACACAAACAAAAACAGGCACAGAAACTTTTGGGTTCTATGCCTGCACTGATATGAAATAGTCAAATAATTTACAGCTTGATATTTACGGCAATTACGCCATTGATGCCCGCCATCGGGAAATAATAATTTTCCGTTACGGGATAAATATCGTAATTGTAGCTAAACGTATACCCGTTGGCTTCGTATTTCCTGCTGAAAATATTATTCACTTGCCCGATGATGCTCCATTCTTTAAACAAAACCTTTTTAAATGTATAAGTGAGTCTTGCATCTTCGGTAAAATAAGGCCGCAGGCTTCTGCTTTTGTTTTGTGTATTATCGAGGTATTGTCTCGCCACATATTTACTAAGCAGGCTGATTTCCAAATTTTGCAGCGGCAGGATGTTGACAGCGACCATTGGCAATCACCGATGGAGAAAACGAAATGTCTTTATTCTTATGCTGTATTTCCTGCTGACCGGTATAATTAAAATCGGCATCATACGCATCTATATATTCTGTAAACAATTTTATTTTGTTGCGGCTAAAAGTAGCGCCGGCATTTACGTTTATCCAGTTGCTCAGTTTGGCGCCAGCCTGCAGTTCTATACCTGCGCGGTAGCTGTTAGGAACATTGGTGCGGGTATATGCACCCACGTCGTTCACTTTGCCCGGTAAGCACCAGCTGATCTTTGTAAAGCATATAATACAACGTAGCGCCCCAGTTGAATTTCAGGCTTTGCTGGGAAACACCGGCTTCAAAATCGTGCAGAATTTCTTTTTTTGGCTGCGCCAATACGCCGGCTTCAAAGTCGTCGCGGTTGGGCTCTTTGCCAGCCATAGCATAGCTGAGATAGGCGTTCCAGTTATTTTTTACATAACTAATGCCTGCTTTCGGATTTATAAAATCAAAATCACGGTCTATCAACAATTTCGGATTGTTTCTGAATCCGTTCATTTTATACATCACGCGGCGGTATTGTACATCACCAAAAAGGCTTAAGTCGCTGTTGAGCTGGTGCATCCATTTCGCATACAGATTCGCATCCTGCTTATACGCGGTAAGATGGTAATATTCAAAATCTTTTGGCGCGCCGCCATTGGCTGTCCAAATGATGTTGCCGTGATGCATGCCATCATATTTGGCGTAGCTGCCACCAAGGGTTAGCTCATCAAAACGCGTTTTTTTCTGCAGTGAAAAGGTAGCGCCATAAAAATAATTATCGAGCCAGCGGTCTCTTACAAGGTCGGTGCGCGTAAGTGTATCGCTGCCCGTTACAAAAGCGGGCAACCCGTAACTGCTATACTTTTGGTTGTATTTATATTCTTCATAATAGCCCTTACCTCTTGTGAGAAACGTGGCAATGTTTAAGTGATAACGTGAGGTGCAACCACCTGGTTGAAAAACAACTGGTAATTATCCTGTTGGTAGTTGTCGGTCTGGTTGGGATAATTAAAAATGTTGTATGTTCTGTTGTTGCTGTTAAACAGGTTGGCTTCATCTGCCTGGCGTAAAAAAGTAGCTGCCCGCATTGTTGTCGTAAAAGCTTTGCAATTCGCTCATTTGTGCCAAAAAGTTTGGCTTCCGGAATACCATTCCATGCCTGGTAGGTTTTTTCTTTACCGGTAAATACATTCAGGCGCAGCGAAGTTTTATTGCTGATATATGCCGTAGAAAAATAAAGCGATTGCAGGTTGCTGCTTGCCCTGTCGATAAATCCATCACTCGTAATGCGGCTTAGCCGGGCGTCAACGGTAAAATGGTTGTAGATCAGACCGCTTCCTACTTTGATGGTATTTTTCCAGGTGTTAAACGAGCCATAACTGTTGTTCAGTTCTGCATACGCCGAATCGTGCAACTCATTGGTGCTCAAATTAATGGTTGCGCCAAAAGCACCTGCGCCATTGGTAGATGTGCCCACGCCTCGTTGTATTTGAATGGAGCTTACAGAAGAAGCAAAATCGGGCAGATCTACAAAATAAGTTCCCTGGCTTTCCGCATCGTTGTACGGAATGCCATTCAGCGTTACGTTGATGCGGGTTGCATCGGTGCCGCGAATGCGGATGCCGGTATAACCAACGCCATTGCCGGCATCGGAATTTACCACAACCGATGGCGTTTGATTTAACAGAAAAGGAAGATCCTGCGCTACATTGTTCTTTTGAATCTCGGGTCCTGAAAGGTTGGTTTTGGTAAATGGTGCCCTGTCGGAAGCCCGTACCGTTCTTACTTCAAGCGGCTCAAGAGCATAAGCATCGTCCTGCAAAGAAAAATTGAGATTCACATCCGATGAATGAACACTGACTCTTTTGCGTAGCTGTTTTTTTACCTACATAATCGGCTGTAACCAACAGGTTGCTGCCTGCTATGTTGCGAGATGGAAAATTCGCCGTTGGCATCGGTTGATGGCAGTGATATGTTTGCCCGATGCATCGGCAGTAATGACTACTCCTTGTAAGGGCGCGTCACTTTTGTCTTTTACAATACCATGTACGGTTACTTGCGCGTTTACAACAGCAGCTATTACTAAAGCTGCCATTGTTCCCAAAATTTTCTTCATTCGTTCTATTTTTAAACGGTTTCAAAATTTTTGAGAACAGGAAATGTTGCTAATGGAGAGGAGAGTATGCGAATATATCTACCTTCCCTTCGCAGGCATTACCCTGTTCAGGTTCTACGGGTGTAATCTCAGCTTCTGCCATTTACTGGCAGTTTAGCACCCCGGGAAATTTAAAAAATATGGTTTACGGAAAGCTTTTCTACAAAAGCATTCGACGGTGCAAAGTAAATGCACAATTTTCATATAAATTGTAACCTTTTCCATTCACCTTCGTTAGCGAATAATAATACAATTTAGAAACATGAGAACAATGGATTGTCTTTTTGGTATATGATGATGGCAGGCAGGCTACAGGCGCAGAACCTGGTTTACGATGCCAATGCGGAAGAACGGAAGGTTGCTGCATTCAATGGTGTAAGTGTTGGTGGCGGTGTTATCATTTACCTGTCACAGGGAAAAGAACAGGCAGTGGCGGTGAGTGCGGAAGACGCGAAAAACGTAAGTAAGATAAAAACCGAAGTACAGGATGGCGTTTTGAAAATTTATGTAGATGCTGCCATGTGGAATAACTGGAGCTGGGGAAACAAAAAGATAAAAGCTTATGTGACCGTTACGGAACTAAACAGGTTGGAACTGGCAGGCGGATCGATTGGTAAAATGGTAGATGAAATTTCTGCAAACAACATTGATGTGGAATGCCATGGCGGAAGTATTTTAAATGGAAAAATCAAGGCATCGCAACTGAACCTTGACCTGAGTGGTGGCAGTATTGCAACTCTGGAAGGCACTTTTGGCAACGCGCGTGTGGAAGCCAGTGGTGGCAGTATTGTAAAAGGATTATGACGTCACTGTTGATGTATGTAAAGTAGATGCTTCGGGCGGCTCGGTTATAAACCTTACGGTAAATAGTGAATTAACGGCTGATGCCAGCGGTGGCAGCATTATTAATTATAAAGGTGCAGGCATCATTAAAAGTGTGGATACAAGCGGCGGCAGCATCATTAAGAAAAAAGAATAAATATTTCTTCGCTGTTTAACGCAACACGCTTATATTTGCAACCCAATCAATTGACAGAACTTATGATTACCAAAAGTTCTTATCAGCGATTCGAAACTACCGAAATTCTTAGATTATAGCTTATATCGCGAAGTAGAGCAGCGGTAGCTCGTCGGGCTCATAACCCGAAGGTCGGAGGTTCGAACCCTCCCTTCGCAACAACAAAACCTCATTGAAAGATGGGGTTTTTTTATGTCATGTATTCCGTTTGCGTTTTCTTCTTTCTCCCAACCACAACAAAACCTACGTTTGATATACTGCCAACCTGAACGCCAGGTTATTATCTCACAATGAATTAGATACAAAAGACCGGACCATCAAATTCAGACGGTGGACAATAATTTATACTGAAGAATTTGGTACAAAAGCCGAAGCAATACTTCGGGAAAACAATTGAAAGGGGGCATGGGAAAGCGTGGAAACGTAATTATTGAAGGGTAGAAGGAAAACAATAGGAAGGGGTAAACAGAACACTGAGTTCTATATTACAAACCCAATTCAACACCCGGATCCCAAAAAAGAGCATCAAAATTCTGTACTTTGTCGTCTATTACAATGATACCTTCCTTTGCCAGCAATTCCTCCATTAATGATGGCGGGCTAAAATGAGCTTTGCCGCTAAGTATGCCCATGCGGTTCACTACACGCTGTGCCGGTACAGGCGGCAGAGCTGTGTGGCAGGCATTCATTGCCCAACCCACCATCCGCGCGCTAAGTTTTGTTCCCAAATAGTTGGCAATCGCACCGTAAGAAGTAACGCGGCCTGCCGGAATTTGCCGCACCACATCCCATACATCTTCGTAAAAGGAAGGCTGCACCTTTGTCAACATCTTATTATTATCGGCAGTTTGTTGCTTCATCGGCAATGAATTATTGATGCTTGCTATTATCCGCGCGGTCTTTCAGCAGCCTGCTGCGGCGAGGTTCGGGTACGGCTTTATAATCGTACGGACAGTTCCGACATCCGTTTCCACAGCAATAGCCACGTTGCAGCAGGTATTCTGCAGTAAAAATTACCAACCCGCCGTCTGCGGAAAAGGGTTCGTCATCGTCAAAGGGCTTTTTCATTCTCCCACTGTTTAAGTTCCTCTTCTTTGTTGGCAGACAAATCTTTGCCGAGGCTAAAACAAAGATAAAAAATAGTATTGCTGCGGGCTATATCCAGCTGTTCATAATGCGTTTTGATCGACAATTCTGCTGATACATTACTATCTGCGTATACATTATCAATATCCTTCAAAAGCGGGAGTCCGTAAGCTGCTATCACTTTTTTTGTAAACTGATACAATGCCGGGCTGTCGGTTTTCAGGTGAATGCATCCGTCTGCGGTAAGAATCTGCTGATACAGCCGTAAAAAGCGTGGATGTGTAAGCCGCCTTTTTTGTTTGGAAACGCGAAGCTGCGGATCGGGAAACGTAATCCAGATTTCGCTTACTTCTTCTTTATTAAAATATGTGTGTATCAGCTCTATCTGCGTGCGCAGAAAGGCAACGTTGTTCAATCGGTTTTGCAATGCAAAGCCTGCACCTTTCCACAGCCGGTTGCCTTTTACATCTACACCAATAAAATTTGTGCCGGGATACAGTTGCGCAAGACCTACCGTGTATTCCCCTTTGCCGCAGGCAAGTTCAAGAATAAGGGGATGATGGTTTTTAAAAAAAACGTGCCAGTTACCCTGCATATCCTGCGGGTACTCCAGCACGTTGGAATAGGTTTTTACTTCAGCAAAACGGAGTAATTTTTTTTGTGCCATAGCCGCGGTAAAGATATTGGCTACATCAGTCTTGGCTCATTATCGGCATCAGAAATTTTTTGTACCACCAGTTGAGATTCGTCGGGATTTTCCGGATTGTATTTCAGCCAGACATAATAGTCTGTCGTTTCTTTTTTTTGTTTTTCGTTTACATACGTAAACCTGATTTTTATATTCTGTACCGGTTGCAATTTTGAAATTACGTCCTGCCGGTTCAAATCAAACACTTCCTTTTGCACCCTGTACGTTTTCTCACTCAGGATCATATTATTATACAGTTCTTCGGCTTCTTCAAAATTTTCGATATCGATTGGTTGCATTTCGGCGAGCTTCAATATCTTTTCATTGTGTTGTTTCGATGTTTCAAGATACTCGTCGTAGAGCCTGTGTTTTTCTTCAAATGACGTTAGCAGCTTTTGTAACTCTTGCCGAAGGTCTGACATGTTTTATTTTTTTAGTAATTGCTGTGCAACAAATATGCCTGCTGCCGTTCCGGCTGGCATCCGGTAAGAAGTTGGCCGTGCCGTGCGTAGCCCAAAATTGAATTTCCTGAAATCCAATGCCGAATGGCGTTACTTTTGCGCTGCCTATTTCACCCTATGAAGTTTAACTGTAAATCAGAATATGCCAGATAGAATACACACGACTGATGTAGTGCTTGCCGGTGCAGGCATTATGAGCGCCACGTTAGGAATAATGCTGAAAGAATTGCAGCCAGATATTAAGATAGATGTTTTTGAACGGCTTGATATGGCTGCTGCCGAAAGTTCTGATGCCTGGAACAATGCCGGTACAGGACATTCTGCCTTTTGCGAACTCAATTATACTCCACAGTCCGAAGATGGCTCTGTGAAAATAGCCAAGGCAATCAGCATTGCAGAATCGTTCGAAATGTCGAAGCAGTTATGGTCTTATCTTACCGAGAAAAATATACTCGACAAGCCGGAAACCTTTATTCACCGGGTGCCGCACATGAGTTTTGTGTTGGGCGATAAAGATGTTTCTTTTTTAAGAAAACGCTACGAAGCACTAACCAGTTGTCATCTCTTCAAAGGCATGGAATATTCGGAAGATTTTGAAAAGCTGGAAGAATGGATGCCGCTGATGATGGACGGACGCGATAAAGGCAAGGAAAAAGTGGCTGCCACCCGCATGGAAATAGGCACCGACGTAAACTTTGGAACCTTAACGCGCTGTATGTTCAGCTATCTGCGCACACTACCGGGTGTTACGGTTCATTTCAATCACGAAGTGCGCCGCCTGAAACAGGACGGCGATGGCATGTGGAAAATAAAGGTAACTGATAAGGCAACTGACCAGACACGCTTTCTGAAATCGGGATTTGTATTCCTGGGAGCAGGCGGTGGTGCATTGCCATTATTACTCAAATCCCGCATTCCTGAAAGTAAAGGTTTTGGCGGTTTCCCGGTGAGTGGTCAATGGCTGCGTTGCACCAATCCAAGCATCATTGCCGAACATAACGTAAAAGTGTACGGGCAGGCGCCGGTAGGCTCGCCGCCCATGTCGGTTCCGCACCTTGATACCCGTATTATCAAAGGAAAAAAAGAATTGCTTTTTGGACCTTATGCCGGCTTTACCACCAAGTTTTTGAAACATGGTTCCCTGCTCGATATGATGCTTTCGCTGCGGGTAGCCAATATCCGCCCTATGATATCCGCAGGATTGAACAATATTCCGCTTACCCGCTACCTCATTCAGCAGGTGAGGCAAAGTGAAGAAGACAGAATGGAAGCCCTGCGGCTATTTGTGCCAAAAGCCAAACTTTCTGACTGGAAGCTGGAAACGGCAGGACAAAGGGTGCAGGTCATCAAGAAAGACGAAGAAGAAGGAGGTATACTCGAATTTGGTACCGAAGTAGTGAGTGCTGCCGATGGATCGCTGGCTGCCTTGCTGGGTGCATCGCCGGGCGCGTCTACCGCTGTGTCTATCATGATTACGGTATTAAACCGATGTTTTAAAAATAAGATGCAGACGGAAGAATGGACTTCCAAATTACAGAAGATGATACCTTCTTACGGTAAATCGCTGTCAACCGATGCAGAATTGCTGGCAGACATCAGGAACTGGACAACACAAACTTTAAAACTCTGACATAAAGCAAATCACCTTATGTATCACTGGCTTCTGTTTGGTAAAAACAGAAGCCAGTGTTTTTTTTACCCCTCCGGTTTGGGGCACGATTGCAATCATTGCAACTGCTGATATGAGTAGGATGCAAATTTTTTAAGTTTAACAAATGACTTAATATTGCTTTACAGCTAACCAGGCAGGAACATCTGAAAAAGGATCACAGAACCAACAAGATAGCCAGAACACATTCTGTAAGACAGAAGCAAAGAATCTAACACCACTTCCCAGTGCAATCACCTGTTTATGCTACATCATAAACACTAATCATCATTATGAAAAACATCTACACGAACAAGTTGTCATTTCTCCACGTTTCACTTTTATCTGTATTAATGGCAGGTAACTTTTTTATGCCATCTTCCACTTTCGGACAAACATATTATTCGCGATTTTCCGATCCCACAGATAAATATGCGGTATCGAGTCCTTTTGGAACAGGTTGCGATGCTACCCCCGTTCAGAATGGAGTGGGACTTGCAGACAATGACGAAAATAGCTATGCCTATTTTGAAGCAAATATTTCACAACCTTATACCTGTAGTTCTCCCAATTATTCATTCAGCACATATTTGAACCTTCCGCCGGACAACACATCGCTGAAAGCCGGCAACCAGGCAGGATTTAAAGTAAGAATTCCTACAAGCCTTAGCTCAGACAGCCTTGGCAAATACCTCACTATCAGAACGTATCTCGACAATACGCTGCAGGAATCTAAAACCGGCAACCAGTTGCTTGGTTTAGATCCCAGCCAGAGCCATATTAACTGGTTTGTATATTTCGTGGTATCGAAGCCATACAACCGCATTGAGCTGCTTGTCAATTCTGCCATTATCCAGTTGAACACAAACTTTGAATTTGATGTGTATTATGCACTTGGCGCTACCAGTATAGTATTGCCTGCGCAGATTCAAAATTTTTCAGCCACCACTTCCGGCACCATTGTAAACCTCACGTGGCAGTCGCTTACCGAAACCAATGTGAGCGCTTACAGCATTGAAAGAAGCAGCAACGGCGGCGCATCATATTCCAAAATTGCAAGCCTGGCAGCCCGGGGAAGCAGCAATACAACTGCATTGTATAGTTACACAGATAACATATTGGCAAATGGCAATTACCTGTATCGTATTGTTACGGTAAATAAAGACGGATCGTCGAGCACAACAAATGCTGTGGCTGCGGTTATCAGCGGGCTGCGAAAATTGGTGCTGTATCCTTCCGTAATGAAAGCCGGGCAAAACTTTATAATAAAAACTTCACAGCAAGGAATGCTTACTACGCAATTGTTTGATGCACAAGGAAGGTTGGTAAAACAACAGCGCGCCGCATCTGCAGGCCAGGTTTCCATGTCTACCAGCGGCCTAAGCAGTGGTGTGTATACCGTGAAAATGACGAATGCTTCCGGCGAAATGTTGCATGCAAAATTTGTGGTGAATTAGTCTTCGCTCAAGAATTTTACCTATCAAAGCAGCCGTCTACGGCTGCTTCTTTTATAAACATCTATACGCCACTATCGCTGATCATGTATTTGCAACAGCAGATTGTTGTTTTTTGCTGCGTCTTCAGCGTTCAATTACTGGCACATATTTAGAAGTTGGTAGTCAAAATATTTTTATGGGAGATAAAAAGAACCTCGCAAACGAGGAAGCGATTGAGAAACTGCAGAAAATGGCGGAAGATGTAAAAATCTGTATGTTTTGCACTTACGACAGTACTCATCGCCTGCAAACTGCACCCATGTCGGTAAACAAGGTGGATGATGATGCAAACTTTTGGTTTATCAGTGATAAAAACAGCAAACGAAACGAAGACCTCGCAGCTAATGATATTACCGATTTAATCTTTGGCGATCCGTCCAACGAAAACTATATATCGGTGCATGGCAGGAGTGAAGTGTTGTTCGACAAAGACATCATTAAAGATCTTTGGAACCCTATTGTCAAAACATGGTTTCAGGGTGGTGTGGATGATCCAAATGTGAGCGTGATAAAATTTACGCCTGATGAAGCGTATTACTGGGATACTAAACATGGAAAAATGGTGTCATTTCTCAAAATTATTACCGGTGCCGTAACAGGCAAAACCATGGATGACGGTATTGAAGGGAAAATGACGTTTTAATATTGCTACTCCTGCAATTGCCTTTGGATAAAGAGCAGGCAACAGGATGATTTATAGTACGCTGAAAGGGCAGATCGAATGTATATTCGCTCTGCCCTTTTTGGCTGGCAAGAAATTCTCTTTTTATGAAGTTGCTTTTGATATTAATGTTCCTGCTTTTTGTATGCACACTTTTTTCGCAGCCGGTAGGCAGAACAGCGCCCGGCAGAGCAAATGCTGCTTCAGCGCCCATGTCGTTCAATATCTATGGGTACATAAACGGGGTCAGATTAGACAGTTTGAATGCTTCATATGCTACCTTTAACTGGCGCAGCAACCGTGAGATGGTGATGTTTGACTATGGGCAGGACAAGGTTGCCAATACAAATCTCATTCTTACCGACCTAAAAGGAATTCCACTTGTGTTTGCATTACGTTCTTCATCTTTTGTGCTCAATTTCTTTCATTATAACCATTGGGAATTTGTAAATACCTATCTGAACAATGGCGACACCTGGTGGATATTGAAAAAGCAATAATCTGCTTAGTCCCTTAACCGATTTTCAAAAGAAATTGCCACAAGCAAAGGCTGTCAGTAACCTTCATTGGAGGCAATAATTTGTTACCCATATACCGGCTAACAAAAAACGTTTCATAATTTGCTACAGCAAAGAAAAAAAATTATTTTACAGGATGAATCATGAAATAAAAGCAGGACACTTATTAATAGCCGATCCATTTTTGAAAGATCCTAATTTTATGCGCAGCGTAGTGCTCTTATGCGATTATCAAACAGATGGCGCAGTAGGTTTTGTGATCAACAGGAAATTTGATAAAACCATTGGCGAATTGGTAAGCACACTGGAAGCCTGCGATTTCCCGGTGTATTATGGCGGACCTGTGCAGCCGGATACGGTTCATTTCCTTCACCGCTGCCCGGAGCTTATTTCCAACGGGCTTAACATTGGGAATGGCATTTACTGGGGAGGAGATTTTGAAAAAGTAACAGAACTGGTAAATAATGATGGAATTGAACAAAGCATGATCCGTTTTTATCTTGGCTACAGTGGCTGGGACGAAGAGCAACTGGAAGGAGAAATCACCGAAAAAACCTGGCTGACGAGTGAAGGGAGCGCCGACCTTGTGTTTCATAAAAATGTAAGTCTCATCTGGCAGGATGCGCTGCGAAAGTTGGGCGGAGAGTTTGAACAACTTATCAATTACCCGCTGGATCCGCAACTGAATTAGCCATTTTGTATCCTGCCGGTAATCCGTGTTTTGAGCCATTGCTACCGGTAGCGCCAATAAAAGCAGCAACCCGCTGTTGTTCAAAATTGGACGGCTGCAAAAAAACGCGCACTATATCTTTCTATAAATAGCCTGTAAACCTTACCTTCGCGGCCGTATTTTATAAAATAGATACATAATTTAACCATAATATATGGCTACTCCAGGTAAAGTAAAACAAATCATCGGTGCGGTAGTAGACGTGCAGTTCAGCGAAGGCAGTCTGCCCGAAATCTATAACGCACTGGAATTAAGAAGGGAAAACGGCGATAAGCTGGTTCTCGAAGTGCAGCAGCATCTTGGCGAAGACAGCGTGCGCACCATTGCAATGGACGGTACAGAAGGATTGGTGCGTGGTATGGAAGTAATAGATACCGGTATCGCTATCGCTATGCCTACAGGCGATGCTATCAACGGACGCCTGTTCAATGTAACCGGCGACCCGATTGATGGTTTACCCGCTGTGAGCAAGGTAAATGCGCGCCCGATACATGCGCTGCCTCCGAAATTTGAAAACTTAAGCACAGCTTCTGAAATATTATTCACAGGCATTAAAGTAATCGACCTGATTGAACCTTACGCAAAAGGTGGTAAAATCGGGTTGTTTGGTGGTGCCGGTGTAGGTAAAACCGTATTGATCCAGGAGCTGATTAATAATATTGCCAAAGGATACGGTGGTTTATCCGTATTTGCCGGCGTGGGCGAAAGAACCCGTGAGGGTAACGATCTGCTGCGTGAAATGATCGAAGCTGGTATCATGAACTATGGCGACAAATTCAAGCATAGCATGGAAGAAGGCGGCTGGGATCTGAGTGCTGTGAACATGGAAGGTTTGAAAGAATCGAAAGCCACTTTCGTATTCGGACAAATGAATGAGCCACCGGGAGCGCGTGCCCGTGTTGCATTAAGCGGTCTTACCATTGCAGAATATTTCCGCGATGGCGATGGCACCGGTAAGGGTAGAGACATCCTGTTTTTCGTAGATAATATCTTCCGTTTCACACAGGCTGGCTCCGAAGTATCGGCGCTGCTGGGGCGTATGCCATCTGCGGTGGGCTATCAACCAACGCTGGCTACCGAAATGGGACTGATGCAGGAACGGATTACTTCTACCAAAAATGGTTCTATCACTTCCGTACAGGCGGTATATGTACCAGCGGATGACTTAACCGATCCGGCTCCGGCTACCACCTTTGCTCACCTGGATGCAACGACGGTATTGAGCCGTAAAATTTCTGACTTAGGTATTTACCCGGCTGTAGATCCATTGGATTCTACCTCACGCATCCTGACACCTATTATCGTAGGTGAAAAACATTATGAGTGTGCTAACCGTGTGAAACTCATTTTACAACGATATAAAGAATTGCAGGATATCATTGCTATCCTTGGTATCGATGAACTGAGCGATGAAGATAAACTGACTGTATCGCGTGCACGCAGGGTGCAGCGTTTTCTGTCGCAGCCATTCTTCGTGGCTGAACAGTTTACAGGTCTTAAAGGTGTGTTTGTAGATATCCAGGATACAATCCGTGGGTTCAATGCTATCATGGATGGAGAAGTAGATGACTATCCGGAAGCTGCTTTCAACCTCGTAGGTACTATAGAAGATGCGATGGAAAAAGGTAAAAAGCTCATTGCACAGGCTCAGGGTTAATTTACGTTTGGAAGTCCGGAGTTGCGCCAAAGGTGAAAACCAACCGGTTCATTAGCCGTTTCCAGATACAAAATTTCAAATTGTTATGACATTAGAAATATTAACACCGGAAAAAAAGCTGTATAGCGGGCAGGTGTATGGTGTTCAGTTACCGGGCATCGATGGTTTGTTTGAAGTGCTCGACAAACATGCCCCGTTGGTAAGTGCACTGGGAAAGGGCAACATCAAAGTATTGCAGGATAAAACGCATACAGAGCGCTTTTCTATCCAGGGCGGTTTTGTAGAAGTGCTGGACAATACCGCAACTGTATTGGTAGAAGGTGCAGCGCCAATCGCTTCTTGATCAGAAAGTTCAATGATTTATAAGCCATCGTCTGTGTTTGCAGACGGTGGCTTTTTTTTATGTCCGTTCGCAGGCTAAAGTGCAAGGGAAGAGGCATATACAACTTTTTTATGACCTCTCAGGTACTGAAGTTTGGGTTCACCGAGTTTCAGTTCTTTCATTTGAAAAGGCGGCAGCACAAAGCAGGTATGAAAAGGAGGCGTCACGTCGTCATATTCTATAAATATCACCCAGGCATCGGGCTGTTGGAGAATGATGTCTTTCCGGAAACTGCCGCATTGAAATGTCCACGACAAGCCATAGCGCCGTGCTGCGGAAGTTTTCTGTGTTTTCACGGCGAGGGGAACACCATCTACAAACAAATCAGCCTGCCATGATTTGTTTGTATGGGTATATATATTATAATCAGGTCCTGCGATAGATTTGGCATACGGGCTGAATACCATCCGGGCAGCTTCTTCGCCCAATTTGCTTACAAAGTGATCGTTTTTGATTTTCTCATGCGCTGTTTGCCGGCTATCCGAGTAATTAGTGGTTGACGTTACAGTTTCGGAAAAGGTTTTGGCTTTTGCTAATATTTGTTCAGTCAATGTCACTCGCTGAATAGTGGTAAAGAACTTCATAGAATAAGGTGAGGATAGAATTAAAATTAAGATTTTTTCTCACTTCCTGAAAGTTGAGCAGGCAAAAATAATTTGCCTATAGCTAGGACAAGTACCCTTTAATTGAATTAGCAATTTTGGCAACCATCCCTGTTTTCAAAATTACCGGGCGGATCCTGCCAAATAGAACCGGAATTAAAGGAATGAAGAATGTGTCTGGAAATGGACGATGGTATGTATTAAAACGCGAATATGTAAAATTTGTCTTTTCAACTTTTACACTATGCGTACAAATAGAGGCACTTTGGTGAAATCAAGTATAGCAATAGTATTTACCAACTAACGTATTGATTGTGAATGGATATGTTCAAGATTTACATGAGGTGAAAAAAATATGAAAGCGATGCGCTTTTGTCAAGTTCGTGTCATATTTTTGCAGGCGTCCAAAAGATAACTCTTCTCATTCAATACAGACTGTGAATATGACTCAGTATAGAAGAATTGGTTTTAAACTTAGTATTGTCTTTGCCTTTTTAATTGTTTTACTGTCGGGACCAAAAGTTCATGCACAAAACGGGCAAGCTTTGTTTTCTGCCAATTGTGCATCGTGCCATGCCGTTCATAAACGGCTTACGGGTCCTGCTTTAGCAGGCGTAGAACAACGTGGACCCTGGAAAGACAGAAAACAGCTTTATGCCTGGATACACAATCCGGCAGGCTACATGAAAAATGATCCATACACACAAGGACTTTTCAAAGAGTACCAGGTGATGATGACATCGTTTGCAGGTTTGTCTGATAAGGAAATTGATGATATCCTGGGATATATCAAAACTGTTCCTGAACCAAGCGCTGCGGGTCCTGCCAGCCAGGCAGCTGCTGCAGAATCAAGCGACAACACGCTCCTTTTTGGTATCCTTACCCTCATTTTAGCCGTTGTTTCCTTTGTATTGCTGCAGGTAAACAGCAACCTGAAAAGATTAACCGATGAAAAAGAAGGTTTGGGAGGCGTAGAGCCGGTTCCATTCTGGAGAAACAAAGCCTATATCGCTTTTATCGCTGTAATTCTCTTCCTGTTTGGTGGTTATATGACTGTAACCGGTGCTATAGGTTTAGGCCGCACGCAGGATTATCAGCCGGAACAACCTATTTTTTATTCGCATAAAGTGCATGCAGGTACCAACCAGATTAGTTGTTTATACTGTCACGGCAATACAGAGCTGGGCAAACAAGCCAACATTCCGTCCGTTAATATTTGTATGAATTGCCATCTTGGCATCAGCGAATACCAGGGAGAAAAGTTGTACCGCGAAGATGGTTCTGAAGTAAACGGAACTGCAGAAATTCAAAAGCTGTACAAGTATGCAAATTACGAAACCGGGAAACTGTGGGATGCTACCAAAGCTCAGCCAATTGCCTGGGTGCGCATTCACAATCTGCCCGATCATGTATACTTCAATCACTCCCAGCACGTAAAAGTAGGAAAGGTACAGTGCCAGACCTGCCACGGCGAAATTCAGAAAATGGATGAAGTACGCCAGTTTTCTGACCTCAGCATGGGATGGTGTATCAATTGCCACCGCACAACGCAAGTGCAGTTTAAAGACAACGGATTTTACAGCATCTACGAAAAATATCACGACGAGATAAAGAACGGTACGTTGGATTCAAATAAAGTTACCGTTGAAAAAATTGGTGGAACAGAGTGTCAGAAGTGTCACTACTAGTCTTATCTATTTCATTTCAGGCATCACACTATTATCATTATCTGCTTAGCAGTACATTGTAGAACTATCACATCATCATGGGAAACAAGCACTGGCAAAGTTTTGGCGAACTCAATCAGACAGAATCTTTCGACGAATCAGGAAAAAATGAGTTTCGTGAAGAATTGCCTCTTTATACAGACAATAAAGGCATTCTCGAATCAAAAGCACCAAGAAGAGATTTCTTAAAATATTTAGGCTTTAGTACTGCTGCAGCAGCCATTGCTGCCAGTTGCGAAATGCCTGTAAAGCGCTCCATACCGTTTGCAAACAAACCTGAGGACATTGTTCCCGGTACGGCAAACTACTATGCTACCACATATGTTCAGGATGGAGATACGGTAAGTGTTGTAGCCAAAGTAAGAGACGGCCGTCCTATCAAAATTGAAGGAAACGAACTATCACCTATTACAAAGGGTGGAACGTCTGCACGCGTGCAGGCTTCTGTTCTTGATTTGTATGACACCGCCCGTCTTCGTTATCCATTCATTACCCGCAAGCAAAATGAAGTAACATTTGAAGCGATCGACAAAGCCATTACTTCAGATCTGGCCGGTTTAGGCGGCGCACCCGTAGTTTTGCTTACCAGTACCATCAACTCTCCAACAAGTCTTGAAGTCATCAGACAATTTACCGAAAAATTCCCCGGCAGCCGCCACGTTCAGTACGATGGTGTGTCTTGTTCAGGAATGTTGCTGGCAAATGAAGCTTCTTACGGTAAACGAGCCATTCCATCCTATCGTTTTGATAAAGCAAAAGTTATTGTAAGCCTGGGTGCTGATTTCCTGGGAACATGGATCAGCCCGATAGAGTTTGCCAATCAATATTCGCTCGGAAGAAAAATAAAGGAAACGAATCCTGACATGAGCAAGCACATTCAGTTTGAAAGTGTGCTGAGCCTTACAGGAGCTAATGCTGATGAAAGATACCTGCATCTGCCATCACAAACCGGAGCAATTGCTTCAGCTCTTTTAAATGCAGTAAGCGGATCGGGCGTTGCCGGAATCGCAGATGCGAAACTGAAAGCCGGTATTGAAAAAACCGCGAAAGTGCTTGTCGCCAACAAAGGTGCTGCACTTGTAGTATCAGGCAGCAACGATACATCTGTGCAAATGTTGGTAAACGCCATTAATGAAGCCGTTGGTGCCAATGGTCAGACAATTGACTGGAGCTCAACACTCAATTATCGTAAAGGTATCGACAGCGAATTTGCACAGCTGGTAGAAGATATGAATGCCGGACGTGTAGGAGCTTTATTGGTGCATAGCGCCAATCCTGCCTATACCTGGTATGATAGCAAAAAAGTAACGGATGCCATTAAGAAAGTAAAAGTTTCGGTGTCATTCTCCCCGAAATATGATGAAACTGCACAATTGTGCAAATATGTAATACCCGACCATCACTTCCTCGAAAGCTGGGGCGATGCTGAGCCAAGAACGGGTGTTGTGTCCCTAATGCAGCCGACTATTTTCCCATTGTTTAAAACAAGACAGTGGCAGGATAGCCTTTTGAAATGGAGTGGCGCACCTACCGATTACCTCGGTTATATCCGTGAATACTGGATGACAAAACTCGGTGGCGAGCAAGCATGGGATCAGGCATTGCAGGATGGTATTGTAGGCGGAGGTTCCAAATCTTCATTTGGATCATCAGACAGCTATAATCCTGCAGCAAAAGAAGCAGATAGCACTACTGTAAAGACGGTGACTGTTGTTCCTGCAACTACAGTAACCGAGAGCAGAGGCACAGCTGCGTTCAACAACAGTAATGTTGCCGGGGCCGTAACTGCCGTATCATCGGTACCAAAAGGCGGACAATATGAATTGGCTTTGTACCAGAAAGTTGCCATCGGTGCCGGACAAGGCACAGCCAACCCATGGTTGCAGGAAATGCCAGACCCGGTAACCAAAGTAACCTGGGATAACTACGCTGTGATTTCACCGGCATTAGCCAAAACGTTACTCGGTATAGATTTGGGAAAACCAGGCGATGCGGATGATTATGAAGTTCATCCTGACAAGCCAGTTGTAAAAATCACTGTCAATAATAAAGAATCAATAGAACTACCTGTCCTTATACTTCCCGGTACACATCCCAATACCATTGGTATTGCGCTTGGCTACGGTCGCACAGCCGAATTGGGCAAGGCGGTAGTAGGTTCCGGCAAAAACGTTTATCCTTATACAACTTTTGTAAACAATACCGTGCAGCTGTCTGTTGGCGATGTAAAAATCGAAAAAACAGGCGATACCTACAAGCTCGCATTATCTCAGACACACAACATTTACGATACTGCACAGGGTGTACGTACAGAAGTGGTGAAAGAAATGAGCCTTCCGGAATTTAAGAAACATCCGGAAGAAGTGAAAAAAGAACGTGAGGAAGAACTGGAAAGATACGGCGGTCTGGAAAATTACGACACCAAAGGGACTCTGTATCCATACTACGACAAACCAGGCATTCACTGGGGTATGAGCGTGGATATGAACAGTTGTATCGGTTGCGGAGCCTGCGTAGTAGCTTGTAACAGCGAAAACAACATTGCCGTTGTAGGTAAAGACGAAGTTGCCCGTTTCCATGACATGCACTGGTTGCGTATCGACCGTTATTACAGCGGCGACCTCGACAATCCGAATGTCGTATTTCAGCCAATGCTTTGTCAGCATTGTGATAACGCGCCTTGCGAAAACGTTTGCCCCGTAGATGCTACCAACCATAGCAGCGAAGGGTTGAATCAAATGGCCTATAACCGTTGTATCGGAACCCGTTATTGCGCAAACAACTGTCCATATAAAGTACGTCGTTTCAATTGGGCAGATTATACCGGCGCAGATAGTTTCCCTGACAACCAGAAAGAAGTGCTGAATGATGTGGTGCTGAACATGAACGATTCGTTAACCAGGATGGTTATCAATCCGGATGTAACAGTGCGTTCACATGGTGTGATGGAAAAGTGTAGCTTCTGCGTTCAGCGTTTGCAGGAAGGAAAACTGAAAGCCAAGCGCGAAAGCCGCCCGTTAAATACAGGTGCAAACAATGTGTGGGATATCAAAACCGCTTGCCAGCAAGCCTGCCCTACCAACGCCATCATGTTTGGCAACATAAATGATCCGAAAAGTGGCATTACAGAAACAAGAGCCGAAAATTTGAACAGGCTGTATTATGTGATAGAAATGCTGCATACGCTTCCGAACGTAAACTATCTGACCAAGGTGAGAAATGTGGACGCAGAAATAGGCGGTATTCACAAGGAAGGCGAAGGCTCTTCATAGAGTTTGTTGATAAGCAGTAAGAATTTGATTGTAGGAATAAGGCAAATCAACATAAAAGGTAGATTATTTTAAAAAACATTACCGGATGTCATCATTAAAGTACGAATCGCAGCTAAGGGAACCACTGGTAAGTGGTGATAAAAACTATCACCAGGTTACGGAAGATATCTGTTCTCCTATCGAAAACAAGCCAACCAAGCTTTGGTACGTTGGCTTTTACATATCGGTTGCCCTTCTTTTATTTGGCGTATATAGCGTATACCGCGAAGTAGTATACGGTACAGGACAATGGAACCTGAACAGAACCATCGGATGGGGTTGGGACATCACCAACTTCGTATGGTGGGTAGGTATCGGTCACGCAGGTACATTGATTTCTGCAATTCTGTTATTGTTCAGGCAGGGATGGCGCACCGGTGTAAACCGCGCTGCAGAAGCCATGACCATTTTCGCAGTAATGTGTGCCGGGCAGTTTCCTATCTTCCACATGGGACGTGTATGGATGGCGTTTTTTGTAATGCCTTACCCTAACACAAGAGGCCCGGTTTGGCCAAACTTCGATTCACCACTGATGTGGGACGTATTTGCCATCTCTACTTATTTCACTGTATCTCTCCTTTTCTGGTACAGCGGTTTATTGCCCGATTTTGCAACGGTACGCGACAGAGCCAAAACAAAGCTTCGCAAACTTCTTTATGGCGTTGCTGCTTTCGGATGGTCAGGATCTACCAAGCACTGGCAGCGTCACGAAAGCCTCTCGTTAGTACTGGCTGGCTTAAGTACACCACTTGTACTTTCGGTACACACCATTGTATCTTTTGACTTTGCTACTTCAGTTATTCCGGGATGGCACACCACTATCTTTCCTCCCTACTTCGTTGCGGGTGCGGTATTCTCAGGTTTTGCTATGGTACAAACACTGTTGATCATCGTGAGAAAAGTGCTGAAAATGGAAGACTACATTACTCTTGGTCACATTGAAGCGATGAATAAGGTAATTGTACTCACGGGTTCTATCGTGGGTGTGGCTTATCTCACAGAATTATTCATGGGCTTTTACAGCCAGAATAAATATGAAGCGTATACTTTCTTCTATAGCCGTGGCAACTTGTTCAGTCCTTATGGATGGAGCTACTATGGAATGATGGCTTGTAACGTATTGTCTCCTCAGATTTTCTGGTTTAGAAAACTGAGAAGAAATATTACTGTCACTTTCTTTATGAGTGTGATCGTAAACGTAGGTATGTGGTTTGAGCGTTTTGTAATCATTGTTACATCCCTGTATCGCGATTACCTGCCTTCATCATGGTCACCATATTATAGCCCAACCATTTGGGAAATCGGATTCTACGCCGGTACGTTTGGATTGTTCTTTACTTGTTTCTTCCTGTTTGCCAAATATTTCCCTGTTATCGCAACGGCTGAAATCAAATCAATTCTGAAGACTTCGGGTGAAAACTACAAGGAAAGAATGGAACCCATAGAGAAAGAGGAAACAGCGGAGTTTGCACATCATTACGCACATTAAAAACAGGAGAAAGTAACAATCTGAAACCGTTCTGGTTGTAACTATTCAATTTTGACTTTTTGAATTTTAGAATATGGCAAAGAAGAAATTTGTAGTTGGATGTTTTGATAACGAAGATGTGCTCTTTCCGGCTGTGAAAAAGGTGCGTACTGCAGGCTACAAAATCCACGACATTTATACACCTTTTCCTGTGCATGGACTGGATCATGCCATGGGATTACGGGAAACAAGCATTCATACTGCCGGTTTTATCTATGGTATAACGGGTACTGCTACTGCACTTGGTTGCATGGGATGGGTGTTTACCAGCGATTGGCCAATCAATATAGGAGGCAAGCCACACTTTGCGCTGCCGGCGTTTATTCCCATCACTTTTGAGCTGACAGTACTGTTTTCTGCTGTGGGAATGGTACTTACGTTTTGCTACCTGTGCCAACTGATGCCATTTGTAAAAAGGCACCATTTTGATATGCGTGCAACGGATGATCTTTTTGTGATGGTAATAGAATGTACACCAAAAACCAACGTAAACGACCTACAGGCTTTTTTGAGTAATAACGGAGCTGTAAAAGTAAATGTACAGGATGCCGAGCCAGGCTGGTGGTTTGGAAGATACGACAAGACGCAGCAATTAGTAAGAGATACAGCGATAAACATAGCCTAAAGGCAGCATAAACTATGAGCATGAAGAACATATCTGTTATACTTTTTTCAGCCATTTGCATGACGGCAATGGTAAGCTGTGACGATGTAAAACGAGAGCCGGGCGCTATTTATATGCCCGACATGACCTATAGCCGGGGATACGAAACTTACCTGGAAAGAGATACTGCTTATTTTACAATGGATCCATCGAAAAGCGACGACAAAATATTTTATATAGCTCGCCCGGTTGCTGGGTACCGTAATGCGTGGGGAGGACTTAAATTTTCTGGTTCCGAAAGATGCCGTTGGCGATTCTACAAACTACGTAGCATCTAAAGCCGTTGCTAACCCATACACAATGCCAACTGCATCTGAACTAAAAGAAGCAGAGCGTTTGTACCTTGATAAACTGTGCCATCTGCCATGGTGCTGCACTTGATGGCAACGGGCCTTTGTACAAAGGTGGTCAAGGACCTTTCCCTGCAAAACCAGCTACACTCGTGGGCGATCCAAAATATGATGGCATGCCTGCAGGTCAAATGTATTATTCAGTGACCTATGGTAAAAACCTGATGGGTAGCTACGCTGCCCAGCTCACCGGCAACAACGCTGGATGATTATTGCCTACATCAAATCGAAGCAAGGTGCAGCCAGCAGTGCCGGCAGCCGAAGGAACCGCAACTGCCATGACGAAATAACACACAAAGCAATTTTTTTAAACACAGTATTAAACGTAAGATAATGGCTTTAGTAAGAGAACAATTTGAGATTCCTGGTAAGACAAGAACCTGGGCGATGGGTCTCATGGCAGCAGGACTGCTTACAGTAATTATCGGATTCTTCACATTAGGGTTAAGCAACGACGAACATTCCAATCCGGTATTCTGGGGAACCCTGATGTATAACAGCATCTTTTTTACGATGCTTTGTAATGCATCCATGTTTTTTGTGTGTGCCACTACTTTGGCAATGGCAGGCTGGACCACTACATTCCGCCGCGTGCCTGAAGCCATTTCTACATTGGTTCCCATTTTTGGTACTATCACGGCCGTTTTGCTGATATTCATTGTACTATCCGATAAACATCATATTTACGAATGGCTGAGCCACGATAAGGTAGAGGAAAGCACCATGCTGCAAGGCAAAACCGGCTTTCTGAACAAACCCTTCTTTATTGTATGGACCATTCTGACAATTGGATTGTGGAGCGTTCTGGGATCAAGAATGCGCAAATTGTCAAGCGAAGCAGATGAAGGAAAATATGATTTTGAAGGTGGAAAAAGCTTTATCTGGCGTAATACTGTAACTGCTTCATTATTTATCGTATGGTTTGCATTGACCACAGCATCTGTAACGCCCTGGTTTTGGATGATGAGCATTGATGCTGAATGGTATTCTACCATGTATAGCTGGTACACATTTATCAGCGGCTTCGTATCAGGCATGGCACTCGTAGCACTTTGGGTAATTTACCTTAAAAACAAAGGATATCTGGAGCTTACCAACCAGGAACATTTGCATGATATTGGTAAGTTTATGTTTGCATTCTCTATCTTTTGGACTTACCTTTGGTTCTCGCAATACATGCTAATCTGGTATGCGAATATGCCTGAAGAAACCGCATATTTCCAGCCCCGCGTGAAAGGTGCATATAAAGGAATCTTTTATCTGAACCTCATCGTAAACTTTGTTTGCCCGCTGTTAATCCTGATGAAAAGATCTGTGAAAAGAAATTATACCCTGGTAACTTTCATGGCAGTGCTCATAATTTTTGGTCACTGGATCGATTTTTACCAAATGGTAATGGGTAGCTTGTCGCCTCAGGAAGTAACACTGGCAGAAAGCGGATGGCTGGACTTTGGAACCGCTGCATTGTTTGTAGGCATTATGATTTTTGGTGTAACAAGAGCATTGGCTGCAAAACCGATGGTTCCCCGTTATCACCCGTTCCTGAAAGAAAGTATTGTTCACCACACATAAGCGTGAACAATTAGTGAAGAAAGAAACAAATCGTGAGAATCTTAACAATCGAAAATAAGTATATAAAATGTCCACTTTATTTACTGCTTCTGTAATTCTACTCATTTTCATCATCATTTTTCAGATTGCAAAAGCAAGTGAGTATGTGAATGTGCTGAAAGGTGAGGAGAAATCGAATAAAGCCAACAACAAGGTCAATGCCTTTTTCATGATCTCTTTTTTGATCGTGGGGCTCATAGGGGTATATTGGTGTAATGAATTGTTCTACCCACAAACACTCATGGCGCAAGGCTCTGCAAGTGACCATGGTGAAAAATGGGACAGTATGTTTAAATGGACGGTAATCATTACCGGCATTGTATTCATCATTACCCAGGTGCTTTTATTTTGGTTTGCCTTCCGATACCAGCACAAAGACGACCGTAAAGTGTTCTTCTTCCCGCATAATAATACAATGGAACTGGTTTGGACAGTTGTTCCTGCCATTGCTCTAACCGTATTGGTGGTTATTGGTTTGCGCAACTGGTTTGCCATGACAAGCGAAGCTCCGAAAAACGCCTTGCAGGTAGAGATAACCGGCAAACAGTTTGGCTGGATGTTCCGTTATCCGGGTAAAGATGGTCAGTTTGGTCAGCGTTATTACCGAGTAATAGACGATGCGGCAAGTAATCCACTTGGACAAATCTGGCGCGACAGCAGTGCATTAAACCTTCATGCAGATTCTAAAAACTTCGATGATATCGTAGTTACACAAACCATGTATGCAGTGAAAAATCGCCCTGTGAAACTTATCATCACTTCAAGGGATGTCATACATGATGTGGGTTTGCCTCACTTTAGAATGAAGATGGATGCCGTTCCAGGTACTCCAACAACCATGTGGTTTACACCTTTGTATACCACGAAAGAGATGAAGGAAAAACTCAATAATCCGAATTTCCAATATGAAATTGCGTGCGACCAGTTGTGTGGCAACGGGCACTATTCCATGAAAGGGATTATCAATGTTGTATCGCAGGCAGAGTACGACGAGTGGCTCATTAAGCAAAAGCCAAATTATTATGCAGCATTTCCTGAAAAAGACCCTTCTGCTCAGCCAGCAGCACCCGGTGCAGACAGCACAGGAAAAGCAGGAGCTGTAGCAATGAACGATAAATAAATGATGTACTAATTTATAATAAGAGATCGAATATGAGTAACGAAGCGGCATTGCATACAAGTACAGGCGGTGTACACAATGTTCACACCGACCATCATGAGCACCACCCTCATCACGAAACTTTCATCACGAAATACGTATTCAGCCAGGATCATAAAATGATTGCCAAACAATTCCTGATTACAGGAATGTTTTGGGCAATACTGGGTGGATTTATGTCCGTAATATTTCGCTTGCAGCTTGGCTATCCTGATACCACGTTTCCCTGGTTAGAAACCATCCTGGGCAAATGGGCAAAAGGTGGTCATATATCTGCAGAAGCCTATTACGCACTGGTTACAACGCACGGCACCGTTTTGGTGTTTTTTGTGTTGACTGCCGGATTAAGCGGCACATTTGCCAACCTCCTGATTCCATTGCAGATTGGTGCCAGAGACATGGCTTCGCCTTTAATGAACATGCTTAGCTATTGGTTTTTTGTATTAGCAAGTATCATCATGCTGTCTTCGCTATTTGTAGAAACCGGTCCTTTCAGTGGCGGATGGGTGGCTTACCCGCCATTAAGTGCTTTGCGTGATGCATCTCCGGGTTCCAAAACAGGTATGGATCTATGGATAGTATCAATGGCAATGTTCGTGGTATCGCAGTTGCTGGCAGGTCTTGAACTATATATCTACCGTACTGAACATGCGTACTAAAGGCATGAGTATGACAAGATTGCCACTGACGATCTGGGCATTGTTCTTTACCGCAGTATTAGGTGTACTTTCTTTCCCGGTATTATTTTCCGGATTTATTCTCCTAATATTTGACAGAAACTTTGGAACAAGCTTCTACTTGTCTGATATATTTATAAGTGGTGTGGGTGCATTACCAAACGAAGGCGGAAGCGCAATTCTTTACCAGCATTTATTCTGGTTCCTTGGGCATCCGGAAGTATATATCATTCTTTTACCTGCCATGGGTATGGTATCCGAAATATTATCTACCAACGCCAGGAAGCCAATCTTTGGATACATGGCAATGGTCGGATCTCTGTTTGCCATCGCGGTGTTAGCATTCCTGGTGTGGGCTCACCATATGTTCGTATCTGGTCTGAACCCGTTCCTTGGTTCCATCTTCGTACTATTGACGCTGTTGATTGCTGTACCATCTGCCATCAAAGTGTTCAACTGGATTACAACACTATGGCGTGGCAATATCCGCTTCACACCTGCAATGATGTTTGCAATCGGATTTGTAAGTCTGTTTATCTCCGGTGGTTTGACGGGTATATTTTTGGGTAACTCTGCGTTGGACATTCACCTACACGATACCTATTTTGTAATTGCGCATTTCCATATTGTGATGGGTGTTGCGTCGATGTTTGGAATGTTTGCCGGTGTATACCATTGGTACCCAAAAATGTTTGGCCGCTATTTGAACAACACGCTTTCATATATCCACTTCTGGATTACGCTCACAGGCGCCTACCTCATATTCTGGCCGATGCACTACGAAGGTCTTGCAGGTATGCCAAGAAGGTATTATGATTATAGCGTTTGGGTAAGCTTTAACCAGTTTGGCGATTTGAATAGAATGATCAGTACCGTGGCGCTAATTGTATATGCTACTCAGTTCTTATTTCTCTTTAACTTCTTCTATTCTATCTGGAAAGGACGCAAAGTAAGAACCATGAATCCCTGGGGTTCTAACACACTTGAATGGACAACACCTATCAACCCGGGTCATGGAAATTGGGTTGGTGAAATTCCGGAAGTGCACCGTTGGGCATACGATTATGGTAAAGATGGAAAAGAATTTATTCCACAAACATTACCGGTGGGTGCAGACGAAAGTCATCATTAAACAGGTAATCAACTTGTACAACTATTAATAATTTCTGATGCCCTGAATAATCAGGGCATCTTTTTTAGAATAAAACATATTTGATTGACAGGTGAATTGAAGAGGGAAAGTGATACTTCATTGCGTTTGAGCTTAAAAGCAAAAGACTATCTGCAACTGATGAAGTTCACATTGAGTTTCACGGTTGTGTTTTCCTGTGTCGTTTGCTACCTGATGGCACCTGATATTGTGGGTTTCAACTGGAAAATGATCATCCTGCTTTTTGTAGCCGGAATGCTCATCACCGGCAGTGCCAATACTATCAACCAGTCGGTAGAGAAAGATACAGATGCTATGATGAAGCGAACGTCCACAAGACCTGTAGCAAGCGGTAGAATGTCAGTAACGGAGGCTTATACTTTTGCATTGATCACAGGATTGGTAGGAGTGGGGATGATGTATTATTTTTTCAACATCGAATCGGCTCTTATATCAGCGGTAAGTTTGTTTTTGTATGCATTTGTTTACACACCGCTTAAAAAAGTAAGTTCCATTGCTGTGTTAGTTGGCGCATTTCCCGGTGCGCTTCCATGTCTTATCGGGTGGGTAGCAGGTTTTCCGGAAAATGCTCCTGTGTACTGGACGGGTGGTTTGATCTTATTTGGATTGCAGTTTTTGTGGCAGTTTCCGCATTTTTGGGCAATTGCCTGGGTAGCGCATAATGATTATAGCAAAGCAGGGTTCAAGCTTTTGCCGTCTGATAAGGGACCTACGAAATTTACAGCATTGCAGGCATTTATGTATGCCTTGCTGATGATACCGATGGGCATGATGCCTTACTTTTTTCATATCAGTGGAGAAGTAAGCTTCTGGATTTTGCTTGCAAGCAATTTGTTCCTGGTAGTGCAATGTGCAAGATTGTATTTTGAAATGGATGTAAAGGCTGCACGCAGGGTGATGTTCAGCAGTTATATTTATCTTCCGGTTGTTTTGCTTGCGATGCTGGCTGACAAAATTTGATAGAAAATTTATTATAAAACAGATTAAGAGAGTATGATTATGAGTTTAGAGAGTGCAGAAAGAAAAAGACTGCATCCTTATAAGTTTACACTTTGGGTGGGTATTGGCAGCATCATCATGATGTTTGCTGCCCTCACAAGTGCTTACATTGTGCGCCAGGCACAGCACAACTGGCTTGAGTTTTCGTTGCCGCGCGTATTCTGGTATTCTACGGTGGCTATTGTAGCCAGCAGCCTCACACTGCACCTGGCAGTAAAAGCATTTCGCTCACGCGAAAGAAACAGATACAGAATGCTTCTTACAATGACTGCCCTGTTAGGCTTATTGTTTGCAGTTTTACAGGGATATGGTTTTGCCGACCTGTACAACAGAGGCATACAGATTGTTGGCAGGGGAAGCAATCCGTCAGCTTCGTTTTTAGGCATTATTACCGGGTTGCATGTTGTTCACGTTTTGGGAGGAATAGTAGCCTTACTTATCATCTATTTCAGGGCTTACAGCAAAAGGGTAAAGATATATAACAGTACGCCCATAGAGATATTCAGCATCTATTGGCACTTTGTAGATATTCTTTGGATTTACCTTTTTGTCTTTTTTAACTGGGTTGGATAAAAAAGCAGTATTTAAGTTCATAGTTCTACTGTAGAAATATACATTTGCAAACGAAATTTAACAGCTAATATGGCAACAACAGCGACAGCACCGGCACCTGCCAAACTTTGGGGCGGAGGTAAAAGTCCCTTTAATGTAGAGTACGGTAAAATAATGATGTGGTACTTCCTGATGAGTGATGCCTTTACATTTGGCGCATTCCTTATCTCGTATGGCACAACAAGGTTTGCCACTAACGGATGGCCTGACCCGAATAAAGTGTTCAACGCGTTTCCGGGTCTGGAAGGAAATGGCTACCCGCTCATGTTTGTGAGCTTGATGACATTTATTCTCATCATCAGCTCTGTAACGATGGTGCTGGCGGTGCAGGCTGGTCATAACATGGAAAAAAAGAAAGTGGTGCTGAACCTTGTGTTAACCATCATTGGCGGTATCGCATTTCTTAGCTGCCAAGCGTGGGAATGGTCGCACTTGCATCACGAAGGCGCATGGTGGGGAAGCAATCCTTTTCCAAATGCAGACGGCTCGCTTGCTACAACCAATTTCACCAACTTCTTTTTTACCATTACAGGGTTCCATGGTTTTCACGTATTTTCAGGCGTTATGATCAATATCATTATGCTGATTATGACTTTGACCAATGTATTCGAAAAAAGAGGTCATTACCTGATGATAGAAAAAGCAGGGTTGTACTGGCACTTTGTTGACCTGGTTTGGGTATTTGTATTTACATGTTTTTACCTTGTATAAATTAAATCTTTATGGAACATATGTCTGCAGTTGAATATCATGAACACAATAGCGGTGGAACCAAAGAAATCATTCGCGTAACTGTTATACTTACCGTTCTCACGATTGTGGAACTGGGTCTTGGATTTGCAATGATGGGAATGGAAGATGGAAGCTTTATGCGCAACTTTATAAAAGGAGTAATCCTCATCCTGATGCTAGCAAAAGCATTTTACATCGTAGGGTATTTTATGCACCTGAAACACGAAATCAGGAACCTCATCATGACGATCTGCTGTACCCTTACTCCTGTTTGTATGGTTCATCATTGCTTTTTTGTACGATGGCAATTCTTACAACAACAACCGTAACGAGTTTAGTCCTTACTATAAAACACGCAGCCTTGAAAAAGCTCCCGCTCATGAAGGTGCAACACAAGGGCGGAAAGTGAAGGTCACGAAAAGAAAGATGCGCCGAAAGAACTGGAATAGTCTACGGCGCAAAAATGAAACGATAGTAAAAGCTGCACTCTTAAGGGTGCAGCTTTTTTCATTTGTATTGATGTAGTAAACAAGAAGATCATAATTGTTAACTAGAGCAAACTGGTCAGGATGGTGTGTGAACAAGATTGGCTAACCGGAAAAGAGACCCAATAAATTCACAAATCCTCGATGTGTGACATTGCTGTGATATGGATAAAATGGAACAACGCTGATCGCTTCGTACCTTTGCCACCGAAATTTTATAAGAAGTTAGATGAGCGAAGTACAAACAGTATTGCCTGCAGAGCAAAAAATTACAACCGTACTCACATCCAAAGATTTTGCAACAGACCAGGAAGTACGGTGGTGCCCGGGCTGTGGCGACTATTCTATATTGGCACAGGTGCAAAAGGTAATGCCGACATTGGGCATTCCGAAAGAAAATATTGTGATCATCAGCGGAATAGGCTGCAGCAGCCGTTTTCCCTATTATATGAACACGTATGGCATGCACTCCATTCATGGTCGGGCTACTGCCATTGCAAGCGGCTTAAAAGCTACCCGACCTGAACTGAGCGTATGGATTGTAACCGGCGATGGCGATGCACTGAGTATTGGGGGAAATCATACCATTCATTTGCTGCGCCGCAATTTTGATGTCAATATCCTGTTGTTTAACAACCAGATTTATGGATTAACCAAAGGACAATATTCTCCAACTTCAGAAGAAAAAAAAGTGACGAAAAGTACGCCTTATGGCAGTATAGATCATCCGTTTAATCCGCTGGCATTGGCAATGGGAGCAGATGCGAGTTTCATAGCCCGCAGCATGGACCGCGATCCCAAAGCATTTGCAAAGCATGCTGTTGCGCAGCCATGGTCACAAAGGCGCATCATTTCTTGAAATCTACCAGAATTGCAACATCTTCAATGATGGCGCATTTGAAATATTTACAGAAAAATCAACAAAGCCCGAAGAAGCCTTGTTTTTGGAACAAGGTCAGCCGCTGGTATTTGGCGCCACATCGTCAAAAAGGAATTATGCTCGATGGTATAAAGCCTGTTGTGGTGACCATTGGTGAAGAAGCATCCATAGACGATTTGTGGATACATGATGAAATGGATTTCTACAAAGCCCAATTGCTCATCCGCATGTTCGACGATCCGCGTATAGAAGGTCATTTTCCCCGGCCGTTTGGTGTGTTTTACGAGTCGGAACGTGCATGCTACGAAGACGTTATGCGCCTGCAGATAGAAGAAACCATCGCTACCAAAGGCACAGGCGATCTCGATAAATTGTTGCGTGGAAAAGAAGTCTGGGAAATTGCATAATTGAAAAACAGATCCGCGATACAAGAATAAAACAATAAGGGAAAATGCGCAGCATTTTCCCTTATTGTTTATAGAAAAAGTTTGTATCACTTGCTACATTGGTTTATTGCACATTCATTTCCTTCTGCGCGGCGCCAAATATTTTTTTCTGTTTCCAGTCGTACCATTTCATGGGCATTGTTTTCTTCATCAGCGTATCTATATTGCGCATCCCTATTACATTCCACGCACCTTTCAGTTTTCCAGATACCGTATAATCCAAAGCACGAGATCAGGGCAAAACCACTTTCCAGGTATTCCATATGGTGCCAGTAGCCGCTTGGCATAAACAGTGTATCGCCATGATCCATGATTACCTCGTAGCCTTCGGCCAGCTCAACAGCAGGAAATTTCTCCCGGTCTATTTTCGATTTGTGAGGATCATAATAATGGCTGAAATCGGCGAGACTCAGCACTTCAAATGGCTTTCTGTACAGTTTGTATTGTTCCTTATTGGGAAACAGCAATACGCGCTTTTTACCTAAAAACTGCGTGTGAAGAATATTTGGCAAATCGATGTCAAAATGCATGTGCGTGATGGAACCCTGCCCGCCGGCAAACAGCGAAGGCACGCTTTTGAGAAAGCCTTGTACATACTGCTCAGGCCACGTAAAATCCTTCTTTAGCTGTGGAGAATGAGCGAAGATATTAAAGAAGAAAACCCGCCATTCTGCCGGTCCATTCCTGATCATATCTATGTACTCTCCAAACGTTGTATAATCGTCTGCTTTATTGATAGGTGTATAGGCATCGCTTTTAATATTGTTGTAAATACCAAGCTTTTTATCGCCGGCTACCTGTTTGAAATAATCCCATGTCCATTTAGAAAAAGCCGGCCATTGCCTGGCAAGGTTTCGGATAATCAATGGTTTTCGGGAGTGGTAGTAGGATTGGGTAAAATGGGCAGGTGAAATATCATCTACCACATCTACGCTGCGTAGCAACATGCATTACATTTTGTGTAATATACAAAAAGAAGAAAAGATGCATCGAATTATTACACGAACACAACCTGGAAGAGTGAGCACTTTTATCAAACAAATGGAAGTTTAGAAAAAAGCTTGAGCTATAGCTTAGGTGGTGATTTCCTTATTAGCAGCTGCGTATATTTTCTTTTGCTTCCAGTCGTACCATGTCACGGGTATTGTTTTTTTCATCAGCGTATCTATGTTGCGCATACCCACAAGGTTCCATACACCTTTCAGCTTACCGCTTACCGAATTGTTGATGGCGCGCAGGCTCATGGCAAAACCACTATCCAGATATTCCATATGGTGCCAGTAGCCGCCCGGCATAAACAATGTATCGCCGTGTTCAAGCGTAACGTCGTAGCCTTGCGCAAACTGCAATGGCCGGAAATTTTGCTGGTATCAATTTTGCTGTTTTGCTTCATCATAATAATGGCTGAAATCGGCAATGCTCAACACTTCAAAAGGCTTACGGTAAAGCTTATATTGCTCTTTGTTGGGAAACAGCAGCACGCGTTTTGCTACCCATAAACTGTGTATGTAAAATATGGCTGAAGTCGATATCAAAATGCATGTGCGTTACAGAACCTTTGCCGCCTACAAACAGCATGGGTAAACGTTTCACAAAACCTTTCAGGTATGTTCCGGCCAGGTAAAATCTTTGGTTAGCTGCGGCGCATGGCTAAAGATATTGAATAGAAAAATGCGCCACGCAGCCGGCCCGTTTCGTATCATTTGAATATAATTCTCTGAAAGCTGGTATAATCATCTGCCTTATTTACAGGAGTATAAGCATCGCTTTTTACATTGTTGTAAATGCCTACTTTTTTGTCTCCTACTACCGAAATAAAATAATCCCAGTTCCATTTATCGTAAGCCGGCCATTGCTTTGCCAGGTTTCTCATTACTACCGGGATACCGGGCGTAAAATATTGTTTCACAAAATCTTCCGGGCTGATATCATTCACCACATCTACAGGCTGCAATTGCATTTGGATACATTTTTGCGCGAAATTAAATTGAACTGTTTGTTAATAGATTCCTATTCTATACTAAGATTGCAAAAAACAAACCATTATGCTACTTCATATTCATCCGGATAATCCAAACCAGCGCAATATAAAAACAGTAGTAGAATGCCTGCAGGATGGTGGCGTGGTTGTTTATCCGACAGATACTATTTATGGCTTGGGATGCAACATCTTTCAGCATAAGGCGGTGGAGCGCATTGCGCAGATCAAAGGCATCGATCCTATGAAAGCACAGCTCAGTTTTGTGTGCTACGATCTCAGCGATTTAAGCAGGTATACAAAAAGCATTTCCACCCCGTTGTACCGGTTGTTGAAAAGCTATCTTCCGGGTCCGTTCACTTTTATATTGCCAGCCAGCAAAGAAGTACCAAAAATGCTGCAAAGCAAGAAAAGTACCATCGGTCTGCGTGTGCCCGACAACAATATTGCCCGCAAAATTGTGCAGGAACTCGATTCGCCTATATTATCGGCATCGCTGCCCGGCGATATGGTAGAAGAATATACCGATCCGGAACTGATTTACGAAAACTTTAAAAACCGCGTGGATATTGTGATTGATGGCGGTATGGGTGGAATGGTGCCTTCTACCATAGTAGATTGTACATCCGACGAGTATATCGTAACAAGGCAGGGCGCAGGCGTGTGGAACGAAGCAGAGGTATAGTTTACGGTGTACATAGCATACAAGTAAAATATGTACAATTCCAGGCATTTCAGATGCGGCATGGTTGTTTGGCTTCTTTCAGGATGTTGAAACTTTTCCGATGATACGGCGCACAATCCGTATTTTTCTATGGCTTCCCGGTGCTCTTTGGTGCCATATCCTTTGTTTTGTTTCCAGTTATAGTGCGGGTGTTCTTCGTGTAGCAACGTCATGTATTCGTCGCGGTAGGTTTTGGCTAATATACTCGCTGCAGCAATGGATGCATACAATGCATCGCCTTCTACAATGCAGTGGTGCGGAATGTTTGGGTACGATAAAAACCGATTGCCATCTATCAGCAGCAATTCGGGTATTACTTTCAGCCTGTCTACAGCAAGATGCATGGCTTTAAAAGAAGCCTGCAATATATTGATGCGGTCTATTTCTTCCCAGCTCACCATGGCTACCGCAAAGCAGATGGCTTCCTGTTCTATAATTGGGCGAAGTAGGTTGCGCTGCACTGCCGACAACTGCTTGCTATCATTCAATACAGGATGATGAAAAGATCGGGGCAATACCACGGCAGCCGCAAACACAGGACCTGCATAGCAGCCGCGCCCGGCTTCATCGCAACCGGCTTCTATCAGCATTTCCCCGTGACAGGATTTTAACATGGGCATTTTTTATTCAAAATTGTAAAAATTAGTTTGTATCTCATCTTGCTATGCCTGCAAAGCTACCTTTGCGCGGGTTTTTTAATAATTTATTTAATGATGCCATACAAAGGGTACCTGCAGTTTACCAGATTTTTACTCGTATTTGTTTTCATCGTTATTCTCGCGGGAAGTATAGTGAGGGCTACCGGCAGCGGAATGGGCTGTCCCGATTGGCCAACCTGTTTTGGCAATGCCAGTTCCGCCAACAGAAGAATACCAGGTTCATTTTCAGGCAAATCATCACTATAAAAAAGGTCAGTTTATTATTTATAACGACAGCCTGAAATATGCAAAGCAATCATTCACCACACAGGAAATTTATGACGCGGACAACTGGCAGCAATATGAAAAAAATAATTACGCGGCGTTCAACGTGGCGCAAACCTGGATTGAATACCTGAACCGACTGGCTACAGGTTTGTTTGGCTTTGTTATTATCGCTCACATTGTATGGAGCTTCAGGCTGTTTTATCGCAGGAGGAGAAGCATTGTGTGGTTAGTTTGTCGTTGCTGGTGATGACAGGCTTTGAAGCATGGCTGGGCAAATTGGTGGTAGATACCAATCTCGCCGTGGTGAGGATTACACTTCATATGCTTTTTGCGCTCATTATCGGTTTTGTAGCAGTCGTCATATTACAAAAGCTAAGCAATGAACCCAAGGTGAACAACAAGCAATTAAAATGGTTGGGCACAACTGCTTTTGTACTTGTGCTGGTTCAAATTATTTTGGGAACCGATGTAAGAGAACAGGTAGATGAAATAGCACTCGCTATGAGCTACACAGGGCGTGATACGTGGATTGCCGGTCTTGACAGCATTTTTGATATTCACCGGAATCTTGCGTGGGTAGCTGCTCTCGTGTGCATTTTTTTATTTTGGCAGTCTGTGGCCTACGAGCCATTGCGTCGAGCATCTATTTGGATACTTTATCGCAGTGCTGGCTACAGTAGCTGTTGGGATTGGTATTATTTTATATGAATATTCCAGCATCTGCACAACCCTTGCATTTGTTGCTTGTCGAGCATTTTGCTCACGGCACTGTTTGCATACCGGTTGAAGGTGAAATAAGTAGTGTAGTATGTATTTGGTATTAAGTATAATGTATTAGGTAGGAAGAGGTACAACGTTGAGTAATTTGTAGCAGATAAGTGTATATAGGTATGTTAACTCCATAAAAGATAGTAGTGATGTAGAGAATATATTTCACATTGTATTATTAATTATATATTAATCATGTTGGAATACAACTGAAATCGACAAATTGTAAATAGCACATTACCATATGATTAACCTACAAATATCCAGATACATGATCGTAATACATAACTACATACTACTTACTACCTAATACAATCCCTAATACTTCACCTGGCATTCATTGCAAAAGAAGCTTTGGCGTTCTAACGTTCCGGTGTATTCTTTATGAAACCGGATATTGTCTCTCGGGCATATTTTCTGCCGGTGCGCTTCCCAGTGTTTACGCAGCGTATCGTCTCTTTTCCATTCCAGGAATTGGTAGCAATAAACACGCTTTCTTTGATAATGGCTTTCCATTGTTTGAGCGGTACCGCGCCTGTTTTGCTTTCCGGGTGTGTGCGGGTACGAAACAATACTTCGTTTTTGATAATATTGCCCAACCCTGAAAAAATAGTCTGGTCGAGAAGAGCATCGCAAATCATGGTATCGGGAATCGCTTTTAGTTTTTGTAAAGCTGGATTTGGTATTCCAGTTTTCATTCATCAGATCTGCCGACCAGTCATATACTTTATCCAGCGGCTCTTCAATATAGCGCATGGCGCAACTGTAAAAACTCAGTTCTGCATCATCAAAATAAATCCTCAGTTTAATAGGTTTTTCTGGAGGTTTTCGTTTGTTGATAAACAAGTCGCCAAACATAAGAAAATGAGTGCGCAGGGTAAAATGGTCAAAACAAATGAGAAAGTGTTTGCCCCAGGTTTTTATGTCCCTGATGGTTTTGCCTTTCATTCGCGCTGCATCGAGCTTGTTTGTATGTTCAATTTCCGTAATGGTTTTACCAATAAAGCTTTGGCTGTGTTTTCTTTCCACAACACGAGCAGCGGACCTTCAGGCATCGTTTTTTTTTTAAATTGAAGTCAAACAATAAGCCAGAGGTTTTTTATTAAAGCGTTGTATTGGCGACGCAAATAGAATTTAATTTGGAGGGCGAAAGCAATTTTAAATTAGGGAATGCTGTGCAAGCAAGACTAGAAACAAATATTATAATTCAGGTTTGCAAGCAGGGATTACAATTTAGGGATGGTAAAATTTAAATCATAGACCACACAGCATGCGGCGCATCGCTTACTTTTATCGGATGAAAAAGGTAGTAGTTGTTTTCGCCTGGCTTGCCCTTTATACTTGCTATAGCTGTTCGCACAATCCCTATGCGGCTACCAACAAAGTGTATAAAAAGGAAGCTGCAAAATTTGCAAAAACGATACAGCAATTGCCCCAAACCGATAGCATAGACTCTGTGCCTGCTTCTCCATATTTTGCAGGAACCACCAACTTCAATTTGCGCAAACCCAATTTCGTGATCATTCACCATACCGCGCAGGGCTCATGCGCGCAAACACTGCAAACCTTTACGCTCTCCCGTACGCAGGTGAGCGCACATTACGTGATTTGTAAAGATGGAACGGTGCACCACATGCTTAACGACTATCTGCGTGCCTGGCACGGCGGCGTTGCACGCTGGGGAAGCGTAACCGATATTAATTCAGGATCCATTGGTATTGAGATAGACAACAATGGTTTTGAACCTTTTACGGAAACACAGATCGAGAGTTTGCTGCACGTTTTATCTTATGTAAAAAAACAATACAATATCCCGGTTGCCAATTTCATTGGTCATAGCGATATAGCGCCGGCAAGAAAGGTAGATCCCAATCCCTTTTTTCCGTGGCAAAGGCTTGCGCAAAAAGGCTTTGGGTATTGGTACGATGATACAACCAATGTAGAAGTTCCGCCATTGTTCAGCAGCCTGCAGGCATTGCGAATTATTGGTTACGACGTGCGCGACAGTATCGCTGCTATACAGGCATTTCACCGCCATTTTGAGCAGGATAGCCTGCGCACGTTAAGCGATGCCGATAAAAAAGTATTGTATATGGTAGAAAAGAAATTTATGTAGTGCAGGCAATAAAAGAACGAAGAGACTATAACTTGTGGTCCGCAACCATTTGCAGCAATTCTTCCACGTATTTTCTTTCGTTGCTAAGGCGTGGAATTTTGTGTTGTCCGCCCAGTTTACCTTTTGATTTCAACCATTGGTGAAATGCACCTTTTTCCAGGCTGTGAACTACCGGCATGCGAAGGGCAATGTCTTTGTGACGCTTGGCTTCGTAGTCGCTGTTGATGCTTTTAAGGCGCAATCCAATTCGTAGGCAAACTGCTGAATATTGGCAGGTGGTTCGTCAAACTCAATCAGCCATTCGTGGGTGCCATTGCTGTTGTCTGAAAAATAAAGAGGCGCAGCCGTATAATCATTAACGATCGAGCCGGTTTTTTCGCCTGCAATGGCAATGGCTTTGTCGCTGTTTTCTACAATCACTTCTTCACCAAAGGCATTCATAAAATGGCGGATACGTCCGCTTACCTTTACCCGGAAAGGAAAAAGCGAAGTAAATTGTATGGTATCGCCAAGCAGATAACGCCACAAGCCGCCGTTGGTAGAAATTACGGGCGCATAGTTTTTATGCAGTTCCACTTTGTCAAGACCAATGGTTACAGGATTGTCTTTGCCATATTCTTCAATGGGCATAAACTCGTAAAAGATGCCATGCTGCAAAAACAGCGTCATACCATCATCGTACGGGTTGCATTGCGCAGCAAAAAAACCTTCACTTGCATTGTACATTTCAAGGTAATGAATGTCTTCGCCAATCAGTCGTTCAAACTGTTCTTTGTAAGGTACAAACGATACGCCGCCATGCATATACAGTTCCAGATTTGGCCAAACTTCCTTCAGTGTCTTTTTGCCCGTAAGCTCCAGGATCCGTTTTATAAGGATCAGCGTCCAGGTAGGTACACCAGATATAGAAGTTACATTTTCAATAATCGTGTTTTGCGCCAGCGCTTCTATTTTTCCTTCCCATTCATCCATCAGGGCAATCGATAGTTCGGGTGTGCGCAGCCACTGACCCCAGAAAGGCGTGTTTTGCAGCAACACGGCGCTCAGATCGCCGCAATATACTTCATCGTTCAGCTGGCTCACCTGGTGGCTGCCGCCTATCACCAGTCCTTTGCCCGTGAGCAAATCACTGTCGGGATGAGAATAATAATAAGCGGTAAGTACATCTTTTGCCGCCTGGTAATGGCATTGTTCCAGGCTTTCTGTGGTCACGGGTATAAACTTGCTACGATCGTTGGTGGTGCCACTGCTTTTGGCAAACCATTTTACCGGCGTATTCCACAGCATATTTTCTTCCCCGTCCATGCAGTTTGCCTATATAGTCTTTTATATCGTCGTATTCGCTGATGGGAATGTTTTCTTTAAAGGTGCGGATATTGAAAATATCATTAAAGCCGTATTTGCGTCCAAAACAAGTGTACTGACCATGCGTAATAAGGTCCTGCAATACCTGCCGCTGCGCGGTGAGTGGTTCGTTTATCCACTCTTCTACACGGGAATACCGGAGGCGAGCAAGGCGGGATATGGCAGGACTAAACAATTTCATAGTGTCAGCAAAATAATAAATGATGTGTAAATATGACGAAAACTTTTCACTTTAAGTCTTTGCCCCTTCATTTATTCTCCCTGTACATTGTGCCTGCTTATGCCTTCTCACTTGGACTATCGAAGGCAGAAGGGTTTGCCCTTCAGCAAGTTAAGACTCCGTGTAAATGGCTATTTCGCCCATCGGCAACGCATGCATGGCTTTGTCGTGTGAGTGTCATTTGTTCCATTTTACACCGATGTTGCCGTTTATTCCCACTTTCACTTTTTGTCTGTTCGTTGTTTACTGCACCATAATGCCATTCCTTGTTCTAACTTCGCTTTACATCTATGAAGGCGCTAATCTATAAATCTACCGGTAGCTGGTACGTTGCGAAAGCTGATAACGGGCAATTATTCAACGCCCGTATCAAAGGTGTGTTCAAAATAGGAGAGATAACTTCTACCAACCCGATTGCTGTGGGCGATACGGTGACACTGGAGCCGGAAAACGAAACCGGCAATACTGCCATGATATCGGGTATTGACGACCGTAAAAATTACATAGCGCGCACATCGCCCCACAACAGAAACCAGCATCATATCATTGCCTCTAACCTCGACCAGACTCTTCTTTTCGCCACAATAAAAGAGCCACGAACATCCAATGGATTTATCGACCGATTTTTGGTGTCGGCAGAAGCTTTTCATGTGCCAGCCATCGTGGTGTTCAACAAGGCTGATATATACAAACAAAAAGACACTGCGCAGGTTTGAAGAGATGAAGGAAATGTACACTTCCATTGGTTACAAGGTGATTAAGATCAGTGTACAAACGGGTGAAGGGCTGGATGATGTGAAGAATTTACTGGCTGATAAAGTCACGCTTATCAGTGGGCACAGCGGAGTGGGAAAATCTACTTTTATCAATGCCGTGATGCCGGGCAAACAATTGCGCACAACCGAAGTGAGCAACTGGAGCGGCAAAGGCATGCACACCACCACGTTTCGCCGAAATGTTTGACCTTCCGTTTGGCGGACAACTCATAGATACACCCGGCATTCGTGAATTTGGCGTTACCGAATTACCAAAAATGAACTATCGCATTATTTTCCCGAAATGCGCCGTTTGCTTACGCAATGTTATTACAACAATTGCCTGCATGTAGACGAGCCCGGATGTGCTGTGAAGGATGCAGTGAATGAAAATGAAGTTTCGGCAGAGCGCTATATCAGCTATCTGAACCTTATGGATACCATGGGAGAAAAAAGCTATTAGCCCCGCTGTCTTTGTTTTTGAAAAACAAAATACGTCAGGTGAACAACTGGTAAAAAGCAGGCTACTACGTATATACGTGAACCGCAGCCTGCTTAAACAAGCATGAGAAGACACACGTAGACAATTAAAAATTAAACATTTGGATAATGCTCAGCTGCAATTTGTCTGCAAGTTGGCTGATGAGTTTGCTATCCTGGGGTTTATCGGCAAATATGGACAAGCCACTGTATATACTGTATTGTAAGGTTAACTGGCGCTTGCGATAGGTGAAAGCCCACTGAATGGTATCGGCCTCATCGGTTTTTTGGGTAAACCGAACAAAAGGAAGTTTGCCTATTTTGATAACAAGGTTGTAAAAATCGGAAAGAGTGGTTTCACCATTGATGGATGGAGGGTGCAATGTGATATGCAGTTTGCATGTCAAAAAGGATTGTGTTTAAGTGGCGTGATATGAATATCAGATGCTAATCGACTAAATTTTTTTCCCCTTTTGATTGCCTTAACTGCCTTAGGATCTCCGCTCAGTATTCGTTCTGCTCCGATATTGGCTCCATTGGTCGGGCATCCTTTTTTTACGGTACAGGATGAAAATATACCCAGGAAGCCAGTAAAAAGGATAGCTTTTCCTAAGAGTGAAATATTCATAAAAAAATATAAGCAATTAGTTTTGTTCTGCTGAAAAAGCTATCCGTATTATTAGACAACTGCTTTTTCGTAAATGCTGCACTAATTTAATTATTTTTTTTGAACCATTCTGCGTACCGCACATAATTATTGGCAATCCGGTTGATTTCACCGGTTATAAGGTCCGGCGAAATTTCTTTTACCTTTCTGGCAGGCACACCGGCATATATACTTCCTGCTTCTGCTATTGTGCCCTGCAGCATCACAGCACCGGCGCCAATGATGCAGTTGCTGTGAATAACGCAGCCATCCATTACAATGGCACCCATGCCAATAAGCACATCATCGTGAATGGTGCAGCCATGCACAATGGCGCTATGACCTACGGAAACATTATTGCCGATGGTGGTGGCAAATTTTTCGAAGGTGCAATGCACTACCGCATTGTCCTGTATATTCACTTTGTTGCCCATGCGAATATAATTTACATCGCCACGCAGCACGGCATTGAACCAGATACTGCAATCATCGCCCATTACCACATCGCCCACAATGGTAGCATTAGGTGCTATAAAACAGTTGTTTCCCCATTGAGGTTCTTTGCCACGTACAGGCAGAATATAAGCCATAAAAACGGAGTTTAAAAGATGCAAAGTCTGGTGATAAAAAAGCGAAAATAAGCTATCGGGCGCCTGAAGTCAATTTTATGGCAAATGCAAATGCTCTTGCTTTTAATATTGAACAAGATTGCCTTTATACCTGCGGATTCAAGAAAGCAAACCTTTTCTGCCACCGCCAGCATCGTTTACATTTGCCTGAATTTTGGGATCTCAAAACTCTCCTTTAGCATGAACAACCGGGCATTGTTTCTTCGTCATGTAGCACAAACTTCTCCTGCGCCAATGGGGTTGGAAATGGTGAAAGCCAAAGGTATTTATCAGTATGCCGCTGATGGAAAACGATATGTGGATCTCATTTCAGGTTTTAGCGTTGCCAACATTGGTCACGGCCATCCCAAAGTGGTAAAAGCCGTGCAGGAACAGGCAGAGCAATTCATGCACCTGATTGTATACGGAGAGTTTATACAAAGCCCGCAGGTAGAGTATGCCCGTCTGCTGACCGAACATTTGCCGGCGGCGCTCAACTGTGTTTATTTCACTAACAGCGGAACCGAAGCAACCGAAGGTGCGCTGAAACTTGCCAAGCGGTTTACGGGACGAAGCAAAATCATTGCCTTTCACAACAGTTATCATGGCAGTACGCAGGGCGCGCTCAGCGTAATGGGAGATGAATATTTCCGCAATGCCTATCGTCCCTTGTTGCCGCAAGTGTATCATTATCCATTTGGCAGTGATGAATCGATAACTTCCATTGACACCAACACCGCCTGTGTGATTGTAGAAACCGTGCAGGCAGAAAGTGGCGTTTCGCGTGCACCGGATGGCTGGCTTGCCGCCTTGCGCAGCCGGTGCACACAGCAAGGTGCGATGCTGATACTCGACGAAATACAGGCAGGCTTTGGGCGCACCGGCACCTTATGGGCTTTTCAGCAATACGATATTGTGCCCGATATCTTGTTGCTGGGCAAAGCCCTTGGTGGTGGCATGCCGCTGGGTGCTTTTATTGCCGGTTATGATGTGATGCAAAGCCTTACTCACCAACCCGTTCTCGGTCATATCACTACCTTTGGCGGGCACCCGGTATCGTGTGCTGCCGGCAAAGCGGCTTTTGAAGTATTGTTGGAAGATGGCTATATAGCTGGTGTAAAAGAAAAAGAACTGATACTTAAGAAAGAGCTGATCCATGAAGCAATTACCGATGTGAAAACAGGCGGACTGTGGGCATCTGTTGGCTTCGATAGTTTCGATACTAATCTCCGCGTTATTCACAGGTGTATATCCAACGGGCTTATAACCGACTGGTTTTTATTTGCAGCTAACCGCATGCGAATAGCACCGCCACTTACCATCACGAATGATGAACTAAAGACCTGTTGCGACATCATGATCAACAGTATCGGCGAAGCATTACATTCCTGAAACAAACCGATCATTTACCCTTCGAACGGTCATTTTCCTGAGCTATGCCCAAAGCTTTGAATATGGGTGTGCCATAGTAAAAAAATTATATATGATGCTGAAACGAAGTACAAAATATTCTACATTTTATCAAATTGTAAAATAAAAATTTGTATATTACCTTCATTCACAATATAAATAAGAATGGCATAATTATTCTAAAGTTACAGTCAGCTTTCCTGGTTATCTTCAAGCGATTGCATTTAGAACACGGATTTTAAACTTTATAAACTAAAATTGAAAACATCACACGCAAAATGGATATTGTATGCTTCTCTCATCTCAGGTGGAATTTTGTTTATCAGCGCCCTCAACATCTACTAAGCAGATTTGCCCGCACCCAAAACGTTTATTATATTGAAGAACCTTTTTTTGAAGCAGCATCAGATAGTTTTAGTATTACCGACACCAAGGAAAATGTACAAGTAATCGGGTTGCATTTGAAAGGATCGCCCGCAGAAGATACGATAGAGCGTCAGAAAAAACTGGTTTCAGAATTTTTTGCGAAGCAGAATATTACAGATTATCTTTTATGGTATTATACCCCGATGGCGTTGCTTATCAGCAATCATCTGCAACCTGCCGTTGTGGTTTACGATTGCATGGATGAACTGTCGGCTTTCAAATTTGCATCGCCGCAGTTGAGTTTGCTTGAAAAAGAACTTTTTGCCAAAGCCGATATTGTATTTACCGGTGGATATACGTTATACGAAGCCAAAAAGCATCAGCATCACAATGTGCATCCGTTTCCGAGCAGTATCGACAAAACGCATTTTGCACAGGCAAGAACTTCCATGCCGCAACCTGCCGACCAGGCTGACATACCACATCCGAGATTTGGTTTTTATGGAGTCATCGACGAGCGTTTTGATATAGATCTCATCCGCGAAGCAGCAGAGCAAAAGCCCGATTGGCACTTTGTTCTTGTAGGTCCGGTGGTAAAGATTGATCAGGCTACGCTGCCACGTTTACACAATATTCATTACCTCGGCGGAAAGTCGTACGACGAACTGCCGGCATACCTGCAGGGTTGGGATATTGCGCTGGTACCTTTTTTATTAAATGAATCTACCCGCTTTATCAGTCCTACGAAAACGCCCGAATACCTGTCGGGAGGAAAGCCGGTAATTTCAACGCCTATCCAGGATGTGGTAAAACCATATGGCGATGAAAAGCTGGTACATATTGTTACCAACGCTGCAGAGTTTGTGCAAAAGGCACAGGCAGAACTCGATGCATCCGACAAAACAGAATGGCTTGCCAAAGCAGACCGTTTCCTGAAAGACAATTCATGGGATGCTACCTGGGAAAAAATGAAGACGTTTATAGACAAAGAAATTAGCAGAAAACAATCTGCAGGACATACCATTCACACAAACAATCACACAAACAATCACACAAAAAAGGAGGACGCTTATGTTTGATTACATAATAGTAGGGGCGGGCTTTGCCGGGAGCGTTATCGCTGAGAGGCTGGCTACAAAAGCTGGTAAGAAAGTACTGATCATAGATAAAAGAAACCATATTGGTGGCAATACCTACGATTATTACAACAACGATGGTATACTGATACACAAGTACGGACCTCATATCTTTCATACCAATTCAAAAGATGTATTCGAATACCTGAGCCGCTTCACCGCATGGCGCCCCTATGAGCACCGCGTGCTGGGAAGTGTAGACGGACAACTGGTTCCTATTCCTATCAACCTCAACACAATCAACACGTTGTATGGATTAAACCTTTCTTCAGACCAGGTAGAAGACTTCTTTGAAGCCAGGGCTGAAAAGAAAGACAAAATCAGGACTTCTGAAGATGTGGTGGTATCGAAAGTAGGCCGCGAACTGTACGAGAAGTTTTTTAAAAATTATACCCGCAAACAGTGGGATCTCGACCCAAGCGAGCTTGATGCATCGGTAACAGCGCGTGTGCCAACACGTACTAACAAAGACGACCGCTACTTTACCGATACTTACCAGGCAATGCCACTGAATGGCTATACAAGCTTGTTTCAGAACATGCTGTCGCATCCCAATATCAAAATCATGCTCAACACGGATTATAAAGAGATATTGGATGATGTGCGCTACAAATCTCTCATTTTCACAGGACCTATTGATAGCTATTTTGATTATTGCTATGGCAAACTGCCTTACCGTTCACTCGAGTTTCAGTTCGAAACTGTAGATACAGAACGTTTCCAGAGCACAGGCACCATCAATTATCCAAACGAGCAGTTGTATACCCGCATCACCGAGTTCAAGTATCTCACCGGTCAGAAGCATCCAAAGACTTCTGTCGTGTATGAATACCCGAAAGCAGAAGGCGATCCGTACTATCCGATTCCCCGTGCAGAAAATGCGGAATTGTACAAGAAATACCAGTTGCTCGCTGCTACTACACCCAATGTATACTTTACCGGAAGATTAGGCACTTATAAATACTACAACATGGACCAGGTGGTAGCACAATCGCTCACCTTGTTCAAAAAGCTGATGATAGCAGAAAGCGAAATACAGCATACCAACGGAAGCATTCCGAAAGTAACTGTGATCAATAAACCCTAACTTGTAAGTTGTCATTTTAATGACAAAATTTACTGGCTGAATACTGGTACTATGGAAAATGTGTTAAACCGGCAGAATCCCTTTCGGTCGTTCTGGATGGCAGGTTATGAATGTACTGATCAGCTCAATGCTTTTGGAAACCGTGTTGATTTTTTAAATCTCACCGGGCATCTGCAAAAGCTGAATGAAGATTACGATGATCTGTCGCTTTTCGGTATAAAAACAGTACGCGAAGGCATACGCTGGAGCTTTGTAGAAAAACAGCCATATCAGTACGACTGGTCTACTGTAGCCCGGATGATTGAAACCGGCAAGCAAAAAGGTATACAGCAGGTATGGGATATTTGCCATTTTGGTTATGCCGACGATCTCACGCCGCTGCATCCGATGTTTGCCCGGCGATTCGCCGCCCTGTGCCGTGCCTTTGTGCGTTTTTACCGGTCTGTGAATCCTACGGAAACACTGATCGTAACGCCTATCAATGAAGTGAGTTTTATTTCCTGGCTGGGTGGCGATGTGCGGGGCACCGTTCCCTACTGCACAAAGCAGGGCTATGAAGTAAAGTATGGCCTGATGAAGGCATATATCGAAGGCATTGAAGCCATGAAGGAAGAAGATGCGGGTGTGCGGATTCTTACCACCGAGCCGCTTGTCAACCAGGTAGCTCCGTTCAATGCTACGCCTAAGGAAAAAGCGTTTGCTGCCATGTCGCATAAAAACCAGTTTCAATCGGTGGATATGCTGTGTGGCAAACTCTGCCCCGAACTGCGTGGAAAGCCTGAATATCTTGATATACTTGGGTTCAACTATTATTACAATAATCAGTGGGTAGCTGGAACTGCCGACTTCCTCTCCTGGGGCAATGAAAACAACGACCCGCGCTGGCTGCCGTTGCACAAGCTGTTGCAGCAGGCATACAAACGCTACCATTGCCCGATGGTACTCACTGAAACAAGTCATCCCAAAGAAGACCGTCCAAAATGGGTGCATTTTATAGCAAGGGAATGTATGGCTGCCTTTGGAATGGGTTTGCCGCTTTGGGGCGTGTGCTGGTACCCGATTATCGACCGTCCCGACTGGGATCATCTTACACCCTGGCACCAGGCAGGATTGTGGGATGCCGATCTTCACAATATGCAGGATGGTATACCAGCCCGCTTGCTGCATATGCCCACGGCTACTGCTTTGCTGCAGGCTCAGCAATGGATGGCTGCAGGCATGCCCAAACGCCACGACTTGCAGCCGGTGTAAAGAAGATTGTAGGTAAAATGCTCTGTTGTAACAATAAGCATCACCTTTTGTCCATTTCTCATCAGATCGGTTGCAAAACGACATTTTTACTATTCAAAACTCATTGAAGCTAATTTGCAGCAATGAGTTTTTTTATTTATTACTCTTTCCTGATCAGGTAGTAAACGCTCACGAAAACGAAGAATCCCACCTCACAAGTGAAGCAGGATTCTTCTACCAACCGTAACCGAGTTTAAATAGCCAGTTTTGATAATAATATGTGCGAAATGCTGGTGGGCACATTTGCAACCGAGATCGTTTTGAACGAGGCAGACTTGATAACGGATGGCAGCGTGTCTTTCGGAAGCATTAGCTCGCTGTCTATGCGTCGCATTTTCTCTTCCATTTCCTGTCTTTGCATGTCCATTTCCTCTCTTTGTCTTTCCAGTTCTTCGCGGTTGCGCCTGTTTTCTTCCAACTTTTCGTCAAGATCAACATCACCGTTACCGGGATTTTCATCATTGTCAAAGTTGCTTTGTCCGTCAGCTCTTTTCAGTCCTGTTGCAGTCATTATGTATTCCACATCATGATCCCAGTCCATTTCTTCATCGTTATAGTTTCTCCAATCGTTGTTGTAGCGCCAGTTGTCGTCGCGCCAGCCGATATGAATGTTGCCGTTCCAGTCGGCGACGCTGCCATCTACCCGAATTCTTTTGCCTACAGGTACCGCTACTGTTACAAATACCTGTTGATTCCTGAATTTCTGGTCTTTTGTAATCGCGATACCTTTTGACAGCAGGAGCACTGAGTCTTTTTGTTCAGCCGTGTATTTAATATGATTGCTTAGTTCATTTGCCTGCTGGCGAGTGGCGCCATCACTCATCTTTAGAATTCTCACGTAAAAGCTGTCTCCGTCTGCTTTCACGATTCTTACGTGCAGGTTGTTTACGTACGCTGTGTCTTCGTCTATGTTAGCAAAAGGCTCCATGCGCAACCAGTGGAAACGGTTGTAGTAAGCACCTATGCGGGCAGCTTTCAGCTCCAGTTTTTCGGTATATGGGTTAGAAAGCGTTACGGTTTGTTCATTTGGTGTGCTGCGCGAACTGAAATCGCTGGCTAAAGAAACAATAAGCCCGATAACGCAAGCCAGACCCAGCAGCCATAACGATAAAAAGCTGATGCGTAATGCCTGGCTGTTGCCTTTCATTTTAGCCAGCCGGCGCAGCAGGCTGGTGAGGATGCTGATTACCGGAACCCAGATAAACAGGAGCGTGCCCCAGGCAAAAACCGTTTGCCAGCCATCATCCAGCACAAACCCTTTTACAGGCAGCAACCCTATCATGGCTACGCCCATGGCAAACAATGCACTGATCACCGCAAAGAGCAAAACACCTACAATAAAGTATACAAAAATCTTAACCAGCAGGGCAATTAGATCACCAAGTCCGCGGCTGCTTCTGCGGGCGGTTAGCGATACTTCGCTGCCCATTTGTTTGCCTTTTTCGCTAAACTGTTTGCCGGTTTCTGCAGCAAAAGCAGTCGCTTCTTTTCCAAATTTGCTTACACGTTCTCCCACACCTTTCATTTCGGTGGAAATGTTGTTTTTAATGGAATTGAGGTCAACTTTTTCGCCTTTCATTTCGAGCCTGTCGCTGGCAGATTTTGCTTCGGGAAGCACCAGCCACAGGATAATATAGATAATGGTAGCGCCGGGGCTAAAGGTGATAGACAAAAAGTTGGGATAGCCAAAGTCGCCCCAATGTGCCCACTTAAAGAAAAAGGAAAAGAACGGAATCAGGAACAGAATACGGGGAATCCATACGTTTACACCAAAATAATACGCCAATCCTTTACACACGCCGCCAATGATCTTATCGTCCGGATCGCGGAGAAGGCGCTTGCGCGCAGAACCGATAACGGTAGAAGCAGTGCTGGGCACAGCCACCCACAATACAATGTAAATAAGGAAACCAAAGCCAAAGCCCAACGCAAACACTACAAACAGGATACGCACGATCAGGGGATCTACACCAAAATAGCCTGCAATACCGCCACACACGCCGGCGATTACTTTATCGTTTTCGCTGCGATACAGGCGTTCGCCCTTGGTATAGGTATAGCTGCTTCCGCTTTGTTCATACACCCGGCTTTTTACTTTTTCTTCCTCATCATCGAAGTCTTCAGGGCGTCCGATGCTTTTGATCACGGCGATCACGTCATCATCGGTAATGCAGGTGCTGCCTTTTTTCAAAGATTCGCCAAACAGTTCGGCTATGCGGCTTTCAATGTCGTTGATAATTTCGTCTTTGCCCTCTTCATTTACAAAGTAGCGGCGCAGGCTATCTACATACTGCTTCAGTATATCGTAAGCCGTCTCCTCGATAGGGATTACTCTGCCCTGGAAGTTTATGTTGATTACCTTTTTCATGATTATAAATAATTTTCTTGGTTATTGTTGGTGGTGGTGGCTGGCTGGGTCAGGGTTTGAACGGCATCTGCCAGTTCTTTCCAGGTGCGTTCGAGCTCTTCGTAAAACGAAAGTCCCTGATCCGTCATTACAAAGTATTTGCGCGGGGGGCCGCTGGCGCTTTCTACCCAGCGATAGGTGAGGTAGCCTGCATTTTTTAACCGCGTAAGCAGCGGGTAGAGTGTGCCTTCTAGTATCTGCAGGTTGGCAGCTTTCATTCTTTCTACAATATCGCTTGGGTACACTTCTCCTTGCTTTATAATAGACAAAATGCAAAACTCCAGCACTCCTTTGCGCATCTGGCTTTGTGTATTTTGAATGTCCATAAAATGGTTTTATATGATTTTGTTTATAACAGAAGGCTTTGCTCGCCCCATTGATTTCTCATTAACAACACAAAAATAGAAAATTTAAACTACTATGCAACACATAGTACCATCTTTTTTAAGGTAGTGGGCAGTGGAAGGAATCCTATGAAATATAATTAGTTGATAAATCAATTAATTGTATTTTTCCAAGATTTCGAAAAAAGGATAAACGGCAATAATGCCGGAACAGCGGCAGAAAAAATTTGGCAGGTAAAGACGACATATCGCTATGCATTAAGATTATCCTTCTGAAGCTGGTATCTTAAATAAGCATGACTCGTGATCATGCATTATTTTTGAAGTATAGGATTTCACCCTATACTATGATAACACTACAACAGCGAAAGATCATCAACGACCCGGTGTATGGATTCATAACCATAGAATCGCCGCTCATTTTTGAAATTATTTCACACCCCTGGTACCAGCGATTGCGCCGCATTCACCAGATGGCACTCGCTTCGTTTGTGTATCCCGGCGCTGTGCACACCCGTTTTCATCATTCACTTGGTGCCTATCACCTCATGTGCCAGGCCGTAACAGAGTTGTGCCATAAAGGCATCGATATTACACCCGAAGAAAGTGAGGCTGTAAAAGCGGCTATCCTGCTGCACGATATTGGTCATGGACCTTACTCTCACGCGCTGGAAAACCTGCTGCTACCTGGTTCCGACCACGAAGAAATTGGTTTGCAGATTATGCACCTGATGAATGAGCAGATGAACGGCAGGCTTTCCTTGGCTATCGACATTTTTACAGACCGTTATCACAAATCTTTCCTGCATAGCCTCATCAGCGGGCAGGTAGACGTAGACCGGATGGATTATCTCACGCGCGACAGTTTTTATACCGGTGTAAGCGAAGGCGTAATTGGCTACGACCGCATTTTGAAAATGCTGACTGTGCACAACGGCGAGCTGATGATTGAAGAAAAAGCCATCTACAGTGCTGAAAAATTTTTGATAGCGCGCCGCCAAATGTACTGGCAGGTATATCTCCATAAGGCAGTACTGGCTGCCGAAATGATGCTGGTAAAAATGATGGAGCGGGTAAAAGAGATTGTATTCGCCACAGGATGAACTGTTCAAAACCGGCTCACCGGTAGATGTATTTATTGCTCGGGATCTGGATTCTATTGACAATTTTATAGCAGATTTCTGCAGGATAGACGATGCAGATATCCTGTTTTGCATCAAGCGCTGGAGCTTTCATCCCGATCCTGTATTGTCGTTGCTGAGCAACGGATTGCTAAACCGGAAACTATTGAAATGTACACTTCATAACCAACCCATTAACGGAAGCCGCGCTTGCAGGCATCCGGCAGGCAGTGGCAGATCGACTCGGCATTTCGGAAAAGGAAGCTGCTTATCTTGTTTTCACCGGCGAAGCTGAAAATACCACCTATAAACTTACAGATGAGCATATTCATATTTTATTTAAAAATGGTGATGTAAAAGAAATTTCGCAGGTAGACAACCCGCTTATTCATCAAACTTTATCGATGCCTGTTAAAAAATTTTACATTTGCCAATTACGTTAACGGTTGTTAGGTTTACAAACACATTTATAAACAGTCTATGCAATTCAGCGCAGCGCAAATAGCCTTAATGATTGGCGGCGAAACCGAAGGTGATGCTTCAGTAGCCGTCAGTACCTTTGGAAAAATAGAAGAAGCCGGGCAGGGACAACTCACCTTTTTCGCCAATCCTAAATACGAAGAGTATTTGTACACGACGAAAGCTTCTATCATTATTATCAATAAAAACCAGGAACTGAAAGATCCGGTGGCTGCCACGCTCATTCGTGTGGCTGATCCGTATTCGGCTTTTGCTTCGCTGCTGCGCAAGTACCAGGAAATTGTGACCCAGCAACTGGCAGGTATTCAGCAGCCATCCTATATATCTTCTTCCGTAACTATTGGCGAAAACGTATTCGTAGGTGCATTTGTTTATATCGGCGAAGGCTCGCACATTGGCTATAATGTAAAATTCTTTCCAGGGGTGTATATTGGTAACAATGTAAGCATCAGCGACAATACCATATTGTATCCGGGCGTAAAAGTGTACAATGATTGTGTGATTGGTAAAAATGTAACGGTTCATGCAGGTGCTGTAATTGGCGGCGACGGATTTGGATTTGCACCGCAGCCCGATGGTACTTATAAAAAAATACCGCAGATAGGCAATGTAGTGATTGAAGATTTTGTGGAAATTGGCGCAAACGCTGCTATAGACCGTGCTACTATTGGGTCTACCATTATCCGCAAAGGCGCAAAACTCGACAACCTGATACAGATAGCGCACAATGTAGAAGTAGGTTTAAATACCGTAATCGCTGCGCAAGCCGGCGTAAGTGGCAGCACCAAACTTGGAAACAATGTAATGGTGGGCGGGCAGGCTGGTATTGTAGGACATCTGCACATTGCCGATGGCACAAAAATCAATGCGCAGAGTGGTGTGAGCAAATCTATCAAAATACCAAACGTAGCCGTTACCGGATCTCCGGCGTTCGACTATACATCTGCCTTGCGAAGCCAGGCACTTTCCCGCAATCTGCCGGATATGGAAAAGCGGATTGCCGAACTGGAAAAACTGGTGCAGCAAATGTTGTCAGAGCGCGTTACCCAAAATTTTTAGTGTTTTTTTACCGGTATCGTTTCCGGCTTGTCTTCTTTCGGTTCTTCATTTGCTTTGCTAGCACGAATCTCATCATTTTTATGCATGGATAGAACGTTAATTATTTACCTCGTTTTTGGTGTCGTATTGCTGGTAGCGCTGGTGTTCGATCTTGGGTTTATTAATAAAAAACATACAGTTATTACATTAAAGAAAGCCATGCTGCAAACCTTGCTTTGGGTAGGCTTGTCGCTGGTGTTCTGGGCTTTTATCTGGATAGAAAAAGATGCTCATGTGGCTACCAAATACATCAGCGCTTACCTGATGGAATGGAGTCTCAGCATTGATAATGTGTTTGTGTTTATTCTCATCTTCACCTACCTGAAAATTAATGAAAACGACATAGGCAGAGCCCTGCTCATTGGGGTGTTAATGGCCATTGTGCTGCGCATCCTGTTTATAGCCGCAGGTATCGAAATTGTAAACAGGTTTCATTGGATACTTTATATTTTCGGTGTATTTTTGGTTTATACCGGCGTCAAATTGTTTATACAAAAGGAAGATCAGGAATACAATCCTGAAGAATCAACCATTTACAAGCTGGTAAACCGGCTTTTTCCTGTAAGCCGCGAAAATCCGGAAGGCGCTTATACTGTTCGCAAAGAAGGCAAATTGTATTTTACCACGCTGTCAGTGGTCATCCTCATGCTGGCCGGCACCGATATTTTATTTGCACTCGACAGCATTCCCACAGTGGTATCGCTGGTGCGCGAAAAAGCCAATGCGCCTTTCAA
>CAVXBN010000022.1:0-213310 GCA_963760045.1 uncultured Chitinophagaceae bacterium
TCATGCAAATAGCAGCAGTAACGGCACCTGCTATCATAAACATTACATCTTTAAAACTGTCAAAAAGGGGTTCTGCTTTTGCATTCATAATTCAGTCCGTTGAGTTTTGAGTATAGCCTGCAGGTTGATCTGCTTTGTCATTTCGAGTTGCTGCTGCGCGGTATGTGTAAAATAATGATGCGTCGATAAAAATTCAACTTGCATGCGGTGCCATTCCTTTTCATTTTGCAGCTTGCCCTGCGCCAAGAGCTCTTCGAAGAGCAACTGGCTCACAGCGTGGTATTGCTGCGTGCCAAGATAATACAGATCGGCGTCGCATAGAATTTGTTCGGGATGAGTGCTTGGCGACTGGGGCATTTTAGTAGCCATGATGAACCTGCAAATGGTGTCGATGTCTGCTTCATTATAGGCTGCTGCCGGTAGCAGTTCGCGGGCATTGGCGCAGCTTTCTGCCTCATGACCGGCACCATCAGGACAATGTAAAAAACCTGTATCGTGCAGCAATGCAGCCGTTTTCACAAGCGTTGTGTCGTAAGTAGTTAAATGTTCCTGTTTGCAGATATAGAGTGCGGAAGCCGTTACCTGTTCGGTATGGCGCTTATTGTGATACACCAGAAAGGGCGGAAGCTTTTCCAGCAACCTGTATACATAAGATTCTACAAAGCTTGTATTCATGTCAGCATAACAGTTACAGGCTACAAATTAAAACATTATAATCACCGCTTCCGCATCGTGTATAGGTATTTCTCAGAAAGACAGTTTGGTGTTGAGAATAGTATTGTGCATTTACGAACTAAGCGAGAAGGAGCAAACGCATTTATTTACATTAGCCGCAAATTATGACATGAACAATCAGCCTGATGATTCCATACTGTTCGATATTGTAAACACAAAAATGCCTTTTGGAAAATATAAAGATGTTCTTATCTGCAACCTTCCCGTTTCTTATCTTGAATGGGTGGCGCGCAAGGGTTTTCCAAAAGGCAAAATGGGTATGATGCTGGCAACCATGTATGAAATACGCCTCAATGGTCTCACCTATCTCCTCGATCCGATAAAAAAGAGATCGTATTAGGCAGCACGTAACCCATGCAATGACTATCTGCACAAATAGATGCTACAAACAGTTGCAGAAATTTGTATGCTACAAAAGCGTCACTTGTTTGCGCGTACAAATTTCCTGCGAAACTCTCGCTTATTGACTAATATTAAACAGCAAGTGGTGGTTTTCTATAAATAGCCGGTTGTCTTATCAGGCTTGTGCTGTAGGTCCTCCAAAATTCATAGGTACATCTATTTGCTCAAGATCTTTTATTTTGCCATGTGCTGCTTCGTAGCGCTCCACATTTTCCAATAATGCTTTCATAAAACGCTTCGCGTGCATGGGTGTAAATATGATACGCGATTTCACTTTGCTCTTTGGTGTTCCCGGCATCACGTTCACAAAATCTACTACAAACTCTGCATGACTATGGGTAATAATTGCCAGGTTGGCATACGAACCTTCGGCTACTTCTTCTGAGATTTCTATATTTAATTGATTCGGCGGTTGCGGCTGGTCGGACATTGATTCTGTTTAATTTAAAATTCAAAAATAGCTGTATTTATAAAAACAAGAAGAAGTCTTTTTTGCCAAAACGCTTCTACGACATCGGCATTCAATAGAAAATACCAAACTTTTTGCAGTAGATTAAGGCGAATGATTGCCGATACCTTTGGCAGCTAATTTTTAAAATCAGCATTGTGCAAACGGCCAGGCAAAATTTTGTTGTTCAAAAATGGATTACGGCACTGTCGGTTGTGTTGTTTGCTGCCAAGTTTATAGCTTTTTATATCACAAAATCCCTGGCCATTCTCACGGATGCACTTGAAAGCATTGTGAATGTAGTGGCGGGTTTTGTAGGCTTGTATAGTCTGTATATTGCCGCAAAGCCAAGTGACAGGGATCATCCGTACGGGCACGGCAAAGCCGAGTTTATCTCCGCAGCCGTGGAAGGCGGACTGATTGTGTCGGCTGGCCTCATTATCCTGTATCAGACGCTCCAGCACCTGTTTGTTTCACAGCCTATTGACCACATTGACAAAGGTCTTATCCTTGTAGCTGTTACCGGTATGGTTAATTATATAGCGGGCTACATTTGTATTAAAAAAGGAAAAGAAACAAAATCTGTTGCCCTGCAATCGAGTGGTAAGCATTTGCAGATCGACACCTACTCTACCCTTGCGGTTATTGCCGGTTTGCTCATTATTCTTTATACAGGTCAATATTGGATCGACAAGGTTCTTGCCATTGCACTGAGCGGGCTCATTCTCTATAACGGGTATAAAATTATCCGCACTTCACTGGCTGGTATCATGGACGAAGCCGATATGGAACTGCTGACAGAAATGGTAGACATGCTAAACGAAAACCGGCGCCCAATTGGGTGGATATTCACAACCTGCGCGTGATTAAATACGGCAGCCTCCTGCACGTAGATTGCCATCTTACTGTGCCCTGGTATCTGAATGTTCTGGAAGCTCATGTGGAAGTAGAAAAACTGCGCAATTGCATCACCGAGCAATTCCATGACGCCTTTGAGCTGTTTGTACACACCGACAACTGCCTGCCGCCCGATGGGTGCGCCATTTGCATAAAAAAAGACTGTAAAGTAAGGCAGCACGTGTTGGAAAAAAAGCTAACCTGGACACTCACCAATGTACTGTCAAATGAAAAACATTCACTTGCCACGAGCGACAAACAGCCTGCGGTACAGTAAGAAGGAAAGTCAGACTTTTCGTTACATCATAGATTCAAATCGTTGTTGTAAGAACGGCCAATTCACCACTTTCCACCACTCACTGATGTAGTCTGCACGGCGGTTCTGATAATGCAGGTAATATGCATGTTCCCAAACGTCGAGACCAAACACGGGCATACCTTTCAACGGGCTGAGGTCCATCAGCGGGTTGTCCTGGTTAGGCGTTGAACCAATCACCAGTTTTTTATCGTTGGTAACGATCAGCCATGCCCAGCCACTTCCAAAACGCGTTTTAGCCGCTTCGCTGAATTCGTTTTTAAAGGCAGCAAATGAATTGAAATCTTTTTCAATCGCCGACATGAGTTTCCCGGAAGGCATAGCCTGGGAAGAAGGCTTTGCATACACTTCCAAAACAGTTCGTGATTGTAATGACCACCTGCGTTGTTGCGCATTTTGGTAGAATATTTCGATATACCCGACAGCAGGTCTTCCAGCGATGTTGTTTTGCTGTTTACATTCTCGGCAGCAATGGCTTCGTTCAGGTTTTTTGCATAGCCTGCGGCATGTTTTGTATAATGCAGTTCCATTGTTTGCGCGTCTATCACAGGTTCCAGTGCGCTGTAGCCGAAAGGCAGCGGCGTTTGGTCGTAAGGGGTAGCAGTGATGTGTGCCACTTTTGCAGTTGTGCAGGCTAAGGCTGGCAAAACAGTAAGCGACAAGCCTGCTGCGATACCGGCTTTGCCACTATTTTTAATAAACTCCCGGCGGCTTTTCGATTCGTTAGTCATAGTGATCACTTTTTTTGAAGTTGAAACCGTGTAAACAGGCTACCGGCTTTTTTAAAATAGCTCTGTATACTTCAGCGTTGAATATCTGTGAATCTTTCATGGCTTTACTGGTAAGAAAAACGCCAATTGGAATGAGTACCATGGTAGAAAGCCACATCCCGGTGAAAGAAGTAGTAACGCCTTCCTTTGCAAATTTTTCGCCAAAGGTATTCAGCAGATGAAACACCACAAAGAAGATGATGGCAAAGATAAGCGGTGTGCCCAGACCACCTTTGCGGATGATGGAACCCAGCGGCGCGCCTATCATGAACAATACAATGCAGGCAACTGACAAGGTAAACTTGCGGTGCCATTCCACCCAATGTTTTCTCAGCGATTTGCTTCTGTCTTTGTAATCAGAAGCCTGCAGTTGAATGACGCTATTGATAGAATTGATCTGGCTGAGCGCGCGGTCTGTTACCACAATGCGGCTGCCATCGGGTCCTTTGGTTTTGACGGTTGCGGTATCTTTTTTAGCCACATTTACACTAAAAGAAGCTGGCGCCCAGGCGCTGTCTTTGTACTTCATAAACAAAAGCGTAGGCTTCAATTCCCGCTGCGCACGCTCATAAAAAAAACGGTGTGTATTGTCGAGCGAGTCGATAGCTACATTTAACTGTCGCACACTAAGCATTTTAGGGTTGTATTTAAACAGACTGTCTTCTGTTTGGCTCATTTTAAAACTGCCCAGGTCAAAGAGTTTTGTATACTCTTTAAAACCAAGCCTGATGAATTCGGTATTGGGGTTGTAGCGGCTGCCGCGCTCTGTGTATCGCCAGCCGTTGCGAAGTTTGAATTCCATGTATTGTTTGTCGGGCGTAACGCGCATAATGCCGCTTTCAGCCACCATCAGATTGTCCTGCAAGCCATAGTTGCGTTCGTAAATGAGAACATTATGAATGGTGCTGTCGTCTTTGTCTTTCTTACCCAGCTTGATAACATACCCTTCCAGCCTGTCGTAAAATACACCTTCTTTGATATCAAACGCGGGTTTGGTAGCCACCATATCCCATTTTAGTGCATCCAGCTTCAGGTTGGCATAAGGAATAATATTGTTTTCAAACAAAAAGGCAATACCGCTTATAAAAATGGCAACAATGAGCAACGGGCGCATGAAACGCAGGAGGGAAATGCCGGCAGACTTGATGGCTACCAGTTCGAAACTTTCGCCAAGATTGCCAAATGTCATTATGGAGGAAAGTAGTAGCGCGAGCGGCAGGGCGAGCGGCACAACGGTAGCCCCTACCGCGCCCACAAGACGCATGATGGTGAAAAAGTCGAAACCTTTGCCCACAATGTCGTCTATATACAGCCAGAAAAACTGCATGATGAGCACAAACAAGGCTATGAGAAACGTAGCCAGGAAAGGACCAATAAATGCTTTTATAATGAGAATATCCAGTTTCTTTATCACCTTATTGTTTGGATGTAATACCCACAAAAGTAAAGTTTACAGATACAAGGTACATTGTATAAGCAAATGAAGGAGCGTATTTTAACAGGAATACACGATAAACATTGCGGTAAGCAAAGAGCAACGTTATGTGTTCAGGTAATGTCAGGCACCGAGGCGATGAAATAAATCTTTCACCTGCGATTCCCAAAGCTGGCTTTGGTCTTTAATATCTGCTTTTTCTGCAAAATCCTTGATGACCAATACCGTTTGGTTCGTTATTTCTGTTTTTTCTATTCTGAATTCAAAATATTCCTCTTTTGGCGAAGTAAGCCAGCGGTAACGAACATATTTGTCCTGTTCGCGTTCTATCTGTTCGGCTTTTTCGATGGAACCATTCCAGCTGAATATAAAAATATTATCCCGCTCATCTACCTTTTCAGCAAACCATTCGCCAAGGCCGGATGGTGTTGACAGAAATTCGTATAATATCTGAGGCGAACATCTTACGGGATATTCAAGGGTAAATAACTGTTTTTTCGCCATTACAATTTCATTAATATCATGAAGTGTGCAATAGTATAAAATAATTACTTCTACTGAAAATAAATTTTGCCTTTGCACTCAACTGCTTCATTTCTACGGGATAAGATTAACGCAGGCTTGGGTCACAGTTACTTTATGTTCAGTACCAAATGATTTGTCTCTGCCGGTGCAAAAATGTGCTGTGTGTTTATTTCAAAAGAGCAAAAGAATATTTGAATACTTACAAGGTCATGCATGAAGCCTGGCAGGTATTTTTCTACACTAAATGCATGAATGCCAGCCGGTAATAGGCAAATAAAATCCGGCATCTACCTGCAGTGTTGTACAGTTAGATGCCGGATGATATGTAATTTGCCAAAGGGGTTACAATGCTTCCATTTGCTCATTCACAAACTCCATCAACGATTTGATATATGCCGGTGAAAGGTCAAACTTCAATCCTGCCGCTTCGTATAGCTGAGGCAACGTTTTGGTACCGCCGAGGCTAAGTGCCTTTATGTAATTGTCTGAGTGCTGCTTCGGGATTTTGCTTGTACTGCTTCCACAAACCAATGGCACCTAATTGGGCAATGCCGTATTCAATGTAGTAAAAAGGCACTTCAAACAAGTGCAACTGCCGCTGCCAGCTATTTTGCCGGTATTCTTCCAGCCCGCTGAAATCAAGGGTATCGGTAGAAAATTCATGCAAGAATATTCATCCAGGCTTCGGTACGTTCTGCTGTTGTATGCTGCGGATGTTCGTACACCCAATGCTGAAACTTATCGATGGTAGCAATCCATGGAAAAATGGTAATCACACGTTCTAGCTGATGTTCTTTGGCACGTTTCAGGTCTTCAGCATTATCGAAGAATTTGTCCCAGTGATCCATGGTAAACAGTTCCATGCTCATGCTGGCTACTTCGGCTATTTCCATCGGGTATTCCTTAAATGCGCTGAGCTCGAGGTTGTGCGCTAAGAAACGAATGAATGGCATGGCCACCTTCGTGCACCATCGTGGTTACATCGCCCATTTGCCCGGCTGCATTCATAAAAATGAAAGGTGCGCCGCTTTCGGCCAAGCGGACAGTTGTAGCCGCCCGGTGCTTTGCCTTTGCGGCTTTCAAGATCAAGATGGCCCAGTTCGTTCATCTTCTTCAGGCAGTCGGCAAAAAACGGATTCAGCGCTGTAAAACATTCTTCCGTTTTGCGAAGCAACTGTTCACCACCTTCAAAAGGACGTAACGGCTTCACGCCTTCGGGCTCTGCTTCTGTATCCCAGGGACGCAGAGTATCCACACCCAGCTTGTTCTTCTTATGCCGTATTTATTTTTGCAACAAGGGGCAGTACGTGCAGCTTTACAGCTTCGTGAAACTGGAAACAGTCTTCTTTTGTATAATCAAACCGGCCCAGCTCGGCAAACTTGTAATCCCGGTAGTTGTCAAAGCCGGCATTCCGCGCCACCTGGTCTCGTTTTTCAACCAGATTGGTATACAGTTCATTCAGCTTGTCCTTGTCCTGCAGCCGGCGTTCCTGTATTTTCCGGTACACTTCTTCACGAAGTGCGCGGTCGTTGCTTTCCAAAAACTTGGCTGCCTGCTGCAGCGTATATTCCTGACCGTTTATGTCAACTGTCATCGCGCCGGTGATCACGCCATACTGTTGCTGCATCACGCTCAATTCTGCCTGCAGAGGAATATTGGCTTCGCGAAACAGTTCGATGCTTTTGCGCACATTACGCAGGTAGGTAAAATATTTCTGCTCATCGAGCTCGCTGGCAAATGGCGATGCGATCAGCTTTTTATTAAGCGCATCGGCATACGGTTGCAGCTTTGGCTGTATTTCCATACAGAAAAAAGTGAACGATTCTTCCAGCGATTTGTCGGTTGTATCGCAGGTCATGCGTATTTGCCGCCAGCAGGCGTCTTCGCTCACCACGGCTTCCACCTCGCTGACATCGTGCAACCATTGCTCCAGCGCTTCGCGGCTATCGATCTGCCGTTCGGTCAATTCTTTAAAATAAGGCTCTAATACTTCCCAGCCCGATACGATAAAGCTGGCAGGAATATAATGCCTCTGTAATTTTTGTATATCTGCGTTCAATTGCATTTGTAATTTTGTTGAGCTGTTAACGATGGGCTGACAACTGTTTCTGTACAAGTGCTGTTGTCGGTTTACGCTTCATCAGAAGTCTGGATAGGATCGCTTTCTGTTTCGTCAGCTTCTTCCTCTTCCACATGGCTCAGTTTTATTTCGATATTATTATTTTTCAACACCTTGAACCATTTAATCATTTTCTTCATATCGCTGCCATATACACGGTCAAAATCCATGTCGGGATATACTTTTTCGAAATAAGCTTTTACTGCCTTGGCATCGCGCTCATCGGGCAATGGCTCACTGTTGTCGAGCATCACCTGGAATACTTCTGCCAGGTTCACGTTATCGCGGTTGGTATACACTTCTATGCTTTCAAGGTGCGAAAAATTGTGCACGCGCGAAGAAACAAATTTGGTAGACTGATCGTCGAGCGAGCGCACAATAGCACCATCAGTTTTGCTACCCACTAACTCATACAAGCCGGTCAGACCGGTTACGGAAATAATTTTACTATAGTCCATCTATCAATATTTTTATATATAAAGAGGTGCAAAATAAGAACAGTACAGAGAATGTGCGGTAATGAGTTGGTTAAATTTTAAATTGAACCGGTACGCCAGGCTCTGAATGACGCGAAAGACCCATTCGTTAGCGTATTCACCGGTGCCTGCCACACATTACATAAAACAAAAAGGATGCTTAGAAAAGCATCCCGTTGTACTATTAACTGAAAAAAAGATTACACGATAAAAGGTCCTACAATCATCAGCACCTGATCCATGGTCAGATATTCGTCGAATGCTTCTGTCGCATCGTCCATCGAAATATCAAATCCATTAATACCAACGATTTCCACACCTAACTGGTTTGTGTTTTGTTCGCCTTCATAGCTGGCCTGAACGCCGGCACCAATTCCCGATGTAGAATTACCTGTTATCCACGGACGAATCATTTCATCCATAGTTCTGTCGCTGCGCATCTGGCGTACGTGCGATGCGTGGCGGGCTTCCACAGAGTGAATCTGTAATGCAGCTGTGAGCACATCGTTGTTTGATATCAGATTTCCGGCCTGCCCTTTATAAGCTCTTACACCGGTGTCTTCAAATGTTTGCGACACGGCGAGAAATGTATCGTAATCAGAAAATACGGTTGGGAATGTACCGCCTGCTGTAAAGTCAAATGTTGGTTTGGCCACAGGTGTTCCACCAAGCGACATGATGGTGCTGGTAAGGAAGTTTACGTGTGCACGTTCGTGTTTGCGTATTTCACGCATAGCTAAATTGGGTGTTCCCATTGGAATCAAACCCCTGCTGGCTAGACCTGTATCGTAAAATTCTGCTTCGAGGTATTCGAGTGTGAGTGCAAAGTTGAGCACATCTACAATAGATGGCATTGTTGTGCTTCCGGCATACGCTTTTTTAAACATGCCACCCAGCATAAAGGGTACAGCCGTGAGCGCAATTCTGCCACCTACTTTTGCAAACTGCCTTACCGCACTGCGGCGCGAATCGAGGCGTTCGTAAATCTCGGGGTCTATTTCTTCTATGTTTGTAATTAATTGATTAATGTTCATAATGTAGAGTTTTTTTAATGTGGATTACCATGGAGCTTTACTGGTGTCGAGAGTAACGGGGAGGAATGGAATAAGCGATGGAATCACGGCTTGCGGTGGGGCTGCCTTGATCCAATCCCATATTGTCTACTACAAGCGGATCGGCAAATGACACCGGGCGCAGCAGGTCTCTAATGTAAGCGGCATGGCGGGCTTCTACAGAAACAATTTTACCGGCAACAACCAGGTAATCGGGAGTAACAATGTACTTGGCTACACCATTATAAGCAGATACACCCAAATCTTCAAAAGCGCGGGCGCTGCTGAGAACACTAAAGCGGTTTGAGAAATCGATACTGCTGAGGTTGAAGGTAATTTCGGGAATCGCGTAGCTTCCCAGGGCTGTTTTGAAAAACTCGCGGTGAGCAATTTCATGATCGCGGATTTGTGCAAGACGGGTCTTTTGCTGCGCAGTCGCGTTCATAAAATAGTTGGCGGTTGCTGTGATATAAAACTGTGCTTCCAGTTGTTCAAGCAGGTAAGCATAGTTTAAAATCGCATAATCGCCGCTGCCCATCATGATGGTACCATTAACAAGACCGTTGGCAGTGTTGCCATTCTGCATCAGGTTGGCTGCTGTAGTGTCAGACAATGATTTGGTACAGGATGCTGCTACCGCGGTAATAGCGGAAGCTCCCAGTAATTGGGTTAAAAAATTTCTTCGGGGCAAATTTGCAGGAGAGGAAACGGTTTCTTCCTCTGTTGCTGAGTTTTGTTTTGTTTGTAGCATACTCGTTAGATTTTTAATAATAAAAGGTTAACATTTTATTATACGCAACTGCTATAGATTATGGTTTTCACTTTTGTAAAAAAGATGAAAATAAATTATTTATGAAATAAACGCTTTGACGATCAAGCACTTATAATTCCCTCCCACACCCACAATTCGGGGATTTTTTTATTTTATATAAACCGTTCCGTTCCATCAGATTTCTCCTTCAACGTTTCTAGCAACATTGCTTTTACTTTTGGGTCATGAACGGGAAATTTTTAGGCTGGAACGATACCATTGCTGCGCTTGCGACACCGCAGGGCACAGGTGCCATCGGGGTGATAAGGGTGAGTGGCGAAAAAGCATTTACAATTGTCAATGAGTTATTTCCCTCCAAAGATCTATATCTGCTCCCCTCCCATACGCTGCACTTTGGCTATCTTATTCATAATGGAGTGAAACTCGACGAAGTCGTCTTGTCGCTCTTTCGCGCACCGGCTTCCTACACAGGCGAAGATGTTGTAGAAATTTCCTGCCATGGCTCCTATTTCATTCAAAGCAATATCCTGTCGGTACTGGCACAAAAAGGTGCACGCGCTGCCAAACCAGGCGAGTTTACACAGCGTGCTTTTTTACATAATAAAATGAACCTTTCGCAGGCTGAAGCCGTGGCGGACCTTATTGCGAGTAACACCGAAGCGAGCCGGCGCACAGCATTGCAGCACATGCGTGGCGGATTTACGGGTGTATTGCAAAACATCCGGGAAGAATTGCTTTCCTTTTCTTCCCTCATAGAACTGGAGCTCGACTTTGCGGAAGAAGATGTGGAATTTGCTGACCGCAGCAGGCTGATGGCTTTACTGGACGATGCCGAACTAAAAGTAAAAGCCCTGCTGCAATCTTTTCAGCTGGGCAACGTGATAAAAAATGGTGTGGAAGTCGCTATCATCGGCAAACCAAACGCGGGCAAAAGCACCTTGCTGAATGCACTGCTGAACGAAGACCGCGCAATTGTGAGCTCTATAGCCGGCACTACGCGCGATACCATTGAAGAAACGCTGAACATCAACGGCATACTATTTCGTCTTGTAGATACTGCAGGCATTCGCGAACATACACAGGACAGTATTGAAAGCATTGGTGTGCAGCGCAGCCTGCAAAAAATGCGCAGCGCAGATATTGTCTTATACCTGTTCGACGTAAACAACACTACCCCGGAAGAACTGGCGCAAACTGTTTCTGAAATGAAATCTGACAGGAACAGCATTGTTCTGGCTGGAAATAAAGCTGACGAAGGTGATTTTCAAAATCGCTTTCCTCATTTACCCAACATCCAATTCATTTCTGCTTTGCACCGCCGGCACATAGAAGATCTGAAATCTGAACTTTACCGTTCGGTGATGCAAAACCATACACAAACACACAATACCATTGTGACCAACACCCGCCACGTAGCTGCACTGGAACAGGTATTGCAGGCAATTTTGCAGACAAAAGAAGGATTTGCCAGGCGTACACCATTAGACCTCATAACATCGGATATCCGTACGTGCCTGCACTATATTGGCGAGATTACAGGCGAAGTAACAAACGAAGATCAATTGGATTATATCTTTAGTAAGTTTTGTATCGGAAAGTAACATTCTCCTGTTCAATACACCAATTGCATGACGCAACTCGGATTTATTTGGTTCAGTATTTTGTGAACTAACTAATATTTACTATCTTTGTCGTTCAAGGGAAACAAATACTATGTCAAACAAAATCATTTTACGGAAGGAGCAGGTACAACTCATAGAAAAGCTGGCGGTGATTATAGAAAAAACCGGATTGCAACCAGCAATGGGTAAAATCATAGCTTTGCTGATGGTGAATGATGAACCTGAGATGACATTTGATGAAATCTGGGAAACATTAGGCATCAGCAAAAGCGCTGCCAGCCAGGCGATCAACCAATTGCTGGCTGCCAACAAACTGGAATACAAAACAAAGCTCGGAGATCGCAAACGCTATTTTTGCAGCCGCATCAATAGCTGGCAGGAAGATACGAAGGCTCAGATGGACAGTTTTTCAGGATTTACTGCCATTTTGAAACAGGTACTTGCACAACGCCCCACCAAAACAAAGGACTTCAACAATAGCTTAAAGACACTGATCGGATTTATGGAATTCCTCACGAAAGAATTGCCTGCTTTGTACAAAAAATTCGAAGCACAGCAACAATAATATTTTTTTTCACCATCTGGTTCAGTTTATACTAAACAAACTAAATTTATTAAACAAAAAACACAATGAAATTAAAATACATGATAACCTGCCTGGCCTTTTCTTGCCTGCTCCTACGCAGGATCTGCGCAGCAAACTGATACGCTACGGCTTTCTTTAGTTGAGGCGGTTAATTTAGCTATATCCGAAAACCCTCAGCTTCAAAGCACTCAATTAAACGAGGTGAGCAATGAGTTTAAAATAAAAGAAATTAAAGCCTCTGCCCTGCCACAGCTTACGGGCAACGGAAACTTTACCGATAACTTCGCGCGGGCATCGCAGTTGCTGCCCGGTGAAATATTTGGCGGCGAACCCGGCACTTCCATCCCCGTAAAATTTGGTACCCGCTATGTGATGAGCGCAACGGGAAACCTTACGCAAAAGTTGTTTGACCCTTCACTTCGCCTCGGTATAAAAGCTGCCAAAGAAAGCCAGGGACTCTACCAGTTGCAAACTTTTAAAAGCAAGGAAGACCTGATCTATAATGTAGTGAATGTGTATATGCAATTGCAAATGGTGAAGCAACAAATGGAACTCGTTGCCGGCAACATAGACAGAATGGAGCAATTGCTTAATATCACCAAAGCGCAATTTAAAGAAGGCATCATCAAAAAAGTAGACGTTGACCAGCTGAGCGTGAATTACACCAACTTAACTACCGAGTTATCGAACAACAATAACTCGTACCAGCAATTGCTTAACAACCTCAAAACATTTATGAACCTGGATGTAGACCAGCCTTTAGCCATTACCGAAGTAGGCGCAGAACCCATACCGGTATCCCAGCAACTGTTTCTGGAGACTAATACAGACCTGAACCTCATAGACTATCAACTGAGATTGCAGCAGATCAATACAGACAATATCAAAGCAGGATATCTGCCCACATTATCGCTGAATGCCAACTACGGATGGCAGGGACAAACAGAAAAATTGCTGAAGAACGGAGCTACCACAGGATTCACGTCTGGCTTGTATAGCCTGCAATTGTCTGTTCCCATTTTCGATGGCTTTGCGAAAAAGAATAAAATAGCGCAAAGCAATATTGCTTACAAGCAACTCGAATTGAATAAGGAATACACCACAATGAGTATAAAAAACCAGTACCAGACTGCTAAAAACAACTTAACGCAAAACCAGCGTGTGCTGAAAGCGCAGCAGGAAAACATGAAAGTTGCCGAAGAATTGTACAACGTAAATAAATTGTCGTACACGGAAGGTATTGCGCCGCTTTCGGATTTGATAAATGCTGAAAATGGATTGAAACAGGCGCAGACACAATACCTCACGGCTATGCTGCAGATGAATATTGCTGAGCTCGATATGATGCAAAGCAGCGGACAGCTTAGCCAGGTCATTAAAACTTCCACTTCTATAAAATAATCCTGTTACCGAACGATCATAAAAATTAAACAATGAACGCAAATACTACTAATAAAAAATCAAAGATTATTATACCTGTCCTTATTGTTGTGGCAATCATTGCTGTTATGGCCTTTGTACTGTACAATAATAAAAAAGAGATCAACGAAAGGGCTACAGTTGTGCCACAGGGTGTAAGTGCCACACCGGTGAAAATTGCAGCTGTCGAAAGCAATACGATTGACAATGCACTGTCCTTTACCGGCTCATTTGATGCACGCAAAACACTGCCACTCGTTGCCGAAGCACAGGGTTCTATTATTCAGCTTAATATCAAAGAAGGGCAGTCTGTGAGCAGCGGTCAGGTCATTGCACGCATTGATCCTACTACACTGCAGTCGAACCTCTCTACAGCCAGGGCATCATACAACAATGCCATAACCAACAAGGAAAGATATGAACGTCTGGTGAAAGCCGGCGCCATCAGCCAGAAGCAATATGAAGACATTGCGCTGAATGTGGACAATGCAAGAGCCAACATGTCGGCCATAGAACAGCAAATGAAATACACCGTGGTGCATTCGCCAATGTCGGGCATTGTAAGCGAAGTGAAAGTAGAACAGGGAAGCTTTGCCACACTTGGTATGCAGCTTGGCAGCGTGGTAGATATTTCGAAACTGAAAATGGTTTTGAAAGTACCGGAAGAAGATGTTATCAAACTACGCAAAGGTCAACCGGTTAAAATAAAAACGGATGTATATCCCGAACATGAATTTAGTGGCAACATATCGCTCATCAGTGTACAGGCAGATGCAGGCAGAAAGTTTGATGTTGAAGTGGAAGTATCTAATGATAAGACCTACAATCTGAAAGCCGGTATGTTTGGAACAGCCATGCTGAATGCGCAGAACAATGAAAAAGGTTCCAAATTATTTATTCCCCGCCAGGCAATTGTGGGCAGCATAAAAGACGCACAGGTATTTGTTCTTAATAACGACAGCACTGTTACCAAAAAATCTATCGAAGTGCAAAATATCAGCGGTGATAATGTCATCGTTCTCAGTGGTTTGGAAGCCAAAGACAAAGTGGTAACAACCGGGCAGATCAATTTGCAAAATGGCAATAAAGTAAGAGTGATTGAGTAAAAAAGTATGGCTGAACTGCATTAACCATCACAATCATTAATCCTGCTTCCGAAAGGTGCACACCTAGATAACAGACTGGAAGCAACGCAATTAAAACTACAACACTCGTGTTGCGGACTTCAGAAAAAAATTAGATCAACGATTAAAAATATTATTATGAGCATTACAGATGTTGCCGTCAAAAGACCAACCCTTGTGGTAGTTATCTTTAGCATTTTGGTGCTATTGGGCTTGGTAGGCTACAATACACTTACTTACGAACTTTTGCCCAAAATGAGTTCGCCGGTAATTACCATTACTACCGTATACCCCGGCGCCGGTCCTACGGAAGTGGAAACTGCCGTTACCAAAAAAGTGGAAGCAGCCATCTCTACATTAGAGAACCTCGACAATACACAAGCCATCAGCCAGGAAGGCGCATCGGTAGTGATTGCAACCTTGCTCTATGGCACCGATGTAGACAATGCCTTGCAGGAAGCCCAGCGCAAAGTGAATAGCATCAGGAGCCAGTTGCCCGATGATGTGAACGATCCTACACTTGGAAAATTCTCGTTTGATGAAATGCCGATCATGCGTATTGGCGCCACAAGCGACATGGATGAAAGAGCTTTTACCACGTTGTTCGATAAGACCATTCAGCCCGAACTCGCACGTATAGAAGGTGTGGCGAAAGTGGATGTAACAGGTGGTGAAAACAGGCAGATAAAAATCAATGTTAACAACGACAAACTGAAGTATTACAACATTTCGATACTGCAGGTTTCAAATGCTATTTCAAGAGCCAACCTGAACTTCCCTACGGGTAGTTTGCAAAACTCGCAACAGGATGTACTGGTGCGATTGAGTGGAAAATTTACGAGTCTTGATGAATTAAGCAATCTGGTCGTGGTAACCAACACTGATGGCAGCCAGGTGTATCCTGAAAGACATCGCTGAATTGTATGATAGCAAGGAAGAACCTACCTCATTGACACGGGTAAATGGCAAAACTTCACTGGGTATTCAAATAACGAAAACAAGTGATGGCAACACGGTGGGAATCAGTGAGGAAGTGAAGAAAGCACTGGTATCACTGGAAAAACAATACAGTGCAGAAAACATGCATTTTACTATTTCAAGCGACAGCGCCGACTTTACACTGGAAGCTGCCAATTCGGTAATACATGACCTGTTGATTGCCGTGGTGCTTCGTGGCGTTGATTATGCTGTTTTTCCTGCACAATTTCCGCAATGCGTTGATTGTAATGGTTGCCATTCCTACATCTATTGTATCTACGTTTGCGGTGATGGCTTTGCTTGGTTTCTCCTTAAACCTGATGAGCTTATTAGCCCTCTCGCTGGTAGTGGGTATCCTGGTGGATGATAGTATAGTGGTGCTGGAAAATATTCACCTGCGCATGGAACAGGGCAGCAGCGCCTGGGATGCAGCAAAGGACACCTGGAAACACATCGGCATTTCAGTTACATCTATTACATTGGTTATTGTTGTCGTCTTTTTACCCATTACATTTGTATCGGGCATTGTATCCGATTTGTTGTTTCAATTCTCCATCGTGATTGTGGCAGCTACCATCATCAGCTGGCTGGTATCATTCACATTGACGCCGTGGTTAGCGAGCCGTTTTACCAAGTTGTCGCATCTCGACAAAAACAAAATACTCGACAAACCCTTGATTTGGTTCGAAAGATGATAATCAGGCTTTCAGAACTTCTTCAGAGGATTTACTGAGATGGACACTGAACCACAAGCGCATTTCGTTTTCCATCGTTATGGCGATTGTAGTGGCGAGTTTTACACTCGTGGGTTCAGGTTTTATAGGTGTGGAATTTGTTGCCAATGGTGACAATGGTGAATTCCAGATACAGGCAGAATTGCCGAAGGAAACACCGCTTACACAAACCAACTTCCTTACCCAGCAAATAGAAAGAAAGTTGCTGAACGACCCGAATGTTACCAACGTGTTTACGACAGTAGGTGCAGCTGGCGGGCAAAACAGTGCGGGCAGCAGTGCCTACTTATCACAGATCAATGTAAAGCTGGTTCCGGCCGAAATGCGGTCACTTTCTTCTACCGAATATGCGGCTAAAACAAAGCTCGATCTGCAGGAAAGCATTCCCGGCGCCAAGATCACTGCTACGCCTGTAAGTATGGTAGGCGGCGGAACCGCAGCGCCTATCCAGTTCCAGATACAGGGACCTAACCTCGACAGCATTTTACAGTTTAGCGATAAGATAAAAGAGATTGTAAAATCGGTTCCCGGCACATACGAAATCAAAGCTTCCGTAGAAGGTGGCAATCCTGAAATAGCCGTGAACATTGACCGTCAGAAGTTGGCCGAATTAGGATTATCGCTCGATGTGGTGGGTAATACAATGCAAAATGCCTTTACCGGCAACGATCAGAGCAAGCTGTTGCAGGGTGATGACGAATATCCGATTAAAGTGCAGCTTGACCAGTTTGACCGGAAAAATATCGATGATATCCGCAACCTCAATTTTCAAAACACCAAAGGTGAACTCATCAAGTTGAACCAGTTTGCCAGCATTGTTTCTACCACAGGTCCCAGCAAGCTGGAAAGAAAAGATAAGATACCATCTGTAACCAGTCGAAGCACAGGTGGTAGGTCGTCCTGTTGGCACGGTGGGGCAGGAAATACAGGCAAAAATAGATGCGTTAGAAAAACCAAACGGCATCTACGTAGCTGCCGCAGGCGACGTGAAAAACCAGGCAGAAGCTTTTAGCAGTTTGCTGCTTGCGCTTGCCGCATCCATTGCATTGGTGTACCTTATTATGGTAGCGCTTGTACGACAACTATATTTATCCATTAGTGGTTATGTTCTCCGTTCCTGTAGCCATGGTTGGTGCTTTTCTTGCTCTTGCCTTAACCATGACGAACCTCTCCATTTTTGGTATGTTAGGACTGATTATGCTCGTAGGTCTGGTTATCAAAAATGCCATCCTGATTGTTGACTTTGTCAACCAGTTGAAAGCAGAAGGCAAAAGCTCTTTCGATGCCCTGATGGAAGGCACGATGGAACGCTTCCGTCCTATCCTGATGACCACGATTGCGATGGTGATAGCCATGATACCAATTGCTATTGCTACCGGTGCAGGTAGCGAATGGAAAAATGGTCTTGCCTGGGTGCTGATCGGCGGATTGACTTCCTCTATGTTACTGACGCTGATCATCGTTCCGGTGGTGTATCTCGCGGTAGATACGGTAAAAGACAGGAGAGCAGCAAAAAAAGAACGGAAACGCGAACAACAGGCAATGGAAAGTGCAACGTCTGTTCCGGCATAAGGCGGCTGCTAGTAGTTATCAACGCTTGATACACATGTTGCAAAGAGCAAAGTATTCTTTCTACTAAACTGTCCCCGGCATTGAAATCTCAGATAATTAACTTCAGTGCAGGGGACAGTTTTTCAATACCACCAAAAGATTTAGTAAATTCAAAGATTCCGTAAAAAAACGAATTGCTGCATTTATGATGTAAGCACAATCTGAAACAGGAATGGGTAAATCCGGAAACATTTGAATTGCAAATAGTGTTGCAGTTCCAACATCAAATATTTAAAAAGAAAATTATGGAAACGCAAACGTTAACGCTCATTATCGCAGGTCTCATTTTATTATTCCTGTTTAGCGGTATCAATATAGTTCGCCCTACGCACAGAGGCTTGATAGAGCGGCTTGGTAAATACAGCAGTTTTGCCAACCCCGGCTTTCATTGGATCATTCCTTTTATAGACAAAATCTATATCGTGAATATCACCGAGCAAATGGTAGATGCGCAACCACAGGAAATCATCACCAACGACAACCTCAACGCCAGTGTAGACGCACAGATTTATTTCAGGGTAATAGAAGGAGAAGAAAATGTAAAAAGCTCCATTTACAATGTGAATGATTACAAACTACAAATTGTCAATCTTGCCCGCACAACCTTGAGAAATATCATTGGCACACTTACGCTTCGCTCTGCCAACAGCGAAAGAGGAAAAATAAATGCAGAATTGCACACGACGTTGAAAAACGAAACGGCAAGCTGGGGCATCGTCATTGTACGCACGGAACTGAAACAGATAGATCCGCCGTCTGATGTGCAGGAAACCATGAACAAGGTAGTAAAGGCAGAAAACGAAAAAATAGCGGCAATCGACTATGCAACGGCTGCTGAGACTGTAGCAGATGGAGTGAAACGCGCTAAAATAAAAGAAGCAGAAGGATACAAACGTGCAAAAGTGTTGCATGCTGAAGGTGAAGCGGAAGCGATACAACTGGTAAATGTAGCGGCGGAAGAATATTTCACTGGCAATGCGCAAGTGCTGAGAAAACTGGAAGCTGTAGAAAAAGCCCTGATGAGCAATACCAAAATCGTGGTTCCGGCAGGGTCAGAATTGATTAATATCATCAGTGATATGGCAGGTGTTCATCCCATACCGCTACTCAGAAGTGCGAATGGAACAACCGTGTAAACAAAGCATCTCCATGTTAAGATGAATGGTGACGGCAGGTATACATGCAGGAAGAATATGTTTTGAATGCAGGTAATAAGCAAACAGCAGATTTCATTTTTCATTTTGTAAGAGTGGATGTCCTTGCGGCAAATAGCCATAAACAATTGTTGAATGCAGTGGATGAAAAAAGTGTATGGTGCAAATTTGAATCTTTGTTGAAGCAAACCGCGCGGTTTTCGTACGAATGCATTAGGAGTATCACTTACAAGTAAAGCACGGTAAAAACAGGCATAGCTGCACAAGTTCCGGTGTTTCTTCAGCAACATGAGTTGTGTTGAATTTACCATTATCAATAAGAACTTAAGTGCTTTGATTGTGCCAGCCACAGAAACGGGAATATCGCCCAAAGCAATATTGTGAGAAATCGGAAGAATGGCAGGTTTGCAAGCACGGAGCAATTTTGGCAGAATCAAAATCAATGAACACCGGTTACAAGATTTCACATGAGGCTTCTTTGCGAAGCGGAGTTGTCTTTCAAATTTCTTCATCGCATCTTCGGTTCGAATAAAACGTAAACATAACGAGCAATGCAAAACTATAAACGGGTAGTAGTAATTGGAGCCGGCTTTGCCGGCTTCAACCTTGTAAAACACCTGATAAAAAAAGATTTCGAAGTATTCCTGGTTGATAAAAACAACTATCACCAGTTTCAGCCATTGTATTACCAGGTGGCCACAGCCGGGCTTGAACCCGCCAGCATCAGCTTTCCCCTTCGCAAAGCCTTTCAGCATGCCAAAAATGTGCACATCCGCATGGCAGAAGTGGTGGAAGTATTGCCTGACAAGAATATCGTTGTTACCAGCGAGGAAAATCTTCATTACGATTATCTCGTGATTGCTACCGGTGTCGATACCAACTATTTTGGCAACAAGGAAATGGAGCAAAATACCATTCCCATGAAGTCGGTTAGCCAGGCAATTTATATGCGCAATCATTTTTTACTCAACCTCGAAGCTGCCTATTATGCGTCGCCGGAAGAAAAAGACCGGTTGCAAAACGTGGTGATTGTGGGTGGCGGACCCACGGGCGTGGAATTGAGCGGAGCCATTGCAGACATGAAAAAATACGTGCTTGCAAAAGATTATCCCGAGCTTGATATTCGTTCCATGAACATTTACCTTGTAGGGCGTTCACCCGTTTTGCTGGAGCCTATGTCGGAAGCTTCGCAAAAAAAGTCAGAGGAGTTTCTCACAGGGATGGGTGTAAAAGTACTTACCAATACAGCATTGGACAGTTACAACGGAAAAATGGCTGTACTCAGCAACGGCACCATCATTCCTACACAGACAGTGGTATGGGCAGCCGGCGTGGTAGGCGCTGCCATAAAAGGATTGCCGGCGGAAGCCCTGCAACGGGGCAACAGGCTGCTCGTGAACCGGCACAACCTCGTTGCAGGCTGCAGCAACGTATTTGCCATTGGTGATATTTCTTTTATGCCCACAGACAAGTACCCGCATGGGCATCCGCAACTCGCAAGGGTGGCTATTTCGCAGGGTGAACTACTGGCCAAAAACATGGTGCGGATGCAGCAAAACAAACCGGCGAAAGAATATGAATACAAAGACATGGGAAATATGGCAACGGTGGGTCGCCGCAAGGCGGTAGTAGACCTTCCTGGGTGGCAGTTCCAGGGCGCGTTTGCGTGGCATGTCTGGAATGTAATCCATCTTTTTTCACTCATCGGACTGCGCAATAAGTTGTCGGTTTTCATTAGCTGGGCAATCAATTATTTTTCAAGGGATCCCAACCTCCGTGTATTGATCCGTCCATTTGAAAAAAAGGTTCCCGAACAACATATATCTCAAAGCAATTCAGAGTAGTTTGAAGAAAGAAACAAGCGAATTCGGCACTTCGGGCTTGATAACATTCGGGTCCTTTGTTTCACCAAATCCTTTTAGAAATATGCCGGTTTGGCTTCGCAGCCAAACACTTAATCTGTTCGATGAACATTTGATGATCCTTTCGTTTCTCTTTGTTCCGATGAGTTGTTTAAGAGCGCAGGAAAGCATGCCTCCGGTAAAATACACGATACAGCTAAAGGCTTATACTTATCCTGTTACTTACCTTTTTACTTTACGGCAGGTTGCTGGTTAAGCAGTCAAAATAGGCTACCGATGGGTGAAATGCTGCTGATACATTACCTATTGAAGTTGATTACAACAACTATCAAGTAAAATTTCAAGTCAGCTTTAAAAGAGGAGTGATTCATGGATTAATTGCCGGCAATGGTGATTTGTGGATCACCTACGCACAACAAAGTTATTGTCGCGAAGCTGGAATGGTGTAATGCCGCAAACGGGCCTTGAAAAAAACAACATCTAGGTGTATCTGTGACCATGGATACAATCACCTGACAGCGATGACGAAAACCTTGCTATTACTGAATATCTGGGTCGTGGCGAAACGAGGATAGTTTTCAATACAGGAAGGCATTAATTGTGGGGCAGTATCCTATGCCCATCAACTTCAATCACTTCGAGAGGGTAAACGTGCAGGCAAATAGGCTGTTTCCGGTATTCTGCAATTTCCGGTTACAACTGTAAGTCACAAATGGCTATGGCGAGTTGCTGTTTGATTATATCCACCTCAACCCACCTTTAGGCTAAGCGTTGGATAGGTTGATTGGTAAATACAAAGCATTGGTATAAATCATCAATGTAAGCAAAGCAAACATCTTAAATACTGCGTTTAATTTTCTAAAACATAACAGCAAAATGTCAGCATACCGGCGATTGAGCTGTTTCAAAATTATTCATCATGAGTTATCAACCAATCGAAAATTACGGTATCATCGGCGATCTGAATACGGTAGCACTAGTAGGCTTAAACGGGTCTATCGATTTTATGTGCTTTCCCAACTTCGACTCACCCAGCATTTTTGCAGCCCTGCTCGATGATACAAAAGGTGGTTTTTTTAAAATAACGCCTAAGTTGAAAGAAGCAAAAACAAAACAACTGTATTTACCTGATACCAATGTATTGCTCACCCGTTTTTTGTCGGTGGAAGGCGTTAGCGAAATCACTGATTTTATGCCCGTGGAAGCGTTGTACGATGGCAAAGAGATCGTGCGCCGGATGACGACAATCAGGGGCGAAATAACCTACGAGATGCAATGCAGACCCCGCTTTAACTATGGACGAAGCACACATACCGCAGAGCAGGTGACGCCGCATGAAGTCATCCTCAAAAGCCTGGGTGAAGATGGAACTATATTACGATTAATGAGTTCGGAAAAACTCAATATTGTTGACAATGATGTGGTAGCTCATTTTACACTCGCTGCTTCGCGAACCGCAGATTTTTTGCTCGAAGCGGTAGACAGCGAACACCCGGCTGAAAGAGATTTCTGTACGTTTATCACGCAGTCACTTTTCGATAATGTCAAATACTGGCAGGATTGGATCAACCTTTCAAACTACCAGGGTAAGTGGTCTGAAATGGTAAACCGGTCGGCGCTGATGCTAAAATTATTAACCTCGTGCAATCATGGTTCTGTAGTAGCCGCACCTACTTTTAGCTTGCCTGAAAGTATCGGTGGTAAAAGAAACTGGGACTATCGTTACACATGGATCCGCGATGCTTCTTTTACGATGGATACGTTCATCAGGCTGGGGTATAAAAAAGAAGCCATAGATTTTATGCGGTGGATGGAAAAAGTGTTGGAAAGCACAGAAGAAGCCGGCCTGCTGGGTATTATGTATTCTATCCGGGGCAACAAGCTGGCAGAAGAAGAAATACTGGAACATTTGGAAGGCTATCAGCAATCGAAGCCTGTTCGCATAGGCAACAATGCATATGGCCAGTTACAGCTTGATATCTATGGCGAACTGATGGACGCGGTATACTTATTTAACGAGTTTGTTGAGCCTGTCTCCTACGATTTTTGGCTTACGATTTCCAAACAAATTGACTGGCTGTGCAGCAACTGGAACCAACCCGATGAAGGCATTTGGGAAGTGCGCGGAGGCAAACAGAATTTCCTGTATTCACGCGTTTTGTGCTGGGCGGCTTTTGACCGTGGCATTCGTATTTCAGAAAGCAGGTCATTCCCTTTAAATCCTGAATGGAAGCACCAGCGCGATGAGATTTATAAACATGTTTACACTGATTTTTGGAACGACGAAAAACAGGCTTTCATGCAATACCCCGGTTCATCTACAGTAGATGCTTCATCATTGCTAATGCCTTTGCTTCGCTTTATCAGCCCGACAGACCCGAAGTGGTTATCAACTCTTGCATTAATAGAAACTGAACTGGTGTCTGATTCACTGGTTTACCGATACAATACAAAAACAGCCGCATATGATGGGTTTGACAGTCACGAAGGCACATTTTCCATGTGCTCTTTCTGGTATGTTGAGTGCCTGGCAAGAGCAGGGCAGGTAGACAAAGCTCGCTTCTACTTCGAAAAAATGCTGGGATATGCCAATCATTTAGGATTGTATGCCGAACAATTGGGCTTTCACGGCGAGCACCTGGGCAATTTTCCGCAGGCTTTTACTCATTTGGGGTTGATAAGCGCTGCGGTTACACTCAATCAGAAATTAACTACATCGACGAAAATTACTTTTTAAATATCAGTAAACATTCATGCTTTACTGTTACAAAAAATCATAGATATGATAATAATCAATAACAAAATAGAAAGAACCAATGTATTAACCATTACAATTGATGGAAGCTTCAGCAAAAAGGACATCAGCAAGTTAGTTCCGATTTTATACAACGTAGAAGATGACAAACTGAATCTCATGGTGATGTTGAAAGACATAGACATGAGCCACTCATTTGCTGCCATTGACGATAAGTTAAAAGCAGAATTACTCATTTTTAAAAAACTCAGGCGCTGTGCGGTTGTCACAGATAAAAAATGGTTGCAGCTGATTGCAAAAGCAGAAAATAGTTTCCTTCCTACCATGTCTATCAAAACATTCGAAGTGAATGAACAGGATCAGGCTATGCGGTGGTTACAGAATTAAACGGTATGCATTCGCAGACAGATGACTTTTTCTAATAAACAAACCCAAACAGCCAGGTCATGCAAATGAGAAGCAGGTACTTAGGAGGAAAACGGATGAAAACGATAACAATTTTCTTCCTGTGTATCATGTGCATACAGGCTTTCCCGCAACAGAAAACGGACAGTTTACAGCCCAAAATCGATTCATAAGTCTTGCCCGCTTCAATACGGATTCGGTAAAGAAATATTTCAAGGCATCGGATACACTGATTGCATACCAGCTTGTAAAATGGAGCAATACACCATCAGCCTAAACGCGATCAACAACAAACTGCAAAGAGGTATCAATACACGCACAATCAGCGAAAATGTTCTCAAAGTGATTCCAATATTGCCAGCAGGCTCACCACATTTGATGGTTCTGAAGTAATCATTCCCAATGGTGACATGCTCTCGCAACACATCATCAACTGGACAAGAAACAATGAGCACCGCCGCGTTGTGGCAGAGGTTGGCGTAGCTTACAGCAGCGATTTGCAACAGGTAAAAAAAATTATTCTCGCTGCCGTCAATCAGCACAAAGTCATGTGATCAATTTTCCCGAACCTTTCATGAGGGTGTATGCATTTGGCGATAGCTCGGTAGATATAAAAGTGTATTTCTGGACAGAAATGGAAAAGTGGTTCGATCTTAAAAGTGATCTGATGGCTTCCATATTTTAGAATTCAAAGCAGAAGGTATTATTATTCCTTTTCCGCAGAGTGATCTGCACTTTGTATCTGTGCCGGAGCCCGGAAAGAAGAGATCAGGCGATTCGATTTACAAAATAGGAAAAAAACCGAACAGGAACTGATATTCCAACAGCGAACATTATCTATCCTTTCAATTCCTGAATAAACTGCGAGGGCGTTTTTCCAAATTCCTTCTTAAAAGCTTTTGTAAAATAAGATTGTGTCTGTATGCCAATGCGATACATCACATCAGAAATAGCTACGTCTTCATGCGCCATAATGTAGGCAGCCCGTTTCAGGCGAATGGTTCTCACAAATTCACCAATCGATTGCCCGGTGATGCTCTTAAGCTTTTGATACAATTTTGTGCGGCTCATGCCTACTTCACTGCAGAGAAAGTCAATATCAAGATCCGGGTTTACCAGCTGATCTTCTATGATTTGCAACAACTCTTCCATAAAAGCTTTGTCTTTGGCAGAGTGAACCAATTCTTTCGCTTCGCTGAATGAATCCTGTGTAAAACGGTCTCTCAGTTTCCTGCGTTGTTCAAACAGGTTGCGAATCGTCAGCAGCAAAAGATCTATGCTTAAGGGTTTGGCAAAATAAAAATCTGCTCCCGATTCGATGCCTTCAATATTTGCTGCGAGAGCAGATTTTGCCGTCAGCATCAGGAAAGGAATATGTGAAGTTTCAATATCTTCTTTTATCGCTTTGCAAAATTCAATACCATTCATCACCGGCATCATCACATCGCTGACGATCAGGTCGGGAAGTTCATCTTTTGCTTTCAGCAGTCCCTGCTGTCCGTTTGCAGCTTCTGCAATCACATAATAAGGTTGCAGGGTTTCTTTCAGAAAAGTTCTCAGTTCTTCGTTATCATCCACAATTAAAATGCGTTGCGCCGTAGGCAGATCAACCGCCTGCTTCTCCCCGATCGTTGCCTGCGCATCACCGGTTGCTGCTGCGAATGGCGTATTTACAGCCAAAATGCTTTCCAGTTTTATGTGGCTGTTATCTTCATTTTCCAGCCACCGTTCATGGCTGTTATAATCGCTTTTATCTGCAGGGATGGCGATAATGATTTCGGTTCCTTCTTTCTTTTCACTGAATACCTGAATATCGCCTTTGTGAAGGGCAGTCAGGCTTTTCACAAACGCCAGCCCCACGCCGGAACCCAGGTGCGATTCACTTATGCGGTAATATCTTTCAAACAGATGCTCAATAGAATCGCGGGAAATACCGATGCCGTTGTCCGCTACGCGAATGAAAACATACCGGTTGCCGCGATATTCATTCCTGATGATGAGATCATTGGCAAAGCGTGGTTGAAAACCATTGAGATTGACTAACAACGAAAGGCTTATGTTCCCCCCTGCAGCTGTATATTTCACTGCGTTGTTGAGGATGTTAAGTACAATTTTTTCCAGCACCTGCCGGTCAAACCATACTTCTTCTTTCAGGGTATGAATATCTGTTTCGAACTTGATATTTTTTTGCCAGGCAGCTTCTGTAAACTCATCTGCAATTTCTTTTAAAAACAAACCAAGGTTGCCGGGCATCACTTTTAGCGACAGCACACCGGCTTCTGCTTTACGAAAATCCATGAGCTCGTTGATAAGCGAAAGCAAGCGCTGCGAGTTGCGGTACATCAGCTGGTAATAATGCGAAAACCTGCCGTTGCCGTCTTCTTTCATCAACTTTTCAAGCGGGTTGGAAATCAGGCTCAGCGGTGTGCGGAACTCGTGGGATATGTTTGTAAAAAACTGGAGTTGCAGCTGGTGCAGTTCTTCCCGTTTTTTCTCATTGATTTGTTTTATTTCGCGCCTTCTTTTTTCATACATCATAAAAAATGCTGCCGCTACGACAATAGATGCCATCAGCAGCCTGAACCACCACGTATCCCAAAACGGCGGGGATATAATAATGCGGACAGAAGCACCTTTCTCATTCCAGATTCCATCGTTGTTTGAGGCTTTCACCCTGAATGAGTATACTCCGGGGTTCAGGTTGGTATAGGTAGCTTTTCGCTCATTGCCTGCATTGTTCCAGCCTCTGTCAAAGCCATCAAGTTTGTAGAGGTATTGGTTATTTTCAGAAACGGTATAATTCAACGCCGCGAAAGTGAATGATATGGCAGATTGCCTGTGCGATAATTGAATCTCATGCGTCAAGCTGATATCCTGCTGCAGAGGAGAGCCGTGTGCGCCGGGAAGCATTTTTTCATTAAAAATCTGGAAGCCGGTAAGATAAACCGGCGGCACAAAAGAATTGTTGTTAATGTTTTGCGGATAAAAGCTGTTAAACCCATTTGTTCCACCAAAAAACATCTCGCCGTTGGCTGCCTTTATGCACGCGTTGGCCTCAAACTCAAGCCCCTGGAGGCCGTCACCGTTGTTGAAGATTTTACTGTTGCCATTGGCGGGGTTGTAGCGCACAAGTCCGTGCGTGGTACCAATCCAGAAATTTCCGGCTTCGTCTTCAAGCATTCCCCTGATGAATGAATTGGACAAGCCTGCTTTCTCGCCGGAAAGGAGAAAACGTTTTTTGGCTTTATCAAATACATACAGTCCCGACTGACCCACCCAAAGCTGCCCTTTGTGATCGATGAATAGAACACGGATGTCGGGAAACCTGTCTCCGCTGCTGAAGTAATGGTCAATTTTTCCGGTAGCCGGGTCATAACTGTTCAGCCCGCCGTCGTCTGTACCAAACCAAAGAATACCATCCCGATCCTGGTTAATGGAAATGATATTGTTTCCCAAAATCTGGCTTGTCTTATCCACGCCCGAAACGAAGCGCGAAAACGTTTTCGTGTTCCTGTCAAACAAATTCAACCCTCCGTAATACGTAGCAATCCACAGGTTGCCGTCTTTGTCTTCAAATACTTTTTGCACAAAATCCGAGCTGATGGACGTGCTGTCTGCCGGGTTATGTTTGAAACGGGTGAATGTGCCGGTTGAGCGGTTCATGAGGTTCAACCCGCCATCCCATGTGGCTACCCATAGGTTAAACCGGCTATCTTCCATCACATCCAGAACGGCATCTGCCCCGATCGTGGAAGGTTGTTGAGAATTGTAACGGTAACGCCGGAATACATTTGTGTTGCGGTTCATTAAATTTAGCCCGCCTCCATCAGTGCCAATCCACAGATCTCCGTTGTGGTCTTCACAAAAAGCTTTTGTATCGCTATAGCTCAGGGATTGCGGCGATGTACCCTGTCTGTAGAGTTTGAATTTTTCTGCAGCCGGGCTGTAAAAATTTACGCCACCGCGGTGCATCCCAACCCAAAGATTGCCCTGCCGGTCTTCGAGCAGCGCCGATACAGTGCGCTGTGAGAGGCTTGCCGCGTCGTCGGGCATGTTTTGATAATGAAAGAATGTGCCACTTTGCGGGTTGAACACATCCAATCCTCCATTGATGCTGCCAACCCAAAGTCTGCCTTTGGAATCAACAAGAATGGTTTTGATACCATTTGCCGACAGGCTACCCGGCTCATTATCGCTGTGCAGCAGGTGCCGGAAGGTTTTGCTTTGCGTGTCGAACAGCAGCAAACCGCGATTTTCCGTTGCCAGCCACAGGTTGCCCTGCATATCTTCCTGAATGAGCCTTATTTTGTTGTTGTCGGCAAAGCGCTCTTGGTCGCTGGTATCTGTAAACAGGTAAAAAGTTTTGTCTTCCCGGTTCATCAGGTTGAGCCCGTTTTCTGTACCTACCCAAAAATTTCCGTTCCTGTCTTCATACATACAGTTCACCCGGTTGTCGCACAGGCTTCCCGGCTGACCGGCCTGTTGGGTGAAATGGGTAAATGAGCCGTCTTTGTTCATCCGGTTTAGCCCATTTCCATAAGTGCCTACCCAAAGCCCTCCACTTTTATCTTCAAATACAGATGTTACTGCATTGCCCGACAAACTGCCTGCCCGGCGCGGATTGTGTTGAAATCTCGCAAACTGATTGGTTGCCGGCTGGTATCGGTTGAGCCCGCCGTAAGTGGCCAACCAAAGGTTGTGAGCATGATCTTCATAAATACTTCTTATATAATTGTCGCTGATGCTGCTGGTATCTGAAGGATTGTTTTTGAAAACCGTCATGCTCATGCCATCGTAACGGTTGAGTCCATCGCGCGTACCAAACCACAAAAAACCCCTGTTGTCCTCGCAAATGGCTTCGATGGTACTGTTCGATAATCCCTGCTCATTGGTGATATGCCGGAATTGCAACGCAGGTTTTTGGGCAAATCCGGGCATTGGCAGTGAGGAATAAATGTATAGAAGGCACATCAGGATGACCTGATTTACCGTGCGGGGAAGCGAATCGTTTGACAAGAAATATTGCATCAGTAGTAGCCATGAAAATAAGCGATTCCGGAGGCATTGACCGGCAGAAATGGGAAGCAATTAAAGGCCGCATCAAGTAAAAACGTTAACACATTATTGGTTAGTTATTTATAAATCATTCATTTCTACATGAATGATCATTTATGTCTGATTTGAAACAAAGGAAAGAACGTTTGAACAAGCCGCCGCAGGTGCGAATATCTATTTTGCAACCTGTAAACGAGCCTTGTCATACGCAGCCTCTCTCCTGCTTTTTGGGCTGCACACCAGCAAACGATGATTGATGAATTTTAAAACGATTGTGCCTGATGATGTCTTTACTCAAATTCACATGTTCTGCAAACCGGTGGAAACGGCGGTTGCAGGTTGCTAAGATCTACCTGTCTATCCTGCTTTTCCATTGATACGATTTGGCAAAAAGCAAGATCGGGTAAAGTGCCGGACGATGAAGTTTCTTTACCGACCATTGCGCCATACGTTTTCGAACACTGTCATTTTCCTTTTCATTACATATACTATCAACAAACAATTATTGCTTTATGAACATTGAGTCCTCCTGTCAAAAGGTACATTATACTCTTGCCAGAGTTTGCCTTTTGTTAATAACCGCCTTTTCCTTCCTCACTGCCCACGCACAATCCAAAACGGTATCTGGAAAAGTGGTTGACCTTGTCAATCAACCTGTGCCTAACGTTTCCGTTTTACTAAAAGGGAAATCTACGATTGGTATTACAGACGCAAGCGGCAGTTTCAGTGTACCGGCTTCTAAAAACGACATCCTCGTTTTTAGTTCTATTGGTTATCAGAACGCAGAAGTGCGGGTAGACGACCAGCCTTCTCTTACTGTAACGCTCACCGCAACAGCGGGCAGCCTGAACGATGTAGTGGTGGTAGGTTATGGCACCACATCGCGCAAAAACCTCACTACGGCAGTTGCCAAAGTGGATCCGAAAAATGTACCGCAGGCAGCCAACAACTCAGTTGCCCAGTTACTGTTTGGTCGCGCGGCCGGCTTGCAGGTAGTGCAGCAAAGTGCAGAACCCGGGGGTAATATTAATTTATCTATCCGAGGACGCGGCAATCCGCTGATTGTTGTAGACGGCGTGGTAATGCCTTACGAAGGGCTTGAACCGGGCAATGGTTCCATTGGTGGCGAACTGAACGGCGTGCGCCGTGGCGGACTTGCCGGGCTCAACCCAGCCGACATAGAATCGATGGAAGTGCTGAAAGATGCAAGTGCTTCTATTTATGGTGTGAACGCCGCTAATGGCGTTGTATTGATCACCACGAAAAAAGGGAAAGCCGGCAGAAACAATGTGTCGTATGACGGCAGCCATTCCGTTGCTAAAAATCTGAAATACCTCGAGCCGCTAAACGCGACCGAGTATATGACAAATTATAACCAGCTTACACTCGACAAATACCTCATCGACAATAAAATGGCGCCGTTTGGCACCATTCCGGCTACAGGTTTTGTTCCTAAGTTTTCAGCGCAGGATATCCAGAACGCAGGAATTGGCACCGATTGGCTGGGCGAAGTATTGAGAAATGGAAGCATTGACAATCATACGCTGAACGTGAGTGGCGGCACGGAAAAAGTAACCTATTATTTTTCCGGGAACTATTTTAACCAATTAGGCACCATACAAAATTCCGGGCTTACCAAATATACCGGGCGTATGAACATTTCTGCCATGCCTGCCAAATGGGTCACCATCAATGCCAGCATGATCAGTGGCAGAAATAATTATAAAAATTCTACAGCCGGCTGGCAAAACGGAGGCTCGGGCACGCAGGGTTTTGGTGCGTTGCAGGCAGCTTTAGCCTACCCATCGTATGTGCCTGTGCGCGATGAGTCGGGCAAATATTCACTCTTTAGTGTAACCGGCAATCCTGTTTCCCTGCTGGGCATACAGGACAATACGCGTCATAATTCCCTGTTTGCGACGTTGTCTGCCGACTTCAACATTATTCCCCAAATGTTGACTGCACACGTATTGTATGGCAACAACACAGAAAACTCAGCCCGGAGTTTCTTCATTCCTTCGGATGCTTTCTATTTCCAGTTGTATCGCACACGCGGCTCATGGACTGAAGCCAACAGGCAAAACCAAACCATGGAAGCGACGCTTTCGTTTAAGAAAAACTTGCTGAACAATAAACTGAACATTGATGCTGTAGCCGGTACAGGTCAGTATATCTACAATGATTACGGCTTTACCGCGCAGGGTGCCGATATGAAAGATGCGATAGGCATTACAGGTTTGCAAACAGCAACTGCTTCTTCATTGGGCATCAGCTCTTATAAGAACTACAATAAAACCCGTTCTTATTTTGCCAGAAGCTCATTTGACTTCCATAACAAATATGTTTTGTCTCTCACTTACCGCTACGATGGTTTCAGCAACTTTTTTCCACAGTCTAAATATGCAGGTTTTCCTTCTGCGTCAGTTGCCTGGAAATTGTCTAACGAAAATTTCATGAGAAACATACCCGCGATTGGTTTGCTGAAGCTGCGTGCAAGTATCGGTATTACGGGTTTGACCAACGGCGCGGTGGCATATGGGTCTTTCCGCCCGGATAATTCCATCATAACCTTCAACGATGGAGCAGCTACACACGTGGCTTATTACCTCTCGGCACTGGATGATCCCAACCTTACCTGCCCAAAACTGTCAACAAAAACCTTGGTCTCGATTTCTCCCTGTTCAAAGACAGAATATCAGGTTCGGTAGATGTATTTAAAGATGACTTCACAAGAATTCTGACCACGGACAACACTGCGCCGCTTTCCTTTATTGCCACACATTTTATCAATGCCGGTCACCAGGTAAGACAAGGATATGAAGTGAGTGTAAACACAGATAATGTGAGAACGTCATCTGGTTTTCAGTGGAGCAGCCTGATTAACGTATCCCACGTAAATTTTTCGTGGAAAGAACGTTTTCCGAATGCCGACGTGCCCTCTTATGCAAACGTAACCGACCCGGTAAATTCGCTATACGTATTTAAAACAAATGGCATTTTACAGGTAGGCGAAACAGCTCCTGAATGGCAGCCTGCCAATGCGCAAATGCCCGGCTCTCCGATAATCGTAGATGTAAACGGCGATAAAAAATTAGACTCGTCTGATGTGGTGCGTTACGATTTCAATCCTAAAATCACCATTGGTATTGGTAATACATTCCGATACAAACAATTGGATCTGGGCATCTTCTTCTATGGACAGTTTGGTGGATACAACTACAACTATCTTACATCATGGAGCGATCCTGGAGGTTTGATTGCCGGCAACCAAAGCGGTATCAAACAGATATCAAACGTATGGACAACAGCTAACCCGGGCGGCACACTGCCGGGTGTGGCATACAATGAATCGGCGTTGGGATTGCTGGCAGGCGTAGATACACGTGTGGAAAGCACAGACTTTGTTCGTTGCAGAAACATTTCTCTTGGCTATACCTTCAACGCTCCGGGTATCAACAAAATCTTTAAAAACCTGAGAGTGTATACCGATGTGCAGAATCCTTTTATCATTACCCAATACAAAATTGCGGATCCGGAAGTGCAGGCAGTGGGTGTAAAAGGTGGACCAGCTCCTTATCCAATGGCAACCACATATTCTTTTGGTATCAAAGCCAATTTATAATCTATCAAACATTACAAATGAAAACGAACTTTTTCATCATACTCATCTTAGCTGCCTTTAGCATCAGCAGTTGCAAAAAGAATTTCGATCCAAAACTATATGGCTCGCTGACGCCCGGTAATTTTCCACAGACGCAGGCCGATTTTGAAGCTTACATGATGGAAGTATACAAACCCTTCCAGGCAAAATGGGGCTACGGTACTGCAACCGGTTACCAGAACGTATTTAATGGCTACGAATACAGCGACATCCAGATAAACGATGCAACAGGAGACAATATCGCGCACTTTCCGGAGTGGGGTGGTTTCTTCGATTTTCTGAGCGCTTCCAATTTCACCTTTATGATCAACCAGGACAGGGGCAGTCATTTTGAAAAAGTGAGATTTGTAACGCTCATTACCAAAACCATCAGCGACCTGGAAAATGCAGACTTTGATGCTGCAGCCAAAGTGCAATACATTGGCGAAGCCAAAATGGCAAGAGCTTGGCTGATGTATCACCTGCTGACGATGTATGGACCCGTACCTGTAATTACCGACCCGGGCCTTGATAGGTACAGATGCCGAGAACAATATGACCCGTCCCGATGAAGCGGGCTTCGCAGCGCAAATTATAAAAGATCTGCAGGATGCGGCGGCAGCACTGCCACGCGACCAGGCTGAATATGGCCGCTTCAACAAAGGCGGCGCACTTACGGTACTTCTTCGCACTTACTTATACGAAAAGGATTATACAAATGCAGAAAAAACAGGTCGTGACATTTCGGCTCTCGGGTACAGCCTTGTACCTGATTACATGAGCCTGTTTACGGCAAGAACAGAACGCAACAGTGAAACCATTCTTGCCGTATCGGTAGATCCGAATGGTGATGGCAACGATACACATGGCAACATGAACGCCTGGACTTACTATACTTATCCTTCCGACTTCGGTGGGAATACGCAAAAAGGCGGATGGGCCAGCCCAAGCGGTGCATACACTGCCACATGGGAATTTTACGACTCGTTTGATCCAAATGACGCCAGGCGAGCCATGCTTGTTCCTTCTTACACCAACCTGTGGGGCGATGCTAGAAACAGGACCAATATGCGCGGACCCGTCATTATGAAATTTCCTGACGATGATAAAGGCACCGCCTTCCAGGGCAATGATATTGTACTCGCAAGATATGCAGACGTTCTGCTGATGTTGGCAGAAGCCATTAACCAGACAAGCGGTCCTACATCGGAAGCTGTTGGGTATGTTAATGCCGTTCGTGCACGTGCGGGCATTGCCAATCTCAATGCAGCCGATATCGCCGATAAGCAATCTTTTGCCGACGCAATTCTGCGCGAAAGAAGCTGGGAAATGTTTTTTGAAGGTCTCAGGCGTGTAGATCTTATCCGTTTCAACAAATGGATGGAAAAATTACAGCCGGTAGCTGGTAAAAACCCAGGTCCATCTTTGTTTCCTGTGCCGCAATATGCATTAGATGCAAGCAACGGACAACTGACACAAACTTCAGGATACTAAGCAATAGTTCATAATTCGCTCTGTCTTTTCCAGGACGGAGCCTTTTTATTTTAGGTGTACCAGCAATATTTATAATCGAGTATTATTATTGCAGAACCACCATAGATTTCCCGGTTTAACGATAGCTCATTCAATAAATGTACACGCTGAAAAGTTGCCTATTCGATGAAGAGAAGATAAGTAGTGTGCAAATACGCTGATGTTGACAAAACAGCTGTTTATTTCTTATGTTTTTAAAAGTGAAAATGATGAAACCCTTAGTCTTGTTAGTGTTTGTGTATGCAGTCATTCTCTCAACTGCCTGTTCAAAAGGAAAGAGTAACAATCCGCCTGTTGTCGTATCACCAACAGATACGATACTCGCTGCTGTTACAAAAACGTTTTATCCGTGGTACCAGTTTTCGATGGGCGCCGACTTGTCGTATGTAAATGAAATTGAAGATTTTGGCGGTAGTTACAGTGACTCCGGCATAACACAAGATCCATTCCTGATATTCAAAAATCATGGCTGCAATACAGTGAGGGTACGACTTTGGTATCACCCTGAATGGACGTACACATTAACCGGTAAATATTATAGCGATATCAACGATGTAAAGAAAACCATACGCCGTGCAAAAAACGCAGGCATGGCAGTGAATCTTGACTTTCACTATTCCGATATATGGGCAGATCCCGGCGCACAAGCCACGCCCGAAGCATGGAAGTCTTTAGATCTTGCTACTTTGTCCGATTCGGTTTATGAATACACATCGCGTGTGCTGCACGAACTGGAAGCCGAAAACCTGGTACCCGAAATGGTACAGGTGGGCAATGAAACCAATGGTGGTATGCTGTATCCAGCGGGACAAGTGGTGAACAACAACTGGACAAATTTTGGCACATTGCTAAACAGCGGCATCAAAGCGGTGCGCGATTTTTCGGTAAATGCGGCTATGAAACCCAAAATTATTCTGCATGTGGCAAAACCCGAAAACGCTGATTGGTGGGCTGGCAATGTGATGAACAATGCAAAGGTAACCGACTATGATATTTTAGGTATTTCCTACTATTATGTTTGGTCTTCCATTACCATCGATGAACGCACTTACTACAACCATCCAATCGCTGAAAGCCAAATACAGTAAGGACATAATGATAGTAGAAACCAACTGCCCGTGGACCAATGGCAGCGCGGATAATTACAACAATGTCATTTCTGGCAATGACGCTTTTCCGGGCTATACCATTTCCAAAGAAGGACAATACCAGTTCATGAAAGACCTTACGCAAGCAGTGATTAGCGGTGGTGGTAGCGGTGTAATGTATTGGGAACCGGCATGGATTACCTCGCACATGAAAGATTTCTATGGTACAGGCTCATCGTTTGAAAACTGCGCCCTGTTTGATTTTGGCGGCAACACTGTTACCGGTGCCACGATTATATGAATGCTGCGTATACCTTTTAATTGTTACTGGCTCACTCCTATTATTTTTCACATTCTGGCTGTGCGTTTAATTTCGGGCTTTTATATCGCTCGTACTACTGAACATTTCAACTATTATTCATGAAGAGAATTGCTGCCATATTCCTGATACAATTATGCCTTTGCGCTGTTTCCTTTTCACAGTCTGCTCCTGTGATGAGAATCAATTTGGATGAAGACTGGAAATTCGCACTTGGCAATGCTCCGACCCGGCTAAAGATTTTAATTACAGCATTACCAACCTGTTTGCAAAAACCGGCAGATCGGAAGGCACGCCTATGAGTGTTTCATTCAATGATTCGTCGTGGCAAGATGTGCAGCTTCCGCACGATTGGGCGGTTGCATTGCCCTTTCAAAATTCAGCAAACGAAGATGTGATGGCGCATGGCTACAAACCTGTGGGTGGATTGTTTCCCAAAACAGCATTGGCTGGTATCGCAAAGAATTCACAGTATCACCCAAAGATTCAGGTCAGCGGTTTGTGTTAGACTTTGATGGTATTTTTCGTGATAGTAAAGTATGGGTGAACGGCGTGTATTGCGGTGGACACTTTCAGCGGTTATACCCCGGCTTCTTACGACATTACCGACTTTGTTTCTTTTACCCAACCCAATATCATTACCGTTAGGGCTGATGCCTCCGCAATATGAAGGATGGTTTTACGAAGGTGCAGGCATTTACCGTCATGTATGGTTAAACCAATATAACAATCTTCATTTTGTAAGAAATGGTGGTGTGTATATTACCACCAAAGTGGCAAGAAACAGTGCGAAACTGTTGATAGAAACAAAGGTGGAAAACAACAACGCATCAGCGGGTAATGCCTCCGTTACCACCTATGTTACCACGCGAGACGGACAAACAGTAGCATCTGCTACATCACCAGCGATGATGGTTTCGTCTAATGGAATTGCTACCATCAAACAATCGGTTTCAATTCCTGATCCTCATCTATGGAAGTTAGAAGATCCGTACCTGTACCGCGTAATTACGCTTGTAAAACAGGGAAACAAAACCATCGACAGCATCTGCACGAAAACAGGTATCCGCACAATTGTAATCAGCAACAAAGGCTTGTTTTTAAATGGCGTATACACAAAGGTAAAAGGCACCAACAATCACCAGGACCATGCAGGCGTGGGCAGTGCCCTGCCCGATTACCTGCAATATTACCGCGTTCATCTGCTGAAAGAAATGGGCACCAATACGTACCGCACAAGCCACAACGCTCCTACTCCCGAATTGCTGGATGCCTGTGATAGCCTGGGCATGCTCGTGCTCGATGAAACACGATTGCTCAACAGCAGCGAATATGGCATGCAGGAGCTTGAAACACTTGTGCTGCGCGACAGAAATCATCCTTCCGTTTTTCTGTGGTCTATCGGCAATGAAGAAGGCTACCTGCAAACCAACAGTGTAGGTAAACGAGTGGCGCAAAGCATGATGCAAAAAGTAAAAGAACTCGACTCCAACACGAACTTCTACTTATGCTGCCGATCTTGGCAATCAGTTCAATGGTGTGAATGAAGTGATTCCCGTACGCGGCTTCAATTACCGGGAAAAATTTGTGTACGATTATCATAGAGATCATCCGCAACAACCGGTGTTAGGCACCGAAATGGGCAGCACCGTTACCACGCGCGGCATTTATACAAAAGATACGGTTCACGCTTATCTTCCCGACCAGGATATTACCGCGCCCTGGTGGGCAAGACGGCAGAAGCACTGGTGGACACTTTGCGCGCCTGCCGACTGGTGGATGGGTGGTATTGTATGGACAGGTTTCGACTACCGCGGCGAGCCAACGCCTTATCAATGGCCCAACATCAATTCGCATTTTGGCATCATGGATGTGTGTGGTTTTCCAAAAAACATTTATTACTACTATCAAAGCTGGTGGGCAGACAAAGACGTGCTGCACATTTCTCCACACTGGAACTGGAAAGGCAAAGAAGGACAGCCCATTGACGTTTGGGTAAACAGCAACGCAGATAATGTAGAGTTGTTTTTGAATGGTAAAAGCCTGGGTAAAAAAGACATGCCGCGCAACAGTCATCTGCAATGGCTGGTGCCCTACGAAGCCGGAACACTGGAAGCCATTGCTTACAAAAAAGGCAAAAAAATTAACATCGAAAATGGAAACAACAGGCGCTGCCGCCGAAGTGGTGGTAACGCCTTATAAAACAACCATGATAGCCGATGGAAAAGATGCAGTTGTTCTAACATTACGGCGGTAGACAAAGAAGGCACGCGAAGTGCCCGATGCTAATCAACTGATTCATTTTACCATCACCGGCGATGGAAAAATCATTGGTGTGGGCAATGGTGATCCGAGCAGCCATGAACCCGATAAATGTGAAGATGGCAAATGGCAACGCAGCTTATTCAATGGCAAATGCCAGGTGATTGTGCAGGCTGGAACTGCTATCGGAAATATACATTTTACGGCTACAGCTGACGGGCTTTACGAAGGCAATACCGACATCAATCTTGTACCAGCCAACAGTACCGTTACACCCGTGTCTGCCATCTACGCCCTAGCTGCAATCTGACAACGCAGGACAAAATGCTGGGTGCTGATATTTCTTTTTTACCGGAACTGGAAAGCAGGGGAATGAAATTTTCCGATAATGGCAACCGAAAAAGATGCCATAGATATCCTGAAAGATCATGGCATCAATTACATCCGGCTTCGCATTTTCAACAATCCTGCGGCAGACAGTGGTTATTCGCCGGGTAAAGGTTTTGCGATCTGGCGCATACCCTAGCAATGGCAAAAGAGTAAAGGCGGCGGGAATGAAATTGTTGCTCGATTTTCATTACAGCGATACATGGGCAGATCCCGGAAAACAATACAAACCTGCTGCGTGGAAGAATGCTTCTTTTTCGCAACTCACAGATTCTGTATTTTCCTTTACGCAAACGGTGATGCAGGCATTGAAAGATCAAAACACTGCGCCCGATATGGTGCAGGTGGGCAACGAAATTAATCATGGCATGATCTGGCCCGAAGGGAACATTGCGCATCCTGATAGTCTTGCTGCGTTGATTTATGCCGGTATCACGCGGAGTTAAATCCGTAGCTCCCAAAACCACGATCATGCTGCATGTAGCATTGGGCGGACAATATGACGAAGCAGACGCTTTTTTTACCAAAATGAATCAGCGCCATGTGCCGTTTGATATCATTGGTTTATCTTATTATCCTAAATGGCATGGCACATTGTCCGACCTGCGGTTTACCTCGAACTATCTTGCCAATAAATTCATAAAGACGTGGTGATTGTTGAATATTCGCAGCTGAAAAAAGAAGTCAATGACATTGCATTTACAGTGGATAACGGCCGGGGAAAAGGCAGCTTTATCTGGGAACCGCTCAGCACCTGGGAAAAAGTATTTGACAAAGACGGAAAAGCCAACGAGAGAATGAAAGAGTTCGATGAAATAAGGGATAAATTCATGAAAAAACCGGATTAATAAAACACGGCATTGATATGTCAAGCATTCAGGAAATTGCTTACTAACATTGTTTTTAAGCATAGCTAAATGCAGGGCGATTGAGAAATTACCTGTAATAAAAAGCGAACAGGCTGACAATTCAAACATTGCGCCTGTTCGCTTTTTATTAAACATCCCGAAAGTTTAAAAATGAATTTCGACGTATGAACAATTGATGATCAGCAAATTACAAGTGCAGAAGTAAAATGAGCATAAAAAAAGCCCTCCCTAAGAATGGGGACGGCTTAACGATTGCTTGCCATATGAAAATATATATACGAGGTGTATTTCTCTATTTGATAATGCAAATATAGGCATATAATGTTTAAACGTTTAAACATTAATGCTAAAAAAAACAAAAATCACGAAAATTCTTCTTTAATTTAGTTTCTTATATTTAAGACTGTATAGGCATACTCACACAACTTTTTTTCAATGGTTTTAAGGGTAATTAGCGGGTCATTCCGTTTGAATAGTTGGAATGGAAAATAGAAAACAGCGGTGTATTAATCACGTTGAAGGCTACACGATGTAGATTGCATTCCTATTCACACACTTCACTCAACATACAGATAGTACGCACAGGCATTATACATCACTGCATGCGAATCATACGCAATTAAGAAGTCTTATGCAATGCAACAAAGCCTGCATGAATTATACAACTTCAAACATGCTCGCATAAAAATCGAGGGATCCGGTTTACCATCATTCCATGCGTATTGAAGAGTGGAAGAGTGCGACGCAAGGGACGAGTAAACCGGAATACAAAATTTGATAGTAATGTATTATGTACTAGAATAGAGTTTGTGGCAGGTGTTTGAGATTTTATTTGTTAAAGGTTTTACCTGCCGTTATCTTCAAGCTGAATCACATAACTATAGCTGTATTTTTTATCGAGCAAACGGTATGGCTCGTGTGGCAAAGCGCCCCAGCTGTTATCGCCTCCAACGCCTCTTTGCTTCAGGTCAATGTGCACATACACTTTACTGTCGTTGGGCAAATCTGTAGGGTGTTGTTGTTTTTTGGTAAGTCCCGGATCGAGGCTTTCATCGGAGTGGTTGATAGCGCTGAAACCTAATGGCTGCAAGCCTTCCACGCGTAGACCATTGCCTTTGTCATCAGTGAGTGTAAACCAGCGCACATCGGTTTTATTGCCGCTTTCCTGCGGGCGGATGTAGCCATCGCAATACTGATTGCCCACGCTGTCTTCATACAAACCAATAAACGAAGATTCATTACGGTCAATATAATTTTCCCACGGTCCGCGACCATAAAATGCGAGGTGATGGTATTGCGGAGCGAGCACAGTACGCATACCAAAACGAGGCAGTTCAGGCAGGTCGTGCCCGGTCATGTCGATAGAGGCAGTGACTTTGATGCTGCCATCGTTTTGCACCAGGTAATCTATGGTATAAGGCACAGCGATACCTTAAATTATACACTACGCTAATCGGTAAACCCGCATCGTTCTTCTCTCCTACTGTTACATTTTTTACCTGCCGATGCTCATGTGCCGTACGCCACACACCTGAGTTTGCAGGCATTCCGTTGCCAAAATCATTATCGGTGGGGGCACGCCAAAAATAAGGCTCCGGCATGCGGTTCAACTGCATGTTGCCTCCTTTATAATTGGTGAAAGTATCCTCTTTTTATATCAAACTCACCGGAAATATTGCCGGAAGTAAAAGATCACTTTATCATTATCTTTCGTCACTTTCAAACTACCCTTGGTTACAGTGCTTTTTGCAAAAAAATCTCCGCTCCAACTAAACTGTTCTGAGGCTATTTCTGTACCGGCAGGAACCAATGGCATCGCGCCTTTTGGTGGTGGCAGACAGGTTCAAAAAATACTCATCGCCTTCGCCAGATTTCAATCAGAGGAACTGGCAACTGAAAAGTTTTATCGCCCTGCGGAGCCAGTTCTGCAGCAAAGTTTCCGTCTTTGGTTTTAATACCGTTTTTGTATAAAGTCCACCGGAAATTGAAGCAGTTCAGGTTAGTAGCATTAAAGTCATTGTGAATGGCAATGCTGCCTTTGGAAGCTTCATTCGCGCGAAATGATATGTTTTGATAGACCTTTTTCACTTCGTTCAGTCCCGGGTGAATGGTACGGTCGGCAGCTACCAACCCGTTGGCACAAAAGTTTTCATCGTTCTGAATATTGTATCCGCCAAGATCGCCGCCATAGGCATAAAACACGTTGCCTGCCGCGTCTCTTGATCTCAGTCCCTGGTCTACCCAATCCCAGATAAAGCCGCCCTGCATTTTTTTGGAGCTGTGAATGATGTCCCAATATTCCCGAAAATTGCCATTGCTGTTGCCCATCGCATGCGAATATTCGCACATAATAAAAGGTCGTTGCTTGCTGTCATCCGCGGCATAACTTTTCATATACTCCATTCCCGGGTACATTGGACAAACAATATCTGTGTTCCAGTCTTCGCCGGCTTGTTCAAACTGCACGTAGCGTGTGTTGTCGCGCTGTTTTATCCACTTGTATGCATCATGAAATACTTTACCGTTTCCGCATTCATTTCCCATCGACCACAGTATAACGGACGGATGGTTTTTATCACGCTCTACGAGCCGCACTTCGCGGTCCATAAAGGCAGGTGCCCACTGTGGCAGGTAAGCTGGGTGTACCGTAGTGTCGAACCAACCCTGCAAGGCAGCGCCCATACCATGCACTTCCACATTGGCTTCATCTACGAGGTATATGCCATATTGGTCGCAGAGATTATACCACGCAACATCGTTGGGATAGTGCGAACAGCGCACTGCGTTGATATTGTATTGCTTCATAAGCTGTATATCTCTCACCATTGATTCGCGGGAAACGGTATGGCCATTTACAGGATCGTGCTCGTGGCGGTCGGTACCATGCACATCTACTGGCATGCCATTGACCATCAATTGAGAATTTTTAATTTCTACTTTTCTGAATCCGAGTTTGGAGCCGGTATAGGTAGTAATGCTGTCGCCGGATGTGAATGTGATTATACAATCGTAAAGGTTAGGCACTTCGGCGCTCCATAGCAAAGCATCAGGTACTGTGCCGCTGATATGTACCGTTTGCAGGCTGTCTTTTTTAAAGCTTACGGTTTGTGTATTACTAAATACCTTTTTACCGGATTTATCAAAAATATCTACTGCAGCCTTGCCATTCTGAATGCTTGTGTTTTTGAATTTTCTGAAAGTGATATCCGCGCTAAACAAACCGTTATGATATTGCGCATCGAGATCGCCTTTCAGAAAAAAATCCCACACCGAAACCTTCGGTACTGCATATAGATATACATCGCGTTCAATGCCGCTTAACCGCCAGAAATCCTGGTCTTCCAGGTAGCTTGCGTCGCTCCAGCGAAATACCTGCACAGCAAGCAGGTTGTTTCCTTTTTTCAGGTAAGGCGTTATGTTGAATTCTGCGGGCGATTTTGAGGCTTTGGTCATACCCACTTTTTGCCCGTTTACATATACAAATGCGCAGCCGCTGATAGATGCAAAATGTAACAGAATCTCGCTGCCGTTCCACTCATCAGGCACAGTGAACTCTCGGCGATACGTTCCAACCGGGTTGTCTTCACCAACAAAAGGTGGATTTTTTGGGAAAACATAAGTAATGTTGGTATAAATGGGAACACCAAAACCCTTGAGTTCCCAATTGGAAGGAACATCAATATCGTTCCAGGTTTGTGTATTGAGGGATGTGCTGAAAAAATCCTGTACACGGTTGGCTGCTTTTTCGGCATATACAAATTTCCAGATGCCATTGAGAGACTGATAGTAAGGCGAGCTGCTGTAATCGTTTGCCATTACGCTGCCACTATTGCTAAACAATATGAAAGATGCATGTGGCGCTTCTTTGTTTACCTCAATCAACTGCGGGTTTTCCCAGTCGTTTTGGATTTGTGCATTAGCCAAAGCACCGTATACTAAAAAGAAAAGAGTTGCAAAAACGCAACGAACCGATGTGAATTTTGTCATGGAAACAATCGTTTGTTAAGTGATTTCAGCGCAATTTATTAATAATTGTCGCTTATACATTTATTTTTAAAATTCGGGAGTGTCAAGTATAAAATGCAACGAGGCAAACACATTCAAAGAATTTAGTACTGTGAATTTTATTTGTATTTCAAATCCTTGTAACGTTTCATGGCTTCCAGGAAATAATAATCACCGTAGGTGAGCGGCACATCTATCTCTGTATGGTTAGGCATGTGGCCTACGCCGTGTTTCAGGATAAAACCACCGTTGGTTCCGGCACCTGCCTTATACTCATTAGAAGATAAGGTGCGTAAAATAGTTTCAGCAGCCTGTTGATACTGTCTTGCGGTATCATTGCTGACATAACGGCTCAGTTCAAGCAAAGCGGAAGCAGTAATAGAGGCAGCAGAAGCATCGCGCAATGCATTGGGAATATTAGGTGCGTTGAAGTCCCAATAAGGAATCTTGTCAGCAGGCAGGTTGGGATGAGAAAGTATAAAATGGGCAATGCCATTTGCCTGGTCAAGATAGAGTTTATCTTTTGTTTCGCGATACATCACCGTATAGCCATATAATCCCCAGCTTTGACCGCGCGCCCATGCGGAACTGTCGGCAAAACCCTGTGCAGTTTTGCGTTCTTCTACTTCTCCGGTAAGTGCGTTATAATTGACAACATGATAGGAGCTAAAATCCGGGCGGAAATGGTTTTTGATGGTTGTATTTGCATGGGTAACGGCAATTTTGTAAAACGAAGAATCGCCGGTTTCACGCGTTGCCCAAAACAACAATTCCAGGTTCATCATATTATCGATGATCACTAAAAAGTCTGAGGGTTTGGAATCCCACGATTTGATGCAGCCCACCAGCGGATCAAATCGGGTAGACAATGATTTTGCGCTGTTCAGCAAAATGCTGCGATAGGCTGGTTTGGGCGCAATCCGCAGCGCATTGCCAAAGCTGCAATACATCATAAAGCCCAGATCGTGCGTTCCTGTATTGTATTGCTCTTTTTCCAGCAATTCCAACATGCGCATGGCTTCATTATAGAGCTGAATGTCTTTTGTTTGTTCATACAAAAAGAGAAGACTGCCGGGATAAAATCCACTGCACCACCACTCCGGGCCACTTGTGCGCAACGTATCGTTCTCATATGTTTTGGGAAACCGCTCCGGTGGTAACGCTTTCATCATTATCTGATATTGGGCAGCCGCATCGTGGAAATTTTGCTGAATGGCGTGGCTGCTTACAAGATTGTCAGTTGATTTTCTTGGTGACGAACAACTCACTGCTATTGCGAGAACCAACCACAAAAGACTTCCGGCGTATATTTTCATAGCGTTTGCTTTTTTACTTATTTCATTTTGCAGTTTCCAATCGATCACCGGTTTCATTGTCGGTGGAATGGCAGCTTTTACTTCTCCATTAACCGATCGGAGTTTTACACAAACAGTGGTATGCTTTTTTGCTTTCACAATTCTCAGTGACTTGAATTGACAATGAATTTTTAAGAAAAATAGTGGTGTTTACCGATTTTCTTGCCCAGCCGAAGTGTACGATCACAAGATGAATTCTTTGCCTGTTTTTGCAAACAAAGCCAATGGTGACAGGAACTTGAAGCAGCAGCAAACAACAAACAATCATAGTTTCATCAGGCAGTTATACATGTCATTTTCCTAACCGGAAATGTGTACACGCAAACAAAGGACAATATACTGTTTCGCGTGAAATCTTCGGGATTCAGGAATGAATATTCGCTGAAGAATATCCGAAACCCGGCATCTTCAACGCCATCGCTGGATTATATTTAGAATAATGGTTAATAAAATACTGATGATAATCATGGTAACAATCGGAAAATAAAACCTGAAGTTTTCTTTCTCCACCCGGATGTCGCCGGGCAGTTTACCCATCCAGTGAAGCTTATCGTGAAAGAAATAGATAACAACTCCCACGAGCACAACTGCAATGCCGGCATAGATGATATATCTGCCTGTGTTCTGATCCATTTTTCACAAAATTATAGCATGAAAATACGCCGCTTTGAAACGTAATATTCTTTTGGAAAACGAGTGTGATACGTTTTACTTTAAAAACAAAACGATGGGGAGAAAATCTGCTGTTACATGTTTGATGATGATTTTTTACAATTCATTTTGCGCTTTACATTTACTAAAAAAAATGATAACAAGACAGACGGCAAAAATGGCGTTACAGTCCATGATTGCCCTTGCCAGCGCAGCGCTTGGGCTCGTAGCCGCACTTGCATGGAACGATGCCATCAAACAAACCATCTCTATCATGCTGGGCAACAATGAAAGCCTGACGGCAAAGTACATTCATGCCATTTTAGCAACCATTATCGCCGTAGCCGTTGTGCTTTCTTTGTCACATATGGCAGCAAAAGTAGGCGGTGAAGCGGTGATTACGCGCGAAGCAGATTGATCTTTTGTCTATTAGGTGGTTACACGCAAGCTGCTTTGAAATTTTGAGCTATTTAGAGAAAAGCAGCTTGCTTTTGTGCGCTCTTATATGAACGATCGCGGTATGCTTCTTTTGCATTGATTGAATTTGTTGCCTGTTTTTTCCTTGCATCAATGATGTATACGGAGGCATACAACATCCACATGAGCGTTATTAAACCTTTACAAACAAACACTTATTGAATCTGCTTTACACTGAGGCTTCAGGATGAGCAAGCGGTAAAGAAAAACTAAACACAGAACCTTTGTTCAATTCACTGTCTACCCAAATAGTACCGCCATGCGCCTGGATGATCTGGAAAGAAATAAACAAACCCAGCCCCATTCCTCCAAAGTGGTTTGAGCTTTCCTGGATGCGGTAAAAGCGTTCGAAAATTTTCTCGAGATGCTCGCGCGCAATGCCGATGCCTTTATCTGTAATGGCGACAATGGCGTGCGTTGGGTTTACATGCATGGAAATCGAAATATCCTTGATACGGGGCGAATATTTGATGCCGTTGGTTAGCAGATTGGCAATTACCTGTTCTATCCTGATCCGGTCTCCATTGATGATGGCAGGCGGGTTATTCAAAATGCTGATGGTGCATTGCTTCGATACACATTCCACGGCAGTTACACTGTCTTTGATGGCATGACTCAGGTCAAACTCAGCAAACTGGTATTGCAAATGTCCCGATGTGATTTTACTGACATCCAGCAAATCACCTATCAACCGTTCAAGCTTTCCAATCTGCAGTTCTGTCTTTTGCAGGAACGTTTCATTTACCAGCTTTTTGGTAATATATTCCTGCTGCATCAGCGAATTGTAAGCTTTGATGGTAGTGAGCGGTGTTTTCAATTCATGCGACGCGATGCTTAGAAATTCATCTTTTTTCTCATTCAGTTCTTCCGCAAGTTGCAGCAGCGAGGCGTTGTGATCATTGGCTTTTTTCAGTTTTTCAAACAGCATCGCATTGTCGATGGCAATGGCAGCCTGCGAAGCTACACTGATTGCCATTTCCTCATCTTCAACAGTAAATACAGCGGGATCTTTGTGACCAAAAAACAAACCGCCCAGCACATCGCCCGCACTCGAAATCACAGGAACGGCGAGATAGCTGACAACGGGCAGGTGACCTTTGGGCATACCAAAATGAGGCGCCATTTTTCCATAATGCTCATGCCTGGTAATATCGTCTACACGCATTGGACCAGAACCTGAAAATGTAGTGTGAAAAACAGCAGTATTGCGTGGCATTCCAAACTTTTCAAACTGATCGCGCGAAGCGCCCGATAACGTAAACAGCGTATATTTTTCTCCGTCATCGCCCTCAACTTTATAGAAGAAAGCACCAAAATTTGCCCTCACCAGCCTGGTTGTGGAATCAGTGACTTTCTGAATAATAGCTTCCAGGTTTAGCTCTTCGGAAATCGATTTCGCGATATTATTTAAAATCTGAAGCGACGCATTTTTTCGCAGGATGATGGATTCAGACTCCTTCTGCAGCGTAAGGTCGCGCACCTCGATGATGGTAGAAACGGGTTTGCCATTTTCAAAAATGGGACTCGCGGCACAGGAAACAGGATAAAAACTGCCATCTTTCCGGATAAATAAATCTTCATGAGCCCTCACATCAAAATTTTCCGGGAGCGCCCTGTCTATGGGGCAATCTTCTTTTGGATAATAGCTTCCATCCGGTCGGGTATGATGAATCATATAATGCAGTGGCTTTTGTTTAATTTCATCGAACGTAAAGCCAGTCATCAGCTCTGCAGCAGGATTCATAAACGTACAGTATCCCTCTTCATTCATCATGAACAGAGCAACTGTCGCATTATCAGTAATAATCTTTGTTAATGAATCCTGCGTTAATAACAAATCCTGCATAGGTATTGAACAAATAGTTATGGTAAAAGATGATTATATTTTTGAACAGCGTCGTGGCAAATATCTGACAAATATCAACTGCAGCCTTCTTAATAGCTGATTAAATGCCGGGAGAAATAAACGCCTTGTTTCCAAATCATAATGTTTAACCAGTCAAATCCTGATTGACTTTCATCATTCTGCTAATTTCAATGTTTCTATAGGCAGGTATGTGTTTGCTTCTTTTCTTTCGGTTGTTACACTGTTTCCCGCGTTGCATCACCGCCTCCGCAGAAGGAATGAAAAGAGTTGCGATTTATTCTCATTATCTTATTAAACTTGCATTTCACATTGCATACTGGCTTCGCCCTTATCAGAGAACTTGCTAAATAGCTCAACATATGAACAATTTTTCCATCCATCGCCGCACTCTGCTAAAGGGCGCCGGAGCTACGCTTGCGCTTGCCGCCATTCAGGCTTCGGGCATGAATGTTTTTACCAAACAAAAAACGCTTCGCGTAGCATTAATTGGCACCGGGTGGTATGGCAAAATAGATTTGTTCCGGCTCATGCAGGTGGCGCCCGTGCAGGTAGTGGCGCTTTGCGATGTAGACAGCCATCAATTGTCGGAAGCCGCCAACCTCGTACAACAACGGCAGCCTTCGGCAAAAGCTCCCAAACTGTATAGCGATTACCGGAAAATGCTGGCGGATAACCCAATCGATATTGTGCTCATTGGAACACCCGACCACTGGCATGCGCTGACAGCGATAGCGGCAATGAAAGCGGGCGCTCACGTATACCTGCAAAAACCCATCAGCGTAGATGTGGTAGAAGGAGACGCCCTCCTGGCAGCAGCACGAAAGTATGACCGTGTAGTGCAGGTGGGCACACAGCGACGGAGCACACCTCACCTGGTTGATGCAAAAAAGAACATTGTGGAAGCGGGTCTGCTGGGAAAAATTTCCCATGTGGAGATGTGTTGTTACTACCCGATGCGAAACAATAGTCACCCACCGTTGCAGCCGGTACCCGATTTTCTTGATTATGAAATGTGGACGGGTCCTGCACCCTTGCGTCCTTACGATGGATTACCGCATGGCTCGTGGTGGCGGGCTTTTATGGAATATGGAAACGGCATTGTTGGCGATATGTGCATCCACATGTTCGATGCCGTGCGATGGATGATGGGCCTGGGATGGCCGAAACGCATTACTTCTACCGGCGGTATTTATGTAGAAAAAGAAGGAACATCCAATATTTCGGATACACAATCGATACTCTTTGAATATGATGAACTCACCTGCGTGTGGCAACACCGTACCTGGGGCACACCTGCCGATCCCGAATACCCGTGGGCTTTCAAGCTCTATGGAGATAAGGGCACACTAAAAGCTGATGTGTACAAATACGACTTTGTACCCGTTGAAGAACATGGCAAACCCATCCACAAAGATGTGCTGTACGAAAAAGAAAAATTTCCGGCAGACCTTAAAGAACCCGGCATTGAACTGCACACTGCGCCCGCTACGAGACGACACATGCTGAACTTTTTGGATGCTATTGAAAACGGGAAGCGACCTGTAGCAGACATTGAACAGGCGCATATTTCCACGGCAAGCTGCATCCTCGCTAATATGTCGATGCTCCTGCAGCGTCCATTGGTGTATGACCCGGTGAAACGGGAAGTAACAGGTGACGCCGAGGCAACGCGAATGCTTGCCCGGACTTATCGGGATGGATGGCAACATCCGCATCCCGATTCAGTATAAAGTGATTGGTTATTTTTTCCAGGAAGACAAGTTGTAGTAATGCTAATCGTGAATTGGGTTTTATACGCCGAAGCAGGCGGAAATTCAAAGAAGTTTTTAACACATCGTGTTTTTTTCCAGCATTTACCCCTACGATAACGGGCAACCAATAAACGCTACAGAGAATCCCGCTATTCCGAAATACATCTACCCAAGCCCATTTACAATTCAACTTTATTCCGCAGCTGCACTTAGCTTTTTGTAATTTTTTCTACTTGCTGTTTGTTGTTCATTCCAAATACAGAAACTGTTGATTTGCTAAAACATTGGTAGGCAATCCATAAATGGCAGCTTTGCCTTTCGCATAATCGCAACCTGGTGACCCATTTTCATTTGCCGTGATATACATGCTTTTTACTGAAATAAAAGGTATAGTAATTGTTTAAAGATGCAAAACAATACATTTCAAATGGCGCTGCTCGGTGGAGTTATCAAGAAAGCAATCGATTTTAATGGTTTGATCAGTCGCGAACCAAACCCTGTGAAAGCTCAGAAAACGGTGTTGCTGCAACTGCTGAAAAAAGCAAGACTCACGGCTTTCGGGATGAAATATCAATTTTCTCAGATTCTCGAAAGTGATAATATCATACAGGCTTTCCAGGACAAAGTTCCCATCTACGATTATGATGCGTATCTATGATGAATGGTGGCATTACTTGCTGGAAGGACATCAGAATATCACGTGGCCGGGCGGGCAAAACTATTTTGCCCTGAGCAGCGGCACAACCAGCAATAAAAAATACATTCCCGTAACGGATGATATGATCGAAGCGATCAAAAACTCGGGCATGCAACAGGTGATGAGCCTGAAAAACTTTGACCTTCCCTCCGATTATTTTGAAAAACAAATCCTTATGCTGGGCAGCAGCACCAGCCTCATTCAGCAGGCAGATCACCTGGAAGGCGAAATCAGCGGTATCAGCGCTGCCAACATTCCTTCCTGGTTTACCAATTTTTACAAACCCGGTACCGAAATTGCCTCTATTGCCGACTGGGACGAAAAAGTAGCCAGAATTGCAGAAGAAGCACCGGGTTGGGACATTGGCAGCATTTCCGGCATTCCGTCCTGGGTAGAACTGATGCTAAAAGAAATCATCGCTCACAACAAGCTAACTACCATTCACGACATTTGGCCCAACCTGAATGTTTATACTTCCGGCGGCGTTGCTTTTGAACCTTACCGCAAGAGTATGGAAAAGCTCCTGGCGCGACCGCTCATTTATATTGATACCTATCTCGCATCAGAAGGCTACCTGGCTACGCAAAAAAGACCTGATACCAACTCAATGGCATTGATCGTAAACAATGGTGTTTTCTTTGAATTTGTACCTTTTGTAGAAGAAAATATCGATGACGAAGGACGCGTAAAACAAGGAGTAAAAGTTTATACATTGGAGCAGGCGGAAGAAAATACGGAATATGTGCTGCTCATTTCTACCGTGTCGGGCGCATGGCGATACATGATTGGCGATACAGTGAAAATTACCGACAAAAAAAGAGCGGAAATCCAAATCAGCGGGCGCACCAAACATTACCTCAACGTCGTGGGCGAGCAATTATCGGTTCAGAAAATGAACATGGGTATTCAGAAGCTGGAAGATGCTTTCGGAACAGAAATCAAGGAGTTTATTGCTTCTACGGTTTTTGAAAATGAAGAATACAGGATGAAATGGATAATAGGCACCAATACCGGAATAGACGCTGCAAAAGCTGCAGAAATCATTGATAAAGAACTTTGCGATAATAATAAAAACTACCAGGTGGCGCGCACAAAAGCGCTGAAGGGAGTAGACGTGGAAGCCGTACCGGTAGAACACTTTTATAGCTGGAGCGAAGAATTTAAAAAGCTGGGCGGGCAAGCCAAAATACCACGCGTAATGAAAGAAAATGAGTTTAGCGAGTTCAGGGAATACGTGTTGCAGCTTTCTTAATTGCGGCTTTGCTGCTGTTTTAGTTCTTCCAGTTCTTTTACTTTTTCCATAATCACGTCGGGCGACAGGTACAACCGCGCAATTTTATCTTTATACGATTGCGGCAGCTCGGCGTGGTTCAGGATAAAGCGTTTGGTGGCAATAATAAAATTTCCCATACCACGCTCCACGGCAAGCGAATCTGCCACCATTTCTGCCTGCTTCACGTAGGTTGGATAAAAATAATAGCGGTAGCCAAACGTTACCAAACCAGAATTGGTCATTCCTTCATAATCGAGAATGTGCCCCAGCTCATGACCTATCCATCCAATCATCACTTCGTCAGGTATCTCCATGATAGGAATCTGTGTATGAATCAACTTGAACTGAGCACTGATATTGATTCGGTAGCGGCGGTTTTTTCTCCTGTGCAGCAGGGTCGTAAACACAGGCTGCGCCTGCATCACAGAACTTTTGATGTTTGTTTTAAATAATAAAACTGATGTGCGTATCCTGCAGTTCCGGATAATAAGACAATGCCTTGAGCACATTGCTTTCTATAGCAGCAGGAATCTGCTTGTTGTGCCTCCACTGAGCATAGGGATTGCTATTGTTTTCGTTAGTTTTCATGATTGTAAATTTAAGAAACTCCGGACTTTTGTTACCGTTACAGCACCTTATGCCGCACATCGTTATCAAATAGAACGCCAAATGGAGTATTCTGTTCTGCCCAAACGATTCATCGTTGATCAATATGGCAGCATGCCGGTTGTGGAAACATCACCAGAGAAACTCGTAGTAGCAGCGTTATTTTGAACTGCCGTTTATCATCTTTAGCTTTACTGTTTTCCCGCTATGATAGATTTCAGACGCATTTTCATTTCTGCAAAAATACTGTTGCCTTTTTGCCTGATATCCGTTTTGACCACAACGGCTCAAACCAGCGTTCCGTCTGTAGTTATAGAAAACGGTGTTTCCAAAAAACTGGCAGACAGGAGAAAGCAACAGCTCTCCGATGTTCAGTATACCCTGCACCTGCACATTCCAACCCACAAAGAAGAACCCATTGCTTCCACAGAACAGATCGCATTCAATTTGTTGACAAATAGCGATGCATTACCAATAGATTTCAAAGAAAAAAAAGATCACATTCAAAGCATTCGTGCCAATGGCAAAACGGTTCCCGTGTTATTGCAAAAGGAACACCTGCTGATACCGCAACAGTATCTTGTAAAAGGCAGAAACAGAATTGACATCAACTTTACAGCCGGCGATTTTTCGCTTAACCGCAACGACGACTTTATGTACACGCTGCTCGTTCCCGACCGTGCACGCACCGTGTTTCCCTGTTTTGACCAACCCAACCTGAAAGCCACATTCACGCTGTCGCTCACGCTGCCCCGCGAGTGGACCGCACTGAGCAATGCACCCTTCCATGATTCTTTAATTGACGGAAAAAATAAAACATACCATTTCGCAACTTCAGATACCATCAGCACCTACCTGTTTTCTTTTGCTGCCGGCAAGTTTGAGCGGGTTACCAAAACCGTAAACGGCACTACGATGCGTTTTTATCACCGCGAAACCGATTCGAGCAAACTGGCGCTCAGCACCGATTCCGTATTCCGGCTTCATACAGATGCACTCTCGTTTCTGGAAGAATATACCAGTATTCCTTATCCGTTTCAAAAGCTCGATTTTGTAGCCATCCCCGATTTTCAATATGGAGGAATGGAACACGTGGGCGCTATTCAATACAAGGCTTCTTCTTTGTTTTTGGACTCCGGCGCAACAAAGGATGAAAGAAACTCGCGCGCCAACCTTATTTCGCACGAAACGGCGCATATGTGGTTTGGCGATATGGTAACGATGCGATGGTTCAATGATGTGTGGATGAAAGAAGTATTTGCCAATTTTATGGCAGATAAAATAACACAGGGCAATCAGCCGCATGCCATTTATGAATTAAAATTCCTCATCGACCATTTCCCTGCTGCCTATGCTGTAGACCGCACTGCAGGTGCCAATTCTATCCGTCAGCCGCTTGCCAACCTTCAGGAAGCCGGAACGCTGTATGGAAATATTATCTATCACAAAGCGCCCATCATGATGCGGCAGTTGGAACGATTGATGGGTATAGAAGAATTCCGGGATGGGCTGCGCCAGTATGTTTCCCGGTACAAATTTGGCAACGCTACCTGGCCCGATCTCATTTCCATATTAGACAAACTTACGCCTTCCGATCTGCAGGCATGGAACAAGGTATGGGTAAATGAAACCGGGCGGCCACAATTCAGTTATTCACTGAAACAAAACGGTAACACCATCAGCCAACTTCACCATCAGCCAGGCGAACAGACAGGCGGAAACATTTGCTGCCACAGTTGTTTGAAATAGCACTTGTGTATGGCGATTCGGTGTACGAAACAACCATTGGCATGAACCGCGAAACCGTATCGGTTGACTCGGCAAAGGGGAAAAAAATTCCGGATTTCATCCTCTTCAATTCTTCCGGTCAGGGTTATGGTGTATTTCCGGTAGATACCAATATGCTTTCGCACATTACTGCACTGCAAAGTCCCGTAATGCGCGCATCGGCTTACATCAATTTGTATGAAAACATGCTAAACGGGCAAACCATTCGCCCACATGAGTTACTGTCGTTATTGGGAAACCAACTCAGCAACGAACCCGAAGAACTGATTCTGAAACTGCTTACAGGTTATACTAGCGATATTTTCTGGCGTCTTCTTTCACCGTCAGACAGGATAAAAACGGCACAATCTCTCGAAGCATTGCTGTGGGAGACGATGCATAGTGAAACGGAGCCGGTAAAAAGAAAATAGTGTTTAAAACTCTGCAGAGTATTGCTCTTTCGGCAAAAGCCAATGACAGCCTATTTTCGATCTGGCAAAGTCAGAAGCCTCCGCCAGGCGTCATTTTAACGGAAGAAGATTATACCTCTCTCGCGCTGAGCCTGGCCTTAAAAAGAGATAGCGCAGACACATTTTGAAACAACAGGCTGACGCGATTCAAAATCCCGACCGAAAGCAAGGCTCATGTTTCTCATGCCCGCATTGTCGCCTGACAGCACAGTACGCGATCGTTTTTTTGCTTCGCTGAGCAATAAAAAAAACAGGGAAAAAGAATCGTGGGTGGCCACAGCACTCGGCTATTTGCATCATCCTTTGCGTGCGGCAACTTCGCAGAAATACCTGCGAAAAAGCCTTGAACTGCTGCAGGAAATTCAAATGACGGGTGATATATTTTTCCCATCAGCATGGCTGCAGTCAACATTGGGTAATTATCAGAGGCCGGAAGCTGCTGCCATGGTACGGGATTTCTGAGAGAAACCCGCATTACAATCCCAGACTAAAAGCGAAAATCTTACAGGCTGCCGACCCTGTTTTCCGGGCAGAAAAACTGCTGCAATCTCATTAATTCAATTCGCAATTTCTCTTGCCATGCAATGTTGCAAATGCTGTTCATCAATGTGGGATAAGCAATTTAAATTCTCATTATTTTTTGGAACAACAGGTACGGGTAATTCCTTTCAAGGTTGGCTTTACTTCCCTGATACTGCCATCGTTGTTGAAGTATAAATGATCAATGCACACTTCGCGGTTGTAGCCTCCTGCATCTCCCATGTGTATACCTTGCGGTCGTGTAAAGCGGTGATAGATGATGTACCAGTCATCGGTGCCCGGAATATTGAGCACAGAATGATGCCCGGTGGCATATATGCCCAGCGAAGTATCTTTTTCAATGACCATGTTGTTTTCTGGGATGATGATATGTGCCAGTTGGCGATTGGAGATAGCCATACCGCACTTTGTAATCCGGGCTGCGGGTATCGTCTTCGCTCCACATAAAGTAATATTTACCTTTCCGGTATACCACTTCGGTGCCTTCCCGGAAGGTATTGTCGGGTGTAATGATTTGGATGGTTGCGGAATCAATAGAGATCATGTCATGGTTCAGTTGCGCCACTGCCATATAGCCATTACCCCAATACAGATATACTTTTCCGGAAACAGGATCGTCAAATACATCGGGGTCTATTTCCTGTCCACCGTTTGAATACCCGCAGGATGCGTGGCAACCAGCGGTTTGCCAATATCTGTAAACGGACCGGCGGGAAAGTCGGCAACTGCAACGCCGATTTTTTGCGCGCCGCTGAAGTAATAGAAATATTGATAATCTCCTTCCGTTTTTTCTCGATGATGGTGGGTGCCCAGGCATTGCGGTTTGCCCCACTGCACATCTCTTGGCAGATCCAGTATTACTCCTTCATCTTTCCAGTTAATAAGATCAGGCGAGGAAAAGGTTTTGAAATAAGTTCCCGACCAGCCGGTAAATCCATCAGACGTGGGATAAATATAAAACTTCCCGGTTTTGTGAGCATACAACACCTCCGGATCGGCATAATATCCGCCAAACAATGGATTGTTGTGCTGCACTGCGTTTACAGAATACTTACTCGCAGCATGACCAGGCACTTCTATGGAATAAGCAACCGCTCCCCTGCTGAAATCAGCGCTGCCCTGCGGTGTAACCTTTACACCCGGGAATTGCAGAAACTGAGGCTGAAAAGAATGCAAATTGGTTCCGGCAACAACCGGCAGCGTAACGGAACGTGATGCTGTATCAAGCGCAATGTTGATGTGCCTGATAGCTGGATTGCCCGCCGTTTTTATCACTTCATCGGCAGAGTAAAATGCTGACAACAGTCTTTCAGCTTCTTCCGTCGTGATTGGCATTACTGTACCGTGACGGGGATGAAAATCCATAGACACTTCGCTGTCGATGAGGGTAAAGTTTTGAAGGTCGGTAGTTTTTGTAAACTGATACCTGCCTTTTGTATACACATCATACATCAGGATATAGCCTTCACCATTATTTAGTTTAAAGGTGCCTGCTCCTTCAACAGGATCTTTGGTTTGTTGCACATAGGGATCGCGCAAAACATACCCGCCGGTTAGCTTGTCAGACACAGCTATTTTAATACCTGAACCATTGCCTTCTGTTTTGAAAAACAGGTAAAACTTTCCGCCTTTTTCCACGATATCGCCATCTATGGCACCACCATTTGTAGGACTGAAAAAAAGCTGTGCCGGTTCTGTGGCAAGATCTGTGAAGTCATCATTGGCATACGCATAATAAATTTTGTCGGGTTCGCTGCCATGTTTCATAGAGAAATAAATCATGTATTTCCCGGTCTTTTTATCGTAGATGGTTTGCGGCGCCCATACACGGAGAAGGCTGTCATTTCCGCTAAATCGTTTTTGCAAATTTACCACTGCCGATGTCCAGTGAACAAGATCGGTGGAAGAGAGCAAAACCATTGCCCGGTTTGAATCCCAGCCATTAGCCGAAACCATATCTGTTGCCACCATATAAAATGTCTTGCCATCAGCTCCCCGCAGAATATGCGGGTCGCGCACACCGCCCGTGCTGCTGATGGCAGCCGAAGAAATCACAGGCTTGTTGTTGTTCAGTGCCCTGAAGTGATAACCATCATTGCTCAGCGCAAAGCGTATGGCTTCTTCTTCTTTTGCATTCCCGGTAAAATAAGTAAACAGGTAAGCCGTATAATGATCAGGTGTACCGGCAGTTGCTTTTTCCTTTGCTGAGTGCGACGCCATCCGGTGACCGCACGATGTGATGAAGAAACAAAGAACCAACCAAACCGGGAAGAAATTACCAATGCCGCATTTGACACAATCCAGTTTTTTATTCGAATAATTGGCAGATTTCGTATTAAACACAGGAAGAATTCTTGGAGAAGAGAAAGTGTCATACTCAATGGTCAGCAATGTATTTTTCAAAATATTCAATTGAATTGTTGGGAGTAATAACGGGCAAGTTGCTCTTTTTTTGAGTAATGATGAATGAAAGAATTTACAATTAGTTTTCTACTAATTTATTCATCAATGAATCCGTTCATTCATCCTCCGAACCTGTATTTTTTAGTTTCATCAGCGCGGCATAAGCGTTCTTGCTGATGATTGTTTGATCAAGCAAATTGTCACTTTCTGCACTCAGTGCCACGAACCCGTTTTGAGTTTCAAGAGTATGCACCGGCGTCATCCGAAATTGTTTCGGCTGAATCTGCACAAACACATATTCAGCACTGCCGGAGCGCACAACGGCATCTTCGGGAACAGAGATCACATTTCCCGAAGACACCTGAATTTCAGCATTCATAAAGGTACCGGGAAGCAGCGACGGCGTAGCGCCCTTAAAATGACAGTGCACCAATGCGGCGCGGTTGCTGTCAACGGTTTTGCTCACGAGTAAGATTTCTGCAGGATAACTTTTTGCGGTATCCGATGTAAGAAAAGCCTCGACCTGCTGACCGGGATGCAGCTGTGCAACATCTTTTTCAAACACGGTCAGGGTAAGATGCAGATCACTGGTATTCACCAGTTCAAACAGCACATCGGAAGGGTTCACGTATTTGCCCCTGTTCACATTTACCGAAGAAATAAAACCATTGATTGGCGAGGAGATAGCAACGGTACTCCTGATATTTGCATCAGTTAGTCTTTCCGGCACAATGCCGATGAGCAGCAACCTTTGCCGCAATGCACTCACCATTATCTTCTGCGACTTATAGTCGCTCGCGGTTTGTTCAAACACTTTATCACTTGTTGCTTTTGTGGTGTTCAGCGTTCTCTGCCGCTCAATTTCTTTTTGCAGCAATGCCAGTTTTGTTTGGGCTACCAGGTAGTCTTCTTGCAATTGCACAAAAGCTGCATCCTGCACCACCGCCAGCGTTTGACCTTTCCGGATGCTCATACCCGGCAATAAGTCGGTGCTTTTTATATAGCCCCCCATCGGGAAACTGACAGTCACCATATTTTGCGGCGGCACGTCGATCAATCCGTTTACTCTCAGGTGAGATGACATTAAGCGCATTTCCGGCTTGCCCGTTTCGATGTTTCCATTGCTGATCTGGGCTTCCGTCAGCACCAGCATGTTGGAAGCTGAATCCAGTGGTGCCGCTTCCATTGCCATTGGTTCTGCCTTTTGTGAGCAGGAACAAAGAGCTATGCAGCCAATGAGTATATAAATTTTGATCATTTTTTTTATTTTAAAAAAAGGGGACTGTAGGAGTTTAATTCTGCTACTGTTTTGTTGCGTTCGCTAAGCGCATCTATGTATTGCGTTTCAAGACTGATGGCACTGTTCACAAGCATTACCCATTCAAGATAACTGATAGCGCCATTATTGAATTGCAGCATGGCATTTTCATACAATCGTGCTGCCTGTGTGGTCACCGCCTGCTCGTAGGAAGAAAGAGTGGCTGCATTTTTTTCATACCGGATGAGCAGTTGCTGAAAATCGTTTTGCCGCAAAGCCAGCGTATCGTCATATTCTGCAACGGCTGTTGCATATTGCGCATCACTGCTGCGGATGCGGGCAGCCAGGGATTTTTGGAAAATGGGAATGCTCATGCCGGCCATCACCGAGGAAAACCGGCGGGATGAACCAAAATACTTTTCGCTACCGCCAATGTTCTGATAACCAATGAGTGACTGGTTGGTGTAACCTACATTGAGCAAGGGCAGTTTTTTTGCTTTATTCAATTTTATTTCCTGCCACACAATGGCTTGCTGTTGCTTTTTCCATTGCATAGCCGGGAAGAGATGCAGCGATGCCGTATCAGCAAGTGGTAACAAGGGCAATTGTGCATTGGATAGTTGTGGCAAAAAATGTTGAGAGCTGTTAAGAAGGTATCCGAAACGCATTTGCACCATGCGAAAGTCGGCAGTTGCCTGTTGCAATTGATCGGCGGCCTGCAGGCGCTGTGTTTCCGCCATCGTTTTTTCCAGCACATTCACTTCACCAGCATCAAAGCGCTGTTGCTGACGAGCAAGAAACAGGGCAAATACGCTGTCGGCTTTTGTAAGCAGCGCCATCTTTTGCAGCAGAAATACCATGTTGTAATACACCAGCGTTACTTCTGTTTTTATGCGAAGCCTCACCACCTGTTCATTCATCTCGCTGCTCCTCGTCTGGGCTACGTACACATCCCGTTGCCGCTTATATACCTGCGGAAATGCTACGGATTGCATAGCCGTAATGCGGGTGTCATTGGCAATCGTATTCATTTTACCATACTCAACTTCGATAGACGCGAAAGGAATATCCGCGGCTGCGGCTTCGTTTTGTTTCCACACATTGCTTTGCAGTTTTGCCACTTGCAGGCTCCTGTTTTGCTGAAGTGCAGAATCAATAGCGTCATGTAAACTAATCACTGGGTTGTTGTGCTTTGCCACCGAAGGAAGGTACTAACAGTAACGCGATCAGAACGGTCGTAATGCCTGCGGTTTGCAGCTTTTTTCTATGTATCCGCTGTTGCTTGCTGTTTTCAAATACGCGGTACAACACAGGGAGTACCACAAGCGTGAGCAGGGTTGCACTGATCAATCCGCCAATCACTACAGTTGCCAGCGGGCGCTGCACTTCGGCACCTGCACCGTTGCTAAGCGCCATAGGCAGAAAACCGAGCGAGGCCACGGATGCTGTCATCAACACAGGTCGTAAACGGTTTTGTGTTCCTTGCTGAATGCGATGCAATGTATTTGTTATTCCGTTTTTTTGTAATTGGTTAAACTCGCTGAGAAGCACAATACCGTTTAAGACAGCAATACCAAAAAGAGCTATGAAACCTACCCCTGCAGAAATGCTGAACGGCATGCCGCGCATCCACAAGGCGAATACGCCACCGATAGCTGACAAAGGAATTGCGGTAAAGATGAGCAGACTTTCGCCAACGGAGTGAAATGCAAAATAGAGCATGATAAAAATGAGCAGCAATGAAATGGGAACAGCTACACTCAGGCGCTGCCGGGCAGCCACGAGATTTTCAAATTGTCCGCCATAGGTAATATAATATCCGGTCGGCAAATGAATGCTGCCGCCAATTTTTGCCTGTAATTCTTTTACCACGGTTTGCACATCTTTGCCGCGAACATTGAATCCAACGGTAATGCGGCGTTGAGCATTTTCACGCTGAATCTGGTTGGGTCCCACTTTTATCTCTACATCTGCCACCTGCTGCAGTGGCACCTGCGTGCCACGCGAAGTGGGTATCTGCAGGTTTTGTACATCTGCGAGATTTTGCCGGTTTTGGTTTGCCAGGCGCACGACAAGATCAAAGCGTCGTTCATTTTCATACACCTGTCCGCTAACGGCACCGGCAAACGCGGACTGAACAATATTGTTTACCTCGCTCACCGCAATGCCATATTGTGCAAGTGCCTGCCGGTTATAATTGATTTCAATTTGTGGCAGCCCGGTTTGCGATTCCACATATACGTCTTTTGCGCCATCAATTTTATTGATCAAATTTCCAATCCGCTCTGCGTAAATGGACAGAGTATCAAGCTGTTCGCCAAATATTTTACAGATTACATCCTGGCGGCCGCCTGTCATCAGTTCGTTGAAACGCATCTGCACGGGGTATTGAAAACCCACGGTAATGCCGGGCACATCTTCCAATGCTTTACTCATTTTTTCTGCCAGTTCATCAAATGTTGTTGCAGATGTCCATTCCTTTTTAGGTTGCAGGATCACCATCATGTCAGAAGCGTCCATAGGCATAGGATCGGTGGGAATTTCCCCGCTGCCGATTTTAGTAACCACTTTTTGCACTTCGGGAAATCGTTGCAGTAATATGTGCGCTGCCTGCTGGGTTGATTTGATAGTGGTGGTCAATGAACTCCCTGTGAGCACGCGGGTATCTACGGCAAAATCGCCTTCCTCGAGTTTGGGTATAAATTCGCCGCCCATATTGAGCAGGACAATCAGTGCTACCAGCAGCAACGATACTGCCACGCCCAGCACGGTTTTAGGAAAGAGAAGTGCCTTGTCTAAAACTGAGCGGTACCAGGCGGAAAGTTTATCCATTATCTTATCAGAAAATGTTTTCCGCGTAATTTGCTGTTTGCTTAAAACCAGCGAGCTCATCATCGGAACATAGGTGAGAGAAAGTAGAAAAGCGCCAAGGATGGCAAATATGACAGTTTCAGCCATTGGTTTAAACATTCTTCCTTCGATGCCCTGCAACGAGAGGATGGGAACATATACAATCAGGATGATGACCTGTCCAAAAATAGCGGCATTCATCAGCCGCGATGCCGATTCTTCCACTTCGTCATTCATTTCATCTGTGCTTAGCCGGTTGGTATGCTGAAAACGCACACTACGGTGCAAACGATGCATCACGGCTTCCACAATAATGACGGCTCCATCTACAATCAAACCGAAGTCGAGCGCGCCAAGGCTCATCAAATTACCACTCACGCCAAATACATTCATGAGGCTGATAGCAAACAACATAGCCAGCGGAATCACAGATGCGACGATAAGCCCTGCCCTGAGGTTGCCTAAAAACAAGACAAGGATAAACACGACGATGAGTGCACCTTCAACCAGGTTCTTCTTCACGGTGCTGATGGCGTTGTTCACCATTTTGGTGCGGTCTAAAAAAGGTTCGATAACAACTCCTTCCGGTAACGTTTTTGAAATTTCCGCAATGCGGCTTTTTACATCCTGTATTACCTGTGATGAATTTCCTCCTTTCAACATCATAACGAGCGCACCGGCAACTTCGCCCTCATCGTTATAACAAATAGCGCCGTAACGCGTGGCAAAACCAATATTTACATCAGCAATATCTCTCACCGTTACCGGTGTTCCATCGGGCAATGCTTTCACAACGATGCTCCTGATATCATCTTCGTTTTGCACCAACCCTTCGCTGCGGATGTACAAAACCGTCGGACCCTTTTCTATATAAGCTCCGCCGGTATTCTGATTGTTGTTTTGCAATGCGTTGAACAAATCGGTAATGGTAATGCCATTACTCTTCAACCTGTCGCTATTTACCGAAATTTCATATTGCTTTAGTTTGCCACCAAAGGAGCTAACGTCTGCGACGCCTTTGGTACCAAGCAATTGCCGGCGCACGATCCAATCCTGTATGGTGCGCAGATCAGTGGAAGAATATTTTCCTTCGTAGCCTTTTTTGGGACGCACGACGTACTGAAAAATTTCGCCCAACCCGGTTGTCACGGGTCCCAGCGTAGGCGTACCAAGCCCCTGTGGAATCTGGCTTTGCACTTCGCCCAGCCGCTCGCTCACCTGCTGACGTGCCCAATACACATCGGTAGACTCATTAAAAACAATAGTAATCACTGAAAGTCCAAACCGCGAGAAGGAACGCTGTTCCACAATACCGGGAATGTTGCGGGTGGCAATTTCAATAGGAAAAGTAATGAGCCGCTCTATGTCGGCTGCACCTAAAGAAGGAGAACTCGTAATAACCAGCACCTGGTTGTCGGTAATATCGGGTACGGCATCTACCGGCAGCCTGGCTACGTTGTAAATTCCCCAACCCACGAGAGCCAGCACCATGATACCCACAACCAGTTTGTTCCGGATAGAAAATGAGATTATCTGTTTCAGCATATGTCTGTTTCTGAATCAATAAATATTGCCGTACACACAACTGTTCGCAACAAGCGACGTACGTTGGGGCGACAGGCATAGTAAAAAATGATTAAGAAATTCGCGGAGGCTGAAAGATGCTGTTGATGGGTGAAGAAGGCAGCCAGGTGTACTGTACAAAGGGATATTGTTGTTTGCTTTCAGTGTCGGGTGCCGATGGGATAAGGGTAATACCGGGAACAGGAATAGAAATACTGTGGCTCACGATGAGCGCGCCCGTATTGGTTTTAAAGGGCAACTGCATATCGCGGAGATAATCGGGGTCCTGCTTGTTGCCGTTAAGATAGTGCTCGCGCAAAAAAGAGAAAAAAGACAACTGCTCATTGCCTCCCCGGTGCTCGCTATAATGCTCAAACAATACAGGCACCTTGAACAACTGGCACAACTCGGTGCCGGTAAGCAACTGTAAAGAAAGTAATATTATAGCAACTGCCTTTCGCAAGAGAGAGTGTTTGAAACACAAAAATAAGCAATGATGCGGAGCAAACGAAGGCCAGTTTCCATCCGTCACCGGCAAAGCGGTGAGCCAAGCATAGTAAGGTGTGAAAAAGAGGAATGTTGAAGAGCCAGCCAAATCGAGCAAAGCCGGTTCCATATTATATCAGGAAAAAGATTCAGTGCTGAAAGCATCCTGCTCGCCTGACTGTAGTAACTCGGAATCGGGGGATGTATGCAGCCTGCCAAACATTTGCTTTGACAAAAAGCAGGTCATTTGCAACACAACTACCAAACCCATCAGGATGTTTTGCATATTGGGATCAAGGGCGATATACTGGAAGATATTTGTAAGCGTTCTTTTCATGGTTTGCGATGCAGGCTTTGCTGCCAATAACAAAGTGAATTTTCGTGATTTTTTTGTTGCTGCTTATATTTTTATAATGATGAATCAGCTGCTGCAACTGCAGCTTTTCCATTTTTGGAGACAGAATGCATTTTTAATTATTTCTCAAATACAGCTTCATTTCTGCGGCTGTTCTTATTGCTGTCCTGCAACAAGGCAAGCGGGTATCTCAGGTTTTCGTATTCTGACAGATCAACCTTGATGCTGCCTACGCTTAATTTAGATTCGATTTTCACCGGAATATGATTGTTGTCGTCCGTTACCCACACTTCCATATCCTCACCGCCTTTAAAGGCGTTTCCTTTTATCAGGAGCGGGTGTAGTTTCACCGCCATTACTTCACCATACTTTGTTTTCACCTTTTCTTTACCCATATACCGGATGTGCATATTGTAAATATTGTTGCCCAGCAACATGCTAAAGGGCACCACATCGCCATGTTTCAGGTTGGAATAATTAATATTACGGGCATAATACACCGAGCTGATGACATCCTGAATATTATCGGGCACTTTCACGGCGCCTTTTTTCGTGGTAGCTATCCGTGTACGCTGATCGAACGTAACTTCCTCATATTTCTTATATTTTCCTTCACTCACACTGCGGATAAATTTTACAGGCTGTAAGCCATCGGCATCCACAAATGTTTCGTACCTGTCGCGCACTTTGAAGATCCAGTCATATTTCGAATTGGTAGATCCCTTACCGACTACATGATATACATCAGCATTATCGAGTGATTCTTTGGTGGTGGTAAAAGAAGCGGTTCCAGCATTTACATAAATGCCTACAACATGATAGGCAACATTATAGGTCACTTTTTCGCCGGGTTGAAACGCATGATCCTGCGCGCCGCCAGCAAAACTGAATACGAAGAGGAAAAGAGACAATAACCAGCTAACTTGTTTCATAAGTCGACCATTTATAATAACAGTGCAAAGTTGCGAAAAATCAAAAATTAAACAAATGTTTAAACAGCCAAATAATATGTCTGAATTTCCACTTTGCAGTAGGATGCCGAAATTGTTCAAAAGATTAGTCGCGTTGGAACAGAGTTTTGGAAACCTGGCCACTTTATTAAGTACGAAACGGGAACGGGAAAGGTTTGGCTGACCTCCGGAAAAATACGACACGCATCAGGTAGTGCGCTTCCGGTAATCGGAAGGCGTTGAGCCGGCTATGCGTTTGAAGAATTTACTAAAGAAAAACTGGTCGCTGAAGTGCAGCTCATCGGCGACCTGCGCCACGGAAAGGTTCGGATTGTTGAGCAATACCTTTGCTTCGAGCACTACCATTTCATCTATAAAATAACCGGCTGTTTTGCCTGTTGCTTCTTTCAGCATCTGCGAAAGATACTTGGGCGTTACAAACAATTGTTCGGCGTAGAATTTTATACTCCGTTCTTCTTTATAGTATTGCGGAAGCATTTGCAGAAATTTCACAGTTATTTCTTCCTTTCGCGTCATCTTCAAATCTTCGCCGGGCGAGTTACTTTTATACACAGCTGCGAGTTCATACAAAAAGGCGGTAAACAAGTGCTGGATAATTTCGGTGCGAAAGGGCGATTGTTTGTCTGCCCCGCTTTTGGAATACAACATGTCCAGACTGCTGCACAGCATTCCGGCATCGGCTTGTTTGATGAATAACTGCGGGCTGTGGTTGGACGACAAAAAACCCAAAGCGTTGATATATTTTTTGCTGATGCCTGCCGCCGTCAGGAAATGAGGCGTAAAAGCAATACCATACATCAGCAGGTCTTCGCTGAAGCCGGTAAACTGAAATGTGATATTGGGGAAAAAGAAAAACACATTGTTCTTCTCAATGGTATAGTCTGTCAGGTTTAGCTTTAACCGGATGTTGCCGCGCGTAACCAGCAAAATGGTGTAAAAATCGGAACGGGTAGGATAATGAAGTTCCGGATTAACCGACGTGTTTTTCCTGGAGAAAATATAAAAATTGCTGTCGTGAGGCACGTCTCCCCTCACAGCAATAAAATCTTTCAGCGTAACATGGTGAACCGGCTTTTTCTCCACTCTGAATAGTTTTGTCCAATCGATGCCATTACAATCCTATGTAACAGATGACATAAAGAAACAGAAAAGATAGTAATGCGATACGCTTATTTTTTACCTTTTCTTTTCACCAATCATTGTATTGCGATGATCTTTTGTTTGATTCATGCCAGCAATCGCACACTGCTACCAGATGTATCAGTGTCATCCATGTGTTGAAACACAACAGGTTTCTTAAAACGGAATTGGAATTAAATGTCACGATATTCACCCTTACTGCCTGAATGCCTCTATTTCTTCGGCGGTACGGGGCAAATGTTTGCCCAGCTTTTTGTATCCGGTTTCAGTAATCAAGAAATTATCTTCAATGCGGATACCGCTGAAATGACGAAAATTATCAAGAACATCGTAATTCACAAACTCGCACAGTTTTTTTTCTGCCTTCCAGCGGTCCATCAGTTCAGGAATCATGTAAATACCAGGCTCAACTGTCAATACAAAACCCGGCTGTAGTTCTTTAGCCAGCCGGAGAGATTTCCAGCCGAATTCAGTGCTTTTTTGCATCGTGTCGGAATATCCCACATACGTTTCGCCGAGGTCTTCCATGTCGTGCACGTCCAGTCCCATCATATGTCCCAGCCCGCATTGAAAAAACAGTGTATGCACCCCTTCAGCAACGGCTTCTTCCGGATTGCCTTTTACGATGTTCATCTCGCCCAATCCTTTTACCAGCATGATAGACGCCTGTCTATGCACTTCTTTAAAGGTAACGCCGGGTTTCAGCATACTCACAGCCGTATCAAGTGCATGTAACACCACGTTGTACATATCTTTTTGTAGTGAAGTGAAGCTTTTTCCAACCGGGAAAGTCCGGGTAAGGTCGCCTGCATAATGCCGGCTTGTTTCAGCGCCGGCATCCATCAAAATCATCTGGCCGTCCCGGAGCTTGTTTCCATGGTAATGATTGTGAAGCGTTTGACCATTTACCGTAAGAATAATGGGATAAGAAAGCCTGGCGTTTGCCGCCAGCACCACTTCTTCCACTTTGGCAGCCACTTCATATTCCATCATGCCGGCTTTGGCATATTGCAAAGCAGTGGTGTGCATGTCTGCACTAATAGACACCGCCTTTTCTATTTCCTCCACTTCGCATGCTTCCTTGTATTGACGTTGCGAAACAATGGCTTTGATAAGTGGTACAGACACCTGGGCAGGCAAGCCGCCCAATGTAATACCCAACCATTCTGAAAGTTTAATTTTATTCTCTGCGCGATAGGGAGGCAAAAAATGAATGGTTTGACCACGGGATTTTGCGTTTTGTAAAAAAGTAGCGATTTGGCTGAAAGGTGTCGTTTGGCTCACGCCTACTTCCGATGCCAGTTCTTCTAACGAAGGCAGCGCACCTGTCCAGATGATATCATCCATGCCGGGCGACTGACCAAAGAGGATTTCTTTACCTGCGTCAACATCAATAACAGCCGCCAAAGAAGGGATATCGATCCCGAAATAATAAAGAAACGAACTGTCCTGCCTGAATGGATAGCCATTATCGGCATAGTTCATCGGGCTTTCTTCATTGCCCAGCAAAAGGATAACACCCGTGTTCACAATTTCCGCCAGGCGTTTTCTTCTTTTTGTATAAATGTCTTTCGGGAAAAGATGACTGATCATATTGACTGTTTTCAGCATGTTCAACAATGAAGCATTGGGAATACAACGGCTGGATAATTAAAAATGATACATTGATGTTTATGCCTATGTGTGACGTAATTTATTCAACACCACTATACGCTTCTCCGGTTTCATGTATCGCTAAATCAGGGAAAGCTTTATTTCATCAGCGTATCGTTTTCCACCGGCGCTTCTTCTACAACGTGGCGGTTTCTGCCAAAAATGTAATAGATGGGTATACCAAGCAATACAATACCTAATCCCGGAAAGGTAAAAGTTGGTTTGTAAATTAACAGCGACACGCAAATGACGCTCGCAGCCAGGATATACAAAAAGGGAAGTACCGGGTAGCCAAACGCTTTGTAAGGACGCGGAATATCGGGACGCTTGCGGCGAAGTATGAAAACACCAGCAATGGTAAGAATGTAGAAAATGAGTACCGTGAAAATGATATAATCTAGCAGGTCGCCATATCGGCCGCTGAGGCAAAGCACCGAAGCCCATAAACACTGAATCCACAATCCTTTGGAAGGCACTGAATTCTTATTGAGCCTGCCAGCCTGCTGAAAAAACAATCCGTCTTTTGCCATGGTATAATACACACGCGCACCGGCTAAAATGAGCCCGTTGTTGCAACCAAACGTAGATACCATCAGCATTACAGCGATAATCGTTGTGCCGGTACTGCCAAATATAAGCCTGGCAGCTTCCACACCCACGCGGTCGTTTTCGGCGTTCGCAATTCCCTGCAGCGGCATCACCGCCAGGTACATAAGGTTGGTAGCTGTATAAATGAGGGTAACAATGAGGGTACCAAACAAAAGGCTCAAGCCGATATTGCGTTTTGGATTCTCAATTTCGCCCGCAATAAACGTAACGTTGTTCCAGCTGTCACTGCTAAACAGGCTGCCCACCATCGCTCCGGCAATAGCTCCGAGGGCAGCGGCTCCGGTGTATGGCAGCAGGATATCGCCATCCAGTTTACCAAACGAAAAACCCGTGCTCCAGTTGGCATCCCACGTAGTTTTGCTGGCAGCCATAAATCCAAAAATGATAAGCCCGAAAAGTGCAGCGAGCTTCGTCAATGTGAATATAGTTTGGATAAACTTCCCTTCTTTTACACCCCTTGTGTTGATCCAAGTAAGAAAGATGATGAGCAAAATGGAAGTGATTTGCGCCGCACTGATGTTCATAAATCCGAGGCTGGCTACTATGTTGTTTTCGCTGAGAGAAGGAAAAATATAGGCGGCAAATTTGCTGAACGCCACACCAACCGCGGCGATGGTTCCGGTTTGAATAACGGCAAAAAAACTCCATCCAAACAAGAAGGCAACAAGCGGATTGTAAGCTTCCTTCAGATACACGTATTGACCGCCAGCTTTGGGAAACATGGCGCTCAATTCGCCGTAGGTGAGTGCTGCAATAAGTGTAAGCACACCGGTAAGTATCCACAACAGGATGAGCCAGCCCGCGGAGCCGACATTTCTGGTCATATCTGCACTAACAATGAAGATGCCCGACCCGATCATAGAGCCTGCAACCACCATGGTTGCATCTAATAAACTGAAGGTTGGCTTAAAGCCTTTTTGTACCGTTGCGGTTGCTTGCATGTTCTGAAGTTTTTAACCACTAAATCACAAAGTGAAATTACACGCTTTGCTGTGGCAGATCTGTTGTATTTGGAAGATGAAAAACGGTGAAAACGTTTCGGTTTGTAAAATACAGTAACAATCGTAAATACCGGGTTTAATTCTGTATAAAGGCAGAGACAGTAATACCACACAAGCACTTACAGAGAATTCTTATCTCCTGGCAGCTACACACAACAAGAGGCTTCGATAATCGAAACCTCTTGTTGTATACGTAACAGGAAATTTATTTGTTGTTACAAAGTATTTAGTACATCGTTCATATTTCTCACAGCGTCTGCACTTTTGCTGAACAATGCTTTTTCGTCTTCGTTAAGGTTATAATCAATAATTCTTTCCCAGCCTTTTTCGCCAATTACCACAGGTACGCCAAGACAAATATCAGACTGTCCGTATTCGCCTTCAAGCGATACGCAACAGGAGAATAATTTTTTCTCATCGTGAACCACTGCACGCACAAGCGCAGCTACGGCAGCACCCGGTGCATACCACGCAGAAGTGCCAATCAGTTTCGTAAGTGTGGCGCCGCCAACCATTGTATCGGCCACAATCTGCTGCTGTTGTTCGGCAGTGAGCAATTGAGAAACGGGCAAACTATTCCATGTAGCATACCTGATTAAAGGTATCATCGTGGTATCGCCATGACCACCAATCACAATTGCATTCAGATCTTGCGGTGAACAGTTGAGCGCCTTACTGAGATAGTATTTGAACCTTGCACTATCCAGGATGCCACCCATACCAATAAGCTGGCGTTTGGGTAAGCCACTCGATTGCAGTGCGAGATAGGTCATGGTGTCCATTGGGTTCGACACGGTAATAATCACAGCGTCTGGCGAATACTCAAGTATATTTTGCACCACAGATTTTACGATATTGGCATTGGTGCCAATGAGTTCCTCACGTGTCATTCCCGGCTTGCGCGGGATACCTGAAGTGATGACAACAACGTGACTGTTGGCTGTTTTGGAGTAATCGTTGGTACAGCCCGTGATACGTGTATCAAAGCCAAGCAGGGCTGCTGTCTGCCGCATATCCATGGCTTTGCCTTCGGCAAAGCCTTCTTTGATATCGAGCAATACAAGTTCTTCGCAAAGAGCCGCGCGGTCAATGTTGTCGGCACAGGTAGCGCCTACAGCGCCGGCGCCAATGACAGTAATTTTCATAGTTCTGTTTTATGGTGATGCAATCTGATGTTTAGCCGTTCTTTTTTAGCAGGTTTGCGATGGTGTCTGCGTCGGTTCCTTGTTTATAAGCCTGCAAAAACTTTCCTTTCCTGTCGTATACAGCCATAAAAGGCGTAAATTCTATATGATAAAAAGGTACAAAAAAGTAATTGGGATCACGACCGAGTACCACGTTATCAAACCCGCTCAGGTGATAGCTGTCGGCAAACTCCCGGATCTGCTGTGGCGTATGATAACTGATCCAGATAAGCTCTACGTTTTTCAGCTTGTCCATGTCTTTTACAAACGAAGTAGCTGTCTCCTGGCAATGCCCGCAATCAGGGCTGAAGTAAATAAAAACAACAGGTTTTTTTTCGGGAAGTTCTTTTACAGTATACCATGTACTGTCGGGCTGTAAAATAGCAAAATAAGGTATTTTGGTAGTCTTTTTATAACCGGGAATGGTGTCCGCAGCTATATCGTCCTGTGCATACAAACCCACACTAACCGTAAGCATTACTATTAACCAAATCAACTTCTTCATCGCTGTAATTCTTTCATCAAAGATGTGATGAAATTAGGAATAACAGCGCAGATATCAAACACTCATTTCTTTATACAATTGGATGATCTCGTCTACCTGCTTGTGAAGTGAAAAATTGGTTTCTACAAACTGTCTTGCTTTCAGGCTTTCTGCTTCTTTTTTCTCCTTGTCAAGATAGCCTGTAATCCGCTCAGCAATTGACTTTGCATCAAAAGACTGGTATTTGTATCCAAAGCCATTAAACGAAAGCTGCCTGATGCCGCCCACATCACTCACCACCGGGATACATCCACAGCTCATGGCTTCCAGCAAGGCTAGCGGCAAGCCTTCAAAATCACTTGTTAAGAGAAAAATATCAATGTCTTTGTAAGAGGCGAAGGTATCTGTTTGCTGTCCGGGCAAAGTAATGGCATCCTGCAATCCATAACCTGCAATTTTCTCGCGCAGCATGGCATCATCGGGTCCATCGCCTACCATTATAAAGTTAATTTTATCTGTCAGTTTTCTGACTTCGGAAGCTACTTCCACCCATTTGTCTACACGCTTTTGCGGGCGGAAACGTGCTACCAATCCAACCGTCAGATCGGCTTTGGTTGCCTGCAGTTTGTTCCTGTTGTTGAACTTTTCCGTATCAATACCGTTGAGAATGGTGACACCTTTTTTTACACCAAAAAATTTTCCTTTTTGCGCATCTTTTATTACTTCACCTACTTCGTGTGATACATATATCACTGCATCGAAATAGCTGTAGGTTAATCCACTGAGATTGTAGTTGTATTTGGCGTAATGCGTTACGAGGTTGTGCTCGGAGTAAATAAATTTTGTTTTTTTACCTGCAAATATTTTGGCTACTATACCCATCCATCCGGCTACAGGCAAGTGCATATGTACTACATCATAATTGCCTTTGGCAATGGCACGCAGAAATTTGATGTATTCGATAAAGAAACGGGCAGTAGTGATGCGGTAATAATAGGCTTTGCGGATATTGCCCGATACCTGTGGCAGCAATCCCAGCTTTTTATGATCGAGTATATAGAGGTCGCTTTCTACTTCCTGCTGAAATGTTTTGGAGGCAAAAATTTCGCGCAGCAATACTTCGGCTCCGCCATAACTAAACACACGAATAACGTGAGCTACTTTTATTTTGTTCATACACTCAGGCAGATACGATTTGCAGGATACGTTGTTTGGTTTCTTCCGAGAAAGGAACACGTGCGGAACTGCGGTTATTGCGGTTGTCTACAAAAATATTTTTCATATATGCATCTACAAATGTAGATGGCGAAAGCTGCATAAACTCCATCAAGCCTGTAATAAACTGCTGCGGATTTTTTACAAAGTCTTCATAATGCGATTCATACACACTGAGTCCCAGCTTCTGTATTTCATATTCCGTGGTTTCCATCAGCTTTTTGTATTGAAAAGCGGTGATGAGTGCAGGATCATTTTTCAGTGTTTCTGCCTGTGTTTCTTCTTCAGGCGGTATAAGCACCGGTCCACCACAAACGATTGATGCCTTTGGTTTGCCAGAAGCCTACTTCGAGCCAGGATCGCACGGTAGCAATGGGTTCGCGCACAATATTTACAAAGATGGCATCGGGAAAAATGCTGCTTAAATATTCGAGCCTTGCCGGACCTGTAAATTTCATAATCAGCCGCTTGCGTCCCTGGTATTTTACCTGTTTGGCCAGCAACGACCGGATGTATAATTTTTCTTCTTCCGTAGCGGTGGTATCGAGTAAAAAGCCACGCGAAAAATCAATACGTTTACCCGTAATTTTTTCCCAGAAATTATAACGCTCAATCGGGCTGAAAATGGCAAGGTTCAGCAATTGTGTGCTGCGGTTTTGCCTTGTATTTTTACTAACGCCCACAAAATTCCAGAACTTCACAAGCCTCCACCATTTATTGTCGAACAGGCGTCGCAGAAGATTGACTTGCGGAACGGTATGGAAAAATTTCCTGGTAATTGCTATGCCACGCAAGGTCTTCGTGCTGAAAGAGAATTTCTGAAATAATCGTAGTGCCTGAACGACCGCTGCCAAAGAGAATAATGGGCTTTTCGAGCAGCGATTCGTATTTGATGTGTTGCGTCATAAGCAGTTATACGGCAGCTTTATCAGCCACGATGTCGAGTATTTGTTTTTTCTGTTCGTCGGTAAAGTAAGACTTGCGGTCTTCGGTCGGTTTTGTGTTGCGGATGGTTACACGGTTGTTCATATAATCATCTACCAAACGCGATGAAGAAAGACTTTAATTTACCCATAAGGTCATAAATAAAGACCTTTGGATCTTTTATGAAATCTTCATAGTTCACTTCATAAATTTCGGGTTTCATTTTCCCTGTTTCATACGCCGTTGTCTCGTTCAGTTTTTTGTACTGAAAAGCAGTGATCAATGCTGGCTCGCCCGACAGTTTTTCTGCTATCGCTTCTTCTTCAGGCGTATAGGCGCCTGTCCACCAAAGCTGTGTTTTTCCTTTGTCCTGCCAGAAATTTACTTCGAGCCACGAACGCACTGTTGCCAGCGGCGCGCGCTGAACATTTACAAATACAGCATCAGGAAAAATACTCATGAGATATTCCATGCGCGATGGACCCGTGATTTTAAAAGCGAGACGTTTGCGGTTTTGATATTTCACCATTTTTGCAAAAAACCTCCGCATATAGCTTACCTTATCTGGTGTTGCTTTTGTGTCCAGTAAAAAGCCGCGTGAGAAGTCGATATCAGGACCGGTAATTTTTTCCCAGAAGTTGTAGCGTTCTATTGGGCGGAAAGACAGCCAGTTGAATACGTTCTTATTGTTCTGCGTATTCATCCCGATTTGTCGCCACCATTTATTATCGAACAAACGACGTATATAATTTACCTGTGGTATAGTAGGCAGTAATTCCTGAAAGTTGTTGTGCCAGGCTAAATCTTCGTGCTGAAAGATGATATCAGATATAATGGTTGTGCCTGAACGACCGGTACCAAAAATGATAATCGGTTTGCGAAGGAGGTCTTCGTATCTCATTTGGTCTGTTTGGTTATTGTGGTAAAAGTACTAAAAATTTTGGATGAATACTGCGGGGCAGCTATTGATATGAGACCGGATCTTGATAAAGGCCAAGCTGAAAGACAAACCGCATTGTTGCTACAGCCTCGCGCTACAAAGTTATAACAGTATCGCTTCGCGAAAATGCTTTGACGGTCAGAATGCATTAATTTTTACTTAAATGCATTCACCAATATTAAGGTACACTTAAAAAAACAAAACGCGCCATTTGGTATAATGTACAAAACTACATTTGACTTCAGAAACTATCCAATACGAGCTTATACAATATCCAACATCAACATGGTCTTAGCAGCAAACAAACATTCGGTATTCAATATCATTCCTTATCACGAAGCATCGCCCGAAATACAGGCAATTTACGATGACACAAAAAAAAGTCTTGGAATTCCATTTGTTCTCAACTGGTTTAAATGCCAGGCAAGAAACCCGGTGTTGCTGAAAGGCAACTGGGCAAAACTGAAAGCTACGCTGATAGAAGGCACGGTTCCAAACGTTATTAAACAGCTCATTATTTACAACGTTTCCAGCGAAAGAAACTGCGAATATTGTGCAAATGCACATCGCATATTTGCCAACCTGATGGGCAAATCGCTTTCGGATGATGCGAATTTTACCATAACAGACAATATGGATAGCGACATTATTCCGCAAAGCTATAAAATTGCTGTTTCGGTAGTTACAGAAGCTGCCCTGAGTTCTGGCGAAATTAGCGAACAACATGTGGAACGCCTGATGGATGCCGGTTTTTCGGAAAGCGAAATACAGGAACTGTTTGCACAGGCCGACCTTGTAAATATGCTGAACACAATCGCGAATATTTCGGGGATTAAACTAGATACGGAACTTACGGAACTCGGCGTGTAAACTTGTGACTGGTGATAAAAGAAGCCGACATCCAATATCGAATATTATACGACAGTTTATCCAGGTTTTCCATTTATCTCAATAAGGCCGATAGTATTGCTGCCATACAGCGTTGTTTGTTGCAAAACATTAAATACCTGTTCAACTATTCGGAATGTCGCTTTCATTATTTTCATCATCAGTCATTTGTCTGCTACAAAATCAATACACTGCAGGCGGAAGCGCTGGAAGGAAACAAGCCTTATTTTACAGAACTGGAACATAACATTTTCGAAACCTGTATTCCTTATCATTCCGCATATCAGGAGTGATGAGACTCAGATGCCGGAAAACGAAATTACCGATACGTGGATTTGGAAGTTTGAATACGGCGTCAACGCGGGTATGCTGGTCTCCCTTGCATCAGGTGCACATAGCCGCTTCGCAAAGGAGCAAATACCGGTGATAAAAACAGTGAGCGAAATGCTGTATACCAAAACAAGAATGGTGCTGCTGCTGCAAGACAGCACACTGAAACAGGAAGCGCTCGCTATGGCAAATCAACAGCTGGAAAACAGCCATCGCCAGATCTCAGAACTGATATCGTCGCAGGAAAAAATCATAGAAAACAGAACAAAAGAGCTGAAACGCGCGAATGCAAGCCTTATTGAATTAATTCAGTTCAATTCGCACAATATCAGTGAGCCGGTAGCACGCATCCTGGGCTTGGTGCAATTGCAATCCATGGTTACGTCAGAAGAATTTTTTACAGATTACTGGCCGTTGCTTGAACAGTCTGTCCAGGATATGGACAACACGATTAGACAAATTGTTTACAAAACAGAAAACATTGAACATGATGAAACTATTTCTGATTGATGATGAGCGTATCAACAACCTGATCAACAACAAAATTGTAAAAAAAGTGAACAGCCATGTTGAAGTGACGGAGTTTATCGATTCGAGGATTGCCTACAACCAAATTGAGTTGCGATCGCCCGATCTTATCTTTCTTGATCTGAATATGCCCAACTTCAACGGCTGGGATTTCCTTGAAAAAATGAAGAAAAACAATTTGCAGTTTGATGTCGTGATCCTTACTTCTTCGGTAAGCCAATACGATCACAACAAAGCCGTGAACTATAATAACGTGGTGGCTTATGTAGAAAAGCCACTCTCGTTAGACAAAGTGAAAGAATTGATGATTACCAAAAATTCTGCATACGCGCACACGCTGTAAAACGTTGAGGTATCGCTTAAATTATTATTTAATAAAGAGCTGGCAGGAGCCGGTGAATATGATCTTCCTGATTAGCCAGCAGGATTCTGATCCACTATTCATAAGGTGAGGAAAGTTTTTATTTCAAAAGATCTTTTACTTCATTCAGCTTCATCAGCGCTTCTACCGGCGTAAGTCGGTTGATATCGATTTTTTCCAGCAAATCCCTGATTTCTGCAAACGTTTGGCTGTGCGCATCAAAAATAGAAAGCTGCATATGGGCAGCGGAAAGCTTTTTCATGTTTTCATCAAGGCTTTTTACATTAGCCGTCTCCTTTCTTTACTTCTTCTTCACTCCCTTCATTCTTTTGCTTCCAGTTGCTTTAAAATTTCATTTGCGCGGTTGATGAGTTCAGGCGGCATACCCGCCATTTTCGCCACATGGATACCAAAGCTGTGAGTGCTGCCACCGGGTCGCCAGTTTGCGCAGGAAAATAATTTTATGATTGATTTCCTTATTGGTAATGTGATAATTTTTTACTCTTGGCAGTTTGTTTTCCAGCTCGTTCAGCTCATGGTAATGCGTGGCAAATAAGGTTTTGGGCGCCATTGGCGACTGGTGCAGGTATTCGGCGATGCTCCACGCTATCGATATACCATCGTAGGTAGATGTACCTCTTCCAATTTCATCGAGCAGCACGAGGCTTCGCTCCGAAATATTATTGATGATGCTGGCCGTTTCGTTCATTTCTACCATAAAGGTGCTTTCGCCACCGCTCAGGTTATCGCTTGCTCCTACCCTTGTAAAAATTTTATCAGTTAGCGGAATTTGTGCCGCATCTGCCGGTACAAAACTACCAATGTGCGCCATCAGCGTAATGAGTGCCGTTTGCCGGAGCAAGGCACTTTTACCACTCATGTTGGGACCGGTTAAAATAATGATTTGCTCACCAGCAGGATCAAGTACAATATCATTGGCAACATAGGCATCGCCGGCGGCAAGGTTTCGTTCTATCACCGGGTGGCGGCTTTCTGTAAGCTGCAGTTGCAGACCATCATGCAATACGGGTTTTTTATAGTTATAACGCAGTGCGTTGAAAGCAAAACAAACAAGGCAATCAAGTATGGCCAGTACATTGCCGTTTACCTGCAGCGGCGCTATATAATCCTGCAATTCCAGCATCAGTTGATTGTACAACGTAGCTTCGATAGCGAGTATCTTTTCTTCCGCGCCTGTAATACTTTCCTCATATTCTTTCAGTTCGGGTGTAATATATCTTTCGGCATTGGCAAGTGTTTGTTTCCTGATCCATTCTGCAGGCACTTTTGCCTTCTGCGAATTCGTGACTTCCAGGTAATAGCCAAACACATTGTTGTAGCTGATTTTCAGGGAAGAAATGCCGGTCGCTTCGGCTTCGCGCTGCTGAATATTGACTAAAAAATCTTTGCCCGAAGTAGCAATTTTACGTAGCCTGTCCAGCTCTTCGTGTACGCCAGCAGCAATCACACCACCTTTAGACGCTGCCACAGGCGGTTCGGGCATCAGGTCATGAAGAATTTTTTCTACGAGGTAGGTACAGTTGTTCAGCGAATCGCCCAGCCGTTGCAAAAAACTATTACCTGAAGTGGTGCACAATTGCCTGATTTCGGCAGTGTGCTGCAAGCCGCGCGCAAGATGCAACACCTCGCGGGGATTGATTTTGCGGGATGGAATTTTTCCTGCCAGCCTTTCTACATCGCCGCATTGTTTGATCCAGTTTTGCAATTGTTTTCGCACCTCCACTTCTTTAATAAAATACGTGACCGCATCAAGGCGTTCATTTATTTTACCCTTATCTTTCAGTGGCATCACCACCCAGCGACGCAGCATGCGTGCGCCCATCGGGCTTACGGTGTTGTCTAATATTTTCAACAAACTGTTGCCTTCGCCGGCACTGCTGATGATTTCAAGATTGCGGATGGTAAAACGGTCCATCCAAAGAAAATCTTCACGCTCTATGCGCTGCACGGCTGTAATATGCTGCAGGTTGGGATGCTCTGTTTCCTTTAGATAGTGAAGAATAGCGCCAGCGGCAACAATGCCGTTTTGCAACGCTTCTATGCCAAAGCCTTTCAATGAATGTGTACCAAAATGTTTTAGTAAGCTTTCTGTGGCAAATGCTTCTTCAAAAATCCAGCTTTCCAGTGTGTAAGTGTAAAATTTCACACCGAATACTTCCTTGAAATGCTTCTGCATGTTGCGCTGAAAAATAACTTCGGATGGCTTTAGACTTTGCAGCAGTTTGTCGGCATATTCCACATCGCCTTCGGCTACAAAAAATTCGCCGGTAGAAATATCTAGAAAAGCAATGCCCACTACTTGCTCCTGAAAATGAACAGAGGCGAGAAAATTATTGCTGTTGTGCTCAAGCAGTTTATCGTTGGTAGCGGTACCGGGAGTAATCATTTCTGTAACACCACGTTTCACAATGCCTTTTGCCAGCTTCGGATCTTCTAGCTGATCGCACACCGCTACGCGGTAGCCGGCTTTCACCAGCTTGTGCAGATAGGTATCGAGCGCATGATGGGGAAAGCCCGCCAGCTCGCTCGACGAAGCAGCGCCATTGTTTCGCTTGGTAAGCGTGATGCCCAATACCTGCGAGGTTTTAATGGCATCTTCTCCAAACGTTTCATAAAAATCGCCCACACGAAACAGCAAAATGGCATCGGGGTATTTTTGCTTGATGGCATTGTGCTGTTGCATTAATGGTGTGTCCGAAATTGCTTTTGCCATAGAGAGCAAATATAGTAGAAGGCAATTGGTTTGGCATCTGCCGGCATTTGGCTCCGGAATTTCCTTTTTTACCCGGTGGTATAAATATTGTCGCTGTAAGGTATGCCTGATCAATATGTACATCAAATAGAGAACGAACTAACAACTTGGCAAAAGAAAATGCAGAAACGGCCATCCGTTACCAACAAACTGGCGGCGGCAGTGCAGGGAAAAATCAACAGTATTATCCCCAAAAAAGTGCACAATGCCATTACAGTTGCCATCAAAGGCATGGTAAGAGCTGTTATATTCGGAGCTACTTATACCACGTCGAAACCTTTGCTGCAAGGCTCTCTGCACGATCGGGAAGCCCTGGTAGACAGGCGCATAGATACATACAAGAAAACCGGCGCAGCGGAAGGTGGCATTACCGGTGCCGGCGGATTCCTGACTTCCTTGGCCGACTTTCCCATACTGCTCGGGATTAAAATAAAAATGCTGTTTGATATTGCTTCGCTGTATGGTTTCGATATCAAAGACTACCGTGAACGCCTCTACCTGTTGTATATTTTTCAGTTGGCTTTTTCATCGGACGAAGAGCGCAGGAAAGTGTATCATACCATTGAAGACTGGAACAGCAAACTGCACACTTTACCACAGGATATTCACGATTTTGACTGGCTTACTTTCCAGACTGAATACCGCGATTACATAGACCTTGCAAAATTGGCGCAGCTCATTCCGTTTATTGGTGCTGCCGTAGGTGCCATTGCCAATTACCGCCTCATTCAAAAGCTGGGTACCACAGCCAAACAGGCATACCGCATGCGTTTGCTTGTACAACGAAGACAACAAATGGAAACCTGCCTGACAGGCAACCGGAAAATTGTATTTTTTGATGTGGATGCTAATGCTTTACAACACATTTTTTTTATACTCTTCGGGTATCATGCGTGTCTTCGTTGCGACGTACCACCGTGAATGTGGGCGATAGAATTTCGATACCTGCTTCATTGCAACAATCCTGTATATTTTGCATCAGTAAGGAATAGATCAGCGCCTGCTTATTGGCTTCTCTTGTATAGGCGTTCAACTGGTATGCCACGCTAAAATCATCGAGACTTGTTTGCAATACAAATGGTTTGGGGTCGTGCAGAATCATGTCAGTGCGAAGTGCCGCTTCTATAAGCGCTGCGTAGATTTGCTTCCACGGCGTATCATAACCAAGAGTAATAGTTGTGTGTACAATAAGCCCGGTGGTAGCTGTATTGGCAGAATAGTTTATCGTATAGCTCGACAGCACGTTTGAATTTGGAATGGTAACGTCTTCATTTTTCGCGGTGCGAACACGGGTGACGAGCATCGTTTTTTCGAGCACATCGCCCGTGATATCACCAATCTTTACACGGTCACCAATTTTAAACGGACGCATATAAGTAATGATCAATCCCGCGATTAAATTGGAAATGGCAGACGAAGAACCAAAAGAAAGCAACACACCCAAAAACACGGAAATTCCCTGGAATGCCGGCGAATCGTGACCAGGCAAATAAGGAAATACAATCACCATCATAAAGGCATACAAAAGAAAACGGATGATATTGTAGGTAGGTCTGGTGAACTCTTTATGAAAGCCCGGCAACTCGATTGTTCCCGATTCTACCTGTACGGAAAAATAGCCAACGATCCGTATCAGCATTCTTGTAAAAAAGAAAATAACGAAGATTGTGATGAGGTTGGGCAAAAATGCAAGGAGGCTTGTAAATATCCCTTTTACGGGCATAATGATCCAGCCAAGCAGAGTTTCCGTGTAGGCTTTCGTCTCCGGAAAAACACTGAAAATTACCGGCAGCGACAGGTACAAAGCTAGTATGATGACAATAACACGAAGCACATTCAGCCCGCTTACCACAAACTTGTATTGTTGTTCAGGCGCGAGTACTTCTGCTTTTTTGATACGCCAACCGGTAAAAAAATCTTTGTGGCGACGGGTTAGATAAGCAATGCCCCGCCGGAATAGCTTATTGATGAAACGAATGATCAGTGCGAGTATCAGCAGGGTCAGCAATACATAGGCAATGCGTTTCATCCAGTTGAAAATGCTGTAAGCTTCCCGCTCATCGTCTACGGCTTTTGCAATGCGGCTTAGGTAAGCGGAGGCTATTTTCTCTTTGGTATCGTTGTACCACAAAGCATCAATATCTGTAATCGCCATGATGCTTTGGTCTTTATAATTGATGTCGGCTTCATAGTCTGAAACAACAACAGCCAACGAATCGGATTTAAAAAATTCGTTTTCATACAGTCCCCTGATTTTGCCTGTGATGAGGGCTGCGCGTTCTGAAGGTTTTACAGAGCCTACCGGGGTGTAAACATAAAAGAGAGTATCTTCAAACGGAGCTATGGGATAACCGATGGATTGTTGTTTTAAGGCTTTTATTTTTTGCGCCTGGTTGGCTTTTCGTACAGAATCGGCAGTTGCAAGAACCAATAATTTGTCAGCTAATTCCTTATACTCGGCACTATTTGCGTTCGTTTGCTGTAGCTGGTGTTGAAGCTGCACTTTTACAAGCGAGTCCACTTTTCTTTGCTGCTGTTGCAGCATCACATCCTGAGTGAGTTGTGCACTGTCGTTGATTAGAAGTGAATCTCCCGATGCCTGTTGCGCCCAAACCGGCGTGCTGACAGCGAGCATGGAAATAAAAAATAAATACAACAATTTCATGCAGCAAACTACGGCAAAAGGTTTGAACAAAGAGGTATAGCGGCAAAAATGCAGATACTGATTCATGACCTGTTTCTGAGAGCTTCATGAATTTTTTTGACTAAAAAAACATTCAGCAATAGAATAAAAATTAGACAAAAGCCAAACGCAAAGTAACAACACCGGGAATTGTATTTACAGATAAGCAGAATAATAATTATGACCAAAGGTTATTGACGCCCAATCATTTATCCCGTGATCATGAAGGAAATAACACAAGTAGATAACTAACAACATAAAATAAAAGTGCACAAATGAATTTTTGATCAGATATCATCCAGGCAAATCCAAATCCACTTATCTCCATGTACATCCTGCAAAAGAGCAGGCTGCACCTATTCAGTTTACAGCTTTTAGAAGCTGAAACGTTTACCTTCATTCTTCGCCTTTAGAAAATGCTTATACAACGCGGATTTATCGCTAAGAATTCTGTGTCAGTTCCAGGTTTTATCCCTGTACCTGCGGTTAGCTTTGCTGCGATTTTTTTACCACAATACCTTCTCTGAAGTATAAAATACCTTCTGCAAAATAATATGTCACAGTTGGAAACTGAATGAATGCGACTCCTATCTTCGCTCCATGACAGGCATAGACAGTGTAGAATTGCAACAGGCAATTATTCATAAAGTGGGCAACCCAACACGTGGCGAAGATTTGAAACTATCGGCCAACCAGTTGACCTTGAACGATGATATTGTGCGAGGCTTATTAACCCAATATTTTTTGGGCTCGTTTAATGAACACGAGCAATATCATTTTACACATATCAGCGATGTGAACTGAACGAAGTGTACACTTATGTTAGCGCAATGTTCGATGATACCAAAAGCTTTGAAGCACAAAGCGCATTGCTCGCGCAATTTCTTTATAGCAAAAGCACCCATGCCAAAGTAAAAGAAGGCGAATTGTATGTTGTGCAGTTTAGCGAAGTGCCTTTTGGTACAGAATATATCAGAGGCAGTTGGCATTTTTAAAAGTCGAAAACAAGGAAACGTTTTTAAAGGTATTTCCACACGGGCAAAGCCTGGAAGTGATTGCCGAAGATGGCATCAACATCAATAAGCTGGACAAGGGTTGTCTTGTATTTAAACAAAACCGGGAAGAAGGTTATGTGGTTTGTATTGTAGATGCTACCAACAAGCAAAACGATGCGCAATATTGGGTAAACGATTTTTTGCAGGTACGCCGTATGCCGATAGCTATCACCATACCAATACAGCGTTGGGCATGTGCAAATTGTTTATTGATAATGAAATGCAGGAGCAGTTCGTGGTAATCAAAAGCGACCAGATAGATATGCTGAACCGGAGCATGGATTATTTTAAAACAAAAGACCAGTTTAACATGGATGAGTTTGCGCAGGAAGTGATGCATCACCCCGAAGTGATAGACACGTTTAAGCAATACAGGCAAACCTATGAGCAGGCAAAAGGCGTGAACCTCGATGATGAATTTGACATTCATTTATCTGCTGTAAAAAAACAGGAACGCGTTTATAAAACCGTACTGAAACTGGACAAGAATTTTCACATTTATATTCATGGAAGAAAAGACCTGATAGAACGTGGATATGATGATGCGGGCAGCAAGAATTTTTACAAACTTTATTTCGACGAAGAATCATAATGTATGCGGAGGCTCAGTTTATACCTTTTGTAGAGTATAAGACTCTATACTTTACTATCTTTTCCTGTTTAAAAACCAACATTTCACCTTGTTTGCTCCCACTATCAGCGCGAGAGTGTTTACATTAGCCGTTGCAGGCAGCATGTGTGTCAATTACTATCAGGCATGTATTATGCTTATCTGATAATCATACCTGCCGCATTTTACATTAATTAACTGATTCTTTATTTTAATGATTGTTTTTATGAAATTGAAAGTATCTGTATTTGCCTTTAAAACATGCCTTGTTCTGTTTTGCACCTGCCTGCTCTTGTCAGCACAGGCTCAGAAAAAAACAACCTGTCCTATTACCAGATTTCTGTTTATCACTACAAAGACAGTATGCAGGAATCTGTCATCAGCCACTATTTGCAAAATGCGCTCATACCTGCCCTTCACCGTATGAACATAAAGAGTGTAGGTGTGTTCACAGCCATGAGCAATGATACAGCAGCCGACAAACAGATGTATGTATTTATGCCGGTTCAGTCGCTAAACGATGTAGCGGGCATTGCAGACAAACTCACTGCCGACGCAGCCTATAACAAGGCAGGAAGCGAATACCTCGATGCAGCCTACGATGCAGCACCTTATTCCCGGATAGAAACCATCCTGCTACAGGCATTTCCTTTGGCGCCTGCCATGGAACTTCCAAAACTGTCCGGTGCTAAAAAAGACAGGGTGTATGAGCTTCGCAGCTACGAAGGCGCTACTGAAAAACTGCATGCCAGCAAAGTGAAAATGTTCAATACCGGCGATGAAGTAGGTATATTTTCAAAGCTCAACTTCAATGCGGTATTTTATGCCGAAGTGGTGGCAGGAAGCCGTATGCCCAACCTGATGTATATGACCACGTTTGAAAACATGGCAGACCGCGAACAACGCTGGAAAGAATTTTCTGCCGACCCGGCATTCAAAGCTTTGTTGGCTATGCCCGAATACCAGCACAATGTTTCGAAAGCAGATATCATTTTCCTGCGCCCGGCAGAATTTTCCGATATTTAACTGCATACCTTACCAGCACATGCTACCCTGAGGTCGTTGTAGTTCCTGGTATTATTTTTTGTATGTCATTAAAACTTCCCTGCCTTTGCATCTGACAGTATGCAACGACAGGGAAATTGCTATTTATTCAAGCGTCGCAAATACGGGCGCCCAGGTACCTGTCACTTCTTTTAAATGTTATGAAGCAACTGTTGATGTTGGTTGGTTTTTGCTTTACCTGTTTGTATGTAAATGCGCAAAACAACCCTGACGATATTCTAGGCAAATGGATGTACGAAGAAAAGAATCTGGTGGTAGAAGTGTACAGGGAATACAACGATATCAAAGCGCGCATTGTGTGGTTTTATGATGATGAAGATACCATTACACCCCTGGAAACACGGCTCGACGAAAAAAATCCTGATAAAGAATTGCGCTCCCGAAAGCTGATAGGTCTGGATATTCTGTCAGGACTCGAATATAATGAAAACGAACACCGCTGGGTGAAAGGTAAAATTTATGATTCGAGTTCGGGAAGAACCTGGGATTCTACGGTTTGGATAGAAGACCCGCACACTATGAAAGTGCGAGGATATTACATTTTCAGGTTTGTAGGTAAAACGCTTACGTTTACAAAAATGTAACTGCTCATCCGTGCAATTCTCCGGGCAAATCAATGTTTTAACCATGCATGCGAAATGGTACAAAGCTTGCCGTTTTTGTAAAAAACCAAGTATATGATTCGCAAATTGAAGTCGGGCGAATACCGCATTTACTCTTTGAAAAAAGATCCGAAAACCAATAAACGCCGCAACCTTGGCACGTTTCCTACAAAAGAAGCAGCAAAAAAACATGAGCAGGAAATTCAGGCATTCAAACATTTTAAATAGGGCATAGTTAATTAGTGTAAATGCATGATTGCGAAACCTGCCTGAGAAGAAATTACATAAAAAAACACCGGCTGATAAATGAGCCGGTGTTTTCCGTGTATTTTATATAAAAATAATTCGATTCTGTTGTTTATGGCAGAGGTTTCACCATAATATCTTTAAAATACACAGTGCTGTTGGGATCGTGCCCCTGCAGGGCAAATGTGCCGGAAGAAAGCACACGACCTTTCATATCGTTGGGACGGTCAGCATTTTCCGGCTCGGTATAATCCACTGTTTGTTTATCGTTTACCCAAATCTGCACATGTTTTCCTTCTACCCTTATTCTTTCGGTATACCATACACTATCGTTCACCAGCTTTTCCTTTACATCCTGTATGGCATACAAACCACCTGTTCTGCGCCAGTCGGTATGTGAATTATTTACCTGCACTTCATAGCCTTTTGCCGGCCATCCTTCTTCCTGGTATTCTGTGTGAAAATAGATACCGGAATTTGAATTGGGCATGGTCATTACCTGTGTCTTGAAGTCGAAATTTTTGAAATTATGATTTCCCACTTCACCTACATAAAACAAGTGAGCCACATTTCCATTTACTTTAATGGCACCGTCATTCACAGAAAATGTACCGGCATGATCGCCAACTTTCCAGTTGTTCAGGGTTTTGCCATCAAATAGAGAAATCCATCCATCAGATGAAGTTGTAGAAGCCGAAGAGGAAGTGGACGATGAAGCTTGCTGTTTTTTTGCGGGCGAACAAGCAGCAAAGTAATAAGTAACCAATAGCAGCAGAAAAAAGTGTTTCATAAATCGTTATTTGTAAAAAGATAGATGCCGAAGATAAATGATGTTCACAACAAAGAGACGTTGTTTTAATGCATTCCCGCAATACAGGATGAGCTGTCTCATAACATGCAGTATCAGAACTTATTTTTTCTAAGAAACGTTCTTTATTGATTTTTCAAAAATGTAGAAAAAAGTAAAACAGCATGTCAATACACTTACGGGCTGTAAGTTTTTTGGCACTTTATAGCAACACACCACGAAGAAAAATATAACCGATGCTCAGATATATAATGATTCCTGTCACATCGACCAGTGTCGCCACAAAAGGCGCGGATGAAGCTGCCGGGTCGGCACCACATTTTTTTAGCAATATCGGCAGCATAGAGCCTGATAAGGTACCCCATAACACGATACCTACCAGCGAGCAACCAACAGTCGTAGCAATCAGCAGCCAATGAATGCCATACAAGTCCTGCAGTATGCCATGCATCATCAGGTAGTGCCACAGGCAGATACGCGAAAATCCAATCACACCCAACACAGTTCCGAGCACAATACCGCTGAGTATTTCGCGCCGCATTACCCGCCACCAATCTGATATATACACCTCGCCCACTGCCATCGCCTGGATAATCAGCGTAGAAGCCTGCGAGCCGCTGTTGCCGCCGCTGCTAATGATAAGCGGAACAAACAGGGAAAGCACAGTGGCTTTTTCCAGTTCTTCATTAAAGTATCCCATGGCACTTGCCGTTAGCAGTTCACCGATAAAAAGCACGATGAGCCAGCCCAGTCTTTTTTTGATCAGTTTAAAAAAAGAAATATCCAGGTAGGGTTCTTCGAATGCCTGCGTACCACCCATTTTCTGCATATCCTCGCTATATTCTTCATTGGCTACCCATAGCATATCATCGATGGTTACAATGCCGAGCAATACGTTGTTGTCGTCCGTTACAGGCAGGGCAACGCGGTTGTTCATTTTAAATATCTGGCTCGCCTGCTCCTGGTCGTCGTGCACATTGAGGGAGATAATCCGTCCATCAATGATTTCATCTATACGCTTGTGCGGTGCAGCGAGTATAAGGTCCCTGATACGAAGGTCATCAATGAGTTCGCCACGTTCGTTAATCACATAAATGACATCGATGGTTTCGCTGTTCTTGGCTACTTTACGGATTGTATTAAATGCCTGCTCTACTGTTATGTGTTTGTATACATACACATAATCGGGCGTCATCAGCCTGCCCACACTGTCTTCGGGATAGCCAAGCATGGCAAGCGTAATAATGCGTTCTTCACGGTTCAGGAGTTTAATGAGATCGCGGATAGCGGCTTTCGGCAATTCTTCCAGGAAGTCAGTACGGTCATCGGCGGGCAGTTCATTCAGCAGTTCTGCGGTTTTGTGCGAAGGCAGTTCCTGCACAATCTTTTTCTGCTCACCAATGTCAAGAATTTTGAATACGCTCACCGCCCGGTGGATCGGCATGTTAATGATGATGTCTGTTGCGAGATCTTCATACTCATACATCAGCTCTGCCACATCGCTGATATTGAGCTGATTTACGAAATCATACATCGCCTGCCGGTCTTCTGCAATCACCAGTTCTTCAAACTGATCATTGATTGATGAATTCTCCATTTCCGTATTCATGTGCGCAAATTAGTTATTACAGTTTGCATCAAACGCTTTGCATAAGCCAGATTTCTTTATTTTCGGTTTTTTTATACTAACCATTTATATGATTTTGCCCCACATCGACGTTAAAACTGCCGGCTCAAAAGGCAGAGGAGTCTTTACCAGTAAATCCATTGCGGCAGATACCGTGATCGAAATATCACCCGTACTTGTACTCAAACCCAAAGAGCGGAAAACACTGGAATCTACGCTGTTGTATCATTATGTGTTTGAATGGGGCGATACGCGCAGGAAAGCCGGGTTGGCATTGGGGTATATTTCCATGTACAATCACAGCTACTCTTCCAATTGTGTGTATGAAATGGATTTTGATGAAATGACAATGACCATCAAAACAGTAAAACCCATCAAAAAAGGCGAAGAGCTGACCATCAATTATAACGCGGATGCCAACGACAAAACACCGGTTTGGTTCGACGCAGAATAGGGCGTGGCAAAGCAATTAGAAATGTAGTAAAACAAAGCCGGCAATTATGAACGCCGGCTCTGGCTGGTGCATGGGTCAACAAATAGCAGGCGTGTGCGCAGGCACATTTCTCACGTTGTTTAATGTCAAAACCGGACTTTGTATGCTTACGAATTCAATTCATAGTTCAGCATCCAGTTCATACCAAATTTATCAGTAAAATGTCCAAACAAAGCGCCCCAGAATTCTTTCTGTAGCGGGTGCGTTACCGTTCCGCCCGCCGACAGTTTTTCAAAAAATGTGTTGATCTCATCTTCAGACGTGCAGTTTAGCGATAGGCTCACACTATTGCCGGGTGTAATCTGTTGTCCCATGCTGTCCGATGCCATCAGCATCAGCGTTCCCTCGCGCATGAGTGCGGCGTGCATGATGTGATCGTGCGTTTCGGGCGGCAGTTTATCAGCCATTGGCGACTCGCCTACAGTCATCAGCGTAAGCGAACCACCAATACATTCCTGGTAAAAAGTCATAGCTTCTTTACAATTACCCTTAAAAGTCAGGTAAGCATTGATTTGTGTAGTCATCGTATTACAATTGAGTGTGGAAAAAAGTATCTCATTTCGCGTTTCAGGTTCAGGCAGATGCTGGCATTTATACAATACAAGTCCATCTTTTCCGCTATTCTGCCGGAAAGTTCGGAAAACAAATGTATAAGCGGAAAGAATTAGTACAGCCGGCATTTATTCATCATTTCGAAAGTTGCTTTCATAAGAATATTCGGACAATTCTGTTTAGCACCACTCTTTTTTTCGCAATGAGAGGTTGATCCATTTTGCCGCTACCTGTTATATGTAAAGCATTTTATTTTCATGATAATATGGATTAGTTGATCATTCGACAGACATACCTTCGAATGGAAATATGGAAAAGAATTTACTTTTAAGGAATGAAACACATATCAATCTTACTTCCCGAAAAAGCAATTTTAGGCAGCATTGAAGGTCCACGGCAATTGTTTACACAGGTTAATGAATTTTTGAAAATGAGAGGCGAGCCACCGGCTTTTCATGTGCAGCTTGTTGGCACTTCCCCGCATGTTATGCTTTGCGGAGGCGCATCACCGTTCATGCAGATGCATTGCTCACTGATATTGTACAAACAGATCTCGTAGTAGTACCCGCTGTAGATGGCGATATGCAACAGGCGATTGATGTCAATCAGCCCCTCATTCAGTTTATTACGCAGCAATATCACAGGGGTGCAGAGATTGCCAGCCTTTGCATGGGCGCTTTTTTGGTGGCGGCAACGGGCATACTTAATGGAAAAACATGTGCTACGCACTGGGTGGCAGCCATACTTTCAGGAAAATGTTTACCAATGTGCAATTAACGCCCGACAAAGTGGTGACCGACGAATCGGGCATCTACAGCAGCGGTGGCGCGTATTGCTATCTAAATCTTGTCTTTACCTGATAGAAAAATATGCAGGCAGGGAAATGGCATACTCAACGCAAAAGTATTTGCCATTGAAATAGAACGCGAAAGCCAGTCGCCATTCATTATTTTCCAGGGGCAGAAAGAGCATGAAGATGAAGCAGTGAAAAAAGCGCAGTCTTACATCGAACTAAATTATGATAAAAAAATAACGGTCGATCAGCTTGCGTCTATGTTTGCATCGGACGGCGAAACTTTGAGAGACGGTTTAAAAAGGCAACTTCCAATACCATTGTCGAATACATGCAACGGGTAAAAGTGGAAGCGGCTAAAAAAAGCTTTGAAACAAGCCGCCGCAACATCAATGAAGTGATGTATGATGTAGGCTATAACGACATAAAAGCTTTTCGCGGAATATTTAAAAAGATCACCGGCTTGTCGCCCCTAGAATACAAAAACAAGTATAACAAAATAAAGGCGATTGCTTAAATGGCTTGCATTATCGTATATTCTGAATAAAATTTTTCAGGATTTGCTCACCGATTTCAGCGCTTTTTTCTGGATGAAACTGCACGCCGTAAAAATTGTTTTTATGCAAAGCCGCGCTGTAAGGTTGCACATAATCAGCGGTTGCAATGGTATCGTTTCCCAGCGAAGCATAGTAGCTGTGCACGAAATAGCAGAAGCTGTTTTCTTTTAGCTCATTAAACAAAGGCGATTCCAGGTTGTAAATATCGTTCCAGCCTATTTGCGGCACTTTCATTTCGTGAGAGCGGGGCACAAACCGCCGTACCTGTTCGTTGAAAATTCCGAGGCATGCGGTATCATTTTCTTCACTGTGTGCACACATCAGCTGCATGCCAAGACACACGCCTAGCACCGGCTGCTTCAGGTTTTTAATTACCATGTCCAAACCTCTCTCTTTCAGGTAATTCATGGCTGTACTGGCTTCGCCCACACCCGGAAAGATCACGTTGTCCGCCGATTGAATGGCTTCTACATTGTCCGTTACTTCCGCAGTTGCTCCTATCCTTTCCAGCGCGTACAAGACCGATTGTATGTTGCCGGCGTTATATTTTATAATGACAGTATTCATTTCGTAATCTTTTCCCTTAGGCTTAACCTCGCCTGCTTTTGTTGTTTGGCAAAAGTAGGTATTCGCAACAGCATTTAGGGCGTTGGCGTACTTCTTACAGATGCACCTAAACGATGCACTGCCAATATCATCACTATCCTGCGCCATTGTAATAGAGAAGCAGCAAGCTATAATTATTGCCTAAAAAACCAGAAAAAAATGTACGCCTGCTCATTTGCAAAGGATGAACCCTTACTTTGTAACAATTAAGAATAATACATTCATGCAAACCGGGGAAGACATTCGCAGGCTCAATGATGCCATCGCACAACAGTCTGTTTTTATCGATACGCTCAAGGAAGAATTGCACAAAGTAATTGTTGGACAGCAATACATGATAGACAGGTTGCTCATTGGCTTGCTGAGCAACGGGCATGTGTTGCTGGAAGGCGTGCCGGGGCTTGCCAAAACATTGACTATAAAATCACTGGCACAGGCTGTGCAGGCACAATTCAGCCGCATCCAGTTTACGCCCGATTTGCTGCCTGCCGATGTGGTGGGTACCATGATTTATAACCAGCAGCGCAACGAATTCATCGTTCGCAAAGGGCCGATTTTCGCCAACTTTATTCTGGCAGATGAAATTAACCGTGCGCCGGCAAAAGTGCAAAGCGCCTTGCTGGAAGCCATGCAGGAACAGCAGGTGACCATTGGTGAAAACACCTTTAAGCTGGAAGAACCTTTTCTCGTGCTGGCTACACAAAACCCCCTTGAGCAGGAAGGCACCTACCCGCTGCCCGAAGCACAGGTAGACAGTTTTATGCTGAAAGTGATGGTAGGATATCCCGACCGCGCAAGAAGAGCAACTGATCATCCGTCAGCAGGTGCAGGGAGATGAGATTCCCGTTGTAAAACCCGTTGTCAGCCACAGAGCAGATACTCAATGCGACGCAATTGGTGAAAGAAGTGTACATGGATGAAAAAATTGAGAAGTACATCATCGATATCGTTTTTGCCACCCGCTACCCCGATGAATACGGATTGACCAAACTAAAAAATCTTATTAGTTATGGTGGTTCGCCGCGTGCAAGTATCAACCTTGCACTTGCGGCAAAAGCTCATGCCTTTATGAGCAACGCGGTTTTGTGATACCAGACGATGTGAAAGCCATCTGCAAAGATGTAATGCGCCACCGTATAGGTCTCACTTACGAAGCGGAAGCCGAGAACATTACTGCAGAGCAGATAATAGACGATATCGTCAGGCTGATAAAAGTGCCGTAAAGAAAAATATTTGGTCTTTACGTGCGGAATTCTCTTCGCCTTTGTATAGTACGATAAGGTTATTGAAGGCGGAAACACAACAGAGATCTAAGAATAAATCATTGGAATACGATCACAAAACGGCACCCCTCTAAGAAAGCTTTAAACAATGAACACGACAGAACTCCTGAAGAAAGTACGCGAGCTGGAAATCATCAGCAAGAGGTTGACCAACCACTTGTTTACAGGTGAATATCATTCAGCGTTTAAAGGGCGTGGTATGGTGTTTAAAGAAGTGCGAGATTATCAGCCCGGTGATGACATCCGGTTTATCGACTGGAATGTATCGGCACGTATGGGGCACACCTACAGTAAAGTATTTGAAGAAGAAAGGGAACTCAGTGTGTACCTGCTTATAGACGTGAGCGCAAGCAGTTTGTTTGGCACATTCAAGCAAACAAAAAAAGACCTGATTACGGAAATATGCGCCGTGCTTGCCTTTTCTGCCATCAGCAATAACGATAAGGCCGGGCTTATATTTTTCACCAACACCGTAGAAAAATTTATTCCGGCTACGACAGGGCCGCGATCATGTGCTGTATATGGTGCGCGAAATGATTAATCTGCAATCCCGCTCGGCCAAAACCGATATTGTAAAAGCGCTTAAATTTTCTAAACAATGTTACCCGCCACAAAAGTATTGTTTTTGTGCTGAGCGATTTTGCCGATGCAGGTTACCACGATGTATTGCGGGTAGCTGCCCGACGCCACGATGTGATTGGCATGCAGGTATATGATGAACGGGATGAACATTTGCCCAATGCCGGGATGTTACAGGTGCACGATGCCGAAACAGGTAAAACGTTGTGGCTCGACACCAGCGATACCTTTACACGGTTGCAATACAACGGACAGTTTATAAAATGATGGACGATGCAAAAACAATTTCCGCAGTGCAGGCGCCGACCTGATGCAGGTGGCCACAGGCGAAGATTATGTAAAAGTGTTACAACAATTTTTTATCCGACGAGCATGATGATGTGTGAGCCTTCAGATGTAAGCATTCAACAAATTTGCAGCGGCAGCCAGCAGCAATACAGCCACTCGCATGCTGCTTCGTGCAGTTGTTCAGCCTGCCATGCTTCTACTTCCAAATATAGATGTCATACGCTGTGGTACACCTGCTGCTTACTTCCCATCTTCATTCTGTTTTTTGCTGTAACTTCTGTTGCGCAGTCGGCTACAGCTACAGCCGACAGGGATAAAATACTTATTGGTGAGCAAATCACTATCGAGCTAAAAGTACGGGATATCAATACCCGGATGGCCCCACTTACAGCCTGGTTTTCGCTTCCCGACACCGTCAACCATATCGAGGTAGTAAAACGGTCGCCCATCGATACCATCACGCTGAATGGCATTACAACTTATACACAGAATATTACGGTTACTTCTTTCGATTCTGGCAGCATGGGTTCTGCCTCCGCTAAAGCTAATGCTGCAAAATTCCGGAGATAGCTTGTTTACAGGCGCGGTGCCTGTAGAAGTGCTGCCGGTAGATGTGAGCGACATGGCTCAGTATCACGAGATGAAAGACATTATCGAAGTGGAAGCTCCGCCCGATTATTTATTGATAGCTGCCATCGTACTATCATTGATCATTGTAGCTGTGGCAGGCTGGTATCTTTTTTTACGTAAAAAGAAAACGCAGATGCCGGCACTTACGCCGGCACCCGCCAGGTCGCTGTTTGAAACGGCGATTGAACAAATTGAAAAACTGGAAAAAGAAAATCCCCCGGCACCGCGGTTTTATGCGCGGCTCGATGAAATTTGCCGCACATACATTCAGAATCAATTGTTTGTGCGGGCTATGCAACTCACAGGAGACGAATTGATGGTGCAGCTAAATGTATATTTGCCTCCCGACGAGCGAACGCCGTTTTACCAGATGCTGCGACTATTTAGTGCAGTAAAATTTGCCCGCTACCTGCCCGAAGAATCCCAGAAAAAGGCAACTATCGAATCGGCAAAGACCGGCATTCAGCATATCTATTACCAATTGCAACGCAGCCTTATACAACATGCTAAATAACTGGCTTCAACATATTGAGTTTGCTTATCCGTGGGTATTCACGTTGCTCATCGTGCTTCCTGTGCTGGTGTACGAATACAGTCTCCGGCACAAAAAAAACACTGCTTCCATGCTGGTAACCACCACTCATTTTGTGCAGCAGCCGCGTACGTTCAAAAACGTCTTTTTTCATTTGCCGTTTGTACTTCGCTGTCTTGCATTGGTGTGCCTCATTGTTGCGCTGGCGCGACCGCGTCAGAAATTCACAGAAGAGCAGGATACCGGCGAAGGCATCGACATAGTTTTGTGCTTCGACATTAGCGGGAGTATGATGGAAAGGGATTTTTTGCCTAACCGTCTTGAAGCCGCGAAGGAAGTAGCAGCAGAGTTTGTGCAAAAGCGCACCGGCGACCGCATCGGCATTGTTATCTTCAGCAACCTCAGCTTTACTCTTTGCCCTGTAACCATCGATCATAGCGCTGTGCTCAACCAGATCAACAATATCCAAAGCGGCTACCTGCAGGACGAAGGCACCGCCATCGGCAGCGGCCTGGCTACAAGCGTAGACCGTTTGCGCAACAATACCACGAAAACGAAAATTGTTATTCTCCTGACTGATGGAGTAGATTTTGGTGGCACGGTTTCGCCTGATATAGCACGCGATATGGCGAAAGTGTATGGCATTAAAGTGTATACAATCGGGATGGGTAGCGATAAGGAAATTGAAGTATCCGTAGACACACCTTTTGGACCTGTGAGGCAGAAAAAAAGAATGGAATACAACGAAGAACTACTGAAAATGCTGGCACAAACTACCGGCGGACAGTACTTTCACGCGGTAGACCAGGCTGCGCTGCAAAAAATATACGCCAGTATCAATTCATTGGAAAAGTCGAAGATAGAAGTGACAACTTTCAACAGGTACACAGACAAATTTGCACCATGGATAATAGCAGCTTTGGTTCTGTTGATAACAGAGATGATTCTCAGGTTTACTGTGTTTAGAAAGTTTCCATAATCCTTTCAATTTTCTCTTATATTTATTGCCGGAACCAATAGATAGCTACTCACTTGCGCATCTATCCGGATGTCCGGCCTGATTGAAAACCAAACTGCATCAAAAATGAAAACAATACTCACTCTCTTCTTTCTATTATCAACCGTTTTCTGTTTTGCACAAACCTCCACCTCTTTCAGAACGGGTGTTGCAGGGTTTGCCTACAACAGCTTTTACGATGCTGTAGAGCTGAGCGACGGAAGCTTTGTGTGCGTTGGCTATGCCGAAAATGAAACTGAAACCGAAGACTCGAGTTTTGTATACCTGGCAAAACTTAATTCGACCGGTAAAGTGATAGCAGGCAAAAGCATATTTGGCGATATTCTTGGCTTTACGGAAGGCATCGATATCATCAAAACTTCTGACGGAAACCTTGCTGTCACCGGCATACTGAACAACCAGATTGCACTTTTCAAATTCGATACAAATCTTAATTTGCTTTGGTACAAAGAGTATGTTAGCAGCACCGATTATGGTTATGGCGTGCGGCTGATACAGGCAGCAGATGGCGGCTATATGATTGCAGGGTATGTAGAAAATTACAGCAGTACCTTGGGATATACCGACGCCGGCTGCGTGCTGAAAACAACCAGCGACGGCAGCCTCTCCTGGCTAAAGCAATATTTTGAATTAGGTGACAATTATATCACCGACATTGTAAGCACAACAGATGGCAACTACGCCTTTTTGGCTTCCAGCTATTCCAATTCATCTGAAACACTCGACACCAGCTATGTGGTAAAAATAAATAGCAGCGGTACGGTGATCTGGTCAAAATATCTCAGCACTTCCGTTTTAGACCAGGATGCAACTACGATGATACCTACTTCGGACGGTGGACTGGTAGTAAGTGGGAGCATTGACAGGTTTGTAAACCGAAACGGCACCGAATTTCACATTACTCAACCAATGATGTTTAAGTTGGATCAGAACGGGAGTTTATTGTGGTCAAAAGCAAGCGACAACAACCTGATTGCGGATATTTATCTGTGGGGTGTAACGGAAGATAAAGATGGCGGCTATGTGGCAACAGGTCAATACTATCTTCCCGATTCGCAAAACCAGCCAGGCATTGAGGCAGGTTATATGATGAAAGTAAACAGCAGCGGTACACTGCAATGGACGAAACAATTTTCTGATCTTAACATAGATGGATATTTTTATAATCCGCTCACGTCAGCCGATGGAAGCATGGTGGTAGCGGGCGGAGCCTATAACAATAATCTGAATCTTGGCTATGGTTCGCTTTACAAGTTTACTACATCCTATGGCATTTGCGGTGAGTCGGGTTCTGTAGGTAATTTTGTAGATCTGAACGGATCGCTGGTTTCCAAAAACCTGTCTGTTACAACCTTATCCGCTTTGGTTTCCAACGATGATATCACGATGAGTTCGCTAGGTGCCGGCGGGACCTGTGTACCCTGCTTCCGCTGCAGTTGTTATCGTTTAACGCAACGCTGCAAAACAAAAGCGTAAATATTGAGTGGAAAACCACCAATGAAGTAAATACCGATTATTTTACGGTAGAACGCAGCAGCAATTCAGCAACCTTCAATCCGTTGCAAACAGTAGCTGCCAAAGGCAACAGTGCTGCAGTGCAAACATACACAGCTACAGATCTGCATCCTGCCTTTGGCACATCGTATTACCGGCTGAAAATGGCAGACAAAGATGGCAAAACAACGTATTCTTCTGTGATACCGGTTACGGTGAGCGCCACAGGCACAACCATCATCAGCCCCAATCCTGTTCACAATTCATTGAGAATACTGGTGCAGAGCACAACTGCCTCCCAGGTATATTTCCGCGTCACCGATCTTACGGGCAAAGTGCTGCTGATGCACAGCACAAGAGTAGCTGAAGGCACCAACACGATCCTGATACCGGCAGCTTCCTTGCAAAAAGGAATGTACCTGTTGAAAATGATTCAAAACAATACTTCAGAAACGTTGAAGTTTGTAAAAGAATAAACGTCAAAATCTTTTCTAAAAGCCTCGCAATCCTAATCACGTTGCGGGGTTTTTTATTGTGAACTATTCATTATCTGTCCGTTTTTTTGGCGGCATTCAATGTTCAAATCGTTTTTTCTCCAAATCAAAAAGGACGGGTAAATAAAACCGGGAGTTCTTTCTCGAAACTATCTTTTACAGCAGCAGGTAACTGCGCAAATGACGTCTGAAATTTATCTTTGGCAATAGCATTTTTCAGGTCTTCCTGTGCTTTCAGCACTGCATCGCCAATATTTCCGCGGATGCCCATGGTCACAGTTCCCTGCTGTTGCATGGTAAAATGACGGGGCAAATGACCTGTGCGCTGCTAGTCGTTCAACCATGAATGATACACGGCGTTGTAAATACCATTTTGCGCTAGGTCCAGAGGTTGCCCGTTGAATGTAATGTGGCTGGTGCTGTCCACAACCATGAGGCTGGTATCTCTATACAGCAACGTGTCTGGCTGCGTATCAGTTACAAGTGGTGTCTGATGATAACCGGTGTCTACCGAATCATTATCCGGCGCAGGGGTTTCACCGCAGGCTACAAGCGCGGCAGCACATAATGCGATCAAGCAGACCAAAGAACTGTTCATACATTCTGTTTTACAGATCAAAATGCGGCAGGAATAGTACCAAACTTTATACTTTTACGGTGTGCTGCTATCGGGATGTAAGTTACTTCAAACACCTTTGCTGATTGCTAAACTGCTTCTTCATTATCAAACCTCATTGTACTTATGAAAGATCATCATTATCAAATCAGTGTTACTTGGACAGGCAACACGGGAAAAGGTACTCAAAACTATAAAGCCTATGAACGAGACCACCTGATTCAGGTAGCGGGAAAACCAGGCATCGAAGCGACTTCCGAAGTTTCGTATTATGGCAATAAGATTCGCTACAACCCTGAGGAGTTGCTCGTTGCTTCCCTTTCGGCTTGCCACATGCTTTGGTACCTGCACCTTTGCGCTGTCAATAATATTGTAGTGACTGCTTACAAAGACAATGCAACCGGCACATATGCAAACCACAGCCGATGGAAGTGGAAAATTTACAGAAGTGCTGTTACAACCCGATATTACCATCGCCGGCAATGCAGCACCTACAGCGCCTTGATGAGCTGCAGCGGGAAGCGAACAAATTTTGTTTTATCGCCAACTCCTGCAATTTTCCTGTACGCCACCAGCCAAATTATATTTTCGTGTAACGAAAACCGGAACTTTTCTTATTCTACTTCGATACCGATAGTGGAAATCAAAATGCAGAGCATCATCAACCTTTGCATTTTTCATTTTACTGATAAATTGTCTTCCACCGAAATGCCCAAACCTCTTTTACCCTATTTTTACGCCCCAACGACAGCCTATGTATTCTCAGGACGAAACCGTACAGATTCAGCAACAGACCATTCAGTTTTTGCAAAACCCGGCAAGCATCAGCAGCGCAAATCTGCCGCTAGTTAAGATCTGTGTTAAGATTTCACGAATACAGGTATTATGTCATGAACGACCCGCTCGTTTCCGATTATGAATACGATACACTTTATAACAGGCTGGTTGCTATTGAAACCGAAGATCCCACACTGGTTACGCCCGATTCACCTTCGCAGCGGGTGGGTAAAGGTCTTACCAAATCTTTTCCTACGGTGCAGCATCTGGTGCCCATGCTTTCGCTCGAAAATTCATACGATGCCGAAGACCTGGTAGACTGGGACCGGAAGGCAAGAGAATCATCGGGACTTGATGTGATTGAATATTGCGCAGAGCCAAAATTTGACGGTGCCAGCATATCTCTGGTCTATGAGAAAGATCATCTTGTGCGTGGCATTACGCGCGGCGACGGTGTGCAGGGAGAAGACATTACTACCAACATCCGGCAAATACGTTCCATTCCACTCTCGGCTCCGTTTTCAAAACATGGGATTGATGAAATCGAAATTCGGGGTGAAGTGATTATTACGAGAGAAAGATTTAAGAAATTCAACGATCAGCGTATGGAAGCCGGTTTGCCGCTATTGGCTAATCCGCGCAATGCCGCCAGCGGATCGTTGCGGATGGTAGATCCTGCCGAAGTAGGCAAGCGCGGGCTCGAAGCCTTTCTGTATCATATCAGCGACTACACCACAACAGCCGGGATAAAAGTATCCGACGAAACCGATCATTCCAAGGAGAACCTCTCCCGCAAAGAAGTTCCTTTTACCACTCATTCCGGATCGCTGGAGCTCTTGTGGAGCCTTGGCTTCCGCAGCCCGAAAGAAGAAAAGAAAGTGCTGCGCGGTATTGAAGAAGTGATTGAATATTGCCGCCATTTTGAAAGTATACGCGACACGTTGCCCTACGAAATAGATGGCATGGTGATAAAGGTGAACGACCTGCAGTTGCAGGATAAACTCGGCATGACATCGCACCACCCGCGATGGGCAATAGCCTTTAAATTTAAGGCACGGCAAGCAACCAGCAAGCTCACCGGCATTGAGTTCAACGTGGGCAGAACAGGCGCCGTAACGCCCGTGGCCAAAATAGATCCTGTGCATATCGGCGGCGTTACTGTGTCGCGCATTTCTATTCATAATGAAGAATACATAAAGGAAAAAGACTTAAAAATAGGCGATGCAGTGCTGGTAGAACGTGCCGGTGATGTGATACCGCAGATTGTGAAATCGCTGCCCGAATTGAGAACCGGCGGGGAAGAAACCATCGTTTACCCCAAACAATGCCCGGTGTGCAATAGCCAGTTGTTCAAGGAAGAAAGCGAAGCCGTGTGGAGATGTGTGAATATTGAATGCCCGGCGCAAACGCTGGAGCGCATCATTCACTTTGTGAGCAAAGACGCAATGGACATCAAAAACTTCGGCGAAGCCAATGTAAAAAAGTTCAATCAAATGGGACTGCTGCCGGATATACCGGGTATTTACAAACTCGATTTTACAACTATTTCGACGCTGGAAGGTTTTGGCAAAAAGTCTATCGACAATTTGCAGCAGGCGGTGGAAGCTTCCAAACATCAGCCTTTGTACCGGCTCATTTATGGCCTTGGTATCCGCTATGTGGGTGAAACCACAGCTAAAACTTTGGCAAACAGCGTAAACAACATCTTTGATTTTGAGGGCAAAACAGAAGAAGAATTGCTGCAACTGGAGGATATTGGTGTAAAAGTTACCAGCAGTATTCTCCAGTTTTTCGCCAACCCGCAAAATATTGCCATGCTGCGTGAACTGGAATCGCTGGGCTTGCAGCTATACAACCAGAAAAAACAACAGTCATCAGAAAAAAATACATTGCAGCAGCAAACTTTTTTGTTTACCGGCAGTCTCACACAGCTAACGCGTAGCAAAGCCGAAGAAATAGTGGAGCAGCACGGTGGTAAAATATTAAGCGGCATCAGCAGCAAGCTCAATTACCTGGTAGTAGGAGAAGATGCGGGCAGCAAGCTGGAAAAAGCGAAAAAGATCAACACCATCCGCATCATCAGCGAACAGGATTTTTTGAACCTGGTAGCAGGTCTGTAAACAATGACTTTTACGGCGATAACTAGCGCGGTTTGCAGACAATGTTTTACAACTACAGATCAGGAATTTAAAAATTAAGCTCTACTTTTAATTCTTGCTTCACCATCATGAAACAATTTAAAAAATGAATACCAGACGCAGTTTTTTAAAGCAGACAAGCGCTGCTTCCGCACTCATGTTTCTTTCTCCACGACTTTTGTTTTCACCCTCTGCCGACACCATGATTGGCTTGCAGCTCTACTCGGTGAAAGAAGATGCCATGAAAGATATTGATGCCACGCTCAGGCACATAGCAGAGGTTGGCTATAACAATGTGGAACTCTTTGGCTACAACAAACGAATGTATTTTGGCAAAACAGTATCCGAAATGAAAGCAATGCTCGACAAGTACAAGTTGGTGAGCAAAAGCGGACATTACGGACTTGGTGGGTTTCTTTTCAACAACGATATGGACGAGTTGAAAGCCGTAATAGAAGACGCTAAAATATTAGGTCACGACTACATCACAGTGCCCTGGCTCGATGCCGACAAGCGCTCTGTGGAAAGCTATAAAATGCTGGCCGAAAAATTCAACCAAGCCGGCGAAGCCTGTAAAAAAGCAGGAATCGGGTTTGCCTATCACAACCACGATTTTGAATTCCAGAAACAAGGCGATACCTGTGGACTGGAAATACTGCTGAAAAACACGCAGAAAGACCTGGTCAGTTTTGAATTAGACCTCTATTGGGTAGTGTTTGCAGGAGAAAAACCCGCCGATTGGTTTAAGAAATATCCGGGACGTTTCCCTATGTGGCATGTGAAAGACATGGCAGCCGAAGGCGAAAAAGCATCTACGGAAATAGGAAAAGGCACTATTGATTTTAAAGACATTTTCCGGTATAAAAACGAAGCCGGCTTCCGCTACTTTTTTGTAGAGCAGGAAGAGTTTAGCTCAGAAGCGCCGGCAGAAGCTATTAAAACCAGTTTTAAGTACATAAAAAATAACCTTGTTTAATCAACACCTATGAAATTGAAATATTATTTAGTTATGGCTGCTCTTGGCTTTACAACTCTCTCGCAGGCGCAAACAAAACCTGAAGAAACGGAAGTGTGGGAACCCGCCGTGAAAGTGGTGACACCTGGCAACACCAATGCAGATGCACCTTCAGACGCTATCGTTTTGTTTGGTGGAAAAGACCTGAACGAGTGGGTTAGCGCTGATGACAGCAGCAAACCTGCCCGCTGGAAAGTAGCCGGCGGACATGTTTACCGTAGACAAATCGACAGGCAGCATCCGCACCAAAAGATCCTTTACCGATTACCAGCTTCATATAGAATGGAAAGAGCCAAAAGTATTGAGTGGCAAAGGACAGGCTCGTGGCAACAGCGGCATCTTTCTGGCTTCGCTTGGCAAAGGCGGCGATGGCGAAGGCTATGAACTGCAGGTGCTGGATTCTTACAACAATGCAACGTATGTAAATGGCCAGGCAGGTTCTATCTACAAACAGTCTCCGCCACTGGCAAATGCAATGCGCCCCAACGATATGTGGCAAACGTATGATGTGATCTGGACAGCGCCACGCTTTAACGAAGACGGCTCGCTGAAAACGCCGGCTTACATCACCGTTATACACAATGGTGTGGTTGTGCAAAATCATACCGAACTCAAAGGCGTAACGCGCTACATTGGTTCACCCGATTATAAAGTTGCTCACAGCTCGGCTCCTATCCTGCTGCAATCGCACGGAGATCCAAGCGAGCCTATAAGCTTCAAAAATATCTGGATCAGAGAATTATAGTACAATAAACCTCGTTTAGAAAAGCCTGTAGAGAGCATCTTACAGGCTTTTTCTTTTTGCTTGTGTTGCCAATACCAGGCAGCAATGTTCAAACATCATTTATTGTAAAGATGTTTATTGTTGTCAGGAAAGAAACAATATGAAGTCAAATTATCAATAAGGCATCAGGTCTTTTTTATCCTGCAATATCTTTTGAGTGTAAAACTTCTGAAACCGTTCATCAGCACCTGTTCCCAGCATTATTAAGTCGCCATGTTCACGGGCAAAGGGTGTAGTTACACTATCGGTAATGCGTGCAGAGGTGAAGTATTTTATATAATCCTGCGCCAGTTCGTTTTGGTTGGAAGTAACCAGCACAAGATTGCGAAACGAAACGCTGTCGGGCAGCCAATACAGGAAGCTGGCATTGTCGCTGTAGGCTTCAGGAAGCTTATACTTTTTCCGGTAATAATTGATGGCACCTGCCATACCATAGTTGTTGGCAAAAATGACCGTTTGTTTTTGCTCTTCTTCCGGTAAAGAATGATAGGCATCACCCACTTTTTTTGCCATTTCTTCCCAGCCCAGCATGTCCGAGAAGTCTTGCGGTAAAGGATGATCTTTCTGATCTTCCCAGTGCAAAAGCCCGAGATGAGACAAGCCGCCTTTCTGATAAAAACGTGCCAGCCGCACAGGATTGAAAACAGGAAGAATAACAGGCATCAGAATAATGCCGAGTATAAGAGAAACACCGGCAAATAAATACCGTAGTCCCTTCATGGTGTAAGTAAATTTTTCAAGATTGTAAGACCCGAAGGCAAACAAAACCGGGTATAAACCCAATGTATAATATCCCTTCGCGCTGCCTGCCGCCAGCAATGCTATGGTAAAAATATAGGAAAGCCCCACAAAGCGGAATCGCTTGTCGCGGCTATAAAAAAGGTTGTATAAGCCACTGATCCATACAAAGAGGCAAGGCAGAAACATAACAACCTGGTCTTTTATAAAGTCGGCTCTGCTCACGTATTGCAGTTGCGTTTGGTGCAAAAGCTTCATATGATATACCACTGGGAAATGATGATTCATTTGCCACAATAAGTTGGGTAAAAAAATAACAAATCCCAACCCGCAGCCAAACCAGAAATGCTTGTTGGTAAAAACGGTGCGATAGGGCGTGAGTAGCAAAGCCAGCAGCAAACCTGCGAGATAAAACAACATGGTATACTTGCTGAGCATGCCAAGCGCAGCACACACGCCAAATACATATAGCCATTTGTTGTGCCCGCTTTGCACATAGCGCACAAGACTATAGGCCACCATGCTCCAGAAAAACACTTCGGGTGCGTTGGGCATAAACAAATAAAAGATACGCAGGTAGCCGGTAAACATAAACGACAAAAACAACATCAACAGGGCAAAACGATGTCCGCCAAGCAAAATGACAAGCCGGCCCATTACATAAAACGTAGCGATGCCAAACAAAAACGGCCACAGCTTTATCCAGAATATACCGCCATTCACCAACTGCGTTATCCATGCAAATACACTCAGCATCGGCGGCACTTCCATAAAGCCCCAGGCAAGATGATTACCTTCCGCGAGATACAAAAACTCATCGCGGTGCGGTTCGTACACTTCGTGCTGCAGGAGAAAAGGCAAAATTAAACGTAGAAAAGTGAGTATCAGCAGAAAGTCGTATTTGTTCTTCATACCAGCCCGTTGAAGAAGGGAAGATACAATGCTTTTGACACTCATATCATTAGCTACTCCATAAGCCAAAGGCAAATAGCGGCGTAAGCTAATTGATTATGAGCTGCTGTATCCAGTAATGAAACCGACAGCTACCAAACCACTTATTTTTTTATGTGCATTTTTGCAGCATGATTACAAAATCACTCACCCTCTTTACCATCTGTTGCTTCCTGGCGCTGCAATGTTTTTCACAGTTCAACGATAGCATGGACTATCGCTTCAGGTATCTTGGTACCGGATCGTTGAACAAAACGAAAACAGCCAAAGCCTATCTGCTGAGCAACAATGTTTCCTTTGATATCAGCAAACCAAAAATAGCCTGGAACAGCGGCGCCAATTGGGTATATGGTCAGCAAAACCAACAATTATCCAACAACGACTTTGGCATCTTTTCCAATCTCGATTTCCGCAAAAAAACGAATGCGGTTTACTATTGGTCGCTCATCAACTATCAAACGAGTTATTCTCTAAAAATCAACTACAAACTGCAGGGCGGCGGCGGCATAGGCTACACAGTAATCGACAAACCAACATCGCAGATGAGCCTCAGCGATGGAATGCTCTATGAAGCGAATAACCTGACAGACGCTTCATTGGGTCAGGATGTATACAGCACCATCCGCAACTCGTTCAGGTTGAAATACAAGTTTGCGGTAAACGATGTGATTACACTCAATGGCACCGATTTCGTACAGCCTTCACTACTGTCTATCAACGATTATATTCTTAGCTTTCGCAACGATGTCTCGTTCCGGGTAAAGCAATGGCTGTCGTTATCGGCAGCGCTCAACTACAACCGTATCAACCGTACGGAACGCGAAAACCTGCTGCTCACCTTTGGCATCAGCGTAGACAATTATTTCTGATAATGGCTTGTAGGAAGTGCGAAACGGAGCGTGCCATTTTTCAAAAGCATTTCTATAATCTGCATAAATGTTAAGAATGGATCTTATAGGCGTTATCACTCATGCCAAAGCGTCATTCATTGTACTCTTAGCATGATTTTTTAGGTACTTAAGAGATAAAAAGATTACCATGAGCTCATTCAAAGAAGTCATCAGTTCAGACAAACCGGTTATTGTAGATTTTTTTGCCGAATGGTGCGGCCCTTGTAAAACGATGGCGCCTATATTGGAACAGGTAAAAAAATCGATGGGCGATGCGGTAACCATCATCAAAATAGACGTGGATAAAAACCCGCAGGCAGCCGGCGCCTACCAGATACAGGGCGTGCCTACGCTGATGTTGTTTAGAAACGGGCAGGTAAAATGGCGGCAAAGTGGTGTTGTTCCCGCTAATGCTCTGGTCAACGTCATTAAACAGCACCAGTCGTAAAAAGCTACTTTTTACCTACGCGCTGTGCTGCTACACCATTTGATGTAATGGTCACCGGGAGGATAAATCCGTCTTTGTCAAAATGCATTTCTTCTATGCAGGTTGCCCGGTTGTTGGCTGCCGTTTCGCTCAGCGGGCGACGGTGATATACAATGTACCATCGGTCGGCTTCAGTATCATGTATCACAGAATTATGACCAGCCCCGGTTGCTACCTTTGCATCCTGCTGCAACACGGTAGCAATGCGCCGGAACGGACCAAAAGGAGAATCGGCAATGGCATACGCCACCTTATAATCGGGGCCGCCCCAGCCGCCTTCACTCCACATAAAGTAATATTTGCCATTGTACTTAAACATATAAGGACCTTCTACATAGCCTTCCGGTGTAATTTCTTTATACAAAGCGCCATCGTCAAAAGGCAGCAACCCCGTAAAATCGGCTTTCAGCTTCACCATGTTGCAGTGCCCCCAGCCTCCATAATACATATAGTAACTGCCATCACTGTTTTTAAATACAAACTGATCTATTGGCTGTGCGCCATTTACAATATCGTTAATTAATGGTTTGCCCAGTAAATCAACGTAAGGACCTTCTGGTTTAGCAGCAACGGCTACACCTATACCGCCCACTTCACCTTCGTGCACATCATTCGCACTGAAAAACAGGTAGTATTTGCCGTCTTTCTCCAATACTGCCGGTGCCCACATGGCACGTTTTGCCCATTTTACGCCACTTGTATCTACAATACGTTCATGTTTTGTCCAGTGCACAAGATCGGGCGATGAAAATGCGTCCATCAACACCTGGTCTTCGTATTTGGCAGAATAGGTTGGGTAAATCCAATATTCTTTACCATAAATGATGCCTTCAGGGTCGGCATACCAGCCGGGAAAAATCGGGTTGCCTGAGGTTGGCTTTGCGGCTGCCATTTGTTTCTGCGCCTGCCCGCAACCGGAAAGAAAGGAAAGAAAAAGTAAAAGAAAAAAAGAGTGGAAAGCAATTTTCATAAGTAAATCATTCTAATGAAATCCCGCACAAGATAAGCTTACATCATCGGGAAACAAAAAAAGCAGCACGAGGAAAAGTGCTGCCTTCATCCAAAAAAATGACAACGGAAACAGGGTCAGGAAAGCTTACAGTCTGCCGGCTTTTAGCTCATCCACCGCAAAGGCACAGGCGCGCGCTGTGAGCGCCATATAGGTTAACGATGGATTCTGGCAGGCTGATGATGTCATGCAGCTTCCATCGGTGATAAATACATTTTTTACATCGTGCATCTGGTTCCATTTGTTCAGCACGGATGTTCGGGGATCATTGCCCATACGCGCGGTGCCCATTTCGTGCACAGTGCTTCCTCCGGGCAGCCCGTAGTCAAAGGCATTTACTTCACTAAAGCCAGCCGAGTGTAGCATGTCGGCACTGCTGTCGCGCATATCAGTTTTCATTTTCGCTTCATTTTCCCGAAACGAAAAATCAATTTTTACAATGGGCATTCCCCAGCTGTCTTTTTTATTATCCAGATACACACGGTTGTCGTGGTAAGGCAGGCATTCGCCCCAGCCAGCCATCCATACCGTCCATGGTCCGGGCGTGGTCAGCTTTTGTTTAAACTCTTTACCAAAGCCCGGCACTACCGCGCCCGAATCCATCCATTCCCGCCGCTCGCCGTGACCCTGTATGCCAAAGCCACGCACATAGGCTTTCGCCTCCGTGCCGGGAAGGTTGGTGTAACGCGGAATATAAAACCCACAGGGTCGCCGCCCTTTGTAATATACATCTCCATAGCCGTCGTGCACGCCCGAAGCACCTGCGCCGGAATGATGATCCATCAGGTTGTGCCCCACTTCACCACTGCTGTTTCCCAATCCATCGGGAAAAGATTCAGATACCGATTGGAGCAGCACTTGTGCAGTTGCAATTGTTGAAGCGTTTACAAAAACAATGCGTGCAAAATATTCAACCGTTTCTTTGGTCTCGGAATCGGTAACGCGCACTCCCGACGCTTTGCCGGTATGTTTGTCGTATACAATTTCCGATACAATAGAAAAGGGACGCAGCGTAAGATTTCCCGTACTGAAAGCTTCGGGCAGCGTAGCGCTGTTGCTGCTGAAGTATCCACCAAACGGGCAACCGCGATGGCACAGGTTTCTCGACTGGCAGGCACCTCTGCCATTCCAGCCGCGTGTCAGGTTGGCTACGCGTGCAATGGTGAGCAGGCGGTCGGGCGTTTTAGACTGTATGCTTTCGCGAAGGTGATTTTCAATACAGTTGAGCGGCAGTGGCGGCAGTAAATTGCCATCGGGTAAATGGGGCAACCCTTCTGCCTGCCCGCTGATGCCCACAAATTTCTCTACATAGTCGTACCACGGCGCTATATCCCGGTAGCGGATGGGCCAATCTACCGCAATACCTTCTTTTGCATTGGCTTCAAAGTCCAGATCGGTGAGGCGGTAGCACTGCCTTCCCCACGTGAGCGAGCGCCCACCTACCTGGTAGCCACGTTTCCACAAAAAAGGTTGTTCCTGCATATAGGGATGCTCGGTATCGTTTACATAAAACTGCCGTGAACTTTCGTCGAAGGCTGTGCTTTGCACAGGGCTTTCTTTCACCTGTTTTGTGGTGTTAGCGAGCCGGTGCTCAAACTCCCACGGGCTCAGCATAGCAGTGCGATAGTCTTTTATGTGCTCCACGTTGCGCCCCCGCTCAAGCAGCAGTGTTTTCAGTCCTTTCTGGCAAAGTTCTTTGGCAGCCCATCCCCCGCTGATACCCGAGCCTATAACAATGGCATCGTAGGTATTTGCCGGCGTTTTGGAAGATTGTATCTGTACTGTTTTCGGATCTGCCATTGCTTTGTTCAATTTATGTAAACATCCTCAGGTATAAGAGGTATTGGAAATCAATCGCGTGTTTTTGGGCCACACTCAACGTTTCATTTGGTAGCCCATGCTTTTTGCCCTTGCTGCAAAGGCATCTGCCCCACAAAAGGCCCGGGACAAGATCATAAGCCATTGCCTGCGTGGCACCCAATTGCGAAGTGCAATAACCCGTAACTGTATATTCTTTTAAAAGAGAAAAAAACGACTTGCCCAGCAACCGCCTTTCTATTTTGCCCGCAATGCCATGCATGGGTTCTCCCTTCTTTTCGAAATGTGCCAAAATGCTATGCTGCGCTTCTTCCGGGCAGAGCGTGTATGGTTTGCCCCATTGCTTTTGGCTAAAGGCTTCCAGTTCTTTTACACCATCCACAAAGTTGTTGGCGCTTTGCTTGTCGGTGCAGTCTTTTATCATCAACAAAATGTAGTTGCCGACGCCGGCTTCCGATGCGCCGGGCGTTTCTGTAGCCGGAATAATGGTTTCCGCCAGGGCAGATAATAATGGCAACCTGCTTTGCAGAAATTCAATATCCGTAGGTGCAAACAGGTTCAGCAACGGCTTGCCCGAAAGAAGCGCCAATCCACTACCGCCCAGCAGCGCAAGCGAGGCAAGTGCTTTTCGTCTGTTCATGCTTTATGGATTATTCAAAATTGATTGCCTGTGCTTCGTTTGTTTGATATGACTTTTTTCCGCGCTACTCGTTTCAACCGCGCTGTTTTTCTCATCATCCAGTTGTTTGGTGATAACAATAATGGCGATCACGAGATAGAGATAGATGGTAATGGGAAACTGCACAAAGGCTTCCTGCGGAAAATTGCCGATATAAAGTGCAAACAGGATGAGCACCATTGCAAGGCAAATGGAGCGTAGCTCCGGATCTTTTATCAGGAAATAATGATTGATGCCTGTGCGCAGCGAAAGAAACATAAAGGTAAGAAAGAGCGCTAGCCCTATCCATCCAAGCTCTACCGTGGTGCGCACAAGGCCGCTGTCTACTTCAAAATGTGCCAGGTAAGAACCCGGCGAAAATCTTCGCCCCCACGCGCCGGCTGCGCCCAACCCCGCACCAATCGGGTGCGTGAGCATAAAAGGCTGTATGCGTTTTTGGTTCATTTTGCGCAGCTTATACGAATCATCTTCGTTGGGCGAAAAAGCAGACTGAAACCGGCGGATATTGCTGTTGCTCGTAGGCACTACAATAAGAAAACCCAGCACCAGCGCCAGTGCCGCCAGCGGGATTATCATACTTTTCTGAAATTTGAGAATAGCAAACATGATGCAGCCTGCGGGCAGCAATACGAACGCGCCGCGCGTGCCGCTATACAACATAGACCAGGAGAAAATAACAGCCAATACGCCGAGATATATTTTTCGACCGCGTGTGGCCGGACCGGTAAGCAAACCAAGGCAAAGCATGGTGCTTGCAATCATATTGTAGGCAAAAGCTACAGGATCGGAGAAAATACCGGCTTTGCGCCAGTGACCGTCTATAAACAAGAGGTCGGCAAGCAGCGGATCGCTGTGCAGCCAGGCTTCTTCAGACGCTGTAAAGCCAATGAATTCCTGCTTCAGGGCATACAAAGCGCCAAACAAAGCGAGTATCAGCCACAAATCGATGATGATGCGGATAAATGAAACAGTACGGATAAATGTGACAAACACAAAATACATCAGCATAACCACTGCCATAGTGCGGATGGTATACACCCACGCGAGGCGCGACTCTGCCACCGGGTTGGCAAGCTCAAAAACATTGTACCCAACCCATACCAGTATCATCACTGAAATAGGACCTTTGAGCAGGTGCCAGCGGGGCGTTTGCTTTTGTGATACAATGAGGGCAACGAGCAGTATATACTGCAACCCGTCCATGATGGTACCAAATGGAAAATCGATGCCCACCTTCATGATAAAAAACAAGAGGTAAGCCACGGTGAGCAACACAAGAATGCCGAATTTGGGAATTGCAATGATGCCATACAGAACAGGCAAACCCACAATAGCTACCAGCGCCAGCATACCCAGCGTGAAGCCCGACACATACAGTAGCACTGCAAAAAACAGGGACGAAAGCGCCAGCACCACGATGCCCGACGGGACTCATGAGTTTGGCTGTGAGCGGAGCGTTCTGAAAGCGCTGCCACCACGACTCCTCTTTTTTTTGATCTAACTGAATGTGGAATAAATCTGTCAACGGATATTGGTTTCTTTCAAAGTATAAAATTAACGGGTAGCCTTTAATGCATAATTAAATTGACCTTATAAGTTCGCCTTGCTTTTAATGTATTTTTCAGTGAATAATGCCTATACAATAGAACCACGCGGGCTGATTGGGCAAAATAAAAGCAGCCATCACAAGCGGAGCGATGGCTGCCTTCATAAAGATGCTGCCGGCTAATAGTTCTGCTTTTGCCAGCCCCACTCCCTGAATACCGAAGGATAGGAATCGGGAAAGTTGGCCATCAGCACCATTCGCAAAGCCACCATCGCTTTGTCTAACTGCTGGCGTGCAGAGTTTTTGCTCGACACTTTGCCCGACACCAGCCCATCGGTAGCAATAGATTGGTGGAGCGCAGCAGAAAATTGCTCCTTCATTTGTAGCCAGAAGCCAACGCCGTATTCCTCATCGGCAAAACCATCTTTCGATATGGCTGCCAGCATCAGGTTCAGGTGTTGCAGGCGCTTGAAATGGTCGCGCGGCAGCATGTAAGAACCATAATTTTTCACAATGCCGTAGCGGGCAAACTGTGGCACGGCGTTGAGCTTTTTGAACTTTCGTTCAATGTAAATTTTCACTTCGCTCACTGCGGTGTCCATTTGCTTGTTGAGACCACGAAGCGTGCTGGTGATAAACGGTCGCCCGCCGCCTGCCGATTTGCGCTCTTCGAGGTCGAGGGCAAAAGATCTGCACAGATCGCCAAACTCTTCCCTGGATATCCACGCGAGCGTGATCTTTGGGTTTTGCTGCCACGATGCATTGATGAGATTGGCTAATGCGGTAAAGTCGTCATCGGAGCCGGGCGTGTAGCCCTTTTTCTTTTTTGGTTTTGCTGCGGCCACCAGTTCGCCGCCGGCAGATACACCCAGGTCGGGTGAATGAAGGTTTTGTAACATGATAAAGGATTTGAAGCCTAAAGTTGAGAAGAATGTTATACATATTGCTGAAAAAGGGCTGAATTTTCTATTAAAAATGCATGAAAAAAGATCTACACTTATTCACCCGCATGCAGGCAATGCAAAGCAGGTATTACAGTAGTGTGAAGGATGAGAAACGAGTGCTGTGTACACATTGCATCGCTGACACAGATTGAAAACTAATGTCTACCAGCAACTGCACTATTATGAATGCGCATCAAACAAGACAGAATTGAGGTTGCAGGCGACAGTTTACCAGCGGATTGCGATAAATAGATAACTATAAAGAGTGTAGTAAAAATCTGGAATTGATGATGTAACCGAGATGACCGCAACACATGCTTTCAAAAACAACTCGCTGTTGAAACTGTGCTGGCGGCTGCGCTTTGCTGTTTAACCCAAAAGAAAAAACATTGTAGCCCTATATTAATCTTTATAGCTCAAAGTGCTAGTGCTAAAAACAGACTAAGCATTTTCATTTATAATGCTAACGATTTTGCCACTGAAACCATCCAAAATTTGGCGCACGCCTTTGAGGAAGATGATGAAGATTGAAGACTGGTGTCAACTTAAAACCACCTTTATGCAAGGGTACATTTTCCCTAAATTTTACTCTGTTTGCCGTTGTGGCATTTTATTCGCCATAGATGCACAGGAATTGGAAAGAAGCTGCCAACGATCCACGAAACAAATGAGAAACATCAGCGCGCTAAGCACCGGTACAGATAAACTGAACGTCATCATTCAAAGAAGCAAACGCCGGATGCTGCAGCCGGTATTGGCACCCCATTCATCACACATTTTGTTTCCCAAAGCACCCAACCCGCACATGCTGGCATCGGTAATAGTGCCGGTAAAAGACGAAGCGGAACACATTGGCAAAACGCTGGATGCGCTGCGCCTGCAGTTTGATATGTCGGGCAATCCGTTGCCGCACCATTTATACGAAGTGTTGCTGCTGGCAAACAATTGCACCGACGACACCTTCCATACCGCGCTGGTTTACGCAAAACAATATCCTGAATTCCAGTTGCACGTAGCAAACATAGAGATTGCCAAACCCAATGCACACATCGGCACCGTGCGCCGCATGCTGATGGATGAAGCGTTTCGCAGGCACAAGGAAAATGGCGTTGACGGCATCATTCTCTCTACCGATGGCGATACCGAAGCCGATGGCTGCTGGATAGCCACTACCCTGCACGAAATGCAAAACGGCTACGATGCGGTAGGCGGTCGCATACTCACGCACCGCGTATCGTGCGATTCAAGATTGTATCACCTGCAGGATACCACTTACCGCTACCTGTCGGCAAAGTTGGAATTACTCATTGATCCGCCGGCGCGCTCCATACCACAACAGCATTTTCAATACTTTGGCGCGAGCATGGCCGTGCGCTGCTCGGCATACCTGAAAGCGGGAAGGCTGCCGGTTTTGCCGTTCCTGGAAGATGAAGCCTTCAGCAGGGCGCTCTCCCGAATAGACGCGCGCATCAGGCGATCTCCGGCAGTAAAAGTATACACCTCGCCCAGGCTGTGCGGAAGAGTGCCGGTGGGCTTGTCGGCGCACCTCACACACCTTGCGCTCATGAACAAAAGCGGGAAAATACAATACGTGGAATCGCCGGAAGTAATGATAAAAAAATGGCGGCTAAAGCAGCACTTGCGCTGCTGCTGGCAGTTGCGCAAAGACAAGCTGAAGGCAACGCAATGTATTGGGAAAATAGCAGCAGACATTGGCGTCTCTAAAAAATGGTTGCTTGCCGAAATGGATATCTCGGTATATTTTGGCGAATTGTGGGAAGCCACAGAAAAGAAGTTGTATGAAGGTCCGTGGAATAAACTACACAAACCGGTTCCAATTACCGAAGCCATCAGCAGCCTGCGCACCTGCCTCAGAGATCATCTCAGACTTTTGTAAACACATCCATCCGGTATTGCTCTTCCCTGCTGCCCCACTGATGTACTATTCGTGGATCAGGCTCAAGAAAAAGCTCGTGCACCTCGTCGCCGGTTAGCGGATAGTCAGGTACAAAAGGAGTCCAGTGCACCAATACCAGGTCGCCGTTTGCTTCCAGGCTTTGTATGATTTTTTCTTTCGCTTCGCGCAAATCTTCTTTCGATAAATAATAGCCTACTTCACTCATCACCACCAGGTCGAATGATTTGCGCAGGGTATTGTGCGGGAATTGCAGCCTGCAAAAAATGAACATGTGGTGAACCTGACAGGCGCTGTTTTGCTTTTTGCAAAGGCATTTCGCTGATGTCGGTTGCCAGCAGGTGGCGGCATCGTGAAGCCAGCATGGAGGTGAGCACACCTATAGAACAGCCGATTTCGAGCGCGCGTTCGTAAGAAGGTTTGGGCAATGCAGCTATGGTAGCTTCATATTTCCCTTTTTCATATTCACTCGTTTCAAACTGCCAGGGATCTTCGTTTTGCCGGTACACATCGTTGAAGTAATCGGGTGGTAGTGTCGTTTTCATAATTCACGGGATATATAGTATTCTTTATCAACAGAAAAGTGTTTCAGTACATCAGCCGACAGCATAAAACCATTCGGATCATCATCGATAAGAGTGGAAATCTGCGACACGTGTTTGCCAATGGCAAGTTGCTTTTGCGGTTGCCACTCTTTAATGTCGAGATACCTTACCTGTTCAGGGTGGGGCATGTCGGTTTCTTCTCCCAGTTCAAAGAGCCAGATCAGGTATTCCAGCACTTTATAGCGGGCATTTTCAGGTTGTTGCGCATTCATTAGCATTTGCCAGGTAGCACGGTGGTCCCTGTGCGGGTCTTTTTCGTAAGGTACCAGTACAAGATTGGGCTGCAGGTTGCTGATGAGCTGATGCAGTTGCTGCGAGTTTTGTTCAAAATCTTCTTCTCCCCTTGCCGGCAAGGCACCGTCTTTTTTTTCCATGAAAAAAACATCTTTTTCCTGCACGCCCAGCACCTCCAGAGCTGCCAGGGCTTCGGCGCGGCGAAGGGCAGCCAGCTTTGGCGCAGGATATAAAGCCGAACCCGGGTGCGACATGCTGCCATCGGTAGTGAAAATGACACTTACCTTTTTACCAATTTCTGTAAGCATGGCTACCAGCCCGCCGCAACCCAGCGATTCGTCATCGGGATGCGGAGCCAGCAGGAGGCAGTGCTGCACCGCATCAAAGTAGTGCGCAGACAACGGTGTAGCGTAAGATTCTAATTCTGTAGGGTTCATTCCCAAATGGTTTGAATGTCTTGTTCAGATTCTATCATATACTTTGCCACATCCATTAATGCCGCGTCGGGAGCAGGCTGGCGCAGGTAAAACAAAAGGTCGCGCAGTTGCTGCTCCATTGGATGAGGCTGCATGAGACCACGTGCGCCCATACATTTTGCAGACAGCTCTACTACCTGCAGACAGATTGTCTCCATCATGGAGCGTGTCATGTTGGCAAAGGCTACAAGCCGGCGGCTTTGCTTTTCGTCCCTGTGCCAGGCATCAAAATTTTGTCCTGCCTGTTTCAGCCATAAATTTCCCGATGTGAGCGAGGTGGTCATGGTGGCTATGCGCGAACTCTGGAAGGGGTCGGCAGTGCGGTTCAGATTTTTGAGAAAGGCAGTAGTATGGTTAAATAAAGCTTCGGCACCGCCCAGCTGAACGGCAGTAAAACGAATGGCACCTCCGCTGAAATAAGGCTGGCGGAAATAGTCGCCCGCATTACCAAACAACTGGCTGGATGGCAGGCGGGTGCCCGTAAAATCGAAGGTATAACTCACAGATGATTCCATGCCAAGAGGTTGCCACGACTGGAAATCAATATGATCGTTTGTTATATCATCCATATCTACAATACACATTTGCCATCCCGAGCGCTGCGGGTCTTGTATATTGCCGGTAATCAGCGCCCTGTTTACAAGACCGGCACCTGAAGCAAAGGTTTTTTTGCCCTGCAATACCCATTCATGTTCCCCGCCAGCAATGATTTCTATACCATTATCGGCCTGTGTATTCCAGACGCCGAACAGGCAACCGTTTTCCGCATCGGCAAACCATTTTTCTTGTTGCGCCGGCGATGCAAACAGGTAGATGAGGTATAATGCATTCACATGTCCTTCATAAATTCTACCAACGGCGAGGCTGGCTCTTCCTACAGATTTGAGCAGTTGAAGAATGAGAGCGGTGTTTGGCTGTGTAAAATCAAGCTCGTGCACCCGGCAGAACCACCGAGAGAAAGCCCGCTTCTCTTAGCCATTCTATTTGCTGTACAGGCGCAACGTTGTTAGGGGAAGAATCCCGGGAAATAAAGGATCCTATCTGGTGCAAAGCTTGTTCTCTTGTCATACTGGTTAGCTATCCGTGCAAGATAGGGGAAGAAGACATTTGCCCCACGATTGCAGAAAAATTATAGGAAAGAGAAGAACGTAGTCTTCATTTTTACACCCGAATTTCAAAGCTTTCTTGCCTTCTGCTTTGTCGAACAGGCATAGGTTTCCCCTGAAGTGACAACATAGGTCAGAAAATAGTATCCACCTTTAAGAGAATGGTCATAAGCCCGATTTTTTCTCTTCTTACCAGTAAATTTTGCGTGGTTCGTGGCGATTGCAAAGCCGTTTTGTAAGATTGAATATTGTTGCTGAAATCCTTGTTGACAGCCACAATTACATCACCGATTTCCAAACCTGCTTTGTCGCCGGGCGAGCCTTTCATAATGTCAAGTACCATTACCTCACCTTCTACCAGGTAGATGCCTACGCCCGTGTACGAATAGTCGAACGAATCGCGGAAGAAAGTATTGGGTTTTATATAAATTTCCTGTTTGCCATAGTTCAGAATCACCGTAAAGCGACGCATAATGTCGTTGCCAATCAGACCGCTCACCTGCGGATAAGATGTGGCATTGTAGGGATCGTTGAAAATATAGGTAGGTACATTGCGAAAGCGGTAAGGACCAATGCGTACTTCTTTTACCGTGGTAATATTCATGTCGGCTTTGCCGCCCAGCCCCTGCGCAAGCGTAGGATACATTTTTTTATTATCCTTGAAAAATGCGCTGTCGTTTACAAAATTTTCCGATAAAAGAAAACAAAGCCCTGCACCGGTATCGAAAAATAAGGTGGTGCTCACTTTGCGCTCGTCGCGCATAGTAATGGTTTGCATGGGCAAGGTGGTAAAGCGTGGATGCAACACATGGCCGCCGCGCGGATATTTATATTCTCCTTTTGTGAGTATTTCTATCCTGCTTTTCTCGTAGTTGATAACAACGAGATAGCGATGCAAAAAACTGTAGCCAATAATGCCATCAATCTTCATCCCGTAAACACTCGTCAGAATATCGTAGTCGTTGATATGAAAATCAAGATCTTCCACTGATATCCCGTGAAGGTTCAGTGTATGATTGTAGGCAAACTCTACAGGACGTACGCCTGCGATACCTTTGATCATCATTTTGCTCATCTGCTTAGGAATGCCAAGGTCGTTGCAGGTAGCCGAGTCTAATGAGATGCCGCCGCTGCCCGAATCGAGCACAAAATTGAGCGTATCCGGCAGACTGTCAATGGTGGCATGCAGGATAATAACACCACCCGTGAGCATGGTGAAAGGAATATAGGTAATGTGCTTTGCAGGTGGCGCTTGTACCTGAGCCTGCAAGGCAACCGACATAACAGAACAACAGACAATCAGCAGCAATCTTAACTTCATTTCCACAGCAAACATTTCCAGAAAAGGAAGTTAAGATACGTTGTTTTTTATTGGTAAATGCTTCATTGGTAGCTTTTTACCACGCATTTATTCAATTGTTTTTGATTTAACTTATGTTAATAACCCCGGATAATACGGATAAAACTCCGCTATCAATTTCTAACCCTTACTTTTGCGCAATTTTCTACTATGAGCAATACGATTTCCTACAACGAATCCATTCCGTCGCAAAAGAAAAAAATCATTGTTTTGGGTAGCGGCCCCAACCGTATCGGGCAGGGTATAGAGTTTGATTATTGCTGTGTGCATGGACTGCTGGCTATTAAGGAAGCAGGCTATGAAGCCATCATGATCAATTGTAATCCCGAAACAGTGTCTACTGACTTCGACGTTGCCGACAAGCTTTATTTTGAACCTGTTTACTGGGAACATTTGTGGGAAATAATCGAATTGGAAAAGCCTGAAGGTGTGATCGTTCAACTGGGCGGACAAACGGCTTTGAAACTCGCAAGAAGACTTCATGAAAAAGGCATTAAAATTATCGGTACTTCCTTCGACAATATGGACATTGCCGAAGACCGCGGCCGCTTTAGCGATATGCTGAAAGAACTGGACATTCCTTACCCGGAATATGGCACTGCCTTTACAGCCGACGAAGCCATAGAAGTTGCCAATAAAGTGGGGTATCCCGTATTGGTGCGCCCCAGTTATGTATTGGGCGGTCAGCGTATGCGTATCGTGATCAACGATGACGAAGTGGAAGCTGCCGTTATCAGCCTGCTGAAGCATATTCCCGATAATAAAATTTTGATTGACCATTTCCTCGACCGCTGCCAGGAAGCAGAAATTGACGGCATTTTTGATGGTGAAGATTTTCATGTAATGGGCGTGATGGAACACATAGAACCGGCGGGTATTCATAGCGGCGACAGCAATGCTGTATTGCCGGCATTTCAACCTTACGCCACTCGTGATCACCACTATGGAATATTACGCTGAAAAAATTGCGAGGGAACTGAACATACTGGGTCTTATCAACATACAGTTTGCCATTAAAAACGGGAATGTGTTTGTGATAGAAGCCAATCCTCGCGCCAGCCGCACCACACCTTTCATTGCGAAAGCCTACCAGATTCCTTACCTGAATATCGCTACCAAAGTGATGATTGGCGCTGCAAAACTGAAAGACTTTACCATTGAAAAAAAGCTGGAAGGGTTTGCCATCAAAGAACCTGTGTTCAGTTTCAATAAATTTCCGAATGTAAACAAGGAACTGGGGCCGGAAATGAAGAGTACGGGCGAGGCTATCCGTTTTATCAAAGACCTTCGTGATCCTTACTTCCGCACTTTGTACAAAGAAAGAAGCATGCATCTGAGCAAGTAAAACAAGCTGGCAATAGTAATAGTATGGGAGAAGGTACAAACGGACCGTCATTCGATCAATTGTTTACAGACATTTCCCGGCTTCGCGTAGCAGTGGTTGGCGATGTGATGCTGGACACTTACTGGTGGGGAGGTGTAGACCGTATATCTCCCGAAGGACCGGTGCCGGTAGTGGCATTAGCACAAAAAAGAGTACCGCATAGGCGGCGCAGGCAATGTGGCGCTCAATACCACCTCGCTGGGTGCCGAAACCACGCTGTTTAGCGTTGTGGGCAAAGATGATGATGCCGATACTTTACTCAATTTGCTGAACGATGAGCATATCCATACAGCCTACATATTGCGCAGCAGCGAAAGAATAACCACCAATAAAATCCGCATCATCGGCAGAAACCAGCAGATGATGCGGATTGATTCTGAAGTTACCCACGACATAAATAAAGAAGACGAAGCACAATTGCTCCGCAACTTTATTTCGTATGTAAACACGTCACAACCTGCCGTTGTAATTTTTGAAGATTACAACAAAGGTGTGCTGTCTGCCAGCCTTATCCATTCACTCATTGCCGTCTGCAGGGAGCACAACATTATCACTACGGTCGATCCGAAAAGAAAGAATTTCTTTGCTTATAAAGAAGTTACGATTTTTAAACCCAACCTCAAAGAAGTGAAGGAAGGACTCAACCTTCTTTCCCCTGAAATCAGTGCAGACTCTTTACAAAACATACACCGCCAGCTTTCGAACAATTGCATCATCGCATCTCCCTGATCACTCTATCGGAGCATGGTTTGTTTTTCCAGGAAGAGGGCTCAGCAAATATTATCCCTACACACATCAGGAACATTGCCGACGTGAGCGGTGCAGGCGATACAGTGATCGCAGTCGCTTCTGTCATGTACGCAGTGACCAAAAACATGGCGCTGGCTGCCGACATTGCGAATATTGCGGGAGGCATTGTGTGCGAAGGCGTAGGCACCATAGCTATCAACAAAGAACTTCTCCTCCAGGAATGTAAGTTGTTGTTGAACCGGTAATTGCTGGTTATCTGACTGCCATTACTAACGTTAAAATTTCCTTTTACAAAAAAGCTATCCAGTTCTGGCACTGTTGTTCGCATCTTATTATCGAATTAATTTACTATTTTGATATTCATTATATGGAAACCATCAACATTGCTATACATGGCGGCGCAGGCACCATACTGAAATCTGATATGACACCCGAACTGGAATCGGCATACCTTGCTGCGCTTGAATATGCGCTGGAAGCCGGGTATGCAGTATTGGAACAGGGTGGACTGGCAGTCAATGCTGTGAAAGCGGCAGTTGTGGTGCTGGAAGACAATATGTTGTTTAATGCGGGTCGTGGATCGGTTTTCACCAAAAAAGGCGTTCAGGAGATGGATGCTGCTATCATGGATGGTAAAACATTACTGGCTGGAGCGGTAGCAGGTGTGCGTAATATCCGCAACCCCATTGAGCTTGCGACGGAAGTGATGGTACACAGCGATCATGTGTTTCTCAGCGGCAAAGGTGCCAACGATTTTGCCATTAAACAGGGTATCAAACTGGAGCCTGACGATTACTTTTTTTCACAGTTTCGATACGATCAATGGAAAGCGATGCGCGATTCGGATAATTATTCTCTCGATCATACCCACCAGCAATTGGAAGAACTGATGCGCGATAAAAAATTTGGAACCGTTGGGGCTGTTGCACTCGATTCGAAAGGTCATATAGCTGCAGCAACAAGCACCGGCGGCATGACCAATAAAAAGTACGGACGCATTGGCGACAGTCCTGTTATTGGCTGCGGCACCTATGCCAACGATGCTACCTGTGCTATTAGTTGCACGGGACACGGAGAAATGTTTATCAGAAGTGTAGCGGCCTACGATGTGAGCTGCCTGATGGAATACAAAGGCTTATCGCTGAAAGAAGCCATGCAAAAAGTGGTGAATGAAAAACTCGTGGCACTCAAGGGTGAAGGAGGTATGATAGGTGTGGATGCAAAAGGCAATGTAGCCATGGTATTTAACAGTGAAGGCATGTATCGTGCTGCCCGTAACAACAGGGATATGTACGAGGTATCTATCTATAAATAACGATGTTGTTTTGCTCTCACCAGCTAACAAAAATCCGCATCACAGGAAATGACTATTTTCGATGATGCGGATTTTTATCTTTTACGATACAGCAACAGGTTGCATTTCTTCTGCTTTCTCTTTCTTCTTCTACTTTGCTGTGCCTTTTGAATTTGGGTGTTGCCGGGTTGTCAGGGTAAAACCATAATATCCCGATAGCAAACACAATTCCCAGGTAATACCAAAGTGTAGTATCCCAAACGCGGCTGATAAACATACCTGCCATGATAGACACTGCATAGGCAATCGCCGGCGCTCCGAGGATGAGGTCGTTGTGTTTGATCGCATACATGACCTGCTTATATCCCCATTTCAGAATGGTGAACACGAATATGATGTAAAACAATAAGCCCAGCAACCCATACTCTACCGCAACTTCGAGGAAGGTGTTGTGCATTACGTGTATTTCAACATTGGGAGCCCATCTTCCCACCGAATACAAAGATGCTGTTTCGTCGCCACCCTGCCCTAATATGGGAGCGTCTTTGATAGCCTGAACACCAGCCGACCAGTAATCTACACGCTCACCACCGTTGTCTACCGTCATTTCATAGATAAACCGCTGCATTGTTGGCGAATCCTGGAATGCGTATAAAGCTGCAAGCCCTGCCAAAACCCCGCCACCTACAATCAACAACTGGAACGACCAACTTCTGTTGCGCATTACAAGATAAACGCCCAGCACTGTCACAAAACCAAAGCTTAGCAAACCGTTGCGTGAGCCCATCTGCATGATGAGGTATAGTAATGCACCGATAGCTGCCAATGCCATAAACTTTTCGAAATAGCGGTTACTTCGTTCAAACAATGCGATAAACAGAAATACACATAGTGCATCCAGCGAAGCAGTAAAATCGCCATGAGAAGCAGCACCAAAGTGAAGCACACCTCCAAACTGTGTTGATACGGTTCCAAACAAGTATAGTATAGCAGGCAATCGTAAGAATAATATATGGGAGATAGCGCCCTGAACAGGTTCAGCGACGTATAGATATATTCTTTACCATAGTTGATGAGCAGTTTCAGAAACACGATAAAAAAACCAATTTTCAGTATTCTGGCTAATACTCTTCCCAACACAGGTATATATGGCAAATGAAGCGGGATGGCAATGGCTTTGCTGATTTCCGGATGTCTCTTATATACCATAAACCCCACAAACACCATCACAATAAAAAGCAGATACAAAACCAAAACTTTGAAAGGAATATTGCGCTTGTTCCGTTTCAGCAAATCGTATGCTAATCAAAGGCACGAGCATGGCAATGGCAAGCGTTTCCGAATTGGACGACGTAGTATCGGTGGCATATACACCTTCTACCGTAGGAATGGTGAAAAGATAGGAATGAGAAAAGAACGATCGAGCAGCACAATTGGCAACAAGACCAACAGTATGTAATTTGAATCGTTCATGTACAATGACAGGAACAATGCTGCCAGCAGCAAAACAGAGTTGGAGGTTCTGATTAATCCTTTAAGACTGCTAAACATAATTTTATAAAATATTGTGTTGACAGATCGGTGTCACCTTTTCAATCTTTTCATGTTGCTACACACAGGATGCTAAGGTTTCAGTCCGCATTTTAGTCATTTTCTGCAATTGCCTGTTCTTCCTGCAATTTTCTTTTTCTTCCCTTTGTTCTTCTTCTTATTCATTATCTCCATCAGTATATGCCGGATAGGTGCAAAATCTTTACCCAGCAATTTAGGTTTTTTCAAAAACGCATATCCCAGGAACATTCCGCCCAAAACAGACATGACGATAAACGCCAGTACTTCATCTCCATTCAAAACAAAATACAACAATCCAAATACAAACACCGATGGAATAACCAGATAGGCAGACAGCAACAAGCCGTTTGCAAAAGGTTTGATGATCAGTTGTTTCCAGGTATCGGGAAACACTTTGTTTCTGAGCGTGATGAGCATGATATAATAATTGGCTACAGCGGCGAACAAAATGCCTGCAGCAATACCCTGAAGTGGTGCCCTGAAAAAGCTGCCCGCATAGATGGCGAACAAAGCAGGACCATAGAGAAAATTTTTCTCTTCAGGTTACTGATCAGTAATCCTTTTACACGCATCACGCCATCTGCCAGCCGTCCGGAAATCTGGAAAGGCAACGCAATAAACATCAGATGAAGAGGTATAACTGCATCGAGCCAGCGGGGACCCAGGAGAATCAGGACAAGCGGCTGACTGAATATGGCAAAAAAGATAGAAACAGGGATCAGGATGGAGTGAAGCAAGCGACAATGTTTTGTAAAACATATGAAACAACTCGTCGTCCTTATCAATTTTCACCATTGCCGGCAGCGATATTTTCTGTACAATATCCCCGATGTACCTGCCCGGAAGATTAACCGTTCGTGATGATCTCTCAAACACACCAAGCGCGCCGATGGGTACTACTTTGGCAATGAGAAAATTGACACCGGAAGTATTCACATAGTTGGTAATGCGGATAAATGTAAGCACAATGCCGTAGTTGAATAAATCTTTCCAGTGGCGCAATAGTGGTTCCTGCTTTTAGCGGCAATGGTTCCTGAATCCAAAGCATGATGAGCTTAGCACACATTGTAGAATAAGGGTGGAATAAACAAGCGAAAGCACGCCAAAACCTTTATAGGCCAGAAAAATACCAAACACGTTGGAAGACAGCAGGCTCAGGCTGTCACTGAAAAATATTTTTTTAAACTGAAATTCTTTTTGCAGCAGGTTGATGGATGGCGATCCCAGTGAATACAGGATAAAGCTGAGCCCAATCAATCGTAATCCAAATGTGAGTATCGGCTGATCGAAAAATCCGGGCAAGTGTAGGAGCCAGGAAAAAGAGGATGATATAAAAAAAGATGGCGGTAAGAATGCTGTAATATAAGGCAGCATTTTTGTGCCCGGGCTCTACTATTTTTCGCTGCAGCAGCGCATCGCCCATACCCGCTTCAGCTACCACGTTACCAAAATTCAGACAGGCATTCAGCAATGCCAGCACACCAAAAGCTGCTTTGGCATTGTCTATCAGCCTTGCCATGATGGCATAATAGCCAAGCTGGGACATGAAAATAATAGCCGTATTCATCAGCTGCCACAATCCCGACTTTACTATCTTTTGCTTATTCACCATGCTAAAGGGTATTGAGAATTTTTCCAAAGAGAGACAATACCGGTTTTTCCTGGTATGCTTTCGTCCAGGAATTGTCGTACGCTATCGGGCGCCTGGTGAACCGTTGCGGCGTTCCGGCAATTGTATGATCGTCTTCTACAACCATATATTCCGGAGCCTGGTATAGCATGTAATCCGCATACTTTTACAATTTTATCCAGTTGGTCCTGCGTTTGAATGGCGAGGTCTTCGTAATTGAGCACTGGCGATATCTTCCTTTTGCAACTTTTGTGAACTGCCAGGCAGATTTTTTTATAAAACATGGAATTGGTCAGCAGCTTCACCAGCGATTTTATTTTTTTTGTTATTCACAATTCCCCATTTCCGTTTTGAAGCAGCGATAGCTCTTAGATCCCGTTTCAGGTACAGAATCTTTACATCAATATCGGCTGGTTTGTTTACATAAGTAATATATGCCTGCACAGGATCTTTAGAAGAATCTACTATAAACTGTTTTCCGCTGTGTGAAAAAATGTTGCGGTAAATTTTAAAATTATTGTGAACCGTTTTCTGGTTGTAAGAACGGTTGTTGAGCTGTTTTAGTTTTTTGGAAAACACTGACGAAAATAGGCTGCCGGCTAACAATTTTTTAGACCTGAAATTCCACTGGATAGCAGTTGTGAATGTGTCGCTGTTTACGGGCAAAGTTGTCCAATGCACGGGTCCAGAAAGGGCAGCAAGTATGGCGTTTCCGCAGGAGCAATGCCAGTTCCATTTTTCGCCGGGACCCACACGGAGTATGTGATTCTTCAGCAATGCCATCTCACCTACCGACACCAGTTCATCTGATTTCGATAGTATGTTTTCGAGCAAGGTAGACCCCGACCTTACATCCGACATCACATAAATCACCGTGCATTTGCCTGGCATGAATTGAATTTATAACTGAATAAATAGTAAGCACGTTGATCCCTATGTACTGATACCGAATGCAGGTGATGCAATACCTTTCACAAAGCAGCAGTTGGGGCAGGAATACCGACGCCCTGATAACGGAGCTGGTATTCCTGATTTTCAAAGGGTTATCAAAAAATCACGCACATAAAGCAATGATGAACTGGACTTCCTGCTAAACATTCTTTTGAAAAAAGGTTTTTTTTCTTCATAATATCCACGCTCGTATTTGCTGCTCGATCCATAACTATAGCCTGGAAGTTTGCGCACATCGTTTAAAACAATGTACACTTTCTTCAGTTTTTTGCTGGCAGCCAGTTCTTCTACCATGCTGATCTGTCTTTTGAAGGTGAATTTTTGCCTCACAACGTAGAGTGTAAGATCTGTGAAGCGCGAAATGAGCTGTGCATCTGTCACCAATCCGGCAGGCGGTGTATCTACAATCACATAGTCGAACTGCTTTCTTGCCTCTGCAAACATTTTTTCAATCTTATCATGAATGATCAGTTCTGACGGGTTGGGTGGAATATTTCCGCTGCTCAACAGCCAGCAGTTATCATGAATGCCCGATGGTTTGATTACATCATTCAGAGATACATCCGACACAATATAATTGGTGATACCTGTTTCTCCCGAAACATTGAGTGCAGAAGAAAGTTTTGGCTTGCGCAAATCCAGCTCTACCAGCAATACTTTTTTGCCTGCCAGAGCCAGCACACTGGCAAAATTCATGGCGATAAACGATTTGCCTTCTCCACCCATACTCGACGTGAGAAGGATAACTTTTTCGTTTGCACCCGGCAGGAGATATTGCAGATTGGTGCGTAAAATTCTGAACTGTTCGGCTACTTCGCTTCTCGATTCCTGCGTAACTACCAATGGCAGGTTTCTTTTGCTACGCGAAATTTGCGACACCACGGGCACTTCTGTAAGACCTTCAATATCCGACGGCACCATTACTTTGGTGTTGAGTAGTTCTTTTACAAACAGCGTTACCGATGGAGTAATTAAACCGAGCAATAATGCTACAATGAAAATGATTACCGGATCAGGAAAATATTGAATTTCAGTTGCTTCGGGAGCATCTACCACACGGATGGGCGAAATGGTAGATTTCGATACCGCAGTTTGTTCTCTTGTCGTCAACAAATAGGTGTATAAAGACTGCAAAACGTTTTGCTTTCTTGCAAATTCAAGATAAACACGCTCCTGCGTTGGTACATTGCGTATGCTGCTGGCTGCCTGGCTGGTCTGGCGCGACAGGTCTTTCTGGCTCAGTACAAGTCCCTGCTGATAAGATTTTAAAATTTTCAACAAATCCTGGCGCAACTGCACAGCCTGCGCATCAAGCGTTTTCACTGCCGGGTTGTTTTCCGTGCTGTTTACCAGCAATTGTTGCCGGTCAAGCTGCAAGCCATTATATTTTTCAAGCAAACTCACAAAAGCAGGATCTTTAATTGGCGCCGTTGTGGGCATCACCCGCTTATTGTTTTGCTCATCTTCCAGGTAGGAAGCCAAATCCTGGATAATCTGGATTTGCACCTGCTGGTCAGACAAGGCTTTATTGGTTTCAATACTGTTTGAAAGAAACGCTTTGCCCTGTGCATCGAGGTCGGCAATATTATTCGACTTCTTGAAATTTTCAATTCCCGATTCGATTCGGCTCAGATCCTGCGTTACATTGGCAAGACGTGTATTGATAAAAGCGATGGTGCTGTCGGCAATTCTATTGTTATTGTCAATGTCCGATTGCACATAGAGGTTGATCAGGTGTGCCAGCGTTTCTTCGCCTTTTTTCTTCACGGTGCTTCCCATCGTAATGTCGATGCTGGTTACATCCGCACTATACACAAGCGCAATGATATTTTCGTTGTAATCTTCAAATGTGCTGCCTACAGAGGCAATTTTCAAGCGGTAATCGGCATCGGGATCAGCTTCTGCAAGCGGGTTTTTGAGCAACACCCATTCACCATAATAAAACTTCATGGTATCGCCATAACTGGCTGAAAAGGTGCTGTCGGTATTATCGTCTACGAAATAAACCTTGTTGTCTTTAATCGTAATATCATACTTCTGCGGATCTTCTTTCATCTCCGGCATCTTCTTCAGACTTAGCAATTTGATAAAGAAAGGAGACTTGTCGTAGGTTTCGCGGTACAGGATGCCACGCTCAATAAAATAGCCAACGTTGAGCTGAAGATCGCGGATGGTGCGGTTGATAAGTGTACGGCTGTGCAATACCTGCAATTCGTTGTTCACGTTGCTTGGCTTGGAGTATAGCCCAAGATCAGACAACATGCCTGATTCGCTCGACATGCCGCTTTGCACTTTACTGTTCACACCGTTTACAATCACTTTTGCACTGATGTTGTATTTGGGTGCAAATACCATCATGAACAAAATACCAACCAATATCCACGCTACCACGGATATAACAAACCAGTGCCAGTTGCCCAACACCTTGCCAACAATAAATTTCAGGTCAACATCACCCGACTGCTCGGATTGAGGGGAAACAGTTCCGTTTGGGTTTTCGCGCATTGTCTATAAATTGTAGAAGTAGTTATGGAATTATAAGCAGTTACAAAAGCAAATTTACCTGATTAAACGGGCAACGATAATAGTGATTAAGGAAAGTCCGGAAGCCAGGATTGCGATATCGCGGGTGCGGTATGCATTTGTGCTTTCTACTCTCGATTCAGTAGGTTCTACATACAATACGTCGTTGGGACGCAGATAGAAGTAGTTGGATGATATAACATTGCTGCTGTCAAGATTAAGCTTGGTAATTTCTTTTTTTCCTTCTGTTTCCCTGATCAGCAACACATTGTTGTGCTTGCCATAAAGCGTGATGTCGCCGGCAAATCCAAGCGCGTCCAGTACAGTCGGGCGTTCATTGGGTATTGAAAATGTAGCAGGCGTTTTAACCTCGCCTAAAACAGTTACTTTAAAGTTGGCAAATCTTACATTTACAACCGGTTCGTTGAAATAATAGGCAATTCGTGTAGCGATGGTGTCGCGCAGTGCAGCCGTTGTCAATCCGCCTACATGAACATTGCCGATATATGCCATGTGAATGTTGCCTTCACGGTTTACGAGATATCCCGAAACCACCTGCTGCTGAGCGTTTACAGAATTGGTAGTCGTGATGCCCGATAATACCGGCAGGTTTCCCTGGTTCAGCAATTGGTTCGCCTGTTGATCAAGCGTTTGAATGCTGATATTCAAAATGTCATCAGGGTGAATGACCGGTGGTGTGAAAGGTGGTAAATCAATGAATTTCGTTTTTGTTGTATCAGAAATGTCTTTGAAATATGTAATTCTTTCGGTGGTACAGGAGAAAAGAAGGGAAGTAAATGAAAAAATGACGGGTAATACGAGAATAGTTTTTGGTCTAAATGATATCTTCATTCAATGCAGAGTTTTGTGAGAAAGCATACAAATGTAATTCAAATGAAGAATTTTGGGATTTCTGGCGGTTAATTTTTGATTAAACGATAATGCATCCACAAATCAAATTGTTTTACATATATATAGCCGAAGCTTATCCCACTAAACGCATATTCATTTCATTTTATTTTAAAACACTAAAAAATACACTTACTTTTTTTACAATATTTGTGCTGTAGGGTTTCTTTGCTACGCAAATGAAAACAACCTGTAAAGAAGAATCTTTACAGGTTGTTCAATAAAGGCTTATCAAACAATATCATATATCATAATCAGCCGTAGTTGTGGCTTCCATTAATCGAGTTTTAAGACTGCCAAAAATGCTTCCTGCGGTACTCTCCACATTTCCTATTTGCCTCATTCGTTTTTTGCCTTCTTTCTGCTTTTCAAGCAATTTTCTTTTACGGCTGATGTCACCGCCATAACATTTGGCTGTCACGTCTTTGCGCATTGCACTAATGTTTTCGCGTGCTATTACTTTGGCGCCAATAGCTGCCTGTATCGCAATCTGGAATTGCTGGCGTGGCAGCAGTTCTTTCAGCTTTTCGCACAGTTTGCGGCCAAAATCCTGTGAACGGCTCCTGTGAATCAGTGCGCTCAGCGCATCCACTTTTTCGTTGTTGAGCATGAATGTCCATTTTCACAATATCGCTTTCGCGATAGTCAATCGGGTGATAATCAAACGAGGCATAACCACGTGTCTGGCTTTTTAGTTTATCATAAAAATCAAACACAATTTCTGTAAGCGGCATTTCAAATATCAGTTCTACGCGGGTAGTTGTGAGGTAGCTTTGGTTAATCAAAATGCCTCTTTTACCCAGGCATAGCGTCATGATATTGCCGATGTAATCGGGCTAGTGTAATGATCTGCGCCCTGATGAAAGGCTCTTCCAGCCTGTCGAGCTTGGTCGATTCGGGCATTTGTGCCGGGTTGTTTACAATCAGCTTATCTCCTTTGGTTGTGTAGGCATAAAACTAACGTTGGGAACCGTCGTAATAACGGTTTGGTTAAATTCCCGTTCCAAGCCTTTCCTGGATGATTTCCATGTGCAGCAAACCAAGAAATCCGCAACGAAAGCCAAAGCCCAATGCCTGCGAGGTTTCCAGCTCATAAGGTAAGCGAGGCATCATTTAGCTGCAGTTTGTCCATGCAATCGCGCAATTCTTCGAAATCTTCAGTTACTACCGGGAATATACCTGCAAATACCATGGGTTTCACTTCTTCAAAACCTTTGATCATTTCGCTGGGTTGTGATGCCAGCGTAATCGTATCGCCCACTTTTACTTCTTTGGCATTCTTAATACCGGTAACAATATATCCCACATCGCCCGCGCTTACTTCCGGCAACGGTAAAAGCCCCAATTTTAAAACTCCCACTTCATCGGCAAAATATTCCTGTCCCGTTGCTACAAGTTTAATACGGCTGCCTTTTTTTAGTGTACCGTTAAAAACACGGAAATAAGAAATAATTCCTCTGAAACTGTTGAAAACACTATCAAAAATCAGGGCCTGCAACGGCGCATCCACATCACCTTTTGGCGCCGGAATACGGGCAACTATGGCTTCGAGAATTTCTTCGAGCCCGATGCCGTTTTTTGCGCTGGCCAGCAAAATGTCGCCATCCTTGCAGCCAATCAAGTTCTATAATCTGGTCTTTTACTTCCGCTATCATGGCACCATCCATATCAATCTTGTTCACAACAGGAATAATCTCCAGGTCGTTATCAATGGCGAGGTATAAGTTGCTGATGGTTTGTGCCTGGATACCCTGCGTAGCATCTACCAGCAGCAATGCACCTTCGCAGGCAGCCAGTGCGCGGCTCACTTCGTAGCTAAAATCCACATGTCCCGGTGTATCAATCAGGTTGAATGTATAAGTTTCGCCGCCCTTGTATATACTGCATTTGAATGGCGTGGCTCTTGATGGTGATACCTTTTTCACGTTCAAGATCCATATCATCCAGCACCTGGTTCATCATATCACGGGCACCGATGGTTTTGGTATGTTCCAGCAGGCGGTCTGCCAATGTGCTTTTTCCGTGGTCTATATGGGCAATAATACAAAAGTTGCGAATGTGCTTCATAAGCGGCAAAGATAGGAAAGCGACGGTGAGAAAATCTGGGGCAATTCCATTCTACAAAATAGAAGGAATACAGAAAACAAAAGAGGTCTGCCAGATGTTAGTCGGGCAGACCTCTTTATCAATTTGGCTGTCATCCGGTTATTATCCTGCAAATTATGACAACAGGCAATCCGTTAGTGGTCGCAAAATAATAAGGGATGACATGAAGTAAGCCTATAAGGCAATCTTTTTCTCTTCCATCATTTTGCGAAGATTGATGAGTCCGTAGCGCATTCTTCCCAATGCCGTATTGATACTGCAATTGGTGAGGCTGGCGATATCTTTGAAACTCATGTCACCAAAGTGACGCAGCACGATCACTTCGCGCTGCTCGTCTGGCAAAAGGTCGAGCATAGCATACATTTTTTCATGACTCTGGCGGCGCATCATCTTTTGTTCTGCGGTATCTTCCACCACGTTGATCACTTCAAAAATATCCTGGTTATCGCCGGTCAGAATAGCCGGTGTTCTTTTCACTTTTCTGAAATGGTCTACACACAGGTTGTGAGCAATACGCAATGCCCACGGTAAAAATTTACCTTCCTCGTTGTAGCGCTTATTTCGCAACGTATCTATGATTCGGATAAAAGTATCCTGAAACATATCTTCGGCAAGGTATTTATCCTTTACAAGGAACAAAATAGAGGAATATAACTTGTCTTTGTAACGGGAAATTAGCGATTCAAAAGCATAAACATTACCTTCCTGAAATAAGAGCACCAGTTGTGTATCCGTCATGGAATTGTACAGCCTCATATTAGTACACTAAATTTATTAATGAACGACAATCAAAAAACAGAGTTAAAAAGTTCTGCGGGTAAAATTTCTGGTATAGGCTGTACGCTTTTAGTTTTGGCGTGAAAATAATAACAATTTTTGCTTGTATTATTTTCTAAGTGCAAAAGTATTGCAAATAAAGCAGAATTTAATTCATCGTAAATGTTTTTTTAATAATAACGCATGCTACAGAAGGAAAAACCACCGGTAAAGAAGAAATTGAAAAAAGGAGAAGAACGGGATATCGAAATTAAAGGTGCACGCACCCATAATCTGAAGAATGTAGATGTGGTTTTTCCGCGCAACCAACTGATTGTTGTCACAGGCGTTTCGGGCAGCGGTAAATCATCACTTACCATCGATACACTATTTGCCGAAGGGCAGCGCCGCTATGCCGAAAGCCTCAGCTCCTACGCGCGGCAGTTTATGGCGCGTATGAACAAACCAGACGTGGACTATATCAAAGGCTTGTGCCCGGCAATTGCTATCGAGCAAAAAGTGAGTACCCGCACACCGCGCAGTACTGTGGGCAGCATGACAGAAATCTATGATTATCTCCGCCTCCTGTATGCCCGTGTAGGCAAAACGATATCACCTGTCAGCGGTCGCGAGGTGAAAAAAGATGATGTGTCAGATGTTATTCAGCATATCCGGCAATTGCCGGAAGGTGATAAAGTGGTAATCATTGTCACTTTTAAACAACACGCTAACCGGCAGCCGCGTGAAGAACTGAACATACTGGTGCAAAAAGGATTTTCGAGAATGTACCACAATGGCAAACCGGTAAGGATAGAGGAAATGCTGGAATGGACCGACGAAGAACTTCATGAAAGACTGCTTTCAAAAAGCGGTGCCAAACCAACTACTTACATACTTGTAGACCGGATTGTAAACAAAACATTTGATGAGGATGATATACACCGCATTTCCGATTCGGTAAATACGGCTTTCTATGAAGGCGAAGGCGAAATGTTTCTTGAGATTAACAATGAGAAACTGGTGACGTTCAGCAACAAGTTTGAGATGGATGGGCTGCAATTTGAAGAGCCCGTTCCCAACTTATTTTCCTTCAACAATCCGTATGGCGCATGTCCCGAATGTGAAGGTTTTGGAATGGTGCTTGGCATTGATCCCGACCTTGTAATTCCCGACAAAAAACTGAGTGTATACGAAGGTGCTGTGGCACCCTGGAAAGGTGAAAAACTAGGACAGTGGCGTGACCGTTTTATCAGGGCTTCCGGCGCTTATAAATTTCCAGTGCACACAGCCATTTGCGATCTCACCGAACAACAGTATGAGCTGCTTTGGAAAGGGACAGGCACCGTGCAGGGCATCGATGATTTTTTTACGGAAGTAGAATCAAATTTATACAAAGTACAATACCGCGTATTGCTCAGCAGGTTTCGGGGTAAAACCAAATGTCACACCTGCAAAGGATATCGCTTGCGACCCGAAGCATTGTATGTGAAAATTCAGGATACACATATCGGCAAACTATGCCTTATGCAGGTAAAAGATCTGCAGCAATGGTTCCTGCAGCTGACGCTTTCCGAACACCAGCAGGAAGTAGGCAAACGCATTTTGATAGAAATCAAGCAAAGGCTGCAAACACTGGTAGATGTTGGTCTTGGTTATCTTACGCTCAACCGGCTTGCCAATTCGCTGAGCGGAGGCGAAAGCCAGCGTATACAGCTTACCCGCAGCCTTGGCAGCAATCTCACCAATTCGCTGTACATTCTTGACGAACCATCCATTGGTTTGCACTCCCGCGATACGGAAAAGCTCATTAAAGTGCTCAAAGAACTGCGCGATCTGAACAATACTGTAGTAGTGGTGGAACATGACGAAATGATGATGCGCGAAGCCGATTATATCATCGACATGGGACCTCTTGCTTCGCACCTTGGCGGAGAAGTGATTGCAACAGGAAATTATGAAGAAATCATTGCCAACCCGGAAAGTCTTACCGGGAAATACCTTACCGGCGAACTGTCTATTAACCTGAACAAACAGCCACGCAAATGGACAAAAAGTATCACTGTTGAAGAAGCAAAAGAAAATAACCTGAAAAACATTTCGGTTCAGTTTCCGCTTAATGTATTGTGCGTGGTGAGTGGTGTGAGCGGCAGTGGAAAAACAACACTTGTGAAGCAGGTGCTCTACCCGGCGCTGCGCAAACTGAAAGGAGAATTTGCTGATAAAGTCGGACTTCACAAAGCCATTTCAGGACATGTTGCGGATATCTCTCAACTCGAACTGATAGATCAGAATCCGATCGGGAAATCGTCGCGCAGCAACCCCGTTACGTACATTAAAGCTTACGACGAAATCAGGGATTTGTATGCACGCCAGCCTTTATCGAAAATGCGTGGTTTTCAAACCAAACATTTCTCATTTAATGTGGATGGCGGACGCTGCGATACCTGCAAGGGCGAAGGCGAACAGATTGTAGAAATGCAGTTTCTTGCCGATGTGCACCTGGTTTGCGAATCGTGCGGAGGCAAACGCTTCAAAGAAGAAATACTGGAAGTGCAATACAACGGAAAAAATATTCATGACATTCTGGACATGAGCGTTGACGATGCAATTGCTTTTTTTAAAGAAGAAAAAACACTGGCGAAAGCGCTGCAACCCTTGCAGGATGTGGGATTGGGTTATATCAAACTGGGGCAAAGCAGCGATACGCTGAGCGGAGGCGAAGCGCAGCGCGTAAAGCTAGCTTCTTTTCTGGGCAAAGGCAAATCGGCTGGGCACATCCTGTTTATTTTTGATGAGCCTACTACCGGATTGCATTTTCATGATATCAACAAGTTGCTGTCATCGTTTTATGCACTGATAGAACAAGGTCATTCGCTGATAGTGATAGAACACAATACAGATGTGATTAAAAACGCTGACTGGCTGATAGATTTAGGTCCAGAAGCCGGAGATGCAGGTGGGAATCTTGTATATGCCGGTGTTCCGTCTGGAATAAAAGATGTTGCAGAAAGCTATACAGGCAGGTTTGCCGAATAGTTGTAGTATAAACAGATTAATGGCTAATCCATCATGTAGATAAATCATTACGAAGAAATGGCTGAGTATTGCTTTGGAAAGCTATGCGACAACTAATTTTCATCAAAATTTAAACCTTGTGCATCGTCCATTTTCTGGCTCTTTTATTCATTTTTGTACCATCCGGACTTTGCATCTGACAAGGATAGTTCACAGGTTTATGTTTGTGGTATGGCTTGCAAAATAAGAGGCATCCCTGCTTAGGAAGCTTTTTTCGATGTTGAAATCACAGGCAGAGCTAGACAATTTTTGTTCAATGTTAGAATAAAAAACAGGCAGGTTGAAAAGTTTCATCCTGCCTGTTTTTTATAAGTACAACACTAAATCGATGTTGTATTTGCATCATTCATAAAGCCTTCGTTTGAATCCGGAGTGGCACTTTACAATTTCACTTTTTTCTGTCCCATACTTGTGCCTTTCAGGAAACCAATCAATCCTTTCAAATACGTTTGCTGATCGTCGTACATGCTCATGTGGCTGCCATTGGGGCAAAACAGGTAGCTGCCGTTCTTTACCTGTGTGCTCATCCATTTCATGTGTTCCGGATCCATGGTGTCGTATTTGGCACCAATCACAAGCGTAGGCACTGTAAGATGCGACAATTGTTTAGACACGTCCCAGTCTGCCAGTTTACCGGAAATACCGAACTCGCTTGGTCCCTGCATTGTTACATACAATGACTGATTTATTTTGGAAAAACTTCGCATCAAGGGTTCCGGCCATTGGTCAATCGGTATGCGGCAAATGTGTTCTGCATAAAAATTGGGCATCAGCAGTTCCATATATTTTGGATTGCCAAAATCACCTTTTGCTTCTAAATCTTTTATATGAATCCAGCACAGCAGGATTCATTTGTTTTGCCAGCACTTCATCCGCATATTTTCCGTAATCGGGTCCGCTGCTCATCATATTCGATATGATTAGTCCTTTCATCTGATCCTGGTATTTAAGAGCGTATTGCATGCCCAGTATGCCACCCCATGAGTGCCCCAGCAAATAGAAATTCGACTTGTCGAGCTGTAGCGCCTGCCGCACCTGTTCTACCTCTTCCACATAGCGTGAGAGATCCCACATAGAGGTGTCGTTAGGATTGTCGGAATTACCGCATCCCAATTGGTCGTAGTAAATAAATTCAATTTCTTCTTTCGGTAAAAAGTTTTCAAAACACTCAAAATATTCATGCGTGGCGCCGGGTCCGCCATTGAGCAACAACAATTTTATTTTTGGATTATTTCCATACTGTTTTGTCCACACACGAAAAGTGCCTTTTGATGTTTCAATAGGAATCATTCTCACGTTGCCGTCCTGCACGCCGCTTTCGGGGTTGGCAAAGTAGCTGCCTGTTGGTGCTGCCGTTTGTGCATTGCTGGCAACTGCAACTATCAGCATCGCAGCAAGGAGCAAAAGCTGGAAAGTGTTTCTAAGCATTGTGTGTTGAATTTAATTTCCAAAAATAGATTTATAAATAAAATATAAACAACGTTCAGTTGATCAAAATGTTCTCAGGAATAGATATGAACACTTATGCAAAGCTATTCATGTTCAAGGGGTTCACCTCATCGATTGTGAAAGCCTTGATTGAATACTACGCACCGTTTGGGCAAAAGCTTCCTGCTCTTTTTGCTGATCCTGAATAAAACTGTTGTCTTCCAGCTTGCCCAATACTTTGTCGCGCTCCTGTTCGCTATCGTAGGTAATCTGCCTGAAAGGATTGGTATAGTCTTTCTGACGCGAACGATAGATGGCATCTGTTATCCATTGACTGGTTTCCAGCGCTTCGTCCAGCCACTTTAGTAAGTAAACAGAATTTACGTCTGCCACTGTTACTCCTTTCATCTCCAGCAAGGATGCAAGCGCGTGCTCAGATTTTTGTTGGGGATACAGCATTCCCTGGTTTATGTAAAACTGGTGAACATCCTGCCAGCTGCTTACTTTATTTTCTTTAATCTCCCTTTTCAGGCGTTCCACTTCGGCATCAGGAATCATTTGACCACCCACATTCGACCATTCTGTACGATGTAGTTGCTCTGGAAAACATTCTATTCCAATTGTTTCCGATATCCTTGTTCTGTTCGCAAATGCTCACCAACCGGCACATGCCATAATAGCTGATCATGCGGATATAAATGTCGTATGCCTGCTGCACTTTAATGATGACAACTTTTCTCTTTGCATTTTCAAATGCCGGCGCTTCTATGTTCAGGGCATTGATAATCTCGTCTTTTGACTGCAGCAAAGATTGTCCCTTCATGCGGCATTGTTCGTCTGTTACAAGCGCATCTTTGTTTTCCTGCCGGTAATACGCCACACCCGTAGCCATTTCAATCCACCTGAGTGCGTCAAACATCTCGTTGATGCTGTCAGGCGCCAGGTAATCGTTTTCCAGCAACTGTATTTTCTCTTTCCGCTTGTCGCGGCTGGCATACTTCCAGCTATTGCGTGACAGCGCATACATATTGTACAAAAACCAGTAGGCCGGCATTACCACGAGCCTGTCGTTGGCAGTGTCGATACTTACAAGTGAAAACGGCAGCGGAATGTTCATTTCATATGCATAGTCGCCTTTTGCCAGAATGGTGAAACTTGCAAGTTTTGTATTGTGTTTGATGCTCACACACAAGCCCGGCCAAAAGCCACGACCCGCAATAAACTCACCATCTGCACCACGCGAATTGTGGTTGGAACCAATGGTGGCACCGGCTGGTATATTGCTTTGCCCCATGATGACGGCAGCACACAAAAATGAGTTGTTATGATGCTGTTCGTGTGTAGGAAAAATCAGTGAATTCAGCACTTCGCAACAGGAAATTGTTGCATTATTTCCAAGGTAGGAATTGATAAGTCTTGCGCCGTATTTGAGCTGCGAATGGGAAGCCATGATAAAACGCACCGCCTTTACACCGTAAAAAATACGGCATCCAAAACCAATAATTCCATTCACCATTTCGCATCCCTCTCCTATCTGTGTCTGCCCTTCCGCGCCCGAATTGATGGTGAGGTTTTTCAGTTTGTTGGCACCTTTTATATACGCATCCTCACCTATCCATACATCTTTAATGATACTGCTGTTTTTTATTACACTGCGGTCGCCCACTTTTCCATAATAGCCACGTGTAGACGTGAAGTCCTGCGCGGTAAATTGGGCAAAGCGTTGCAGTAACAATTCATCTTCGCGGTGCTTGCTCCACAGCCAGGCATCGCCTGCCTGCATACCATTAAATGGCATCACACTGCGGTTGCCATTTTCGTTGGCAAGTCTCAAGCCAGATGCGTACACCCTCAGGCTCTCCGTCTTTTACGATGCCGTTACCAAACTTTGCATGATTGGTGGTTACCAGTTCATCTACATTGGTAATGATCACTTCACTGCCAATGATATAATGAGAAAGGTAATGAACGTTTTCAATCGCTACATTGTCGCCGAAGTCACAACTGATAATGGTGGAATTATACAAGCCCACTGCCAGTTTGAGATCACTAAAAGCCAATACCAGCTGTTCCAGTTTTCCAATGCGCACCAATCCATAAAACTTACAGTTTTTCACCAGTTCAGGATTGAAAGCATCAGATACAAGCAGTTGGTTCCAGTTGTCGCTCGTGTTGCGGTTACGCACCAGTGCTTCTATTTCGTAAGCAGTTAGCTGGCGGTATTGTATACCATTGCGGTTTTGCCGGTTGCGGAGGTAATATTCACTTTCGCCTTCCGGCAAATGCTGCGCATCGATAAAGCCATACCCCAGCGCCTGAATCTTTGTTTTTACAATATTATTTTTCGACATTATTCAGCAAATTGACCTTCGGGAAAAGAGTGGATACGGATTTGTTCATTCATCTCTTTTTACAAAGGGAGATACAAAATAAGATACAAAAATGAGAGCGGTGGCAATTTAAAAACAGTCATGCAGAAATGGAAGTTCCAAACATCCGGCAGACTATAAAATCAAGTTTTGTTGGCAGGCAAAAAGAGAACATGGTTCAAACAGAAAACCGGCAAGTTGTTGCCGGTTTTTTATTATTATAAGCTGTTTATGCATCGGTAAAGCCAAGCATGTTTTATGGAATTATCTACAAATGAAACGTAAATATTTCCAAACAAATTCTACAACCGATTCGTCCAATGCTACCATCCAAGCAGGTAAGCAAAAATGAGCGGCGCTACAATGGTTGCATCGCTTTCAATGATGTATTTGGGTGTGTGGATATCCAGTTTACCCCAAGTAATTTTTTCGTTGGGCACCGCGCCACTATACGATCCATATGAGGTAGTGCTGTCGCTGATCTGGCAGAAATAACTCCAGAATGGTATTTCATGCATTTCGAGATCCTGGTACATCATCGGCACTACGCAAATGGGGAAGTCGCCAGCAATACCACCACCAATCTGGAAAAATCCAACACCTTTACCTGTGCTGTTTTCCTGGTACCAGTTGCTCAGGTACATCATGTATTCAATACCGCTTTTCATGGTGCTTGCCTGCAGCTCGCCTTTGATGCAATACGATGCGAAAATGTTACCCATTGTGCTGTCTTCCCAGCCCGGTACAATGATAGGCAGGTTCTTTTCGGCGGCAGCAATCATCCAGCTATGTTCCACCGGTATCTCGTAGTTTTCACTCATTACGCCGCTAAGCAAAAGCTTGTACATATACTCGTGTGGAAAATAACGTTTGCCACTGTCCTGCGCATCTTTCCAGATTTTGTGTATATGCTGCTGAATGCGGCGAAATGCTTCTTCTTCCGGTATGCAGGTGTCCGTAACACGGTTGTATCCATTTTCAAGCAAATCCCACTCTTCCTGCGGGCTCAGATCGCGGTAATTGGGCACCCGCTTGTAAGAGTTGTGTGCTACGAGGTTCATGATGTCTTCTTCGAGGTTGGCGCCGGTGCAACTGATAATGTCCACCTTTCCCTGCCGGATCATTTCAGCGAGGGAAATGCCCAGTTCAGCGGTGCTCATGGCGCCTGCAAGCGTGATCATCATTTTCCCACCTTCCAGCAGATGCTGTTCATATCCTTTGGCTGCGTCTACCAATGCTGCCGCATTAAAATGGCGGTAATGGTGTTGTATAAACTGCGAAACAGGTCCTTTATTCATAGCTCAGTTTTAAAGGCGCAAAAGTAGCGGTTAATGCAGCATTTCAGCCTTTTTTTCTTCCGATGATAATACAAAAAACAGCCTTCCTACAATGAGCAAGGCTGTGCGTTATATAAATGCGGAGATGGTTATTGCGGTTCAAATTCGCTTAGCGAACCCAATTCATCAGATTTAAGTATTTGTTCCTTGCTGCCTTTTTGCAACTGTACATAGTAGCTGCTGTTACCATCCGCATCTATGTATTCTATAGCAGATTTCAGGGTAAATTTGCTATACTTTGAGTCAATGGTTTTGATGGCTTCTTTAGGCAAATCTTCCTTGAATATTTCTTTCGTTACGCATAGCAGGCTGTTCGATCCATCATAAAACACGGATGTTTTCACGCCATCCAGAATAAAACAGGCTGAGGTAAACTGAGGCGTACTTTTCCAGGTAACGTTGGTAACGTTTTTAAACTGGTTTTGAAATTGCTGCATGATGCGTTTGTTTACATCTACGGGATTAGCAAAAGCACTAAATGCACTGGCGATCATCAATAATGTGGCAAAGCCTGAGGCTTTGGCGAAGCGGCTGAAAAATGCTGTTTTCATAAATAAGGTTTTAGATTATTAGAATATTTGTTTTTGTTTGACGATGTAAAAGTATCCTGCCGGGCAGCCGATTTCAAGTGAATTATGACCATGTTCAACGCTCCGGCCTGGCATTGTGATGAATGGCAAGGCATGTATCAGGAAGCTTCCGACAAAATGCGCTCAAACACAAGCTGCGTTTGGTTTTCAGCTTGTTCTTCGTAAAATATTAATGAAATCCCAAAACCGTGATGAAGTCAGCAGCCCCATTTCTCATGATGGATAAGTGGTAGCTTTACCGATAGCTTAGCTGGTATTGGTTGGTAAAAGAGAATTTTTTATTACATCTATGCCTCTTTCTATTACTGTATTGGCGAAAAGGAGCAATCGATTATGAATTACCTGGCACACGCCTATTTATCATTTGGCGATCCTCACCTTCTGGCGGGAAATATGATCAGCGATTTTGTAAAGGGCAAACAAAAATTTACTTACAGCACGAAGGTGCAGCAGGGAATCATGCTGCACAGGATGATAGATACCTTTACCGATTGCCATGAAGCTACCTACGCAGCAAAACGCTATTTTAAACCTGCCGTTGGTGCCTATTCAGGTGCATTTGCAGATGTGATGTATGACCACTTTTTAGCTCTCGACAAAACCTTGCACAGTTTGCCCGAACTGAAATCCTTTGCAGCGCATTCCTACAGCCTGCTCGATGGATTTGCGGACATTATGCCCGAAAAATTTGCCCGTATGTTTCCTTTTATGAAAATGCAGGACTGGCTCTATCATTACAGTACGCTAAATGGCATTCAAAACAGTTTTGCCGGGTTGGCAAAAAGGGCTGTTTATCTCAACAACAGTATTGCAGCGTATGAAGCTTTTATCGAACATTATGACCAACTAAGAGAATGTTATACCGCCTTTTTCCCCGATGTACAGGCATATACTTTGAAGCAAATCAGCTTGCTGAACGAGAGTAACTAACACAGCACACCTCACTGCTACTTACTACCTTCGCAGCATGTGTGGCATAGCAGGCATTATTTCACCTCATTCTTCTCTTGTCGAACAGCATCGTCTGCAACTGATGGCTGACAGCCTTCGTCATCGCGGACCGCAAAGCGAAGGCTTCTGGACCAATGAAGAGCGAACCGTAGGCTTTGCTCACCGCCGCTTACCTGTCATCGATCTCAGCAAAAATGCGCAACAGCCTTTTTGCTACCTGCATTACTCGCTGGTGTTTAATGGGGAAATCTACAACTACGTCGAACTGAAAAAAGAACTCGCCACTCACGGGTACCGGTTTTCTACTGCCTCAGATACCGAAGTGATACCCGCTGCCTACGACAAGTGGGGCGAAGAATGCCTGCAGCATTTCGACGGTATGTTTGCCTTTGCATTATATGACAATCTTCATCAGTCCGTCTTTATAGCGCGCGACAGATTTGGCGAGAAACCGTTATACTATTATCCATATTATGCCGAACGTGGCAGGTTTCAGCAGGTAGTATTTGCCAGCGAAATAAAAGCTTTGTTTGCAGTAGGCGCACCGCGCAAGCTTAACGGCACCATGATGCTCAACTACCTTGCGCTTGGCTATGTGCAAAATCCCATAAAGAAAACAGCAACCTTTTACAGTGATATTCTGAACCTTCCGCCAGGTCACTGTTTGCAACTGGCACCTGCTGCAGGTAAAATAAAGCTGCGCAAATGGTATAAGCCTGCGCTCAATAGTATTTCCATTTCTGAAAACGATGCGGTTGAACGGTTTGCCGAACTGTTTTCATCATCGGTGGCAATGCGGCTGCGAAGCGATGTGGCAATAGGAACAAGCCTTAGCGGCGGGCTCGACAGCAGCAGTATTGTAGCCGCCATACATCAGTTGACCAATAAAGGCAGTCAATGGAAACATGTAGCTTTTACGGCAGGCTTTCCCGGCTTTTACCGCGACGAAACCGCGCAAAGCAAAGTGGTTGCCGATCACTTTGGCATTACCCAACACATCATTCAACCCACCGCCGACGACTGGTCACATCACTGGCAGCAACTGATGTATCAGCAGGACGAACCGGTGCAAAGCAGCAGCGTGCTGACACAGTACCTTGTGTATGCGATGGCAAAAGAACAAGGCATTACGGTATTGCTAGACGGGCAGGGTGCCGATGAAATACTGGGTGGCTATAAAAAATATGTTCACTGGTTTTTGCAACAGCAACTCACCGGCAATTATGGAGGCTTCAGGCGCGAAATGGCTTTATTTAAAAAGAATGATTTTTTGCAGCAGTGGAACTGGAAAAATTACGTGGCTTCCTACTACCCTGCCCGCGCGGCACAACGCTTACAGCAGAATGCATTTGCCGCTGTGAAAAACCAGCCTCATCTCAACCAGGAATTTGTGAACAGGTACCAAAATGAAGACAGCCTGAACAAACCGGTGATCAGGCAACTCGAAGATTTGTTACACTACAATACGTTTACCTTTGGACTGGAAGAGCTGTTGCGGTATGCCGACCGGAATTCTATGGCTCATTCACGCGAAATCAGGTTGCCGTTTTTACAACATCAGCTAGTGGAGTTCCTGTTTTCATTGCCCGCAACAATGAAGATGCGTGATGGCTTTACGAAGTGGATACTGCGCAAGTGCATGAGCGGCACACTTCCCGACAGCATTGCATGGCACACGGGGAAAATAGGATATGAACCACCGCAACAAGAGTGGATGCAACATGCAGCCATACAGGAGATGATCATGGACAGCAGAAGAACGCTGGTGAAGGAAAAAGTATTACACGAATCGGTGCTCACCAAAAAAACAGAAGCGAAAGGTGCACATGAAGGAGACAATTTCGACTTTCGGTATATGAGTGCGGCTGCTATGCTAAACAGCACCAACCTGTAGTGAACATTCAAAATTTACTTCTAAAAATAATGCTCGGTTTGAAATACATTCAACATTTACAAACAGCAGACAATATTACGTTTACCCATATAAAGATGATATGAACAACACCGGATTAGGCACAAAAATGATACATGCAGGCGCAGAACCCGATCCTTCCACAGGAGCGATTATGACGCCTATTTACCAGACTTCTACCTACGTACAGGAAGCGCCGGGAAAAAACAAAGGCTATGAATATGCCCGCAGCCAAAACCCTACCCGCTTTGCACTGGAAAGAGCCGTTGCCATTATAGAAAATGGAAAACACGGGCTTGCCTTTAGCAGTGGCGTGGCGGCTACCGATGCGGTGATGAAACTGCTGAAGCCGGGCGATGAAGTGATTGCGGCGAGTGATATGTATGGTGGCACATACCGCCTGTTTAGCAAAGTGTTTGAAAAATTTGGCATCAAGTTTCACTATGTAAACATGCAGAATGCAAGTGACATTCAGACGTACATCAACGAAAACACAAAGCTGATCTGGATAGAAACACCTACCAACCCGCTGATGAATATCACGGATATAGCCGCTGTGGTAGCAATTGCCAAACCAGCATAATATACTGGTGTGTGTGGACAACACTTTTGCATCTCCCTACCTGCAAAATCCGCTTGATATGGGTGCAGATATCGTATTGCATTCCGCTACCAAATATCTTGGCGGCCACAGCGATGTAATACAGGGCTGCCTGATTGATGAATGATGACAAGCTTCGCGACGACTTATATTTTATCCAGAAAAGCTGTGGCGCTGTTCCCGGTCCGCAGGATTGCTTTCTTGGTGTTGCGCGGCATAAAAACACTGCATGTACGTATGCAGCGTCATTGCGAAAACGGTGAAAAGATAGCACAATTTTTACGCAATCATCCAAAGGTAGAAACATGTATATTGGTGTGGATTTGAAGACCATCCCGGATATGCAGTTGCCAGAAAACAAATGCGTGGTTTTGGAGGAATGATGAGTTTTACATTGCAAGACGACAGCGTGGAAACTGCTATCAAAGTATTGTCGTCTACAAAAGTATTTGCACTGGCGGAAAGCCTTGGCGGTGTGGAAAGCCTGATAAATCACCCGGCAACAATGACACATGCTTCCATACCAAGAGAAGAACGACTTAAAAACGGTCTCACCGATTCGCTGATCAGGCTGAGTGTGGGTATTGAAGATGTGGAAGACCTGATAGCAGACCTGAATGAAGCAATTGGCTAATAATTAAATGGCTACAAATGAAAGCGGCATCATTTTACACGCTGTAACGGCTTCAATTTTTTTCATAAAGAGAAAATAAAAGCTATACAAGATGCGAAATGATGCTGCCCTATTTTTCATACGGTTGTATTATCAGCAATAACCCAACGCCCAGTAAATAGCCACAAATAAAAGGATGGTTCCCAGGCAGCCGCCGCCCCAGCGGTAAGCACCATAACCTGCTAATAAGGTACGAAACAAGTCGCGCATAGTGTAGTTTTATGAGTAAGTAAATATATAGTAGTCAATGTATAGCAAACATTAAGCTAAAAATCTTTCCGCAATATAGCAATTTATAGAAAGGAATAACTTTTTGAAAAAACGTAGCCCGTTGAACAATTATTTTTGATCTTTCTTTCGAATATCATCGCACAAAAACTTCACACAGCTGGCTTCTTTTCCTCGGCATCCGCGATGATTTCACCTTTCGTCTCCGGCTTGTCTTCTTTTTCATCGCCCAGCAACATGCCCCATGGTTTCAAAGTTTCAATACGGTCGAAAATGATTTTTGCAATCGCAATGACCGGGATGGAAAGAAACATACCCGAAATTCCCCACATCATTTCACCAGCAATCACACCCAATACGGTAATAAGTGCATTGATGCGCACTTTGGAACCAACAATCAATGGCAGCAGCACATTGCTGTCTACAAGGTGAACAATGATGTAAATGATAATTACCATCAAAACTTTCGTTGTTCCGGCTCCGGTGGCAAACGTAATGAACGTACTGAGCACAAGAGATGTGAAAATACCAATGTAAGGAATGAGATTAAAGATGCCGGTGATCAAACCCAGCAAGACAGCATATTTAATTCCAATGATGAGAAACAGGACGCAGCAAACGGCAGCTACAATCAGCATTTCGAGCAAAAGTCCAAGTATGTATTTCCTTACAATATACTGCACCTGCTCCGTAATATCGTATACCGTTACAGAATGTTCTTCCTTAAACACAGCAATCAAAAATTTTAGGATAAGCCGCCTGTAGAACAGCAGGAAAAATGTGTAAATCATGGTAAATACGATAAATAAAAGAATAGACGACAGCGATGCAACAGTTGCGCCAATCACGGCAGAACTTGAACTCAGCACTTCCGATGTGGCTTTGTTCACATACGTCATCTGCTCTCTCATATTGATGTTGAGCTTTTGATCTACCCAATGTTGCAGGTTGTTGATGGTAAGGTTAATTTGCTCCTGGAATTGCGGCCAGTCTTTAGCAAGGTTGCTGATTTGAGAACCCAAAAAGTAGAACAACAAACATTCGCAGGCACAAGCAGTATGACAGACAATCCAGCCGAAACGCCGGCAGGCAACCTCATTCTTTCGCTCAAAAAAAGAAACAAGAGGCAATAAAGCAATTGAAAAAAGAAGCGAAAACAACAGGGGCGAGAGCACTTCTTTCGCAAGAATGGCGATGTAGCAAAGTGAGATAAGGCTAAACAATGCAAGCGCCAGTTTTACATAGAAAGGTAAAGCTTTCGATAAGGATGGTGACATGCGGTTAGTGTAAATATGAAGGAATGTAAATTACTGAATCTGATAGCGGATGCAGGCTTGCGATGTTCAATTTTGAAACCACATTTTCACTGCAGTTACGTGGCATTTACAACAGCGATTAACCTGATACTAACCTAATACCATTAAACTTTTCAAAGTCAACTTTCTGCAGCGGAGGTAACAATTATTAAACTTTATGATAAATGTATGCAATACTTTACCGCATATAAGTTTTCAAAAAGCGAAACAAACCTGACCTGATTTCTTCTGAATCGAACATAACGCCATAATGAGGTGCGTCTTTCACAATCGTCAGTTCGTTTTTTACGCCTGCAAGTTCAGCCAGGAACTCAGGATAACAGATTGCGTGTAAGGAACCGACATGTCTTTTTCACCCTGGACAATAAAGAACGGCGGATCATTTTTGTCGATATACGTTACGGGGCTTGCCTTTTTAGCGAGGTCAGGACGTTCCGCGGCAAAGCGCCCAGCAGCAGGGCGATGGGATGATCTTTATTATACACTGAGGTATCGGTACCCGACATCAGCGGCAATAAATCGGAAGGTCCGTAAAAGTCCATTACACAAGTAATATGAAAAGACGGTGCAGCTCCGGGAGGATAAAAATCTTTTACCATGTTGTTGCCTGACAATGCTACTAAAGAAGCCAGGTGACCGCCAGCCGAAAAACCGATCAGCGCTATTTTGGTCCTGTCGATATTGTATTCAGCAGCGTGCTGGTACAGGTATTCAATGGCTTGGTTGCAATCCTGTATCTGCGCCGGGAACACAGCTTCGGTACTGTACCGGTAATCAATGGAAGCCATTGCATAGCCACTGTCTATAAATCCTTTTACGGTATTTGCCATATAATTCATATCGCTGTACTTGCTGTTCATGCATCCATGCTCCACCATGAATAAACACAACTAGCGGCAATTTTGCACTGGGCATGCTGAGGAAGGTATACATCCATCAGGTGTCTTTGCAAAGTGTCTCCGGCATACGATACGTTTTCAAACACCTTTGTGCCTTCGGGAAACAATTCTTTTACAGGCGAAGACACCTGCGCACGGGCAGATGAGAAAATACAGCAGAATGTCAATAAGAGAAAAATTGAAAATGGCGTGGTTGTTTTCATGGAAAAGCGTTACTGAGGAAGGACAAGTGATAAAATAAAAATTGCCTGCATCGCCGGGCATCTGCTTATAAAGTTTTGCAAATAATGCAGAGCAACAACTGGGAGTTCAGAAAATCCACACATTTACAGCACCAGGTCGGGATACTGCATTTCCAGTGATTCAAGTGTTTCCAGCAGCGTACTAGCTACTATATGTTCTTTATACCAGTTCTGGTCGGCAGGTACAATTGTCCAAGGTATTTTGTTGCAATGTTTGAAAACATCTTCATACATGTCGACATACTGATCGCGCACGGCAACTTCCTTAAAATCATTTACATTAAATTTCCAGTGCTTGTGAGGTTTGTCCATCCTGTCCTGCAATCGTTCTTCCTGTTCTTCTTTCGATACATGAAGATAAAATTTCAGGACGTGCGTATAATTATCTCTCTGCAACAATTGTTCGAAAGCATTGATACTTTCCATCCGCAACCTGGCTGTTTCATCACTACACCATCCATGAACGCGCGTTACCAGCACAGAATCGTACTGCGACCGGTTGAACACCTGTATCATTCCTTTTCCCGGCGTATGGCTGTGCACACGCCATAAAAAATCGTGTGCTGCTTCTTCTTCCGTCGGCACATCAAACGAATGAACTTTCAATCCACGCGGATTGATGCGACTGAATACTTTGCGCAGCACACCATCTTTTCCGCTTGCATCCATTCCCTGCAGAATCACGAGCACCGAATGACTTGTTGCCGGCAAACAAAAGGTTTTGTTGTTCCACCAGTTTGTCGATAATCGCTTCGGTCTTTCGCTTGGTTTCTTTCTTTTTCCAACCGTCTGGTGCACGGGTGCTTATTTTTTCAAGTTTTATACTCATGATAAGCAGTACTGCTAAAAGAACGCCATGATTCAACAGCGGGCACAGGAAAACATGCAGGTTTCCTAAGCGGTCATCACTTTTTGAAGCAACGCTTTGGTTTTACGGATACCTTCTTCTTCACTGATTTCGCTGCCTTCATATTCAATACCAATGATGCCTTTGAAACCTGATTTGCGGATAATGTCCATCATCTTCGTATAGTCGGTTTCTATACAATTTCCCTGTGCATCAAAATCATAGGTTTTCGCGCTGATACCTTTGGCAAATGGAACAATTTCTGTAACGCCTTTGTAACGGTCATACATTTCTTCACATTCCTTCCAGTCTTTGCTGCGTTTTATGCAAAAGTTGCCAAGATCGGGCAGCGTGCCTATATTTTTGTTGTCAGCACGCTTCATCAAAGCAGCCATCCATTCGCCGTTGGAGGTTATGCCGCCATGATTTTCCACGATGATATGAATGCCTTGTTTCTCTGCGTAATCAGATAGTTTGTTTAAGCCTTCAGCACCGGCTTTCTGTACTTCTTCCGGTGTTCCTTCGCCCTGGGCGTTCACCCTGATGGTGGCGCAACCAAGATATTTCGCAGCGTCTACCCATTTGTAATGGTTTTCCACGGCAGCATTGCGTTTGGCAGCATCGGGTTCTGCCAGCGGACCTTCGCCGTCAATCATAATCAAATGATTTTTTACACCATTGTCATTACAGCGTTTCAACAGTTCGTTCAGATAAGTAGTATCTTTTGCTTTGTCTTTAAAAAACTGGCTTACATATTCCACGATGCTGATGTCAAAATCCTTTTTTGCCATTTCAGGAAAATCAAGATTGGTCATTTTGTTGGCAAAAAGTGCTTTGTGCAATGACCATTCTGCAAGTGAAATGTCATAAGATGCCTTTGTGGATGATAATTGATTGGCCCATACCTGGTTGGCAATACCAAATCCTGCAGCCAAAGTAGCTGCCTGTTGTAAAAACCGCCTGCGCGAAGTAAACATGTTGTATTTTTTTGGTAAGAAATCGTGTATTCTATAGAAGGTGAAAATACTGATTTTACCCGTAACAAAACTCACCGCTTTACAGACACGAACAGAGACCTGATCGTGTTGGTTACAATGGTTATTACCAAGGCAAAGAGGATTACAATAAAATGATTGCCGACGCATTGTTATGTAGAGCAGCCTTACAGCTTTGTCGCTATCCGGCTGAGGAACGTTTTATCGTTATTCTACGATAAAGAGAAGCAATAAAGCACAGAAAGAAATCAAATGAAGTATGTACTCTTCGATTAAGGTGTTTCAATAATGTGCGTGTCTACATCTTTTACGCCTTTAATCTTTTTCACCCGTTCTACTATCCGGGCAGAACAACTATCGCCGCTGCATTCTCCGGTAATCGTGGCGACACCTTTGTCTACCGTAGCGTGAAGGGCAGCGCCGGCATGGTCTTTTGCAAATTCATCGTTTATATCCTGCTGAATATCTTCATCAGTTGCATTTGACTGGCAGGCAGAAAGAGCACACAGCAAAGCAATAAAAACGGGAAAACTACTTCTCAGGTATTTCATAATGTATATAGATTCAATGCGTTAATCAAGCAAAAGCCTTACCCTTTTTAATGTCCGTAGTTTGTACGGTTTCGAAGAGGCTTACAAACAGTGCAGAAAGCCAGTCAAAAAAAGTTTTACGAAATTGAAAAATAAGCAAATCGGCTGATTCTTTACCTTATTTTGCACACTCTATTTAATGCTTGTATCCTCATTTTAATTTCTAACCTCCTGCTATGTCATACAAACCTCGCCTTACGTTCTGGCAGATTATCAACATGAACGTTGGCTTCTTTGGAATCCAGTACAGCTTTGGTCTGCAGCAAACTGCCATTAATCCTTTGTACACATTCCTTCATGCAAATCCGGAACAATTACCCTTGTTGAACCTGGCAGGTCCCGATGACCGGCTTATTGATTCAGCCAATTATTGGCGCACTCAGCGACAACACATGGAGCCCACGCTGGGGCAGGCGAAAACCGTTCTTCCTGGTTGGAGCAATTTTTTGTAGTCTTTGTTTGTTTTTGTTTCCTTTCAGCACTGCCCTTTGGATGGCAGTGACGCTGCTATGGGTGCTAGATGCTGCCAACAATACAGCCATGGAACCTTACCGCGCTTTTGTAGCTGACAAACTTCCTGAAAGCCAGCACCCAACAGGCTTTTTAACGCAAAGTTTCTTCACAGGATTTGGTATTACCCTGGCAAACGTGAGCCTGTTTATCTTTCAACAATTTATTGGTGGCGAAACATCTGCGGGCATTCCCTACTGGGTGTTCGGGTCGTTCTTTGTTGGTGCCGTATGTTCTATTACTTCAGTAGTATGGAGTGTGAGCAAAACACCGGAAATTCCACCTACAGACGAAGAACTTGCCGAAATGCGGGCCAGTAACAGGGGCGTGCTCACTCCTTTTATAGAAATCTTTGGCGCCATCAAAGACATGCCGAAAATTATGAGACAACTCGGGTTGGTGTACCTCTTTCAATGGTATGCCATGTTTTGCTACTGGCAGTATATTTCGCACAGTATCGCGGCTTCCGTGTATCACACTTCAGCGGAAGAAAACAAGATGCTGTATGAACAGGCAGCCGGGTGGACAGGGCTGGTAAATGGCTTTTATAATATCGTCACCTTTATCTCTGCATTTGGTCTTGTGTGGCTGGCAAAAAAATACAGTGCAAAATGGGTGCATGCCGTGTGCCTGGCAGCATCTGCAGTATCGCTGTTTATCCTCCCGCATATTGAAAACAAATACTTCCTGTTTGCCCCCATGATTGGCTTTGGTGTAGCCTGGGCTAGCATGATGGGTGTTCCTTATATCATGGTCATCAGCAGCATACCTAAAAAACGATATGGCGTGTATATGGGTATCATCAATATGATGATTGTAGTACCAATGATTCTACAAACGCTGACGTTTGGTTTTATCTATAAACACTTTCTTGGCAGCAGCCCGCAGGGTGCCATCACTTTTGCCGGTGCGCTTCTGTTGCTGGCAGCATTGGCCACCACTATCATGAGCTATAAAAAACCAGCAGAAGAAGTTCAGAAAATGACAGTCGTAGTTCAATGACAAACAGAATAATCAACATAAATAAAGATGGTTGCTGCTATGCAAATGTGACTATCTGCATACTCAATTATTCAGCCATCTACAGAGTAAACTAATCCTCCATGAACATCAATGATTCGTATACTGCTATCGTATACAAACTGGCAGAAAAGAAAATATCACCCAATGGAAAACATGACGCTTTTTTCCGAAGGTTGTTACATCATGCGGCAGATCTCACCCATCTTTTCAACAGTATATATTACCATCATCCCCAACAGGAACAGGCGTTTCATCTCCTGGTCAATTCTATGATTGATGCTTACCTGGCAAGGTCTAAAAAACTGAAAGAACGGGACGCAGCAAAACCTGCTGACTGGTTTTTGAGCAACGAACTGGCTGGTATGAGCCTGTATGTAGACCGCTTTTGCGGCACTTTGAAAGACTTGCCTGAAAAGATTCCTTACCTGCAGAAAACCGGCGTGAACCTGCTGCACCTGATGCCTGTATTTGAAAGCCCGGCAGCGGAAAGTGATGGTGGCTATGCCGTATCGGATTTTCGAAGGGTAGATGAGCGTTTTGGTACAACAGAAGATTTGGTGCAGGCACAGCAGGCATTGCAAAAAGCAGATATGTATTTGATGCTCGACATTGTGCTGAACCATACATCGCGCCAGCATGCATGGGCAAAAGCTGCCCGTGCAGGAGATCCTTTTTACCAGGATTTTTATTATTTTTTTCCCGACCGCTACATGCCCGATCAGTATGACCAAAGCATGCCCGACATATTTCCGGAAAGCTCACCCGGCAATTTCAGCTATATCAAGGAATTAGATAAATGGGTCATGTCTGTGTTTCATCATTACCAATGGGATTTAAACTACCGCAATCCCATGGTGTTTGCAACCATGGCAGATACGATTTTTTATTATGCCAATCTTGGGGTGGACATTTTACGCATAGACGCCCCTGCTTTTATCTGGAAAGAACTGGGTACCACTTGTCAGAATTTGCCGCAGGCACACACACTTTTGCAGCTCATCAAGCAGTGCGTTCAGATAGCTACGCCGGGCATGGCAATATTGGGTGAAGCCATTGTGGCACCCAACGAAATCATGGAATATTTTGGCTCAGGACATTTTCTAGCCCGCGAGTGCGACTTTGCCTATAATGCCACGGACATGGCGCTGCAGTGGGATGCACTGGCTACCGGCGATACACGCGTGTTGCTGGCAGCGCAGCATGTGATACTCCGAAAACCCTATGGCACATCGTGGATCACCTATACACGCTGCCACGATGATATCGGGTTGGGCTTTGATGATTATATGATAGAGCAGGCTGGCTTTCAGCCGTACCGGCACCGGCGCTACCTCAAAGATTATTATTCGGGTAAACAAGCGGACTCGCCGGCACGCGGCGCTCTTTTTTCGGTGAACGATAAAACAGGCGATGCCCGCATTAGCGGCTCACTTGCATCGCTGTGCGGACTTGAAAAAGCGATACAGGAAAACAATGAGGATGCAATCGGTGAAGCAGTAAACAAAATCATCCTGATGCAGGCTCACAGCTTCTTTATAGGCGGTATGCCCATGATATTTTACGGAGACGAACAAGGCTACCTCAACGATTATAGCTACCTCGACGATAGTGCAAAAAGCTACGACAACCGGTGGATGCACCGGCCCATGATAGACTGGAACAAAAACAAGCGGGGTGAAGAGCATGGAACTACAGAACATGCTGTGTATTCGGCTACGCAAAAGCTGCTACGCATCCGCAAACAACTCACTGTGATTGCTGATAAAAACAACATCACCTGGCTGTCGCCGCATAATATACATGTGAGTGGATACCTGCGGGCTTGGGAAGAAAAAAGAGTGTATTGCCTATTCAATTTCAATAACCGCGATTCGTATGTTACGTGGTATGCTTTTAAAGAACACGGCATGGTGCCTGTGAAGCTCTATGATCATTGGAGCGAACATACGTTCCCCGTAGGTGATGATCATGATTTTCTTGTATTGAAACCTTACCAGTTTTGCATATTGGAACCAGCGTAACACACCCAATAATTCCAGATATAAACAGGCACCGTATGGGTGCCTGTTTTGTTTACAGTGTATCAATGGAAGAATAAGATGACAAGACTCCATTTCGTATTTACATTCCCTATTCGCCTGTATAATCTATATTGATCTTTGCATTGCTTTCCATATCGGAAGATAGCTCGAGTTCAAACTTTTGTTTGCCGGCAGTTATCCGCATGAGCGCAGTGTTGGGTGCTATTAACCCAAGATTGTCTGCAATCAATACAAATTCGTGGTGCCTGCTTTGCTGTGATGCTGCAATTGTAAACGTGATGGCTTTGTGCGTTAACGTTTGGTGGTCTGCAATCAGGATTCCATTGTGATAAACCGATACAACATCGCCGTCTATTTCTGCATTGTCATACAACTGGATTGTAATGACGGGCGACGCTACTTCATAGCTATGATACAGGTTTGTAACCCTTTGACTAAATGCTGCAGGTGTGCTGTCTTTGGGCGTAAGAGTATCATCTGTTTTCCGTTGTGTCTGAGCTGGCGTATTGATAACCTGTGCAGCTTTTTGAGTCTGCACTACGGCATTTGCCGTAACTTTCTTTTCTGTAATTTTTGCAATCGTAGCATCCTGGTGGGCAACTGCAGTTTTTGTGACTGACGAATCGAAAGCTTTGTTTGTTTTTTTACTACTGATTGCTGCCTTATGTGTATCGGCAATAGGCAGATGAAACCATTTTGCCAGTTGTAATTTCTCCACTTCATTTAATGTACTTGTATCTTTCCGGAAGATGGTGATGCCATTGCAGTCGTCGCCACAATCTTTTGTTGTCAGCTTTATTTCCACCTGGTTTGCGGTGATTGAAAAATCTGATCCGAAAGCACAGGAGGAGCAGTCTTTCCAGATGTTTCGCGTTCGCAGATCCCGTATATAAGTTTCAACATTGCGGCTGATGGTCATCTTGCTATTCGCAATCTTTCCCTCCAATATCCTTTCCAACCTCACAGTTGTATCGTTTGGATACATATTGGCAAGCCTTGCAGTGAACAAATTTCCATTCATCTTCAATACTTCGAGCCTGATCTGGATACGTTTTGTAATGGTGCCATTTGGAAAATAAGTTTCTCCCAACCACGATCCTGTAAACCAAGACAGGTTCTGAGCCGAAGCAGAAAACGGCAGTGCAAAGCAGGCTGCAATCAGCCATAGGTGAAGCTTCATAACAAGAAGTTTTGGCGTAGGGTAAAATAAAGAAATTTTCAACCGCAGCAAAACTTCACTCTCACTAAATAAAAAACAGGCTGCATTGAGTGCAACCTGTTTTAAAGTTTACGTAGTAGGAGTATAATTTACGATTTAACTATTGCCAGATACTTTTCATCTTGCTCACTTCCAGTGAACTGATAAACAATCCGTCTTTTGATTGCAAATGCAGTTTGTTCATTTTCCGGCTTGGGAAAAAAGTTTCTGTCATTGTTGTCAATCCATTGTCTGCAAACAATTCTACAGAGGCATCATCAATAATGAGAACAATATCGAGGTTGTCCTTCTGCGCAAAGCGGGGTGCTGTATGCTTTGCGGCAAATGTTTCTTTGAATGACGATTCACCTGCTTTTGTGCGGTCTATAAAATATTGTTTGCTGCTGCTTTCATAACCTATTACCAGTTCTTCCCCGGCTTCATTGGAAAATGTAAAGGTAAAATCTTTAATCGTGTTTGCCTTTACCACCAGTTTTATTGGAGTTGTTACATTTTCTTCGTTGGGCAGAATAATATCAGATGCATCAAGGTCTGTTACAGTTGCAATAGAAGTCGTGATAGCGTCAAGTTCTTTTACAGGTGTGGATGTAACCAAATACTGGTTATTGATTTTTTCGAGTCCCAGTTCTCTTGGCACCGTCATCGCACTGCGCCATTTGGTGGTTGGCACCACCTGTGCATAATCCCAGTTGGTCATCCAGCCTAAGAATATTTTGCGGTCCCCCGTATTGCTCCACGTAATACCAGCATATTCATCGGGACCAAAGTCCAGCCATTTGGTAGTGGTGTCGTCGGGTGTAAACTGGTGTCCGTCAAAATCACCTGTAAAGTATTGCGTAGCCGAACCGCCATTGGGTCCGCCGGGATTGATGTTGACCACCAATACCCAAACTTTTTTGTCCTCGTAGTTCAATGTAAATAAATCGGGACATTCCCATACGCCACCATGTGCTCCCAGTTTTTCACCAAATTCACTTTCTTTCTTCCAGTCTTTCAGATTGGGAGAAGACCTAAAGGTGATGCGGTCTTTGGTAGCCAATGTCATGATCCACTTTTTGGTGGCTTCGTTCCAGCTTACTTTCGGATCGCGAAAATCGGTGATGCCGGGATTTTTTACCACCGGGTTGCCACTGTATTTTATCCAGGTTTTACCATTGTCCAAACTATACGAAATGCTTTGCGTTTGGTAGGTATTTGTACCCGCTTTTTCGCCTTTAATATCGTGGCTGGTATAGATAGCCACCAGGGGCGCTTTACCATTTTTTCCAAAGCCTGAAGTATTATTGGAATCAAGCACAGCACTGCCGGAAAAAATATAACCAAGCTTGTCGGGGAAAATGGCAACAGGTTGTTCCTGCCAATGTACGAGATCTGTGCTGGTAGCGTGCCCCCAGTGCATTGGTCCCCAAACGCTGCTCTCGGGATGATACTGAAAAAAGAGGTGGTATACACCATCATTGTAAACCATACCATTGGGATCGTTCATCCAGTTTTTCTTGGGAGAAAAATGGATCTGCGGGCGGTAGTTTTCATGATAATCTGCCGTATCGGTTTGCGCGAACAGCGCTGTGGCTGATGCTGCCAGGATCATTATGAACAAAAAGATTCTGATATAGTTTTTTGTAATCATGTTAGCAATTAAATGTGTAAAAAAAAGCCGTGTTGAGAGAAGAATCTTAAAGGTTCGAGATATCAGCAACCACTTCTTCCGGTTTGGTGACAAAAGGAATTGTTTTCACCAGTTTCATGTCTTTGTTGTACATCACCACATATGGAAAACGCTGCACGTTGTAGAATTTCTGGACAATGAACGTATAACCTTCAGTGCCAATTTTGAAATTTGGTTTAGATGAAACATGAAACAGTTCATCGAACTTTTTCACTTCGGCAATCGGTTCATAGCCAACCATTACAATCTGCGTTTTCTCCAGTTCTTTTCCGTGCTTTACCAGTTCTTTTGTAAAGTCTTTACAATGCTCGCAGGTAGGTGAAAAATAAATAAGAACTGTTGGCGTGTTTTTTTTCAGTTGTGAATAGGAATACGTTTTGCCATTCACGAGTGTTATTTTGAAAGGAGCAATCCCTGTTTTGGCGTTTTGCTGTGCAAAGGAGGATACAAAAAAGAAGAGAGTAACAACGGCAGCAATGAATTTTCTATACATCATGTTCAATGGTTAAAACAAATACGATCTGCAATCTATAAGATTTCTGTTGCATAACAGAATTCCTACAGACCCAAAAAATCGCGGAATGTTTAATACCCGCCTTTTCTTTACTCCATTCTGTTGCGTACTCCCATATTTCGTTTATAAAACGCTCTTGTCACCGCCATCATTTTACTTACTGGTTACAGTATGTTTATCTGAAAAACAAACCATAGCCTGCCACTGAAGCAGAAGCACGGTGCTTTTGCATCAGTGGCAGGTGGTCAATCACAATAATTAGTGTGCTGCCATTGCCCGGTTAGTTGTAACCCGGATTTTGCTTGTACAAACCATTGGTAAAAGTTATTTCAGATTGTGGAATCGGGAGATATTCATCCCTGCCTGCAGTGAACAGTGCAGTTGCGAGGAACGTTCTCCTGTTTTTCTCTACGTTGATGTATGCGTTCAGCACATCAGCCGCATCGCCCCATCTTACGAGGTCGAAAAAGCGTGCACCTTCTGTAGCGAATTCAAGGCGTCTTTCGAAGCGCATGGCTTTGCGGGCATATTCCTGTGTCCATCCGGCAGAAGTGTATTCTTTCACATTGTACCTTGTAGGAAATGTGCCATCAGCATTTTTTACTCTTTCGGTGCTGGCAGCGGCTCTCATACGCACCTGATTGATAAGTGGCAGTGCCATTTCCTGTTGTCCCAGTTCAATGTAAGCTTCTGCCTGCATCAGCAATACATCGTCGTAGCGGATGATGTCGTAGTTTTTAGCAATACCCATAAACGGCCCGAGCTTGAAGTAGGAAGGACTGCTGGCAAGCAATTGGTTGCGCATGGTATGAAAATTACCATACACACCTGCATCGCGCACCCAGCTGTTGCTGAACGGCAATTCTGCATTGTACTTGTAGGGATGTCCTTCAATACCAACTGTATGGTCGAGGCGCACATCAAAGGTTTGCGTGTTAAGGTCGGCAATGCCATTGTTGAAGTTGTCGAAATTGGGCAAACCGTTGGCATCGGTAGTGTATGCGTTCACCAGGTTTTGGCTCGCTGCATGAAAACCGCAACAGCCGTATTGTGGCGCGCCATGTGGATAGTTCAATCCGTCTTCGAAATTGAGCCTGCCTGCCGTAGTTCCATCATTAATGGTAAACTGGATGGCAAATACAGACTCAGGTCCGTTTTCCGTTTCGGCCAGGAAATTGTCTGCGATGTCGGGGCTAAGCGAGTACCTGCCGGAAGCAATCACATCCTGCAGGAAAGTAACCACTTCCTGAAGCCTGCTTTGGTTGATGTTGGTCACGCTGTGCTGTTCATTTTGCTCATAAGCCTGGTAGAGTCTCACTTTAGCGAGATAGGCTTCTGCAGCATACTTGTTGGCACGCGCCAGTTCGGGCTGTGTTTCAGGAAGGTTTGATACCGCATACTGAAAGTCTTCTGCAATCTTATTCCATGCTGCATCGTTGCTTAAATCATTGGAGGTTTGCAGAATGTCTTCCGGCGTAGCGTTTTCATCAAAAATGGGAATGTTCTTATACAACTGTTTCATTTTGAAATAGCTGTGCGCACGCAGGAATTTGAGTTCGGCTAACCGTGTAGTCTTTTGCGGAAAATCGGCATCGGATAGCGAGTTAACGGCACGTATGGCAACATTCGCCCTTGAAATTGATTTGAATAAATTCTGCCAAGTACGTGTTACAAACGAGCCCATGGTTGGCGTTACGAGGTTGTAGTGTTCCAGCGCATCTACTTCGCCCACGTCACCGGTACCGCCGCCACCTTTGTAGGCGTCATCTGACCGTACACTTCCATAAGCCCAGTCGCTGTAAATGGGTCCAATCATATCTCCGTTTCCAATGGCTGCATAGGCAGCAGTCACAAGACCCTCCACGGCAGTAGGCGAGGTTAAATCTGCCGATGACAATACACCTTTGGGTGTATAATCCAATACTTTTTTGCACGAACCCAAAGCCAGCAGTCCGAATGCGAACAAAGCAATTGCTTTAATATTTTTCATGTTCTGTAATTTTTATTTCGTTAGAAAGATGCATTTAGACCAATGGTGAACGTTTTTGGAATAGGCACCGGGTCCAGGTCAATTCTTTCAGGATCAGGACTCTGGTAGCTTTTGCTTTTTATCCAAAACAGGTTTTCAGCCATGGCAAAAAAGCGCAGCCTTGAAAAAACTGCTTTTGGAGTGATGCTATACCCCAACTGAATGTTGCGTAGTTTAAAGTAAGAAGTGCTTACAATAAAGTAATCTGAAGTACGTCCTTCGTTGTTATTGTCTTTCAGCGTCAGGGCAGGTGTATTGGTGTTGGTATTTTGTGGTGTCCATCCGTTGAACACGCCGGCACCTACGTTCTCACGGCTTCTCATCAGGTTGTTGAACACGGAATAAACATCAAATCCATCTCTGCCGGCAACACCGGAGCCAAACATGGCAAAGTCAAATTTCTTATAGGTCATATCTATACGCAAGCCGTATTCCAGCTGCGGAAGCGTGGTGCCTATCCAGGTTCTGTCGTCATCATCTATCACGCCATCGTTGTTGGTGTCTACATAGCGTATCCTGCCGGGTCCTGCACCAATCTGTGTAGGCGCTTTGTCTACTTCGTCCTGCGATTGGAACAAGCCATCTGTTTTATATCCGAAGATGTCGAACTGAGAATGACCGATAATCGTATTCACGAGATTGCCTGCATAAGCGGGGCGTACATTTTCAGGAAGGTCGGTAATTTTGTCCCTGAAGTGTGCCATGTTTGCCTTGATATCGTAGGTAAAATCGCCTTTTCTTTCACCCTGGTAACCAATCACTAATTCCCAGCCTTTGTTCGATTTGGAAGCTCCGTTAACAGGTTTGGTTTGACCTTCGCCCAATGCAGAAGCGATGGGTGGCGTGATCAGGATGCCTGTCGTATTGCGTTCGAAGTAGTCAAACGAGCCATAAATTTTATTGTGAAGAATGCTAAAGTCTACACCTGCATTTATTTCCTCGGTGGTTTCCCATCTCAGACCGGGGTTAGCCGCCTGTGTCTGCACAAAGCCAGATGGCAATGTTCCGGTGTTGGCACCTGTTAATGAATAAGCAGTACCAATATTCATGTATTGTTCCCAAAAGCCACCCTGCAATTGTGCCAGTGTTGTGCCATAGCGTGTGTTGAACAACTGGTAGCGCGATACGTCACCAATCTGCTGATTCCCCACGCGACCTACGCCTACTCTCAGTTTTAATTCAGAGAAAAGATCCTGCTTCTGCATAAATTCTTCCCTGTCTATTTTCCATCCAACGGATGCCGCCGGGAAAATACCATACTGGTTGTCTGCGCCAAAGCGTGATGAACCATCGCGGCGTACCGTTACGGCAGCGAGATATTTGTCTGCAAAATTATAATCTACCCTTGCAAACTGGGAAAAGAGTCGGTTGCCCGTTGGTAGCGCCGGAAACGTTGGTGTTGCCAGTACCGGCATTCAGCGTAAAATAGTCTTCTGTCTGAATGGCAAATCCTTCTTTTCTTGTATTCTGGAAATTCAAGGTCTGTTTTTACATACTCAGTACCCACCAAAAATTTAAACTGGTGATCTGTTCCTAAATCCAGGTTGTAACGCGCGGTATTGGAAAAAGTCAGGCTTAAAAAATGGTTTTCGTCAAACATGAGGCTGTTGGTCGTGCGGCTGAGTGCGCCTTCCGTAAACGTCGGGCTGATCACTTTACTCAGGTAGTTATTATTATCTGCGCCGATAGTTGACCGGAAGTAAAGATTTTTTATAGGCTGTAGCTCGGCGAATACGCTGCCAAACGTGCTGAGGCGGTTGGCATTGTTCCAACGGGCGAGGTATTGCATGTGCAGCGGGTTGTTCCTGTCGGAGTAGCCTGCGCCCAGCTCACCGGCAAAGGTGGTTCCGTCTTTCTGATAAACCGGAATGGTGGGTGCAAGGGTTACTGCCAGGAAGGTAGTGGTAGCGCCACCGATGTCTCTTGCCGTCAGCGTTTCGTTGGAGTTGGCAATATTCAGGTTCAGCCCAATGGTGAGCTTGTCGTTAAAACCACGCGTTATGGCATTGATACCACCGCTATACCTGCGATAACCAGTGTAACGCAGCATCCCGGTATTGTTGAAATAGCCAAAATTGAACTGTACAGAGGAATGTTTGTTCCCCACAGAAGCAGTCAGTGAATTGTTGGTCACAACGCCTGTTTTATACATCACATCCTGCCAGTCGGTATTACCGGCAGGTGTGTTGGGATCGCCACCTACAAAAGGTTGCAGCGATACGCCGTTCAGAACCGGATTGTCGTAATTGCCGTTCCAGTCGAAGTTGTAAATTTCGCCATACCCTGCTGTAGGGTCCTGACGGTCGTTTACCGATGCCTGCCATAGTGCTCTGCCTCGTCAAGTGAGCTCAGCATTTTGAATCGCATTGCTTTTTCTGACTGTGCGGAAAACTGCTGTTGAACTGAAAGTCCACTTTATTATTCGTGTTGCCACCGTTTTTTGTGGTTACGATGATAACGCCATTAGAAGCGCGTGAGCCATAAATAGATGCGGCTGAAGCGTCTTTTAATACCTGTACAGAAGAGATGCTCGCAGGATTCAAGTTTTGAAATACTTCGGGACGCGTTGTAGGAATACCATCAATGATGTAAAGCGGATCAGTATTGCCCAAGGTATTGGCGCCACGAATCAGCACTCTGCCATTGGAGCCATTTGGCGAGCCGTCTTTTTCAATATACAGCCCTGCTACCCTGCCCTGCAATGCCTGCATGGTATTGCCGGAGGTATTGTTTTTTACCGCAGGCGTCATTTCTACAACCGCTACAGCACCCGTAAGGTCCTGCTTTCTTTGCGACGTATAGCCTACCACAACCACCTGGTTCAGGTTGGCACCGCCTTCTTCCATAACCAGGTCGAGGTTGGCGGATGATTCGGAGATTTGAACGGTGAGAGGATTCATGCCAATATACGTGAGCGTAAGTGACTCGCCCGGCGCTGCTGGAATGCTGAAGTGACCGCTTGAATCGGTCATCACCGCTTTTGCTTTGTTCTGTACCGTAACTCCCTGGAGGGGCGCCCCGGTCAATTTGCCAATAACCCTCCCGGTGATTGTTTTTTGCTGGGCAAAACCTGTTGTTAAAAACAGCATTGCCAGGAATGTAATGAGTAATCTCATAGTTTTAATTTTGATTCATGTAATTGTTAAGTCGCTAAATATTTGATGTGTGAGGATACTCGTTTGTTGTGCATACTTCTTATGGCTGCGATATGCTTGTATTTGTATTCGCCAGGATGTGTGGCGGTCCCCGTTCAATTCTTTTCACTGGAGAAATAAAATAAATAGTGCAGCCAGGCAGCTCGCGCTGGGCGACGGCGACACCAACCGTGAGTGCCAGGGCTATCTGCAGGATCAATTTTCTTGTATAACATGGCAAGCTTTTATCAAATCAATGTTCTGGAGGCAAATGACGAGTGATGAATGGTAGTCAGGAGTTTCTTTAGATCAGGCTATGGCTGCGAAAGACAGGAACAACCATAGTATGCATCGCGATTCCTTCTTTTTTCCTTTCACACCTGGTTTTCAACCGAAGTATATAAATCCTTTTCTGACAGCAATCGTTATCCATTAATCCGGTGTGGCAAGCGATCTATTTTCAGGCAATGGAAACATTCGAGGTCTGTGTGGAAAATGCATTTTTTACATCCTGCCAGTTATAATCGGGACAGGCACCCTTTTTGGGTAGTGATAAATGCAGCCAGCTTATTGGCAAAATGCAACGTTTCTTCTGCAGCCGGCACCTTCAATCATTTTTGCAATAATGGCGGCTAAAAAAGAATCTCCGCTGCCTACGTATCGTTGATAGTTACCGGAATGCCCGGACAGGAATACATGTTGTCGCCAACATTCATGATGGCGCCTCTGCCGCCACGCGTTACAATCACTGCTTTCAGCGAAAAGCAATCTTTCAGCACTTTTATCCTGTCCTGCTCCTGCTGCAGCGGCGAAAACCAGCCGGTTATCAGTTCCAGTTCAGCCTGGTTCATCTTTACAATATCTGCGTGTGCCAGCAGGAATTCTACCGTTTCGCGGGTGTAAAAAGGCGGGCGAAGGTTGATATCGAGCACTTTGTTTTTGGCAAGCGGCAACAGTTTCTTCAGCGTGTCAAATGTGCGTTTGCCACGTGTAGCCAGACTGCCGTATACAAAGTAGTCGGCCTTGCTCACCAACGTTTCCAGTTCCTCATTGCACTCGATATAATCCCAGGCTACGTCTTTCAAAATGGTGTAAACCACTTCATGACCTTCCATGATGTCTGCCTGCACCACGCTGGTAGCTTTTTGATCGTCCATCTGGAAGTAATCGGTACAGATACCTTTTTTTTCCAAAGTCTCAATGAGTTGTTTGCCCAGTTCATCGTAGCCAATGCGTGAAATGACGGCAGGGTGATGACCCAGTTTTTGCAAATGGTAAGCAACGTTCATGGGTGCGCCGCCAGCCTGCTTGCCTGCCGGAAGCATATCCCATAAGGTTTCACCAAAACAAACAACCGGATGAAAAGTAGAAGACATAGAAAATGATTTGTGAATTTGTAATTGTGTGATTTGTGTATTTTTACTTTTTCCTTTACTTAATGCAGTACCAGTGTTTGGCCTATCTGCTCAAGCGAGCGCCCTTTGGTTTCTGGCATCAGTTTCCACACGAAAAAGAGCTGTGCCACCATCATGATAGTGAAAAACAAAAAGGTATTGCCCCCACCGGCTTTTTCGGCGAGGTAGGGAAATGAAAACGCGATAATGGCAGCCATGAACCAGTGCGTGGTACTTCCCAGCGTTTGCCCTTTGGCGCGAATGCCGGTCGGAAAAATTTCGGAGATGAACACCCAGATCACAGCACCTTGCGAAAAGGCGAAAAACGCGATATAGACAAACAGGTACACCGGAACCGCCATACCGTTAAACTGTTCTGTATAAAAGGAATAGGACACAAGACCAAGCGTGGCTATCAATCCGAAAGAACCGATGAGCATTAGCGTTCTGCGACCAAAGCGGTCGATATAATTCATGGCGATAAGGGTGAATATGAAATTGATGAGTCCGAGCCCGGCTGTAGAAAGCAGGGAAGCGCTGGTGCCCAAACCCGTCATTTCGAAAATGCGCGGAGAATAATAAATAATGGCATTGATACCTGAAACCTGGTTGAAAACGGCAAACAGCACTGCCAGCATCACAGGAGTTTTGTGATTGGCAGAAAACAAGGCATCTTTTACACCATTCCTGCTTACTTCCTGTCGGGCCGTTTCCTGTATGGCAACGATTGTAGACTCTGTATTGGCAGGGTTGATAATCTGTAATATTTTTCTTGCCTCGTCTACTTTGTTCCGGTTCAGAATGAGCCAGCGCGGACTTTCAGGAACAAATTTCAGTAAGATTAAAAACAACAAGGAAGGAATAGCCTGAATGCCCAGCATCAACCTCCATGGTTCATCTCCTATCTGCCCGATGAGATAATTGGATAAATAAGACACTAAAATGCCAAACACCACATTGAACTGGAAAAGTGCAACGAGACGACCGCGACGGTTGGCAGGCGCAATTTCAGAGATATAGATGGGTGCAGTGACGGAAGAAGCACCTACGCCCAACCCGCCGGCAAGGCGAAACAGGAGAAAAATGTACCAGTTGGTAGAGAACGCGCTGCCGAGGGAGGAAATGAGATATAATGCGGCAATGAGGTATAATGTGTTTTTACGACCCAGTTTGTCTGAAGGAAAAGCGCCTAATAATGATCCGATGATGGTTCCTATCAAGGCAATGGAAATCGTAAGACCATGCTCAAACGCGTTTAACGACCAATATTGTTGTATAGATTGTTCGGCACCTGAAATGACGGCCGTGTCGAAACCAAAAAGAAAACCACCTAGCGCAATCACGATAGACCAGAGAAAAACCTTGTTTTGTTTCATATGGCAATTTGAAAAGCAATCTTACGCTGTTGGAGAGGCAAAAGCTTTTCGATTCAGTAGTGAAAGCATTCAAATGCAACAATTTCAAAGATTCTTAGAATAATAACTAATAATCAGAAGATTATGATTTTAAATTTTATACATTTATAAAGGTCTTTTCGATTTTGTAACAGCTTTTTCTAATTTCAATACATCGGATGTGCCCCTTTGTGTGCATCGTACACAGTTGGAAAAGAGAAAATTGAAAAAATTGAGCAGGTTTTTATACCTGATTTATGTAAGAAAAATACACATTTGCTCCAGATGAAGGTTGCTAGCTATGAAAACAGGTTACACATTTACAGAGGCAAAACAGCCGGCTGGTTTGTGTGTATTGCACTGTTTGTTGCCATCTTCAGTTCCTGCTCCACAGGCACCGGCACCAGGAAATACAAGATCGGCTTCTCACAATGCACAGGCGACGACAACTGGCGACGCAGAATGCTGGCCGATATGAAGCGCGAAATGGCATTTCACCAGGATATAGATTTTATTTACCGCGATGCAAAGGACAACAACCAGTTGCAGGTAAAGCAGGTGAAAGAACTGATCAATGAAAAAGTAGACGTTCTCCTCATTTCTCCCAACGAAGCGCAACCACTCACTGGCGTAGTAGAAGATGCTTTTAACAGGGGCATACCTGTAATTGTGATCGACCGAACCATAGCATCACAATTGTACACGAGCTTTATTGGTGCCGATAATGTGGAAGTGGGCAAAATGGCGGGCGACTATGCTGCCCGGCTTTTACATGGCAAAGGAAACATCATTGAGATTATCGGTCGACCCGGCTCCACACCTGCTATCGGGCGGCAAAAAGGTTTCAGGGAAAGCATCAGCCAATATCCCGGGCTCACTATTACTTCGGAAGTATATGGCAACTGGCTGAAAGAAGACGCAGCATCGCAACTGCTCAATATTAAAGACAAACTTGCGCAGGCCGATCTCATATTTGCTCATAACGATGTAATGGCGCTTGGCAGCTATAGCCTTTGCAAATCGCTCGGCATCAGCAACAAGGTCAAAATTATCGGCGTAGACGGGCAGCCGGGACCCGGCAGCGGTTTGGACCTCGTGAGCAATCAACTGATCGACGCTACTGTATTGTATCCCACCGGTGGCGAAGAAGCGATCCGCACGGCATTCAAAATATTGAATGGTGAACCCTTTGTAAAACAAAACATTTTGCAAACGCTGGTGATCGATTCTACCAATGTGCGCCTAATGCAGTTGCAGGCACACAAAATAGACGAGCAGCAGAAAGACATCGAAAAGCAGCAGGTTTTGCTCGAAGAACAGCGAACTATTTACCGCGGACAAACCACTTTTTTATACATCACCGTGGCGGCACTCATTGTGGCGCTTTTGCTGGGAATTATTGTATTGATAGCCTGGCGCAACAACCGCCGTATCAACCGTCGACTATCAGCAAGCAATGCAGAAATTTTGTCGCAGCGAAACCAGCTGGTAGAAATGACGGCAAAAGCAAAAGAAGCGAGTGATGCTAAGTTTAATTTTTTTACCAATATTTCTCACGAGCTGCGCACTCCCCTTACCTTGATTTTAGGTCCGCTGGAAGATGCTCTTGCACATGCGAAACTGCATTTTGCCATTAAAAATGATTTGCTGTTGATTCATAAAAATGCATTGCGGCTGTTGCGGCTGGTAAACCAGTTGATGGACTTCAGGAAGATAGAACACAGCAAAATGAAGCTGCGCGCATCGGAAAACAACCTCACTTTGTTTGTTTCAGATATAGCCAATTCTTTCCGTGAAATGGCAAAGAAAAAGAACATCAGCCTGCAGATTTTTTGTAAAGTGAACGAGCTGAAAGTGTGGTTTGATGTGAATATGATGGACAAAGTGATGTTCAACCTTCTTTCGAATGCTTTTAAGTTTACGAAGGACAACGGTTTTGTGACGGTTACGGTGGGCAAAAGCAAAGACGGCAAAAGTGCAGTGGTGAGTGTGGAAGACACCGGCATTGGCATGACGCCCGAAGGCGCCGAACACGCGTTTGATCTGTTTTACCAGGAAAGAGGCACGACTTTTAAAGGCTCAGGGCTTGGATTGGCATTGTCGAAAGAACTCATCCAGCTTCACAAAGGAACCATTGGTATCCAAACAGAAAAATGGAAAGGCACCCGCTTTGACATTTACCTGCCGCTTGGCAACTCGCACTTATCTGATGATGAAATGGTGCCAACCGCCGTAGCCGACACTGCCACCTACGACGACATTAAAATTTATGCAGCCGGGCAAGAGTTGCCTGTAATCAATGATGGTGAACAAAATCATGTTTCGAAAGAATATTCTATCCTCGTTATCGAGGACAGTGACGATTTACGCAGCTTTTTGAAATACCGCCTTGGGCAAAACTTTGATGTGTATGAAGCCGACAACGGCAACGCAGGTTTGAGCGTGGCTTACGATGTGATACCGGATCTTATTATCTGCGATATCGCCTTGCCGGGCAGCGATGGTTTTGCGATCAGCGAAACACTGAAAACTGACATTCGCTCTTCGCACATTCCCATTATTATACTTACGGCCAACAGCAGCATAGAAAACCAGATCACCAGTCTTAAACTTACTGCCGACGCTTTCGTTGCCAAGCCTTTCAACCTGCAGCACCTGGAAGAAACCATCAAATCCCTGCTGAAAAACAGAAAATTGCTGAAAGACCACTATACATCTGATGTGGTGCCGGAAAATATGGCGGGTTCCCCTTCCAAACTTGACCGAAAGTTTATCAATGAATTTACCGCCATCGTTGAGAAAAATATTGGCAACGACAATTTTTCGGCAGAAGACATTTGCAAAGAAACCCATATCTCGCGCATGCAACTGAGCCGGAAGATAAAAGCATTGCTGGGCGTGAATGTGAGTGACTATATACTGAATGCACGCTTGCAAAAAGCCAAATACCTGCTGAGCAATGAAGACCTTACCATTGCGGAAGTAGCGTACCAGGTCGGCTTTGCTTCACAGGCTTATTTTTCTACTGTTTTTAAATCCAAAATGTCGCTTACGCCCTCGGAATTTAAAGAAAAGGCAAAGGGGTGATGAGGGATTTTTGATTTGGGATTTCTGATTGGAGATTTGTGATTTCTGATTTAGGATTTTGGATTTGCGACTTTTACTTCTGTTACTTTTTCGGTATCCCGATATTTGCCAAGTTAGAATTATGCTATGACCAAGAAAGAACGACTACTCATTTTTGATAAATATAACGGGCATTGCGCCTATTGCGGTTGTGTGCTGCAGCAGGGCTGGCATGTAGATCATATCAAACCCATCAGGAGACACCTTCACAAAGAAGGGTGCCGGCATCCCAAACGCGACTGCATTGACAATTGCATGCCTGCCTGTGCCAGTTGCAATATCAACAAACACAGCATGAGCATTGAAGATTTCAGAAAGCTGGTGGGTGGTTTCATCAAGTCGCTTAACAGGGATTCCACGCAGTATAAAATTGCGAAACGATATGGATTTGTGATAGAAGTAGAACAGCCCGTTGTGTTTTACTTTGAAAGTTATGTGCCTGCACCGGCAACGGCGTCTACTTGTGAGGAGGTACAGCCCGAACCTGAGGATCTACAAAAGCCTGCAGAAAAAACAACAAGCCGGCGGGCAACAAAAATTGCGGGTGTTGTTTAAAATTGCGCCAACTGCATTGTCTGATTTTGAATTTCTCTTATCTAATGCATCATCAAAAAAAGGCTGCCTCATGCGAGACAGCCTTTTTTATGGATGTAAAATCAAACAACAGTTATTCTGCTACTACCAGGATGGTTCGGTTGATGACGTGCCCTTCCTGTTCGAGAACAATAAAATAATTACCACTGGTTATTTTGCCGGCAAAAGCCATCTGGAAAACATGTGAGCCGGCAGCCTGGTTGCCAAGATTGTACACCTGAGCCACGCGACCTGCCATATCCAACACTTTCAGTGATGTTTTTCCTTCATTTGCCAGTTTGTAAGAAACGGTTGTATTGGAATGTACAACCGGGTTCGGTGAAACGCTTAGCGCACTCCTGCCCGGGGCAGAAGCAATGAGAGAAGATGGTGCAAAACCGCTGCCGCCGGTTATGTTGGCTGTATAGTCTTCCACTTCGCCATACGAATAGGAAAGACAGGAATTGGTACTCGCAGTGCTATATTTCATTTGTATCCTGATACGGGTAGCGCCGCTTTTCGCAGTGGCTGGCACCGTAAAAGTGATGGTAGCCGCAGTTTTGCTGCTTTTCGTTCCCACTTTTTCGCCGGTGTCCGCAAAGTCGCCGTCGCCATTATAGTCTATCCACAAAGTCCACGCTTCGTTATACGACGAGCCGGTGAAACCGGGCGTCAGTGTTGCTGTGTAGGATGAGCCTGCAGCCAGTGTGGTGCTCATACTTGTATAGTTGGCATAGCCTCCATTGTTGCCACTGGTATTGCTGATTGTGCCAAGTACGACCTTGTTGATAAACTCATACGAGGTGGTGCCCGATGACGTGCAATACGTAACAGTGCCGGTATTGGTGGTAAATGATACGGGGCTGCTGTAAGTGCTTGTGGCAGATGCGCAAACTGCAGACACCTGGAAATCGTAGGAAGTACCCGCCGTTAAACCATTCAGAGTATACGAAGCGGAGGTGATGCCGGATACAGTGGTGAAGGTAGAAGAAGCACTCTGTTTCCACTGCAATGTATAGCTGTTGGCACCCGATACAGCACCCCACGACAGTACAGCCGAAGTATTGGTAATGCTGCCAGCGATGAGGCTGCCGGGAGTGGCACAGCCTGTGCTGCCACCGCCGCCTGCAGCACCTACGCCTACTGCATACCAGGCATTTTGCACCTGTGTAACTTCGGTGGAGGCTGCTCCGTACAGGTCAGTTGCTGCGCTGATGCTGGCTGTGCGCCAGTCGGCATATTGGGAGGAGGCTACAAGATATACCGTATTGGTGCGATACATGATTGCTGCGGCGGCCGATAGCCCGATGCCGGTTACGGAATAACTGTTGCCCAGGTCGTTGGTACCGGAACCGCCCGTCACCAAGAGGTAATACATGAAATTGCCAACACCACTGTTGGTATGCACACCATAGTTGTCGGAACTGCCCGTTACCCAGTAAGTACCCATATAAGTATCGGGCTGGCTGTAGGCATTGGGGTTGCTCATATCCCGGATAAACCAGTTCATATCGTTGCTCAGTTTCCAATTCACGTCATTGGGTTTAGACCAGAACTGAACCGATTTACCAAAGATGTCGCTCATGCTCTCGTTCATGGCGCCGGGCTCACGGCTATAGGTCAGGTTGCTGCTCGCCTGCGTAACGCCATGCGTCAGTTCATGTCCCGCCACATCTATTCCAGTTACACCACCGGGATTGCCGGTTGAGCGTTTGCCAAAGTTCATAGACACGCCATCCCAATAAGCATTGTCGGTAGTATTGGCAATGTTTACATAACTGGTTAGTACAGAGCCGTTGTTGTCGTAGCTGTTACGGTTAAAATTCGTTTTATAATAAGCATAGGTTTGCGATACGCCATAATGTGCATCCAATGCAGCCTGGTTGGTACTGGTAAGTGTCCAGTCGGCGCTGGTGCTGGTGTAGTCCGCACCTTTAGAGCCATTTTCTCCATGATAGGTGACTACGCCATTGCCCTTGGTAAGGTCGCGCAGGCGGTAACTGCCATTCAGGAGATCGGAGTGAATTGTTTGCGAACCACTATAAGCAGTTGCAGCCGTTCCGGTAGCATCGGTATAATAAATCTTGTCATTTTTACCCAAATATTCACCTGTAACCGCATCTATAAAATAGTCGGCACGGCTGAGAGGCTGAATTGCATAAATATCCACTTTCCAGGAAAGTCGCAGATCGCGAGGAGACACGTCGTTGCTGCTGTTAAACCATACGAGCGTTGCCTTTGGGGTATAAGAAGCGCCGGCGCCTATTTGCTTTTGCAGGGCTTTTTCCATTGCAGCGTCCTGCCACGCATAGCGTTGTGCAGCCACCTGCTTCATAGCCAGGCTCACTGCTTTCTCCGCTGTGAGTGAAGCTTTGTCGGGATGCTCGCCCATGGCTTCAAAATCTAGAACAATGGCGCCGCTCATACCCGTGAGTTTACCGTTTTTGGTATGCGCCACGTACATGGCATTTTCCACAGGCACACCTTTGTAGGTCTGCTGGTAGCGATAGTGAACAAAACCAATTTTGTCGGATTCCTGTTTGCTGACCAGCAGGTCAGACTTTGCATCCAATCCAAATAGCGACCTGGCGGACGATGGGGAAAATTGCACCTGCATAGCTTCGGCAAGCCGCACATCGTGCTGAGAAATTCCTTTGGCACCGCGTATCATATCGCGAAGCGTGTTTTGAGCATTGGCGCAGCAAGCCAACGCCAGCAGCGAAAGAGTAAAAATCTGCCTTTTCATGGTTTGTTTATTTATGTGATGTGTGTGTGTGTGGAAAGAAGTGATATGGAGAATAGATAAAAAGGAGCAGGTGTCAGCAGGTATCCTGCAATGGTTTGCTGTATTCCATACTTGTGACGCTGAAAATTTAATCAGGCAATGAAGTTAAGTGTTTTGCATTCACAAGTTTTAAAAGCTAATATTTATTTTTTTTGCCAATTATTCCCCCTTTTGGGCTGTAAAAACTTCTCCGCAAAACATTCATCCATCTTGAATTTATATGAATTCATCATACGTATTGTTATATAATCAAATAAGGATTATATTAGTGCTTTACCCCTTAAAGAACATCCTATGCGATTCAGAATTTCCCTGCATAGCAGCGAGCCCGGTGCTGTGTTACCTTGCCATTACCACCAACCTTTGTCTTCCGCCATTCACAGGATGGTAGATAGTGCAGGAAGTTACCTGTCACCACCATACGCAGAAACTGCTGGCACACCGGGTGTACCGATGTTTACATTTTCCGATCTGCAAGCTTCCTTTACCCGGCAAGGCGACTGCCTCCGCCTCGCATCCGGGCATGCAGAAATGGTCATTTGCTTTTATTTGCCAGAGGAATCTACCGGCATCATCAGGGAATTAATGACCGGTCAATTATTGGAAGTATCGGATGCAACAAGCAGCGTGGCGTTTACGATAACCGGTATCGAGAATTTTGCACAACCGTTCTCTCCACCCGGTACCGTGTTGCTGCAACCCCTTTCACCTTTGGCTGCCGGTAAGAAAAACGAACAGGGCGGATACGATTATCTCTCTCCCGCTGAAGCAGGTTATGCAGATTGTTTAGTTGAAAACTGGCTGGACAGTTGGCGCATCTTCCAGGGAGTGCATGAAGCAGAAACAGTTTCTTTACGCAAGGCTATATCGATAGACATAGAGTTGTTACGGTATCCACCGCAACAGCGTATGGTTTGCCTCTATAGTGAAACAGGAAACAACGTACGAGCGAAGGGCTACAACAAATTCAGGCTTGCGGTGCAGGCACCTGGCACCTTGCTAAAACTGGCGCTGGATGCAGGTTTGGGACTGCATACCGACCAGGGTTTCGGATGTGTGGGAATTGCGTAAGTGCTGTAGGCTAAACATTTCCATAAACTATATTGATAACTTTCTTGCTTAAGGAAGTAGACGAATCATGAATACATCGAGATCATCCATCGGCCATGACGCATCAAATGGAAACTGATGATTTAAAAATCATTACATATGCTTATTCCATATACAGGTATTGTCATCTGTTTGTATATTTAAACTGTTACTTTATTCAGTCTCAATTCTGATTTTTTTATTCTCTTTCTTGAAGCCCAATGGTTACGGTGAACATTACATCTTACAGGAAAGACGAAGGATGATCGAAAGATAAATGAAGGATTTACGGAGATTCAAAGAGTCTGTGTTGACGTATGGATAAATGAATATGTACTATATGGCAACACTAACCAATATCAAAATTCAACTGCTTTCGGGAACCATTGGCAAGCAGTTGGTAGTTAAACAATACGTTGATAAAACTGTTGTGAGCAAATATCCTGACATGAGCCGTGTGAAGGCAAGGGAACGGCAAAAACAAAAATAGGATATTATTTATACAAGCCGTTGCTTATGCAAAAGCCATCAACAATGACCCCGCAGTGAAAGCACGCGATCTTACAAAAGTTAACAAAGGGCAAAGTGTATATCATTTCATTTTGCTCTAAAGAAATATCTGAAGGCTCATAATAAAAACAGGAAGTAAGAGAGTTTTTCTCACTTCACTTTCCAAGCGTTTTGTTATCCAGCCTGCCAAATTTTTTATTCGATCAAACCCTCGTACAACACGTTCAAGATAGCGTGTAAAGATGCATTGTAACCGTTGATATAAACCGGATCACATCCGTTTGTGATTACAACAATTCCGAATTTTTCTTCCGGCTCAAAAAACATCATGCTGTATAAACCATACGCCGAGCCTGTATGCCCAATCATGATTTTGCCGGGTAAAACCTGGTCGGTAATATACATTGCCAATCCATAGCCTCCTTCCCCATCAGTTACTTTGGTTTGCATTATTCGCGCACTCTGTTCAGAGATGATTCTTTCCCGCTTGTAGGTTCCAAGATTCATGTGCATGATCATATATTTCGCCAAATCCTGTGCGGAAATCTTCATACCGCCTGTCGGCGAAAATATGGGTGTGCTATAGCCCCTGATATAGTGGCTGATCTCTTCTTTCCGCGGGTTGTAAGCGCCGGGACTCGGTGTAAATTGCCGGGTGGCAGAATCATACTCATAGATGGTAGCAAAGCGGCTCGAATCGAGCGCAGCTACTTCATAACCGCCGTAAAGCTTCAACGGATCGAGTATGTGTTTTTTGATATACTGATCGAACCGTTCTCCTGACATTCTTTCTATGATGGTGCCAACCATATTGTAGTTGAGATTGCAGTATTCGAAGCCTTCTCCCGGCGCATAATCATTATAACAATTTGCCCAGTTGACGCTCCTTTCGGGGTTAATGGAGTCGAGTGTAAAATAGCCCTGTGAATCGTTGAGACCGGAGGTATGCGACATCAGCATTTTCAGCGTAATGACACTGTCCGGAAACTTGGGATTACGCACCCTAAAACCTATCAATTTACTTACATCATCACCGAGCGATAGCTTTTTTGCTTCCACCAATTGCATAATGGATGTTGCCGAAAAAGATTTTGAAATAGACGCAATGCGGAACATATCTGTGCTTTGCAAGGGCGTTCCGGTTTCCTTGTTTTTGAGTCCGAAAGCATGTGTATAAATTGGTTTACCTTTTTTCACCACTGCGACAGATACACCCACCATGCTATATTGTTTCATAATGCTATCAATGCGGGTTTCTGTCTTTGCCTTTTGAGCAGTTGCCGGCGAAAACAGGATAAGGAGTGCGCATATCCGCAACAGTTGTTTCAGCAGGCAGAAGTGTTTCATTGTGTTGGCTTGAGGTTACAAGTATAAGGAATAATGAACGGTTGGGAGAATGAGAGAGTATCTGGTGTAAAACAAAATACTCATTCAATATTCCAATGGAAGGAATGGAGAAATTTTAAAGGCGCACAAATTACAATCTTGCTCAGGCACGCTATTTCGCCATTGCTGGGGTCAATGCCATCATCCTTGCACCTTCAACCTTACTTACACAGATTACAGGACTGGATCTAGAGTTTATATCCCCATTGATAGTAAGTAAAAAATTTTGTGTGATGCAGAAACTAGCCTGTCTTTAAATACAACATCATTAGCCTGTCAAACTGTTTTTACCAATGGAACACAAAGCAATTCAGCAATATTTTTTTTAAAATCAATTTTCAACGTCTCACTACTCCACATCGCTGATACCCAAGAATTCACCTGCATCTAACTTAACATTATACTATTCACCATTTCATGCGTAGAGTTAGGGATTCGACCCCCCGGACCGTGTAAAGCGAAATGAAGAATGGATAAAAATATTTTTTCACTTCCCAAATCAATCGTAATATTGCGATTGAAAGATGGGAACTACAAAGTCATTGGAATTTAGCATAAAGGAAAATAAAATTGCGCAGTATGCCAAGGCATTGGCGCACCCCGCACGCATTGCCATCTTGCAGTTTTTGGTTAAAAAACAATCCTGTATGTGTGGCGATATTGTAGAAGTGCTGCCGCTTTCGCAAAGTACGGTTTCCCAACACCTGAAAGAACTAAAGGAAGCCGGACTGATCAAAGGTGAAACGGAAGGAACGAAAGTGTGTTACTGCATTAATGAAAAAGAATGGGCAAAAGCCGAAAAAGCTCTCAGCCTGTTATTCGGTTCCTACACGGACAGGTAGTAGTTGCTGCTGATTTTTTTTGCACCTAATCATCGTGATATTACGATAAATATAAACTCAGATACTATGCAAACAAATGAACAACTGAAAGAAGTAGTAAAACAGAAGTATGCAGAAATTGCCTTGCAGAACAAAGAAGCCAATTCAGCATCCTGCTGTGGTTCGGGCGGCTGCAGCACAGAAGTTTACAACATCATGTCAGACGACTACACAACGCTTGCAGGCTACCACGAAGACGCTGATCTTGGACTTGGCTGCGGACTTCCCACGCAATATGCGCATATTAAAAAAGGCGATGTGGTAGTAGACCTTGGCAGCGGCGCCGGCAACGACGCATTTATAGCCCGCCACGAAACGGGCGAAGCTGGAAAGGTGATCGGCATTGACTTTACACCTGCCATGATTGATAAAGCAAAACGCAATGCAGCAGCCCGCGGATTTACCAACGTAGAATTCCGGCAGGGCGATATTGAAAACATGCCTCTTGCCGCCAATACTGCCGATGTGGTTGTAAGCAATTGCGTACTGAACCTCGTTCCTGACAAGGAAGCAGTGTTGAAAGAAATCTATCGTGTGCTGAAACCCGGCGGACACTTTTCCATTTCCGATATCCTCATAGACGGAACACTACCTGAAGGCATACAGGAAGCGGCAGAAATGTATGCGGGCTGCATCACCGGTGCCATTGGCAGGCAACCCTATCTTGACATGATCCTCCGCTCAGGGTTCACCAATCTTACAATTCAAAAAGAAAAACCCATCCACATTCCCGGCGACATTCTGGAAAAGTATCTTTCTGCCGCCCAGATAGACGAATTCAGACAGTCGGGCACCGGAATAAACAGTCTGACTATCTATGCGGAAAAACCGCTCACTTCGCCCTGCTGCGGCACGCAATGCTGCCGTTAATTGCATAATGTGGTGAATATGCTGAACCCGGTGCAGTGCCTGTATCTTTTTAGAAACAAAAAGCACCGCACCGGGCAACTGCAAGCTTTTTAGTGGCACCACAAAGCTTAACACAAAAACCAGCAACAGCGATAGCAACGGACATTGTATGTTTGAAGCGTAAATTACCAGTTATGAAAAAAATTTTAGTACTCTGCACGGGCAACAGCTGCCGCAGCCAGATAGCGGAAGGATACCTGCGCTTCTTTGCCGGTGATGAAGCAGAGGTATATAGTGCAGGTGTGGAAACACACGGCGTAAATCCAAGAGCTATCGCCATCATGAAAGAAGACGGCATCGACATCTCGCACCATACATCCAACAATATGGAAGAATATCGTCGCATTAGTTTCGATTATGTAATTACGGTATGTGACAATGCAAAAGAGCGGTGCCCCTATTTTCCTGCCAAAGCCCAGTTATTCCATCACAACTTTCCCGACCCCGCAAAAGCTAGCGGCACAGAAGAAGAAATCATGAATGCATTTCGCGATGTGAGAAAACAAATCAAAGCCTACTGCCGCAATTTTGTATCGTCCAACATTCTGAGTGATTATTGAGCTAATGTTTTCGTGTCTAAACAACGAGGTTTACAATTTATTGTGAGTGCAAAACCGTTGAGGACAATAGACTGTTGCGTTTTGATTTGAAAGCGAGTTATCGGTCCATTCGGACAACCCATTACTACCAATTCATAGATAGACCGACTGGCGCCAAAAGCAGCGGCTGTAGTGGCTTTGGGCACCTGCGCCACTTATGGCGGCATACCGGCAATGAAGAACAACCCTACCGGTGCTATGTGACTTCCGGATTACCTCGTGTGGAACTGGAAATCGAAGGCGGGTTTGCCAATTGTTTGTATTCCCGGTTGCCCGGCACAACCCGGTAATATCACAGAAACACTGTTGTATCTCGTTTTCCAATTAGCCGGCAAAGCGCCCATAATTCCGCTGGATGATGCGCTGCGACCAAAGTAGCTGTTCGACCGAACAGCACACGAAAAATGCAACCGCACGTCTTTTACGAACAGGGAGATTTTGCTCAGAATACGGCTCTCTACCAAGTGCCTTTAAAAATACATTGTTATGCCAGATATATTCAACAAGCCCACAGCTTCGGCAAACAAACCCAACATCATTATCAAGGAAATGTCGTGAGATCCTATTACCCGCATTGTTGGCAGCTTTGGCATTCACTGTAAAATAGACTTTACCAACAAGCAGGTAGAGGAGTGCTACAGCACGTTGATGGTGTTTCGGGGTTTGATATTTTTCATGAGAGGCATTGACCCGCGCTGATTCTCACTTTATATCGAGCAGCGTATGCGGCATCTGCGGCGACAACCACATGACCACATCTGTACTCAACCAGAATATGGCTTATGGTATAAGTCGCCCCATTTGGGCGAATATGTGCTGAACCCTGGCGAATCGGCTGACTCTATGTTTGACCACGCCATTTACAACGACAATATGTGCAACGTTGATTTTTGCGGGCAAATGGTAAAGGAAACCAACCCAAGCGTGTACGACAAAGCCAAAACCACACCTGCTCCCAATGCCGAATTGTACGGTTTCAAAACCATTGCCGACATCATGGATTCGCTCAATTCCATTACCGGCGCTACTTTTATGGAATCGCTGGAGGTATCGCGGTACACAAGGGAAATGTTCTGCCTCATGGAAGGCCGGCACACACATCCGTCCACATTTATTAGCGGCTGCGTCAGCACCACTATCACCCATAAGGTGCTCACCGACCGTTACATCCGGCTGATGAAATACATTGAGTATTACAAAGAAAATAGTGCCCTGCACGACTATCTGTATGATTTCTTTTATGAAGCCTTACCCGGCTATGAAATGGTTGGCTACCGCGATACCAATCTCATTTGCTGAGGCTCTTTCAACGATCCCAACGATTGCGATTGCGATTATAAACGCATGACCGGCAGGACCGTAAAAAGTTCATTACTTCGGGCGTTGCCATTAATGGAGAACTGGTAACAGCCGACCTCGTTAAAATAACCTTGGCATCAGGATATTGCCTGGCAGTTCGTACTACAACGACTGGCAAAATGAGAGGAGGTATGTAACGCACGATCCGCTGGGCAACGCGGCGGACTGCAATCATCCCTGGAATAAAACCACCAAGCCAAGACCGGGAAAAAGACGATTTTGCCGATAAGTACAGTTGGGTTACGTCTCCGTGATGGTTCGACAAACGCAGTGGTAAACATGTATGCTGCGACACCGGGGACCGTTTGCACGGCAGTGGATAACAGCAAAAGCAGGATTGGTAGATCTTGGTGGCTACATAAAGCAACCGGTATTCACTTCGGGTTCCATTTACCCAAAACTGCAGGCATGCCTGAAATGAAGCAGGTATTGTAATTGCCCGAATGGAGCAATGCTATAGAAAGAGACCGCGCACGGACCTATCACCTAACCTATTCTGCATTGATTGGTTTGTATTGTATAGAAAAAGCACTGGAAGAAGTGCATGCCGGACGCACCCGGGAACCTATAAAGATTCCGTACAGAACACGCCCATCTTCGAGGAAAACGGTCCCGATACTATCAAAGGCATCGACATCATGCGTGCCAACAGGAGTTTCGATCTTGCCTGCCCTGTGGTGTTCACATTACGTAGGTGGCGGGAAACTGGTAAATCTACGCATACACCAATTGCACTTGCGAATTATAACAGTGGTCAGTAACAAAGAATAATGTCGTTGATCCGGAAATGTATGCGCGGGTCAATTGAAAAAAGATACATCACACTTGTATAATCGCTTGCAAAAACAACGGGTGCATACAGATGAAACAATTGTAAACGACTTTTTCATTTCAAAAAACTGTTGTTTTATGAATCACAATGTGCTTACTATACAAAATATTTACAATGCATTTGGCAGAGACAATGTTGATGTAATCCTGTCTCATCTTGCCGATGAGATCCGCTGGGAAGAATTGTCGGAAAATTATGCGCAAAAAGCAGGTGCTTCCTGCATGCGCCCTGCACCGGTAAGTATGGCGTGCGCTCGTTTTTTCAAACTTTATTGTTTCATTCAACTTGCAAATATATCTGCAACGTGATCAAACACTAGGAATGCAAACTGTTAGCACATACCAGTTGATTTTTTCTTCTTTTTTCCCACATCTACACAACCGAATGGCTGCCACTTTTTTGGCTGCATCGCTGGGCTTCAGGCTTGCGTTTGAAACCGACCATTAGGTGGCAGTTGGCAATATTGCAACACGGCGGTTATCTACGTTGCTGGCAATAAAAGATGGCACATAATGGGGATTGGGACATAGTTCTTCCATCCTGCTTACTGATGTCATTATACTCTTGCTGCAGTGGGCGGTGCCGGCACGTCATTTTCAGTATCGGAAGCATAGCAGGAATGATGCTCGCAGCTTCCAAAACAATCACTTCATTATTTAAAAAACAGACGGTTTTGGCTCATGTTTTACTAAAATCCTAACTTGTGTTTAGGATTGGATTGTGCTATCTTAGTACTTCTCCTTCTTTTATCACATCATGCTTTGTCTATGAATTACCAGTTAAGCCAGGAAGAACAATGCCTGTTTCACCGTGATGGCTATGTTATCAAACGAAACTTTTTTAGTGAACAGGAAACAAGCCTTCTTTACGAACTGGCTACAGATGATACGGTAGTTGGCAATTCGATGGACTTCAATGATCAGTCGGGAAAAAGAACAAGACTCACTTTATGGTTCACGCCGGGCGATGATTCGTTTGGACTGATGTCGCGCTCGCAAAGAATGGTGAACGCCGTAGCTGCACTGCTGGGCACGGATGGAGATGTCTGTCATTTTCATAGCAAAGTGATGCAGAAAGAACCCAAAGTAGGCGGTGCATGGGAATGGCACCAGGATTATGGATACTGGTATAAAAACGGCTTTTTGTACCCGGAAGCAATGGTATCTGTAATGGTAGCGCTTACCGAAGCAACTAAGGAAAACGGATGCCTGCAAGTGCTGAAAGGCAGCCACAAAATGCAACGCTTCGAGCACAATTTTGTGGGTGAACAGCAAGGTGCAGACGCAGAATTTGTAGCAGCGGCGCAGCGTGTGTGCGAGCTGGTGTATGTGGAATTGCAGCCAGGCGATGTACTTTTTTTTCACTCGAATATTCTTCACCGCTCAGCCGCCAATACGTCGGACAAATCGCGATGGTCCATTATTTCAGCTTATAATCTTAGCTATAATATTCCTTTCAGGGAAAAAAATCCTTCCTGCATTCAACCTATTGTGCCCGTGCCCGACGACAGGCTGTTACAGAGCGGCGTTACCAAACTACAGGGAGCTGATTTTTTGATAAAAGAAAAGGAAATTACGTTGCACGTAAAGTAATTTGCTCAGGCACAAAAGCATTTCAGAAAAATCGCTCTTTGCTATTATATCCATTCAGCTTCATTATAGTTTTACCACTATTCATTTATCATACTCCAACGGATCTGTTTTCTCTAGGTAATCGAGGTCATGTACAGGTCGTTCGATGTGTGTCGGAAAAGGTCGCCGGCTAAACTGCTGGAAATACAAAAGACAGGCGTCTTTGTAAAACTGCGCATCGCGGCTTTGCTTGCGCAGACGGCTTTGCACATCGGTAAATCGCGCATTGTCTACAAAAGGCTTTGCCGCATCCCACACTTTCTGAAAATCGCGTACCTGCTGTACGCCACGGTCATACTGTTCACAAATCGCTTCCCACAGCGTGTTGCCATTGTTCATGCGGTAATCCCACGGCAGGTGATGAAACCACAGCAAATATACTTCCGGGCAGGTGCGCGGATCGTTCCATAGTGAAGCCAGTGGTTTGGCGTATTGACTCACTGCCTTGCTGCCGCTTTGCGAACGGTTGAAGCCGATGCCAGCCGTATCTGCCTGGTGATAGTAAGCCGGTGTCCAGTCTATGCGCGTGCCTTCGGGCGCCCACCATGGCCCGGGACCATAATGATGATTGCCGGCAAACAGGTGGTGCAATCCCAGCGGCATCGAATAATTGACAACAGCTTCGCGGCTGTCGAGCATCATTTGTCTTTATGGGTGCCAAAAAATGTACTCTCCAGTCGATGTTGTTTACATCAGATGATGCTTTCGAGTCACTGCCACCAAATGTTAGTTGTATCCACTCATCAGCAATTGCAGCGCTTGTCATTTCATCATTCCAGGCGAGGCGACCATAGGCATACCAGTTGGCTTGCGCAAAAGGATGACCGTTCCAGTTTGTATCCAGCCCGATGTTGGCAACGCCGGCAATGGCGGTTATTTTTTGCGGAAACAAGGTGCCATCGGTACATTTTGCAACCGTGCTTCCTTCGCCCTGCGCATACGTATCGCTTTTGAGGCATTCTTCAAATGTGGTAGACAAGAAATGCAAGCTGATGCTGATGACCGAGGTATTCCTGCGTGATTTGAAATTCTGCCATCACGGGAGTTGTTTGCAAGGCGCCAAACAACGGGCTGAAAGGCTCGCGCGGCTGAAAATCAATGGGACCGTTTTTTACCTGGATGATAACGTTGTCGCGAAACTTGCCGTCGAATGGCATGAACTCCAGGTAAGCTTGTTTTGCCCGGTCTTTGTCGGTGGCGCTATATACGAATGCCCGCCACATCACGATGCCGCCATACGGCTTCAGCGCATCAGCCATCGTATTGGCGCCATCTACGTGGGTGCGCCCAAAATCCTGCGGACCGGGCTGCCCTTCACTGTTGGCTTTTACCAAAAACCCACCGAAGTCGGGCACGAGTGCATAGATCTCTTTTACCTTTCCCTTCCACCAGTTGACTACTTCCGGATTCAGCGGGTCGGAGGTGGATAGCTTGCCCAAAATAGCCGGTGAAGAAAAGTTGACCGACAAATAGGTTTTGATGCCATAAGGTCGCAATACATCGGCAATGGCTTTTACACGTTGCAGGTAAGCGCCGGTTAGAATATTGGGCGAAGCGTTTACATTGTTGAGCACCGAACCATTGATGCCAATGGAGGCATTGGCGCGGGCATATTCGTTCCAAAGTTCGCGATCGCTGTTGGTAACGGTCAATGAATCGGCGCCGGTACGCCAAAATATGGAATTGCCGGCGTAGCCGCGTTCTATGGTTCCGTTCAGGTTGTCCCAGTGATTGAGAATGCGTCGCTGATAAGAGGGATTGGAGATGATGTTGTCTGTACTTTCGCCGGTTTGCTGGCGGCGCAGCAAATCATACGCACCATACAAAATGCCGAGGTCTGTATTGGCAGTAATGCCTGAAGATGTGAGTTGAAACCCATCATCTTTGATCAACGGATTGGGTTTGACCAACAATGACAGGGTTGCACCCGATTTGCCCAGCCAGCCTTGTGTTAATTCCTTCGCTGCAAGGTCTAACAAAGGCGAGTGCCTGGCAACAACGGTTACCGCATTTGCCTTGTGTTTGCGCAGCCACAACTCATGACCGTTATCTGCCAGGGCAATATAACAGGCACACACACAAATCACCACAGCGGTTACGCGTTTTAAAAAGTGTATCATTTGTTCTTCTTTATAGATATTGATTGTACAAATTAATCTTATACCATCAAACTTTGTTGGCTACTGTTCAACAGACGGGCATTGTGCACAAATTAGATCGCCGGCGAAATGACAACAGAACACGATTACTTACTTGTTTTCAGTTGTAAGATCGTTACGGAATAAGGATCCAGATTTCTCGTAAAATTTTTCTGAATGCCTTTGATGGTTGATGTAACCGGAGTGATGTTCTCAGGATGATCAATAGAGTTTGTATCTTCCGGTTTTGCTCCTTTAATCACCACTGATGTTGCGGTGGAAGACACATTGGCAACGCCATCCAGATTGATTTTCAGGGCTTGCTTTTTACCCGTTGTATTCACCAGTTTTACGTAGACAGCGCCTGTTGTATCGTTCATGGTAACCGAATAAAAAAGGGAAGGAATCTGCTTAGCAGCAACACCATCAGCACTGTCTTTTTTACTCAGTGGTATATTTTGTACAGGTATATTTTCACCCGTAACAGGCACAATCTTATTGCCCAAATATTGGTTGAATAGTTTCTGTACATAATACGATGGCGAACCATAACTGTTGAGTGCATCGTAGCCAATCAAATCAGAATCCCACTGCCACGCTTTGGGAGCTGTGGCCGTTGCGGTATTTACATTTACAAATAGTGGCGCGTAACACGACATAATCACCAAATCAGAATTGCGTTCCATGCCCGTCATCCAGGCAGCATCGCCCAAGGCTGCATTTAAATTGGTAGTTGGTGCGCCTTCGCGCGTAGCCCATTCACCCACAAAAATCTTTGGTCCATTGCGGTCGTAGCTGTCGTATTGCGATGCATTTTCCCACATCTCCCAGGCGTTGCGATAATAATGTTCATCCACTACTTTCGGCTCTTTACCCGAGGTTACACTCATCTTCGGGTATTGTGTTTCTGGAATTGTTGAAATACAAGTCAACTGCGGATAAGTAGCGTTAATCGCCGTTCTGAACTGCGTAAAACGTCCATCGTAACTGTTGGAAATATCAAACCAGTCTTCGTTACCAATTTCAACATATTGCAATGCAAACGGAGCCGGATGACCGTCCTCTGCACGCTTCTTTCCCCAATACGTAGTTGTATCGCCGATTATATATTGAATTTCGTCCAGCGCATCATCCACATAGGGTTTCAGGAGTGGACCCGCGTCTATATGATCACCCTGCAAAGAATAACCGGCATACACACCGAGCAGCGGTTCAGCACCCATATCTTCACACCATTCCAAAAATTCCAGCAAACCCAAGCCATCACTTGCGCGATAACCCCACGAGCCATTATGACCGGGACGGCTTTCCAAGGGTCCTAATGTTGTCTTCCAGGGAAAGGCATCCGTAATCATCGGACCTTCCAAATAATTACCACCGGGAAAGCGAAGAAATTTTGGTTGCATGTCCACCATCATTTGCATCAAATCAACCCGGAAACCATTGGATTGATTATTATAAGTAGGTGGAAACAACGAAACCAAATTGAAATAATACTGACCCACGCGGTCTGTAGAAATTACAAAGCGCGCATCTTTTGTAGGCTGCACATCAGAAGCTGTGGTTAAGTTCACTTCATATTTTTTCCAATATGGATTTTTTGCAAGATTGATGGTGCCGGATGCATATACCGTTTTACCATCATTGCTTTCAATAGTTACTGTAATGGGTCCCGCTGTATTATTGGCAATGTCCGGCAAGGATGGCGTAGTGGGCTTTGGTTCCCATGGGTGGCGGAAAGGCTCACTCCTGTCTGTTCCCTTTATATAAAAAGAAGCATGGTAGGTTGTAGAAGGTTTTACCGGGATGCCCCAATATCCTTCGTTGGCAATACCTACCCTGCCGGCTGCTTTTTCTACTGTTAGCCGCAGGCAGGTAGAAAGTGCACCATTAATGGCAAACCTGCGTTCATCGTACGGAACGTTTTCTTCGCGTGTGCCAATCAATTTTATAGTTGCCTGCGAAGCCGAATCGTTCTTTACCAAACTCCAGCCTTCGGGTGTATTTTTATTGTCTTTGAATATGCGGTTGCGAATCAGTTCTGCATACAAACCACCATCATAAGAATGGTTGATTTCTTCTGTCATCAATCCATATAACATCGGGCTTACTGTTGCCGTTGGCTTGTTTAGTTGCAAGGTAAGTACAGGCGTTTGCGCCGTTGCCGTTTGCGCACAGGCAGCCAGCCGCCAGACACGTTATTACAAACCTTTTCAAATTCATTGTTTTTCCAGATTTCCAGTTCATTATTTTGAGTGCTATGTTTTGTTATAAAAAGTCTTTTGTCAGTGAATCCAATGATTGCTTTTCATCCATAAAAACAGGGGTTCCATCCAGCCCGGGTGTTGAAAGATAAAACCATGTCCGCCTTTTGGATAAATGTGCATTTCTACCGGCACATGGTGGTGCCGCAATTGTTCAAAAAAGCGAATGCTGTTGTCCACATCCACCACATTATCATCGGCGGCATGCGTGATCCAGGTGGGTGGCGTTTGGTCGGTTACCTGCAAGTCGTTTGAGTAGTTGATAATCGCTTCTTTCGAAGGATGTTCACCCAATAATTGCTTTCTTGAACCGGCATGCGTTAAGCTGTCCTGCATGCTAATGACCGGGTACACCAATATTTGAAAATTGGGGCGAAGATTGGTGTTGGTTGTATTGGGAATCAAGGCATGTTGATAGTGGGTTGCTTCGGTGGAAGCAAGGTGCCCGCCAGCCGAAAATCCAATGATGCCCACCTTGCCAGTATCTACATTCCATTTGCCAGCATTGTCGCGCACCATCTTGATGGCCTGCTGTGCATCCTGCAGCGGTGCAATGGTTTTATTTACTTCAAACGAATCGTTTGGCAGGCGGTATTTCAACACAAAAGCAGCTACGCCCTGTTGCGCAAATTCTTTGGCAGTTTGCACGCCTTCGCCATCATACACAATCACGCTATAGCCACCGCCGGGACAAATCACCACTGCCGTACCTGTTGCTTTTTCTTTATCCGGCAAATACACTTCCAGCGTTGGATGAATGCTTCGCCGAATCAATCCCGATGGCTGTTGCGGCATATCCGGCAATGAGGAAACGATCGCATTCGGAATGCTATCGGGGTACAAATTCAAGACTTCCTGTGCCTGCATGGAAAGCGGAAGAAAACAGGCAGCTACCAACAAACATTTCAATGTTTTCATACCTATGTTTACTGTGTTGTTTTGAAAAATAAAACAGCCTAACTACTACTTAAACAACAGCGGTGCAAGTTCGTGCAGGCTGCGGCGCCAGGTTTGAAATTCGTGCGCTGTGTTTTGCGATACAAAAGCAACTGCATTGTAACCGGCGCCTTTTAATTTGGCGACTGCATCGTTTACGCGGTCGGGATTTTCGCGGCTGCCACTACTAATGAAAATAAGCTTTGGTTTTTCTTTACCATTTAATTCTTCAGGTGTATAAACACCGCCGCTCAATAAGCCATAATATCCGAATTCATCAGGCTTGTTCAATGTAATCATATGCGTTTCCATACCACCCATAGATAGCCCTGCCATGGCACGATGCGACCGATCAGCCATCGTGCGGAAATTAGCATCTACATAAGGAACCAATTCATCTACAAGTACGGTTTGAAAAGAATCAATTTTAAAATCTTTGAAATGTCCCCAGCCCAATTCATTCGTCATTCCATAGGTCATTACAATGATGAATGGTTTGATCTTGCCTTCGGCAATCATATTGTCCATGATCAGGTTTGCATGTCCCTGGTTACTCCATGCATATTCGTTTTCACCCCAGCCATGTTGCAGATATAACACCGGGTATTTTGTTGACTTGTCTTTGTCGTATCCCGGCGGGGTGTACACAAAAGCCCGGCGCGATGTAGCCGTACTTTTGGAAGGAAAAAGGATCTGTTGCACGTTACCATGCGGAACATCTTTCAGTGCATAAAAATCCTGGTCATGCGCAGGTATTTCAACGCCACTCTCCCAACGCGTAGAGCCATAAAAATTGGCAGTACCGGGGTCGTTAAACACACCGCCATCCACATTCAGATGATAGTAGTGAAAGCCTTCATCCATCGGACCTTCCGTAGTGCCTGTCCATACACTATCCGTTTCCTTTGTAAGTTTGGTGCCGCCTCTGCCACCCAAGCCCAGACTCACTTTGACACTATCGGCATACGGTGCGACAATGCGAAAGCGAACATAACCCTGCGAGTTTACCTGCGGGTATTCCTGCCCCGGCTGGTTGAGCGTGGATGGCTTGAAATCATGCGGTGATGGCATTTTGTGAAAATGAGGTTTCTGCTGCCAGCAAAGCGACCGAAACAATAAGTACTTCTTTTAATTTCATATACAAGTTTTAGCGAATTTTGTTGTTTTATTTCTGAAACAGTAATGGCGCAAACTGGTACAAATTGTTCCGCCAAACGGGCCAGGTATGACCGCCGGGATACTCCGAATAGGTATGTTTGATATTGAGCTCATCCAATTTGTTTAACATAATTTGCCCGTTTTTATAAGCAATATCTTCTTTGCCACCTTCCGATATCCAAAAAGCTTTCAGGTTTGTGTTCAGCTTGGCTTTGTTATCTTTCATAAAAGCATATTGCGCTTCGGCTGTTTTGTTCATCATCGGAACAATCCATCCGGAACTAAACACACCGAGGTAGGCAAACAAATCGGTATTCTGTATGCCAGTGTACAAGGTGTGAATGCCGCCAAGCGATAAGCCCGCCAGTGCCCGGTGGTCAGCATCATTTACCGTGCGATACTTTTTTTCAACAAAGGGCATGATGGCTTCTTTCATTTCTTTTTCAAACAGCTTCATCCCGTTTTCAATGGCATCCGGATTAAAGCCGCCGGCACCAACATTTGCATCCGGCATAACAATCAACATCGGTTTTGCTTTGCCATCGGCAATCAGGTTGTCCAAAATCAAATCGGCTTTGCCTTGTGTTGCCCAGCCCGATTGGTCTTCGCCACCGCCGTGTAAAATGTATAATACAGGATAATTCGTGTTGATTGCCGAATCGTAACCCGGTGGTGTATAGATGTACAATTGCCGCCAGGAACGAGTAACGGGAGAAAAGTACTGTTGAATCCGGATGTCTCCATGAGGCACATTATTACGCGCATAATAACCGCCACCGGCAAAGGGAATTTCAATTCCGCTGGCGTAACGCCCCATGCCATAAAAACTTTGGCTGGCAGGGTCGGCAACGGCAACGCCATCAATGATCAACGAATAATAATGAAAGCCTTCGCTGATAGAATCGGTGGTAACCGTCCAGTCGCCACTTGTATCTTTCAGCATCTCATATTTTTTACCGAGGTCAATTTGTACGCTTTGCGCTTCCGGCGCTTTGATTCTAAAAATCACGCGATGATCGGGTAAAATTTGCGGGTATTTCGCATTGCGCACATTGGTTTCGGCAGGCAATCCCAACGGGCTGTATTGATTGAATTTCGATTGATCGACCGGCTTGAAAAGAAGCTGTGAAAACATGTACAAATCGTTTTTCCACACCTTGAAATCGTGTGCGCCGGGCTCTACATAAAAAATGTGCGGCACATGGTTCTGAACAAGGTATTCGTGCGTGCGGCTGCTAAAAGGCATCAGTCCATCGGCATCGCCACAGGAAATCCACAGTAGCTTCAGATTGTCTCTTGCCTTTGCCGGGTCGGGCACCAGTTCCTGTGGTGTTTTGGTGTTGGGTGCTGAAGAAAATCCGCCTACCCACGCAAATTGATCCAGGTTGCCCAAACCAAAGTTTAAGGATTGCCCGCCACCCATTGATAAGCCCGCAACAGCACGGTGTTCGCGGTCGGTATACACCGGGTAATGTTGTTGAACGTAGGGAATTAAATCATGGAGTAAATCCTTTTCAAACGTAGCGAATGCCTGCACTTTTGCGCTGTCGAAAATGTTGCCGATAGCGCGATCGTCTTTCATCGCTCTGCCATTGGGAAGCACAACAATCATCGGTTCTACTTTTCCTTCTGCGTATAGATTGTCAAGTATCACTTCCGGATGACCTTGCGAATACCATTCTTTTTCATCGCCGCCGATGCCATGCAGTAAATACAACACCGGGTATTTTTTCTTTTTAGAATAATGGGGCGGTGTATATATCAGCGCTCTTCTGGAAGTACCTACGGTTTTGGATACATAGGTAATGGTATCTATTTTTCCGTGCGGAATGTCTTTTTGCAAGGAATCGAAAAGCGGTGGCGAATGTTGTACAATTGGCTGCGAAAAAACAAGTGTACTCACGAGCACAAACACGGAAAGAATAGAGAAAAATCGTATCATAATACAAGCATGAAAAAGATGATATCAATAAAGAAGTTAGTGAGTTTGTGGTGTTATTAATGGGTACCTGCCGCTCACATGTATCAGGCTAAACAAATATAATAAGCCATCGTACAGGCATCAAAATACGCATCATCACAAGACTCCAATTCTACATTCCAGTAAAACTTCTCGGGTTCATTTAGAAATCAGGGTTGGTTACAGGCAAACATCAGCAATCACAATCTTATCTCAATTTGTGATTTTTTTCGTTTGTAATGACAGGATTAGCATTTGTTCTTAACCAATAAAATTAGAAAGCTTTTACTTCTTGTTGGCAAAGGAAAAGCGTAATTTATTGTCGCTATCAAAAACAACACTTGCTACCCATTTTACAATGTCGGAGCAAAGTACACAAATGCTTGTTACCGATTGCATAATATATTCAAAATCTAAGCTTCACACGATGCTGTTTCCCGTAGGTTTTCTGAACCTGTTTGTTGAATAAATCCGCCATGCTCTGCCAGGCAATGCAAAAATCGGTTTATCCTCTCTGTATCCACATTGACTTTAAGCATATTTCAGCTACTGATAAGCAAACAATCGTAACAATCGCGAAGCAATCCTTCCTAAAATCAGGTGCTAATGTAAATAGATTTTTTAAATTGCAACCGATTGCAATAAAAATTTCAAAGTTTTCCTTTAGTTTTATTTTTTGACATTGCTGGCTGGTTGTATAATAAATCGAAAATCCGGGTGATTTTGTTTGCTGAATGGTTGCTTCATATTTTTTATTTCGAAATGGAATTGATATGATGATAAATTAATGCATACTTCAAAGTATGTATTCCCAATAACTCATATCGAAGAGATTTATTTGTATTCCAATCCTGAGTTTTTCAAGTACACAACTTAATTGTATGATTCATTTGTATTCCCGTTTACTTCCCTTTTTTACCGCCGGCTTACTCATTGCAGGCTGCACAAGTACTCATAACGTAATGGCGCAGACAGCGCCCACACCTTCTTTGAAAGAAGCCTACAAAAACGATTTTTTGATTGGCTTTGCCATCAATACACCACAGCTTTCGGGGAAAGATACCGGCGCATTGCGCGTGATTCCCCAACAGTTCAATGCCGTAACTCCGGAGAACATGATGAAGGCTGAAATCATTCAACCCGGCATGGGAGGCTTACAACTTTGAACCGGCAGACAAACTGGTGGCGTATGCACAAAAAAACAATTTGAAAGTCAATGCGCACACCCTCATCTGGCATAGCCAGCTGCCGCCATTTATGCGCCACATGCAAAGTGCAGATTCGGTGCGGCAGTATTTCGAAAATCACATCAATACCATTGCTGCACGCTACGATGGCAAAGTGTATTCGTGGGATGTAGTGAATGAAGCCTTGAATGAAGATGGCACCATGCGCAACTCCATTTTCCTGCAAAAGTTAGGAGACGATTTTGTAGTAGAAGCGTTTCGGCTGGCGCAAAAAGCTGCCCCGCATACAAAGCTGTATTACAACGATTACAACATTGAACAACCCGCCAAACGTGCCGGCGCCATTGCTCTCATTAAAAAGATACAGGCAGCCGGTGTACGCATTGATGGCGTTGGCATACAGGGACATTGGAACATTGCCGATGTGCCAATGGCAGACATTGAACAAAGCATCAAAGAGTTTGGCGCATTGGGCATCGAAGTGATGTTTACCGAACTGGATTTAAGCGTATTGCCAAACCCGCTGCGCAACAATACCGCCGATGTGAGTGCTACGGCAGCATACAAGGAAACACTCAATCCCTACACCAAAGAATTGCCGGATTCTGTATCGCACAAGCTGGCAACCGCTTACGCAGATTTGTTTCGTTTGTTTTTGAAATACAAAAAGAATGTGAGTCGCGTTACGCTGTGGGGCGTTGATGATGGGCAATCATGGCTCAACAATTTCCCGGTTCGGGGTCGTACCAATTACGCATTGTTGTTTGACAGGAAATTATGAACCCAAAGAAGCGTTTTACAGCGTGATCAAAGCAAAAAGAGAAGAAGATAAAGAAGCAATTAATCTTGCTTATCAACTGTGTTTTATAAAGAAAATCTGCTGAAAACAACACATTCGCATTCCGATTGCCATGAAAATAAAAATTCTCATCCCGATTTTTGCTGCTTCTTACTGTTGCCTGTGCAGCACAGGATGATAAGAATAAACTGCCGTTCTGGAATTACAAATTAAGCTTCGACCAGCGGGCAAATGATATTATCAGCCGAATGACACTCGAAGAAAAAGTTGCGCAAATGCTCAACCACGCTCCTGCCATTGAACGGCTTGGCATACCGGCTTACGACTGGTGGAACGAGGTATTGCATGGCGTGGCAAGAACTTCGTATAAAACCACCGTGTACCCGCAGGCGATTGCGATGGCTGCCACCTGGGATACGGCTGCGCTGCATACGATGGCAAGCCAAAGCGCATTGGAAGGCAGGGTGATTCACAACAAAGCCATAGCAGCCGGCAAAACCGGCGAACGCTATGTGGGCTTGACATACTGGACACCCAACATTAATATTTTTCGCGACCCGCGCTGGGGACGCGGGCAGGAAACCTATGGTGAAGATCCTTTTCTCACCGGCACATTGGGCAAAGCGTTCGTAAGAGGTTTGCAGGGCGATGATCCCAAATATTTACAAGCAGCAGCCTGCGCCAAGCACTACGCGGTACATAGCGGACCAGAACCTTTGCGCCATGTGTTTAACGTGGACCCAAGCTCTTTTGATTTGTGGAATACCTACTTACCGGCATTTAAAGAATTGGTAGAAAACGCTCATGTTGCCGGTGTGATGTGTGCGTACAATGCGTTTAAATCGCAACCTTGTTGTGGCAGCGATCAGTTGATGATTCAGATTCTCCGCAGGCAATGGAATTTCAATGGGTATGTAACGTCCGATTGCTGGGCGATAGATGATTTTTTCAAGAACCATAAAACCAGTGCCAATGCGGAAGAAGCTTCAGCAGATGCGGTGTTTCATGGCACCGATGTGGAATGCGGCACCGATGCTTATTTATCGCTCGTACAAGCGGTAAAAGATGGTAAAATCAAAGAATCGCAAATTGATACTTCGGTAAAAAGATTGTTCCTCATTCGCCTGCGGCTTGGCATGTTTGATCCTTCTTCAATGGTGAAATATGCGCAAACACCCGACTCCGTTTTGGAGAGCGCCTCGCACAAAGCACATGCATTACAAATGGCACAGGAATCCATCGTTTTGCTGAAGAATGATAACAACACCTTGCCGCTGCAAAAATCATTGAAAAAAATAGCCGTCATTGGTCCGAATGCCGATAACCGCATCGCGGTATCTGGGCAATTATAACGGCACGCCTTCCAACATTGTTTCGGCATTGGATGGCATCAAACAAAAGCTGGGCAACCAAACAGAAGTGGTGTACGAACAGGCAATCAATTTCACCAACGATACGTTGCTATCTTTCGAAGACATCAGCTCGCAATATTCCATCAACAACAAACCCGGCTTTACAGCCCAGTATTTTGGAAATAAAGAATTGAGCGGTGAACCCATTGTAACCACCGAAAAAAATATAGATCATTTCTGGCAGGAAGGTCAGGCAGTAATGGGCAACATCAAAGCCAATAATTTCTCGGCACGATACACCACGAATTTCAAAGCAAACAGGAATGGCAGTCTTACGTTTGAAGTGGAAGGTGATGATGGCTATCGCTTTTTGGTGAACGACAGCATCGTGATTGATGCCTGGCAACGCAACCGCTGGGGCGCAAGAACCTACGCATTGCCAACGCAAAAAGATTCTGTTTACAAACTCACCGTCGAGTACTGGCAGGGCGATGGCAAAGCCAACATTCGCTTGCGCGCGGGCAATTATGTAAAGACCGATTTTACGGCACTTGCCAACCGCGTAAAAGATGCTGATGCCATTGTATTTGTAGGCGGTATTTCGCCGCAACTCGAAGGCGAAGAAATGCGGGTAAATTATCCCGGTTTTAATGGTGGCGACCGAACCTCTATCATGCTGCCGGCTGTGCAGACAGAACTATTGAAAGCGTTGCAAACAACCGGCAAACCTGTTGTGTTTGTAATGATGACTGGCAGCGCCATTGCAACGCCATGGGAGAAGCAAAACATACCGGCGATTGTGAATGCATGGTATGGCGGGCAATCTGCCGGAACTGCCATTGCCGATGTATTGTTTGGCGATTACAATCCTGCTGGTCGCCTGCCTGTTACATTCTACAAAAGTGATAGCGACCTGCCGCCATTTGAAGATTACTCGATGAACAACCGCACTTATCGCTTTTTTACCGGCGAGGCGTTGTACCCGTTTGGATATGGATTGAGTTATACGACTTTCAAATATGATGGTTTAAAAATGCCGAATAGCGTTCATAGCAAAACAGCCATCCCGGTTAGCGCAAACGTAACCAATACGGGTAGCAAAGATGGCGATGAAGTGGTGCAATTGTATATTTCCTATGAAGGCAGCGGGATGAAAGTTCCGCAAAAAGCGCTTAAAGGTTTTCAACGGATTTCATTGAAGCAGGGCGAAACCAAAACGGTGCATTTTACCTTATCGCCCGAAGCGTTATCCATTGTAGATGATGAGGGTCAACCGCTGTATCCAAAAGGAAAATTAGTGGTTAGCATCGGCGGCGGGCAGCCGGGTGTACCATCATCTACCACCAGTAATGTATTACAACAAACCATTACCATCAACTAACAAAATCATGAAAAAAACAACTTTATTTTTTGCGTCCCTATGCTTCCTGTTAACAGCTTATTGCCAAAACACAACGGTAACCATTCCGGGCTCACAAGTCAAAACGTTTACATCAACCATTGTAAAAAATCAGCCCTATGCATTACAGGTGTCGCTACCGGCTTCCTATGCAAAAAGCAATCAGAAATATCCCGTGGTGTACCTGATGGATTCGCAATGGGATTTCCCGCTCGTAACCGCTTTGTACGGGCAGCAATATTTTGATGGTTTTATTCCGGAAGTGATTATTGTAGGCATCACCTGGGGCGGCGATCATCCCAATCCCGATAGTCTTGCGGGCAAGAGATTATACGCCTACTACAGAAAAGAGGTTGCCGCAAAGTGGCGGTGCCGATGCGTTTCTTTCCGTTATCAAAAACGAAGTGTTTCCCATTGTAGATAAAGAATACCGTGTAGATACAACCGATAAAACATTGATGGGTTGCTCACTCGGCGGCTTGTTTACGATGTACACGTTGTTTACACATTCGGATATGTTTAACCGATACATCGCAGCAAGCCCGGCATTTATGTGGGATAACAAAGTGCTGTACCAATACGAACAGAAATACAACGCCAATGCAACGAACCCGCCGGCAAGATTGTTTATGTGCGTAGGTGGCGTAGAGAATAGTGTTCCCGACTATAAAAAACTCACTACTTTTTTGAACAACCGGCAATATCAAAACTTACAGATAGAGAGCCGGGTACTGGAGAATATCGGACATTCGGGCACCAAGGGCGAAGGCTATGAAAGAGGCTTGCAGTATGCATTTCAAAGCCCTTCGTTGCAATTGTCAAACAGCACGTTAACGCCATATAGCGGCACATATACAGTAAACAATGGAACAACAATAACCATTCAATCGAAAGATGGTTCGCTCACGGCATCTTTTGGCAACGAAGGAGAAAGCATACCGTTGTTTGCGGCATCGGAAACAGATTTTTATGCCAAATCATTTTTCTTTAAAATTCATTTTGTAAAAGAGGCTGATGGCAGTACAAAAGGTTTTGAATTACACAGGTATGGGTCGGATGATTTTGCTACCAAAAAGAAATAACACCTCAACAAGAATCATGAAAAAAATACTCGCCATTTGTAGTTGCTTACTGGTTGTTTACTGTGCAGACGCACAGGTACGGCTGCCCCGTTTTATAAGAGACAGCATGATACTGCAGCGCGATGCAAAAATTAATGTGTGGGGATGGGCAGCCAACGGCGAAAACATCAGCCTCAAATGGAACGGCAAAACTTATAAAACGAGTACAGGCAACGATGGCAAATGGAAGCTTCAGCTCGCAGCTACCAAAGCGGGCGGTCCTTACACCATGGAGATAAAAGGCAGCAACAGCATTGCACTAAACAACATACTGGTGGGCGATGTGTATTTGTGTACCGGTCAATCGAACATGGTGCATCAAATGGGCTTGCACAGTGGTTTATATGGCGAAGACATTGCAACTGCCAACAACCCGCAAATCCGGCAATTTTGGGTACCCAATATTACAAACCTCGAAGCACCACAGGATGATGTTCCCTACGGCTCGTGGAAGTGGGCAAACCCTACCGATGTGAAAGATTTTTCTGCCGTGGCGTATTTCTTTGCAAAAGAATTATACAACAAATACCGCGTGCCCATTGGCATCATCAATGCAAGCTGGGGCGGCGTGCCCATCGAAGCGATGATGAGCGAAAAAAGCCTGCAGGAATTTCCTTCTATCTTATCAACCGTACAGAAAAATAAAGACACGGCATATGTAAACGAAACCAACCGCAAAGCCTTTGCGGCTATGCGTTCCCTGCCGGTTCCCGAAGACAAAGGCACCACCGGAAAATGGTACGATCCATCTTATACACCCAAAGGCTGGCGACAGATTGCCATTCCCGGTTATTGGGAAGACCAGGGCGTGAAAGATCTTGACGGCGTGGTGTGGTACCGGAGAGAAATTGATATTCCCGCTTCAATGACGACAGCGCAGGCTACCGTATTTCTCGGTCGCATAGTAGATGCCGATGTGTTGTACATCAACGGCAAGCAAGTTGGCAACACCGGTTATATGTATCCGCAACGCCATTATTCTGTGCCCGAAGGTTTGTTGCACAGTGGTAAAAATTTGTTTGTTGTGCGGGTGACCAACAATTTTGGAAAAGGCGGCTTTGTGCCCGATAAACCTTATGAGTTAATAGCCGGTAACGATACAGTTGATCTAACCGGTTACTGGCAATACAAAGTGGGTGCAGTGAACACGCCACGCGCAGGCATTGGCAGCAACAGCATTGCGTTGCAAAACCAGCCAACGGCGTTGTACAACTCAATGATTGCACCCTTCGTGCCTTACACCATCAAAGGATTTCTGTGGTACCAGGGCGAAAGCAATGCGGGCAGACCCGATGAATATGCAAAACTGCAACCTGCTATGATTACCGATTGGCGCAACCGATGGAACGAAGGCAATTTGCCGTTTTTGTTTGTTCAACTTCCCGGTTTTATGGATTACAATTATTTGCCTACCGAAAGTGGTTGGGCGCAGTTTCAGGGAAGCACAGGCAAAATCGCTGGCACTGCCCAATACCGGGATGGCAGTTGCCATTGATTTGGGCGAATGGAACGACATTCATCCCGACCGTAAAAAAGAGGTAGGACAAAGGCTGGCACTCGCAGCAGAGAAAATTGCTTATGGCGAAAACATTGTTTATTCAGGTCCTACCTATCAATCATTTACCATTGATGGCAATAAAATCATCATCACGTTTAAAAATACCGGCAGCGGCTTAACAACGAGTGATGGAGAAGCGCCGGCAGAGTTTGCCATAGCTGGTGCCGACAAACATTTTGTGTGGGCAAAAGCAACGATTGATGGAGATAACATCATACTGTCGGGCGACGGAATTACGGAACCAAAATATGTACGATATGCATGGGCGGACGATCCGGTGAACCCGAATCTGGTAAACAAAGAAGGCTTGCCGGCAGCCCCGTTCAGAACGGATCAATAAATCAGGTATATAATAATGACGGTCAACTCTCAGCATTTACTTTCGCAATAAAGTCTGGTGGCATTTGTTTGATGCAAGTTTACAGATGTAACTAGTAACTTAATTTAGGTGTTGCATTGGTTCAACTCATCAATAAGGGCATCGTACATACTAATAAGAATTCATACCATTTTGTTCCATTATTGAGCTTTTCCTAGGTCGGCTTTCAAAAGCAAGCTGGTTTAGGCAGCTCCAGTTTGCCTCTCAGGACATCCGCAGTATACTCTACTCGAAATAATCCCCGTTCCTGCAAAATGGGTACTACAAAAGCCGTAAAATCCTGTAATCCATGCGGGTGGGATGGAAATCGAAAGCCCTATGAATTTCTTGTATGGTACTGATGGCAAACAAAACGAAACACTTCTAAGTGCCGGGGTAAAACTGAATTGACAATCAGCATTATCGTCCTTTTTGCTTCAACGCCCTCTTTGCTAAAATTTTGATGTCGCTTACTTCCACTACCTTTTTTTCGTAACCGTTTTGTGCTAGCATAAATCATTGCCTGACCTAACTGACGTATGGTGTTTGAGGTCTTTGGAAAGAGGGCATTGAAAACGGGATAAACCCACGACATAAAACGTCTGTGTTTTGGATAGGTTTTTTTGCCCTTCGGTAAATTGCATCAAGCCCGGACGAAAAGCATACACTTGTTTAAATGGCATCTTCATCAACGCATTTTCTGTTTTGCCTTTTACCCGTGCCCACATCTGTCTTCCCTGTTCACTGCTATCCGTTCCGGCACCACTGATAAAAGCAAATGTCATTTGAGACTTTGGGTGTAAGGCTTTGGCGAAGGCTATCGTTGTGTCGTAGGTAATGCGGGTGTATTCCGGTTCTTTCATCCCTACGCTGCTTACGCCAGCGCAAAAAAAGCAGGCATCGTAACCTTGTAACTTTTCATCGCCTTCTTTTAATGTGGTGAAATCTGATACAATGTATTCTTTCAGCTTTGGATGTTTAATGTGTATCGGTTTACGGCTAACACTCAACACTTGTGTTATTTCCGGGTTTGCCAAACATTCCAACAACACGCCTTCGCCTACCATACCTGTTGTTCCTGTGATAATAACTTTCATATTATTATATTCGTATTTAATTGTCGTAGTTGTAATTCAAATTAGTTCATGTTTCTGTATTCAAGCGGTGTCATTCCTGTTTTTGACTTGAACAGCCGGGAAAAATATTGCGGGTACTCAAAGCCCAATGAAAAGGCTAATTCGCTTACCGACTTATTGGAACTTAAAAGCAAATTCTTCGCTTCTTCCATCAGGTAATAATGAATGCGGTCTTGTGCATTCATGCCGGTTTCCCGCTTTAATAAATCGCTTAAATAGTTGGGTGATAAATGTACCTGGTCGGCTAAATATTTTACGGTGGGCAAGCCTTTTTCACTTAAATCCGTCTCCTGAAAATATTCTCTTAAAACATCTTCCACTTTTGTAAGTAAGTCGCTATTGGCTTTCCTTCTGGTGATGAATTGCCTGTCGTAATACCGGGTGCAATAATTCAGCAGCAGTTCAATATTGCTCACGATAAGGGTCTGGCTGTGCTGGTCAATATTCTCTGATAGTTCAGCATCAATTTTATGTACAATATCGTTCAGCGTTTGCTTTTCCTTTTCAGACAAATGCAGGGCTTCGCTTGTTTCATAAGAGAAAAAGGAATACGCTTTCATCTTCTTTCCCCAAAGAAGTACCGTGAATTAAATGGGGATGAAAGAACAAGCCCCATCCTGACATGTCTGCCTTTTTATTTGTGGGTTCATCTAACGTAACTACCTGCCGTGGTGCAATGCATATTAAACTTCCATCCTGAAAGTCGTATGATTGTTGCCCGTACTTGACCTTATTGGCACAATGGTTTTTAAACATCACGGCATAAAAGCCTAAGGTTGCTTTAAACCCGGAATTGATTTGTTCTCCATTTTTGGAGAAGTCAACAACTGCCACCAAAGGATGTTTGACGCTTGCTTCCGGAAGCATTTGCTTCATTTCGGAAATCGTTTCTAAATGAATAAGGTTGCTCATGATTACATTTGGCTCGTTACAATTTTGTCAAACAATGTATCACCCAAATAGGTTCTCATCCACACCATCGGCTTTGCATACTGACCCACCCTGTACCTTGTTTTTGGATTGGGTGTTTTAATGATTTTTGCTACCGCATCGGCTATAACGGAAGGCTTGGAAGCACTATTGTTTTCTTCGGATTTCTTAATGGCGCCTATCACTTTATCCATTAAGTTTTTATAGGCGCTTGTTTCAGGAATTTTTGCAAAATGGTCTTCCACAACTGAATTAAATTCTGTGGCAATGGCACCGGGTTCCAAAATAACAACGCTGATGTTAAATGGCTTTAGTTCTAACCGTAAACAGTCACTAAAACCTTCTACGGCGTGCTTGCTTGCATGGTACCAGGCACCCAACGGAAAATACACTTTACCACCCATTGATGATGTATTGATGATTAACCCTGCCTTTCCTTTACGCATAAAGGGGACCACCTTTTGGGTAACGGCAGCCAAGCCAAACAGATTGACTTCCATTTCTTTTCTGGCTTCGGAAAGCGGAACATCTTCTACTGAACCGTACAGACCATAACCGGCATTGTTCCAAAGCACATCTATCTTACCTTCTTTTTGAATAATGGTGTTCACCACCTCATCAATGTTGGCTTCGTTTGTTACGTCCATTTGCAGGGGAAAGCCACCCAGTGCTTTTAAGTCCTGCATTTGGTCAATTCTTCTTGCCACTGTATAAACGTGATGACCCTGTTGGATGAGCTTTTTAGCTGTTTCTTTACCCATTCCTGAACTGGCACCCGTTATTAAAATTACCTTTTTCATTTGTTTTCGTTTTTAATGATGGTGCAAATTTCTGACGAAAACGGGGGGTAGTGTTAATACAGATACGGGTTCGTTGTATACAAATTCTCTTTTTAGGATAAGGCTTAGAAAAGAGCTGCTTAGTAGGGTAAGCTGTAATTTTTCTAAGTAGTGAGATTTAATGTCATTACTTATGCTCCGATAGGAGCATACTGTTTATAGAAAAATTTGTATTTCATGTTTTACCAGGCTCCGTATGGAGCTTTCTTTGCTTTACCACAGGAGACTCCTATGTAGTCTTTGGTTTGTTTTCATTTTATTTTCTATAAACTGGAAGCCCCTTCCGGGGCTGATTATTCGTAGGTTAATAACATTGCAGGTGCTGCTTCCATTTTCAGACCCGTTTTCCTGCATATACCGGAAACTTGCTGTGCTCTCCGTTATCTGCGATAGGCTGCATGTTTTTCAACAACATCATATTCTCTTACGCAATATTGCTGAATAATGCAACCAGAGTACAAGTGTGCGACGCAACGGAAGCTTCATAGTACCTCAACTGCCTGGTCCAAAAAAAATACATGCACTACTTTATGCAGCTTACCAATTATTCAAAAGTTACACGTACATCACCCGTGCCCAATGCAGCCTGCAGCCCGTTAACATCATCAATGCGACCAAGCTTAGTGTAGCTGTAGGAGGTAGAAAAGGATTTATAGAACAATACCAATGTAGAAGAGCCGTATAGCATCAAATCACCAGTTTGTATCGTTCCTGGATTGGCTGCACCCGTAGGCAGACTTTTGGTAAGGTCAGCATATTTTTCGTTGTTGTTCAGCTCAACCATGTTTACGGTTAATGGCAAAAGCTTTGAAAGCTGTTGCCGTTGCATTGTCGTACAATGTTGCAGTAAAGGTGCTGTTTCCAATTTTGATTTTCATTTTGCTTCCGGTTTGAGTTGTATCGTTGTTGCTGTTGTTATCTGCCCGCGCAACATTTTTACTGCAGGATGCACAACTTGTGAGAAATGATCCAATTAAAGCTAATACGATTAAGTATTTCATGATCTCTGTTTTGATGTGTATTGTTTCTGTAATACTAATACTCCTCCAGCAGCAGAAATTAACCGATCAAATATGACATCGTCTGATGCAAGGCTAAACAATCAAATCCTATCTTTTCTTAAAATCATTCGGCAACTTTGTATTGCAATCCTTTAAACAATAGCAGATTAGTTTTTTACTACATATTGTTTCAGAAAACGATCAACTATATCAAAAGTTTCTTTCGTCCAGAATTCCGAGCTTCCATGGTCAGCGCCTTTTATCTGGTAAAACTGATAGGGATAGTTTTTCCTTTCAAGCGCATCTGCCATCAGCACACTTTGATGAAAGGGCACAATCTTGTCTTTGGAGCCATGTATAATGAGTATAGGAACCTTTTTTGAGGGTGTCCTTCACGTAATTAACAGGGTTTGTCACTGCGGCTTCCGCTTTGTTTTGGAGCACGTTTTTGCCACCCAGCAACTGTCCTTCCGGGCTTTTGGGACTTACATGGTCTAAGATAGATGGCTCATCATTCATCTTAGTAATATCGGTCGGTCCATAAAAATCTACTACCGCATTTACTTTCGTTGCATATCCATTTAAATCGTCCGTATCAAGTTCTGAATTGTTTGTAGTTAACCCAACCATCAGGGCTGTATGACCGCCGGAAGAATCGCCCCATATAAACACATTGTCTTCATCCACACCGTAAGTGTTTGCGTTTTTTCTCATAAACCGAATTGCTGTTTTGGCATCCTGTACCTGAGCCGGAAATGGAGCTACTGAAGAAGGGCGATATTCAACAATGGCTATTACATAGCCCCGCTTTGCAAACTCCATAAGCTGGGGTAAATTGGCGTACACATTTTGCTTCATCCAGGCAGAACCCTGTACGTACACAATACAAGGCAATTTCTTATTCGCAGATTTTGGCTGAATAATCTTGCAGGGTCAAGTCCATTCCATCGCGTGTAATGTACTTTACATCGTGTACGTACGTAAGCTGCGAACTATCTTCTTTGATGGTGATGACCTCCATCCCCTTTGAAGATGCTTTTGATTCCGGGAAATTATCAGGTGTGTAGTTTTGCGGAGGAAGCAAGGGTTGATTTTGCGCACTCATAGTAAGTGTGAAAAGGCACCCAAACACCAAAATGGTTAATGATTTCATACACGCACTTTTTAAATCAATTTTACGATTGCTTTTTATTTATTACCCTGTACTCTTCATCCGTTACCGGCTGCAGCCAATTTACGATTCCTTTTTCGGTATTGGGCACAATGTACAATTGCTGCAATCCTATGTATGCTTACTGGCGCCATGCCAGTGTTCTACACCGGGAGGGCACTTAACCACATCGCCTTTGCGGATGGTTTGCACCGGACTTCCTTTTATTTGGTGATAGCCTACACCGTCGGTGATGATAAGAATTTGTCCCGGAAGGATGGCTGTGCCAATTACTGCGGGCACCAGGCTCAAAATACACATTGCCTACCACCGTAGTATACATGCTATCGTTATCTACCAAAGGGTAATTGTAAGCGTTACCGGTAAAGGTTTTTGCTGACCCTTTTTCTCCTTTCGGAAAAATGCTTTGTACTTCATTGTCCTTTGTATTCATGGTCTGTGCTTTTAGTGTTGTTTGAAATAGGGCTGCAACAATTACAGTTGCAATTTTCAATCTCATTTTCATCTTCATCTTATTTCAGGTTTTGCGTAAAGAAAGACGTGAGTTTGTCAAAGGGAATAACGTCCACCTTATCGTACAAGTCCACATGAACCGCACCTGGAATTATCATCAACTCTTTTGGCTCTGCTGCGGCTTTGTACGTATCCTCGCTGAAATAGCGGGAGTGCGCTTTTTCACCTGCTATCAGCAGCATGGGTCGTGGAGATATTTCTTTAACGTATGTAAGAATCGGCATGTTCATTAATGATAAAGAACTTGTTGCCGTCCAGGCACCGTTGGAATTGATAGACCTTGGATGAAAGCCACGAGGCGTTTTGTAATAGTCAAAATATTCTTTTACAAAGGGCGGCTCATTGCCCTGCAACTTATTGGGCAGGTTGGCGGTTGAAGGAGCCGGCGTTCCCTGCGCTGCATCCTGCCAACGCTGTTGCGATAATTGCTCCAGCGTTTTGGCACGTTGCTCCGGCGTAACGGCATCGTAATATCCTTGAGATGTCACCCGGCACATATCGTACATACTGGTGGTAGCCACCGCTTTTACCCGCTTATCAACAGCGGTAGCATTCAGTGCAAAGCCTGCAAAGCCGCAAATGCCAATGATCCCGATACGGTCTCTGTCTACATTCTTTTGCAAACCTAAAAAATCAACCGCTGCGCTGAAGTCTTCCGTGTTGATGTCGGGTGATGCGACATTACGGGGTTCGCCACCACTTTCGCCGGTATAAGAAGGGTCAAAAGCCAATGCTGCAAATCCACGCTCTGCCATTTGGTTGGCATATAGTCCGGAAGATTGTTCTTTTACCGCACCAAACGGACCGCTAATGGCAAGTGCTGCTAACGGTTTGCTGCTACTGCTTTTTGGCAAGATACAAGTCGCCCGACAAGGTAATTCCATAACGGTTCTTAAAGGTTACTGCCTGTCTTGTCACCTTATCGCTCAGCTGAAAGGTGTAGTGCTCTGTTTGTTCTGTGTTATTCATAGCTTCTTTCTTTTGCGCCATTTGAGAATAAGCCTGCCCTATTAGTAGAATGGACAAAGCTGCTAATAATGCTATCTTTTTCATTTGCTTCATTATTTATGATTACTCAATTGATTTTATAATTTTTGCCGGTACGCCACCCACAATGGTATTGATCAGGCACATCTTTGGATACCACGGCTCCTGCTGCCACGACTGAATTTTCTCCAATTGTTACACCGGGCAGAATGGTTGCACCCGCACCAATCCATGCACCTTTCTTTATGTGCATATGTCCGGGAACAAGCGAGCCTCTGTCGTTGGGTGAAATGGGATGCCCTTCGGACAACAAACTGACCTTGGGTGCAAGCATTACATTGTCTTCAATGGTAATGCCGCCCAAGTCAAGGAATACACAATCAAAGTTGATAAAGACGTTTTTGCCGATTGTAGTGTTCTTTCCGTAGTTGATATAGAGTGGGGTAAATACGGCAACGCTTTCATCAATTTCCGAACCGGTGATTTGGCGCAGGATGTCCCTGATTTCAGCCGGATCAAAAGAGTCATTTAGCTGCACCAATAATTTCTTGGTGGCAAAAGAAGCCTCCCGCAGTTTGTAAGCTTCGGGGTCATTATCGGAAATGGTTTCCCCGATGCGTAGCCGTTCAAATATGTCTTTGCTGTACTGATTGGATACCATACCGCAAAGGTCTTATTTCGATAGCCGCTGCGCTAACGATTATCAAACCAATCATTAAGAATTTCAAACGGTCACTATTCGCATTACTGTTAGCGTTTTGTTATGCTGTTCATCCGCCCTGACCCTAGTTTAACGGCTATCGCAAAAAGCTTTTCGGCATAAACTCACTGTTGCCAATGGTATAACGCAGGGTAAGATTCCACAAAAAGTTTTTTCCTTCTATGTCCGTCTTAATCACTTTGTTGACGGTTGAGCTTACGGAAAGCGGCACATTTTGTACCCCTAGCGTAAATGTTGAAGTGGCATACCAGCCTTCTTTGCCATACAAATAGAGATAATACAGCTGTGGCAATACGTTCAGGGATACTTTATTGGCAAGCCGCAAATCGGTAAAGCCGGCATTCAGCGTTACAAAATGCGCAGGCTTGCGGGTTCCGATGTCAAAGCCGCGGGAAAAGAGGTAATACATGCCAATAGTAACCTTACTGCTAAGTGCATAGGTGGGCGCCAGTTCGCCCACGAGGTAGCGCTCCATCGTAATGAGCTTTCGGGGATCACTGCCCGTTGGCTGTGGCGTGCTTCGGTAGTTGAGTCCTAAATGCGTGCCTGTGGTTAAACGAAAGCTACCGCTATCCACTAATTTGTAGCGGAGCCAAAACAGTTGATACCACGGTCTGCCTTCCTCAAATGAAAAAGAAAACTCAGGTTCAAAACTGAATCTTCCTTTTTGAAGCGACATATTAAAAATAGCGGCGGGTTGCTCCAACGAAAAGCTGGGAATTAATGAAATGCCATTGTTGGTGATGCTGGCGGCACCGGACAGCTGACCACGATGATGAATGCTATCGCTTTTTTGGGCAAACGTGAATGCCGTACATACCAGTAAAAAGAACAGTGTGAGGTTGATTTTCTTTACATGCATACAGGGGTATAATGAAAGGCAGCAAGCGGAATGGACATGGCAATTGTCGTAAGTTATGTTTTGTTCTATGACCAGCTATGCTACAACGTGTTTCAATGATTTATTGTATTGAAATGATGGATAAAAAAGTCGCATTTGTTACACCAAACCGCAGTTTTTTATCATTCATATTTGTGTTGGTTACAAAACTATACGATGCAGCGCATGCCGATTAAGGTTATCAAACCAATCATTAAAAATTTCAAACTTCCTGCATCCGCAGCGCCTTGGGATTTGTTCCGGTGAGTCTTTAAAGAAGTTGTTGAAGCGTTTATAATTCTCCTGCAACTTTTAAAATCAAATTTTCTAATGAGGAAGGCAAATGAAAGTTGGTGGCTTTAATTTTTGCCACTGTCTTTCAATTCAATTGCCAGTGCAAGGGAATTGATTTCACCAAGCCCGATATTGAAGCTTTTAAAAAGATGAATGTATTCGGAATTGGCGGATTGTGTCTCTATCCACGCCGGAACATCTTCACCAAATCCATTCGCAATTTCAGGGGTAATGACTACAGTGGAATATAGTAAATGAAGAATATGAAGTAAGTCAATTTTTGTGTAGAGAATAAGAAAGCTTGTATCCGCTAGTTACTAACTTATGCAAGAGCTATCTCGTCTAACGTTTTGAGCATTACTGCAGTCGGGTATTTTTAGCACCAAAGTTCAATGTATTCACTACAGTTTGATTATGCACAAAAGTTCCTTAGAAGTTTTACAGCCCCATGGCGGCTATACCTTGTTAGCTGCTGCTTTTTTTCAGGTCTTTTATCGTTTTTTTTATAAATTTTTCTTTGTCTTTTTTCACTTCTTTCAATAATGCTTTTCTGTCGGCTGGCAAGTCATAATACTTTTCTGCCCACAGGTTTATTTCAATCATCAAAGGCAGCAAATCGATTCCTTTCTGTGTAAGCTTGTAAAGCACTTTGGCTTTGCTTTCGGGGTGGTCTTGTTTGCTGATAATGCCATTTTTTTCAAGCGCTTGCAGTCTTGTAGCCAAAATGTTGGTGGCTATTTTTTCATCCGATTTCAGGAAGTCGCCATACGTGCATTGTTTGGCAAACATTAAATCCCGCACAATCAACAACGACCACTTGTCGCCCCAAATATCAAGCGAACAACTAACAGGACAATCTGACCTTTTTTTAATGTCTTCCATAAATTGTTTTTCAAAACCACTTGCAAATTGAAAGTTGTTTGCTACTTTTGCACTTGCAATTTGCAAGCGAATTTACGAATCTTATAACAACGACAAAAATGAACCTGAAAAATAAAACGATTTTGATTACGGGTGGCAGTGCCGGAATTGGTCTTGAAGCTGCTAAACAATTCCTGGAAATTGGCGCAAAGGTCATCATTACAGGCAGAAGTCAAGACAAATTGGACAAAGCAAAAAAACTGTATCCGAACCTGGTTGCCATAAAAAGTGATGTTGCGAATGAGGAAGATGCAATTTCACTTTACCAACAAGTTGAACAATTGGGCGGAATTGACATTCTTTACAACAATGCCGGTGTTGGCGTTATGCCATTAAATTTAGGTGTTGCAAACGATAAACATGCACAAGGTGCGGCTTATGAAATGAACATCAATTATATCGGCGTTATCCGGCTAAACAATCTTTTTTTGGATATGCTGAAATGGACGAAATGAAAGTGCGATTATCAACACCACTTCTGTTTTAAGCTACGTGCCTTCGTTGCTTGAAGCGACTTACTCGGCAACTAAAACGGCTTTGGCATTTTACACAAAATCGCTTCGTGAACATTTGCGGATTATCAACAGCAATGTAAAAGTGTTTGAGTTGTTACCTCCTGCGGTGGAAACTGGCTTGGTTGCACATAGGAAAATCAAAAAAATGAGCACCGAAAAATTGATACAAGGGCTGATTGCAGGTTTGCAAAAAGACCAATACACCATTCGTATGGGCTACACAAGCCCTTTTTACTATCTCAATCGCATGTTCCCAAAATTGGCTTTTACGTTGGTTAATCCGAAAAAAGCCGAACAATATTTAAAATAAGAAATGAGCAAAATGAAAGCCTACACAATAAGCCGTTACAGCAAAGAAGATACCGTTGCAACTAACGGAAGTACCACAGCCGGTTGCAAAAGAAAACGAAGTTTTAATTCAAGTTCATTCAGCAAGTATCAATCAGTTAGACGCCAAAATAAAAAGTGGCGAGTTTAAGTTGTTGATGCCTTATAAATTTCCGTTGATTTTAGGACACGATGTTGCAGGAACGGTTATCGGCATTGGCTCAAAAGTTAGTCGTTTCAAAGTGGGCGATGAGGTTTTTGCTCGTCCGGCTGATTTTGGCATCGGCACTTTTGCGGAATTTATTGCTGTTAATGAAAACGATATTGCTATAAAACCAAAAAATATTTCTTTTGAAGAAGCGGCTTCTGTTCCGTTGGTTGCTTTAACGGTTTGGCAAGCGTTTGTAGAAAAAGCAAAACTCACAAAAGGTCAGAAGGTCTTTATTCAAGCGGGTTCGGGTGGTGTCGGAACGATTGCTATTCAGTTAGCCAAACATTTCGGTGCAACTGTCGCCACAACTACAAGTGCCAATAATTTTGAATTGGTTAAAAGTTTGGGTGCTGATATTGTCATTGATTACAAAACACAGCACTTTGAAACCATTTTGAAAGACTATGATTTGGTGTTGAACAGTCAGGATGAAAAAACGCTCCAAAAGTCGTTACGAATTTTGAAACCAGGCGGAAAAGTGATTTCAATTTCAGGACCACCTGACCCGGCTTTTGCAAAAGCAATTGGCTTTGTCGTGGTTTATGAAAGCTGCTGTTTTCTTTTTGAGTAGAAAAGTCAGAAGTCAAGCGAAAAAACTGGGTGTTGATTATTCATTTTTATTTATGCAGGCAAATGGAAAACAGTTGTCCGAAATTGGAAGGTTGATTGAAACAGGTGTCATTCGTCCTGTGGTTGATAAAGTGTTTCCGTTTGAGCAAATGAACGAAGCAATGTCTTACGTTTCAAGTGGTCGTGCGAAAGGGAAAGTGATAGTCAAAGTCAAGTAGGTTTTTCATTTGAGCGGTCGTCATAAAGTTGCCGCTAATGAATGGAGCTTTCCGCTGTGGCGGCATTCATAGCTTGTCCTGCCACGAACCGCTACCCAGATTTGTTTTGTTGTGGAAGATGAGATTTATTGCCTGGCTTTGTTCGTCAACGTGGACTGCTGCTAATGCCTGCACAAAGCTAATTTTATAATGTCCCGCCCAACTATTGCCAAACCCCATGTTGTGCGTTCGTTCTATTGTCCTACTAGGTGGCAATCTTCAATTACTTGTTGCCTTGTGTATTTGATACGATGTATTATTTGAGATATTGAAAAATCTTTGCCATATCGTTCACCCATCAGCAAATGTTTGTAAGAACCATTTTCAAATTACTTTTAGTACATCTAAAACAAATCCCGAATTCTTTTGAAATATCATTATAAAATCTGAGCCTCCAAACAAAAAGTACCCCATTTCATCGCCTTTACTAACCCGGCTTCCCACTTTAATATTTTCAATAAAATTTACTGAACTGACTGGTGACATTCCAATAGGCATCAATGCCACCAATCCATATTTTTATGCTTTGAAGAATAATGCAGCCCCGTGTTTCAATCGTTTGATACCCGATACCAGTGGGGTCAAACAAATATTTTTTCTTGTCCGCATTCCAAGTAATTACGCACCGCCCGCCGTGTTTGTAGCAGAAATAATTCTTATTTCTCTTCACCACTGCCACTTACTGGAAAATGGTAACAATGATAATCTCCAACATCTAAAAAAGTGTGGGTAAAAATTCCATTTGCAAAATCATTGTTGAAGGTACTGCCGTCACCAATCAATGCATTTACCGAACGAAGATTACTGGATTTTACGGCTACTCCGTTCCGCTCCACGATGAGCGATTTGCTGTTAATAGCCCATGTTCCCTGCGGTGTAGCATCAGCAGGCGAAGCGAACAATAGATTCATCATCCGGAGAGACAATTGGTCGTTTTTCAAGGGATTTCAGTTTCCTTGCAAAAAATTGGTTGAATGTTTTCCAGTTTGAAGCGTCTTCATACCAATTGTTTTTCAAACCGAATTTATCTTCACTTAGCGCTAGTTGATAGTAATTGTTGTTCCACGATTCCTTTGAATCCAGAAAACTTACCCACCCCTTATCAAAGCTTGTAAGCCATGAGCAGAAGGGTTCTTCATACTGTAAAGAATTATTATAATACCATTTTCCTTCAATTCAGGTAAAGGAATGTCCGCGATAAAGAAAAGATAACCTAAGCTTTGGTCCATTCTGTTGTAAAGTGTTGCATGTTCGGTATGACAGAATCAAATCCCACTAGGCATGGCTGTTTCTACCCATGAAATAAATCTGTAAAAGTCATCAACAGTTTGAACGGGATTAGTAGCAGTGTCTGGATTGATTTGGTGACCTTTATTAATTGCTTTAATCAGCAAGGATTTAATTTTCGCATTCCGAGCAACTATTTCAATTAATTATTTTGTTTTCGGACCATAATTATTTTGTGGGAGGAAGTTTTTGTGTTATTGCATGAAATTGAGAATGCCGAAATGGTCGACGCAAAAACTAAAATAAAAACAATTTTTTTATTCAGTGCTACATTAAGATTTACCAGTTTATGTTAAGCAGTCTCTGAAGTATGCCGCACAACGAACAGGGCTTGCCAAAGTAAGTGTAATAGAATTTCGCCAAGCGCTGGTGTAAGCTTCCCCAAAATTCGGCCATTTAAAAGTTGACAAAGAATTGTTAACTTTAAATGGTAAATATGAAAAAGACAAGATTCACAGAAACACAAATTGTAAAGGCCATTCAGGAGCATGAGAATGGTCGTAAGGCAGAAGATATCTGCCGGGAGTTAGGGATTACCACAGCTGCATTTTACAAGTGGCGGCAACGCTATGGAGGCATGGAAGTAGCAGAGCTTAAAGAAGATGAAAGAGCTTGAAGAAGAGAATGCCAGGCTTAAACGGATGTATGCTAATTTAAGTTTAGTACATGAAGCTTTAAAGGATGCTGATTGCAAAAAAGCTATAGAGCCTGACGACAAACGCAGCCTGGTTGATCACATGATTACAGAACATGGAAGTCAGCCAGCGTCAGGCTTGTAAGACAATAGGGTTGCAAAGAAGCACCATTCAGTATAAGCCTAAGCCTAAACAAGATGATGAATGTAATGCAAATGAGCTTAACTACATTGATCGCTAAACATCCTGCTATTGGTTTTTGGCAAAGCTACTCATCGCATCAGAAACAAAGGCTATTATCTGGAACCATAAACGGGTGTACAGAGTGTACACAGATATGAGGCTTAAACATCCGACAGAAGAAGTAAAGAAGCGTTTACCTGCAAGAATAAAGCAGGCTTTATACCAACCAGAAGTATGAATGAAGTGTGGAGCATAGATTTTATGAGTGATACCCTTTGGGATGGAAGAAAGTATCGGTTGCTCAATATTGTAGATGATTACAACAGAGAATTGTTGCATATAGAAGCAGATACTTTCGCTTGCCAACAGTAAGAGTAATAAGAGTGCTGGAATATTTAAAAGAGTTCAGAGGCTTGCCAACAGATCATTCGGGTAGATAATGGACCAGAGTTCATCATCACATCAAGCTGGATGAATGGTGTAAGCAACATAAGTATTACCCTTGTAGTTTATACAACCAGGCAAACCAATGCAAAATGCTTATGTAGAAAGATGCAATGGAAACATTCAGAAAAGAGCTGTTAAACGCTTATGTGTTCACTTCACTTACAGAGGTTAGAGAAAAAACAGAGCAATGGATGATTGATTACAACAACGAAAGACCACACAAATCTTTAGGTTATAAAGCTCCTAAAGTTTTTGCTGAAAAGAATTACAAAAGACCAGCGCTTAAACAAAAGCTTTATCCACAAATGGCGAACGAAAATCACACAAAAATTGAAGAGAGCCATTTAGTGGATAAAATCATCAACGATCAATTGCTGAGTTGAAAATTATACTTTTGAGTGGCTCGAAAAAAGGGGAAGCTGACACTGGCCTATTGAAGCCAAATTTAAAATATATAGTTGATGATTTGCACTTGGCTAATTTTAAAACATCCGGCCCGATATGCCGCTAAATTGAAACCCAAAAGTTGTAACACAGGGTTTCCATCCGCCCGTATTTTGCCCCTTCTGTTGGCTGCAGTTATTTCAGTCCGAAAAACTTTACTGCGTTGTTGTAGAAGATATCTTCTTTTTGCTTTGAACTTAAGAAAGGCGCTTTTTCAACGGTGTTGATAGACGTTTCTATGGCGTCTTCCCAAATCATCTGGTCAGAGCCGTACATGATGCGGTTGGCAAATCCGGCTATCAATAATGACTGCAGGTATGAATAGAATTCCTGCCTAGGAATTGCCCAATCAATCACTGCAATATCAACCGATACTTGTGGGTACACATTCAAGATGGCTTTGGTTTCATCTAAGAATGGAAAGCCGGCGTGCATAAGCATAACTTTCAGTTTAGGATATTTTATAAGAACAGGCTCAATTAGCAATGGTCTGCCTGAATTGATCGTGAACTTTGAACAGCAAGGCATATAAGGCGTATTGGGCGCCGCCTCGCCGGTGTGAAGCAATACCGGGATTCCGGTTTGTTCGCAAATTGCCAGGTAGGAGTCATACTTTGGGTCTGAAAGTGTTTCTCCTTCATACTGCAAACCCAACTCTCCAAAAGCTACAAACTTTTTCTCTACCGCAAGCTTTCTGAAGGTGGCTGTATCAGGCAAGGGATTATTCTGGTGGTCGGGAAATTCAAGAGCGGACAAAAAGCGACCGGAATCTTTTGTTGCGAAGTCGGCATTTCTTGAAAGTGTCCCTGAACTAATTGCCGTAACGACGTTGTACTTATTAAGCAAGGATACATTGTAGCTGTAAATCTCTTCGTTAGAGGCAGCATGTGGATGGTTACCGGTAATAGGGTTAGGTGGTGGAGGTGTGCCGTAATCGCCTGCGCTCCTCGTATGAAAATGAACATCAACAATCTTTCGGGTCTGAGACTTTGCAAAACCAATTAGGCAAAACGTAAAGCATAACGCAATGATATGTTTGGTCATTTTTTCGAAGAGTTTTATTGAAGCACAACGTTAAAGTGTTTATGAAGGTGTGGCAGTTAAAAAACGTGAGATTCATTAATCACAAAAGCAAAATAGAGATTTATAGTTCAATGCTAAAGGTCCGGCTACAATTTTATAAACACACTGTTAGCGGGAGTAAAATGTGTCTTGTAGTTTTCCATTCGCTTTTTCTTTTACAACATTACCATGACCAAATACGGCTTTGCTGAAATCGTGCGTTGCCGCCTTTAGTATACTCTTTACACCTAGCTCACGGTCTTCATACACAGTACTGAATCCAAGACCCGCAATATTTGCACAAATATCACCTGCAACTAAAACACCTTCACTTTTTATAAGTAAGCAAATATGTCCGGCACTGTGTCCGGGAGTGTGAATTACCTGAATGCCACCAGCAACGGGAATAACATCATTTTCAGTAAGTCGTTCATCAATATGCACCGGTTCAATTGCACTGCCATTACGTTTGATGAAGAGGTTGAAAATAAGCCAGTTAATAATGCCAGGAGAAAGATGCATTGGCGTCCTTCCGCCAATACCTTGTTCGATCAATTCTGCATCTTCATGATGAGCAAAAACGGGAACACTAAGAATCTTTTTAATTTCAGCTGCGCTTCCTGTATGGTCAGGATGGCAATGGGTTAATATAACCCGCTTTATTTCACCAGGGTCTCTTCCTGCCCTTTTTATAGCAGTAAATATTTTTTCAGTACTTCCTTTATACCCCGTGTCAATGAGTGTTAAACCATTGCCATCCACTATAAAAGCATTAACTGCACCTAAACTAATTTGGTAGATATTTTCCGTTATTTGTTGCATCACGCTAATTTATTACCGCTAACGAGCAGGGCTTGCCGATGGTTGGGTATTCAATGAACGTCCAGCCCCGCAACTGAAATTCAATTTAGATATAATTTTTAAAGTATGTTCTTGTGCTCAACACAATTCCGTAGAGCCGGGACGACGCTGATTAATGATTTGCTGCCGATTGCCCCTATGTCCCGCCCAACTATTGGCAATACTTCATGTTATGGGCGTAGTTTTGCTTTTTTGTCATTTGTGCATTTTCCGAAATATTTCAACCATTGTCGGTGAGTCTATTGTGTTCATGTCTACAAGTTTCAAAGATTTAACCATTTTGAGAGTGGTTGTTTTATACTTTTGAAAGTGAGGTGTTTTTAAGTGCGCCTCATAAGCTTCTCGATTGGCGTAGATTTCTAATATGCGAATCTGTGTCGGATTTTCTTTTTGATACATTGGATAGATTGCGATTACGCCGGGTTCTAATTGAACGGATGCTCTTGACTCTTCTTGAAGAATCTCATTATATTCTTTAAGATAGTTTGAGTCTATGTGAATTTCCGAAATACGAATCATCATGTCATTTGTTTGAGCAGAAACGTTGTTAAATGTAAAAATTAAGAATGCTAACAGATATTTCATGGCAACTGAAATTTTAAATGAATTATTTTTTCAGGGATTTAAGAACGAAAGGCTCTCCGGGTGCTAATACTTTGATTCTTTCAGGATTTATCACTTTATCTTTTAAATGTTTGGGGTCGCCATTAAAAGGTGCAAAATCCGGCGCATCAACAAATCCCCAATGACCCAATAGTATAGGCGTGTTTGGATAGGCGTTGGCAATTTTCACAGCACCTTCCAAACCTGAATGATAAACTGCATCTTCAGAATAGTCAAGCAATATGGCATCAGGCGTTGGCATATGCAGTTGTTCTTGCATAAATTTTGAATCACCAGGTGCCCAGATAGAACCGTCCGTGTGTTGAACCAAAATCCACACGCATCTCCCGGTGAATAATAACGCTGACCGGGCTTTGGAAAATCATTTTGCCAGTCATGGTCTGCAAGTGTTAATCTACATGTCACTTTTCCAAAATGAAAGATGTCTCCTATGTAATGACCGAAAGATTTAAAACCTTCATTTTTCATTAAAGAATCTACATAAACGGTTGAATGGAATTCTTTTGTTACAGCTGCAAGGTCATGAAAGGTCTCAACACTGTAATGGTCGTTGTCGCTATGTGTTGCAAGCACTGCATCAAGACGCGGAACACGCTTTGGCTGAATGGGGAAATCCATTAGCAACTTCATATCGTAACCTTCCAGCAATGGGTCAATCATAAATGTTGTGCCCCGGCTGTTTACAAAATATCCTGCCATACCTAACCATCGGATAACTGTCTTGCCGGATGGTGAAAATGCATCAGCACCGAAAGGTTGTGTTGGTGGTGCCTTAGCCTGATATTTTTGTTGAGAAATCTTTGTACTGTCAGAAGTTGTTTGTGCATCCGAAACAATAGTGGCAAAAAGTAGGGTGAATATGATTGCAATAAAACAGAGTGTTTTCATTATGTCAAAGT